>NZ_CP109007.1:7096140-8302280 GCF_036226665.1 Streptomyces sp. NBC_00691 | reverse complement strand
CCACATCGCTGCGCGATGTGCGAGCGAACACCCGCGCTGCGCGCGGGTGTTGCGCTCCCGCTCCGCGGGAGCGCTGGCGGGACGCTGCGCGTCCCGCTCAACCCGACTGCTGCGCAGTTGGGTTGATGCTCCGTCCGCTGCGCTTCCGGAGCTGCGGGACTTCGTCCCGCTGCCAGGCTTCCGCTTCGCTCCAGTCTGGCGAGGCGGGTCCGCTCCGCTCCCCCGCCTGGCGGTCCTTCCGGCTGCGCCTTCAGGCCCTTGGGGCCCGCTGTCGCGGGCCTGGCTGGTTACGGGGGGGTCAGGAGCGGGACCAGGGTCGGCGTCTGCTGGTGGTCGTGTGGCTGGTGCGGGCGGCTCCGATGCCGGCGAGGTGCAGGGCCAGGACGGTGAGGCCGAGGAGCATGATGTTCGTGGAGGAGAAGACATCGTTGGTGTCGATGTCGGCTGCGTTGATCAGGAAGGAGATGAAGAACAGGACGGCGGCGGCTATAGCGAGCATGGGTGGGTTCCTTTCCGGAGAACGCTTCTCACGTGTCCCTCGGTGCTCTGGCGTGCACAGGGGTGTGTGAGAGGCCGGGGTGGGTGAATTCAGGCTTGTTGGGGGTGGCCAGCGTCGCCTTCGACGACCAGGCGATCGATGCCGGGCTGTTCGGCGCGTTCGACGATGGTGACATCGACCTGTCCGTCGCCGGTGGTGTCGAACTGGTACAGGTCGGCTTTGCCGTCACCTGTGGTGTCGGTCATCCACACATCCGGCTTGCCGTCACCGTTGGTATCGGCGCTGAGGATGACATGGTGCTCATCGCCCTGAGTCTCGACCGCTTCTTCGGTGTGCGCTGAGGTGTCCATGACCGCCGGGTGCCCCGGAGTGAACGACGGAAACGAGCATGAGGCAAGGCGGCTTTAGGCAACGGGAGGGGCGCTTGGTGGGGGCTGCGCACCGGGGAGCCGCGCGGCGGGGCGGGGGCGGGGCTTCGCTGTGCTCCAGCCCACGGGTGGCGGAGGTCGCTGCGCTTCCCTGTCCTTGGTGGACTCTTTTGTTGGGGTATGCGGCTGTTGGTTCGGCGTGTTGACGCGGGTCTGGCTGGCTGCAGAGGTGGGTGCCGGGGGTGGTTATTCGATGTGTCCGGTGGTTGGGTCCACCTGCTGCAAGAAGTCCCGGGCTGACGACTGTAGTTCCGGCTCGCTCAAGGCTCTGGCCGGCTGCACGGCCGAGGTGAAGCCGTATCCGGGGTTGGGGCCTGACAGCCAGGTGAAGTCGTATGTACCCAACTCGTCGGGTCGCTCTGTGACCTCGAACGTTTCCCCGTCGACCGTCAGTGTCAATCGTCGTGTGCTGCGTCTGTCCATGACTGGCCAGTATGCCGGGTCCTGCCATCGCTGGTCGTGCGCTGCTTCGGGGGATGTGCCTTTCAAGGTGATGCAGCATGTAATGTTGGAGAAACTGAGCAACACCCTCAGAGTGCTGCGAGTGAGGTTTCACGGTGCTTGTCTATGAATATCTTCCCTATGAGCTGGCTCGCCTCGATGTGCTGGGCAAAGCGACGGGTCTGGACCTGGACCAGGTCATGGAGCTCGTACGTCTCGCTGCGACACGCGAGACTCTCGCGAGCGCTGGGCCGGATGAACCACACGCCCTGAGCGAGGCTTGGATCGCCTCCTTCCAGCACAATCAATGGCGGCGAATCGCTCGTGTGATGGCTGAGCAGCGGATGTCTGTGTACGAGCCGTCGGAAGACCCGCGCGCAGTCCGCTACCAAGAAGAGCGCCTGCAGCGCCTTGAGAACGACTGTGCCGATGCCGGGCAGACCGACGGCCAGGACCCCGTCGAAAGGCTCGGGCACCGCGTCTACCGGATTACAGCACGCCCGGCTGCCGCCCTCGCAGGAGAGCAGCCCATGGTCCGGCACTACTTCGCCGGCTCAGAAGCCGCCGCCGTCGCGCACGCCCAGCGCTCGTTCAGCCGCCAAAGCGGAACGAACCAGAACGGCGGATACCGGATCGTCTCCGTCGAGCAGATCCTTCCCCAGCCGGGAGAATAATTTTGATCAAGCTCCGAGAACATCAGATGGACCAGAAATCTGCCTTCCGGAAATGGGTGGGATTCCCTGCAAGATCCTCTGTGCCCGCTGGAGGGGCGCGGGCTATGGGGGTGTCCGCGACAGGGTCCGGGAAGACGATCACAGTCGCTGCGAGTGCCCTGGAGTGCTTCCCCGAGGGCCGGATCCTCGTCATGGTGCCCACCCTGGATCTGATCGTGCAGAGTGCCCAGTCCTGGCGGCGGGTCGGACACCGGGCGCTGATGGTTGCGGTCTGCTCGGTGGACAAGGACGAGGTCCTGGAGCAGCTCGGAGTGCGCACCACGACCAACCCGATCCAGCTCGCCCTGTGGGCTGGAACCGGTCCGGTGGTCGTGTTCGCCACGTACGCCTCTCTCGTGGATCGCGAAGATCCCGTGGCCCCGTCGGGTCGGCGAATGGTGCGCGGGCCGTTGGAGGCCGCTCTGGCGGGCGGGGAGCGGTTGTACGGGCAGCGGATGGCTCCGTTCGACCTGGCCGTCCTGGATGAGGGGCACATGACGGCCGGGGATATGGGGCGGCCGTGGGCGGCGATCCACGACAACAGCCGGATCCCTGTCGGCTTCCGGCTCTACCTGACCGCGACCCCGCGGATCCTGGCCGCGCCCCGGTCGCAGCGGGGGCGGGACGGGCGGGAGGTGGTGATCGCGTCGATGGAGGACGACTCCCGCACGTACGGCACCCGGATTTTCGATCTTGGGCTGGCGGAGGCGGTGGAACGCTCGATCCTCGCCGGGTTCGAGATCGACGTGCTCGAGATCCGTGACCCCGACCCGATCCTCGGTCTGTCCGAGGACGCTCTGCGCGGCCGGCGCACGGCCCTGCTCCAGGCCGCACTGCTCGAGCACGCGGCGCAGCGGAATCTGCACACCACCATGGTGTTCCACCAGCGGGTCGAGGAAGCCGCGGCGTTCGCCGGGCAGATGCCGGCGACCGCCGCCGAGCTGTATACGGCTGAGGTCTCCGTGGCGGCGCTGGCCGGGGCGGAGGAGCTGCCCGCGTCGTCGATCGACGCCGAGCTGTACGAGCTGGAGGACGGGCGTCACGTGCCTGCGGGGCGGGTGTGGGCGGACTGGCTGTGCGGAGACCATCCCATCGCCCACCGGCGTGAAGTGATCCACCGGTTCGCCAACGGCATCGACGCCGAGAGCCGGCGAGTGCACCGGGCGTTCCTGTCCTCCGTACGCGCTCTCGGGGTCGGGGTCGACATCACCGGGCTGCGCGGGGTCGAGGCCGTGTGCATCGTCGGGTCACGCAGTTCCCAGGTCGACATCGTCCAGAACATCGGGCGGGCACTGCGGCCCAACCCCGACGGCAGTGTGAAGACGGCGCGGATCATCATCCCCGTCTTCCTGCAGCCCGGGGAAGACCCTAAGGACATGGTCGCCTCCGCCAGCTACCAGCCCCTCGTCGACATCCTCCAAGCCATGCGCTCCCACTCCGAGCGCATGGTCGACCAGCTCGCCTCCCGAGCCCTGACCCGCGGCACCGAACGCCAGCGCATCCACGTCCGGTCTGACAGCGGCGCAGGAGGGGCAGACCGTCGTGAGGACGGCGAGGAGGTCAGCGAGGCGCAGCAGGACGTCGACCGGGTCACTGCGGTCGTGGTCAACTTCGCCTCTCCCCGCGACGCCGCCGACATCGCCGCCCTCACACGCTGCCGCGTCATCCGCCCCCAGTCCCTCGTCTGGCTCGAGGGCTACCAAGCCCTCCTGCGGTGGCGGGCCGAGAACGGCATCACCGGGCTGCACGCCGTCCCCTACGACACCGAGACCGCAGTCGGGACGACGAAGGCATTTCCGCTGGGGCGATGGGCCCATCAACAGCGAAAAGCGCTGCGGGCAGGTGAACTCGACCCTCACCGCAAAAGCCTCCTCGACATGCCAGAGGCCGGGATGGTGTGGGAACCCGGCGACGAAGCATGGGAAACCAAACTCGCCGCACTCCGCTCCTACCACCGTGCGCACGGGCACCTCGCACCCCGACAGGACGCCCTCTGGGGCGAAGGCGCGGCAGACGGGGAGCAGCTAGCTGTCGGGCAACTCCTCGCCAACCTCCGCCGCAAAGACGGCCTCGGGAAGGATGCAGAGCGGGCCACGGAGCGCGCGGCGCAGCTGACGGAGATCGACCCGGACTGGAACTGCCCCTGGCCACTCGACTGGCAACGGCACCACCGCGTCCTGGCCGACCTCGTCGACGCCGACGGCAGCCTGCCCGACATCTCACCCGGGGTACTGATGGACGGCGATGACATCGGACGATGGCTCCAGCGGCAAACCCAGCCGGGCACCTGGAAACAGCTCTCCGAAGAGCAGCAGCGGCGGCTGACCGGGGTGGGCGTGGAACCTGCCCAGGCGCCGTCTCCGGCCCCGGCGGCCCGTCCCGGAGCAAGGGGTCCGAGCAAGGCGCAGCAAGCCTTCCAGCGCGGACTCACAGCCCTCACCCAGTGGATCGAGCGCGAAGGCGCCGACCGGCCCGTACCACGCGGCCACGCCGAAGAGATCGCAGTCGATGGCGACGCAGAACCAGTGATCATCAAGCTAGGCGTGTGGGTATCCAACACCCGCGCGAGGCGGGACAAACTCACCGCCGAACAACTCGACGCGCTACAGAAGCTCGGCGTGGAGTGGGCGTGATGCCCGGCCCGCCTCGGACATCGGCGTCACAGATCCGCGCCACCGCCCCATAACTCAGTAGCAGGGCCGAAGGCCCGGGCCCAAAAGGTCCGGGCCTTCCCCCTGCCCGCTTCTCGTCCGGCTTCGGGGCCACGAACAGGCCGGCTCCGTGAGCACGCGACGTAAGCGCATGCGTCCTGTCACAGTCCGCGCCGTCACGCACGAACTCGCCGAGAAGGAACCTTCCATGAACACCCAGCAGACACCCGGGGGATCGCATGCCCCGATCACAGCTATCTTGTTGGTACGCCACCCAGGCGGGGCCACGGCCCCTCAGGGACGCTCTCACGCAGGGAGCCGGGAAGACACAGCCGACCGCGCGGTGACCACCTCCACGCGGACGACACCACGCAGGTGTCCGCCGCCCACCCCCCTGCTCCCACAAGGAGAACCGCTGTGACTGGCACCCCCAGCACCCCCGCGCCCGAACCTGAGCCCACGTCCACGCCCTCGTCTCAGCGTGTAGCGACAGGCATGGTGATCGTCGGCATCGCCGCACTGGTCGCCGTCGTCGTCCTCGCCCTGACCGGCCACCCCGAAGCGACCGGACCGGCCGCCGCCATCGGCATTGCCTTCGCCGGCGGTGGCATCAGTATCAGGGGCAGCATCCGCCGCTAACGGCAGGGGAAGAGGGGCCCCGGGTATCTACCCGGGGCCCCTCTTCGTGTCCGTCTTGGACGTGGGCGGGGTCCTATTGGCCCAGGCATTCCATACAGGCGCGGCCGGGGGCGGCGATGTGGGCGCGCCATTCGGCGCCGCGCAGGGGTCCGCCGCGGGCGTCGACGGCGATGCCGCCGTCGACGACGGGGATGAGATGGGCGTAGGCGAGGAGGTTGAGGACGGCGCGGGGGCAGGGCCTGTCGACGCAGGAAAAGATCACGTCGCAGTCGGCTGCGGCGGCGAACCCGGCAGGTTCGACCACACCGCTCAGCTCGCACGGCGTCGCCCGGAAGGGAGGTGCGCTGCTCTCTGTCAAATGTCCGTGTTGCGCATGGGGATGTCGTCTAGCGTCTGCTCTATCGGGGAGGGACGGAAGCGGTGGTGATGAGCGGGGGCGGCGGGAAGCGCAGCATTCCTTCACGCAATACGGTTCTGGTCGTATGGGTGCGCAGTGGAGGCAGGTGCATGCTGTGCAACGCGTATCTGCTGGAGGGGGCGATGTCGGGACGGACACTGCTTCTGGGGGAGGTCGCGCACATCGTTGGGCAGAGTACTGATCCGCGCTCGCCGCGCGGTGGAGACCCATTGGACAAGGCGCTGCGGGACGAGGCGGACAATCTCATGTTGCTGTGTGCCCAGCAGCATATGGAGATCGATGCGAAGGCGGCGCTGGATGCGTTCACGGTTGAGTGGCTGCGCCGTGCGAAGCAGGAACACGAAGACCGCGTCAGGTACCTGACCGCGCTGGGGCCGGAGAAGGCCACCACGGTGGTGCGGATGGTGGGGTCGGTGCACGGCAACGCGGTGGAGCTGTCGCGGGAGACCGCTGCGGACGCGGTGACGGCAGGCCGCCGGTTTCCGTTGTACTTGGAGTCCTACAACCGACACGGTGTGGAGATCGATCTGCGGCACACTCCTGGTGAGCAGGCAGCCGCTGCCTGGGACGCGGAGGCTGCAGCTGAGGCAAGCCGTCACTATTACCGGCAGGCGACCACGGTCATCGAGGACGCGGTCCGTCATCGGCTGCGGCCGGGGATAGAACGGGAATCGGTGCAGCATGTGAGCGTGTTCGGGTTCGCGCGGCTACCGTTGTTGGTCTACCTCGGGTCGCTCTTGGACGACACCGTGCCCACGGACATCTACCAGCGCCACCGATACGAGCAGTCCTGGGCGTGGCCAGCCGAGAGTGGCCCAGTCACCGATTTCACAGCTCACCAGGTTCAGGCCGGGCGGGATGAGAGCGAGGCTGTCGTGGTGGTGAACGTGTCAGGGGTCATCGCGCCTTGCGAGATTCCGCAGGGGCTTTCGGCACTGCGCCGCTACGAGGTCACCCCAGCGGGCGCTCAAACCGGCCCGGACATACTGCAGTGCCGGGCGTCCCTGCGGCAGCTGGAGGAAACGCTGCGGTTGTTTCTCGCGCGGCTGGAAAGGGAGGCAAAGTCGCTGCGCCGCCTGCATGTCCTGCCTGCCGTTCCCCTCTCCGCGGCTGTCGCCCTGGGCCGTGTGCACCATCCGCAGGTGCATCCGCAGCTGGTGATTTACGAGCGTTTGGCGGGCAGCTACATGCCCACCTTGGAGGTGGGGCGGGTTCCCGGCTGACCTGGGTACGGCCGGTCGCCGGCCCCCTGTAGGGCGCCCTCTCCTCAACGCTTGGAGGCAGGCGGCCGCGACACGGGTCTGCGGGAGCTGCACTCGGGTGTGGCCCAGGGGTACCGACACCCGGCAGCCTCAAGGGTCCGTCGGCCCTGCCAGGGAAGGCGGGACCGACGGTGCAGCGGCGCGGCCAGTGCTCGTTATCAGCAGGAGTACGGGATGAAGCGGTGCGCTGGGACTGTCCCGGTGTGGGGCTGAGCGCACAGGTGGGTCCCGGATATGGGGTGGCGCATCTGGGTGGCCACCAGGTTGACCAGGGTGGCAGTGGTTGCCATCAGGTCGGCGGCGGAGCCGTGGAAGGTGGGAGTGGAGCAGCCTCGGGTGGGGCGGAGTTCGTCGCCAGGGACGGGTTCGTCCCAGAGTGCGTGGTACGCCTCCAGATCCGGGTCGTCGAGGACGTGCCCGCCAGCGGTGTGGTCGATGGCAGAGAGGGGGGTGGGGGTGCCGGGGGCGGCGAGGGTGAGGATGCCAAGGCTGGCAGTGAGGCTGTCTGTGGCGAGCTGGGCCAGGACGGCTTTGCGGTGGGGTCGCTGGGCGAGGAGGTCGAGGAAGCGTCCGACAGTGATGCTGACGGTGGCGTCGATGATGAGGTCAGCTTCGTCTGCGGCGGCTAGTAGGGCGGGGTTAGGGGGCGGGGTGGCAATGTCGATGCGGATGTCGTCGCGGATGGAGCGCAGGCGGGAAGCCAGGGCGGTCGCCTTGGTCATGCCGATGTGCTCTTCGGTGTAGTTCTGCCGCACCAGCAGGCCGCCGGTGACACGGCCAGGGTCGCTGAGGGTGAGATGGGCAGCGCCGGATCGGGATGCCATCTCGGCTGCCCAGGAGCCGATGCCGCCGCAGCCCCAGATGTGGATGTGGGCGTCCTGGAGGGCGCGGATGGGGCGGAGCGTGTCACGACGGGTGGTGACTTCGGGGCGCTCGTCGGAGAGGTAGCACCAGGCGAGGGGGGCGTGGGCCAGGTCGTCGGGCATGGTGCCCAGGCGGCTGGGGGTCGCGCGGCGGGCGAGGCGGCGCAGCGTGTCGGTGGCCTGGGGTGACAGGCGGCCGGCGAGGAGGAAGGGGGGTGCGGCGGGGGTGGCTGGATGCCGGACGGCCAGGACAAAGTGCTGGGCGGTGCCTTCCGGGTTGCGCAGGGCGCTGGCGGCGAGTGCGGTCAGCAGCGCTGGGGGTGCGGTGTCGGCGGCTGTCGGGTCGGGGGCCATGTCGGGGTGGGCGAGCGTGAGGAGTTCGGCCAGGGTGCTGCCCGCGCCCAAGGGCAGCGTGTCGACGGGAAGAATCGGAGTGCGGTGGCTATGGGACTCTGTGGGGACGTTGGTTAGGTCGAGCCGGTCGGTGGTGCGCGGGGTGAGCCAGGCGGTGGCGGGCCGGTGGGAGACGGGTTCTCGTACGACGACGGTGGGAGTGCCCGGGGTGTGGTGCAGGACGCCGCCGACGGGATGGTAGAGCGCGGTGGCGGGATCGAAGGTGCCGGCTGCGGCATCGGTGAGCCACTGCCACAGGCGGTTAATGACGGGGGTGATTCCGGCGGCGGGGTCCCATTCGCGGGTCGGGTCGAGGTAGAGGCACAGCCGATCACCCTGCAGGACATGCGGGGTGCCGGCGAACCGTAGGTGAGTAGTGCGCACCTGGGGCGGCGCCATCGGTGTGGCGGGCAGAATGAGAAGGAAGTCCTCACTCTGCTTGAGCTGCAGTCCTCCTGGAGCGTGCGGCATGGTGTCGGTGCGGACGCTGAGGGGGATGGTGACCAGGCCGTCGGCGTCGGTTCGGGGGCGGCCGGTGAGGCGTAGGTCCGGCTCGTGCGCGGTTGCCAGCGCGGTGAGCTCCTTCAGAAGGCGGCGCTGGGAGCTGGTGGGGCGGGCCGCGGGCGGCTTGTGCTTGCTCATCCTGCGCGACCGGTGCGGGAGGTCGTGGTGACCAGCAGGGGGGTGGCGAACTTGGCCGCCGTGGGGGTGAGGGAGGCGGTGGCACGTGGCTGGTCGGGGAAGGCGTCGCCGAACAGCTTGCGCCACAGCCGCACGCTGCGGTCGTAGTCCGGCTCGTCGTAGGCTTCGCGGATCTCGCGGGCGTGGGTATGGATGCGGGCCCGGAAGTAGCTGTAGGTCGTCTGGTCCCAGCGGTGGTCGAAGGTGACGCCCGATCCGGAGGGATCAGCAATGGAGGGCTTGTAGGGGCGCTCCTGCAGCCAGCGATCGAGGTCCTCGACGATGGTGAGCAAGGTGGTGGGCACGTCGCTGTAGCAGCCGGGATCCATGAGCTTCTTGATCTCCTCGACGCGCTCGCCGAGCAGGGTGGTGAGGATGATGGAGCGGGTGCCGGTGAAGGAGCCGCGGTGGTTGCGCAGATACTTCATCAGGCGGATGACCTTGCGCAGGTTGCTGTTGGCGATGCCGTCCTTGGTCTGCATCCAGGCGGTGAAGCCGGCCGGGTCGGTCTGCTCCCAGGTGTTGGCGTCACGGTTGACGATCACCTCGCGGCCGTCGGCCAGCTGGAGGTAGGGGACGATGTCGACGTGCATGGAGTTGGCGTAGCTGAGCTGCACGCAACGGCACTTGCGGGTGTGGGGCATGGTGCCGTAGGTGCTGTGGCGGTGGAGCGCTGCGTAGACCTTGTCGATGTAGGTCTTGGGGCTGTTAGCCCATTCGGTGTTCTCGGTGAGGTGGAGCATGAAGTCGGCGTCGAACTCGCTGTCGCCGACGGGGTTGATGATGGTGCGCTGCGCCCAGGAGCCCTGGGGTTTCTTGCCGCGGACGAGCGGGCCGAGTTCGGCATCGGCCTGGAGGGCCTTGTAGATGGCCTCGACGCGGAAGTCGAGGAGGGCGAGCTTGGCCTGGCTGAGGTTCACGGTGTTCTTGAGGAAAGCCTCGAAGTTCTTACGGCAATGCATGACGGGGTTCCTTTCTGCGGCGAGCCTGCTGGAGGCCCGGGGGTGGGAGGGGTGTGGGGGCATGCCGAAGGGAGCTGTGACGGCATGGGATGTGGACGCGACCGGGAAGGCACGCGGGGCTTGCCCACGAGACAGAGCACACGGGTGCGGGCAGGGTGAGTGCATGCGCGAGGGCCTGGTGTGACCTCGCGGAGGGGGCCGGCCATGGCACAGGGCAGAGGGTCGGCCGATGCGCGGCATCAGCGGATGGGGCCGCAGGTGACGGCTGACCATCGAAGGGGCCAGTGCGGTCCGGTCGACGCTGCCAGCCAGCATGGCCTGGCACGCGTACGCGGTACCGCCCGGGGGTGTACTTGTCCCGTCGGCCTCACGCCGAGCAGGAACCACCCTTTACACGCAGAGATTGTTCACTCTCTGCGGTAACCAGTGCACCACACACAGCGACACTGACGCAAGACACTTTTTGAAGGTCAGTCAGGCTGACATACTTTCAGCGTGGTTCTGAGAGAGGCAGGTCCAGTTCCTCCTTGGCCGCTGCTGGGGAAGCCGGGGCGGGAGCGGGAAAGGGCGTGGCTCCCAAGGGTCCGCAGCAGAGCGGTGCCGGCGGTGGGCGGTGGGGGCGGGGCCGGGCCGGCTACCCGGCCCGGCGGTGTCAGTGAGCGGGGCCGGAGACGATGCCGAGGTTCATCAGACGGTAGGTCATGGCCATCTCACTCAGCTGGAAACGCTTCGCCAGGACCCGCACGAGGTCATCCGTCGTACGGAAGCTGATGTGCTGCGCCGCCCGGCGGACCATGTCCTCCGGGGCAAGCAGCGCCGCGGCGAACCGGTTGGCGTCGATCTCCTCACGGTCCGTGGCCATGCTCGAAACCGTGTCGCGGTAGTTCACGCGGGCATCGGTGTCCAGAATCAGCGGACGTCCCTCGTGAAGGCGCAGGTGTCCCAGTTCGTGTGCCACTGTGAAACGCCGCCGCTCAAAGGAGTGCGCCTCGTTGACGCCGATGACACAGGCGCCGTCTTTGCGCAGGAGCATGCCGGAGACGTCGTCGTCCATGCGCTGCGGGACGACCAGGACGCCGAGATGCTCGGCCAGAGCGAAGGGGTCGACCGGCGGGGCGTCGATCCGGAATTCCCGCAGCAGCCCGCGAGCCGCCAGGTCAGCCTTCGCCACCGGCACTCCTGCTCTTCGAGGCCTGCGCCCACACCGCGGCGACATCGGCGGCGTGACGCGCGGCAAGGCCAGACGCTTCGTCCAAGTGGAGCGACGGAAGCAGGTCGGCAGGTTCCGCACCGACCGCCGCGGCGATCAGGGCAAGCCGGTAAAGAGGCGGGGTCTGGGTTCCGGACTCGATGTTCGTGATCGAACCGCGCGTCAGCCCCGCTCGTCGCGCCACGTACTCCTGCGTCACCCCGGCACGCCTTCGCGCCTCACGGACCCGCTCGGATACGGCTTCGTTGAACTCCCGCTCGTCCACCTATCCCCCAAACGCCGCCAGTCTCGCTGACAACCTAGCCCCCCCGCTTTGTGCCCGACCAGCCCTACGCTGCCCCGTCCCCTCTACTTCACCTGCTTGCCGCCAGAACGCAAGATTCGTCAGCACACCGCCGATGCCGAGCCGGCGGTACACCCTCTTCACCCCTGGGTCCCAGCCACCGTCACCGCGCCGGAGACATCGCCCTTCAAGGGCGCTGTGCAAGTCGCCTGCCTGGGCCCGGGCCAGTCGGGAGAACGCCTCGATGGTCTCGAGGACGAAGGACTCGAAGTCCGCTCCCGGGACGGCCTCACTCACGCAGCCTCCCGCGTGGCGATGGCCCGGTGGCTTTCCGGCTCAGCCGAGTCCTTGCGGAACAGCCATGCCGGCCGTCCCTGCTCGAAGCGGGCCGCGGCGCCGCCGTCGGGCAGGGACTGCGCCATCGCGACCATGGTGGCGCGCTGCTCGCGCT
This sequence comes from Streptomyces sp. NBC_00691, assembly GCF_036226665.1. Lineage (NCBI taxonomy): Bacteria > Bacillati > Actinomycetota > Actinomycetes > Kitasatosporales > Streptomycetaceae > Streptomyces > Streptomyces sp. NBC_00691. The sequence continues at coordinate 8,290,386 of NZ_CP109007.1, read as the reverse complement.
CCGCCCGGGTCTCGATATGCGCCTTCACAAGCATCTCCACGACACCCTTGGCGCGGCGCATCGCGAAGAACAGCAGGACCAGTACTGGAAGTGACACCCCGCCCGCTCCTACCCAGTACGACCAAGTCATCGACCAGGCCTTCCAGTAGTGACGAACTCGTTGATGAAGGCACGAGGCCCTCATCCCCTACACGCAGCAGGAGGGCCCGATCCGGATGCCGAACGGAAGAAACATTTCCCAACTCCTCCTCCCGGCGCATGCGAAGCACTGTTTCCCCAGGTCACACGGCTGCGCTGGGCTGGAAGTCTGATGCAGACAGGAGGGATGCGCGTGTCGCATCCGGGTCCCTGAGGGGCGCGCGGGCTGGGCGGGCGTCTGACGCTGTGGGACGAGTCGGCACCGGGGCGGCCGCCTGGGCTTGATCGCGACGAATGCGGTCGGCTGGGGTGAGGTGGTCGCGGTCTGCTGAGCGTCTTCTGCGAAAACGCCCGCCAAGGCGGTGAGCACGAGACCGTGGTGGAGTGACCCCTTACCCCGGCCTCCTGCGGATCGCGCCCCTGCAGGGGGAGACGACCTCGTCGCTGATCTGCCGCACCGCCAGCCGCTACGGGTTGGAGGCGAAGGGGCTGCGGTCGTACTGGCAGTGGCCTAACCAGCAGCCCAAGCACGAGGGCGGCGCCTGCCGGGCTGACGCCGAGGTAGTGCTGAACACTGCCGGACGGCGACTTCTGACGAGCCTGTGCGGCACCGGAGAGGACGTGGCGGCACGGGCGTTGCCGTCCTGGGGACAGCAGGACGCCAAGCTGCCGGCTGAAAAGGACGGAGTGCCGTCGGCTGTGTGGCGGATCGGCGGCGTGGTTGTTGGGCCGGTGGCGTTCGGCTGCGGGCTGTGCACGGCGCAGCGCACAGGGACGGTCGTGCGTGCGGTGCGGTACGTCCCGCGGTGGGATCGGGTGTGTGTGCGGCATGGGCGGTGGCTCCTGGACGCGGACGCCGACCAGCCCCGTGAGTACCTGGACGTGCGGCGTCTTCCGGAGGTGGTGGCGGCGCAGCGGCGGTGGGCGTCGGTGGGGCGGCGGGCGGTGCGGGCCGGGGCCGAGCCGGCGCGGGTGTTCGCGCTGGCGCGGGCGGTGGTCGCCCGGTGGTGGGAGGGGGCCTATGGCTGGGAGCGGGAGACGGTCTGGCCGCGGCGTCTGCATCTGGTCGCGGGCGGGGATGCTGGGGGTGATCTGGAGTGGTGGCGGATCGTGGGGCGGGACGCGGTCGTCTTCCCGGAGGTGGTGGCGGTCGCCGAGGTGCTGCTGGATCCGGGCATGGCCGAGCTGGTGTGGGCGGACAGTGGTGCCGGGCGGCCGCGGGCGCTGCCGGCCGACGGGTTGTTCTGCCGCCGGCTCGGTGAGCGGGTGGGGCGGCCGTGGCTGGGGCCGTTGGCGGCGACGGATCACGGTGGTCCGCTGATCGCGTGGATGGGCGGTGTCATCCGCCGGCGTCGCGGCGTCGGAGGGCCGCCCGGATACGACAACGACCCGTGGTGGCTGCGGCAGGAACACCAGGCCGCCACCATGGCCGGCCGGCTGCGGGTCCTGGGCAAGGAGAAGAAGGCACCCGGCTCGGGGACGATGTGGCGGGCTACGGTGCCCGCCGAGCAGCGGATGCTGATCACCCGGACGATCGAGAGCGCTGAGGAGCAGCTGATCCAGCTGCGCGGATCGCAGACCGGGCCGACCGCCGAGGTCACCCGGCTGCTACTGCGCGGCCTCGGTCACAGTGCCGGGCTGATCGAGGCGGCCTGGAAGCGGACCGCGGTGGCGGCGGTGAACGGCGGAGTGCCCTTGGAGGACATGGCCCGGTGGGTGGACATGCCTGCCGAGACGCTCAGGAGGATGATGACCGCAGGTAAGCGGGAGGACGGAGGCTGAGCATGGGGACGTGCGTCGACTGTTAACTGACAGGGCACTCGTTTGTGGCAGAAATCCTGAAAACAGGGACAGCTGCCGACGGGAGCGACTTGGCTGACGCAGGTGAGCAGCACAGGGGCGACCCGGCCTGGAGGCCGGGCAGGGCGAGCGGCCGTAGAGCGTCGGAGCGATTTCGAGGCCGTGTTCCTCGACCCGGTCGGTCAACGGGTCCACCAACGGTGGACGGATGCCGCCATGACCGTGGCGTTCGAGGAGTTGCCGCCGGTGTCGGCGTTCCCGGTGATCCCGGGACGGCGCTGGGGGCCGGGCCTGTGGTGGTCGGCGACCACCGGACGGCACGTGGCTGCGGGGTCGAACGCGATGCGTACCCAACTGATGGTCCTGGACCGTGATCCGCGGGTGACAGGACTGGCAGGGCGACCGGTGTAGCTGCTGTGGCGGGACCCTCGGGGGCGGGTGCGTTCCTGGGTGCCGCAGCTGTTCGCCCGGTACCGCGACGGCACGGGTCTGCTGGCCGACTGCCCCAGCCACCAGGAAGCCGGCGGCGAACGCGCGGTGAAGGCTGCCGAAGCGGTAAGCGCAGCATGTGAGGAACTCGGCTGGGCCTACCGGCGCCTTGCGCCGCTCGACGACGTCCTGGCCGCCAACTTGAAATGGCTGGCCGGCTACCGCCATCCCCGCAACGCCGGCCGCCCCGGTCTGACGCGCACGGTTGTGGAGGCGTTCACGCGGCCGCGGCCACTGATCGAAGGTGCCGAAGCGGCCGGCGACCCGATCGAGGTCCTCCCCGCCGTCTTCCATGCCCTGTGGCACGGACAGCTCACGACGGACCTGGAGGCGCCGCTGCACGAGTGCGTTCTCGTCAGCCCAGGGGCTGGGACGGTCTGGGCGAGACGGGAAGTGCCAAGTGAGCGCGCGGCGCAATGCGCGGCCGGCGGTGAAGGTCGGGGCGCATGTCCGCTTCCGCGGCGTGAAGTGGCAGGTGGTCGCTCTGTCCGGGCAGACCGTTCACCTCATCGGCCCGGACGGCGGTGGCGAGGCGGTGCTCGCCGGGTACCTGTTCGCCGATCCCGGCTTCAGCGTCATCGGAGCCGACGTGCCGCAGGCGGCCCCGCAGTGGGGGCTGTTCGAGACCGCGCCCGCCGCGGCGCGGAACAAGGCCATGGCCTGGCAGCGGCACGTGCGGGAAGTCGAATACGGCCTTGCCGACGGGCCCGGCAGCGGTGGAGTGGTGCGGGAGCAGTACGACCCCGCAGCGCACACGCTGGCCGAGCGGGAGCAGGCCAAAGCCGAAGAGCTGACCGCACTCGGCTTCGGGCGTGTATCGCGCACCACGGTGCAACGCATGCGCCTGGCCTACCGCAAACAGGGCCTGTGGGGGCTCCTCGACCACCGCACCACCCGCGCCTCCAGCCCCACCGGGCGCTCCGACGAACGGGTCGTCGCAGCCGTCCGTGAGGCGCTGCGCCGCCGGCGCGGGCGTTCCAAGGGCACCGTCAACGGCCTGTTCCCGCTGATCAACCAGATCCTTGCCGACCGGCACGGCCCCGGTACGGTGCCCGTGCCGTCCCAGGCCACGCTGTACCGTCTCGTCACCTCTCTCGCCCGCCCCGGTGAACTGCCCAGTGGTCCGGTGCGGCGGGTGCCCGCCAGCGTCGAGGGGCGGGCTTTCACTCCCGCCGTCGCGCTGCGGCCGGGCGAGCAGGTCCAGATCGACACCACCCGCCTGGACGTCCTGGCCCTCTTCGACGACGGGCGCCTGGCCCGGCCCGAGCTGACCATCGCCGTCGACGTCGCCACCCGCGCCATCCTGGCCGCCGTGCTGTGCCCGAGCGCGACCAAGGCCGTGGACGCGGCCCTGCTGCTGGCGGAGATGGCCGTCCCGCACCCGGCCAGGCCGACCTGGCCGGACATCCTGCGCATGGACCACGCCCGCGCGCTCCCCCACCAGCGGCTGGCCACGCTGGACGAGCGCCTGGCCGGGGCGGCTGCCCGGCCGGTCGTGCTGCCCGAGACGATCGTCGTCGACCGGGGCAAAGTCTTCGTCTCCGCCGCGTTCACCGCCGCCTGCGAGACCCTCGGCATCAGCGTCCAGCCCGCTCCGCCCCGCGCCCCCACCGCGAAGGGCATCGTCGAGCGGACCTTCGGCTCCATCAACGCCCTGTTCTGCCAGCACCTGCCTGGCTACACCGGCTCCGACGTCACCCGCCGCGGCCCCGACATCGGGAACGACGCCCGCTACAGCGTCGCCCAGCTCCAGGACCTCCTCGATGAGTGGCTGGTGCATTACCACCACCGGCCCCACGAAGGGCTGCGCCACCCGATGATGCCCAGGAAGGCCCTTACTCCGAATGAGATGTGGGCCGCGCTCGTCGCCGTCGCCGGCTATGTCCCTGTCCCGTTGACCGGGCGCGACTACCTCGAACTGCTGCCCGTGCGCTGGCAGGCCATCACCCCCGCCGGCATCACCATCCACCACCGCACCTACGACGCGGATCTCCTCGCCCCGCACCGCGGCCAGGCCTCCCCCGTCGCCGGCCGCGGCGGGAAATGGGAGATCCACTACAACCCCCACGACGTCCGCCAGATCTGGGTGCGCCTGCCCGACGGCGAACTCACCGAGATCCCGTGGATCCACCGCGACCACGTCCACCGGCCCTTCGACGAACGCACCTGGCAGCACATCCGCACCCAGGCCGTTGACGGCAACCACGGTGACACCGAGCAGTACGAAGCCGGCCTCGCCGACGCACTCGACCAGCTCATGCGCCGCGTCCACAGCGGCCACGCCACCAGAACAGAGCAGGCCCTCCTGGCCCGCACCGCTCACATCCCACTCCCCGCAGTCCACGACGGAAACCACGACACCGAAGCACCCACTGACAGCCCGGCGCAGCAAGGCGACGAAGACGACGAAGACACCATCGACGACCTGCCCGACGGCGTCAGCCCCTCCCCGGCCGCCGGATTCGGGCTCTACGACGCGCACGAGGAGGCCGCCACATGGTGAACCCCAGCCAGACAAGCGCAAGCAGCACACAAGGCGGCACCGACGAAAGCGGCGAGACCGGGCCGCCTTGGCCCCTGACCACCTGGCAGGGCTGGCACCGCTTCGCCACCACTGACCCGCCCGCCCCTCCCCGCCCTGGCGACCCGCCCCGCAGCACAGAGGAACGCCTCGCCTACCACTCCAGCTTCGTCACCATCCGCACCCCCGCCCTCCACACCCTCGCCGCCCAGGTCCGCACCCTGATGATCCTCGGCCGCCACCAGCAGACCACCGCCCGACCCTCACTGATCGTCACCGGACCCGCCACAGCCGGGAAAACGACCGCGCTCCTCAACGTCGGCCGCACCTGCCACCTCGCCCACACCCGGAAGAACCCCGCACCACCCGGATCAGCCCACGCGGTGGTACCCGTCGCGTATGTCCTGGTCCCGCCCGGCGCGACCGCGAAAACCCTCGTCACCGAGTTCGCCCGCTACCTCGGCATCCCCACAACCACACGCATGACCCAGACCCAGATCACCGACGCCGTCTGCCACACCTACACCCAAGCCGGCATCCAACTCGTCCTCATCGACGAGATCCACCGCCTCAACCCCCGCACCACCACCGGCGCCCAAACCGCCGACCTCATCAAAGACCTCACCGAACGCCTCCCCGCCACGTTCGTCTACGCCGGCATCAACGTCACCGACACACCCCTCTTCAGCGGGACACGGGGTGCTCAACTCGCCGGACGCGCCACCCTCGTCCACTGCGGTCCCCTCCCCGCCCGCCACGGCAAGCGTGAACCCTTCCGCGACGTCATCACCGACATCGAAAACAATCTCGACCTGCAACGGCACACACCCGGCGCCCTCTCCCGCCACGCACAATACCTCCACCAGCGCACTGCCGGCCGGATCGGATCCCTCACCAGACTGATCCGCCAGGCCGCCATCACCGCTATCCACGACGGCCCCGAACGCATCACCAAAACCGCCCTCGACGCAGTACAACTCGACCACCTCGCCAAACAACACAGGCGCCCCCACCGAAGCCGCTAACCCCTGCCCACCGACCAGGCCAAACAGCCCTGAACAGCACAAACACCAAACAGGCCTTTACACGCTGGTGAAACCCACAACGAGCCCGGTCCCGCTCAACACAGAACGCAAAACCCCAGCCCAAACACCCCGCCCACCCTCACCGAGCTCCCGACACCGCCTCTCAACACACCCACAACACCCCCAGGACCTCAACAACCCAGCACACCAACAAACCCCCCACCGAGCGTTATTCGCCCTCGTCCGGCAGGAACGCCGCGATGTAGACCAGTGCCTTCACCTTGCCTTCGAGGCCCGCCGCGGCCTGGCTGATGACGGTGCCGCCGTAGGAGTGGCCGACCAGGACCACGGGCCCGTCGATGTGGTCGAGGACGCTGCGCAGGTAAGCGGCATCGCTCGCCGGACCACGCAGCGGGTTGGCGGCGGACACCACCGGGTAGCCCGCGCTCTGCAGCCGGGCGACGACACCGTCCCAGCTCGCGGCGTCGGCGAACGCCCCATGTTCCAGCACGATCGTCGGACGTACGGGGTGGTGGGGCGTGGCGCCTGCCGCGGCGGGCAGGGTGACGGCGGCGACGGACAGTCCGACGGCCGCGGTGACACCGAGCAGTACGGATCTGCCGCCCGGACGGACGAGGTGGGTCTTGCGCATGGGTGAAATCCCTCTTGTTCAATGAATAGTGTTCGACGGACCGAAAGGCGAGGCAGCTGGGTGACTCGAGGAACGGGGCCCGGATCATTTGGCCGGTACGTGATGGACGGGCGTCCGTCCGCGCCGCGTGAGCAGCGCGGATCGGAGGGCGCGGAAGCCTCGACCGGATGAGGGAGCGAGCTCCCCTTCAGTCAGATGACGGCAGCTCACTCGCGTTCCTACGCGATGTTTCCCGGTCCGGGGTCGGTGTGCGGCGCCAGATCACGAGTGCTGCGCGTGCGACGGCGTCGAGGCGGATACGGAGCCGTTTCCCGCAGCGTGTGGCGACCGGGCGAAAGACCTTGAGGCGGTTGACGGCACGTTCGGCGGTGGGCCGTAGGCTCCCCCGCGCGGAGCCTACGGCCACACCTCAGCCGGTACCCTCCAGGACTTCGTAGACGTGCCTGAGGTAGATGTGCGTGCGCTCCGAACCGAGGAGCCCGTCGCCCACCCGGTTCATGGTGTACGAGAACGTGACGCGCCGGTCGAGGTCCATCATGACGATCGACCCGCCCCTGCCGACCCAGAAGCAGATTCTCCCAGTGGGCATGTGCGGCATCGTCCTCGGATCGGCGAGGGCGTAGCCGACGCCCCAGCGGACGGGGACGCCCAGAAACAGGTCGACTCCGTCGGCCTGGACGTCGAACACCTTGTCCACCGTCTCCTCGGAGAGAAGCCGGCGGCCGTTGACCTCGCCGCGCCGCGAGACGACGGAGAGCGCTCGGGCCAGGCCACGTGCGTTGCCGTGTCCGTTGACGGCTCCGAGTTCGGCGGAGCGCCACTGCGGGGTGTCGACGTGCTCGTCACGCGCGGGGCTTCCGAGCAACGTCCTGATGAAGATCCCCTCGGGATCAAGACCCGTGGGCATGCCGATTGGCTGCGAGGGGGCCACCAGATCGGCGATACGCGGCCAGTCGGCCCGTCGCGCGCCGATCTGGACATCAGCCTGCGCCGGCTCGGCGATCTCGGTGGCGACGAACTCTGTCAGGCTGCGGCCGCTGACCCGCCGGACGAGCTCTCCCACCAACTGCCCCTGGGTCTGGACGTGGTAGCCGGACGCGGAGCCCGGCTCCCACCAGGGTGCCTGTGCGGCCAGCCGGGCACTCGCGGTGGGCCGGTCGTAGAGGTCCTCCATGGAGAAGGGCTGCTCCCAGCCGGACAGTCCCGAGGTGTGGGCCAGGACGTGACGCACCTCGATGTGTTTTTTTCCCTGGGCGGCGAACTCGGGCCAGTAGTGCGCCACCGGGCGGTGCAGATCCAGCGCGCCCCGGTCGACGAGGATGAGGGCCGCGAGATTGGTGAGGGTCTTCGTGGTCGACCACAGGCTCACCAAAGTGTCCCGGTGCCACGGAACGGTCCGTGCTTCGTCCGCGTGGCCACCCCAGAGATCGACTTCCATGACCCCGTCCACATCGACGGCGATCGACGCGCCCAGCTCCTCGCCGGCTTCGAGGTGTGCCGCCAGCGCCGCCCGTACCGGCTCGAACCGGGCGGTGCTCGTGCCCTCGACACCCATGCCCTTCTCCCCCATCAGACCCGGTTCTCCGCCTGGAACATCCAGCTCTGCTTCTCGAGATCGGCCGTGAGTCCGACGAGGAGGTCCTCGGTGACGACATCCACCGGGCCCATCGCGACGATGCGCTCACGCAGCCTCTCGGTCACGGCGGAGAGCGCGTGCACCAAGGCGTCAACGGCGTCGCTGTCCTTGGTCCAGCCCGGCGGAAAGACGGGCACGCCACTGGTGTTCGCGATGGTCCCGGCCCGTCCGTCCGGGCTGACGCCCAGGGCGGCCGCGCGCTCGGCCACCGTGTCGGCGTGGTTCCGGGCGATGGTGGCGGCCTCGTCGAGCTGGAGGTGGACCGAGCGGAAGCGCGGGCCGTACACATTCCAGTGGGCCTGCTTGGCCACCAGGGACAGGCCGAGGAGGTCGGTCAGGGTCGCCTGCAGCGCCGCACCCGCGGTCTCGCGGTCGCGCTGCGGCAGGGGGTTGTTCACAACCGGCACAGGAGTGCGGTCCTTTCGTGACAAGCGCCGGCTCTCAGGCGGCGAGGAAGTCGAGCAGGGCGGCGTTGACCTCGGCCGCGTGGGTGAGCAGCAGACCGTGCGGAGCGCCGTCGATCTCGACGTACCGCGCTTCGGGCAGGTGGCGTCGGAACTCGCGGGCCGTGGCGTCGATCGGCAGGATGCGGTCGGCGGTCCCGTGCAGGATCAGCGACGGCACGTCGATGCGCTCCACGTCGGCCCGGAAGTCCGTCAGCCACGCCGGGACGCACGCGTACGCGGCCATGGGCGCCGAGTCGACGGCGGTGACCCAGTTCGCCCGCAGCGCGGCCTCGCTGAGCCGCGACTCAAGCGTCTCGTCGGTGTTGAAGAAGTCGACGAAGAAGCTCTCGTACCAGGCGTAGCGGTCGGCCTCCGCCTGCTCCGCGATGCCGTCGAAGACGCTCAGCGGCACACCGGTGGGGTTGTCCGGCGTCTGCAGAAGGAACGGCTGGAGCGAACCGAGGAACGCCGCCTTCGCCACCCGCTCCGAGCCGTAGGTACCGAGGTAGCGGGCGACCTCGCCCGAGCCCATCGAGAACCCGACGAGAACCACGTCACGCAGGTCCAGCTGGGTCAGTACGGTGTCCAGGTCGGCGGCGAAGGTGTCGTAGTCGTAGCCCGTCATAGTCTTGCTCGACCGGCCGAAGCCACGGCGGTCGTAGGTGATGACGCGGTAGCCGGCCTTGACCAGCGCATCGGTCTGCTTCTCCCACGACTGCCCGTCCAGCGGGTAGCCGTGGATCAGGACGACCGGCTGGCCCGACCCGTGGTCCTCGTAGTAGAGGTCGATGCCGGTCGAGCCCTCGGTGCCGACGGTGATGGTTCCCATGGTGTGCCTTCCCGCCCGTCCGCCGTGTGCGTACCGGGCATGGCACAAACCTAGGAATCAAGCGGGTCGGTCCGCGTCCGTCGGACTACGGCTCCGACGTACGTCATGGTGCCGCGTCTTCCGCGTACGTCATGACGCTGCGCTTTCGGGGTATGTCGTCGTGCCGCCGAGCACCCCGGCGAGTTCGCCGCGGGACGTGACCCCCAGTTTGGGGAACATCCGCTGGAGATGGGTACTCACCGTCCGGGGCGAGACGTACAACCGCTCGCCGATCTCACGGTTCGTCAGACCCTGCGCGGCGAGCTGCGCGACGTGCAGCTCGGTCGAGGTCAGCCGGTCGGCCGCGGCCGGATCCTGGCGCGGGGACGACGCGCCCGCGGCGCGCAGCTCCTGTCGTGCCCGCTCCGCCCATGCCGACGCGCCGAGGGCGTCGAAGATCTCGCGTGCGGCCTGGAGGGCGACGCGGGACTCCGCTGGCCGCCGGTGACGCCGCAGCCACTCGCCCAGGGCGAGGCGTGCCCGCGCGCCCTCGAACGGCCAGTCCGTGGGGACGGCGTCGAGGGCCGCCCTGTACAGCGGCTCGGCGGCGTCCTGCGGGCTCAGCAGGGCCCGGCCCAGTCGCAACCCGCAGAGCAGGGCGGGCGAGGACGTCGAGTCGCCGAGCGGGGTCAGCTCCCGCACGATGTCGCGTGCCACCTCCGCGGATTCGCTGCGCACCGCCGCCTCGGCCAGCTCCGCGACCGCGTAGAAGCGCAGCCAGGGATGGAAGGCGGGGTCGGCCGGGTCGAAGACGCGGTGCAGGTGGCCGAACGCGTCGCCGTAGCGGCCCTGGCAGAGGGCCGCCTGCCCGCGGGCCATCTGCATGATGGCCAGCACCGGGCGTCCTCCGCTGGGAAGGGCCTCGCGTTCGGCTTCCGCCGCCCATGCCTCTGCCGCCGGATCGCCGCTGACGGCGGCAAGCTGCGCGCGGATGGCGTTCACCATCGCGTGCACGAGGGGCTGACCGGTCTCACGGGCGAGCGACGAGGCTTCCTCCACGGCGAGGGAGCCGGCACGCACGTCACCCAGCCGTGCGGCGCTCCCCGCCTGGACGCAGAGGGCGCGGGCCAGCATCGACAGCCTGCCCTGTGCTCGCAGGGCGTCCAGCGACCTTGCCGTCAGCCGGCTCGCCAGGGCGGGAGCGCCCACCGTCACGGCGGCGGCGCCTAGGAGCTGGTCCCCCTCCGCGTTCTCCGATGAGCGCTCCAGCTGACCCGCCAGGCCCTCCATGACTCCTTCCCCACGCTCGACCGGCGCCGAGTACGCCCGCAGAGCGACCAGGTCGGCGTTGTCGGCAGGCACGGGCATCCGGTCGGCGGCGGCGGCCACCCGCTCGCGGGCGGCCGGGCCCGGCTCCCCCCAGAAGCACTGCAAGACCGCGCTCCACAGCATGCGCAGCCCCAGTGTCGACTCGCCGCCGGCGGCGATCTCGACCGCCAGTTCGGCCAGCTCGGCGGTCGCGGCGCCCTCGCCCCGCGTCCCCTCGGCCAGAGCGATGCTGACCCAGGCCGCGCGGCCTCGGTCCCGGACCGAAAGGTCCAGTGAGCGTGCCTGAATCAGCAGGTGCGCCGCATCGTCTCCTTGGCCCGACTCCAGTGCGAGCTCCGCCGCCCGGAGCAGCCGGTCCGCCCGCGCGGAGGGGTCCTTCGTCAGCTCCGCCGCCCGCCTCAGCGCGGCGAGAGCCGCGGCGACACCGCCTCGCCGCAGGGCTCTGCCGGCAGTGGAGTCCAGATCCCGTGCCACTCTCTCGTCGAGACCGGCGGTGGCGGCGGCACGGTGCCATGCCTGCCGATCGGGCTGTCCCTGGAGCGCGGCGGCCAGCGCGGCGTGCGCGGCTTGGCGTTCCACGGCGGTGGCGGCGTGGTGCATCGCCGAGCGGACGAGGGGGTGCCTGAAGATCAACCCCTGGGCCTCCACCAGGCCCGCGTCGATCGCCGCCTCGAAAGCACCGACGCCGACGGCCGTCCCAAGCATCCGGGTCGCCGCGTCGAGGCATTCCTCCATCGTCCCGTCACCGTTGAGGGCCGAGAGGAGCAGGACCGCGCGGGTGTCGGCCGGCAGACGGGAGACCCGTGCCGTGAACGTCCGCTCCAGCCGCGCGGTCAGCGGCAGCGGACCCGGATTGAGCGCGTACGCCCCGCCGACCGACTGCAGCGCGACCGGCAGTTCGGTCAGCGCCAGCGGGTTTCCGGCGGCCTCCTCCAACAGCCGCCGTCTGACCTGCTGCCCCAGTCCGGGGGCCACCGCATCCAGCACCTCACCCGACACCTCGTCCGTCAGAGGGCCCAGGTGCAGCACGGGCAGGCCGGCACTGCTGAGGCGGTCGTCGAGGCGCCGGGTGATGGCGAGCAGAACGAGGGGGTCTGATTCGATCCGCCGCGCCACGAACCCGAGCACATCGAGGCTGGCACGGTCCATCCAGTGGGCGTCCTCGACGACCACCAGCAATGGCGTCTTCGCCGCCGAGTCCGTCAGCAGGGTCAGCGCGGCCAAGCCGACGAGGTACAGATCGGGTACGGCCTCGTCGACCAGCCCGACGGCCGCGAGCAGCGCGCTGCGCTGACGTCCCGGCAAGTCGTCGATTCCGTCCCTCAGTTGGTGAACCAACTGGTGAAGACCCGCACAAGGCAGGTCTTCCTCCGACTGGACCCCCACAGCGGTGATCACACGGGTCCCACCGCGTGCCGCCGCGCCTGCGGCCTCCGCGACCAGCGCCGACTTGCCGATCCCCGGCGCCCCGGTGATCACCGTAGCGCCGCCCGAACCGGCGGCCCCCTGCTCGACCAGGGCAGCCAGCGCGCGGCGCTCCGTATCGCGCCCCAGTAGCACCCGCAGATGCATGCCGCCCCCCGTTTCTCTCTGTACCTCCCCAGCACCCCACTGCTCCGCGTCCTTGCGGAACCAGGCGAACTGGCGGCATCGCCGCTGGTGAGCGGACCTGGAAGCCCGGCCTGGATGCCGTTCATGCAATGGTATGCATGCCGCCGAGCGGGAATGACCGCTGTCAGCATGGGCGGAACCGAGCCGCCGCCGGGATGTCCCAGGCCACCGCTTGGCGGCACGTCGACGAGACGCTGAACGCCCTGAATGAGTTGAGATGCGGGACTCATGCTCAGCGACCTTCATCGGCAGGGAGTCCGGGGTGCGCGCCGATCTTGTTCCTGACCGCCTGTGGGAGCGGGTGGCCCCGTTGCTGCCGCCCGCTCCCGAACGGCGCCATCGCCACCCCGGGCGGCTGCGTATTCCGGACCGGCGGCACTCGTCGGCGTCCTGTTCGTGCTGCGGACGGGTGTCGCGTGGCGGGATGTCCCGGCGGAGACTGTGGGCTGCTCCGGTGTCACAGCGTGGAAGGGATTATTCCATGGACCGCCGGCGTCTCCGCAGCGGCATTCTGAAACGATCATTTAGTGAACATAATTCTTTTATATCTACTTCGATGAGCAGTTCTCCCACCTCCGGGCCGGGGGGTGGTGAGCGGCACGCCTCGTGGTTGGAGTTGTCTTTCGACCTGATCGCGGTCGCGGGGGTGGGGCAGCTGGCGCACCTGCTGCATGCGGGGCCGAGCTGGACGTCGTTGGGTCAGTACGCGGTGCTGTTCCTGGCGTTCTGGTTCACCTGGGTCATGTCGACCATGTACGGGAACGTGGCGGGGGAGCGGGCCCGGGTAGTGGCGGTCGTCGCGGCGATGTTCGGGATGGCGGTGATGGCGGCCGCCGTGCCGGGGGTCCACGAGTCGGACGAGAAGGCCCGTGCCTTCGCTCTCGCGTACATCGTGGTGCGGCTCATCGCGTCCCGGGTGGCGGAGCGGGCGCGGACATGTGGTCGCGGACCTGCCGATCATCCAGCTGGGGGTCGGTCTCACGCCGCGGGTGGTGTCGTTGTGGGTGCACGGAGATGGCCGGTTGTGGCTGTGGGCGGCGGGGCTGGTGATCGACATGGCGGTCATGGTGCGCGTCAGCCGGGAGGCACTCCAGGCGGAGGTCGACCAGAAGTGGGCGGACGCGGAGGAGCGGGCGGAGCACTGGCTGCGGCGCGAGGAGCGGCGCAATGCCGCCCTGCCGCCTGAGGAGGCCCATGCGCGGGTCGACCGCGTCCGGAGCAGGATGCGGCGGAAGCCGCAGGTCGTGGCCGCAGACATCGAGCATCTGTCAGAGCGTCTGGGGCTGTTCGTGCTGATCGTGCTGGGTGAGGGGCTGGTGCAGTCGGTGTCCGCGGCGAGCGAGGAGGAGTGGGACGGCGGGGTGCGCGCGGTCGGAGTCGGGGTGTTCGCGGTCTTGGTGCTGGTCTGGTCGCTGGCGCTGCGCACCGGCTCGTACGGGCTGCCGCTGCTGGCGCCGCGGGCGCTGCCGGTGCGGCTGGTGCTGGCGCTGCGCTGTTTGTTCGCCGGGGTGGTGGCGGCGCTGCGCTGGGGCGGGCGGTGGAGCAGGCCGGTGACGTGATGCCGCAGCCCGGCCGGCCGCCGAGGCCGGCGTGCTGGCATTAATCCTTCTCGCCGCGGCCGTGTGCGCGCTCGTGTCCGGTCGGGGCACGGGCTGGACGGCGGGGGCGGTCGGACCAGGGCTGGTGGTCGTGGGTGGCCTGACGGGGTCCCCGGGGGCGCGGGACCCGGAGGGGTTCGGCACCGTGGTGGCGCTGGCGGTGCTCGCCCTCGCCTGGCCGGTGGCCTGGCAGGCGTACCAGTCCGGCAGCCGGATTCTCAGGGCGAAGGAGCTCGCGCAGGATGCCGGCCCCGCTGGCGGGCCGGGCAAGGTGTGATCCCGCACCCCCGAATGGCGAACATGTTCGTTACGATCGGTGTATGACTGTGAAGCGAGAACCGATCAGCCGGCGTGAACGCCCCGCGAAGCCGGCCCTGACGCGGCGGGGGATCGTCGAGGTGGCGGTGCGGGTCATGCGGTCCGAGGGGCTGGAGAAGGTGACCATGCGGCGCCTGGCCCAGGAGCTGGACACCGGTCCGGCCTCGCTCTACGTCTACGTTGCCAACACCGCCGAGCTGCACGCCGCCGTCCTGGACGCGCTCCTGGGCGAGGTGGACCTGCCCGCCGACCGGCCGGGGGCTGACTGGCGCGAAGAACTCGTCGCGGTCCTGACCTCTTACACCCGCCTGCTCTTCCAGCACCCGCAGCTCGCCCGTTCCGCCCTGGTCGCCCGCCCGAGCGGCGCGAACTACCTCGACCTGGTCGAACGCCTCCTGCTGCTGCTCTCCCGCAGCGGCGCCCCGCGCGAGCAGGTCGCCTGGGGCGTGGACAACCTCCTGCAGTACGCGACCGCCACCGCCGCCGAGCACGGGAGCCAGGAACGCGACCCGATGAGCCAGGACGACTGGGACGCGCTCACCCGCGCCGCGTACGGCGTGGACGAGGCCGAGCACCCGATGATCAAGGCGCACTTGCCGGCGCTGCTGTCCGGCACGCAAGACGCACGGCTGTCCTGGGGCTTCGACCTTGTGATCAACGGCATCCTCCACACCCCCGTTCCGGGCGCCACCGGCTGATCTGCGGGAGGTTCCAAGGGCTGCGGCGTTCCGTTCGGGGCGCCGTTCGCGTTTCGGCCCGCGCCCATACCGCGCAGAAGGGACGCAACAAACCCCCGAACGAACTTGTTCGCTACGAACATGTTCGTTACGGTGGAGAGGTGAGTCGGCAAGGGCGGCCGCAGCGTCATCCCCCACACCTCTAGGAGCACCCCATGAACACGCATCACCCCATCGCGATCATCGGCGGAGGTCTCGGCGGCCTCACCGCCGCCCGTGTCCTCCACGTCCACGGCATCGAGGCGGCCGTCTTCGAGCTGGAGGCGTCGAGGGAGGCCCGCACCCAGGGCGGCATGCTCGACATCCACGAGGAGAACGGCCAGAAGGCCCTGCACACCGCCGACCTCCACGACGGCTTCCTCAAGATCATTCATGAGGGCGGTCAGGCCATGCGCCTGCTAGGCCCCGACGGCACCGTCCACGTCTCGGAGGAGGACGACGGCACCGGCGGCCGGCCCGAGGTCGACCGCGGCGACCTGCGCGACCTGCTCCTCGACGCCCTCCCCGACGGCACCGTCCACTGGGGAAAGAAGGTCACCGGGGTCCGCGCCCTGTCGGGCGGACGCCACAAGGTGACCTTTGCCGACGGCTCCGCCATCACCACCGACCTGCTGATCGGCGCCGACGGCGCCTGGTCACGCGTGCGCCCCCTGCTCTCCGACGCCACGCCCGCCTACACCGGCATCTCCTTCGTCGAGACCGACCTGCTGAACGCGGACACCCGTCACCCGCGCAGCGCGGCCGTGATCGGCGGAGGGTTCTTCATCTGCCTCGGCGAGGAACGCGGCTTTCTCGCCCACAAGGAGAACGACGGCAGCCTGCACGTCTACACCGCCCTCAAGGCGGACGAGGACTGGCTGGACACCGTCGACTTCACCGACCTGCCGGCGGCCAAGCAGGCCGTCCTCGCCCGCTTCGAGGGCTGGGACGAGGCCCTGCGCGGCCTGATCGCCGACGCGGACACCATGACCCCGCGCCGCATCCATGCCCTGCCGGTGGGCCACCGCTGGGACCGCGTGCCCGGCGTGACCCTGCTCGGCGACGCCGCCCACGTGATGTCGCCCTTCGCCGGCGAAGGCGCGAACCTCGCCATGTTCGACGGCGCCGAACTCGCCCTGGCCATCGCCGCCCGCCCCGGCGACACCGAGGCCGCCCTGACCGCCTACGAGGAAGCCCTCTTCCCGCGCAGCGAAGCCTCCGCCGCCGACTCCGCCCAGAGCCTGGACACGATGTTCGGCCCGCAGGGCCTGGAGCAGATGACGGCGTTCTTCACCACCGGCCCGGCAGCCCCGTAACCCCACCCCCACAACCACACAGCTGCGGGCCCCACCGACCTTCCCCACAAGGCCGGTGCGCCCGCCGCCCGGAAACCTCTCACCCACAGGAGTCACGTTGCCGAAGATCGCGATCATTCTCAGCAGCACCCGCACCGGCCGCGCCGGAGCTAACGTCGCCCAGTGGGTCCTGGAACAGGCCCGCCGACGCGGCGACGCCGACTACGAACTCGTCGACCTCGCCGAAGCCGACCTGCCGCAGATCGACGAGCCCTTGCCGCCCGCGATGGGCCGCTACACCCACCCCTACACCCAGCAGTGGGCCGCCACGGTCGCCGCCTTCGACGGCTACGTCATAGTCACCCCCGAGTACAACCACTCCTTCCCCGGCGCGCTCAAGAACGCCCTCGACCGCGTCTACGCCGAGTGGAACAACAAGGCCGCCGGCCTCGTCTCCTACGGCGTCGACGGCGGCGTCCGCGCCGCCGAGGCCCTGCGCCCCGTCCTCGGCGCACCGCAGATCGCCGACGTCTCCGCCACCGTCACCCTCAACCTGCGCACCGACTTCGCCGACTTCGGCGCCTCCTTCACCCCCGGCGAACACCAGGGCCCCGCCCTCACCCAGATGCTCGACCAGCTGCTCACCTGGACTGAGGCACTCGCCCCTACCCACAACACGCAGGCCGCCGTTACGGCCTGACCTCCCCCACTGCGCCCGCCAGCCCTCGGCTCGTGCACACCCCGGGCAGAGACCGGGTGATCGCCGACCACAGTGCCGCCGCCTTTCACCCGATCGCAGAGCTGTCTGCGTACTCGCCTATGTGCAGAGCCGCGTACGGATGAACGCGCAGTGCAAGGAGACCTCTGAAGCGCGAGCGTCGTGTTCGAGATGATGGAGCGGTGACTCTTCGCCATTTCAATCAGACCGGCTGGACCGCGATCTTCAACGGCACCGACACCGAGATCGGCCGCATGGTCCGTGTGGAGGGCTGGGACCAGGCGCCCGGGACAGCCCTGGTCGTCGATCCCAAGCGTGGTGCCCTGCGTCCGGTGACGGACTACGAGGACTTCTCCCACCTGGAGCGGGCCGACCAGGTCGTGGCCGCGGTGCCTGGCGGAGGGTGGCGGGTGCATTGGAAGGACGAGGGCCCGGGTGGAACGCCGCTGACGGAACAGGTGCTGGCCTGGCTCATCACGTCGCAGGGGCGGGCGACAGCCATCACGGTCGATGCCCAAGGGCATGTCGAGGATGCTGATAGTGCCGACGCCTTCATCGCGCCGGGCGACGACCTGGTGTCCTGATCGCAGCTGGTCAGGCCACGTCGTTCTCTCGCTCGATGGCCTGGAGGCGGTACTTGAGCCGGTAGCTGGGGCCGTTGATGGAGATCACTTCGCAGTGGTGGAGGAGCCGGTCGAGGATCGCGGTGGCGAGGATCTTGCCCTCGTCGCCCCAGTCCACCTGGGCCTGGGCGCCCGGGATCGCCTCGAAACGGCGGTGCATGCCCGCCAACTCATTCGGCGTGATGCCGAGTTCCTCGGCAATCCGAGGCCGGGCTTCCTGGACGTAGAGCTTGGTCCGCTGGTAGTTGCCGGTGAACCCGTACTCCGCCACAAGTCGCCCGTGGATCACGGCGGCCTTCATCAAGATCTCCGCCCGCAGCATCGAGTCGACCAGCGGCGCGAACTCGTCGATCACCCTGACCCGTGACCTGCCGTTCGGCGACCGGCGCGGAGGTGCGGCGGGTCCGTCGCCTGCCAGGTACTTGCTGACCGTCCGCCAGTTCAGGCCCGTTTCCTTCGCGACCTCGGTCAGGCTCATCGCTCCGGACTCCCCCAGGCCACGAAAGCGCCGTAGTTCCCGCCAGCGCTGCGGATCCAGGACCACGGCCACCCCATCTCTGCGACCTCGACCAACAGGCAGCAGAGTGCCGAACCCTGAACTTCAGCACATCAGGAACTCTGCACGTTCATCCGTACGCGGCCATGCACGTTCACGTGTACGCCGACAGCAGGACGTAGACGATGCTCCTCAGGGCCGCACGGTCGTCCGCCGGCAGGCGTCCGGGGTACCGAGGGCGCCTCGGCGGGCGGGGGGCAGCAGTGGGGCGATGCGTTCCCACAGATCATCAGGCACCAGATCATCCGACACCCGCACCAGTCTGCCGCCACCAGACCAAGCCCTCACGCCGAACTCATTTTGAAACGATCAGTTAGGCGTTTTGGGGCCGGCCTCAAGGGCGAAGAGTCGTCGGAGCAGGTTGTTCCGGAAGACACCTTCCGGATCGCGAGCGCTCAGGAGCTGTTCGAAGGGGCCGTAGGCCGGATAGAGGGCACGCAGCGCGTCGGGTTCGAGGGTGAACAGTTTTCCCCAGTGGGGGCGGGCAGCGAAGGGAGCCAGAGCGTTCTCGATGTGCCGCAGTGCTGCGGTGACGGCCCTCTGGTCGGGGAGCCAGGTGAAGTGGAAGGCGACAGAGTCGCGGTGGTGGGCCGGGCTGAGCCAGAGATCGTCGGCGGCTATCGTGCGGATCTCGCTGATCCGGAGGCATGGGGCGAAGCGTTTCCGGATGTCGTGGAGGGCATCGAAGGCAGCCACAGCATCCTCGCGAGCGACGAAGTACTCGGACTGGAACTCGTCGCCGCGGCTGCTGGGGGCCGCGTCCAGGCGGAAGTGGGGAAGCCTGAGGTGGGAGGGTCCGCTGATGCCCAGTTGAAGAGTGCAGGCGTCGGCGGTCATGCCCGGGACGGGGTGGCGCTGTTTGTCGGCTCTCGTCGCTCCGTGCCAGCGTGCGGGGCCGGGGACCGGCCCGTCGTCGTCCACCTTGCGCCTGAGCCAGACCTGGTCGACGGACTCGCCGCGCCACCGAGTGAACACGCTGACGCTGTAGGCGGCGGACATCACCTCGGGAAACCGGGCCCTCAGGATCTCGGTGGGAAGGCCTTCGTACACCCACTGCTGGATGTCGAAGGCGGGTACCACGTCGAGGGTGAGGTGGGTGACGATACCGAGGGCGCCGAGCGCCACGACCGAGCCGGCGAACTCGGCGGAGCTGCGGTCGAGCGTCACCAGTTCGCCCGCGGCATCGACGTAGTGGAGGACGCGGACGGCGGAGGACAGGTTGCCGTTGGTGTCGCCCGATCCGTGCGTTCCGGTAGCGCAGGCTCCGGCGATGGAGATGTGCGGGAGCGAGCCGAGGTTATGAAGGGCGTACCCGGCGCCGTGGAGGGCGGAGGCGAGGGTTCCGAAGCGGGTGCCGCCGCTGACGGTGACGGTGCGGGCGGCGGGGTCGATGTCGATCGTCCGCGGGAGGTCGGCGGTGGAGACGAGGTCGCCTGTCGTGTCGGCGAGGGCGTTGAACGAATGTCCGGTGCCCAGTGCGCGCACGGCGTCGGCCTGGGCCACGATCTGCCTGAGTTCCGTGACAGAGGTCGGGGCGTGGAAGCGCCGCATACCGAAGGTGACGTTCCCGGCCCAGTTCGTCAGGGGGCTGGTCATGGCGGCTCCTTCGCTCGTGACAGTAATGGCTCCGGCCGGCCTGGAAGCCGGCCGGAGCCATGTGATCAGTAGGAGGTGTGCGGGGTGGTCTGGAAGTGGGCGTGCAGGTGTCGGTGGTGGTCGACGTGGCGCACGGGGCCGGTGAGGGTGACGCGGGTGGTGAGCCTGGGTGTGGTGCTGGAGGAGGCGAACCGGAGTTCCAGCTCTCCCGGTTCGACCGCGCGCCTGCTGTCGCGGCCGGTGAAGGAGGCGAGGTCGGCGGGTACGTCCACGGCGACGAGCTTCTTCTCGCCGGCGGCCAGGTCGAGCCGCACGTAGCCGATGAGTCTCTGCACGGGTTGGACGACGGAGGCGACCGGGTCGTGGAGGTAGAGCTGGACGAGTTCGGTGCCACTGCGGTCTCCGGTGTTCTCGACGGTGAAGGTGAGATGGAACTCGCCGTCCGTCGGAGCCTCGGCTGCCTCGATGGTGAGGCCGGACCAGGCGAAGGTGGTGTAGGTGAGGCCGTGGCCGAAGCCGAACGCGGGAGCGGGGTCGATGCTGGAGACCTCGCTGGCGTGGCCCAGACGGGCGGCGAGGTAGGTGGAGGGCTGGGCGCCGGGGTGGCGGGGAATGCTGACGGGCAGACGTCCGCTGGGGTTGGTGCGGCCGCTGAGGACGGAGGCGACGGCACCCGTTCCGGATTCGCCGGGGAAGAAGGACTGGACGATGGCGGCTGCCTCGTCGGTGGCACGGCCCAGGACGTAGGGGCGTCCGGCCAGCAGCGTGCCGATCACGGGGGTGCCGGTGTCGAGGAGAGCGTCGAGGAGCTGTTGCTGGGCCCCGGGGAGGCTGAGGGATTCGGCGTCGCAGCCTTCGCCGCTGGTGCCGCGGCCGAAGAGGCCGGCGCGGTCCCCCAGCGCGGCAATGACGAGGTCGGCGTCGCGGGCGAGCGCGACGGCCGCAGGGATGCCTTCGGTCGCCCCGTCATCGATGCCCGTGCCCTGCGCGACGACGATGTCGGCGGCGGGGAATTCCGCCCGGAGCGCTTCGTGGAGGGTGGGCAGGTCGATGCCGAGGGCAATATCCGGGTGCTGTCCGCCGACGTGGACGGGGAAGGAGTAGCAGCCGAGGACGGCTGTGGCGGCTTCGGCTGTAGGACCGATCAGCGCGATCCGGCGGGGCGCGGCCGGGTCGAGGGGCAGGGCGCCGTCGTTGTGGAGGAGGACGACGGCCCGTTCCGCAATCCGGCGTGCAAGTTCGCGGTTGGCGGGGGGGTCGAGGTCGATGGTACCGCGCAGGAGCTCGGGGTCGGTGGTGGTGTCGGCGTTCTCGAGTGCGGGCGGGACGGGGTTCCAGCCGGGGTCGAGGAGGCCGAGCGCGATCTTCTGGCTGAGGACCCTGCGTACCGCGCGGTCCACCAGGTCCTCGGGCACCTCGCCCTTCGTGACGGCGTCGAGGAGCGGGGCGCCGAAGGTCTTCACGGTGGGCAGTTCGACGTCGACGCCGGCGGTGAGGGCCGCGGCGGCGGCCTCGCCGAAGGTGCCGGTCACGCCGTGCAGGGTCTTGAGGAAGGCGATGCCGAAGTAGTCGGCGACGACGGTGCCGGTGAAGCCCCAGGTGTCGCGGAGCAGCCCGGTGAGCAGATCCGCGTCGGCTGCGGAGGGGATGCCGTCGGTGTCGGTGTAGGCGTGCATCACCGACCGGATACCGCTCTCACGGACGGCCATCTCGAACGGCGGGAGGATCACGTCGGCGAGTTCGCGGCGGCCCATGGCGACTGGGGCGAGGTTGCGGCCCGCGCGGGAGGCGGAGTAGCCGGCGAAGTGCTTGAGGGTGGCGACGATCCCTGCGGACTCCAGGCCCTGGACATAGGCGGTGGCGACGGTGCCGACGAGGTAGGGGTCCTCGCCGATGGTCTCCTCGACGCGGCCCCAGCGGGCGTCGCGCACGACATCGAGGACCGGCGCCAGGCCCTGGTGGACGCCGACCGCGCGCATGTCCCGCCCGATCGCGCTGGCCATCTCCCGTACGAGCTCCGGGTCGAAGGTCGCGCCCCAGGACAGCGGGACGGGGTAGGCGGTGGCGCCCCAGGCGGCGAAGCCGGCGAGGCACTCCTCGTGCGCCACGGCGGGGATGCCGAAGCGGTTGCCGGCGGTGATCCTCGCCTGCGTCCGCATCAAAGACAGGGCGCCGAGTGCCGGGTCGACGGGGGCCGTGCCGAAGGGCCGGGTGAGCTGGCCGAGTCCGTGGGGGATCAGGTCGTCGAGGCCGACCGGATCCTCCATGTCGTGTTGATGCGGGGCGACTTCGGCGCCTTCGTCGGACGCGCCGACCCAGACGCCGAAGAGCTGGGCGATCTTCTCCTGGAGCGTCATCTCGCGGATCAGCGCGTTGACGCGGGTCTCGGGGTCCAGCGCGGGATCCCTCCAGGGAGCGAGTGCGGTGTGAGGCGGCGTGGCCATGTGTGCGGTCACTTTCCTCCGACTCCCATCAGGCCCTGGACCAGGGCGCGACGGGCGAACAGATAGACGAGCAGGATGGGGAGCATGGACAGGACGACGGCCGCGAGTAGACCGGGGATGTCGACGCCGTGCTCGGTCTGGAAGTCGTAGAGGCCCATGGTGATGACCTTGTTCTCCGAGGACTGGGTGAGCACGAGCGGGAACAGGAAGCCGTTCCACGCCTGGAGCGAGGAGAAGACGACGATCGTCGACAGGCCGCTCTTCGACAGGGGCAGCACCAGCTGGAGGAAGATCCGCCAGGAGGAGGCGCCGTCGACGGTCATCGCCTCGTACAGCTCGGAGGTGATGTCGCGCATGACGCCGGTGAGGATCAGGGCGCAGACGGGCATGGCGAAGGCCGCGGTCGGCAGGATGACGCCGAGGAGGTTGTCGTAGAGGCCGGCCTCGTTGATCAGGTAGAACATCGGCACGATCACGGCCTGGGACGGGATGGCGAGTCCGAGCAGGAAGAGCCGGAAGACCCTTCCCGTCGCCTTGCCGTCGCTGCGCACGATCGCGTACGCGAGCGGCGGGACGAGCAGCAGGACGAGCCCCACGACGGCGACGGTTACGATGACCGTGTTGAGGAAGTACTGCGCGAAGCCGTCGTTCAGGTCGTTGACGTAGTTGTCGAGGGTGAAGTTCGTCGGGAGCCCGAGGGGTCCGTTCGCCGCGTAGTCCGCCCGGGTCTGGAACGTGGCGACCAGCATCACGTACAGCGGCAGGCCGACGACGAACAGCCAGACCAGCGAGCCGAATCCGGCGAGGTAGTGGGGACGCTTCCGCATCACACGCCCTCCATGGTGCTGCGCATCTTGTCGTAGCCGCTCAGCCTGACCATGACGAGGGAGACGAGGGTGGCGACGAGGACGAGGAGGAGCGCGATCGCGGAGGCTCCTCCGAAGTCGAAGCTCTTGAAGGCCTTCTGGTACATGTAGTAGGCGCTGTTCGTGGTGTCGGTGCCGGGACCGCCCTGGGTGAGGATCAGCACGGTGTCGAAGGTCGTGAGTCCGCCGACCACCATCAGGATCGTCGAGGTGATGACGGTGTTGCGCAGCTGCGGCAGGGTGATGTGGAAGAACTGGCGGTACCGGCCGGCGCCGTCGATCTGGGCGGCCTGGTAGAGGACCTGGGGAACGGCCCGGGCCGCGCCCTGGTAGAGCAAGGTGTGCAGGGGGGTGAACTGCCACGTGCTGACGAAGACCAGGACGCCGAGGGCGCTGGACTGGACGCCGAAGAGGTTGCCGTCGCCGAACAGCCACGTCGCCTGGGAGGGGACGCCGAAGTTGGGGTCGAGCACGGCCCGCCACAGGACGGACACGGCGGTGATGGAGAGCAGCAGCGGGACGAAGTAGATCGCGGAGAGGACGGCCCGGTTGCGCTGGTGGCCGGCGGCCCAGACGCCGAGCAGGATGCTGAGGGGGGTCTGGACGAGGACGCCGAGGACGGTGAGGAGCAGGCTGAGCCAGAGGCTCTTGACCATCACGGGGTCGTCGAGGAGCTTGCTCCAGTTCTCCAGGCCGGCGAACTCGGGGGAGCCGAGACCGTTCCAGCGGGTGAAGGAGAGCACGACGACCAGGGCGAGCGGGACGAGGGCGAACAGGCCGAAGAAGACGGCGGCGGGCGCCGCCCAGGCGAAGCCCGGGCGGCCCACCCCGGTGCCGGGGCGGCTCGGCCGCCTCCGGGTGCCGGGCTTCTCGACGCTGTCCACGGCGGGGGCTGTGGCAGTGGTCATGTCGGTTGGTCCGGTCGTCAGGCCGCGGGCAGGCTCTGCATGGCGGCGATGAAGGCGTCGGTGTCCATCTGTCCGTTGAAGAACTGCTGGACAGCCTGGTGGAGGGTGGTCGTGGCGGCCGGGGGGAAGGCCTGGTCCCAGGAGAGCTGGAAGGCGGGGGCCTTCTTCACCAGGTCGTACTGGAAGGTGGAGTAGGCGGGGTTGGCCGAGGCGTCGAGGAACTTCGCGGTGTTGGTGGTGGTCGGCAGGTTGCCGACCGCGAGCTGGGCGTTGACGAACTCGTCGGAGTACATGAGTTTCAGGAACTCGGCGACGGCCTCGGGGTGCTTGGTGGTCTTGAGCACCGAGTAGAAGTTGTTGGTGTTGCCGGCGATGTTGTTGGGGTCGCCCTTGCCGCCCTCGACGGTCGGGAAGGCGCCATAGCCCAGGTCGTTCTTCACGAAGTCCGGGTGGGCGTCCTGGAGGGTGGAGTACTCCCATGAGCCCATCAGCTCGAAGGCGGCCTTGCCGGTGGCGAGCAGGGCGGGGGAGCCGCCGTCGGTGAACTTCACCGAGTCGTAGTTGGTGCCGAAGCCACCGGCGTCGATCAGCTCCTTGAGCTTGCCCAGCGCCTTCTTGCTGTCCTCGCTCGCCCACACGTCCTTGTCGCCGCCGACGGCCTTCTGGAAGAGCTCGGGGCCGGCGACCCGGTCGTAGAGGTACTGGAACCACATCTGGGTCGGCCACTTGTCGCCGCCGCCCAGGGCGATCGGGGTGACGCCCTTGGCCTTGAGGGCCTTGACGGCGGTCAGCAGCTCGGCCCAGGTGCGAGGGGCGCTCACGCCCGCGTCCTTGAGGACCTTCTCGTTGCTGAAGAGCAGGACGGGCTGGGTGCCGCGCATGGGGACGCCGTACGGCTTGCCGTCGACGACCGCGGTGTTGAAGACCGAGGGGAGAAAATCGGACTTGAGCCTGGGGTTCTTCGAGATGAAGTCGTCGAGCGGCATGAGGAGCCCGGCGTCGACGTAGGGCTTGATGCTGCCGCCGCCCCAGTTGAAGAACACGTCCGGCGCCTGCTTGCCACTGATGATCGTCTGCAGCTTCGACTGGTAGTCGGCACCGGGGATGGTGTCGAGGACCGCCTTGACCTTCGAGGTCTTGTTGAAGGTGTCGACCAGCTGCTCCTCCACCTTGTTCGTCGCGTCGCCGTACACCAGCACGTGGATCGTGCCGGAGTCGCCCGACGCGTCGTCGGAGCCGCCGCAGGCGGCCAGGGAGAGGGTCATGGCCAGCGACGCCCCACCGACGGCAGCGGTTCTCAGGAGCTGTGTGTGTCGCTTCATCGCGCCTCACTTTTCGAAACAGTTTCGGTTCTGTTTCCGAAACTTCATGTGCGGGACGCTAAGCCGGGGGTCCCGAACAGGTCAACCCTCCGTAGGGGCGTTATGGAAACGTGACGCCGAGGGTCGTCGAGAGTGTGCTTTATGCTGCTCGGATGCGTGATGACGAGGGGCACAGGCGGATCACCCTGGCCGAGGTGGCTCAGAAGGCCGGAGTATCTCTTTCGACAGTTTCGAAAGTCCTCAACGGACGGCAGGACGTCTCGCCCCGCACCCGGAGCAAGGTGGAGTCGCTGCTTGAGGCGCACTCGTACCGCAGGACCACCCGCGCGGCCGGCGAGGCGCCCCTCATCGAGCTCGTCTTCCACGAGCTCGACAGCGTCTGGTCGATGGAGCTGATCCGGGGCGTCGAGAACCTCGCCAAGGCGCACCAGGCCAGCGTGGTCCTCACCGAGAGCGGCACGCGGCACGCCCCGTCGGCCGACTGGATCGAGGGCGTGCTGCAGCGCCGCCCCATCGGCGTCGTGCTCGTCTTCTCCTCTCTCCCCGACGAGGTCAAACAGCAGTTGGGGTCCCGCTCCATCCCCTTCGTGATCATCGACCCGGCGGGCGACCCCGAACCCGACGTGCCCTCCGTGGGCTCGGCGAACTGGGCGGGTGGCGTTGCCGCCACCCGCCACCTCATCGACCTCCAACACCGCCGCATCGGCATCATCACCGGCCCCGAGGACATTCTCTGCTCCCTCGCGCGCCTCGACGGCTACCGCTCGGCCCTCGGCATGGCCGGGATTCCCGTCGATGCGGCTCTGATCCGCTTCGGCGACTTCCACGTCGAGGGCGGCTACGCCCACGCCCTGGAGCTGCTGGCACTGCCGGACCGGCCCACGGCGATCTTCGCCGGCAGCGACCTCCAGGCGCTGGGCGTCCTGGAGGCGGCCCGAGTCCGCGGCCTGCGCGTCCCCGAGGACCTGTCCGTGGTCGGGTACGACGACGTGATGGTCGCGCGCTGGTCGAGCCCCGCCCTCACCACCGTCCACCAGCCGCTGCGCGCGATGGGTGAGGAGGCCGTGCAGATGCTGTTGCACCTGCGGGCGGGCGAGCCCGTGGTCACCCGCCTGGAACTCGCGACCAGCCTCGTCGTCAGGAACAGCACGGCCCCGCCGCCCGAGAACCCGGCCGCCGCCTCGTCCCTACCCTCCGCCCGCGGCGCGGTCTGACGATCCGGCCCGGTCGGTCAACCCAGCCCGCCCGCGCCGCGGTGAGCACGACGTGGACGGGCGCGGGCCGCACATCACCGGGACACGCGGGTCGGGTCGGCGAAGACCTCCTTCACGATGACGCCGGCGGCACCGCGCACGGCGGCGGTGAAGCCGAGCGTCGATCCGGTGACGCGGCACAGGGCCGCGTCACCGGCCACGACCCGGCTCCGCATCTCCCGCATGGCCGCAGGCAGGAGGTAAGGCGCGACTGCGGCGAAGTAGCCGCCGAGGACGACGACCTCCGGGTTGAGGAGGTTCACGGGGATTGAGAGCCCCTTCCCGAGCCACCGTCCGATCTCGTCCAGGCCCGCCAGGGCCTTGGGGTCACCCGCGGCTGCCCGGCGTGCCAGCTCCACGGTCTGCTCCTGCGGCCCCCAGGCCGCGTCGGGGGTACCAGCCGCAGGTCGCACGAGGTCCGGCGCGGCCAGGTCCAGGGCCGCGGGCAGTGCGACCTTCGTCTCCACGCATCCTGCGCGCCCGCAGGCACAGCGAGCTCCTGCCGGGTCGATCTGCACGTGCCCCAGCTCACCACTGAAGCCTGACGCGCCCCGCAGCAGCTGTCCGCCCGCGACGATGCCGGCCCCCATGCCCGCCTCACCCGTCACGTACATGAGGTCGCTGACGCCGGGATGCGCCCGCTCCCACTCGGCGAGGGCGGCGAGGTTCGCCTCGTTGTCGACCACGACGCTCATGCCGTCGGCCAGTCCTGCCTCGGTGCGCAGCAGGTCGCCGACGGGAACATCGTTCCAGCGCAGGTTGGGGGCGGCGCGAACCCGGCCGGTGGTGACTTCCACCGGACCCGGAACAGCGACGCCCACGCCGACCACGCGGATCCCGGAACGCCCGGCACGCTCGATGAGCCGGGCCGTGAGCCAGGCGACGGCGCGGATCGTGTCGGCGGCACTCTCCCGGGTTCCGTCGTGGACGATCCGTCTTTCCTGGATCGTCCGTCCTGCCAGGTCGACGGTGCAGGCAGCCAGGTAACGGGAGTTGATCTCCAGGCCCAGAGCAGCGACCGTACTGCCGTCGAGTTCGAGCTTCCGTCCGGGCCGGCCCACCGAACCGTCCTGCTGAAGGTCCGTTTCCCGCACCAGGCCGCGTTCGAACAGTTCGTTCACGAGGCTGGAGACCGTGGGGCGGGTCAGACCGGTGCGCCGGGCCACGGCGGCGCGGGAGGAGGCGTCGGACGACCAGACCTCCCTCAGGACCAGAGCGAGGTTGGCGCGCCGCACCGCCAGCTGGTCCATCGGGCCGCCCGAGGAAGGGATCGTCTTGTCGGCGCTTGAGGACACGGTGGACTCCCGGGGGGCGACTGGACGGGGAACGCCGAGGCCTGCCTCTTCCCCGGGCCTGCCTCGGCT
Organism: Streptomyces sp. NBC_00691; assembly: GCF_036226665.1. Lineage (NCBI taxonomy): Bacteria > Bacillati > Actinomycetota > Actinomycetes > Kitasatosporales > Streptomycetaceae > Streptomyces > Streptomyces sp. NBC_00691. The sequence continues at coordinate 8,262,354 of NZ_CP109007.1, read as the reverse complement.
TCGATTGTCCCGGCTGATCAGCGGACGCCGAGCAGGTGCTCCAGGGCCAGCTGGTCGAGCCGCTCGAAGGCCATCGAGCGGCTCGCGGCCGCGTTCACGTCAAAGGTCTCGAACGCGGTCGGGTCGGCGAGCAGCCCCGCGAGGCCGTCGGCGGCCGTGGGGACGGCGAGTTCGGGCAGACCCGAGGCGGCCAGGGCCTCCTGGACGTCCGGGTCGGCGCGGAAGGCCGCCGCGCGCTCCTTGAGGATCAGGTAGTTGCGCATGCAGTTCTTCGCGGACTCCCACACGCCGTCGAAGCCGTCCGTCCGCACCGGCTTGAAGTCGAAGTGGCGCGGACCCTCGTACCCGGCCGACTCCAGCAGGTCCACCAGCCAGAACGCCTGACGCAGATCGCCCGCCCCGAAGCGGAAGTCCTGGTCGTACTTGATGCCGGACTGGCCGTTCAGGTCGATGTGGAAGAGCTTGCCCGCCCACAGCGCCTGCGCGATCCCGTGCGGGAAGTTGAGCCCCGCCATCTGCTCATGGCCCGTCTCCGGGTTGACGCCGACCAGCTCGGGCCGCTCCAGGCGCTCGATGAAGGCCAGGGCGTGACCGATGGTGGGCAGGAGGATGTCGCCCCGCGGCTCGTTCGGCTTCGGCTCGATCGCGAACCGCAGGTCGTACCCCTGCTCGGTGACGTACTGGCCCAGCAGGTCGAAGGCTTCCTTCATCCGGTCCAGGGCCACCCGCACGTCCTTGGCCGCGCCCGACTCGGCGCCCTCGCGCCCGCCCCAGGCGACGTAAGTGGTGGCGCCGAGCTCGACGGCCAGGTCGATGTTGCGGATCGTCTTGCGCAGCGCGTAACGGCGCACGTCCCGGTCATTGGCGGTAAGGCCGCCGTCCTTGAAGACCGGGTGGGTGAAGAGGTTCGTCGTGGCCATCGGGACCGTCAGGCCGGTGCGGTCGAGGGCGTCCCGGAACCGCTTCACGACCGCGTCGCGCTCGGCGTCGGACGCGCCGAAGGGGATCAGGTCGTCGTCGTGGAAGGTGACGCCGTACGCCCCGAGCCCGGCCAGCCGCTCGACCGACTCGACCGGGTCGAGCGCGGGGCGGGTGGCGTCGCCGAAGGGATCGCGGCCCTGCCAGCCGACGGTCCACAGGCCGAAGGTGAAACGGTCCTCAGGGGTGGGGGTGAAGGGGTTCGACATGGGGTGCTCCCGTGACGTACTGCCGCAGCGCGCGGATTTGTTGTGTCGCCAAACTAATAGTCGACCTCGGAGGCGTGGGCAAGCCCTGACCGCCCCCAACAGAGCCTCGAACAGCCTCGGACACCCCCTTGACGTGCACCGATGCATGCAGCCTAATTTGTTGTTCCACCTTCCAAATTCGCTTCCCCTGCGAGGTACCCCGTGCCGATCACTCCTGTAGTTCTCGGTGTGGACAGCTCGACGCAGTCCACGAAGACCGCTGTCGTCGACGCCCATAGCGGCCGGATCCTGGCCGTCGGCCGCGCCCCGCACGCCGTACGCGGCGAAGCCGGCGCCCGCGAGTCGGATCCCGAGAGCTGGTGGGACGCGCTGCGCGCGTCCGTAGGCGCGGCCCTGACCGAGTCGGGAGTCGCCCCGTCCGCGGTCGCCGGCATCGCGGTGGCCGGACAGCAGCACGGCCTGGTGGTTCTCGACGCCGCCGGCCGGCCGCTGAGGCCGGCGATGCTGTGGAACGACACGCGCTCCGCGCCGCAGGCGATGGCGCTGACCGAGGCCCTGGGCGGCCCGGCCGCGTGGCTGGAGCGGACCGGGTCCGTTCCCGTCGCGTCCATGACCGCGACCAAGTGGCAGTGGCTCCGTGAGCACGAGCCCGAGACGGCCGACCGCGCGGCGGCCGTCCGGCTCCCCCACGACTTCCTCACCGAGCGTCTCTCGGGCGCGGCGGCTACCGACCCGGGCGACGCCTCGGGCACGAGCTGGTACTCCACACGCATCCGCGCCTACGACCGCGACCTGCTCGACCTGATCGGTCTGGACGCCGCGCTGCTGCCCACGGTCGCCGCGGGCGGGGCTGAGCGGGTCGGATCGCTGACCGCACGGGCAGCCGAGTGCCTGGGATTGCGGCCCGGCATCGCGGTAGCCGCGGGGACGGGGGACAACATGGCGGCAGCCGTGGGGCTGGGGCTGGGAGCCGAGGGCCTGCTCGACCACCCGGTCATCAGCCTCGGGACGTCGGGCACCGTCTTCGCCTCGACCCGGAACCGGCCGGCCACGGCCGCGCTCGCCGGTTTCGCCGGCGCCGACGGCACGTACCTCCCGCTCGGCTGCACGCTCAACTGCACGCTGGCGGTCGACAAGGTCGCCGACCTCCTCGGACTCGGCCGCGAGGACGCGGAGCCCGGCGGAGAGACCGTCATGCTGCCCTACCTGGACGGCGAGCGCTCCCCCGACCTCCCCCACGCCTCCGGCCTTCTCACGGGCCTCCGCCACGCCACCACGCCGCGGCAGATCCTCGGCGCCGCCTACGAGGGGGCTGCGTTCAGCCTCCTGCGGACCCTGGACGACCTCCACGCCGTGGCGAACCTCGATCCGGCGGGCCCGGCGGTGCGCGAGCGGCCCCTGCGACTGATCGGCGGTGGGGCGAGGGGGCGCACGTGGGTCGAGACGATCCGCAGACTCTCGGGGCGGCCGCTGGTCCTTCCGCAGGCTGGTGAGCTGGTCGCCTCGGGCGCGGCCGCACTCGCCGCGGGAGCCGCATGGGGAGACGATCCCGTGCGGGTGGCCACCTCATGGGGAGCCGGCCGTGGAGCAGAGCTGCCCGCGCGGGTACGCGACGAGGCCGCGTGGCACCGCCTGGAAGGCGTCCTCGCCGGCGCCTCCGGCCTGGTGCGCGACGTTCACTGAGAGCGGGATCCTCACATCCGAGGAGGGCGGAGCCCATGTGAACCGAAAGGTTTTCGTTTCATCCGCACCATTGTTTCGAAGCGGTGGCATCCCTCAAGATCTGAACCACAGAGGCTCCCTGCCCGAATTTCCGGACTGGTAGCCACCTCTGCAGGTGAAGGTCCAGCCCGCCGTCGGCCGTCCTCGGCCGGCACCTCCTCCGCCACAACCGGGAGGAGCAGCGGAAGTTTCGGTGACGTGTCGGCACGCCGCCACAGCCCGCTCGCGGAGCGGGCCAGGGCCGTGTCGGCCTCCCCGTCGCCGACGGTCCTCCCCCGGCCGATCCCTCTCACGAAGGAGCCATCCATGGCGTCAAGATCGTTCCGGCGCGCCGCCTCGGCGGCCACCGCCGTCCTCATCGTGCTCGGCGCTGCTCCGTCCGCGTCGGCGTTCGGCGGTCCCCCGGCCGGTCACGGCACCACCTTGCGCAAGCTCGCCGCGCGCCAGGATCTGCGGATCGGCACGGCCGTCGACACCGCGGCCCTCGCGTCGGACGACCGCTACCGCACTCTCACCGCCCGCCAGTTCGACTCCGTAACTGCCGAGAACGTCATGAAGTGGGAGGCGGTGGAGCCCGAGCGCGGCGTCTACGACTGGGCCGCGGCCGATGCCCTGGTGAACTTCGCCCAGCACAACGGGCAGGCCGTGCGGGGGCACACCCTGCTGTGGCACAACCAGCTCCCCGCCTGGCTCACCCAGGGCGTCGCCGACGGCTCGATCGACGCCGCCGAGCTGCGGCAGGTCCTGCGCGCCCACATCACCACGCAGATGAAGCATTTCAGGGGCAAGATCTACCAGTGGGACGTCGTCAACGAGGTCTTCGACGAGGACGGGACGCTGCGCAAGTCGCTGTGGCTGGAGAAGCTCGGTCCTTCCTACATCGCCGACGCGTTCCGCTGGGCACATGCCGCCGACCCTCAGGCCAAGCTCTTCTTCAACGACTACAACGTCGAGGGCATCAACCCCAAGTCCACCGCGTACTACGACCTGGCGGTCCGACTCCGTCGCGAGGGTGTGCCCGTCCACGGCTTCGGCATCCAGGGTCACCTGGACATCGGGTACGGCTTCCCCAGCGACGTGCAGGCCAACCTGGAGCGCTTCGCCGGGCTCGGCATGCAGTCGGCCTTCACCGAGGTCGACATCCGGATGACGCTCCCGGCCGACGCGGCCAAGCTCGCCCGCCAGGCCGACGACTACCGCAGGCTGCTCGACGCCTGCCTGAACGTGCGCCGCTGCACTTCCTTCACCGTCTGGGGCTTCACGGACAAGTACTCGTGGGTTCCGGACACGTTCGACGGGCAGGGCGCCGCGAACCTGATGGACGAGGAGTACGCCGCCAAGCCGGCGTTCGAGGCGGTCCGCGACGAGCTCGCCGAGCGCCGCCGCCGGTGACCGCGCGGCGGCGAGCCGCCGCTCTCCGGGCATGGAGGCGCCCCGCCGGGATTCCCGGCGGGGCGCCTCCATGCCCCACGGCAGACCCCTCACGTCACGGCGAAGGCGTGCACGGTGGAGGACCGGTAGGCCTCGCCCGGCCGCAGCACCGTGCTCGGGAACGCGGGCTGGTTGGGGGCGTCGGGGAAGTGCTGGGTTTCCAGGCACAGGCCGTCGCGGCGCCGGTATGCCCGCCCACCGCTGCCCACGGGCGAGCCGTCGAGGGAGTTGCCGGAGTAGAACTGGATCCCGGGCTCGGTGGTCGAGACGCGCATGACGCGCCCCGATCCGGGATCCCTCAGCGTGGCCGCGGGCCGGGGTGTGGCCGTGACCCCCTTGTCCAGCACCCAGTTGTGGTCGTAACCGCCGGCGTGCCGCAGTTGCGGCGAGTCGGCGTCGATCCTCGACCCGACCGGTGTGGGCCTGCGGAAGTCGAAGGGCGTGCCGGCCACGGGCGCCAGCCGCCCGGTCGGTATCAGTCCGGTGCGGACGGGGGTCATCCTGGACGCGGCGAGTGACAGCTCGTGGTCGAGAGCGGATCCGGAGGATTCACCGGCGAGATTCCAGTACACGTGGCTGGTGAGGTTCACGACGGTGGGCTTGTCGGTGACGGCCTCGTAGTCGACGCGCCAGGCGCCGGACGCGGTGAGGGTGTACACCACCCGGACCCGGAGGGCGCCGGGAAAGCCCATGTCCCCGTCGGGGCTGGTCAGGGTCAGGATGAGACCGACGTCGCCGCCCCTGGCGAAGCCGTGGACCGTCCACACTCGTCGGTCGAAACCGTCCGCTCCGCCGTGAAGCGTGTGCTTGCCTCCGGCGGCGGACAGGAAGTGGCGGGTCCCGTCGAGCTTGAACTGGCTCTCCGCGATGCGGTTGCCGTAGCGGCCGACGAGCGCGCCGAGGAAGCCGTCGGAGGCGAGGTAGCCGTCGAGACTGCCGAACCCGAGGGACACGTTCGCGTGCCGCCCGTGCCGGTCGGGTGTCTCCAGAGACTGCACGATGCCCCCGTAGCTGAGTACGGAGAGTCTCGTGCCACCGTTCCCCAGGGACCAGCGGCGGATCTCGGTGCCGTCGGCCAGCCGGCCGAAGGGCTCCGAGACGGGCGGGAGGATCTGATGAGGGTGCTTGGTCGTCATGCTCGTGTCTCTCGGAGAGTCGGCGGTACCCGGGCGAAGTGAGTGCCTGGATGGCGAGAGGCCCCCGGGGAAGACGGCTTCCCCGGGGGTGTGGTGCGAGGTGGTGCTCAGGAGGTAAAGGAGAGGTTGTCGAGTGACACCGGTCCGGTGGAAGTGATGTACACCCTCGTGGTCCCGGCCGGGCGCGGGTAGCAGCTGTTGGACTTCAGGTGCCAGGCGCCGTTGCTGTCGGGATACACCGTGCAGGCGGGGGAGGCCGTCGCGCTGCCGATCCGGACATGGACGTTGACGCCGGGGGTGGTGGTGGAGGCCCGGAAGCCGACGCCCGCTGCCCCGGCTGTGCCGAACTGGACCCCGTCGAGCACGAGAACGCTCGTTCTGCCGGTGAGGTCGACGACGGTGCCGCTGGCGGCGGACCGGGTCGTCACGTAGGCGGCACTGTCGTAGGACTCCGCCTCGATGACGGTGTACGGGTCCCGGCTCACGCCGGCGGGCGTCCGCCCCGTGGCCTCGTTCGTCCAGGCCGAGACCCCGGCGGCGTTGCCGGCCCGGACCCGGTAGGTGTACGAGGTTCCGGCCGCCAGACCGGTGTCGGTGTAGGAGGTCGTGCCAGCCCCTGGCGTGGCCAGCACCGCCCAGGTGCCGCCGACCGTGCGCCGCTCGATGCGGAAGACGGTCTCGTTGGAGGAGTTGTCGGTCCAGGCCAGCGCGATCTGTCCCGCTCCGGCGGTGGCGGTGAGGCCGGAGGGATCGGCGGGGATGGTGGCGGCGGGCGAATCGGTGGGCGTCGGCGTCGGGGTGGTCTCGCGGGGTCCGTGGATCCGGAAGTTGCCGCTGGCGTGCAGCAGGCCCATGAAGCTGAGCAGGCCGTCGTAGTAGCGGTACCTGCCCGTGGGCGGTTCGAGGTTCCACAGCTCCTCGACGAAGCCCCAGGCCCGCGCATGGGTCGCGGCGAGCGAGGCCGCGCCGTTGGACGCGATCAGCCCCGGGGACCGGTCGGAGGACAGCGGGCGGCCGGAGAGGGAGTACTGGTTCACGTAGGCGTGGGGGCCCTGGGAGACGAAGAAACTCTGCAGGCGGTCGGTGCGCGACGTCGCGGCGGAGTCAGCGGCCCACCACGCGTGGTCAACGGCCCAGTTGACTGAGGTCCGCCAGGCGTCGAAGCGGAAGTCGCCGTGGTTGCCGGTGTTGTTCGGCGCGCCGCCGAACTCGGCATAATCGGGGTTCAGGCCCGTTTCGGGGTGGGTCGACTTCGCAAAGTAGGCGCGGCTGGCCTGGGCTGCGTCCCTCCAGAACTGCCGGTCCTCGGCCTGCCTGCCCTGATAGCCGTCGGCCCACCGGGCCCACAGCTCATAGAAGGCGGGCAGGTGGTAGGAGGGATCGGAGAACTGCGCGGCGGTGCTGTAGGGCACGAAGACTGGCATCTTGTGGGTGCGGTCGAACATGTTGGTGACGCTGTCGACGACGCCGCCGTTCATGTCCTCCTTGTGGAGCATGACGTCGAGGATGGTGTCGGCCTCACCCGTGTAGTCGTAGATGCCCGTGCCGTCGCCCCAGCGGTGGCCGGCGAAGAAGAGCGCGGTGGCGAAGTACTCCTCGCCGTCGGTCGCCGGGTTGTTGTCCAGACAGGAGCCGGCGTACGAGGCCTGCCAGCAGAAGTAGCCGGTGCGGGCACCGCTCTTGTGCTGCATGTGCGTCTTCGCCCAGTTCCACAGGGCGTCGAACTCGGACTTCTTGTCGAGTTGGACGGCGATCATCATGCCGTAGCTGATGCCCTCGGAGCGGACGTCGTCGTTGCCGGTGTCCTTGATGTAGGCCAGGGGCCCGTTGCCGTTGGAACCGGAGGCATAGTAGAGCCTTCGATCGTCGTCGGTGTTCCCGAAGAAGGCGTCCCAGTACGCGTCGACCTTGGCGTCGACCGCGGCGTCGGTCAGGGTGGGGTTCCACTCCCGGAACAGGTTGCGGTACTTCCCGCTGGCGTACGCACCCGTCGCGGAGGGCGACGGCGCCGGTGGCGTGGTGGGCGAGGAGCCTTCGTACGAGAGTGTGTACCGGTCGATCCGGGTGTCGTTGCTGCCGTTGTCCGTCTCCAAGGTGAAGCGGACCCGCGAGGCGCCCGGCGCGGCGATGTCGAAGACGGCCTCCTTCGAGGACCACGCGGTACCCGTGAAGCGCAACGCCGCCACCTTCTGGCCGCCGACGAAGACGCTGATGCCGGCCGTGTCGGCGGCGCTCGACGCTCCCGTCACCTCGATCCGGTAGCGGCCCGCCTGGCCGAAGGTGTGCTCGGCGGAGGTGGAGTCGTTGTTGCAGTAGTACTCGGCGTATGTGGCCTGCAGGCTCGTGCAGCCGCCGTCCTTCGTCATCGTCTCGGCCTGCGACGTCGACAGAAGGGTCGCCGCCCGAGCGGAAGGCGCCGCCATGAGGGCCGGCGACAGCAGGCCCGCGCCCAGGGCAAGCAGGGCCAGTGGGGCGATGGCGCGAATCCGCCATGAAAGTGCGTCGCGTCGCGACGGGGTGGTGAGCACCGTTCTCCTCCTTGAGGGTTCGGCAAGGCCGATCCAGGCCAGATCCCGGCAGCCGCGAGCGATTCTGAAACCTGCGCGTAACCCAGGTCAATCCCCATGTTCGGTTTGTTTTACGAAAGAGTTTCGATCCTGCTCATCTGAAATACCCACAGCTCAGTGGGCACACGTATGACCGAGGTCCATCGACCAACTAGGAGGTGCGCCCCCTGTACTGGCGCCTTTCTGATCGAAACAATGTCGATGGCGACGCTCTTACTCCCCGCCGCATCGGTCGCGACGCCGGCGACACGGACGACCCGAAGCCGTCCGGTCAGAGCACCGGGGCGGATCACCTCCGCCTACACCATGCCGCTGCCCTGCCCAGCAGCCCCCGCAGGCCGGCAAGGGAGCAGCCGTCTGCGCGTGCTCCCCCGGAAGATCAGCCAGGAGACCATCCCCCACAGGAAGCGGGTCGGCTGCATCACCCGCGCAACCGTCGAGAAGGGGCCAGCCCTGCCGGCGCAGGGGGCAGGCCATCCGTGACGCCGAGGCCGACGTCGCTGCGGGACCCTCCCCCACGCGTACAAGGAGCAGTCACAGTGCGGCCGATTGCGGAGCCCCGCGGGGTGACTGTCCTCATCGTGACTGCACGTTGCTCGGGGCCGAGCCGGACTCGTCCTACTACCACCTCACGCCGGCTCTGACGGGGTATCGACACGTGCCGTCCGGCCCCGCCACCGGCGCCTCGCTCAGCGTGCTCGCGCGCGTGCTCCGACTGTGCGAAGGCCTCCCCCCGATGCTCACCGCCCGGCCCCCCAGCCCCGCCCCGCATGCCCCCGTACGGACCACCGGGCCTGAGGCGATCGACCCCTGCCTCGGGTGAGGTGCATCGTGATGAGCAACGACCGCACCGCAGTGGTCGCACCACCACCACCATCGGCGGCCACCTCTACAGCACCCTCGCAGCCGAGGTGTACCGGCAGGCCGCGCGCTTCGACGGGACTGCGTTGCCGGGGGCAACCGGAGAGTTGACATGGATACCGTCGACTGCCTGCGCCAGGCGCTGGCCGATGCCCGTAAGGACGGCGTCATCCGCGTCCTGCTCGACACCCTGACCAACGCCCGCCGGCAGGACTTCCGAATGCCCCTGGTGGGCACGCTGCCCCGCCCTCCAGCAGCGCTTCGCCCCGCCGGCACCACCAGCTGCTCCCCTGCGCCCACAGCGACACAGCAGAGCCACCGCAGCCACGCACCGCCGCACCGCCGCCCCGCCGCCCCGCCGCCCCGCCGCCCCGCCGCCCCGCCGCCCCGCCGCCCCGCCGCTGGCTCAACCGCCCACAGGCCACCCAAGTGCCTGACACACCCAGCAGATTCGTGGAAGCGTCCGAACCACTCCGGGCCGAAGCCAGCCTCCCGCCCTCCCTGCGCCGACCCCCGTGAACCCGAGTGAAGTGGCCCCGGCCTTGAGGATCGGGTCCGGGGCTTCACTCGGGACTTCGCCCGCGACGCGCTCATGGTGCGTCTGCGGCAGCCTCACAGGCGGTTCGAGGGGTCGGCGTAGTAGCCGCCGACCTGACGGTGGTCGTCCTCGTTGCCGAGGTGCCTGTCCATCTCGGACACCGGAGCGGCCTTGATCTGGTCCTTGGTCCAGCCGAGGTACACCTTCTCCTCCCGGACGCCCACCCGGTCGATCGTCCCGCCGGCAGAAGAACCTCCCTGCCGAAGATGCACGGGCCGGTGCCGACCACGATGTACGAAGAGCCGACCTCGGCGGAATGCTTGTCGACCTTGCCGATCGAACCGTCGGCCGCCTTGACCTGGGAACCCGTCAGGTCGGCTCTGGCCGCACGGCCCGACGTCTCGCGGTAACCCCGCACATTCTCAGTCATTCGAAAGTCCCTCCGAGAACGGTGACCTGAGCGGGATTTGCTGGCCGCCTCCGGGGAGAACTGAGAGGCCGTTGAGAGGCCCCGTCGTCAACTCCGTATCAGTCGCCGCACGATGGCCTCCAGCAGCTCATCCAGTGCCGCCTCGTGCATCCGCTCCCGAGGCCGGGCCAGCCCCACCCGGCTCGGTGAGACCCCGCGGACTGGACGGAAGACTACGTCCGGGTGGGAGTGGAAACGAGCCACCGACGCCGGGGCCAGCGCCACGCAGCCGCCAGCAACCGCTCCGAGCCACTCGTCGGGACGGCTGGTGACCGCGCCAACCCGCACGGGGTGTCCGTCCCGCTCCTCCGCCGCCAGCCAGTGGTCCCGCCAGGCTCCGGTCTCGGCTCCGGCCGCGACGAACGACTCGTCCCACAGCTCCCAGAACTCCACCGTTTTGTTGTTCGCCAGCGGATGCCGGGCTGGTAGCAGCACCCCACGCTCCTCAACGAACAACTCCCCCACTACCAACCTCTCCTGCCCCGGAAACGGCAAACGCACCACTGCCGCGTCTACTTCCCCCCGGGCCAGGCCGACGCTCGGGTCCGACCAGTCGAACTGTCGCAGTTCCACCCGCCACTTCGGCTGCGCCTGGCGGAACTCGGCGATGACCTCGGGAATGGCACCTACTGCGCCCGCGTCCAGGAAGCCCAAGCGCAGCACCTGCGCCGCCCCACCGGTTGCCCGCACCGCCTCGTCCCAGCTGTCCAGCAGCGCGGGCACCCGCGAGGCGAACTCACGACCAGCCTCGGTCGGCGCCATCCCGGACCGCGAACGCACGAAGAGCCGTACCCCGAGATCGTCCTCCAGCCGCCGGATCTGCTTCGTCAGCGCAGGCTGCGAGACGAACAGCCGCTCCGCTGCCCCGGTCAGGCTGCCCTCCTCCGCCACTGCGACGAAGTACCGAAGCAAGCACGTGTTCCCGTCCATGCCACCAGGTTATAGAAGCAGGTATTGGACGGTGCCGAAGTGCCCGCAGACCCTGAAGGCATGACCGGTAACCAGCTTGCGCTCCTTGTCGTCACCCTGTTCACCGCCGCCATCAACGTAGGTATCGCCGCCGCCGACCTCGCCAGGGCGCGCTTCGTGCTGGCCAACTCAGCGGAGGTGGGCGTTCCTCGATCTTGGCTGCCTTGGCTGGCCGTCCTCAAGCTGGCTGGTGCGGCGGGCCTCCTCCTCGGTCTCTGCGACGCCGCACTACGCACCGTCGGCGCAGCCGCCGCCTTCGGTCTCGGCGTGCTCTATCTGGGTGCGCTCGCCTTCCATCTGCGCGCCCGGGTGCTCTACAACCTCGCGTTTCCCGGTCTCTACTTCGCCACCGCCGCCGCCTCGCTGACCTTGACCGTGTCCTCCTGATGGCGGCACCACTCAATCTCGATGAGCAAAACTCAACCTTCGCTGCAACAGGTCATGTGACGCCGAACCTTGCGCGCCCGCACCTAGGGCCTGTCGTCAAACTCCCGTCGTCGCCCGGAGGGCGGCCCTGCGGCGTCTGGTGCGTGCTCTCGGTGTGCCGGGAGGAAGCCCTCGTACTGGACGTACTCGGGCTTTCGCCCGGTGCGGCGAGAGTGCGTGCCAGGCGTCGCGGGGCAGACGGGAGTTTGACGACAGGCCCTAGGCAGTGTCTTCAAATGATCATCACTGATGGATCATGGTGTCGTGATACGTCGTCATGAACTGTCCGAGGCCGAGTGGGACTTCGTCCGGCCGTTGCTGCCCGAGTCACTGCGGGGACGGAAGCGGCTGGACGACCGCCGGGTCCTGAACGGGATCGTGTGGAAGTTCCGGACCGGGACGGCCTGGCGGGATGTACCCGAGCGCTATGGTCCGTGGGCCACGCTGCACACGCGTTTTCGCAGGTGGGCGGCGGACGGCACGTTCGACCGCATGCTGCGGGCCGCGCAGGCGAAGGCTGACGCGGCGGGCGCCATCGAGTGGCTGGTTTCCGTCGATTCCACGATCGTCCGGGCTCACCAGCACGCGGCCGGGGCTCGAAAAGGGGGCTCCGCGACCCGGCCCTCGGACGGTCCAGAGGCGGTCTGACCAGCAAGATTCACCTGGCCTGTGACGGCAGAGGCCGTCCGCTCGCCTTCGTCGTCACGGGCGGCAACACCAACGACTGCACCCGGTTCACCACCGTGATGGAAGCGATCCGGGTGCCCCGGATCGGACCGGGACGCCCCCGGATCCGGCCCGATCACGTCCTGGGCGACAAGGGCTACAGCTCGAAGGCGATCCGCGCCTGGCTCCGCCGCCGGGGCATACCGCACACGATTCCCGAGCGGGCCGACCAGGCCCGCAACCGTGCCCGGCGAGGCAGCCGCGGTGGCCGCCCGCCGGCCTTCGACCGTGAGACCTACAAGCACCGCAACGTCGTGGAACGGTGCTTCAACCGACTGAAGCAGTGGCGTGGCATCGCCACCCGCTACGACAAGACCGCTCAGTCCTACGAAGCAGCCGTCACTCTCGCATCAGTCCTGATGTGGGCGTGACATTTGACGACAGAACCTAGTGCTGTGACCGCATAGGTTCACCGGGTTGCTCGTTGTGCTGGTTGGAGGTGAGCACTTCCAACCAGCAGGGGAGGCGGGATGGCATCACCGGTGAGGGTCCGCAGGCTGACGGAGCAGGAGGGCCAGAAGCTCCAGCAGGTCGTGCGGCGGGGCAGTACCCACTCGGTGCGGTTTCGGCGGGCGATGATGATGCTGGCCTCGGCCGGCGGCAGCAATGTTCCGGTGATCGCGCATCTGGTCCAGGCGGACGAGGACACCGTCCGTGACGTGATCCACCGCTTCAACGAGATCGGGCTCGATACCTGAACCCTCAGTGGGCGGGAGGCCGTCCCCGCCTGCTGAACCGTGACGACGAGGACTTCGTCATCCAGACGGCCACCACCCGACCCACCGTGCTGGGCAAGCCCTTCACCCGCTGGTCGGTCCGCAAACTGGTCGACCATCTACGCCGCAACATCGACCGACCGTTCAGATCGGCCGTGCGGCACTGCGGTGCTTACTGGCCCGCCGGGGATCACCTTCCAGCGGACGAAGACCTGGAACGAATCCCCGGACCCGGCCTTCGACACCGAGCTGGAGCGGATCGAGTACGCGGTCAACGAGCGTCCGGCCCGCACGTTCGCCTTCGGCGAGTTCGGGCCTCTGGGCATCCGCCCCACCGCCGGCTCCTGCTGGGCCGAACAGAGCCGCCCGGACCGGTTACCGGCCACCTACCGCCGCACCCATGGAATCACCTACTTCCACGACTGCTACTCGGTCGGCGACGACAAGCCGTGGGGTGTCAACCGGCGCCGCAAGGGCATCGACCGCACCTGGGCCGCCCTGCGGTCGATCCGAGCCGCCCGTCCGGACGGCGCCCCGATCTACATGATCCTGGACAACCTTTCCGCCCACCTGAACTGGAAGATCCGCAGGTGGGCGACGAAGAACAAGGTCCTGGGCCAAACCCATCGAATACCGCACTGCTCAGCACCGTCGCCGCAGTCCTGCCGTCCGCCCCCGCGCACGCGGCCGGCCCGGGACAGCTCATCTATGTGGCGAACCAGAACGGCAACTCCGTCACCGCCCTCGATTCAGCGAGCGGGGCGACGACAGCCACCATCACGGTCGGCACCGCACCGATCGGCCTCGCCCTCACGCCAGACGGCTCCCAGGCGTGGGTCACCAACAACGGCAGCAACACCGTGTCGGTGATCGACACCGGTGCCAATGCGGTCGCCGCCACCGTCCCTGTCGGCGCCTCTCCCCGCATGCTGACCATCTCGCCGGACGGCAGGTGGGTCTACGTAGCCCATACCGGCAGCCCCGCCGGGATCGAGGTGATCGACACGCTTGCGCTGGTAGTCGCCGGCACCATCCCCACCGGCACCTATCCGAGCGCGCTCGCCCTCTCCCCGGACGGCGGCCGGCTCTACGTCGGTGACTTCAACAGCAACTCGGTGGCCGTGGTCGATACCGCCAGCAACACCGTCACCGCCACCATCCCCACCAGCGACCCGGTCGGGATCGCCGTCACTCCCGACGGCGCCCACGTCTACGTCGGGAACCGGCTGGGCAACTCGGTCTCCGTCCTGGACACCGCGACCAACACCGTGACCGCCACGATCGGCGTCGGAGCCGGAACGAACGCCGTCCTGGCCGACCCGGACGGCACCCGCGTGTACGCCAGCAACTCCTTCTCCGACAACATGTCAGTGATCGACACCGCTACGCGCACGGTCGTCTCCACTGTCGCCACTGGCTCCCGCCCGTACGGCATGGCGATCGGCAAGGCCGCCCTGCCCACCGTCACTGCCCTCACCCCCGACCACGGACCGACCACGGGGGCCACCACCCTCACCCTGACCGGCAGCAACCTCACCGGTACCACCACCGTCGACTTCGGTGGCCGTCCCGCGAGCCGCGTCTTGGTGGTCGACGACACCACGGTCACCGCAGTCGCCCCGCCGCGCGCGGCCGGTTCCGTCGACGTCACCCTGACCGCCAAGGGCCGCACCACCCCCGCCGGCACCTACACCTACGACACCCCGGCCCCTGGCATCACCGGCATCGACCCGGCCACCGGCCCCGCCGCGGGGGGCACGACCGTCACCCTCACCGGCGCTCACCTCACCGGCGCCACCGCGGTGAGCTTCGGCACCGTGGCCGCCACCTCGTTCAACGTCGTCAACAACACCACGATCACCGCCACGGCCCCCGCCGCCACCGCGGCCGGACCGGTCGACATCACTGTCGCCACCCCCGGCGGCACCAGCACCACCACAGCCGCCGACCGGTACACCTACGCGAAGGGCACCACCCAACTCACGGCAAGTCCGGTACTGCTGTCCATCGCCCCCGGCCAGCTGATCGTCAACCTCGCGCTGTCGGCCACGCTCACCGACACCACCACCGGCAAGCCCGTCCCCGGCACCACGATCAAGTTCACCGTCGGCACCACCACCGTGTGCACCGCCGTCACCAACGCTGTCGGCACCGCCACCTGCACCGGCCCTTGCCCGGTTATCTCGGTCCTGCTGGGCCTCGGCTACACCGCCACCTACACCGGCTCAGCCGTCCTGGAGCCCGCCACCGCGACCGCCAGCCTCATCCGCATCGGCTGACGCTCCGCAAAACAGAGGAGGCCGCCGTCGAAGATTCCCAACGCCGGCCTTCCGCGTACCCACCCCAGAAGCAATCGACGTTCTAGCCTTCGACCGGCACGACCAATGCACAGATCCACCTCTTGCACGGCTCGGCAGCCGCGACGATCGGGACGGCGACAAGCTCCCGGTTGCCCCACGGGTGCAGAGCGAGGAGGTGCGCCTCCAGCGCCGGATACCGCTCGGCAGTCACCGTCATCAGCACTTTCCACTCCTGGCCCGTCCGGTACACCCCCAGGTGCCAGAACACCGACGTGACGGGCCCGATGACCTGGGCCCCCGGCCGCGAGCCGTTCATTGACCACTGAGCCGGCGTGGGCCAGGGGGTCCTGCTGGTTTTCCGTGGCGGTCGATACCCGCTCCGAGGAGTCCGAACGAGAGGGTGGCCCCCTCCGAAAGCTCGATGAACACCAGAATCCCACCGCAGCTCAGCGGTGGGGTCCTTCTCGTATCCCGGGCCCGCCCAGGCGCCCTGCAGGCGGTCACCGTGCCCACCACAGCGATGCCGACCATCGAGTCGTATCAACGCCTGCGCGCGCTGTGCGCGGGCGTTGATACGACATGGGTGTGGGGCGGCAGCCTGGTGGCTGCCGCCCCACACCCGCACCGCTGCGGCTGTCTCAGAGGCGGTTCGAGGGGTCGGCGTAGTAGCCGCCGACCTGGCGGTGGTAGTCCTCGTTGCCGAGGTGCCTGTCCTTCTCGAACTCAGGGGCGGCCTTGATCTGGTCCTTGGTCCAGCCGACGTAGACCTTCTCCTCCTGGGCGTCGACCCGGTCGATGGTGCCCGCGGGCAGAAGGACCTCCTTGCCGAAGATCCACGGGCCCGTGTCGACCACGATGTAGGAGGAGCCGACCTCGTCGGAGTGCTTGTCGACCTTGCCGATAGAACCGTCGGCCGCCTCGACCTTGTAGCCCGTCAGGTCGGCTCCGGCCGTACGGCCGGACGTCTCGCGGTAACCCCACACATTCTCAGTCATTCGAAAGTCCTTCCGTGAACGGGGACCTGATCGGCAATCGAATCTTGCGACCGGCCCCCTGCGACTTCATCAAACTTGCGGCGAAACTTGTGTTTCGTCCTGGGCTCCGATTGCCCCGTGGTCTCGACCTCACACATCCGAAATTCTTCCGTTCAACCGGGGCTGCCGCCGCTCTGTGGAGGTGCGCAGGTTCCCTGCTGCGTCACGGCCGCCGCCCCGGAACTCATACGGCTACCCGCGGGAACCGGTTTCACCGGAAGCAGGAGCAGAAACCCTTTTCCGGGCATGACGGTGGCCGTCCACCCCCGGTCGAGCGGGGGTGGACGGCCACCGTCATGCCGACCCTGAACCGTGCCAGGAGCGGCGTGCTACCAGCGGTACCAGCGGCCGCTGCTGTTCTTCGGCCGGGCAACGAAGCCGATCAGCCAGATCACCAGCACGGCGATCGCGACCCACCAGAGAACCTTCACCGCGAAACCGGCACCGAACAGGATCAGAGCGAGCAGAAGAACAAGAAGCAGGGGAACCATAGTTATCAACCTCCGAGACACCGGATGCCCTGGTAGTCCTCACCCATGCATATGAATCTTATTTGTTTCTTATCAGTGCGGGCGGGCATCGCGCACGCCTGACTCATCACTCCCCGACGGTGCCTGCCTTTCCCGCCGGAGCGTGCCTCGTACCGACTGGCCGCCGCGGAAATCGGGAGATCTGGCGTCGGCGAGCCGTGCGGGGTTTGGTCCGCGGAATCGTGAGCAGGCGGTGGTCACGACCAATCCGGTACCACAACGAGGAGGTCCCATGTCGGGCACCGAGAAGACCAGGGCGCAGGCCGAGCAGGCCAAGGGCAAGGCCAAGGAGATGACGGGCCGGGCACTCGGCAACGAGCGGATGACCGCTGACGGCCATGCCGATCAGGCCAAGGGCAACGCCCGCCAGGCCAAGGAAGACGTCAAGGACACCTTCCGCCACCACTGACCACACACCCGCCGCCGACCACGGCCCGCGGCTCGGATGGACCCCGACCCTCTCCCCCAGGGTCGGGGTCCATTCGCGTTCCCGGCCGCCCCGCACGCCATCGGACAGGCCCAAGGAATGCAATGGGGCGACGAACGCCGGCGTCACCGCGTGCGACCCGGGCGGCTCTGGCACTGCGCCGTGATGCTCCACAGGGGAGATCACCGCCCGCTACTCCACCACCGTCTCAGGGGCCGGTGACACGGACGCGAAGCTCGTACGGTGCGCCGCTGCTGATCGCCTGCGCCTGCTCGAGCAGGTCGGCGCCAGTGAAGCCGAGGAGCGCGGCGTTGGCGCCGCGCGGAACAGCGGGACGATTCGACGCCCCCGACCAGGACGCGTCGACCTCGCTCGTCGCTGTCACGGCGCGTACGAACCGGTCGAAGGCCGACCAGGATCCGTCCCAGTGGATGCCGCCGCTCCCCGACGCGCACTGCCGCTACATCGGCGAACGGTTCGCCACCAAGCTCCGCTGGGGCCTGGCAGCCGACCAGAGCGAAGCCGATTCGCTGGAGGTGTACGCCGACGCCTGCGAGACCACCGTCGTCCACTACCCCCGCCCCCTCACCAGGCCGGAGATGTACTGCGCTCCCGAATCGGGGATCGTGGTGCGGGGGCGCATCGGGAGGCCTGCCAACGACCAGTCGGACTGGTGCGGATTCGCTGCCGTGGCTCCCGCCCCGCGCTCACGGACGAGCTCTCGCCGCGTCGACCGTCCCCGGCCACATTGTCCCGCTCGCCGAAGCCTGGGACTCCGGAGTAAGCACCTGGACCGCCGCCCGGCGGGAGGCTCGCAAACCGCCGAGGTGTGAGGCGGCGAGGTCTGCGTATGCCTGCTGGTACGGGGCGCCATATGCGCTCGCTGGGTCGCGGAGGAGGTATTGCATGTCCTGGGCAGTGACGGTGATCTCATCCGTGGCGGGCTCCCGGGACCAGGGGGCCGGCCGTTCCAGGCCCTCGATCCCGACGGTACGGACCACCCCTGACACGAACGCTGAGGCCGGTCGAAGGGCGTGGCCGCGGGCGGCTGCCGCGTCACCGACTGGGGTCAAACGGTTCTCCGGTGAATCATGATCACCCATGTGGCTGAGATGACAGCGAATTCCCAGCTCCAGGCCCGCCGGGAACTGGCCGCGGCCTGTGAGAGAACGCGTCCCCGTGTGGTGCTGGACCTGCAGCAGGTCTCGTTCATGGGCTCCAGCGGCATCAACACCCTCATCCGAACCCACCGCACCCTCACCACAGCAGAGGGGTGGCTCCGTCTGGCCGTGCCCAGCCAGGCGGTGATACGCGTCATCACCATCGTCGGCATCGACGCCTTCATCGACTGCCGCAAAAGCCTTCCCAGCGCCCTCGCCGCCTGACTCCACGAACGAGGCGCGGCGCGAACGGGTCGCGGAGCGGTAGGGGCGCACCGTACGGCCTGCCATGTAACGGGTCCCCTGCATGGGGGCATAGGGGGCCTGGCAGGGGGAGCGGGAGTGGTGATCAGTCGGCGCTCGAGGCCAGGCCGGAGGGTACCGGCTGTGACACGCTGGAAGCGCCGTACATGGCCGTGCCAGGGCGTGAGGTTGGCGTGCGGGGGCATGGTCATCACCGGGGCTCCGCACGAGGTCACACCTGGACCGGTGATCGTCGCCCGGTTGGCGTGAGAAGGCGGATTCCGGTGAGCGTTCAGGCACCGGGCAGGAAGAGGCAGAACAGGTGCCCATGGGGATCGCGGAGGACCCTTACCCTCTGCTGAGGCTGATGCTCTTCCACCGTCGCTCCCAGAGCGCAGGCTCGTCCAGTTTCCGCTTCCAGGTCGTCGACTAGCACGTCCAGATGCGCCTGCATCTGTTGCGTGCCCGGCCGAGGTGGCCATACCGGAGGCAGGTGATCGCTCTCCAGCTGGAAGCTGAGGCTGGGGCGGTCTCGCCCGTGCTCCTTCAAGCGCACCCATTCCGGACCGCACTCCACTTCCTCCCACCCCAGCAGGGCCCGGTAGAAGTCGGCGAGCGCGGGAGGGTCGGGCGTGCCAAGGACGAAGGCGCCGAGTGTCGTGGTCATCCTGGCCTCCTACCCCGCCTCAACCAGAAGCCGCAGACTTGCGGTCGGGAGCCGGCAGGCAGCCAGTGACGGCTCAGCACACTGTGCACGGCCTGCGTCTGCCCCGTGCGCCCCATGGTTGCGCAGGGGGCAGGCGCAGGCGAGGGGACCAGACCGATCGGGTGCCCGGGGCCGGGTGCCAGAGCACCACGCAGGGCATCGGGCTGAACCGCACGTATCCTGGCGTCAGCGCGAATTCTGCGTATCGGATACGCCGTCCGGAGCCACCGCCAGCATCACGAATGCCCCTGCACTGGGGCACAGGGGACCAGGCTGCGGGGACATCGGGAGCGACGACCGGTCGGCGCCCGGGCCAGGCGGGAGGGATCCGGTTGGGACACCATGCCTGGCGCCGTCTGCGCCGTGCCTGGGCGTGAGGTTGAGGCGCAGGGGGGCGGACCTCACGACACGTGGGTTTCAGGCGATGGCGGCGACGCTGATGCCAATGCCGATGAAGAGCCAGCCTGTCGTGAGTTCCCAGCGGTGGCGGAACTTCGGTCGGGCAAGCAGCGATCGGAGTCGTGTGGCGGCGGCGACCAGGGCGTACCAGTAGACGACGCCGATGAGGACGTCGAGCGTGCCGAGGAAGAAGATCTGCCCGGTCATCGAGCCACCCCCGTTGACGAACTGCGGCAGGATACTGAGAAAGAACAGGGCTGCCTTGGGGTTGAGCACGTTGGTGAGGAAACCCTGTGTGAAGCCTGCCCGCCACCGGCCTCCGGAGGCCTCGACCTCCGCGAGGTTCTCCGGCTTCGGACCGTGCTCGGGGCGGGTCGGCGGCGCCCCTGCGGCTGAACGCTCACGTGCGGCTCGTCGGGCTGCCAGCACGGTTCGAACCCCGAGATACATGAGGTAGGCCGCGCCAAGCAGTTTGATGGCGTCGTAGACCACAGGTGAACGCGCGGCCACCAACGCCAGGCCGGTCGCGGCGGCGAGCATGTGCAGGCACAGCCCAGCCTGGGCGCCGACCGCCGCCGCACGGCCCTTCAATGGGTGTTCGGCCGCCGACCGGAGCACCACGAGAAAGTCCGGGCCCGGCACGAGGTAGGCCACCAACACCACGCCAAGGAACCCGACGAGGTCAACCGACATCCGTACTCCCTTCGTCAGCCCCAGGGACGGTTCTACCGGTGGGGGTGGTCAGTCCTGGATCCACTACAGGCACCGGCCCGATGGGTTGGCGCGCAGACGAGGGAGGTCTGCCCCCCGTCACCGAGGCGACGGATCTGTGGACTATCCCGGAGCCCTGCTCCAGTTCTTGCCTCGCGGTCAACGGCGGCAGGTACTGAGCCAGGTCGGACCTGCCGGAGTCCTGCGCATGTATGGCGCATCCCATCCTCCACTCATGCTTCACCAGCCGCCTTCCATGCGCCCGCAGCCGGTTCTCGTGTGTACCACCTGTGCCAAGGGACACCGCGCCCCAGCGTGTACGGGCGAAGTCGCGGACCTACGCGATCAGGCGGGGCTCGCTTCGGGGCCGGTGTCAGAGGCGAATTCCGAACGGAACGAGAAGCGCTGCCATTCCGCCGTACGTGGCCAGCTGGAGCTGAAGCACAAGCCGGGCGAGGCCTGCGGTGGTCGGACGCGCACCATCGCCGGACAGATCCACCACACTGTGCACCCACCGCATCAGGGTGAGACCCGGCAGGCCGGATCCTGCTCGTCCGGGGAGTGCCGTGAAGTTTCCGGGGTAACCGTGTCGTGCGCAGATCGGCGCTTGGGACGTGAGGCGGACTGTATGGACAGGGCTGGGCAGGACAGGGGCCAGCAGTTTCTTGTGGAGCGTTGTCCATCGGTGTCCGCCGCGTTCGAGGGCAGCGAGGGCGAGGAAATCGGCCTGGCCCGGGACCTGGCCCGCGGCTTTTTGACCGAGGTGCAGGCCGTGCACGGGCTCCCGGTATCCGTGGACGTCATGGGCACGGTGCTGCTGGTCGTGAGCGAGATGGTGACGAACGCCCGGAAGTACGCGCCCGGGCCCTGTCTGCTGACCCTGGAGGTCAACGAGGGCGCCGTCGAGGTGACCGTGTGGGACAGCGCCCCGACGCTGCCCATGGCGCGAGCCGGGGATCCGGGTCGGGTGGGCCAGCACGGCCTGGAGATCATCATGGCGGTCTGCCGGAGCGTGGAGATGCACCGCGAGCCGGTCGGCAAGCGGATCAAGGCTGCGATCTCCCTGTCCGACGACCAGCTCGGTGACGCCGCCCGCCCGCTCTGACCGCGCCGCCGGCCCGTACGCCACGGTGGCCCGTAGACGGTGTGGGGGTTGTCAGGCAGCGTTCTCAGGTACGGCGCCGCCGGGCGACCAAGCGACCGAAGCACCGCCAACAAGCCTGGAGCGCCCCGCCTGTGCGGTGCCGTTGCGGTACCGGAGAGTGGCACCATCAGGTGAGGGGCTTGTTCCGGTCCCCCAGAAGAAGCCGGCGTCGCCTGATGCGCAACCCGGACCGGTCTCCGGCATCCACCAGGCTGCTCTCCGCCGCAGGAATGTGCGCGGACAGCGACACTAGGACGTCATGGCAGCAACACCCCGTGAGTTCGCCGAGCGCCAGGTCTACTGCCATCTAGCTGGAGCTGCGTGTCCCGGTGTGACGCAGCCCTGACGGGTCCACTGTCGAGTGGCAGAGATCTTCCGCCCACCTCTCAGTGGAGTGTGATCGATGAACCTCAGAACTGCTATGGCCGTGAACTCAACCACCGAGCCTGACGGCAAGGGGGTCTTTGTTACTCCGAGTCCCTGACGTTCCCGGCATCAGTGCT
Organism: Streptomyces sp. NBC_00691; assembly: GCF_036226665.1. Classification (NCBI taxonomy): domain Bacteria; kingdom Bacillati; phylum Actinomycetota; class Actinomycetes; order Kitasatosporales; family Streptomycetaceae; genus Streptomyces; species Streptomyces sp. NBC_00691. The sequence goes on along the minus strand of NZ_CP109007.1, from coordinate 8,240,449 downwards.
CATGATGGGCCTACCGCCTGCCCGGGATGCCTTCGCACGTCGTCACCGGGCAGGCGTAGCTTTTCGCCCCCTGTAGGCCACAGGCGCTGCGGCGAAATGGGCCGCTGGTGCGGGTGCCGGGTCTTGCAGCCCTATATACCGGCGCAGGCCTGGCAGACCTCTGCCCGCGTCCAGACCTGGCCGACGGCCGGGTTGTGGACGGGTCGTAGAACACGAGGTGGGTACCGCTCATCAGGCGCCCACCACGTCGTCGTCACGGTCGTGATTGCCGGCAGGGGTGTGGCCGCGGGCGACGCGGGGGCGACTACATTGCCGGAGGCTGCCCGCTAGAGGGGCGCGGCCGACACTCCTGTCAGAGGGGCCAGCTCGTCGTATGTCTTCTCCACCTTCTCCCGGCGCAGGTGTTCGGCGCGCTGCCCGTGTGTGGGCACGTCGAAGGTGACGGGGTCTGCGCTGCCTCCCATGTCCGCCGCGCTACTGCTGCGGGGTTGTTCAGGGCAGAGGAGGGCGGCAAGGCTCCGGCGTTCGGCCACGACGGCGATGGTGACAGCGCCAGGGGCGGCCGCCCTGCCTCAAAGTCAGCCAGCGGCGCATCTTTGCCCTTTCGCATGCGCTCGGGAGCTCGCGCGCATCAGCCACCCCCAGCACCAGACCACGCTGGCGCGGTCCACAGCCTTCCTGGCCCGGACCGCTGTAGGCATTACATCCACCAAGCCGACGACATCGTGGCCCCGTTCGACCGTGATCCAAACACAGGGGCCATGCGGCCGCCTCGGCGGGCCGTGCGGGCGGGGCCAGGGTGGTAGTTCGGGGGACGCCCACGCAGCCGCTGGTGAGGAGGCGGCCAGGAGGAGGACCGTCGTACGGCGGGGGTGCATGGTGCCCGCGCTGCCGGACCTCGGTCGGGTCTGTGGGCGGCGCGGCCCGGGCCCACCGTGACGAGTGACCGGAGGGTCGGCGGTGGACGTGGCAGCGCCCCTGCCCTCTGCTGGGGGGAGATATTGTCAAATCCTGTGGACTGATCGGACCGCCCAATGACCGGCCGGTCAAGCAAGCGGCTTGCGGTAACGGACGTACTCGTTCTGCCGCCGGAACCCCACACTCTCGTAAAGATCGTAGGACCGGTGCGGGTTTGACGTGCCCGTGAACAGTCGAGCGGTCGTTGCACCCTGTCCGCGAAGGCTCCGCAGCCCGTCCAGCAGCAGGGCCCGGCCGATTCCGAGGCGTTGCTGGTCCGTCCGGACACTCAGCTCTTCGACCTCGCCTACGGTGTGGTCGTGACGGCGGATGCTGCAGAGGGCGACGCCGACCATGTCCTGCCCGTTCCATGCAGCCCTCCAGCATGCCGGGGCGGCGGTGCCGACGAAGTCCTCGAATGGCCATTTCTGTGTGAAGCCGGTGTTCGCATACGAATCGACGACCGTCCTCCAGGCGGCGCGGTAGTGGCTTGACTCGATCGGGCCCGTCCGTATCCCGGCTGGCAGTTCGCTGCCCCGCTCGGGCAACTGCTGCAGATCGCCCAGCTCCAGCTCGACCAGGCTGAAGACGCGTCGGTAGCCGGTTGCGAGCAGAAGCGCCGTGGCGTCCTGCTCGGAGGCCATGGCGTTCGCGCCGATTACTGCCGCCCGCGCCGTTCCATGCTTTTTGATGAGCCGGCGGATCCGTTCTTCGGCCCAGCTCAGCATGGCTGAGCCAATGCCTTGGCGGCGATGCTCGGGCAAGAGGTAGCCGCGGTGAAGGTACAGCCACGTGTCGTCCCGCTCTTGCCACCATCGGATCGTCGAGTAGCCGACGACGCTCCCGTCATGCACCACCAGGATCTGGTTCTTGGACGGCTCCTCCAGCCTGGCAGAGGCTTCGGCGATCTCGGTCGCTGTCGGGAGCCCTTCCACAACCGAATGGGCGTCGGCCTGGTCCCGTTCAGCACAACCCAGCCGCACCGCGGCCATGGGGCCGTGGTCTTCGTCGCCGCGATACGGCTGGAACCCGAAGCCGACCGGAAGGTCCTGCCCTGGCGCGCTATTCGACATGGTCGGATGGTCTCGAACTTCGAGGTAGGCCTGCCACCCTATTCATGCCGCGGTCGTCTGTGGCCGTTCGACGAGTTGGCCGCGTTCGAAGCGGGCTCCGGCACGGACGAGGTGATCGTGAGCGGGCTCATGTCAGGTCTTCGCTTGCGGGGGTGGAAGGGGCGGCCGGCACGCCGAGGGCGAGCAGCGCGGTGTCGTCGTCGAGTCCGTCGCGAAGGAGGCCAGTGGCGCGGACAGGGTGGTGATGAGGGCTTGCGGGCCCGCAGGGGTGGGGGTGGCGGTAAAGGCGCGCAGAGCGTCCTCGCCGTACAGCTCGCGGTCGGGTCCGGTGCGGGCCTCGGTCAGGCCGTCGGTGTACAGAAGCAGGGTGTCCCCGGGCAGCAGCCGGGCGCGGGCGGCGGAGAAAGACGCCTGCGGCAGGACCCCGACGAGCATCCCGCCGGGGGTGGGCAGGTGGTCGGCGCCGCCGTCCGCGCGCTGGATCAGCGCCGAAGGGTGACCGCCGGATGCCAGGTGCACCTCGACCTGGTCGTCGGCGGGTTGGAGGACGCCGAATATGGCGGTGCAGTAGCGACCCTCGCCGCTGGTGTATCGCTCGTGCAGCACCGTGTTCAGCGTGGTCAGCACGTTGCGGGGGTCGGCGTCGTGCAGGGCGGCGGCCCGCAGGGTGTAGCGGGCCAGCGAGGTGACCGCTGCGGCCTGGGGGCCCTTGCCGCACACGTCGCCGAGGAAGAACGCCCACGGCCTGCGTCGAGAGGGACAGGTCGTAGAAGTCTCCGCCCAGCAGGCCGGGAGAGGCCGTGTGGCCGGGCGGCTGGGTGCGGTTCACATGCCGCGCTGGTCGTGGCTGTCGCGGCGGAGCTGTTCGGTGTGCCGGGTGAGGTTCTCGACGCGGTCGGCGAGGTCTGTGGCGACCGGCCGCAGGTGGGGCCGGGTGGCGGTCAGGGGTTCCAGGAGGCGGGCGGGGTCGCTGTCGGCGAGGGCCAGGTCCAGCTCACCGACGGCGTCTTGTGCACCGGGCGGCAGGTCGGTGAGAGAGGTGATCTGCGCGGCGAGGCGCCGCAGGTCGGCTGCGTTGTCGCGGGCCCAGGCGGTGACGGTGCGATCAGCGGCGCGGGTGTCGCGGGTGGCCTGGATCCGTTCCTCGCCGGTGCTTCCCGGGGTTCCGGGGCGCAGGCGCAGGTAGCGGCGTTCGGCGGCTTGGCGGCTGGCGACGCCGAGGGGTCCGGCGAGGTCTGCCCAGCTCGCGCCCTGGTCGCGGGCGGTTTCGATCAGCCCGCTTTCCCAGCTGGCGAGCTGTTCGCGGACCTCGCGCAGCATCAGCAGTGCGGCCAGGGCCGGGTGTGGGCCGGCGTCGGGTGGCGGTGCCGTGGTGGCCGGCGTGGGGGCGGGGGGCTGCTGGGCGACCTTCATGGACTGGGTGATGGCTTCCAGCGCCGCGGCGGCGGCGGGGAAGGAGACGGGTGTGGTGGGCGGGGTGGCTTGGCTCACGGGGTACCTCTTCGTTGTGTCATCCTCCAGATGACTTCCGACTTGTCATCGTTCCGATGACATGTTACAACGGTGGCACGTTGAAGCGCATTGGCAGTTTCTGCCTGAACCAACTGGAGGTGTTTCGCGATGTTGATGCGCACCGACCCGTTCCGCGAGATGGACCGGATCGTCCAGCAGCTGTCGGGGACGTCAGGCACGTGGTCGAAGCCGTCGGTCATGCCGATGGACGCCTACCGCGAGGGCGACGTGTATGTGATCGCCTTCGACCTGCCCGGGGTGAACCCGGAGGCGGTCGACATCGACGTCGAGCGGAACATGCTGACCGTGAAGGCGGAGCGCCGCCCGGTCACGCAGGCCGACTCGGTGAAGATGGAGCTCTCCGAACGCCCGCTGGGTGTCTTCTCGCGGCAGCTCGTGCTCGCCGACGCCCTGGACACTGAGCGGATCGAGGCCGACTACGAGGCGGGTGTCCTGACCCTGCGGATCCCGATCGCCGAGCGTGCCAAGCCCCGCAAGATCAGCATCGGCGGGGAGTCCGGCCGCAAGCAGATCTCCGGCTGAGTCCTCCAGCGCCAGCCGAACAGCGGAGGGCGGGGAGGATCCGCGTCCACCCGGCGCCCCGCCCTCCGCACCCCCGTTGCGCCCTTCACACCGGTCCCTGAGGTGACGTGATGTCGATGCACAGGGAATCCTTTCTGGCCCACGTCCAGCAACGCGGCGAGTACCAGACCCCGGAAGAAGCCGATCGCGTCGCCCGCGTCGTCCTGGCACTGCTGGGCGCGCACCTGGTCGGCACCGTGCGCGCCGACCTGGCCGCCCGGCTCCCCGAGACCTACGCCCTGATCCTCCTCAATCCGCTACAGGCGGCGGAACCGCTCTCGCCCGAACGCTTCGTCCGCGCGACCGCGGCCTGGATCGAGGGCGCCACGGAGAAGACCGCCCTGTGGGACATCGGCGCGGTCCTGTCCACCACGGCCGCAGCCGCGGGCGACGTCCTCACCCGCGAGGTCCTGCTCCAGCTCCCGCCCGGCTACGACCTCCTCTTCGGACACCCCCAGCCCACCTGACCACCACCCGGACGCCACCCGCGCACGGCGGCGTCCTTCGCACAGAGAGGCACCCGCAGCCATGTACGACCAGCCCCGAGCGAACCGGCCCCAGACAGCCATGACGTTCGACCAGATGCTGGAACGCGTGCGCTACGAAGGCGCTTACCCCACCCGCGAACGAGCCGCGGAATCCGTTCACAACGTCCTGGCCGCCCTCGGCCGGCAGCTCACCGGCGACGAACGCGTCGACCTCGCCCAGTGCCTGCCCGTCGAGGCCGCCCTCACCCTCACCGCTCAGATCCCCGACACCACACCCCTCACCGGCTGGGGCTTCGTCAAGGACCTGGCAGAACGCACCGGAGGCACCCCGGCCACCGCCCGCTGGGACACCGGCGCCGTATTCACCGCCATCACCCCCCTCGCCGGCCCCGACCTCATCACCCGGATCCTGCACCAGCTCCCCGACGGCTACCCCCTCCTCTTCGGCCAGACAGACCTGCGCCGACCCCAGCCGACCGCCGCCTGACCGACCGGCCGCAGTCCCGGCCGGGGCACGGCACCCGCCCCTGCCGGGCCCGGCTGTCTCTGTTGCATCCGGTGCTGCCCTCCGGGACGGGAGGGCGCTCACGGTCTTCTCGCCGTCCGCCCGGAGAGTCACGGCAGTGGTCCGCGCGACACGGTCGCTCATCGGTCAGCAGAAGCCGCCCGTCCCGCCGTACAGATCAGAGGCGCGCATCCACGCTGCGCGGGAGCTGTGATCGCGTACGACCACCTCGATGGCGTCGGGTTTCGGGCGCAAGGTGGCCCACACCGTTCGAACCTGCCAGGCTTACGGGCGGGACATCATGACCCGCGTCCGCGCGCGCCGGACGAGGAGTCCGTCGGAGCCCCTGACCGCGAGCCCCGGGCCGACCGAGGTCGCATACGCGGTTGCCGGGTCGCCCGCCGGTACCCTCAGCCACAGGCCCACACCGCCGTCCCCCGCGAGTCCCCAGACGACGGCCGCGACGTCCTCGCTCATCGGTACCGCGGAGAGCCACTGGACGCCCGCCGCAGGCATGACCGCACGGCGGCTCAAGTCGAAACCCGGGTCCGCAAGGACGGCGTCACTGAGCATCCCTTCGAGCATCTGCCGCATGTAGGCGCGGGCGAGCTCATCGCCTTGGCCCTCGCACGCCGCGATCTGCTCGACATCGCCGCGCACGTAGGCGGCCACCAGGTCGACCGCACGCCCAGACCGGCATACCTCGAGTTCATCTGCCGGAGAAGCGCGGCAACTGGCTAAGAGCTGTCCCGTAACTGGAGGGCTCCCGTGCCGATCCCGGATCGGACCGTGTCAGTGGCTGATGACAGGATCGAGGCGTGCTGATCACGGGATACGACGTCGGCCCGTTGGTGCCGGGCGAGTCATTGCTGGTCCATCCGGGCTTCTGGTCGAACTACCTCCTGGCGATGTGCAGCGACGGGGGGTGTCCCGAGCGCCCGCTTCCCGAGTGGTTCGGCGAGGACGGCGCCGATGTCGATGCCCTGTCCGAGGTCCTCTTCGATCCTGAGCACTGGCCAGCGTTCAGGGTGCCGGCAGAAGACAGCCCCGGAGCCGTGGTGATCTACCGCAACCTGGATGGCGATTACGGCACCGACTACCTCCTCACCCATCCAGGCAGAAGCTACGCCGAGCAGATCGCCAGCTGGGACGGAGATTTCTCGGGTACTGGGCTGACATGGCACGAACTGATCCGGATCGCTGAGAGTCCGTCGCTTGCGGACGAAGGCGTCCAGGACGCGGCCACCCGCTTTCTGCTGCTGCTTCCCCTCCTCACCGACCCGGACGTGCCGGAAACAGCATCAGCAAAGCTCATCGCCGCCCTGACCGCAGTCGGCGCGCCGCAAGAGACTGCCTCCATCGCGGCGGAGCACCTCCTCGCCCATCTCACGAAGAGATCCCGACACGACCCCACATGGGCGTCTCCGCTGAGCGGCAGCTGAGAGGTGTGCCGAGTCACCAGTCACCCCATGAAACGATCTTGGTATGGCTGGTGTAATCACGGCGTCGGAATCTTCCTGGATAGCCCCGTTCTCCGGGCTGAGCCCTCGCCTTCGGGAAGCTGGTGACGGTTCTGCGGCGTCAGGGTGCGGACGCGGTCCGCAAAGGCCGGCCGTGGAGTCTTCCGCTGGAGGACCGGGCCCTGCTGGTCGCGGCCTACTGGCGCACGAACCTCACGATGCGGCAGCTCGCTCCGCTGTTCGGAGTGTCGAAGTCGGCGGCGGACCGGATCATCGACCATCTCGGGCCGATGCTCGCGCTCCATCCCCGCAAGCGGTTCGCGAAGGACGCCGTGCTCATCGTGGACGGAACCCTTGTCCCCACCCGGGACCACACCATCGCCGAGCGGTCGAAGAACTACCGGTACTCCACCAACCACCAGGTCGTCATCGACGCCGACACCCGCCTGGTCGTCGTGGTCGGCCGACCGCTCGCCGGGAACCGCAACGACTGCAAGGCATGGGAGGAGTCCGGCGCCAGGGCCGCCGTCGGCAAGACCATGACGATCGCCGACGGCGGATACCCGGGCACCGGACTCGTCATCCCGCACCGCCGGCAGCGCGGCCAGACCGAACTGCCGGACTGGAAGGAGGAACACAACAAGTCCCACAAGCAGGTCCGGGCCCGGGTCGAGCACGTCTTCGCCCGCATGAAGACCTGGAAGATCCTCCGCGACTGCCGCCTCAAGGGCGAAGGCGTCCACCACGCCATGCTCGGCATCGCCCGGATGCACAACCTCGCCCTCGCCGGATAGGAAGCGGGCCGCACGGCAGCCCACCACGCTTGAGACGACCAGAAGATCATTTACGGGACAGCCCTTAGCGTCTACAACCGACGCGGCTGCGGGGAACACCAGGGACACGAACCGCCGCATGGGTGAGCCGCGCCCACCCCACCCGCGGCGCCCCCTCCACCCAGCCACAGCGCACCCCTCACCAACAGGCACCACGTCAGAGCCGCCCTCACCGGCCTGATGACTGTCCTGACACCGGATCGCTGATACTGACGAAACGGCTCCCGGCCTCGCTCCTGCCCGGCACGGCGAAGCGCTCACCGGGCGCCGGTGGCGACAAGGCTGCAGTCCTTGCCGATCCCCAGACGTTCACCCCGGCGACCGAAGGTCCTCACGGGCCGTGAAAGTCGCCCCGTTTGCGCGAACGTCCCGGCTGAGCTCCGGGCTTTCGCCAGTTGAGTGTCGACAGGAGCAGGACGACAGAGCGGCTGTGTCCCCGCCCGCCTGCTCCCCGTGAACCGCAGCGGTGGGCGGCCTCTAAAAGAGCGTTTTATCCCGTCTGGGGTGTTTGGTAAGTCGCCCAATGTCGGCGGTGTCGGCGTACACGTGAACGCACATAGCTGCGTACGGATGAACGTGCAGAGTTCTTGATGCGCTGAGGTCCTGCACCACTGCGAAGTCGTCGCCATCAACGGCCCCAGCTGAGGTGCCAGTGCACCTTTCTGCCACGCAGGCGGTCCGGCGTTGGCAAGCTGGCGCCTGCGCGATGTGCAGCGCGCACCCTGAGCGGCTACTGGTCGACCACTGTCACCGGACTGGTCTCGTGCGGGGCCTGCTGTGCACCAGTTGCAACACGTCTGAGGGGGTGCGGAATGTGCCATCGTTCGTCGCTTATCGGGAGCGGCCCCCTGCGGTGATGCTGGGCCTGGATGAGCAGTACGGCTCGGCCTGGGACGGTTTTGGGCTCGACCCGGCAGAGCGGGGCCAGCGCAACGCCGCCCACGTCGACGCTGCCGAAGCCCTCTTCGGAGGAATCGCTGACCGATTCCGACTGGGGAGAAAGTGACCGCTCACGAGGACGCTGTCGGCGTGCCACAGGCGTTGGCTACTTCTGGTTCGAGGGAGGCTCTTCCCCGAGTTCGAGCCTGAGCTTGCACACCTTGAGGCCGGCTGCGCGTCCTCGCATGGCCTGTCCGGTGTCGTAGGTGATCAGGGTGACTGGGCTGCCCGCCAATGTCTGAGCTGCCACAGCTCTGTCGACGATTTCGTCATCAGTGATGGGAAGCCTTGGATGGCCGGGGGGATCGAAGAGACTCGACCGTCACGGGCCCTCGCGGCGTCGGAATGCGGCCCGTGGGGTCTGTGACCTTGTCGTCTTGGGCCTTCAGGAGTCCCGGCTGTGATGGGTCCTCGCTGAGGATGCGGTCCAGTACGGCGAGGGTGTAGCCGGCTCTGTATCGCACAAGCGGTTAGCTGGCTTGCGGCAGGCCGCCCTCCATCTCGAGGACGTAAGCGAAGCGCCAGTGGGACGTTAGAGGAGAGGGCGAGGATATCCACGTCGGGTGGCAGGGGGGTTGGTTCTTCCCGCTCCCCGACATGACCACGCCACTCGGCAAAGGAATATGGACATGCGCGGATTCAAGAGTGCCCTCGCGACAGTCGCGGCTTTGGCCGCTTTCGCGGGGGTGGGGGTCGCGGCGTCGCCGGCACAGGCGGCGACCTACTGCTCGACCAAGGGGCAGACATACATCTGTGAGTACGGCGTCTCGACCATGAGATTCGCCAACGGGACGAAGGAGGAGTTCGTCGTCGGTGCCGATCACGCGGTGTGGACGAACTGGACCAGGTCCGACGGATCCTGGAACGGCTGGATGTCCATGGGCGGGTGGGTCCAGAGCCGCATCTACGCGACCCCTGAGCAGGAGAACAGCACTTCGCTCCTCTACATCATCGCCACCGGCTCGGACGGCAACGACTGGGCCCGTGTGCGCCACTCCAACGGCTACTGGACCAGCTGGCAGCCCCGCTGCTTCGCCATCCCGGAGGGCCATAACTGCGCGTAACCGGCGGGGCGAGCGGTACTCGCCCCGACCACCGCACGCGGTCCACGGGGTGTCACTGGCGGCGGACCGCACACCGGCGCGGCGCGTAGCACGGATCATCGAGGAGCCTTTCGAGGAATGTGGCGCGGAAGTGGCCTGGCAGGGTCGAAGCTGCGCATCTGGTCGCGGCCGGTGATCGGCTCGGCCGCCCGGCTCCCGCGGCCTGCAACGGCAACTTGGGGTGCCGGTCCGCAGAGCGGGAACAGCAGTGCCGGGGCCTGCAGGTGGCCGCGGTCCCACCTTCTGGCTCCGCGACTTGCCCCCGCCCTCCCCGCAGGCGGAATCGGCCGGGAGGCGGCCGGTGCCCGGCGTGGCGGCACTGCCCGGGGCCGCCCAGTCCGTGGGGCGGGAGGCGCAGCCTGGTTGTGCGCCGCATCCTCCCGCCCCACGGCGTCCTCGGCGGCCGGGGGCCCGAGGCGGCTGTGGGCGGGCGTAGATGGGGTGGCACCTGTTGCCCGAGCGACCCGTATGGAGCCGATGACGTGAGCCCCCGCACCGCCCCGAACCTGCCCGATGAGGGCCTGGCCATCGGCTTCCAGCCGTATTTGCCCGTGGAGATGCGCTGGGAAAGGGCGGTCGCGGACGGCCTTCACCTCGACGTTTCCCACGCCTTCGGCATCTTCGACAGGACGCTGTGTGGAGTCCAGCAAGTCGGCATGTCGCCGTCTGATTACGGATGGCTGCCGCAGCTGGGGAATGCCTGTCGCGCTTGCCGGGAAGCGGCGGGTGTCATTGATGACCGCTGGCCGCAGGCTATGAGGGGCGAGGACGCGCGGGTCAGTGTGGCCCGGCGGCTATGAGTCCTTCCAGTTCGGAGTCGACTCTCGTGTGAGCCTGCGGCTCATCAGGTCGATCATCGCGAGGCGGATCATGGCTTCGGAGCGGTGCGGGTGGGTTTCGTAGTCGCGGGCGAGGCGGCGGTGATTCATAAGCCAGCCGAACGTCAGCTCGACGACCCAGCGCCGCGGGATGGCCTTGAAGCCCTTCTGGCCCGGGTCGCGGCGGGTGACCTCGACGTCGATGCCGAGGGTGGCGCCGTGGTCGATGGCCTTGGTTCGATAACCGCTGTCGGCCCATGCCTTGGTGATTCTGGGGTGGGCCTTGGCGATGTGCGAGAGCAGATGGATACCACCGGCGTTGTCGGAGACGCTGGCCGCGGTGACCCAGACCGCGATAAGGAGGCCGAGGGTGTCGACGCCGATATGGCGCTTGCGGCCCGCGATCTTCTTACCCGCGTCGATGCCCTGGCCAGTGGCCGGGACGTTGGCGGACGTCTTGATGCTCTGGGCGTCCAGGACGCATGCGCTCGGTTCGGCGTCCCGGCCTGCAGCCTCCCGGACAAGTCGGCGGAGCAGGCCGTTGAGCTGGTCGAACACGCCGTCCTTCTGCCAGGCGGCGAAGTATCCATAGACGGTTTCCCACGGAGCGAAGTCGTGGGGAAGGTAGCGCCAGGGGATCCCGGTCCGGTCCACATACAACACCGCGTCCATGATCCGGCGCAGGTCGTGCTCGGGCGGCCGCCCGATATCCAGGCCCTTCCCTCGCCGGTCGGCCCGCCAGGCCGACACAATGGGCTCGAGCAGTTCCCATCAAGCATTGGACAGGTCACTCGGATACGGGCGCTGTCGAGACATGTTTCGATAGTTCCGCCGAGCGACATCCCGCCACAGGGCGCAAACGGGAGTGAGTGGGGGCGTCTCGGGATCAGACAGGAGCGAAAGGGCGGAAACGTGCCCGGTAATGGCGTCAGCCGCCCCTCACGTCACGGATAGCGACCCTGACCTCGGCAGTCCCAGCCCGGCCTGCTACCCAGAAGACCGCCAAACACCCTGGACGGGATAAAACGCTCTTTAAGTGCTGCGGGGCACATGGCGAGCTGCGGAGTGGGGAGTCCTGCGGCACTGCCAGATCGCGGGAGCGGCTTGTTCCCGGTTCTCGCCCGCGCCGTCTCGAGTGCGGGTACCGGACCTTCGCCCGGAACAGACCGGCGTCGTGAAATCATCGAGCGATGACCGAACCGACCAGCGCCGACGGCCGCACCTTCCGGCGCGAGACCGGGCGGATCGTCAACGAGATCGCCCAGGGGTTCCGCACGTTGGACGCTGGTGTGAGCTGGTTCTCCGGCCTCGTCCCGACACTCCAGGAGATGGTTCTGCAGGAAGTCGCCGGCCATGCGATGCAGGCGCACATTACTGCTGCGGACGGCCATGCGGGGGTGGCGCGGTCAGGTGTGAAGCCCACGGCCAACCCCTCGGTAATGATCTGCATGGACCCGCCCCGCTACGGGTTCGCGGGCCTGCCCTCCGACGAACACGTCAAGGCGTTCCGCGTCCTCGTTTCCGTGTTCGCCGTCACTGACACTCGCCGGCGCGAGACGAACTGCAAAGGCGCCTGCAGACATGCGTGGCACAATCTGACGGCGGCAACCGAGCAGCCATAGCATCGGGACTTCCGGCTCTGGCCGGGCTGGCTGGCTGGCTGGCTGGCTGGCTGGCTATCAAGCGGCCCCTCCCGAGTGGCATACGTCCGCAGTTCAACGCGCGGCGGGCGGGGAGAAAATGAGCACCTCTCGGGAACCTCTGAGCACCACTGGGGAGGTACAGGGCTCTGACCGGAGTCCGTGAACGATCTTTCAGTGGCCACCAGGCGGATCGGTAGGATCGTCGGATGATCGGAGATCCCGTAGTCGTGCTGCCGGAAGTCGAGTACCGACGTGTATGGGACCGTTTCTACGAGGACTTCAGCTTCCGTCCGAGTATGAGTCCGATCAAATGGCCAGCCATCGAGGAGCCCGTCGCTTCGGTGACCTGGAGCCTTGCTGCGCTTGATGATGATCCGGGTGATGAGCGTCTGGACCGCCTCGTCGCGGTCGTCGAGCAGGGGCTGTCTTCCTGCGCTGGCCCGACGGGTACGCTGCTCGCCCTCGACTGGCAGCACACGTCGTACCGCTTCGCACCGCAGGAGGTCGGCGGTCCTGGGCAACCGGCCTGGCCACTGAGCCCGTATCCCGACGGGGACTACTTCATCTTCCTTGCGGAGGACTTCCGCTTCGGCAGTTTTGGCCACCCTTGGGAAGAGTCGCTCTGCCTGTTCGGTGAGGAACTCCTCGACGTCGCGGCCATGGAAGTCGACAAGCTTCTTGGCCCGCCGATCCGCAGGTCGGGCAAGACCGCAGGCCCGGCCTGGTCCTGGGCCCGGGCTCAGGATCTCGCGAGAACACGTGCCCGCAGCCGTTCAGGACCCGGCAGTCGTCCAGCCGTTTCCGCCCCCGCAGGGACTCAGGCAGCAACGGCCGTACGAACTCTGGCGTCCTCGTCGGTGACGTCGGCCTCTTGGGTCTCCGTGTCCAGCGTCGCCGCCGCCGGTAGCGTGGCGGCCCCACGGCCCAGGAGGGCTACCCGAGGGCCGGCGGGCCAGGGGCCCTCGCCGAGATCCCGTGCCGCACCCGTCACGACGGCGGTGCGTCGCCGTAGATCCCATATGCGCGCGGAGTGGCGGAGGCCGGCCGGCTCCGCCCGGACGGGTTTCGAGGGCGCGTTCACGGATAGGCGGCGTCCGTCGGGAACATCGACTTCTCGGAGGGGACGCCGCGGCACCGACCCGTGGCCCGGAGCGACACGGCCCCGAAACCTCTCCGGGGCGGGGGTTCGGCGCGCGTGAGCCGTCGAGCTATGAGGGGAGGGCCCGGATGAAGGCGGCCGGGGAGGACAGGCGTGGGGTGAGGCGCCCTTGGGCGCGCGCGTGGCGCGACTTGGTGCTGGCGGTCGGTCTCCTGGGGATATGCGCAGGCGGGCTGGCTCTCTTCCTCAAGACGGCGGAAGTGGCGGGAGACCGCAGACCGGGTGTCCTGGCCGCTGTTCTCGTGGCGGTCGCCGCCCTGGGCGTCCTCGCGGTGACCCGGCGCGGAAGGGCACCCGTCCAAAGCCGCGCGAGCGCACGTCCCGCCGGTCTGCCGGACGGCCCGGCCCCCGCCCCGGACGTGCCCGACGTCGGAGCCGGGGCCCTCGATCACGAGGCGGTCGACGCCGACGGCTTCGAGCACGCGGTCGCCGCGCTCTGCGCGCGGGACGGCTGCACCGCGGTGAAGGTGGTCGGCGGAGCGGGTGACCTGGGCGCCGACGTGATCGCCGTGGCCCCGGACGGACGGCGGGTCGTGCTCCAGTGCAAGCACTACGCGCAGAGCAACCGCGTCGGCTCCCAGGACCTACAGAGGTTCGGCGGCACCTGCTTCACCATCCACGAAGCGGATGTGGCCGTGATCGTGACCACCAGCTCGTTCACGGCGCCCGCCGCCGAGTACGCGGCCACCTGCGGGATCATCTGCGTGGACGGCGAGGCGCTGGCCGCGTGGACGGACCAGCTCACCCCGGCCCCGTGGGACGCACTCACCCCGGACCCGACGGCACCGGTCGCCTGAACCCCCGGGTCACCTGTCATCGGCAGCCCCACGGCGGCGGCGCCGAGGGCCTTGAGCCTGTTCCCCAGCCGGCGGTCCGCTCGGTGGCGCTCTGCCCCCACCAGGGGTCCCCGCGTTCACCGAGCACGGCAAGCCAGGACCGAAGACTCACCTGATCACCGACCGCGACGGACGGCCGCTGTCCCTGAGCAATTTCCCGACCGAACATGCACGACAGCCTGGGCCTGGAGCCGCGGTGCGTGGGATCCCGCCAGTCCCCTCCCGCCGCGGCCCGCGCCGCCGACGCCAGGCGAAGCCGCACGCCGGCAAGGGCTGTGGCTACGGCCCTCTGCGTCGGTGGCGCTTCGCATCCGGGGCATTCGCCACCGCACCGCCCGAAAAAGGCCTCGAGTCTTCACAGCGGCCCGGTCGCCACCGACGGGTTCAAGAGCGGACAGTGTCCTGGTCGGCCAGCTGCCGACGGCTCCACCGGCGCTACGAGCGCAAGGCCGAACGGCGGGGTGTGGGCGGAGCGCGTCCTCATCGGGTGATCGGAGTGGTGCCGGTCGCCGCGAGGGACAGTTCCCAGAGGCGTGCGGCGGAGTCGGCGGCGACGGCGTACGCGCGGACGCCGCCGTCGTCCATGGGCTGCCCGGGGGCGGAGAGGTGCGCGACGTCGCAGTCCTCCAGATAGAGCCCTCCACGTGTGCCGAGGAGGGGCGAGGTAGCCGCCCAGAGGCCCGTGGCGGCGCCCTGGGAGGGGGTCTTGAACCCGGCGCCGATGACGTTGCCGTGCTCGTCCACCCACCCGCGGTCGATCTGTTCCCGCAGGCTCATCTCCCGTTGGAGCCCGGTGATGATCTTTCCGGGGTGGAGGGCGAAGGCTCGTACGCCGTCGTGGCGTCCGAGGGTGTCGAGGTGGACGGCGAACAGGGAGTTGGCGGTCTTGGCCTGCCCGTAGGCCAGCCACTTGTCGTAGCCGGTCCGCAAGTGCGGGTCCTGCCAGCGGATGTCGCTCAGGACGTGCCCGGCGGAGCTGTTGACGACGACACGCGCGCCGTCCGCAGCGGCCAGCAGCAAGTACAGCTCGCAGGTGAGTACGAAGTGGCCGAAGTGGTTGGCAGCCAGCTGGCTTTCCCAGCCGGGCCCTACGCGCCGCTCCGGGGTGGCCATGACGCCCGCGACGGCCATCAGGATGTCGAGGCGGTCGATCCGGTGGCTGATCTGTGCAACAGCGGCGCGCACGCTGTGGAGGTCGGTCAGGTCCATGGCGAGGACTTCGGCCCCTTCCACGTCCTGAAGGACCGTGCGAGCCGTGTCAGGGCGGCGGGCGGGGACGATGACGCGGGCGCCGGCGGCCGCCAGACGTCGGGTGGTCTCCAGCCCGAGTCCGGAGTAACCCCCGGTCACCAGGGCCGTCTTGCCGCAGAGGCGGTGACCGGCCATGACGTCTTCGGCGGTGGTGGTGGCGGAGAAGGGAGAGCCGAGCGGATGCTGATCGGGAGAGGTCATGCCGCTGACGCTACGATCTAGAGAACGGTCTAGATCAAGTCCTCGACTGTGCGACACGGGTGGCATGGGTGGTACGGGTGGTACGGGTGGCATGAGATCCGCTGGGACTCATGGGGATTTGCTGAGCATCGGCGAAGTCGCCGCGCGGACCGGACTCAGCGTGCACGCCCTGCGCTTCTACGAGCGTGAGGCCCTGCTGGCCGGACCGGTCCGCCGCACGCCTGGAGGCCGGCGGCAGTACACCGCGTCCGACGTGGACTGGCTGTTGATCTGCGTCAGGCTCCGGGCCTCCGGTATGCCGCTCGCCGACCTCAAGCGGTTCGCCGAACTGGTGCGGCAGGGTCCCGGCAACGAGACCCAACGCCTGGACCTGCTGGACACGCACCGCCAACGCGTCGACGCGCAGATCCAGGCGCTGGAAGAGTGCCGGTCCCTCATCGCCTGGAAAGCCGGTGTCTACGCCGAGCACCTCGCCCGCGGAGAGGCCGCCGGGCTCTGGGACCCCACCGCCTGAGACGTCACGCGGCAGAATCTCGTCGGGGGCGTACGCGTACCGTCTCCGGCGGGGAGGTCATGGTCGGGGCTGTGGCGGGCGGGGCCGACGGCGTAGCGCTCGTACTCGGCGCGCAGGCCGGCCTCCGCGTCACCGTGGTCGGCGGCCGCGCGGGCCAGACGGCGCGCGGCGGTACGGGTCCAGGTACGGACGGCGCGGGGGCCGGGGAGCCGGAAGAGGTTCCTGTGCGCAGGCAAGGGGTGTACTTCTCACGTCGATCAGGTGACGCTGTCCAGTGCCGTGGCCAGCGCCGTGTGCAGTTGCGCGTAGAGGGGGGCGAGGTGGCGCAGTTGCGCCGCTGCGGTCGCGTCGTCCCCGCGCACCAGCGGATACTGCAGGCCGCCCAGGATCCTGGCCTGGCGCTGCGCGATGGAGGCCGCGTGCGACAGCCCGAGCTCTTGCAGGCACGTCGCCGCGTCGTTCAGACGCCGTGCTCCTACGCGGACACCGAAGGCGGTGAGCAACGTGCGGATGCCGGGAGGTGTGCCCCGGGCGACCAGGTCGGCGAGCGCCTCGACGGCGGCGGTCCCGCCCAGCGAACCGGGAGGCATGGGCAGCTCACGGCCGGCCAGCCACCGCTCGGCCTGTGGAAGCGACTGCCGCAGCGCGACGGCGGGAGTGATCCGAACATGGCGCGCGAAGCCGGCCCGCAGGACGAACGGGGCATCGGTGTAACTGACCGCCCTCGCCTCCCATGCGGAGAGGAAAGCCTGTGCGGGCAGCATCGCGTAGGGGTGGCCGTGAGGGTCGTGGAGTTCGACGGTGTCCTGGTCGGCGGCGAGTACCACGACGTAGTGGTCACCGCCGTCGGCGTTCGGTGTGCCGGGCTGGTACAGCAGCAGGCCCATGTCCACCGGCCCGACCAGGACCGGCCCGCGCGAGCAGGCGGTCCGCAGCCGGTCCAGTGCCTCGGCCGGCGTCCCGCCGTCGCTGCGCTCACAGGTCCAGCCCAGCAATGCGATGGCCGCGTCGAGGCCGGTCTCGGGGTCCCAGCCGTAGGGATCGAACAGGGGCAGGGAACCGCCGATGAGCTGGGCGCCGAACGGTGAACCGGTCAACGTCTCGATGACCGCCGTGGTGGGAGACTCCCCACCCAGCATCATGGACAGCGAGTTCGTGTAGCAGTACGGGCCGGATCCGATATAGCCGAGCACAAGGAACCCTTCTAAGAGACAGAGGTGATCACCACCGGCGGATCGCCCGGGCGGGCTGATCATCGGGGCAGTTGGAGGGGCGGGGCGGGGTGAGGTGGTGGGGTGGGTGGTGGGGCCAGCCAACGCCCTCACACACTGTCAGGGTCAACTCCCCACCCGGGCCTTCCCCCGGTCACCACCACACGCCCCACCGGGAGTCTCGGCGCTGCCCGGGCCACACACCGAAGCCGGACACGTCCACCCGTACCCGGCAGAGCGCATCACTTGTGCGCCGACATCCGGCATGGCGGGACTATCCCCCGCGCGAGCGGGGAGCACCCCGTGGCGCCCATCCTCGGTCTGCGCCAGCGGTATCACCCCACTCAGAGAACCGGCTTATCTGGCGTGGCCCCGTACTTCGCAGAGCCGGCTGACGCGTCCTTCATGACCCACGGGAAGTCAAAATCCGTCAGCTGGCCCGGCTCACCAGCTCGTGGTGTGCGCACGTGAGCATGCGCATACTGGGCGCGGTCAGCGTTTGACTCGGTCGCGGACCGCGAGGGCGGCGAAGCCGAGGAGGACGGGCTCGGTCAGCCGGGAGGTCATCTCGGCGTAAGTGCCGACGGTGGTCAGGTTCTGACCGGAGGAGCGGAAGACCACCGAGTTCACCACCACACGCAGGCTCTTCTCGAACCGCTTGGCCGACAGCCGCTTCAGGAGGGATCCGGAGGGGTTGACGGCGTCGGGGGTGTCAGTGACCAGGCGGACGTGGTGCGGTGCCCCGGCGAACGAGGGCGAGCCCTGAGCCAGCAGGGCTGCGGAACCCGGAGCCTTCAACGGATCCGGCGACAGTCTCGCACCGTGCCGCTGCCAACAGCGCCCCACCCGGTCCACCCGCCCCACCCGGTCCACCCGGTCCACCCGGTCCACCCGGTCCACCAAGAGCATCGCCGCATGCTGCCACGCCGGACCGAGGAGGACGTCCCCTCATCATGCGGACCGATACCCCAGCACCCGGGCCGCATACGACGCCCCGCACGTCCCGGGCTCCCGGCCGCGTGCCCGATGTGCCCGATGCGCCCCCGATTCCGGCAGGCCGCGTGTTGATGGCGTGCGGGCGGTGTGCATGGGGTCCCGTCGCCGGGGCACACGGACGCAGAGCGAGAGGGCGCCCGCCCGCCACGCGATCCACGTTCCTCCGCCCGGCACCCGGCACGGTGCCCGGGGTGAGGTCTCCTGACGTGCCCCGAGGCACGACGGCGTCCGGCCCGACGCGCTGCTCTCCGCGTCGTGCACCCGTGACTCGGAGGAGCGGGGATCACGGCGTGTGTGCGCCCCTGGTCCACATTCCCGAGGAGGATCTTCATGGACGAGCGACACGGCGTCTCCGCGCCGGAGGGCCAGCAGGGCAGGCAGGCCGAGCAGCGACAGCGCGGCGGACAACCGGAACGCGGCGAGCACGGTGAGCAGCACGCAAAGGAGCGCAGAGACCCCGCGGCGGAGCGGGACGCCGATGGGGACGGGCGGGCCGAGACCGGGGAAGAGCGCGCGGACCGGCGCTGGCAGGAGCTTCTCCAGGAGATACGGGTCGCCCAGACCGGCGTCCAGATCCTTCTCGGCTTCCTCCTGACAGTGGTGTTCACTCCGCTCTTCCACGATCTGGAGCAGACCGACAAGACGATCTACCTCGTCACCGTCGTGCTCGGCTCGCTGGCCACAGGCGCACTGATAGGCCCCGTCTCCGTCCACCGGATCGTCTCCGGACGGCAGGTCAAGCCCGAAGCCGTCGTCTGGGCATCCCGCCTCACCTTCGCGGGGATCCTGCTCCTCCTCGCGACGCTCACGTCCGCGTTGTTCCTCGTTCTGAGGGTGGCCACGCACGACCCCTACGTGCCCTGGCTGGTCTCCGGTGTCCTCCTCTGGTACCTGCTCTGCTGGTTCGCCCTGCCCCTGTGGGTCCGTACGCACTACGCCAGCGGAACCTGACCCCACACCCGTACGAACCGGTGCCCATCCACGGCGGCGGGACTGCTGCCGAGACCCGCCGCCGGCGTTGCCATCGTGCATCCGAGCCGGTTCACGAGGCCTGTGTCCTTCTGCGGCGCACGATTCCCATCCCGATCGCAGGACAGGTCAGAACTCCCGCGGGGGTGCCGAACGCGGCTGCGGGTGCCGCACCGGTCACGGTCATGACGGCCGCCATGACCGTGTAGAGGCCCTCGAAGGCGAGGACGAAGTTTCTCCACGGGTGCGGGGAATGGGTGACGCTGGCTTCTTCGGACATGGTTCTCCTCCCCCAACCTGGTGGGGGCCGCACTCCACGGCCCCCAGGCCGGCCGTGTTGGCGCCAGCGGCCGCGCACCCCGCCGTTGCCAGGAATCCGGTCGACGGCCCGACGGCCGCCTCACAGGCCGCTCCGAATCGACGTCGGCGTAGAGGCTTGGCGGCGCCCTGCGCCGCCCCTGCCACATCGCGGTTCCCCAGACCGCGCCCGATTCGACGACGTCGAGGGCGTCACCCACGGAGCGAGCCCGTCGAACATGTTGCCAAAGCTCAACTGTCCGCTGAGGTGGATGCGGTTGACGGGGTCACCCTCGGCGTAGAGGCAAGGGCTGTTCGCCTGGCCGGAGGGGGCCCGCTGGTTGAAGCGGCGGAGATGTGGGCCGAAACGGCGGGCCTGGAAGTGGTACAGGCCGGCGGGCGTCCCGGCAGCCGCCGTCGAGCCGGCCGGGCCGCGAAACCTTCCCGGAGGCCGCCGCCCGCCCGCCGCGAAAGCCGTAGCAATACGTGTGGTCTTGGTACCGGTGTCATCGACGAGGCCACGACACGCCGAGCACACTGGTCAGGTAGCAGCAGGACTTCCCCGATCGTCATGGAGCTGCGGGTGCCCTCGCGTTCCCCGTTGAATTCCCCGTCGACCCACCGGTGGCCTTGGCGGACAGGCTGGGCGGCTCGCTGTGGAATAAGGTCTCCGCAAGCCCGATGCGCGCGCTCGCTCGATCGGTCGGTCGGTCGGTCGGTCGGTCGGTCGGTCGGTCGGTCGGTCGGTCGGTGGAGCCGTACCGGCCGTCGGCGTATTCACGACCCATCCGGTGAGGCCTCGCGGCGTACCCGGGGTAAGGTCGCGCCCCGGGTGAGGGGCGGTCCATGAGCCCGAGAGGGGCGTCGCCGACTGACTCCTCGGGGGATCGGTGGCGTCCCCGGGCCGGGGCAGTGATCACGGCGGCGCGGTCCGGCCCGCCCGCCGGCCCGTGCCGGGGCAGACCTGTTCCTCGCGGGCCCCGTCTGGGATGCTGACGGCCAGGCTCGACGGGGGACAGACGGTGTATACGGAAGTGATGGCGCGGACCGTGGTGGAACCGGCCGTACTCACGCTGGTTCAGCGATACCCACGTGGCAGACGGTTCTCCACGACGGTCAGCTGCGGCGGGGACGGCTTCAGCATGTGCGCCCACGTACAGGCGCAGTGGGCAACGGAGCCCGGGCAGGTGAAGATCGCGCTGGCCTGCTGGGTCGTCAACCTGGACACTGCGCGCTATCTCGGTGACAGCCCACCGACCAGGCAGGAAAAGCTCCTGCCACCGGAAGGCACAGCAGCCTGGGACGAGGAACTGACCGGCCGGGTGATCAGTCACCTCGCGGCTCGAATGAACGCCCTTGCCCCCGCGCTGCCCACCGGCGACGGACACCTCACCATCACTGTGCCCCTCACCCTGACGTAACCCGGCCGAGGGGTGGCGGAGAGATCAGCCGGCTACGCAGGAGAATCGGAACCGCTTGGACTGCGGGGCGCAGTTGCTGACGGTGCCCTTGTTGATCCTGTCCGGCGACCATCCCTACGGGTGCGGGGAGCAGACTTCCTGAGCCGCAGTTTTGCCGCAGCCTCGGTCCTGTCTGAACCACTCTCACCGAAACCGGCAAACGGGCCATACATCTTGTCCGGGCGTGTCGAACTGGGATCTGGGTGGCGTGGAGAGTCTGCGTACGCAAGTTCGACCTGCTCGGGAGCCTGGATACTGACTCGGGAGCAGCGCATGGATGCTCACGCCCCGCGTCGTGAGGTTGGATGATCTCAGTGATCGCACGGCCTGTGGGACGGGGCGGCCGGGGCGACTACCCTGCGATGACGAGCCCGCGTTGGGGGGCTGCCTGCGCGAGGCTTGGCCGCCGCCACGAGGGTGGCCTCGATGATGTCCAGCACTCGCCATGCGCGCGCCTGGTTCTCTCTTTACGTCGGCGGGCCGCTGAGCCTCGTCGTTGCCGCTGCTGCAGTGGACGCGTAGTTGCCCGGGTTGATCGGGCCTCAGCCGCCGGGCGGGGTGCGGCTGGCCTGTTCGAGAGGCCGTGCGGGTGACGACGTCCGGGTCACGGAAATCCCTTCCGGCCGCTTGGCGGTAGTTACTGAGAATTGATGACCGCCGGACGACGAGGGGGTGGCAATCCCGGACCCGGCCGATGACCGGAACAACCGCAACGAGCTCCTCCTCGCGTGAGCCACGTAGCTCAGCCGACGGTGACCGTCCGGCTGGGGCTCATGACCTCGCGTCTTTGACCTACAAGCAACGCTCAGCAGACCCAAATGCTTTCGCAACCGCCCGCAGCAGCGGCACCACCGAGTCACCGTGCAACGCGTGCGACTGGACACCGCGCAAGGTCACATCCTGCCGAGTCGGCGCGGCTCCGAAGGGGCTCAGTGGCCCGGGCCGTAGTACCCGCCGAGCTGGTCGCGATAGGCAGGGTCGCCCAGGTGCTTCTCCTTGTCGAACTCCGGCGCGTTCTTGATCTGCTCCTTGGTGAGCGAGACGAGGATCCGCCGCTCCTCGTTGTCGATGGCCGTCACGGTGCTGGCGGGCAGCAGAACTTCCTTGCCGAAGATCCATACGCCGGTGTCGACGACGATGTACTGGTTGGCGACCTCGTCGGAATGCTTGTCGACCTTGCCGATCTGACCATCGGCGGCCTCGACCTTGTACCCCGTGAGGTCACTGTCCGGGCCGTGACCAGCGGTCGGAACGTAGCTCCACATGTCGTTGTTCATACAGGACTCCTTCATCGATACCTGTAGTGCGGAATGTGAGGTCGTGCTCGAGCAGCGAGTGCCCGCCAAGCACTCATCCATGCCAAGGACATGACCTCCGTCGAATCTAGAAGTGGTCGGTGCCCTGAGATGGGAAGCGGGCCCGCCCGGCGTTCGGCGGCACAGACGACTACCCGCAGAAGCCGGGATCGCCGTGGTCTCGGGAAGGGGCACAGCGGCGGTCGCGTTCGTCGCGGTCGCGCCGTTGACGGGCCTGTCGTTCGGAGGTGGCTGCGCAGGCGGCGGATGCCCGGGCACGGCGGGCGCGAAGGCGGCATTCCGGCCCTCAGCCTTCCTGCCTGCCTCGATGTGACCAGCCGGTCCGTCGCAGCCGTGTACGTACAGCACCTGCTGGTGGCCTACCGGCCGCAGGGGGTACGCGTGTGGCTGGCAGCCGCTGTGCGAAGGTCCTGGTCATTACCTGGTCATCACGGACAGGAAACCACCGCGGACGCCCGACGGCACCGGGGCTCTCGGCGCGGCCAGCGTCCACCGGCAGTCGGCCCGGCTCGGCGGCACCGCACGGCTGAGGCGTCCGGAGAGTTCGGCATGGCCATCGTCGGATGCCTGCACCAGGCCCTGGCGGATGCCCGCAGGCAGGACCCCGCCCCTCTCTTCCCCTTCGACGCCTTCGCGCCCGCGCAGGGGCCGCACCAGAAGTGCCCGGCAGAACACCCCGCGCCTACGACCTGCTGCTCCGTGAGGGGGGCCGGGCCTTGGCCTGTGGCTCAGCCGTTCTATGGCGCTGCTGGGCTGCTTCGCCGTTTGCGGGGGCCCAGTGCCAGAGCCAGCAAGGGGCCTGCTGCCAGCAACCGGCCAGGGCCGCGTAGCCGAGGCTGAGGGTGGAAACGGTGGCGACAGCGGCGACGAGGAGGGGGCCGCCGGCGTCGCCGAGTTCACGTCCCAGTTCGGCCGATCCCATGGTCTGGCCCATGCGCTCTTCGGGAGTGGAAGCGGCAAGTGCGGCGAAGCCGAGCGGGGTGATCAGGCCGGTGCCGGTTCCGATGAGAGCGGAGGCGAGCAGAACTCCGGCCAGTCCGGGCAGCGCGGCAGCCGCGAGTCCGGCAGCCGTGATGAGCAGTCCGGTGAGCAGTCCGGTGCGGGTGGTCAGCCGACCGGCGTCGAGGGCGCGGCCCGCCTTGGGCTGGACGATGGCGGCGGTAGCGGCAAGGACGGAGACGGCGGCACCGGTGGCGACGGTACCGAGGCCTGCTGCGGCTCCGGAGACGGGCAGGAAGCCCACTCCGACGGAGAGTGCGGCGGTGGCTGCGGCGAGCGCGGCGGTGGGTGCGAGGAAGGAGCGGTAGGCCAGACGGCGGGCGAGGTCGGCGACGGTCTGGCGCTGGCGGGGCAGTGGCGGTACGGCGGGCACGGCGAGAACCGCCCACAGGGCGACGGCGGCCGCGCACAGAGCCATGACCGTGAACAGCAGGCGCAGGCCGCCTGCCCACACCAGTACGCCGCCCAGGAGGGGGCCGAGGGTGTAGCCGATGGACTTGTAGAAGCCGTAGGAGCCGAAAGCCCGTCCGCGCTTGGCGGCCGGGTTGAGGCGGGCGACCAGGGTGGAGGCTGAGGGGGAGAACGCGGAGGCCGCGGCGCCCTGGCCGAGGCGGGCGGCCCACAGCCAACCGGGGCTGTCGGCGACCGCGTACAGCGCGGAGGCCCCGGCGAAGGCGATGAGTCCGCCCAGGAGTACCGGTTTGCCGCCGATACGGTCGGCGAGCGAGCCGAAAACGGGCTTGAGGAGGACCTCGGCGCCGTCGTACAGGGCGAGTAGTCCGCCCAGGACGAGGAGGGAGGTGACGGCGTCCTCGGAGAAGCCGCCCAGGTTGGCGGCGATGCCGTGGGCGCCGAAAGCGGTGGTGAACCCGGCGGCGTACAAGGGCCACATGGCCGCTCCCGGTGCGGCCGGGCCTATGGGCTCTGGGGTCACGATGCGGCCTCGTCGGTGGAGTGCAGGGCGGAGAAGACGCGCTCGGAGTAGTGCTCGCAGACGGCGGTGCAGTGTTTGAGCCGTGCGGCGGCCTCAGCAGCCTCGGGGGCGCCGAAGACGTCCCGGGCGGTCAGGTCGCGGTGCCAGCGGCGCAGCCTCTCCAGGGACTGCTCCTCTTCTTCCAGCTCGGCCAGGGTGAACTTGCCGATCCGGATCTCTTTGGCGATCTCCTCCTCGAACTTGCCGCAGTCGGCGAGGAACTCGGTCCAGTCGGCGGAGCGGGCGGCGGTGAACATGTCCCGGAGACGGGCCGCGTCCTGCTCGGAGCGGCCGGATGCCTGCAGCGCCACGGCCTGGCCGCCGGCGGACTCGGTGAGTTCGAGGGCGCGCTGTACTCCCCCGGTGAAGACGGGCACCTCCGGCACCGCCCAGATGCCCTGACCCAGCGAGAGGGCGCCGATCCTGCGCAGCTCCCGCCACACTGCGACGCGGTGCCGGGACGGTTCAGCGGGGAGCTTGATCACCAGGATCAGCCACCGGACAGCCTGCTCGTTCATCACGAAGATTAATGTAGCAGGCGTTACATACCTGTCAGTGACACGAGGACCGCGGAAATGGTCCGGACTTCGTCGGCCGTCGCAGCCCGGGGAGACGAAGGACGCCCGGGCCAGGACTCGCCCTTACGGCGAGGCCCGTGAGGACCCTCGGACGGAACCTGTCGGGCCAGGTGTCCACCACCCGCACGGGGCCAGCTGGAGCGCGGACCGAAGCACACGGACGCCCGTATGTCGTCGGCGACCCCTTTCCGGCGCTCGGCATCCTGACCGGGACGGGTGCGACCGCACCACGGGCGCGTACCCGAACCTCATCGCGACCAAGCTGGCAGCCGACCCGACGCACTTCGGTGCGTGACGCGGGCGTCCGGTAGTGGTGACGGCAGCACCCGGACGGCACGTCACAACAGGGCAGACTTTTCCTGATGCGGCACTGAGTCCTGTCGTCGACTGTCACGCCCACATCAGGGGCGCGAGGTCGGACGAACTCCCACTCGGCATCGGGCAGTTCATGGTGAGGTATCGCGATGCCGCGATCCCCCAGCGGTGATCATTTGAGGACGTTGCCTAGCAAGGCCCGGTTTTCCAGTAGTACTCGGCGATCTCCGCGCGGTACTCCGGGTCTGCACGGTGCTGGTCGGGCAGGTACTGCGGGGCGTCTTCGATCTGCCCCCGGCTCAGGTCGAGCCCGAGCGTGCGTCCGGCAGGGTCGAGGTGCGTCACCGCGCCGGCCGGAATCATGACCTTTCCGAAGATCCATCCGTCGGCCTCCACGACGAGGAACGCCTCGCCGGTCGCATCGGAGTACGCGTCCACTACGCCGACCCGCCCGTCAGCGGCTTCGACCCGCCATCCGGTCAGATCGACGTCGCTCAGGTCTCCGCACGACGGGTTGAAGCCCCACAGGTCGTTCGCCATGGTCGACACGCTCCTTGCTTCAGCGGGCCAGGATCTCGTCGAGCAGCTCGTCGAGATCCATGGACTCCTCGCCTTCGCCGACAACGTCGTACGTCTGACGCAGGAATCCCTTGAGCGCTCTGGCCTCGGCAAAGAGAACCGCATGTCCCTCCCGGGTGTCAGGGGGGCTGCCCAACCCGATGCGGACTTCGTGACCGCCGGCCCCCCGATGAGGGCGGAACGTGACGTCGCCCTCGCCTACGGGCCGACGCAGCCCGTCGGCAAGCATCGTCCGGTCGAACTGCCAGGAGGCCAGGACGGCCAGTCCGTCGAGGAAGTCCGCCTGCACCGCATATGGACGGTCCGCGGAGTAGGCGAATCGAGCGAAGAGGGGCACCGCCCTCTCGCCCGTATCGAGACGCACAGCGATCAGGCTGGACACGCAGGGCATAGGAGGCCTCTCAAATCGGCGAGCACGGCGCACCGACCGCCTGCCCTCTTCTCCTGTGCTCACTCCTCACTGGTGCTCCGGATTCCCGAGCTCTCTTGCCGTTGGTCTGCGGCCGGTAGGGCCGGATGAGCTTGCCGGTCGCGCCGAGGCCGCCCAGGACGTTCTTCCAGGCCAGGCCCTTGCCGTAGGCCCAGGCATTGTCCGTGAGGACGCGTTCGATGCGGTCGATGCGGTCGACGCCCTGGCTGTGGAGGAATGCTGCGGCGCGGATGAGGAAGGCCGCGCAGGTCGCGACCTTCGCATCCGGGTGGATCTCGCTGTAGGCCAGCCGGCTGTGGTCGTCGACCGCGGAGTGGACGTAGTCGAAGCCCATGCCGCGGACCGGGCGGCCCGCGTCGCGGTCCCGCAAGCGGTGCCCGCCGCCGTCGGGGATCCGGCCGAGTCTCTTCACGTCGACGTGGACCAGCTCGCCGGGACGGTCGCGTTCGTAGCGGCGGATCACGGTGCCGGTCGGTCGGTCGAGCCAGGCCAGGCGATTGGGCCGGTGGCGGGTCAGGATCCGGTGGACGGTCGAGGCGGGAAGGCCCAGGATCGGACTGATCCGGGCGGGGCCGAGTTTGCGGGTCCGTCGCAGGTCACAGACGCGGTCTTCCACCACGGCCGGGGTCCGGTGGGGCGTCGTGAGAGGCCGGCTCGACCGGTCGTGCAGGCCGGCCCGCCACCGGCGGATCCACTTGTGGGCCGTGGCCCGGGAGATGCCCATCTCGGCCGCCACACGGGCGACCGAACGGTTTGAGCAGACACCGCGTGCCGGAGCCACCGTGGGACGCTCGGGAACAGGTCGGTCCGAACGCGATCTGGTGTACTCGGTCATCGGGCCCGTCGGATACGGATCGGGCCTCGGGTCTCGCCTGGTGCGACGGGCCGGCCGTGCTGGGTGATCTCCACCTCTCCCCCGTCGACCAGGTGGCGGGCCGCGAGGCGGGCAGGCTCCATCAGGGCGCGCCAGCCGTCGTCGTCCTCTTCGTAGGCGGCGCGTGCCGCGTCCGAAGGACAGATCGACGCGCCGGGAGCACGGCGCTGCAGGAGCCCCAGGATCGTCTGCTCCAGGCGCCGGACCGTCTCCCTCTCGCTTTCCGCCACCTCTCCAGTCTCCACGATCCCCTGAATTCCACGACTGGCCGGCGTCCAGGGCTGACCGGCGCGGGCGACCGGCGACTTCCTCGCGGAGGGGTGGCGCGCGGCTCTCGGGGGCGGCCGTGCTGCCGTGCGGGCCAGTCGGCGTCGCGGTCGGAGAAGGCGGCTGCGACGCTCACGTGGGCTGCCGCTCCGGTGCCCCTCGTATACACGTGGGTGAGCTTGTGTGGGGAACCCGAACGCGACCGCTCCCACACCGATCGTCCTTCATCCCAGGACGAGACATGGCGCAGCCCCAGCAGGACCCGAATCACCGGGAGGGCACGGCGTACGGGGCGCCGACGGCGGGGTGGATGGAGGGGTGGATGGACCTTGGACGCGGCACGCGTTGGCCGAGCGGCTCGCGCAGAGTGCCCAGAAGCCGCTGCGCCAGGTCCGCGGGATCCGCCGGGGACTCCCCCGGCGTGGACGAACCGGGCGCCGAACTCGCCGTCGTAGCCGACGACTCGCCGCCGCGATCGCCGAGGCCGCCCCCACTCCCCTGTTCCACCCCACGCGCTGCGGCCAGGCACGCCCCGCGCCCCTGGGGCCGTCGGTACGAGTCGGGGCTCTCGGCGGGCTCGGGCCGGGCACATCTGCTCGGCTTCGTGAGGCATGGGCAGCAGACCTGGAGGGCCGACGGCTCACCAGCAGTGACGGCCGGCCGCACCTGGCGTGGGGGTGCACGCATGTGGAAGGCGATCGGTCCGTCGCCAACGTGGGGGTCGCGCCCGACGGCGTGTACTACGACAACCTCGACGCCCCTCGGCGGTCACGGTGGTCGAGAGGCATCTGGCGGACCGCGTCCACGCGGACCACCTGCGCGGGTACACCGACATCGCCCCTCCTCAGCAGGCCGCCCTGCCAGCCGTCCTGCCCGCCGTCCTGCGCCCGTACGGGCCCGTCGGGCCGACACGACTACGTCGTCTCAGGCAGGCTCAGGAAGCGGTGTCTGGTGCCGTGCATCCCACAAGTACCCCTAGGGCACCTCTTTTGGATCATCCAGAGCTGCGTAACATCGCCCCTCAGGACTGGGGAGGCGTGAGACATGGGAATCTTCCGAAGGAAGCGCAGTGGGCAGCGGATGCCTCCGCCCGAGCTGGTTGCCGAGGCCAAGGCAAACCCAGGGGGCTGGGTATACGAGATCGACGGGAACATGGTCGATGATCCGAACGGGGCTGTGCCCCCTGAGGCCATCATCGCGGCTTGGCAGGTAGACGCTCGCGGCCGGCTCTCGGGCGGCTACCAGGCAAATCCGAACTACCGGCCCGGGGCGACAGGGCAGTAGCTCGTATGAGACGAGGTGGTACGGCCGTTTCATCCCGGTCGTCGACTCGTTGGTCTGGTCGTGCCGTTGACTGACGCGCAGTGGGCGCGGATCGAGCCGTTGCTCCCGGATCGGACGCCGCGACGGGGTGGCCGGTGGCAGGATCACCGTGAGGTGATCGATGCGATCGCCTGGAAGTTTCAGACCGGATCGCAGTGGGTCCACCTTCCCGAGAAGTACGGAAACTGGCGAGGCGTCTACAACCGGTTGCGGATGTGGGCCGTCGACGGCACCTGGGAGCGGGTGTTCACCGCGCTCATCGCGCAGGCCGACGCTGAGAAGGAACTCAACTGGGTCGTCTCGGTCGACTCGACCGTCGTGCGTGCCCACCAGCACGCGGCCGGAGCCCGCAAAAAGGGGCTCCGACCGGCGAACCTGCGGACCACGCCATCGGCAGATCCCGCGGCGGGCTGACCACGAAGATCCACTTGGCCTCCGACGCCCACTGCCGGCCGCTGGCCTTCGTGCTTACCGCTGGGCAGGCCGGTGACGCGCCCGCCTTTGCTCACGTCATGGCCCGCCTCCGCGTCCCTCGTCGGCGAGGCCGTCCCCGTACCAGGCCGGACGTGGTCCTGGCCGACAAGGCGTACTCCTCCCGCGCGATCCGCGAGCACCTGCGCAAGCGTGGGATCCGGGCGGTCATCCCCGTTCCGGCCGATCAACGCGGCCACCGGCTGCGGCGCGGAAGCCGTGGCGGCAGGCCACCTGCCTTCGACCGCGAGGCGTACAAGCAGCGCAACACCGTCAAGCGCTGCATCAACCGCTTGAAACAGTGGCGGGGCATCGCCACCCGCTACGAGAAGACCGCGGCCATCTACCTGACCGGACTCCACATCGCGGGCATCTTTCTTTGGTCCGCCAGGCCATCGACTCAGGGGCCGGAGCGAAGCGCATCGTCCCAGGCGCCGGGACTGCGGTAGTGGTTTTTGTGCCCCGCGGCGAGTACGTGGTGCAGTTCGGCAAGGTGCCGGGTGTCCGCGGGGAGGTCCAGCAGGTCGAGCAGGTCCAGTGCGGCAGCCGGTTCCAGATCGCCGTAGACGTCGTGGAAGCTTGCCAGGAGGCCGCGGAAAACGGCCGTGTGCAAGGCGGGCAGCCGCATGGCGGTGCGGTATATCGGTTCCTTCACCGTCCAGCGCACCGGGCCCGAGCACTCCAGGACCCGGCGGGCTCGGCGGAGCAGGGCTTCCGATGCCTCGGCGACCACGCGGTCGATGTCATTGCCGAGGGTCTCGGCGAAGGCCGTCGCGGACGTGGTGTGGTCCTCGAACCAGTCCACCCACAGCGAGTAGGTGACGGCCTCGACGTCCCGGTCCGCCTCCAGCCGCTGACGGTAGCCGTCCCACAACACGTCGGTCGGCAGGGGACCTTCCTCATCCTCGTTCGCGAACCGGATCTCGCACGTGACCCAGTACTCGTCGAGGAGGTCCAGCAGCCCGAAAGCCAGCCGCAGCTGGTCGGCCGCGTCCAGGTCTTCGGCAAACACATCACCGGCCCAAGAGTGCGCTAACTGGTTGGCGGTGAGCAACGCGTCTGGCTTCTCGTCGCTCACCCACCCGTCGCACACCTGGCTGACGCCCTGATCAGCCAGCCACTGCCGCGCTGCCTCCTCGGCTTGCATCTCCACTCGGGAAGTATGACAAGCCCCGCAAGATCCAAACGAAACAGCCTAGACGTGGGTGCGTGGGACGTGTTCGTTCCAGGTCCGCGAGAACACCCGGCGCCCTCCCTCGTAGCCGTCCAGGGTCGCGTCGACGTGGAACGTGTCGGCGTCCGACGTGAGGACGGTGCGGGTCTCGACCCGTACGTCCCAGTCCGGCCGGGCGAAGGTCATGGTCCAGGCCGACTCTCCGCGCACCGAGCCGAAGTCCTCGGCGATCCAGCTGTACTGCTCGCAGGCCCTCAGCCCCACGTCGATGCCCGCGTCCTCGTACCGCTGGACCCCCTGATCCTTGACGATGTCGAGCACCGACCGGTAGTTCACCAGGTCGCGCGAGACCGTCCAGGCCTGTTCCGGTTCGCTCAGCCGCGTGACGACCGGCGGCGCGCAGCCCTCCGGTTCGCCGAAGGGGCGCAGTTCCGCGTCGGACGCCTCGTCGGCGGTGCGGACCGGCAGGGTGAGGGAGCTGCCGCTCTCGTACACGGTGAGCAGCACCGGTTCGGGGGCGGGCCAGACGAGCGGCCAGTACGACGTGGACAGCGACAGCCGGATGCGGTGACCGGGCGGGAACGCCTGGGCGACTCCGTGGAGCGGCACCCTGACCGTATAGCGCCGGCCGGGGCTCAGGACGTCTGGGGCGGCCTCATTGTCGCGGTGTACGAGATTGAGCACGCCGTAGGTCACCCGGGTCGATCGGCCGTCCGGTGCGACGTCGGAGAGACGGACGTTCAGCTGCGCAACGGGAGCGTCGGCGGACAGCTCGACGACGACGGCGGGTGCGCCGAGGATCTCGATGCGCTCGGCCAGAGGCTCGGTCTGGAAGACGAGCGAGCCGCCGTCCTCCTCGCGCTGGTCGTACGGAAGGTCCGGCGGGGCGTTGTACGACGCCCACTTGCCGGCGAACTGGCCGACGGAGAGCGGGGACTGGACCGTGTGTGCGTGATCCGCGACCGGGGGGCCGTCGTCCGGACCGGGCGTCCCGGGCATCCGGAGCCCGCCGCCCCGAAGGAGCAGTACGGTCTCGGTCACGTTCGGGGAGGGCCAGGAAGGCTCGCCGATCCACCTGCCCGGCCGCTCCTCGTACGAGGTGGAGGGCGGGACGCTCTCCTGCATCCAGGTTCGCAACATGGGTCCGTCCATCACGCCGTTGTCGACGCCCTTGAGCCAGTGGTCCCACCACCGCACCACCTCTTGGAGGTATCCGATGGCGGGGCCGGGTTCACCGAGGTGTGGAAGCTTGTGCGACCACGGGCCGATCAGGCCCTTGCGCGGCACGTCGACGTGCTTGAGCAGGCGCGTCACGGCGTTGGAGTAGCCGTCGGCCCAGCCGCTGGAGGCGAGTACCGGGCACCGCAGGGCGCTGTAGTCCTCGCTCAGGCTGGCGTGGCGCCAGTAGTCGTCGCGCTGCGGGTGACGCAACCATTCCAGTACCCACGGGCGTGCCGCCTCTAGGCGGTCGCCCCACATCTCGCGCCAACGGTCG
Source organism: Streptomyces sp. NBC_00691 (assembly GCF_036226665.1). Lineage (NCBI taxonomy): Bacteria > Bacillati > Actinomycetota > Actinomycetes > Kitasatosporales > Streptomycetaceae > Streptomyces > Streptomyces sp. NBC_00691. The sequence goes on along the minus strand of NZ_CP109007.1, from coordinate 8,208,848 downwards.
CCGACCACAGCCGGGTCGGGCGGGCAGGTGGCGTAGGCGAACATGGTCCCGGCCTCGGCGAGGTTGTCGGAGAGCATGGCGCCGCCCAGGTAGTGCATGTCGTCCGCGTACCGGTCGTCGGTGAACGAGGAGACACAGATCGCGCGCAGGCTCGGCGGTCGGCGGGCCGCCACCTGGAGGGCGGCGAAGGCGCCCCAGGAGATGCCCATCATTCCCGTGTTGCCGTCGCACCAGGGCTGTTCCGCCAGCCAGGCCAGGACCGCCTCGGCGTCGGCCTGCTCCTGTTCGAGGTACTCGTCGAGGAGGACGCCGTCGGATTCTCCGGTGCCACGGATGTCGACCCGGACGCAGGCATAGCCGTGTCCGGCGATGTAGGGGTGGTGGATGGCGTCGCGGGTGGAGGTGAGGTCGTTCTTCCGGTACGGGATGTACTCCAGGACCGCGGGGACGGGTTCGGTGTCGGACGAGGTCGGGCGCCAGATCCGCGCCGAGAGCCGGGCTCCGTCGGCCATCGGGATCGTGACGTGCTTCTCCTCCTTGATCGCGCAGGGGAGTTGGTCCACGTATCGCATGGGGGAGCGACCTCCTGAGTGGTCGGTGAGTCTGGCATCGTGGGCGGCTCGGCCGACGGACCGTGGCCGGTCAGCCGAAGGTGAGGCCGAGAGCCGCCACCGCGCGGTCGAACTTGCGGCGGAGGTCCGCCTCGTCGTCGCCGCCGGTGAAGATGTGGGCGACCTCGTAGCTGTAGCTGTCCTGCTGGGAGACAGTGGAGAGCTGCTGCCCCTCCTCGGGGACGATGTCGATCCGGACGCCGGGGATCTCCCGCTCGATGGCGGCGATCCGCTCGGGGCTCGGTATCCCGTGCACGGTTCCGTCGGCGAACCAGCGGTAGTACCACTTGGCTGCCATGGCGTACTTCCCGCGGCCGCTGGGGAGCGCCGGGTCGCGGTCGAGCGCCAGGCTGATCATCCGGCTGTGGTTGGGGGCGCCGTCGACGTACAGGAAGAGCTCCGCATGCGCCTGCGAGTGGCGGGGGTTGATCTCCAGCAGGCTGACGTCGCCGGTATGAGGATCGTAGAAGTACTCGATGCTGAAGGTCGCCGAGTCGAAGCCGATCTGCGACATGGTCCGCTCGCTGACTTCGTGCAGTACGCGGATCACGTCGGGCGGAAGGGTGCTGGGGTACTGGTGCCTCAGGAAGCACGGTGAGTCGGGGTAGTCGATCGAGTCCAGCACGCCGTAGACCGTCGGCCGGCCCTGGTAGACGTATCCCTCGACGGCCACCTGGATACCGGTCATGGCGTCCTCGGCCAGGCAGACTTCCCCGCCGACCCCGCGCATCTCCTCCGGCAGGTCCAGCAGATCGAGGACGGTCTCGAAGGGCCGCCCGACGCGGCCGATGCCGGCGCGTATCTCCTGCACCGCGGCCCGGAACTCGGCCTCGTCCTTGACGCCGAAGGCGAGCTCCGAGGAGTAGGCGAGGGCGGGCTTGAGCCACATGGGGAAGGACACGCCGTCGGGCGGCCGCGGATCGTCGGTGCCCAGGTCGACGCGGCCGAACCGCGGGTACGCGTCGACGGCCTTCCGCTGCTCCAGGCGGCTCCAGTACTTGTGCTCGCACTTGACCACGGACTCCAGGCTCGTGGTGCGGGTGCCGTACTCCTCGCCGAGTATCGGAACGAGGGTGCTGACGGGGAAGTCCCAGTAGCCGACGATCGCGTCGATGCTTCCGTCGTGGGCGTCCAGGACGGACCGGGCTCTGTCGAGGAGGTGGTTCACGGAGACCTCCCCTTCCTGGAGTTCCTCGATGGTGAGCAGACGGTGGAAGCGGTAGGAGTCCGCGTCCGGGACCGCTTGCAGAGTCGGCAGGTTGGCGTCGTCGAGTCCGACGACGAAGATGTTCTTGAGCTGGCCCTGGGGCACGTCGCTGTCCTTTCGGAGTGATCCGCTCCCGTACGTCGGTCCGCCTGCCCGTGCCGGCGCACCTCATGCGAGGACGTGTCCTCCGCCTCGTCCCGCGCACCGCCGGGGACCGGCGTCCGGACGAGCGGGAACGTTCCCGAAAGGGGCGACGCCCCCGCGAGAACGTTCCCGAGCGGGGCGACGCCCCCGCTCACCGCCCGCTGTCGTCGTGCCTACGGACGACCCCCGAAGGGGCGAGCCCGGTGCCAGCAGGAACGGTTCCGGCCCGCGCCATACCCGCTGTGGTGATGATTTCGCTGATCGCCGTAGGGGTGGCGCTCGGCATGCGTCGTCGGCGTCGGCTCCGTTCGCAGTACGGTCCGGAGTGCGACCGCGGACCGCGGAGGCGGATCCGCCTTCCGCACCCCCGCCCCCGACGGCCTGAGCGCGGGTCGTCGGAAGCGTCACGACCAGTCGGGCTGTGCGCCGCGCGGTGGCCCGCCCGTCAGCTGGGCGGCGGCTGGAGCGGAAGCCGGGCGGCGAGGAACTTCGGAGCCATCTCGCGATAACTGTCGGTGATCACTTCGGAGAGCTCGGTCCAGTCGGTGTGGTCACCGAGGACGGCGACGACAGCGTTGTGCCCCCACTCGGCACGGAAGAACGGGGACCCCGTGGCGGTCAGGCCGAGCAACTCGTCGGCGGGTGCCCGGAACGTCATCACGACCGGTTCCCGCTCCGCGGTCGCATACGAGGCGTAGACCGGGGAGCGTTCCACTTCCGGCGCGTAGACGTGGGCGAACGTCCGTCGGCGGATCCGCCAGCGCACCCCGATCCAGGCTGGTTCCTCGTACGACTCGGGCAGCCGGCGGCAGATCGACCGCAGCCTGTTCAGGATCTCCGGCGGCACGTCTCCAGGACTTGACATGGGCCGACACTATCGGCCGACCCGGTCACGGTGCCGGCCGGCGGTGCCGCGGTGCCGCCGGTGCCGCCGGTGCGGACGGTACCGAGGGAGCGCCGTGCGGCATGATCACGCCATGACGAGTCCTGCCTCCTTCCGGGACCCGGCCAACTGGCCCGCGGCTTCGGCTTGGGCTTCGGCTTCGGCTTCGGCTTCGGCTTCGGCTTCGGCTTCGGCTTCGGCTTCGGCTTCTAAGAGCTGGCCATAGAAGTGGGGTCGACCCAGGACGCCCGCATCCAAGCCGTGCTGGGTGCGCTGCGTTCCGCTGAGCGCTGCCGGCCCCCCGTGGGCACGGGCCCGCGATGGCATGAGGCGGGGTCACGGCTCCCCCCGGCCGCTCGCGCCGCCCGCGCGACGCGAAGACCCACCTGCCAGGGGCTGTACAAACGCTGTCGCCCCGTCAATCATTTTGTCATGTACCTGCGCCCCATCAAGCGGGGCGCAGCCTCATGGAGGTATGGGATGCGCCAAAGGCTCTCCGTCGGCCTGTCCGCTTCGGCCCTCGCCCTGCTCACCACCGTCGGCACCGCCACGGTCGCCACGGCCGCCCCGGCCGACAAACCCCAGGTGCTTTCCAGTTGGACGCAGACCAGCGCCTCGAGCTACAACCTCTGGGCCGCCGCCCGGAACAACCAAGGCGCCTGGTCCGCCTACGCCTTCGACTGGTCGACCGACTACTGCTCCACCTCGCCGGACAACCCCTTCGGCTTCCCCTTCTCGATGTCGTGCGCCCGGCACGACTTCGGCTACCGCAACTACAAGGCCGCGGGCTCCTTCAGCGCCAACAAGTCCCGTCTGGACAGCGCCTTGTACGAGGACCTCAAGCGCGTCTGTCTCAACTACGGCGGAGCCACGAAGACTGCCTGCAACAGCACGGCATGGACCTACTACCAGGCGGTCAAGGCCTTCGGCTGACCGACGGTTCCGCCCCGCCCCTCGTCCTTCCCGTCCTCCGGATCGATCCCGATCCGGGAACGCGGGGCTGGGACGGGGGGTTTCGCGTGTGCCGATGAGCCGCCGTGCGTGCCGCCGACCTCCGTCACCGCTCCTTCGAGAACCACCCGAGCGACCGGATGACGGACGAGCCGATGAAGAGGATGCCGAGGGGAACGACCGTGAACCACATGGCACCGGCCTTCACGGCCGCCAGCAGGACGATGGCGCCGATGGCCAGCGCCAGGAGAACGAGCATGCCCAGAAGGACTCGAAGCTTGGAAACCAACGGAGGACTCTCCCATGTTCTGTCGGGTTCGTGTCGCTGGACAGTGCTCGTCACCCGTCGAACCGTCGGCGACGGTCGCCCAGGAGGCAGCGGGCTGCCCGACGTGACACCACGGCTCCGCCAGGAAGCCGGTGGGGCGAGTCTTCCAACGCCGGCTTCCGGAAGCATCAGTAGAACTACGTAATCGCGTACGCAAGTTCACCGCCCGGCCAGGGGCGGGAGCCCATGGCCGGGAGCCCATGGTTGTCGAGGACGGCTCAGAGCGACTCGGAGCGGGGCGCCGTGGCCGTCGCGGTGTCCGGGTGGATGGTGAAGACCCGGTCCAGGCCGACCACGGCCAGGATCCGGGCGGTGTTGGCGGGGACCGCGGCCAGAGCGATGTCGACCCGCTGTTCGATGGCCAGGTTCCGGCTGGCCAGCAGAGCCGTGATGCCGCTGGAGTCGCAGAACTCCAGGCCACCGAGGTCAAGGACCAGCAACTGGCCGCCGACAAGAGTCAGATGACCCACGGCCTGGCGGAGTTGCGGCGCCGTCGCGTAGTCGAGGTCCCCGGTGATCTCCAGTACGGGACCGGTGGACGCGTCGAGGGCGGTGATCGTCAGCGGGCTCATCTCAGGTCTCGCTCGCGGGGGTGGGAAGGGACGCGGGGCGCGCGGAGGGCACGCCGAGGGCGAGCAGTGCGGTGTCGTCGTCGAGTCCGTCGCCGAATCCGGCGATCAGCTCGGTCAGGGCACTGATCAGTGCCTGCGGGCCGGCCGGGGGCCGGCCGACGACGGAGGCGCGCAGGGCGTCCTCGCCGTACAGCTCCCGCTTGGGCCCGGTGCGGGCTTCGGTGAGGCCGTCGGTGTAGAGCAGCATGGTGTCGCCGGAGGACAGCCGGGTGTGCGCGGAGGCGAACTGGACGTCCGGCAGGACGCCGACGAGCATGCCTCCGGGGGTGGGCAGGTAGTCGGCGCTTCCGTCCGCGCGCTGGATGAGTGCCGACGGATGTCCGCCGGAGGCCAGGTGGACGTCTACGTGACCGTCGCCGGGGTGCAGGGTGCCGAAGATGGCGGTGCAGTAGCGGGTGTCGCCGCTCGTGTACCGCTGGTGCAGCACGGTGTTCAGGGTCGTCAGGACGGTGATCGGGTCGGGGTCGTGCAGGGCGGCCGCGCGCAGGGTGTACCGGGTCAGCGAGGTGACCGCCGCGGCTTGGGGCCCCTTGCCGCACACGTCACCGAGGAAGAACGCCCACCGGCCGGTACCGAGGGGGAACAGGTCGTAGAAGTCTCCGCCGAGCAGGTCCCGGGAGGCGGTGTGGTAGTGGGCCGCGGCCTCCAGGCCCGGGATGGCGGGCAGCTGGGCCGGCAGCAGGCTCTGCTGGAGGACGGCGAGGGCTTCCTGGAGACGGTCGCGGTCGGCCTCGGCCTGTCGGCGGGCTTCCTCGGCCGCACGGCGGCCGCGCAGCAGCTCCATCTCGTACGCACGGCGGTCGCGGGCGTCGAAGACGCTGGTGCGGATCAGCATGGGCTCACCGCTCTGGCTGGTCTTCACCCTCGACGTGACCAGCACCGGCATCCGCTGCCCACCGACAGCCTTGATGTCCAGGGCGACACCGCTGACCTCGCCCTCCAGCTGCAGCGTCGGGGCGAAGTGCGTCTCGTGGTACAGCTTGCCGCCCACCGTCAGCAGGTCGGCGAACCGCATCCGCCCCACGACCCGGGCCCGCTCCAGACCGAGCCACTCCAGCAGCGTGTGGTTGATCTTCGCGATGGTGCCGTCCATCAACGTCGACAGGTACCCGCACGGAGCCTGTTCGTACAGTTCCTCCGCGCTGTCCTCCAACATGGAGGTGAACGCCGCGTCCGCGAGGTCCACGTCGGGCTCCCCGTCCGGGTCCTGGGCGGTACGGCACATCATCCGGTCGTCCCGAGGAAGCCGGTGATCGCCGCGGCGGTGGCCCCGGGTGCGCTCAGCTGCGGGCAGTGCCCGGTAGCCGGCAGCGTCACCAGAAGGCTCCCGGGGATCGAGGCGTGGACGAAGGCGCCGACCTCGCGGGGGGCTATCACGTCCTGCTCGCACTCCAGAACCAGCGTCGGCACCGCGACCGTCTTCAGATCCTCCCGGCTGTCGGACAGGAACGTCGTGCGGGCGAAAACCCGCGCCATGTCCGGGTCGGTCGCGCAGAACGAGGCGGTCAGCTCCTCACCCAGTTCCGGCCGGTCCTCGTTCCCCATGATGGCCGGGGCCATCGCGGCCGACCAGCCGAGGTAGTTCGACTCCAGGGACTCCAGCAGCTCGTCGATGTCGTCGGCGCCGAACCCGCCCCGGTACCCCTCGTCGTCGATGTAGCGGGGCGAGGGGGCCACCATCACCAGGCGGGAGAACCGCTGCGGCGCCTTCGCCGCGGCGAGCACCCCGACCATCGCACTGACCGAATGGCCTACGAAGGTCACATCCCGCAGGTCGAGCTCCTCGCAGATCTCCAGCACGTCCAGCGCGTAGCCCTCCAGCGAGCTGTAGCGCCGCTCGTCCCACGACGCGGCGTCCGCCCGGCCCGAGCCTACGTAGTCGAAGAGCACCACCCGGTACTCCGGGGCCAGGGCGGGGAGCACCAGTCGCCACATGTTCTGGTCGCAGCCGAACCCGTGCGCCAGCAGAAGGACCGGCCCCTCCGCCCGGCCGGTGACGGTGACGTTGTTCCTGCGGCGGATATCCATACCCGCCAGTCTCCCATCACTCCTCCGGACCACCGGCAGGGGAGCGCTTTGACGAGGCGTTTCATCGAGGCAGGCGTCGGCTCGCCCTTGTCTCCCGACCGCGGATCCGACCTGACGGTTCCGGCTCCTGCCCCTGGGCACGAGGAAGGCGCCTGCCGAGCCATGCCCGGCAGGCGCCTTCGGGCTGTCCCGGTCCGGTTCCGCGCCCGCCCCCGGCGCGGATCCGACCGGTTCAGGCCAGCAGGACCGAGTCGTCCTCGGGGCGCGCTCCGGGCAGGCGGTGGCGGGCGGCGATCAGCGCGGTGTCGACGTCCCGGGTACCGGTGGAGACACACAGCGTGTAAGCGAGGTCCTCCATGCGCCGCCGCACCTCGGGGCTCCCGTCCTCCGCGTGCAACACGCTCAGTGCCTCGTACTCCTCGACCAGCCTGCTCAGCACCACGGGATGAGCCATCAACACAGTGGATCTCTCCTCACCGCCCGGGCGCCGACCGCCAGGCTCGAAGCCCCGCGTACCCCGGTTACCGGAGGGCATGCCGACGCCCTGCGACGTGATCCTCGACACGTGCACATCACGCTCATCACCGTCACCGCTGTCTCCGGAGTCCGTACCGGGCGGCCGCCGGAGTCCGTACCGGGCGGCCGCCGGAAGCCTGTCCGGTGGCTTCACTCTCCCCCGCACCCACCGCAGCCACCGCAACCGCTGTCGCTGCCGCTGCCGCACGAGTCGACGTCGCCGCCGGCGCCTGATGTGTCACCGCTGTCGCCGCGGGTGCGGTGGCGGGTGGGCAGTGGTGGCGGGGGTGATGGCTTCGGGCGTTCCTTGGTGCGGGCGATCGCCTGGCGGGTCGCGTCGGGAAGAGCTGCGCGGGCGATCTCGGTCTCGTCCCGGCAGACGGCGTCGAGGGCCTTCCAGCGGCGTCGTTTCTCGGACGGCCAGAGGCATGCCGGGGCCCACTGGACCAGCAAGGCGGCCATGCACACGTAGAGCCAGGACATGCGGTGGGCTTCGGGGAAGAACGCCGTGGGGGCCAAGGCTCCGCCGGCGTGGACGCCCATGCCGAACGTGGTCAGCAGCGAGGTCGCGAGCATGAGGGACTGGCTCTTGCCCGAGGCGGTCAAGTGCACTACGGGTGCGCGGTGTTCGACGAGTTGTCGGAACGGGGCGAAGCGGGCTTCGGTGGGGATCTCGTGAAGTGGGGTAGCCGCCCTCGACGGCGTGGCGCGGATCGCTTCCGCCAGGGCGCGGAGGGCATGGTCCGTCTGCTTCCTCCCGCGGTGGGTGGGGCGGAGCCCACCCGTGGAGGACACCTTCACGGTGCCGTCGTCGACGAGCATGCAGACCGCGGTCTCGGCAGCCTCGGTCAGTCCGCCGAGCAGGAACGAGGCCTGTACGGGATGGGGCTTGAAGGCGAGGAGTCGCTCGACCACGCGCCGCTCGTCCTGGTCGCGGAACCAGCAGTACATCCCGCGCAGTCCGTTGCACAGCGCGAAGATCAGCAGCCAGAAGGCCACGATCCCCTCACTGTCGGTCAGCCACCAGTCCACGTCGCCCCCGTCTCGGTGTGGCGCCCGGCTCTACCAGGGGCCGGCCGGGGACCGCGCAGTTGAGCAGTCGCCCCCTCTGCCAGCACCAGACACGAACGCCGTGGCCGTGGTTCCCGAGGGGCGGAGACGGATGCCTCGGAAGCTGACGGGGGTTCGGCGGCGGAGCGGCGGATGCCGTGGGGGCACCGACGAGGTCCTTCCGCCTCCTGCGAAATGGCGTGCGGGAGCGCTCCCATTCTGGGATCGTCCCCGAGCATGCAGACAGAACCGTTTATTCGCCGTTATCGGGGTTCGGATCGGGCGGAGCTCGCAGAGATCTGTGTGAGGACGGCCCACGAGGGCGGAGATTCGTCCGAGATGTACCCGGATCCGGAGCTGATGCCGACGATCTTCGCTTATCCGTATGTGGAGTTGGAGCCGGATTTCGCCTTCGTCCTGGACGACGGGACGGGGCGGGCTGTGGGGTACGTGCTCGGTGTACCGGACACGGCCGCGTTCGTGAAACGGTTCCGTGACGAGTGGCTGCCGGTGGTGGAGGAGAGGTTCCCGGCACCGGAGTCGGGTGGCGGGACGGCGGCGGACATGATGGCGGGGCTCCTGCACACACCGGAGCGGATGGTGCTCGCGGAGCTGGCAGCGTACCCGGCGCATCTGCATATCGATCTGCTGCCGGAGTGGCAGGGCCGTGGGCACGGGCGCGCGTTGATGGAGGCACTGTTCACGGCGCTGCGTCAGGGCGGCGTGCCCGCCGTGCACCTGTGCATGGTGCAGGCGAACACGGGGGCGCGGGCGTTCTACGACCGGCTGGGCTTCGGGCTGTTGGACGTGGCCGACCCTGGACCGGTCTGGTATCTGGGGCGGTCGACGGCTGCGGAAGGACTGTCGGGGAGTTAGCCGTGGCCCCCCGGCGAGAAGCATTGGGCGCGCCGGGCGGTGGGGGGTCGGTGATGACGGTGGAAGGGGTCGGTGATGGCGGTGGGAGACGCGGTTTTGGTCGATTAAGGAGTTTGGTCGATCAAGGAGGTCGTCTGCCGGTACGGCCTGCGGCGGCACACCACCTGAGCCCGTAAGACCGAACGGGTCCCTCCGGGCGCAAGCGCTCGGAAGGACCCGCGGTGATGATCCCCGTCCGGCCCCCGCGGGCCGGGCGGGGATCCTGTCAGGGTGCCCAGGGCGCCTCGACCGACCAGCTGCTGTCGGCACCGAGGGTCTGGGGGCGGTCGAAGCCCTCGCTTCCGGCGCCCGAGGCGATGTACACCGCGGAATCGAAGTGGCGCAGATAGGAGCCGGGAATGTTCAGCGCCTCGAACGTGACGCCGGTCCCGCCGATGCCCGGGCGGGCGCAGAAGGTGGCGTCCTGACGGAAGAGCACCGATCCGTCGTCCGCCGCCGTGCGCACCCGGCTGTCGGCGTGCCGCAGGTACCGGCCGGGGTAGTTGACCGACTCGAACGAATAGCACGAGGAGTCGGCGAGTCCGCGGCGCAGCGTGTACGTGGCGTCCTGCTTCAACAGGGAGTTGCTGCCCGCGTCGACGATCTCGGTCCAGGCGAGGCTGTCGGCGTGCCGGAGGTAACGGTCGGTGTGTCCCCAGGTGGTGACGCGCAGCGAGCGCCGCACGTCGGTGGGCAGCAGGACCGAACTGCGCCACAGGGCCGGCTCACCGGTGCTCCAGGTCGCGTCGGCGGCGAAGGAGGACGCCGCGTCCCAGGCGTTGGGGCCGCCGCTGCGGGCGAGGTACACGCCGTCGGCGTAGTGACGCAGGTAGGAGCCGGGGAAGTTCAGGGACTCGAACGAGGAGCCGCCGGACGCGAGTCCGGTGCGGGCACACCAGGTGGCGTCGGCCGCGAACGAACCGCCGGTGTCGCCGTCGAGGCGCACCCGGCCACCGGAGTGGCGCAGGTAGCGGCCGGGGAGGTTCACCGACTCGAAGGAGTAGCAGCGGGGGTCGGCGAGGCCGGTGACGGTGCGGAACGAGGCGTCCTGGCGGGCACCGTCGGCGGAGGCCGCGGTCAGCACGTCGGTCCGGGCCAGGGAGTCGGAGTGGCGGAGGTGGCGATCGGTGTAGCCGGGGGTGGTGACTCGGAAGGAACGGACGTGGCCGAGGGTGAGGCCCGGCGTGGCGTTGAGGTTGCGGGAGGCGGCGATGAGGGCGCCGTGGGCGGCGCGGAGTCGGGCGGTGTCGACCTTCTGGACCCTGCGGTCGTAGCTGAACAGGCCGTTGTACTCGCCCTCGACGTCGGTGATCTCGGTGTACACGTACGCGGACAGGCCCTTGGTCGGCATGAGCTGCTGGGTGTCGCGGACCATGCCGGTGTACCGGTCGTCGAGCTGCGCGGCGCTGGACACCTGCTCGTAGGCGAAGAACCGTCCGTCGGGGCTGTACTCGTGACCGGGTGTACGCAGTCCGATGCCTCCGAACTCGCCGAGCACGGAGATGCGGGTGGCGGAGGGCCTGGGCCCGTCGGGGCCGGTGTAGACGTGCCAGTCGATGATGTCGCCGGTGCCCGGATCCCCCTTGGAGGCACAGCAGTTGTAGCCGCTGTGCGGGTTCATCAGCCGGCCGGGGTCGTAGTTCTCCAGGTCGGTGGTGACCCGCCGGGTGTCGTCGAGGTTCCACTCCCCCCAGCCCTCGTTGAAGGGCACGTAGGTGACGACGGCCGGCGAGAAGCGGTGCTCGTCGATGATCTCGCGGGCTTCGGTCTCGAACTCGGCGATCTGCGCCGGGGTGCGGTTGGCGTCGAAGGCGAGGGTGGAGGGGATGTCCTGCCACACCAGCAGTCCGAGCCGGTCGGCGTGGTAGTACCAGCGGGCGGGCTCGACCTTGATGTGCTTGCGCACCATGTTGAAGCCGAGGTCCTTGTGTTTCTGCAGGTCGGAGGCGAGAGCGGCGTCGGTGGGCGCTGTGTAGAGGCCGTCGGGCCAGAAGCCCTGGTCGAGGGTGCCGATCTGGATGACGAACTGGCCGTTCAAGGTGGGTCGCATGACGCCGTTGACGAGCTTCTTGCCGATCTCGCGCATGCCGAAGTAACTGGTGACGGTGTCCACGGCGGCGCCCGACGGGTTGCGCAGGGTGACCCGCAGGTCGTAGAGGAAGGGGTCCTCGGGCGACCATCGACGGGCGTTCGGCACGGGTACGGAGAACTCGGTGAAGCCGGCGGTGGCGGTGCCGACGACCTGGGCGCCGTTCAGCGCCTCGGCCTGGACGCTGTGGCCGGCGACGTCGCCCCGTGTGAAGACCTTCACCCGTGCGGTGTTCGTCGCGAGGTCGGCGCGGATGTCGACCGAGTAGATCGACGACACGGGGGTGGGTTCCAGCCAGACGGTCTGCCAGATGCCTGAGGTGGGCGTGTAGAAGATGCCGCTGGGGTTGACGGTCTGCTTGCCGACGGGTTGCTTCTCGCCGCGCCCGTCGGTGGGGTCGTAGACGCGCACGATGAGTTCGTTCGCTCCCGCGCGCAGCTGCGGGGTGATGTCGACCTCGAAGCGGTCGTAGCCGCCGCGGTGGCCGGTGACGCGGGTGCCGTTGACCCAGACGGTGGCCTCGTAGTCGACGGCGCCGAAGTGGAGCTGGACCCGGCGGCCGGACCAGTTCTGCGGCACGGTGAAGGTGCGGCGGTAGAACATCAGGTCCCGGTTGTCGTTGCGCATGATCCCGGAGAGCGCGGACTCCACCGGGTACGGGACGAGGATGCGCTCGGGCAGGGTCTGCCCGACGGGGGGCGCGGCGTTGCGGTCGACGTTCCCGGCTCCGTCGGCGGGCGGGTTGAGGAACTCCCACTCCCCGTTCAGGGACATCCAGTCGGGCCGCGTCATCTGGGGACGTGGGTAGTCGGGCAGCGGGTTCGTGGTGGACACCTGGGAGGTCCACGGGGTGGTCAGGGGCGGCGTCTTCGGGACGACGGCGGAGGCGGCGGTGGTGCCGGTGAAGACAAGGCCTCCGGCCATCGCCAACAGGGCCGCCAGACAGGCGACGATGCGTCGCATCGAACTCCTCCTGGGCGGGACGGCGCCCGGAACCGTCGGCACGCCGACCCTCATGACGGTCGAAGTTCGTTGGTTCCGTGCGGAGTTGGCGAGCGGCTCAGACAGCGGGCGAGTGGCCCGCTCCTCGGATGGGCCGAGGTGCCGGGGAACCTAACATGGAACAGTTCTCAACGGAATCCCTCGCGGAAGAACATGAAATTCAACAATTACCGTCGCACGGGGCAGGTAGGTCCGTACCAGTAGATTGACATGCGCATCTCAGACCACGATGCTGCGACACGGTCTTACATCGTTGTACACCGCGTCGGACCGCTCACGGGAGTACTCATGCACGATGCACTCCGTTCGAGGAGCTCTCCCTCCCCCGGGACCGGCGGAGACGGAGCACGTCGGTCCTGAGGCCGCGGCCCGACTCGCGCCCGCGGCGCGCCGCGCCTACGGGCTCCTCGCCGGTGACCGCACGTACTCGCTCTCGGACTGGCCACCGGAAGGCGGGAGAGGTTCGGCTGTCGGGCCCTGTCGAACGGGCATCGCGGCCCGTCGCCGGGATCAAGGGGAACCCCAGGCAATGCTCGTCGTGCCTGGCACGGGCCCTTCGACGGCGGGGTTCGCTCAGCGCTGCGCTGAGGGGACAGATCGTCTCCCGAAGCCCGGACGGGCCCCGCCGGAGAAAGGCGTTCGCTCGTTGCGCGCCCGGGCGAGACCACGTGTCGTGACGACCAGGCGCCCGACGCCCAGGTATGCGGACACCCTGCTCCGGGGACCAAGTACGTATGCAGACATTCCTCCCTTTCGAGAATTTCACCGATTCTGCGGCCGTTTTGGACCCGAAGCGTCTGGGCAAGCAGCGCGTCGAGGCCCTCCAGGTGTTCCGGGGCCTGACCGTGCCGGACTACGGGTGGCGCCGGCACCCCGCGGTGCGGATGTGGGTCGGATACGAGGAGGCCCTGGTGCGGTACGGCCTGGACGTCTGCGGCGTCTGGACCGACGAGGGCCGCGCCGACACCTGCTCCGTCACCCTCATGAACGACTATCGCGCCTGGCGCCCGTCGGCCTCCGTGCGCGAGCAGAGCGGGCTGACGGCCGCGGGCGAGCTGCCTCCCTGGCTCGGCGAGTCCGCGTTTCACCGCAGCCACCAGTCGGCGCTGCTGCGCAAGGATCCCGCGTTCTACCGGACCCAGTTCCCCGGCGTCCCGGACGACCTTCCCTACGTCTGGCCGGCTTCCGACCGGAAGGGCGACCAGGCAGAGTGACGCCCGCTCCCCCGACCTCGATGGGACGGACTCGGCGGGCGAGCAACCTGGTGGGTGGCCCTGTCGGAGACCTCGTCGTCCGCGACCGCGCCGGAGTTCTGCGGATCGGGCGTGGGTGACGCCTCCTTCGACGCACGGACGAGAACCGGCGGGGCTGGGGCGTCTCCCCCAGCGAGTACGAGATCGTGCACAGGCACTCGATCGGAGTCACGCGGACTGCATCCGGGTCGGGCCGGGCAACCGAAGTGCAGGTGAGTGCCCGCCTTACATCCCCCGAGAGGCGGGCGCTCGCCTGCCCCCGGCTCAGGCTGGTGCAGGCCCGCCGCGCGGGGTCCGTCGACCTGCCTGCGGTCATCGCCGCCGCCGGACCGGCCTGACCCCAGCCCCGAGGGCCGCCGAGCACTCGCCGGAGTCAACGTCTGAACGACGCACGGGACACCGTTCGGCTTCGGACTGCCCTACGCCCCGGTCCCCGTCATACGCCGGGGACGATGGAGGCGGTGGGCCGCACGAGCGGCAACCACCGCGGTGTTCACCGCCCTCTGGCCGATGGGGTCCCAACCCGCGCAAGGCTCCGCGGCGAGGGCACCCTCCATCGAGCGTGATGCGGTCACCGCCTCGAACACGACTTCTGCGGGGCGCCGTTGACATCGGCGACCGCCTCGCCCACGCGAGGGTCTCCACAAGAAGTGTTACAACAGGACACCTTCCCCCACACTTCAGGATGACCTCCCAGGTCCACGAGAGAGGAACCGCCTCCACGATGCCGCCCGTTCCCGCAGACCCCACCGTGCTGCACCCTATGCCCGAGCACCCGCGTGTAGTTCTGCTCAAGCCGCTGATGAAGTCGCCGCTGATCGAGGTCGGTGACTTCTCCTACTACGACGATCCGGACGACCCGACCGCGTTCGAGACGCGCAACGTCCTCTACCACTACGGTCCCGAGCGGCTCGTCATCGGCAAGTACTGCGCGCTGGGTACGGGCGTCCGGTTCGTCATGAACGGCGCCAACCACCGCATGGACGGCCCTTCCACCTTCCCCTTCCCGACGATGGGAGGCTCCTGGGCAGATCACTTCGACCTGATCACCGGCCTGCCCGGCCGGGGCGACACGGTCGTCGGCAACGACGTGTGGTTCGGCCACGGCGCCACGGTCATGCCCGGCGTACGGATCGGTCACGGCGCGATCATCGCCGCCGGCGCCCTGGTCGCCGGGGATGTCCCCGACTACGGCATTGTGGGAGGCAACCCCGCCCGGCTCATCCGCTGCCGCTACGACGCCGCGGACGTCGCCCGGCTCCTCGCCGTCGCGTGGTGGGACTGGCCCGTGGAGCACATCACCCGGCACGTACGGACGATCATGTCGGGGACCGTCGCCGACCTCGAGGAGGCCGCCGCACACGTCGATCAGCCCTGACACCGCGTCCTCGCCACGCCGACCCCACCCGGCCACACGCCAGAAACGATGGATCACCCATGCCCCGTCGCCGCGCCCATGTCGCGATGATCGGTGCCCCCATCGTCAGCCATGTCCTGCCCAGCCTCGCGCTCATCCGCCAGCTGGCGGCCCGCGGGCATCGGGTCCTCTTCCTCGACGACGCCGTCCAGACGCTCCCGCGGCTGAGGGCCGTCTACGACGAGGACCCGGCCGATCTGTATCCCTACGACATCGGCGCCCATGCCGCCCGCGCCCTCGCCGAGGCGCAGGACCGCCCCCTCGTGCAGCTGTCCCCGACGTTCGTCGCCTGGGACGGCTACCACACCGCCGTCACCGCGCATCTGAGGAAGCTGCCGGCGCCGACGCGTACTGGGATAGGTTCGGGCGGTGGCTCGCCGAGTGCGGGGCGACCACCACGGACGTGGACACCCACTGCCAAGCCGGAGTTGTCGGGTCCGTGGCCACGGGTACGCCGCCCTCGCCGGGCGCGGCGGGTAGCTGAGGCCTCGCACCCGACGTCAGCGGTCTCGGTGGCCCCGGGGCCTGTCGTCGGCGGCCTGACCCCCGGCGCCGAGGCCGGTCGGTTCGAACGGCTCGGACCGTTCGAAGCGCGGCAGCTCGGTGCGCGCCATAGGGGTGACGAGGGGCGGCTGGAACGGGCGCGCCAGTTGGACGGCGCGGAGCCAGGCCGGGCGTAGATCGATCCCGCCCGACGCTCCACCGCGGTGGCCAGGCGCTCCGCGACCTGGTCCGGGGGGGTAGACCCTGCGTGTGGGGGCGGCATGTGGGCACGCAGTTCCCGCAGGACGGCGTGCCGGTCGGCATGTCGGTGTCGATCCAGTTGAGGTACGCGCTGCCCACCGGGACCCCTTGGTGCGCGACCTCGGCGCGCAGCGCGTGCGCGGCGCCGGTCACCACCACCGTGCGGTCTCGCAGGGGTCGGCGGTGCGTAGGGATCCCCACGAGTGCCTCCGCCCGCCGTGTGTCTGGCGAGAAGTCGCCCGGGGTTCTGCCCGGGCCGCCTCCGGTGCTCGCGTACTCAGGATCTCCCGCGCGGGCGTCGGCCGCCGGTCGGGCGGGCAGGGGCAGACACACGACGTGGCGTTCCCGGTCCACGTCGGCCGCTCCCCCGGCGGGTGGTCACCACACAGGGCGCGGGATCCGGCCTGCGGTACCGGCTCTGGCGCGGCATCTGCCTGCCGCGCCCGGTTGCGACCCGGGCCGGTGGCGGCCAGGCCGGTGCCCCTGACAGTCGGTGGCGAGGGCCCTCATAGTCGGGCGTCCGCCTCTCGCTACGGGTTCTGTGAGCCCTCGCTCCCGCGAGAGGTCCGGATCCCCCGTGTCGGCGCTTTCGTATCGGCAAGGGACGTTTCCGCCTCCAAGACGTGGGCAAACCGTACAAAACACCACTTGGTGAAACTCCTGCGGGCGAGCCCGTCCCAGGAGCCCGCTGGCGTAGAAGATCCGGAAGGACAGCAACCGATGGGCGTCGTGAAAGCCGCGTACATGCAGGTCCGGGGGCTGATGAAGGAGTCCGACGGCAAGGCTCTCCAGAATCCCTCTCTGCGAGCCGAAGGCCGCCGGATGCGTGACGCGGGCCGATCGGCCCGCGGGCGGCGTCTGCCCTGGCCTCCCCGATAGCCCTCCGACTCATAGGGATCTCGACCTCCCTTTCCGCGTGGCGCGGCTCGGGGCGCCGTTCGGCGGACAGGCGGGACTCTGCGAAGCGCGAGGGAAAGGCCGGGAGTGGACGACGGTCAGCCGGTGCCCCCCACCGCCGTCGTCGTCGGAGGGGCGAAAAGCGTGCACGATGCCGGAGCGGACAGAGGAAGCCGGACACCCCGGAAGCCGGGACACGGTCAAGGGACCTACGAGGACGAGCCACTCCAGGCATCTCGATACATGATCGACTAGACGCCCCCCAGGCCGATTCCTGAGCATCACCTCGCAGCCCAGATGCGCATGGCTGCGAGGTGCGCGCTTGGCAGTCGTAGGTGATCGCGGACCCCGCCCCCGGGAACCGCGACGAGGTTCGCAGGGCGGCTCTATCCACCTCCATCACAAGGGGCATGTCTGGACGCGATGCCTGTCCAGCGCTCCGGGGTCCAGGGTTCTTCGAGGACCGCCAGGGAAGGGGGGTGTACCAGGGCGCCGGGGAGGCGGGGGTGGAGGCTGAGGACGCCCCTCGTCGTCAGTCGGGCGAGGACCGGCTCCGGGGGGTAGGGGACGCGGTCGCACAGCCAGTCTGCGGAGACGGCGGGCGAGGAGGCGCGCGGTCCGGCCGTTGCCGTCGGCGAAGGGGTGGACGGTCAGCAGCCGGGCCATGGAGAGGGCGGCCGCGTCCAGGGTGGGGCGGTGGTGCGTGCGGCCCAGCGGTACCAGCCGTCCACGTGGCTCCGGAGTTCCCGCCCGGGTGCCACCGCGATGGCGAAGACCTGGCCGTCGGCCCAGGTGATCCTGGCCGTGGAGCGGCGCAGGCCGCCGGGGGCGGGGATGCTCGGGTCTCCGGCGACGATCAGGGTGTGCAGTCCGCTCAGGGCGTCCGGTGTGAAGCAGGGTCTGCGGCCGGGGCGTTCCGCGATCTCCGCGCGGGTGGAGGCGGCGGCCAGCAGCCCGGCCTCGGCGCGCCGTTCGGCGGCGGCGATCCAGACGGTCACCAGCCCGTCGGGGTGCGGGCCAGGTGGCGGGTGTGCACGACCGTGCGGAACCGGGGCCGGTGGAAGAGGTCCGGGTCGGTCAGGTGCCGCCCGGCGGTGTCGGCGAGTTCGGCCAGTGCGGCGGTCGCCTTCTGTCGTTCCGCCGGGGGGATCGCCTCCGCGTCCAGCGGCGGTACGACGGGGGCGACCCGTCGCACCGCCGGGCCCGAGGGGCGTGGGGTCGTCAGCACCACCGGCTGGTGACCTTCCCGGTGGGCCGCACCACGTCCACGTACTCGGTGGTGGTGTAGCCCAGCCAGTTCGTGGAGGTGACGGAGTACGTGAAGGTCTGGTACTCGACGAACAGGGCCCAGGACTGACCCGGTTCGAGGGTGACGTCGACGGAGTACGACTGCTCGATCTGGGTGTTGAGCTGCGCACCGAGCGAGGACGACAGCACCGTGGCGGCGTTGGCCGAGATGTTGGCGCTGACCTGGTAGGAGACCTGGTACTTGACGGTCCTGTTGCCCCGTACGGGCATGGAGTCGGCGTTGCGGTGGCAGTCGGTCGGCACCTCGGTCTTGGCGCCGAGAACATGTCGATGTCGCCCCACGAGCCGCCGGTGCCGCCGCCGTCCCCTCCGCCGCCCCAGCCTCCGTAGCCGGGGTCGCCACCGGGGAAACCGCCCGGGTCCTCGTCCGGCCAGGGGTTCTCCTCGTGGTCGCAGCTGGTCTGGTTGTCCTCGCAGGCGTAGGCGGTGTACGAGGCGGTCACCGCCGGCACGGCGGTGAGCACGTCGCGCCGAGGGTGGCGGCGACCAGGGTCTGGCGGAGCTTCACGGGTCCTCCGATCTGGAGCGGTTCGGGTGGGCGGCCCACATCCTGTCCGGCCGGAGGAGCCGGCCACCTCCGTAGAAGTACGCAAGGCGATACGCAAACCGAGGGTGGTGACGGCCAGTCGGCCTGATGCGTGGACGGGTCCTGGTGGCGGGCGTTCTTGGTGGTAGCGGGCGTTCTCAGTGGTAGCGGTCGTTCTCGATGGTGGCGGGCAGGACGCGGTCTGGGCTCGGGGGACGGCGGAGCGGATCAGGCACAGGGTCAGCGCCAGTGCTGCTCCGCGGAAGTAAGTGGAGGGGCGGGTGAGCCCAGCCGCTCGCGGACCCGCGAATCGATCGCCACCGCCACCGGTGTCCCCGCTCGTCGCCCACCCTCCACTGCCGACGATCATGGCGGGCTGGTGCCGCGCCCGGCAGGATGGGCCCGTGCCGAAGAACCCCCCGGAATCGATGCAGCACCACCTGCGCCAGCGCCTGAACCGCCACGCCCGCGCATGCTGGCCCCTCGTCGACGCCCTCACGGTCCGTTTTCGCGCAGGATTCGCCTACGTGGCGGCCGAGTTGCCCGGCGGGAAGAGACTGCCGCTGTGCCGACTGCGCTTCACGGGCGTCCTGCACACCTGGGGCTTCGCCCTCCCTCTGGCCGGCAACGACGGCTACCGGGACGACACCCTGCCCAGCGGACTGCCGGCCGGCTCCCCGGAGGAAGCCCTCGACTGCGCAGGCGACCTCTTCCTCAACGCTCTCGCGCGGGCCATCCGGGTGCCGGCGGGACTCGTCGTCCTCGTCGGCCCACCGGCCTCGGGCAAGACCAGCTTCGTTCGGGCACTGATCGCGCGTCGGCAGATCGACGCGGAAGCCGTGGTGTCCAGCGACGAGATCCGCGGAGAGCTTTTCGGCACCTCATCCGCGGAAACGGAATCCGACGCGGCGGACGCGCGGATCTTCGAGGAACGTGACCGCAGGATCGTCGCCAGGCTCGCCACCGGACGCAGCGCGGTCGCCGAGTCGACGAACGTCACCCCGCAGGCACGCGCACGGCTCATCGCCATCGCCAGGAGCTTCGACGCCCCGGTGACCATGCTGCGATTCAATCCGGACGCCGCCGACCTCCTCCAGCAGTACACCGAGCGAGGCCGCACCGACCTCACCGCCGCAGACGTGCATGCCTACGCCGCGGTCATGGCCCGAGACGCCGGTGCCGACCAGCTCCGCTCCGAGGGCGCAACGACCGTTCACGATGTCCCCGGACGTCGCCAAGGGACCACACCCTCCGAAGCCGCCGCGCGCTTCTCCTTCGCCTGACACTTCCGGCGTGTCCAGACCTGCCTTCCGGCACCCCTCCACGAATTTCCCCGGAGCAGCACTGGGACACGTCCGGCGTCGGCGTATCGCAGGCCGCGGACGTCGGTCTCCGACGTCGCGACGGCTCGTGATCCGCTTCGAGGTCCGGGCTCGCCTCGCGCGTCGTGATTCGTCGTCGCAGCAGTAGCCCCGGTCGGCGGATCCAGGACCACACCGGCAATTGCCTGGCATACAAGGCCTACTCCTCCCGGGCGTTACGCGCTCGCTTCTCCGTGAGGTGAGGCAGCCTGTGTGCCGTTCCGTAGTATCCGCTGGTGATATCACGTCTTCTCTCCACGCCCCGCCACCGAGTCGCAGCCGTGCTCGCAGTGACAGCCGCCGTCGTCGCGTTCGGGTCGTGGGCGCTGTGGCCGGTTCACGACGCGTCATGCGTCGTCTACTCCGGGTCGTACCTCCCCATGGATACGTCCGAGGCCGAGGTCGATGCCTCCGTGCAGCGGCGTTACGACCAGGCGCTCGCCGACGGCGCGTGCGGTCCCCCGCGGGCGCGCTTCCACGGCTGGACTCGGTGAGGTCCGTCAAGGACGCCGAGCCCAGACGGAGATCACCTGCCGGGGTGGTCGCCGCAGGTGTCCCGGAACTCCCAGGAGGCGCCTCCGCACTCGGACTTGACCTACCCATACGACCCCACACCCGTGGCCGCCACGTTCCGTCCCATCGCATCGGACGGGGCGGTATCCGAGCGCCCGCACCCAGCCGCGTTCACCGTTCGGCAGCCAGTATGGCGGTGAGTCCTTCTCGTAGGTCCTTGACGAAATGGTCGGGAACCTCCAGCGACGGAAAATGTCCCCCGGCTTCGGGCAATCCCCACCGCACGATGTTTCGGTACCGCTCCTGTGCCCAGGGCCGCGGACACTTCTCCACGTCGCGGGGATACATGGTGAGCGCTGACGGGACGTCGACCCGAAGCTCGGGGTCGAGCGAGTTGTGACTCTCGTAGTAGATGCGCGCCGCCGACGCGCCGGTCCGCGTCAGCCAGTACAGGGTGACGTCGTCGAGAACGCGGTCTCTGGAAATCGTCTCGAACGGGCTGTCCTCGGTGTCTGACCACTCGGCGAACTTGTCGAGGATCCAGGCAAGAAGACCGACCGGTGAGTCGACGAGCGAGTAGCCGATGGTCTGCGGTCGGGTCGCCTGCTGTTTCGCGTACGCCGCGTGGTGGCGCCAGAAGTCGCGGGTCTCCTCGGTCCATTTGCGCTCAGCCGCCGTCAGCCCGTCCGTTGTCAATCCGGGCGGTGCCTCCGCGAAGGTCGTGTGGATGCCGAGGACGTGCGCCGGGAATCTGCCGCCGAGAACCGTGGTGATATTGCCTCCCCAGTCACCGCCGTGGGCTGCGAACTTGCTGTATCCGAGCCTTCCCATCAGTTCCACCCATGCGGCCGCGATCTTTTCGGTTCCCCATCCGGTGACGGCCGGCTTGTCGCTGTAGCCGAAACCTGGCAGCGACGGGACCACGACGTGGAACGCCGGCGCATGCGTGTCCTTCGGATCCGCCAGCTCGTCCACCACGTCGATGAACCGAGCGATGCTGTCCGGCCATCCGTGCGTCAGGATCAGAGGAGTGGCGTCCGCGCGCGCGGATCGGCGGTGCAGGAAATGGATTCCGAGACCATCAATGGTCGTGCGAAACTGGCCGATCCGGTTGAGACGCTCTTCGAACGACCGCCAGTCGTACCCGGTACGCCAGTAGTTCACGACATCGACGAGGTCGGCGAGAGGAACTCCCTGTTCCCATCTGCGCGGGCCGGGCGCGGCGCTATAGACCGTCTCGACCTCCGGTAGCCGCGCCGCGGCCAGTCGCGCGCGCAGATCGTCGAGGTCGGCGTCAGGTGCGTGGGCTTCACATGCCTGCACGTCGCTGGTTGGGCGGGGCATGAGACCTCCTGGCCATCGCGTCACCGGTTGCGCACTTGCGTGAACCGGCTGAGGCGGCTCGCGCGTGCCTTCACGCCAGCGCGTAACCGGCTGAG
Organism: Streptomyces sp. NBC_00691; assembly: GCF_036226665.1. NCBI lineage: Bacteria > Bacillati > Actinomycetota > Actinomycetes > Kitasatosporales > Streptomycetaceae > Streptomyces > Streptomyces sp. NBC_00691. The sequence goes on along the minus strand of NZ_CP109007.1, from coordinate 8,187,034 downwards.
GTGGTTCCATGTGTGCTGCGTTCCCTGACTTCCGCCTCGGTAACGTGCTGGCGACCAGCTTCACCGGGACCCTGTCGGAGCGTCATGGCGCCGCGGTGGAGCGCATCCCCACGCCGCACCGACTCATCGATTGGCTGGTGGTGAACGGCTTCGCCGTGGACTTCTGCACCACTGCCCGGCTCGACCTCGCTCGGGAGCTGAGGAAGTCGATTCACACCGCCGCGACAGCGGCCGCGCTCCAGGACGCTCTCCCCGCATGTGCTGTCCAAGTCATCAACGACCGCAGCGCTCAAGGCCGGGCCGCGGCGATCCTGACGGCCGAGGGTCAACGGCAATGGCGGCTCAGCTCGCCCTCCTGCGTCGAAGATGCCCTCAGCGTGATCGCCTCCGACGCGATCGGCCTCATCGCAGGCGAACGAGACGGAAAACTGGCCTTGTGCGCATCACCGACCTGCCAAGCCGTCTTCTTCGACACCAGTCGAAGTCGCACCCGCAGATGGCGCGACATGAACACGTGCGGGAATCGTCAGAAGCAAGCACGCTTCACTGCGAACAAGCGCAAGAACCCCAGAACAGCAGGGTGATCGTCACCTCGGTGAGGGCATGGTAGGCGGTGACGCCGCCCAGGGAGTGGCAGGGTGAGCAGACGGTGACCCGGACCGCCGAAGTCGGGGAAGGAGATGCGCTCCTTCTCCGCAGGAGCGTCCAGGCCGCTCAATGATCACGCCCCTGCTGTTCCTCCGCCGGTGACCAAGGGGCGGATCGCAACTGCGCGACGCTGAGCCGGTCACGGCCCTCCGGGGGGCCGCCGGCCGCTTTGCCCACCGCGACCATGGAGACGATCGACCAGCCCGGGTTCGGATCCAGCTCCTTGGCGAGCCCTTCCAGGTCGAAGGCCCGGAATTGGTGTGCGGCCAGCCCCATGGCCTGAGCCTGAACCGTCATATGGGCGATGGCCTGGCCGAGATCGTAGTCCGCGAATTCGGAGTAGAGCAGCCGCGTGTCATCGACGTACCGGCGCGTCAGCGTGACGACGAGCAGACCCGCGTCCGTCGCCCAGCGGGCCGAACTCGGCGCAAGGTGAGGAAGCATCCGGTCGTGGTCCGGCTCACCGGGCCTGCCGGTGAAGAAGCTCCACGGCTGGGAGTTGCCCGCCGACGGTGCCCACCGCGCGGCTTCCAGCAGGAGCCCGAGGGCGTGGTCGTCGACAACCGCTGAGGGATCGAACCGGCCCGGGCTGAAGCGCCCGGCAAGCAGTGGGTGTATGCCGTTGGGCGGCCCCTGATGATCGCGCATGTTCCGCTGCAACCGGCGACCGCGAGTGGGTATTCCGGCCGGAGCGAGCGCAAGCACCGCCTACGTCTCCGCCTTCGCGCGTAGGCGACAGGAAGACCCCGGGGTGCCTCGGGGCCTACCTGGGCTTCGCCGACCTTGACGGTCAACGACCCTTGCGGACCGCGGTCACGCCCGAAATGCGTCGTTCAGGCTGTCGACGCGGCTGCGGCGGTCACTTGCCGGAGAGGATCGAGCGGCCGCTCAGCTCGGGCCAGTCAGACAGGGCGCTCGCGTCGCCTCCTCCAGAAGGCGCGTCTCCGTACCTCGCCAGAAGTGCCTGCGCCATGTAGAGCTCGCTGGTCTCGAAGGACCGGCCCGACGGGTGGGTCCGGCGACTGGTGGAGACGAGTTGCTCGATGAGGGGAACGTCCTCGGGGTCGCCCACCCGTTCCGGGTAGGAGGTGGTCTCCCAGAGCTGCCTCACGTAACGCCACAGGGCGTTCGCCTCGTCGGATTCTTCTTCGCCCTTGTGTACGGCACTCTCAGCGAGGGCCGAGGCGAGACCGCCCCCGCGGCGGGCGGCGGCGGCCAGGGTCGCCCAGGCCGGCAGCGACTGGAAACGCGAGCAGCCGATCCTGCGGTCTCTCATGGCGGCGAAGCGGTCCCCTTCGGCGAGGGCGGCGTCGAGGTGCGTCCGCATCTCCTCACGGTGCGGACCATCGTGCCACTGGAGGGCCCACAGGGCGCCGCTGACGTGGGCGAGCTCGACATGGACGGCGGTCGTCCGGGTCAGGTGCCCGGCGAGGCGGATCGCCTGCCTGCTGCGGTTCATGACGGTTCGTCCCCTTCGGCGGTTCGGAGGCGGACGGATACCCGCCTGGGCATACGGGGGATGGCGCCAGTCCGGCAGAAGCGCCACCCTGCCCGGCGTAGGACCGCTTCGACATGGACCTCGGCGGCGCCGCCGGAACGGCTCCCCTTCCATTCAAGATCATCCATCGTCACGGACACGAGCGTAGGGGCACCCACTGACATCTGCCGACCGCGCCTTCCTCACCGACCTCAACGCCTCGGGCGTGTTACAGGTCGAACTCCAGGTGCTCGATGTCGGTGAACCGCACCTCCTCCAGGGAGCCGGCGCGGCGGCCGCCGTCCTGGAAGTAGACCTCTTTGAGTGCCTCGGCCGCGATCTGCTGGAGGTGGGCGTCGCCGGCGCCTGCTTCCTGGGCGTCGAAGAGGCGGGCGGCGTAGACGGGTGGCAGGGCGACGGTCAGGTGCCGGATGCGGTCCTGGTCACTCGAGCCGATCGGGGCGGTGTAGCCGAGACGGGCGCGGGTGTCGATGACGATGCCGCCGGTGGTAGCTGCCTTCCGGCGGGCTTTGGCCCGGATCTGTGGCTGCCAGCGCGCCTTCACCTCGCGTTCCAGACGTACGGCGAGGGCGGGGCGGGGGGTTTTGATCTGGTCCCTCACGTACCGTTCGACGGTGCGCTGGGAGATCCGCAGCATGTCGGCGACGGCCTTGGTGCCGCCCAGCTTTCTGACCAGGTAGCGCATCCGCGCGCCCGCGCTCTTGGGTGCTGGGCGGGTGAACGCCTTGTGCACCGCGGCGTCCAGGCCGTCCCCGAACATGGTCATCGGCTGTTCTCTCCCCTATTCGCCGTTGTCGGCGTCGGTGACGGTGCCGTCCTTGATGTACCGGGCGAGGTTGAGCTCGGGTGCGTCGAAACGGTCCCTGACCTCCTCGCCCCACAGGACGCTCTGGGTGCCCTCATGCTTGACCAGGCCAGGGTTGATTCCGAGCTTGAATCCGCCGGGGAGCGGCTTGCCTTCCCGGTAGGGCAGGAAGTCCAGCGGTGACGGACCCTCCGCCGCGTAGACGACGCAGTCCGAGAGAATCGCGACGGGGTACTGACCGGTGAACGCCGCGTGCTTGACGATCTTGCGGTGCAGGTTGACCCGGGTACGGGAGATGACCGCCGCACGGATGTCCGGCCGCCACGTCGGGCGGGCCAGAGCGCGCCACGGTTCGCCGGGCCGCCAGCCCTCCCCGCGCGGACGCTCGCGCAGCTTGCCCAGGCCGCCCTTGACCGTCGCCTTGATCGCGGAGACGACGAGTCCCAGCTGCGGGTCACGGTCCTTGTGGCCGTCCATCGCCGTGAGGAAGTCCTCGGGCGGCAGGTCGGCGCCGACGCCCAGGTCGGCCATGGTGGCGAGGTAGGCGTCGCGCAGCCGCTGGTACCAGCCGTCCAGGTAGCGGCCGTTGTCATGGCGGACGTACGCCTCGATCGGGCGGACTTCGTAGCCGAGTTCCACCGCGTAGGCGACCGTCGGTGTCGCGTACCAGGCCGGGCCGGTGGGGGTCTCGCCTTTCGGGGTGAACGGGGAGGGCAGCAGGGAGCCGTCGAGCCGGACCCGTTCCTTGCCTGTCTTCACCTTCGACAGGTCGACGTGGGAGAGGTCCACCAGCCAGGAGCCGGGCAGCTTCGGGTCGAAGACCGGGGCGGTGACGTGGGTGGGTGCGCCGAGGCCGACGGTCAGGCCGTTGGCGCCGGCGGCGAAGGCCATGTTGACGTCGATGCCGACCAGGTGACGCAGGGTGCATTCGGCGTCCGTCATCGGCCGTGCCCAGTCGTACGCCTCCTCGAACAGCTTCTCCCCCGGGCCACGGATATGGAAGCGCGGCAGGTCCGCCAGGAGTGGGTGCCCGTCCGGGGCCTCGCACGGGGCACAGTCCACCGGGTCCTTGCCCAGGGAGCCGGGATTGTGTTCGGAGTGCCGCTTGCCGGCCGCGTCGGGCGCGGAGGCGCGGGTCGGCGGGTGCAGGGCGGTCATCAGCTCCAGACCGGTCACGGCCGTGGAGCCGCGCGGCGTCATCACGCGGGAGGCGTAGACGCCCAGGACGCGGGCGAGGTCCACGGGCGGGAGGTTCCCGGTCTCGCTCCAGTTGCGGGTGTCCAGCGCGTTCCACGACGGGATGCACAACTGGACGCAGGCACGCTCCGAACCTGTGGCGGGGCGGTAGATCCGCGCCCACGGCCCCAGGCCGCGCTTGGTCAGCTTCCACTCCGCGCGCAGCAGCTGCCTGACGACCTTGTGGTTCTCCGGGATCCGCCCGGCGAGCCGCTCCGCATCGGTGAGCGCGGTCGGCAGGCCGTAACGCTCCAACGCGGCCTCGGTGAGCACGAGCAGCGGATCGGCGTCCTTGCCCGGCCCGGCAAGCTTCGGCTGACCGAGCCTCGCCTCCTCGAGCGTCCAGTCCACCAGGGCCGGGAGGCTCTTGGCGGGTACGTCGAGGACCAGGCCGCCCGTGCAGTACGCCACGACCTGCCCGTCGGCGTCGACGTCCACGACCGCCAAGGGGCCGTGCGCGAACCGCGGATCGGAGCCGCCTGCCGGCGTACCGGCGGGGGCCGGGTTCGTCTCGCCCGGACGGCGTGGCGTCGACGACGGTCTGCGTGCCGGAGGCGACTTGGCCGCCGCGGCCGCCGGCTGAGTCTCGGTGTTCTCGTGGCTCCGGGTGCTCTCGGGTGCCGTGGCGGCCCTGGCAGCAGCCTGGCTGGTGAACGGAGCCTCTGTGACCGGCTCGGGGGACGGCATCGGGGCCGGAGCGAACGCCGGGCCCGATGCCGGTGCCGCGGGCCGGGCGGGCATCGGGGTGGGGTAGCGCTGAGCGAGGCCGTCGAGGAGGCGGCGGTACGCCTGGAGACGCTCCGCTCTCGGCTCCGCGCGACCCTCCTCCCACGCCTCGATGCTCGGCACTCGGACGCCGAGCGCCTGCGCGACAGCGGCCCGGGTCAGGCCTGCGGCCTCCCGCAGGCGGACCCGTTCGGCCGGAGCGGGCAGGACCTGGCCCTCGTCGACAGCGGCCAGGAGCGCCTCGACAGCATCGAGCGGATCGGAAGAGGGGTGGTTCACGGACGATCTCCTGCACTCACCTGATGCCCTGGCGGATCTCTTCCAGCCGGGTCACCAGTCGCTGATAACGCTGCGACGCCGCCTGAGACGACTTCATTCCCTGATGACCGGCGATCTGACGCCATTCCATACCCCGTCGCCGGGCCTCGATGACGACCTGCGCCTCCAGTCGGTCCAGCGCGGTCCGCATATCCTCGAACAAGCCCAGAGCGGCGGCCACCTCGTCGTCCGCCACGGTCTGCCCTTCCACCCCGCCGCTCCGTTCGGTGGCGGCCAGCAGCGCCCCCAGCAGCACGGCATGCCCCTGGAGCACATGGGCGGGCGCGTCCTCACGGGGCGGGAGTTCGGGCAGGCCGGCGAAGCGGCTTCGCGGTGCGGTCCAGGGCTCCTCCGGCATGATCTCCACCCTAGCGCAGCAAGCAAGAGAACAACGAAACGTTGATTCGTTGAATGTCGGAGTCGCCAGGGGACGGAGGGTGCGGCTTCTCGGCGGGGCGGCTGGCGGGCCGGCTCGCGCTCGACACCGGGCCAGTTGAAGACCCAGCCTCGCCCACGCAGAGCCGTCAACCTGACGGGCCATGATTCACCCTTCCGGGCGGCGTGTGAACGCCAGGGAGTCATGCCATCCGGTCAGTGTCGGAGGTTCGCACGAGGGCGGTGGGCCTGAGGTGTCCGACGAGGGCACCGGCGAGGCCGGAGAAGGGGCAGCGAGGCCGTCAGGTGCGCGGCGGGCCGGGTAAACCCTCCGTTCGGTGCTGGCCGGGACACCTCCGCCACGGCTGTACCCGGGGCGGAGGGGGCGCTGAGCTACGGGGTGTTCCGACCCCCTCGCCCCGTGTCCGGGGGCTGGGGGTCTCTCGCGCACCGTCGAACGATCGGAGATGGCACCATGAGCACACCTCCTTCCTTCCCGCTGCGGGTCGCTCTCGTGAACGGGAGTTTCGAGCAGCCGGCCGTGACCGACATGGCGTTTCTGCCGGACGCGTCGCAGACGCAGGCCCCGCGGCATGTTCCGGGCTGGCTGACCACGGCCACCGACCACATGGTCGAGCTGTGGCATTCGGGATTCAACGGCGTGCCGTCCGCGGAGGGCGAGCAGTTCGCCGAGCTGAACGCCAATCAGGTGTCCACGCTCTACCAGGACCTGCCGACCACGCCGGGCACGAAGCTGTACTGGCGGCTCTACCACCGGGGCCGGCAGGGGCAGGACACGATGGCGCTGGACATCGGGGCGCCGGGGAACGTGGTCGAGCAGCGCTCCTTCACGGACGGGAACACGGCGTGGGGGTACTACACGGGCACGTACACGGTGCCGGCCAGGCAGGGCATCACGCGTTTCGCGTTCCGGTCGGTGTCGGCGGCCGGGGGCAACCAGGGGATCGGCAACTTCCTGGACGGCGTGTTCTTCGGTACGGCTCCGCTCGTGGTGCTCACCAAGACCGCGGTGCCGCAGGGCCCGTTGGACGTCGGCGATGTCGTGACGTACCGGATCACGGCCAGGAACGAGGGGGGTGGGGCCGCCGAGCGACTGACGCTGACGGACGTGCTGCCGCCGGGGACGACGTACGTGCCCGGTTCCCTCAGGGTCGTCGACGGGCCGAACGCCGGCGTGAAGACCGATCGGGCGGGTGACGACCAGGCCGCCTACGACGCCGAGAGCGACACGGTCGTCTTCCGGCTCGGGACCGGAGCCTCCGCGTCCCAGGGCGGCAGTCTGGCGAACACGGCCGCACTGCCGGAGGGGACGACCGTCGAGTACCGGGTGGTCCTCGGCCTGGAGACGGCGGGTACGCGGGTGGTCAACACCGCCGTCGCCGCGTACGAGAACCGGCTCGGCGCCACCCCCGAGCCGCTGACGTCCACGTCCGACGAGGCCGTGACCGAGGTCAGGCCGGCGGCCGACCTGAACGTGGTCAAGGCGGCCGACGCGACCACCGCGACCGTCGGGCAGACCGTCACCTACCGGCTGACCGTCCACAACGCCGGTCCCAGCCCGGCGACCGGTGTGACCGTCGCCGACCGGCTCCCGAACGGGCTCGTCTTCCTGTCCGCCGACGCGAGCGCCGGTGCCTACGTTCCGGAGACCGGGCAGTGGTCCGTCGGCGAACTTGGCGTCGGCGCCCGAGCCACCCTTGTCCTGCGGGCGAAGGCCGCCAGGGCCGCCCGTCTGACGAACACGGCCACCGTCACGGCCGTCGAGAAGGACCCCGACCCGTCCGACAACACCGATTCCGTCGTCGTCTGCGTCGAGCCCGCGCCTGCCTGCTGCGCCCCCTGCGTGCCCCGGTCCTGAGGAGACGGGGGGGGGGGAGGAGACCGGCGTACGGCGCGGGAGGCGGCGGCCGTACCGGCCTTGTGGCACGGCCGCCGCCGCTGATCCGCGTCCCCGTCGCCACTGACACAGGTACCTCCCCGCCGCGGCGGGGAGGTACCTGTGCGGGCGTGCGAGGCCGCGGCGTCCGCGCGCGGTTCCGTCAGGCTCGGGGCGGAACGGCGTCGGACGTGCCGGACGCCTCGGCGGGGGCCGTCGAGAGGGGCTCGGCGATGTCCTCCAGGGAGCGGCGTTCCGCCTTGACCGCGAGGAAGGCGGCCACGATTCCGGCCGCGCACATGAGGCCGGCGCCGATCTGGAAGGCGAGGACGGTCTCCGACGGGATGCCGGACTCGGTGAGCTCGGCGAAGATCAGTGGGCCGCTGATACCGCCTGCCGCGGTGCCGATCGCGTAGAAGAAGGCGATGGCCATCGCGCGGGTCTCCATCGGGAAGACCTCGGAGACCGTGAGGTAGGCGCTGGACGCACCGGCGGACGCGAAGAACAGCACGGCGCACCAGCAGGCCGTGAGCGTGGTGGCGCTGAGGACGCCGCTGCCGAACAGCCATGCCGTGCCGAAGAGCAGGAGGCCGGACAGGAGGTAGGTGGAAGAGATCATGACACGGCGTCCGACCGTGTCGAAGAACCTGCCGAGGAACAGCGGGCCGAGGAAGTTGCCCGCGGCGACGACGGCGAAGTAGTAGCCCGTCCGGCCCGTGGGAACGTCGAAGAAGGTGGAAAGGATCGTGCCGAAACCGAAGGTGATGGCGTTGTAGAGGAACGCCTGGCCGATGAAGAGGGAGAGGCCGAGGACGGCGCGGCGCGGGTAGCGGCGGAAGACGGTCTTCGCGATGAGTCCGAAGCCGATGCCGCGTCGCTGGTGGATGGTGATCTCGCCGGCGGGCGCCGGCAACGGGCGGCCGTGTTCCTCCTCGACCTCGCGCTCGACGGTGGAGACCAGTCCCTCGGCCTCCTCTCCGCGTCCATGGATGAACTGCCATCGTGGGCTCTCGGGGACGTGCCGTCGGACCAGGAGGATCACCAGGCCGAGGACGACGCCGAGGGCGAAGCTGAGCCGCCAGCCCATGTCGAGGGCGAAGATGTCGGTGTCCAGCATGACGATGGAGAGCAGGGCCCCGCCGATGGCTCCGAGCCAGTAGCTGCCGTTGATGATGAGGTCGACGCGCCCCCGGTAGAGGGAGGGGATCAGTTCGTCGATCGCCGAGTTGATGGCCGCGTACTCGCCGCCGATCCCGAAGCCCGTCAGGAAGCGGAAGAGGAAGAACCACCAGGATTCCATCGACAGGGCCGTGAGGGCGGTGGCCCCCAGGTAGACGGCCAGCGTCACCATGAAGAGCTTCTTGCGGCCGTAACGGTCGGTCAGCCAGCCGAAGAAGAGTGCTCCGGAGCAGGCACCGGCGACGTACAGCGCGGCGGCCGTTCCGGTCACCTGGGCGGCGGTGATGTCCAGACCGCTGCCGCTCTCGGCGAGACGGCCGGCGATGTTTCCGACGATGGTGACTTCGAGGCCGTCCAGGATCCAGACGGTCCCGAGGCCGATCACGATCATCCAGTGCCAACGCGACCAGGGCAGGCGGTCCAGTCGGGCCGGTACGGCCGTGGTCACGGTTCCTGTGGCTGCGGGAACGGATGTGCCCCGCCTCGTGTCTTCGGTCATGACTCCCTCTCTCTGGGCGCCTTCCTGCGGGTGCCCCGCTCCGGAGGAGTCATGTCCGCGCGGTCAGGACGCCTTCTCCGGTACGGGGCGCGCGGGGCGGCGCTGCCAGGGCGATCACCCGTGCTCCGGAAGGCCCCGGCCCGGCCCTGGTGAGGCTGTCCGGCTGACGGACGGCCGGTTGTAGGGTGTCCGCCATGCCCCGCGTACTCGTGGTCGAGGACGACCCCAGCATCCGTGCCTCGCTGATGGAGATCCTCGCGGAGCACGGCCATTCCGTGCGCAGTACGGGCGACGGGTTCGGCGCGCTGCGCGAGGTGGCGCAGGGCTCGCAGGACGCGGTGGTGCTGGACCTCGGCCTGCCCGATCTCGACGGTGGCGACGCGCTGCGCATGATCCGCGGGATATCCGACGTGCCCGTGGTGGTCGCGACCGCCCGCGACGACGAGAGCGAGATCGTCAAGCTCCTGAACGCGGGCGCGGACGACTACCTCGTCAAACCGTTCTCCGGGGCGCAGCTCCTGGCCCGGCTGTCGGCGGTGCTGCGGCGCACCGCGGTGCCCGCCGCAGTCGCCGGGCAGGCCCCGCCCGCCGATCCGTCGAGTCTGGTGACGGTCGGTGAGCTGACCGTGGATCCGCCGGCGCGTTCGGCCTATCTGGCAGGGCGCGAACTGGTTCTCACGCGCCGGGAGTTCGACCTGCTGGCCTTTCTCGCCCGGCATGCCGGCACGGTGGTGTCCCGGCACCGGCTCCTCGCGGAGGTCTGGCAGGAGGCCTACATCGAGGACCAGACCATCGACGTGCACGTGTCCGCGCTACGCCGCAAGCTCGGTGAGCGGGCCTCGGCACCGCGCTATCTGCGCACCGTGCGCGGGGTGGGCATCAAGCTGGTGGCGCCGCACTGAGCAGAGGCTCAGGAGGGGTTCCGAAGTCCTGGGTCCACCAGGGGGCCTCCGTCGGTACTGACGCCGACGCCGATCCCGGTGAAACCGCAGTCGAGGATGTCGGCCCGGTGGCCGGGGCTGTGCATCCAGGCATCCGTGACGGCGGCCGCGTCGGCCTGTCCCTCGGCGATGTTCGGGACCCGCTCGGGGGCGGTCGCCCCGTCGGGCCGCCGCAGTCGCGTCGGCGCGTCCGGAACACGTGCCACTCTCCGTGGGTGAGGGCGAGGGCGGGAACGGTGGCGCGGCAGGCGTCGGCCACACTGATGCGGTGCCACGCCTCCTGCGCTATCTCCTCATATGGCTGTCGTGCACCGCGGCCAGCGTCACCGCGGTGATGCTCACGGTGTACTTCGTGATCGGCCTGACCCGACCGACCCCGCCCGCCGCGCGGTCGGTGCAGGCGGTGTACCCCTCCCCGTCCGTCCTCGTCGGGGTGCCGGCCTCGTCCGTCGCGACCACCCCGAAGGCGCCCACCACCCCGCCCGCGTCCCCGTCGTCACCGCCGCCGACCACCCGGACTCCCTCGCCCACGGCCACGCGGACGCCCGTCACGTCCACGCCCCGGCCGTCGGCCTCCAAGTGCGGCGGCGGCCCCGGGCTGCACACGGTCCCCTCCGAGGGGGGCAAGGTCACCGTCCAGTACGGCAGCGACAGCGTGTGCTTCGTCTCGGCCGTTCCCGATCCGGGTTTCCGCACGAGCACCGGTCAGAGCGATCCCGGCACCCTGGTGGTCGTCTTCACCAGCGACGACCATCGTTCGCAGATCACGGCGACCGTCGTGCCGAGGGCTCAGGCCAGCGTGCGCGAGACCCGGTTGTGAGTCCTCGGACAGGTGCTGCGGACGGCCGGAGAAGCCCTGGTCAAGGGCTTGCGGTCACGAACCTGAGCAATTCCTTAAGCGTGCCTGATGGGTGGCATCAGGACGGTCCAGGACGCGTTTTCGGCATCTAGGCTCACGGTCGGTCAGGACGATCGCTCCGGCCCAGGCGGACAGGACGCCGGGCCGCGTCCTGCGCCCGCTCCGGCATCGGCCGCCGCCAGGCCCCGGAGGACTCACCGACACAAGGGGTTGATCCGTCATGGCCGCACACCGACGCACACCACGCACCGCCGGCATCCAGGGCTTCGTCCGCTTCTCGGCCGTCTCCCTCACGGTCGCCTCCGCCGCCGTCGCCACGGCCTGCGGCGTGGGCGGCTCGAAGAACGACGCGGCGCAGAGCGTGTCCGTGGCGGCGGCTCCGGACGCGCCCTCCGACCAGGGAACCGGCACCCCGGCTCCCATGGAGGCGGCGACGGCACCCGCCTCCCCCACCGCCACGGCGACGTCGGTCACGCCGACGACCCGGCCGAGCGCTTCCGCCTCCCCGCCCGTTGCCGAGCGCCCCGCGGCCGCGACCAAGGCCGCCCCTCGCCCCGCCAGGACGACGGCCGCTCCCGCCCCGACCGCTCCCGCCCCGACCAAGCCCGCCGTGAAGAAGCGCGCTCCCGTCTCCGGCTCCTCGGGCTTCACCAGCGGCTACCCGTCCGGTGCGGACGCCCGTGGGGCCGTCACGGCCGCGGTCGCCGCCGCCAGGGCCGACGGCAAGAAGGTCCTGATCGACTTCGGCGCCAACTGGTGCGGCAACTGCAAGGCCGCCGACCGGGTGTTCGCCACGAGCGACGTGGGTGCGCTCCTGGACGCCTCGTACCACGTGGTCAAGGTCGACATCGGCGGCCAGGACTCCTCGGCCTTCGACCTCCTGCGCGACTACTGCTCCGGCGAGGGCGCGTACAAGATGCCCGTCCTGGTCGTCCTCGACGGCAACGGCAAGGTGGTGACCGAGACGCACTCGACCGGCAACCCCGAGCTGACCGAGACGGGCCTCGGCGCGTTCCTGCGGAAGTGGGCCCGATGAGGTCTCGCGGCCACAGACGCGGCGTGTCGGCGACGGTCGCCCTGTTCCTCCTCGCCCTCGCGGCCACCGGCTGTGGCGGGGGCGCCGTGGCGGGGGCGGAAGGCGGCGCGCCGGGAGCGCGCACCGTCGAGACCGCGACGGTGCTGCCGGTCGCCGAACGCCCTTCCGCACCCGACAGCTCCGGCCGGGACCTCACGGGCCGGGACCTGGCGCTGCGCTCGTACCGCGGCAAGGTCGTGGTCCTGAACGTGTGGGGCTCCTGGTGCGCACCCTGCCGCGCCGAGGCCGCCGACCTGGAGGCGCTGCGCGGTGCGGCGGCGCCGCGCGGCGTGGAACTCCTGGGCGTCAACGTCCGCGACCGTTCCACCGGGCCGGCCCGGGAGTTCGAGAGGACCTACGGTCTGCGGTACCCGAGCATCCACGATCCCGACGGGAAGCTGCTGCTGGCCTTCCCGCCCGCGGTGCTCAACCCGCGGGCCGTCCCGTCCACGCTGGTCATCGACCGGAAGGGCCGGATCGCCGTCGCCGTCTCCGGTCCGGTCACCCGCGCACTCCTGGAGCCCCTCGTGGACCGCGTCGCCGGGGAGGACGCGTGACCGGCCCCACGTGGGCGGCGCTCGCCTCCGGGCCGGCCGCCGGCGCGGTGTCGGGCACGCTGCTCCTCGCCGTGCCGGTGGCCGTGGCCGCGGGTCTGGTGTCCTTCCTCTCCCCGTGCGTCCTGCCGCTCGTGCCGGGCTACCTGAGCTACGTGACCAGCCTGTCGGTGTCCGACCTCGCCGAGGCGGACGGCGGGCGGCGCGGGCGGATGGTCGCCGGAGCGGCGCTGTTCGTCCTGGGTTTCAGCGGCGTTCTCGTGTCCGGCGGTGCCCTGTTCGGCTTCGTCGGGCGCAACCTGCTCGCCTACCAGGACGGCATCACACTGGTCCTGGGCCTGTTCACGATCGTCATGGGCCTCGCGTTCGCGGGCTGGCTGCCCGGTTTCACCCAGCGCGAGCTGCGCAGCAGCCGCCGGCCCTCCTTCGGCCTGGCCGGCGCGCCCCTGCTGGGCGTCGTCTTCGGCGTGGGCTGGACCCCCTGCATCGGGCCGACCCTGGCCGCGGTGCAGGCCCTGGCCTGGAACGAGGCCAGCGCGGGGCGCGGCGCCCTCCTCATGGTCTGCTACTGCGCGGGTCTCGGCGCGCCCTTCCTCCTCACCGCACTCGCCTTCCAGCGGGCTCTGCGCGCCTTCCGCTGGGTCAGGGACCACCACGGGACCGTCATGCGGACCGGCGGCGCACTTCTGGTCCTCGTCGGCGTCCTGCTGGTCACGGGCCTGTGGACCGACCTGGTGTACGCGTTGCAGGTACGGCTGCAGGGAACGACCGCGGCCCTGTGAGCGCCGGTACCGGGTACCGGCGCCACGCGCCCGGAAGGGCTCGACTCCCCCAGCGGACCGGACGGCTCCACCCCCGTACCCAAGGGGGCCGGTCACGCACCCGGCGTGCGACCCACCTCCCCGAAACACGAGAAAGACCTGGAAAGACGACATGAGACACTCCATGCCCGCGCCCCACCCGGCACCCCGCCGGCCCCGCTCGGCGCGCCCGCGCCTCGCCTGGGCCGGGGCCGCGCTGCTGGCCGCCGTCTCGCTGGCCGGCTGCGGCCAGGCGTACGCGCCGTCGCACACCGGCGCCGTGACGGAGTTCAACGAGAACGGGGTCACCGTCCGGCTGAGCGTGGCCGACTGGGAGTCCGACGCGGGGACCCTGGTCGCCACGTTCACGCCCGACGAAGCCGGCTTCCACCTCTACAGCACCGCGCTCCCCGCCGAGGGGGTCGAAGGAGTGGGGCGGCCGACCGAGGTCCGTCCCGTCGGTTCGGTCGCCACCGCCGGTGAGATGACGGTGGACAAGCCGGTCAAGAGCATCACGGTGCCGGGCGTGCGGGCCGCCGTACCGGTCTATCCCGACGGCCCCGTCACGGTGACGCTGCCGATCCGGGCGACCGCTCCGGGCGCGGCGAAGGTGTTGATCGGCTATGCGAGCTGCAGTTCGACCGAGGGGTGTACGATCCCGGTGGCCGACCGGCCGGTGTCCCTGCGCACCGGCGAGCACGGCCTGTCGTTCGGCACCTCCTGACGGCCCGTCGTGCCGGGTCAGGGGGCCGGTGACGGCACACGCCACTCCCGGCGGACGCCGTACCGGGAGACTTCCCGGAGGCCCGTCGCCTGGACCGCCGGACCCGCATCCCCCGACCGTGGCGCTGAGCGCACGGCTACCCGTTGGAGCGCCGCACCCGTGAGCCGAGGGCCCCGAAGACGCCACGCCGAGCCCTGGGCCCCGAGGTGAGGCGCTCCCTGGCAGGGGTGGCGCTGGCCGTCACGTCCATGGTGGCGCTGTCGTTCCTGATCCCGCTGGGGCTGCTCGTGATGTCGCTCGCCCGCGAGCAGAGCATCACGGCGGCCGAGCAGAGCGCGGCGGCGATGGCGCCGATCCTGACCCTCACGACGGACGCGGCCGAGCTGCGCGAGGCGGGGGCGGGGCTGCGCGCGGCCGAGCACATGGTCATCCATCTGCCGGACCACAGCACGGTGGGCGGCATGGGGCACGCTCCGCCGGACCTGCTGGGCCGGGCCGAGGAGGAACGCGAGTCCATCTCCCGGGACGTGCCCGGCGGCTGGATCTACCTGCAGCCGGTGATCCTGCCCCAGGACCGGGTCGCGGTGGTGGAGAACTTCGTCGCCGACGACGACCTGACCCGCGGCGTCGCCCTGTCATGGAGCGTCATGGCCGGTCTGGCGGTCGTCCTGCTCGGCGGCTCCGTCCTGGTCGCCGACCGCCTCGGCTCCGCCGTCGTCACGGCGGCGAAGCGGCTGGCCGAGGCATCACGTCGGCTCGGCACCGGCAGCCTCGACACCCGCGTCCAGCCGAAGGGGCCGCCGGAACTGAAAGAGGCGGGCACGGCGTTCAACACCATGGCCGACCGCATGACGGACCTGCTCGCCGTCGAACGGGAACTGGTCGCGGACCTGTCCCACCGGCTCCGCACTCCTCTCACCGCCCTGCACCTGGCGGTCGAGCGGATCGCGCCGAGCGCCGACACCGGACGGATCCAGACGGCCGTCGCCGAACTGGAGCGGGAGCTCAACGCGATCATCGCCGAGGCTCGCACCCCGCTCGCCGTCGGCCCGATGGGCCGGGCCCTGCGGGGCGAGGAGTCACCCGACGGGCCGCGGGAGAGCGGGGATCACTGCGAGGTCGCCGACGTCGTCCGTCGGCGCGCGGCCTTCTGGGCCGTGCTCGCGGGTCAGCAGGAGCGTCCCTGCACGCTCCAGATCACGGACGAGACGACCCCCGTCCGTCTCCCCGAGGCGGACATCACGGCCGTCGTGGACGCGCTCGTGGGCAACGTCTTCCGGTACACCTCGCGGGGCACCGCCCTGGAGGTCTCCGTGTGCCGCACCGCCCACACCGTGGAACTGACCGTTCACGACGCCGGCCCCGGCATCGCCGACCCGGACGGCGCCCTCGCCCGCGGCGGGAGTACGGGCTCCACCGGCCTCGGGCTCGACATCGCCCGCCGCGCGGCCCTCGCCGCCCGGGGCACCGTCCGCATCACGCACGGCCCCCTGGGCGGCGCCCGCGTGGCGGTCACGTTCCAGCTGTCGACGGGCACGGTGCCCGGGCGTCCACGCTCGCGCCGCAGGAGCCGGAGGGCGACCGCGGCCCGGACGACGCCGGGCGCGGCGGGCGACTGACAGCCGGCCCGGGGAGCCCGGCGGCCGGGGGGGGAGACCCGACGTCGCCAGCGGGTACTTCATCCACTCATCTGCGACGGCGGCGAAGCACTTCCGCGTATACGGCCCCGCTCCGATCGAAGATCCGCTCTCCACCGTCTCGTCCACGGCCACGGCGGACGCGTCGCCAATTCGGGGCAACCACGGGCGTTGCCGATCGCGTCACCGCCCTCCACCCGTTCGCCCCGCCTACATTCTCCAGACACATCGCCGCGATCCGTTCGGGGCGAGCCCGTCCGGAGGCGTCTATGAGTGCAGTCGACACCACCCATGAGGTGCCGCCGCGGGTGCGGCGACATCCAGGCGAGCGCCCGTCGAACGGAACGATACGAGGCGGCCTGTTGCCCGTACCGCCGTCCGACGCCGAGAAGTACGGCTACGTCCGGCGGCGACTGTGGTGGCTGACCCTCACCTCGCTCGTGAGCGTCGGATGCCTGGCCGTCAGCCAGTGCCGACTGATCGTCTCCACACCGGTCCTGTGGGTGTTCGCCCCGTTCCTGCTCCTGACCGCCCTGTACTACCTCATCTCGCTGTACACCAATCTGTTCAGTCGCGACTTCCACCTGCCGACGCACCGTGCGTTCGTCGACGGCTGGCGCCCCGCGAGCCCTCCCCGGGTCGACGTCCTCCTCCCGGTGTGCGGCGAACCGATCGAGCTGCTGCACAACACGTGGACCCACGTACGGACGCTCGCCGACCACTACCCGGGCGACTGCCTGCCGCTCGTCCTGGACGACTCGGACGACCCCGCGCTGCGTGCCATGGCGACCGACTTCGGTTTCGGGTATGCCGCGCGGCCCGATCGCGGCTGGTTCAAGAAGGCCGGAAACCTCCGCTTCGGCTGTGACCGGACCGACGGTACCTACATCCTGGTCCTCGACGCCGACTTCGCGCCGCGCGCCGACCTGCTGCACGAACTCCTCCCCTACCTGGAGGCGGACGGACGGCTCGCCATCGTCCAGTCCCCGCAGTACTTCCGCGTCCTCGACGCGCAGAACTGGATCGAGCGCGGAGCCGGCGCCGTCCAGGAGTTGTTCTACCGGGCCGTCCAAGTGTCCCGGCAGAGCAACGACGGAGCGATCTGCGTGGGCAGTTGCGCGGTCTACCGGCGCAGCGCCCTGGAGGAGAACGGCGGTACCACCCTCATCGAGCACTCCGAGGACGTGCACACCGGGTTCGACCTCCGCCGCCTCGGCTGGGATCTGCGGTACGTGCCGATCGCGCTGTCCGCGGGCGTGTGCCCCGACAACGCGCAGGCGTTCTTCAACCAGCAGTACCGCTGGTGCGCCGGCTCGATGAGCCTTCTCGGCAGCACCAAGTTCCGCGAGGCGGACCTCCGTGTCACGAGCAGGCTCTGCTACCTGTCGGGCTTCCTCTACTACCTCCACACCGCCCTGTTCACCTTCGTGGCGCCCCTCGTCCCGCTGCTCCTGCTGATCGCGTTCCCCGACAAGGCCACCGTGGACAGCCTCTGGCTGGTCCTCCCGAGCGTCCTCTACACGACGATCGTGTTCCCGTCGTGGCATCGCGTCCCCTACCGCCTGGAGGCGTGGGCGGCGCGCATGATGTACGGCTGGGCCCACGTCTTCGCCCTCTGGGACGCCCTGCGCGGCCGGCGCTTGGGCTGGCAGGCGACCGGATCGTCCGCGGCGCGACGGGGCGGCGCCACCCGGCACCGGACCGCGGTGTGGTTGTGGGGAGGCGGCACCGCGGTGGCGTGGGTGTCCGCCGGGTTCTGGCGCACGCTCACCGGCGACCCCGTCGACTTCGCCCTCCTCCTGTCCTCTGGACTCTTCTACGCGCTGATCGTGGCGCGGGTCCTGCTGCTCCCCCGGGCGAAAGGAGCCCAATGATGCCCGCGCCCCGTACCCCTGCCGCCTTGCTCTGCTCCCTCGTCGCCCTCGTCCTCGCCTTCGCGCTGACCGGATGCTCCCAGGGACCCGGGGGCCGGCCCGCCGCCGATGCGCCGGTGGCGGGAAGTGTGCCGTACGACGTACGCCCGCTGCTCCGGCCGCAGAAGAAGTACCTCGGTGTCTCCCGGCCCGGCGCGCCCCATTCGATGGAGCCGGCGAAGGACTGGGCCCGGCTGGTCGGCAAGGACCCGAACCTGATCGCCTACTACGCGGCCTGGGGTGACGGTTTCGACGCCGCGGGCACCCGCGACGCCTGGAACGCGGGGGCCCTGACCGTCGTCTCCTGGGAGCCGCGGAACGCCAGCCTCACCCGGATCGCGGACGGATCCACCGACGGGTACCTCCGAGGGTTCGCGAAGGCGGTCCGCACCCTCAACCTCCCGATCGGGATCAGCTTCGCGGACGAGATGAACGGTGACTGGGAGAGGTGGGGCACCCGCGGGACGACGTCGCAGGAGTACGTCCGGGCCTGGCGGCACGTCCACGACGTGTTCCAGGACGTCGGTGCCACGAACGTCATCTGGGTGTGGTCACCGAACATCATCGAACCGGACACCCAGGAGGATCTGAGCCGCTTCTATCCGGGTGACGGGTACGTCGACTGGGTCGGTCTGGTCGGCTACTTCACCCGCTGGGATCCGCACACGTTCGACGGCCTCTTCGGGGCGACCCTGGCCGAGGTCCAGCGGTTCAGCCACAAACCCCGGCTTCTGCTGGAGACGGGCGCCATGCCGGGACCGCAGCGCAGGAACGACGTCCGTGCCCTGTTCGACGGCGTCACGGCCGCCCCGGACATCGTGGGCTTCGCCTGGTTCGACCGCAAGGCGCGCGCCGACTGGCGGCTGTCCACGAGCGCCGACGGGGTCGGCGAGTTCCGCCGCCTCGCCGCGAACGACCTCTACGGCTTCGACGTGCGGAGAGCGCGATGACACGCCCGGAAACCCCGCTCCGGACCGCTGCCCCGTTCCCGGCGCAGCAGGGCGACCAGCGGGCCCCCGCCTACTGCCTGACCGAGATTCCCGAGTCCGCCTGGAGCGATGCCGGCGGGCCGCGGCGGACCTGGGTCAGCCGGGCGGCCCTGCTGGCTGTCCTGGCCCTGCAGGCGGCGCTGTCCCTGCGGTTGTCCAACACCGCGTTCCAGGACGAGGCCCTGTACCTGACGGCCGGTCACGCCCAGCTGGACCATCTGCTGCACAGCGCTCCGGCACCACGCGACTACGCCGCCTACTTCTCCGGCTCACCCCAGCTGTACCCCGTGCTCGCCGCGCTCGTGGACGCCCGGTTCGGACTCCACGGCGCGCGGCTGATGAGCCTGTGCTTCATGCTCGGAGCCACCGGACTGCTGTACTCGTTCACGCGACGGCTGTTCAACGAACGGACGGGTCTCGCCGCCGCCGCTCTGTTCGCCGTACTCCAGTCGACGGTGGTCATGGGCTACTTCGCCACCTACGACGCGCCCACCGTGTTCCTGCTGGCACTGGCCGCCTGGATCGTCGTCCGCACCGCGCGGGCCCCCGCACCGGCCGTACTGCTGGCCGCGCCGGTCATGCTCCTCGCCGTCGGGGTGAAGTACGCCGCGGGCCTGTACCTGCCGACCCTGGTCGCCCTGGCACTGCTCACGGCGCCGCCCGGCCGGGGTGCGAAAGCGCTTTTGCGCCCCCTGCTGCTCGTGGCGACCACGAGCGCTCTGCTGGCGCTCGGCGTCCACGGCACGGACCTGCTGGCCGGCGTGCGGCAGACCACCACCGCCCGCGACCACGGCACCGACGGGGCCGCGCTCCTGCTCGGCCGGTCCGCCGAGTGGGGCGCCCTGCTGTTCCTGACGGCGGTCGGCGGCGCGGTCTCGTACGCCCGGCGCGGCCGGCTGCACGAGTCACCGACCGCTTGGCGCCTCGGCGGACCCGGCCGTCGCCGCCGGGCCCTGCTGGGCCTGCTGCTGTGCGGCACGGCGCTCCTCGCTCCCGTCTACCAGGTGCATCTCGGGACCGGTGTATCGCTGTTCAAGCACGTCGGCTTCGGGCTCCTGTTCGCCGCGCCGATGGCCGGGGTGGGCCTGACCAGGCTCGTCGGCGCGCACTTCCGTCACCCGCAGCTCGGCCTCGCACTGTGGACGACCGCCCTGTGCCTCGGCATCTCGCAGTCGGACAGTCGCTTCGCGAACTGGCCCGACTCCACCGCGATGGTCCGGACGATCGCCGCGGACGTGAACGACAAGGGTCTCTACCTGAGTTCCACCCCGGAGGTACCCGTGTACTACCTGCGGGACAGGACTTCGCACGACCGGTGGCGAAGCGTCTTCGGCATGGACTACACCGACCCCGGCGGCCACCGGTACACCGGGGACGACGCCTATCGTGCGGCCGTGCGGGACGGCACGTTCGACCTGGTCGTGCTCGACGGATTCACCAACCCACGCGTCGACCGCGTCGTCACGGAGTCGCTGCGGAACAACCCGCACTACCGGCTGCTCGCCCATCTGACGTCCGGGGAACCGGGCGGGAACCGGGATCCTCACCGCTACCGGATCTGGGTCAGGCACTGACCTCGGCGCCGCTCTGCCCTCGTCTCCCGTTACGCGAGGGCCTGGGGCAGGGCGCTGCGGATGGCGGTGATCAGGGTGTGGCTGGCGTCGAAGGCGGCGGCCATCGCCTGGGTGGGGTTGGTGCCGGCCTGCTGGTGGAGCACGACACCGAGGATGAGGCGGGAGGTTCCTCCGACGTTCTGCGTGGCGGCCCACATGAGGTTGCCGCCGGCCGGAGTGGAGGAGCCGGTCTTCAGGCCGATCACTCCGTCTCGGCCGAGGAGTCTGTTGCTGTTGCGGATCTCCACGCCGACGCCGGGGGCCGTGACGGTGGGTGTGGCGACGATCCGGCGGAAGGCTTCGTTCTTCATGACGGCGCGGGCCAGTTTCAGCTGGTCGGTCGCCGTGCTCTTCGTGCTCGGCTCTATGCCCGAGGCTCCCGTGTAGTTCGTGCGGTCCATGGCGAGCGTCGCGGCGGCCTTGTTCATCTTCTCGGCGAACTCCTCCTGGCTGCCCGCGTCCCAGCGGGCCAGAAGTCTGGCGACGTTGTTTCCGGAGGGCAGCATCATGAGCTCCAGGAGCTGGCGCTGCGTGTACGCACGGCCGGCGACGAGGGGGGCGGTCGACTCGGTCGACGAGTACGACTCGTCGGCGGCTTGCCGGTCGGCGGTCACCGTGGCGCCCTCCTCGTCCGCGGACATGGGGTGGTCGGTGAGGATCACGTAGGCGGTCATGACTTTGGTGATGCTGGCGATCGGAACCGGTGTCTGTTCGCCCCTGGTCCCGAGGCTGCCGAGGCTTTCGACCTCCGCGCTCGACTGTCCTTCCGTCGGCCACGGCAGGTCCGCCGACCAGCTCGGGGCGGCGGGCGCTTCGATCTCCGAGGCGCCGCCGGGGCTGGATGGCCCTTCTCCACCGGAGGTGTACCACGTGGCCGCGCCGGTGACGAGGAGGGCGGCGGCCAGGTACGGGACGACGGGCGGGCGGAGCCCGGGGCGGCGACGGCGAGGGCTGGTGGACATGGGCGACCTCCAAGGCGAGTCGGGTGCGTGTCCCGCACCTGAGTTCACCTTCGAGGGGTCGTACTTCCGCAGGAGCACGCCCCTGTTTCCGTCGCCGCGGAGTCTTGTCGCGGTTACGTTTCAGAGGAGAGCGGTGCCAGGTCGAGGGTGGCGGTCGCGCCCGCGTCGGGGGCATTGGCGAAGGTCAGCCGGGCTCCGAGGACATCGGCCTGCCCGAGTGCGATGGTGAGGCCGAGGCCGTGGCCGCGTCCCCGTTCGGAGGTTCCCGTGCGGAAGCGCTGCGGGCCTTCGTCGAGGATCGTGGCGGGGAAGCCGGGCCCGTGGTCCCGCACCACGATCCGCGTGCCCGTGACGGTGACCTCGACGGGGATCGCTCCGTGCCGGTGCGCGTTGGTCACGAGGTTGACCACGATCCGTTCCACTCTGCGCGGGTCGGTCTCCACCACCTGGGCGTCCCCGGTCGTGACGAGGGTCTGCGTACCGGTGCGGCGCACGACGTCGGCGACCAGCTCCCCCAGGGGTACGACGTCGGTCCGGGCCCGTTCGGCCCCGGCGTCGAGCCGGGAGATCTCCAGGAGGTCCTCGACCAGACCGTTCAGTGCCGAGGCCCGGTCCCGTACGAGTTCAGCCGCTTCGTCGTCGTGCGGGAGCAGTTCCGCGGCGGTGGACAGCCCCATCAACGGGGTGCGCAGTTCATGGGCGACGTCCGCGGTGAATCGCCGCTCGTTCTCCAGCTTGCGCTGCAGGGTTCCGGCCATCACGTCCATGGCGGCCGACATCTCGGTGATCTCGTCCCGGGCCCGGCCGCGGGAGCCGATCCGTGCGTCGAGGTCCCCGTCGGCGATCGCCCGGGCGGTGCGGGAGCCGTGGCGCAGCCGGCGGTTGACGGGTTCGGTGGCCAGGGCCGCGAGCGGCACGATGACCGCGAGGGCGGCCAGCACGGCCTTGACGATGCTGCGGTCCAGGAGCTGGAGGCTGCGTACCTCGGTACTCATGTCCGTCCGGGCGACGAGTACCCGGTTGCCGTCGACGGGCATGGCCGCCCACAGCCAGTACCAGTTGGGGGGCTTCTTGTCGTACCAGGTCACGTACAGATCGCTCGGCCCCTTGGCTGTCAGGGCGCGTGCGAGGTGCGCGTCCAGCTGTTGGGGAGTGCGGATCTCGATGTCGAGAGGCGCGGTGCCCGTGCGGGTGTACTCACGCTCCGCGGCGGTCAGGCGGGCGGCGACGCGCTGTTCGCCGGTGCGGTCGCCGCGTTCGGATATGGCCTGGTGGACGAGCAGGCCGATCACCGCGGCCACCGCGCAGCAGGCGGCCGCGGTCAACGCCGCGATCTTCCAGCGCAGGGCGCGTGGGTTGAGGAGAGCCATGGGCCGGGCCGGCCTCTCAGTCGCGGACGAGTTTGTAGCCGAAGCCGCGGACGGTCTCGATCCGGCCGGTTCCGATCTTCTTGCGGAGGCGTAGGACGCACAGGTCCACGACCCGGGTGTCGCCCTCCCAGCCGTAGTCCCAGACGTCGCGGAGCAGCCGTCGGCGGTCCAGCACGGTGCCGGGTGACGCGGCGAACTCAAGGAGGAGACGTAGTTCGGTGGGGGTCAGCGGGACGGGCCGGCCGTCGCGGTGCACTTCCAGACCGACGGTGTCGACGGTGAGGTCGCCGAAGACCAGGACGTCGGCGGCTCCCCCACCGGCTCGGCCCGCGCGCGCGTGGGTGTCCGGGGGGCGGTTCGGAGCCCTCCCCGCCGGTTCGGGCCGCTGGAAGCTCGCGCGGCGCAGCAGCATACGGATGCGGGCGACGAGGACGGCGGTGTCGACGGGTTTGACGACGTAGTCGTCAGCGCCCGCTTCCAGGCCTGCGACGACGTCGAGGGCGTCGCCACGCGCGGACATCATCAGGATCGGTACCAGGCTCTCCTCCCGGATCCGCTGGCACAGCCCGATGCCGTCGAGCTGGGGCAGCATGACGTCCAGGATCAGCAGATCGTGGGCGTCGGCCCGGAATGCCTCAAGGCCGGAGAGTCCGTCCGCGGCCACCTCGACCCGGTAGCCGTAGCGCTCCAGGAAGAGTTGGACGGTTCGGCGGATGACGGCGTCGTCCTCGACGACGAGGAGGCTGACGGGGCCTGGTACGGGGATGACCGACATACGACCTATCTATTCGTGCGCAAGCATATGCTTTTGTCATCTTAGGCAGGTGGTCGAGGGGTCCGGTTCACAGCCGCAGCGAGGCCGCGACGGGAAGGTGGTCGCTGCCGGTGGCCGCCAGCGACCAGGAGGAGGCGGGGGTCACTCCCCTGACGAGGATCTGGTCGATGCGTACCAGCGGGAACGCCGCCGGCCAGGTGAAGCCGAAGCCGGCGCCCGCTTCCCCCTGCACGGAGCGCAGCTGTGAGGTCAGCGGCCTCAGCGCCGTGTCCTCGCTCGTCCCGTTGAAGTCGCCCATCACGACGACCCGGGGCAGCCGCTCCGCGCGCACGGCATCGGCGAGATTCCTGCCCGCCTCGTTGCGGCGGGCCGTGGCGAAACCGGCAGGGGTCACCCGTACCGACGCGAGGTGAGCGGCGAACACGGCGACGGGCCCTTTCGGGGTGTGCACCGTGGCCCGTACCGCACGGGTCCAGGGCATGATCGGCACGGGTTCCACGCGGCGCATCGGGTACGTGCTCCACAGTCCGATGCCGAGGTGTACCGAGTGGTAGGGGTAGTCGGCGGCCAGCTCACGCTCGTACACGGGTGCGGTCGTCGAGGACAGCTCTTCCAGGGCGAGCACGTGCGCGCCGGACCGGGCCAGCGCCCGTGCGGTGCGCCCAGGATCCCGGTTCGCCTCCCCCACGTTGTGAGTGACCACGACCAGGTCGCCGCCGGCGGAGGTCTTGTCGGCCACCACGCCACCGAAGAGGGACACCCAGACGATCGCGGGCACGAGCACAGCGACGGCCGCCGGCCGGGACCGCCGAACCGCAGCCACGACGAGCAGCACCGGAACGCTCAGCCCGGCCCACGGCAGAAAGGTCGCGACGAGGCTGCCCAGATGGCCGGGCGTGTTGGGAATCCGGGCGTGCAGCAGCATCAGCACCGCACTGCACAACGCGCATGCGGCGACCACGCGGCCACGACGACCCACCGGGATCCAGCCCGCGCGCCGCCACCGTCCCCCGTCCCGGGACGGGTCGGCGGACCCGGCCCGGGTGGTGGGCTCCGCAGGGGCGGCAGGCTCCTCCTCGGCAGGAGGAGCGGCGGGATCGGGGCGGTGGGGAGTACTCAGCACGACATCGGCCTCCGGCATCACGTGCACCCGGGAATCGGGTACCGGCACAGAGTCACGTGGCCACCCTTCCAGCCGGCCCGAGCACCGCTTCGAGCACCCCACGGCTGTGTTTCAGATGCGTATCGACGCGCACGCTCCCGCGGTCCGGACGGTCCGTTGCCGTTGCCGTTGCCGTTGCCGTTGCCGTTGCCATCAGCGTCTCCACCGGCGCTCCGGCGCGGTCACCCAGAACACCAGGCCCACGACCGCGTAGATGACCCCTCCGACGATCACCAGAGGTATGCCCGCAACGAGAAGGAACCCCAGGAGGAGTTCTCCCCAAGTCGGCTCATCGTCCACGGTGTTCCCCTCCCTACGCCCTGCACGTCATGACTCGGGAGAGCCCGATGCGGTTCCCCGCCTGGCGGGGACTTCGACGTCACGCCCCTCGCCGACGGCGGCCGTCTGACACCGGGGCCGGTCGCGTCGCACACCCCGTACGGAGATGACGAAAGTCTGACGGAACGGCTCCGGCCCTGGTCGTGAGCGGAGAGAGCTGGTCGGATCGGGCAGGTGAACAGCGCAGGAGAACATCCCCGAGGCGCCCCGGTCGGCCGCCGCGTCGTGCTCGGCCTGCTCGGGCTCGGCGCGGCCGGCGTCGTGACCGGGCCGTACCTCCAGCAGGCCCAGAGCACTCTCGCCGCAAAGGATCCGACCGGACTGAGCGGGCTGCTGCCAGGCGGTGGCGGCTTCCGGTACTACTCCGTGGTCTCCTCGGTGCCCGCCCGCACCGAGCAGACCTACACGTTGACCGTGGACGGCCTGGTCGAGCGTCCGGCCCGCTTCCGACTGGCCGATCTGAGGGCCATGGCGCAGCGCCGCATCGTGCGTGATGTGCAGTGCGTGACCGGCTGGCGGGTCCCGGACACACCGTTCGAGGGAGTCCCTCTCGCGCACCTGCTGGATGTGGCGGGTGTTCGGGCGGAGGCTCGGGCGGTACGGTTCACCTGCTTCGACGGCACGTACACCGAGAGCCTCACCCTCGAACAGGCACGTCGCGACGACGTGCTGGTGGCGCTGCGGATGCAGGACGCCGCGATCTCCCATGCCCACGGTGGGCCGGTGCGCCTGTACGTGGCTCCGATGTACTTCTACAAGTCCGCCAAGTGGCTGTCCGGCATCACCGTCACGTCGACGGTGCGGCCCGGTTACTGGGAGCAGTACGGCTACGAGGTCGACGCGTGGGTCGGCCGGTCGAACGGGCGAGACGATGCGCCGACCACCTGATGCCGACCGTCTGCTCCGCTTCGCGCGCCCGGTGCGCTGGGCGCACCGGACCACCGCAGGGCTGATGCTGACCTGCCTGTTCACCGCGGCCTGCCTCTATGTGACGCCCCTGGCCGAACTGGTCGGGCGTCGGCGGCTCGTCACCACCGTGCACGTGTGGGCCGGCGTGGCCCTCCCGGTGCCCCTGCTGTGCGGGCTGGCCTTCCGGGCGCTGCGCGCGGACGTGGCCCGGCTGAGCCGGTTCGCCCCTGTGGACCGTGCGTGGCTGCGGGCGGTGCGGACCCGTACCGCGTACCGCCCGGCGGGGAAGTTCAACGCCGGTCAGAAGCTGTACGCGCAGTGGACGCTCGGATCGATGCTGGTGATGCTCGGCACGGGACTGTTGATGTGGCTCACCCACCTCGCGCCGCCGTCGCTGCGGCCGGGTGCGACGTTCGTCCATGACTGGCTCGCCTGGGCCGTCGCGGCGGTGACCGCAGGACACATCTGGATGGCGGTACGGGATCCCCAGGCCCGGCTCGGCATGCGCACCGGACTGGTCGACCGCGGCTGGGCCGTACGGGAGCATCCGCACTGGGAGCAGGAACGGCCCGCTGAGTCGGCACCTGGGACGGTGCCCTGAGGTTCCCCGCCGGCCTGCTCCGCCTGCATCCGACGGAGCGGACGGCCTCCCAGACCACCCTAGGTCGTCAGCCGATGCGGTCGTGGACGAAAGCGAGCTGGGTGCTTTCGTGCACGCGTCCTCCGCCCTCGTGGCCGTTGAAGGGGTACACCTCCACCGTCTTGCTCGCGGCGTACCGGTGATGTCGCGGCATGTGGGCCGGCCGCAACGTCGACGACGGCGGCCCCCCGTGGTACTTCGCGGGCCGCATCGACCGCGTCACGGTCCACCGGACGGGCTGAGGCGGAACGCCGCCGGACAGGCCGGGCCGGACAACCACCCGGACGGGCTGATCCTCGCCCAGACCCGCGCTGAGGGCCAGGCACAAGGCCTGGCCCTCAGCGGCAGGGGTACGAGGTCGACCGTTCACCGGCGGTCACCGGTGGTGGCAGTCCCAGTGGCCCTTCACCCAGTGGTGATCCCAGTGGGCGGGGACGTAGACCCACTTGTACTGGCGATCGTGATTCCAGTAGCCCTTGTGCCAGTCACCGTGCTTGTCGTGATGGCCGGGGTGCCACGTCTTGTGATGAGCCCACTTCTTCTCCCAGTGGCCCTTCACCCACTTCTTCTCCCAGTGCCCCTTCTTCCACTCGCACCGGTCGTGACGGTCGTGGTGGTCCTGACCGTCACCGGCCACGACGGTCGCGACGGATGCGGGCGCGGGTGCCGCGGTCGCCGTGCCGGACATGCCGAGCGCGGCGCCGCCGGCCAGCAGTCCCGCCGCTGCGGCACTTGCCACCAGACGACGGGCGCGCATGGACGCGGTCATCGGACACACCTCCCTCTACTGATCGACTTCCGTGAGCACGACGAGCGATGCCGTGGGGTCCGACCTGCTGACTCGCCGTGCGGGGTCATCAGGGATTCGGAGCCGATCCACCGGCAGATGAAGGAGCGCCGGAAAACGTGCGGATCGGAGGGGAACGGCGCCCGGGGCTCATCCGCGCCCGGGACGGCTACGAATCCCTCACAGAAGGTCCCCGTCCCCAGGGAGCGGTCATGGCCGTCGTCGCATCACCCTCAGCGTCCAGCGTGACGCGCCTCGTCGTGGCTCTGCCCTGGGGCCTGCGGACTCCGGCCGCGGCCCGTCGCATCGCGGTCCGGTGGCTGGAAGAGACCGAATGCACCCGAACGGCCGACGTCGTCCTGGTCGTGTCCGAACTCGTCACCAACGCCGTCCGCCACACCCGCGGCCCGTGTCTCCTGACGCTCACCGAGGACGGCGAGTCCCTGGACATCGCCGTCACCGACTACAGCGAGGACATGCCCGACGTGCACCGGCCCGCCGGCGGCGACCAGCGAGGCGGCTTCGGCCTGGAGATCATGCACCATCTGGGCGACTCCGTCAGGGTGGTGCCCCGCATCGGAGGCAAGACCGTCCACGTCGCGCTGCGGGTCCAGGCCCCGGCACACGACCGCCGGAGGCCGCCGTGAAGGGCTACGGCCCCGAGCCGGAACTCACCCGGCTGGCGCGGCCACACGGCACGACCCCGTCCCAGGCGGCAGAGTCGGACAGGTCGGGCCGCTTCGAGCAGGGCGACCCGGCCACACACACCGGGGCGACCGACCACCAGAGGCACGATGGGGGAAGACCATTGCCTCACTCACGCGAACCGCACGCCGACCTCGACACGCTGATGCTCCGGGCGGCGAACGGCGACAGGGACGCGTTCGCCGGCGTCTACGACGCGCTGGTCCAGCCGGTGATGGGGCTGGCCTGCCGGATCCTGCGGGACGCCGGCCAGGCCGAGGAGGTGACCCAGGACGTCATGATCGAGGTGTGGCGGACGGCGGACCGTTTCCGGCCTGACCTCGGAACGGCGAAAGCATGGGTGCTGACTCTCGCCCATCGGCGCACCGTGGACCGGGTGCGTTCCGTCCAGGCGAGCAAGGACCGCGAGGTGCGTGCCGGGATGCTGTCGACGGACCGGGATTTCGACCAGGTCGCCGAGACCGTCGAGAACCTCGATGAGCGGCGCCGTGTCCACCGCTGTCTGGCGGCCCTGGCCCGCCTCCAGCGAGTGCCACTGGTGCTCGCCTACTACCAGGGAATGACCTGTCTCGAGGTGGCGCGCTCGCTGTCCACCCCCGAGGGCACGGTGAAATCCCGTATGCGGAAGGGCCTCGATCAGCTGCGCACCTGTCTGGAGGCCGGACCATGACGACGGCAGAGGATCCGCACCTCGGTGCCGGGGCGTATGTCCTGCACGCGCTGACACCGGCGGAGGAAGCCGCCTTCGAGAATCATCTCGCCGGCTGCGATGTCTGCCGCGAGGACGTGACCGTGTTCGAGAGGACAGCCGCCGCGCTCGCCTCCGCCGAGAGCGCCCCGGTCCCCGTCGGCCTGCGTGCGCGCGTCATGGAGCAGGTGTCCCGCACGCCGCAGGACCGTCGGCATCCCACCGCCCGGCCCCATGGCGGATTCTTCCGCCGGAACGGATGGCGCCTCGCGCTCGCTGCGAGCGTCGTGGCGGCGGCCGCGCTCGGCGCTGTCGCCGTCCGGCAGCACGAGGAGGCCGACGAAGCGCGTGCCCAGGCGGTCCAGGCGCGGGAGCAGGCTCGCACCGCGGGCGGAGCCTTCGCGGACATTCTCACGGCCCCCGACGCCACCGTGCACACCAGTGAGCTCCCCGACGGAGCCAAGGCCGCGGTCGTCGTCTCCCGCGCCGAGGCCAAGGCCGCCTTCAGCGCCCGCGACCTCCCGGCGCTGCCGAGTGGCGCGGTGTACGAACTCTGGTACGCCGGGGAGGCCGGGGACCTGCGCCCGGCGGGCCTTCTGGCCGATGACGGCGAGCGCGCCACGCGCGTCCTCGACGGCCCCCTGGGCAACGCGGTCGCCGTCGGGATCACCGTCGAGCCCGCGGGCGGCTCCGACCAGCCGACCACGGAACCCCTCGGCATCATCCCCATCAGCGCCGAGGCCTAGGGCCTGTCGTCACACTCCCGTCTTCCCCACCTGCCCGGTGGTCCGCATCG
Source organism: Streptomyces sp. NBC_00691 (assembly GCF_036226665.1). Taxonomy (NCBI): domain Bacteria; kingdom Bacillati; phylum Actinomycetota; class Actinomycetes; order Kitasatosporales; family Streptomycetaceae; genus Streptomyces; species Streptomyces sp. NBC_00691. The sequence continues at coordinate 8,157,615 of NZ_CP109007.1, read as the reverse complement.
AGGTCGCGTCGGCGGCATGGTCCCGCGGTGCGCGGGCGCGTCGGGCGTCAGAAGGCGTAGCGCACCCGCAGCCACGGGGCGCGATCCTCGACCAAACGGGTCAACGTGTCGACGGCCTCCGCCTTGATCGCATTGCGGTAGCGCACGTTCCAGCTGCCGTTCTCGGAGCGCTTGGGCTGCTGGATGTCCGGACGCCAGAGAACGTCCTCCGCGCGCGGGTGCCAGCCGAGATTGACCTGGTGCAGGTCCTGGTTGTGGGTCAGCAGGATGATCTCCGCCGCCGCCTGGGTCTTCACCCGCCGCGGGAGCACGTCGTCCATGGCCCGGAGCACATCGGCCCAGGCCTGTTGCCAACCGGTGCGGATCACCACCGGGGACAGGTTGAAGTGCACCTCGTACCCGGCGTCGAGGAAGTCCGCGGCGGCGGCGAGACGGTCCGGGACGGGACTGGTCCGGATGTCGAGGAGCCGGGAGTCGTCGGACGGCATGACCGAGAACCGGATCCTGGTACGGCCCCGCGGATCGAGCCGTAGCAGGTCGGGATTGACGAACTTGGTGGCGAACGAGGCCTTGGCGGTGGGCCACCGTCGGAACGCGCGGATCAGGTCGGCGGTGTTGTCACTGATGAGGTCGTCGACCGAGCAGTCGCCGTTCTCCCCGATGTCGTACACCCAGGCGTGCTCATCGCATTGGCTGGGTTCCTGCTTGCGCCCCAGCCCGGCGATGTGGCGACTCAGGCTGCCCAGGACCCGCTCGACGTTGGTGAACACCGTGATGGGGTTCGCGAACCCCTTGCGCCTCGGGACGTAGCAGTACGCACAGGCCATGGCGCAGCCGTTGGAGAGCCCCGGGGCGATCCAGTCGGCGGAGCGTCCGTTGGGCCGGATACCGAAGGACTTCCGTTCGCCCAGGACGAGGGTGTCGCGCTTGACCCTCACCCATCGCTCCACGTTTCCTTCATTGCCGTGCAGATGCGGAATGCGCCAGTGGGAGTCGGTCTCGATGAGCCGGGCCTCGGGAAAGCGCGAGATGATCTGCCGCCCCCGCAACGAGTCCGCGGCGGCCGGCTCGGCGTGGATCTCCCTCACGTCGAGCAGCCTGCGCGCCTGCGGCCCCTCGCGGAACCGACGCCCGTCCGTGGCTTCCGTCGGCGTCGCGGCGGCGGCGAGGTCGCTCATGCTGAACAACCCGTCGGCGTCGTCCCCCGGCGGGCCGGGGTCTCCGGAACTCTGTCGCATCTCCACTCCACTGTCACGCACGCCACCGCTGTCCGCGCGACCGGCCGGACGGGGCCGACGGGCGGAGGCGTGCACCAAGGGTACGGAGGGCGGCTGACACACCGGAGCTTTCGGTGGGCGATCGACCGGGCTCGGCCGGTCGACCCCCGGATCCGAAGGGCCGGCCCCTGCGGGGCCGCGTCGCAACGTCCCGGCAACGAACCCTTAGCGCCGCGTGCATGGAACACGCCCCGGCACGCCCATAGCCTCCTCCTCGGCGCCTTTCCCGCCGACCCCGCACATGGACGAGAGGTCCTCACTGTCATGGGCACGTCTAGTTTGTCCGGTCCCAGTCGCCGTGGAGTCCTGGGCACCGCCGCGGCCGTGGCCGCCGGTGCCGCCCTGCCCGCGCTCGCCGCCTCCCCCGCCCGGGCCGCCGGCGCCGGCCGGCCCAACGTGCTGCTGATCGTCACCGACGACCAGCCGAAACACACCGAGTGGGCCACCCCCAAGACCGTCGCCTGGCTGGCCGGCCAGGGCGTGCGCTTCACCAACGGGCACGTCACCACCCCGCTGTGCGCCCCCTCGCGCTCCTCGGTCTTCTCCGGTCGTTTCGCGCACAACCACGGAGTGCGCAACAACAGCGCCTCGCACTCGCTGGACCAGCACACCACCTTGCAGCGGTACCTCAAGCAGGCGGGCTATCGGACGGGGCTGTTCGGCAAGTACCTCAACGCCTGGGACATCGCCGACAACCCGCCGCACTTCGAGGAATTCGCGCTGCTCCGGCCCTCGTACACGGACGGCACCTTCAACGTGAACGGCACCGTGCAGCCCATCCCGGGCTACACCACCACCGTGATCAAGAACCGCACCCTCGCGTTCCTCGACAAATCCCGCACCGACAGCCGCCCCTGGTTCGCCTACGTCACCCCGTACGCCTCCCACGGCCCCTTCACCCCGGAACCCAAGTACGCCGGCAGCGAGGTGCCCGCCTGGGACGGCCGGCCCTCCGTGCCCGAGGGCGACCGCAGCGACAAGCCCGCCTACGTACGCAACGCCACCCAGACACTCGAAGACGGCCGCCAGATCCGCGCCAAGCAGCTGCGCACCCTTCGCTCGGTGGACGACGCCGTGCAGGCTCTCCACGACAAGCTGGCGGCCCTGGGACAACTCGACAACACCCTCGTCATCTACATCGGCGACAACGGGTTCAACTGGGCCGACCACGGCCTGACCGGCAAGGCCGTCCCCTACCGTCCTGCCCACGAAGTGCCCTTCTACCTCTCCTGGCCCGCCGGAGGACTCGGCAGCGGCAGCACCGACGACCGCATCGTCGCGAACATCGACATCGCCCCCACCGTCCTGGACGCGGCGGGGATCACCCCGAACACTCCGCACGACGGACGCTCACTCCTCGGCACCCACTCCCGCGACCACCTGCTCATCGAGTGGTGGAAGCAGGGCACCGGGGCCGATCCCAAGAACACCTGGTCGTCCTATGTCGCCAAGGACCGCCAGTACACGGAGTACTACGACCTTCACACCGACGGCGCCGGCACGGTGAGCGGCACCGGGCAGGTGAGGTTCCGCGAGTACTACGACCTCCAGGCGGACCCGTACCAGCTGCGGAACAGCCTCCACGAGGCCACACCCGCGGACGAGCAGACCCTCGGCATCCCCGGCCTCGCGGCAGCGCTGGCCTCCGACCGCACCGCCTGACGACATCTCGGGGAGAGCACCGATGAGCCGCGACTGCTGCACACCCGGCCGCACGGCCGCACGGGAGAGAAACGCGCTCCCGTTGATCGACCCGGGTGTCCGGAGGCAGTGCGGCGACCACGCCGCCGGGGAGCGGGGGGCCGGCACCTTCGCGCCGCTGCTGTCGCTCCCCGGCGGCGCGTTCCTCATGGGGACGGGGGACCACGACGTGTTCCCCGAGGACGGCGAGGGGCCGGTGCGCACCGTGACCGTGGCACCGTTCCGGATCGCCGCCACAGCGGTCAGCCACGACGAGTTCCGTACCTTCGTCGCCGCCACCGGCTACCGGACCGACGCCGAACGCTTCGGCCACTCCTTCGTCTTCCGCGGCCGCGTCACCGCCGAAGCGCGCGAACGGGCCGCGCCGGTGCCCGGCGTGGACTGGTGGCTGGCGGTTCCGGGCGCCTGGCACCGGGAGCCGGAAGGTCCCGGGTCCTCCTCGGAGGACCGTCTCGACCACCCCGTCACCCACGTCTCCTGGAACGACGCGCAGGCGTACTGCGCCTGGTCCGGCTGCCGCCTGCCCACCGAGGCGGAATGGGAGTACGCCGCCCGCGGCGGCCTCGAACAGGCCCGCCACCCCTGGGGCGACGAACCGCCGACGCCGGACCGCGCGGTGATCTTCCGCGGCGAGTTCCCGGACCGGCCGACCGCAGAGGTCGGCACCGCGCCCGTACGCTCCCTCGCGCCCAACGGCCACGGCCTGCACCACGCAGTCGGCAACGTCTGGGAGTGGACGGTCGACCGCTTCACGCCCGACTCCCCCGCCAGAGCCCTGCGCGGCGGCTCGCACCTGTGCCACGCCTCGTACTGCAACCGCTACCGCTGCTCGGCCAGGACCGCCAACACACCGGACTCCTCGACGGGCCACATCGGCTTCCGGGTGGCAGCGGACGCCGGGGATCCGCCGTCGGATGCCGCGGGCTCGGCCCCGGCGTGAGGCGATCACGACGATGGCGAAGGCGAGGATGCGGCCGCCGGGCCGCGAACCCCCTCCGTAGGCGCGACTCGAGGCGGCTTGCCGGAGAACATGCACCTGCAAGCACAAAGAATGCTCGATGATGCACAGTTGAGCCCCTCTCCAAGCATGTATTGACACTCAGGTGTCATGCCCGCCACAGTCGTTCCGCAAGCCATGCCGACCATTCCGAATCTGGAGTCCCGTCATGTCTGATGTCCCCGCAGTCTCACGACGTCTTGTACTCGGAGGAGCGGTGGCCACAGGCGCCGCCGCGGTCGGTCTCGGAGTCGCCGCGTCCGCTCCGGCGCTCGCCGCTCCCGGTCGTCCGGAAGCGGCCGCAGCCGAGCCTCGCCGTCGCCCCGGCCAGACCTCCATGGTCAACGTGCCCTACGAGGCCCACCAGGAGGTCCGGGTAGGCGTCATCGGCCTCGGCAACCGCGGCTTCGGCATGACGCAGGGCTGGTCCGTCGTGGCCGGCTGCCGGGTCACCGCGGTCTGTGACATCCGCGCGGACCGTGCCGGGCGAGTCGCGGACGAATTGGTCAGGGCGGGCAAGCCCCGCCCCGCCGAGTACGGCGGCTCCGCGGACGCCTACGCGCAGATGCTGCTCCGCGACGACATCGATCTCGTCTACATCGCCACGCCCTGGGAGTTCCACTACGAGCAGGGCAAGGCGGCGCTGCTCGCCGGAAAGCACGTGGTGGTCGAGCTCCCCATCGCCACGCGGCTCGACGAGCTGTGGGACCTCGTCGACACGTCCGAGCGCACCCGCAGGCACCTCATGCTCGCAGAGAACTGCAGCTACGGCCGCAATGAGCTCGCCATGCTCAAGATGGCGCACGAGGGGCTGTTCGGTGAGATCACGAACGGGCACGGCGGGTACCTGCACGACCTGCGCGCCCTGCTGTTCTCGAGCACGTACTACACCGATTCCTGGCGCCGCCTCTGGCACACTCGCAGCACCGCCTCCTTCTACGCCATGCACGGCCTCGCGCCGATCGCCGCTGCCATGGACATCAACCGGGGCGACCGGTTGACCACGTTGACCGCCACGGCGACCGAGCCGAAGGGCCTGGCCGACTACCGGGAGCGGTTCGTGCCCAGGGACCACCCGTCCTGGAACGAGACCTACGTCAACGGCGATCTGGTCACCTGTCTCATCGAAACGGCAAAGGGCCGGATCATCCGGGCCGAGCACGACGTGAGTTCACCCCGCCCGTACAGCCGGATCAACACCCTCGCCGGAAGCCGGGGCATCTTCGAGGACTACGCGGGAGTGATGACGAGCAGTGGCGGTCGTGTCTACGTGGAGCCGGACCACGGCGGGCACACCTGGCGGGCCTTCGACTCCTACCGCAAGGAGTTCGACCACTGGCTGTGGAAGAAGATCGGCGACGACGCCGCGAACAACGGCGGACACGGCGGCATGGACTACGTCCTCCAGTGGCGAACCGTCCAGCTCATGCGGGCAGGTCTCGTGCCCGACATCGACGTCTACGACTCCGCGGCCTGGTGCGCACCGGTACCCCTGAGCGTCATGTCGCTCGAGCGGAAGGGGAAGCCGGTGACCGTGCCTGACTTCACCCGTGGAGCATGGGTGAACCTCCGTCTCGGCCTCGACTCGCGCATGACGGAGATGCCACCCGTGTGACGCCGCCCCGGCCCGGCGAGAGCCCCTGCCCTCGGGCGGTACCGCCCGAACCACCGAGAAGGAGCGAGCACACATGTCCCTGCACATGACCACCGTACGAAGAACCGTCGCTGCCCTGGCGGTGGCGGCCCTGGCATTCGTCTCCAGCCCTGGGACCGCCGCGGGGGCGGACGGCCCTGGGGTGTCGGAGGCGCTCACCCAGGTGACGATCGCGCCGGTGGACCTGAACGGTCCGGCCATATCGGAGGTGAAGGTCACGGTCACCAATCCGGGATCCCAGCGTCTGTCCCGGCTCAGAGTCACCCTCGGCGGCCCCGTCGGCTGGGCTGTGCAGCCCGCCGTCCAGAGCGTGGAGGGATCACTCTCGCCGGGCACCGCGACGGCCGTGGGATTCCGGGTTCAAGTTCCGGAACGGCGGGCCGGATTCACCCTGCGAACGTTCACCGCCACCGCCACCTACCGGGGTGGCGACGGTCGGGGCGCGGCCACGGGCACACGCCTGGAGCGCTCGGGCGTCGCGCTCGAGAGTCTCTCCGCCGCCTACGACGAGGTCGCGATCACCGACGAGAGCGACACCGAGGCCGGCGACTTCGACGGCGAGGGGAACAGTTTCTCGGCGCAGAAGCTCGCTGCGGTCGGACTGACTCCCGGAGCGTCCGTCAGTGCCCTCGGGGCTCAGCTGACCTGGCCGGCTACGGCACCTGGCACCAGGAACGCCGTGGCCGGCGGCGGGCAGGCGGTGAAGGCCGACGGCAAGGGAAGCCGACTGGTCTTCCTCGGCTCCGGTAGCGGACTCGACGCTTCCGGCACGGTAACGGTCATCTATGCTGACGGATCGAGCACCGCCGGACCGATCGGCTTCCCCAACTGGTCCTTCCAGGATCCGGCCAGCCATGGCGCGACCCTGGTGAAGTCGACGGACGGCCGCAACCGGCCCACCGGGTACGGCAACGCCGGGATCGCCTACCGCGTGTTCGCGCACTCCATCGCACTCGACCCGACGAAGCGGGTCGACGTCGTCGTGCTGCCCGCCCATGCCGGCATGCACTTCTTCGCCTTCGCCCTGGCGCCGTAACCCCGGCCAGGTGCTCGCGCAGTCGGCCGACGGAGGATACCTGCTCCGTCGGCCGACGGCACCGGGGCGGACGGTTCAGGGCACGTCGCCCCACGAGCGGCTCGAGTGATCGGCGGCCGTGGTGCCGACGATGTCCGCACCCTGGCCGGACCGCTGACGGCCGTCGCGGGGGGAGGACAGGCTCAGCAGGGCGCGACCAGCGGTCCGGGGATCGGCTAGCGGTCTGAGCGCGAGGCGGACCAGGGCGTACGGGTTGTCGTCTCCCGCGATGCGGTTGGCGCTGAGCGCACCGCAGGAGACGCACTGGTGGATGATCATCCACGCACCGTCTGGGCGGACGGACATGCCCAGGGCCTCCATCCGGCCGCGGCAGTCCGCGCCACGGTCGCCGGGGATCCTCCGGTCGACGTGCAGGCTGCCCAGGCAGCCGGGGCAGTGATTGCGGTGCGCGGTGCCGGGTGCGTCCAGCGGCACGTCGAGCCGGCAGGACGCACCGGAACGCGTTCCCCCGGTGCCCGTCCCGCGCGTGCAGGACGTCCTTGTGCCGCTGCGGACGGCGCCGCCCGCGCGGGCTGTTGTTGCGTGACATGGGTGCTCCTCCCTCACGGGCGGTCAGAAGGATCCGAACGCTTCGAGCGGGAACGGAGGTTGGGCCAGGGGGCGGACCGCCATGCGCATCAGGATGAGCTGGTTGTCGTCCGCGCGGACCGGATGCGAGGTGAGCTCGTCACAGCGCACGCAGCGGTGGATGACCGTCCAGCCACCGGTGCGGAGCACGGCGACGGCGATCGGGGGCATCCGGCCCTCACATCCGCTGGGACCGCCCTCGACATGATCGATGACGTGCCGGGAGTGCAGGCAGGAGGGGCAGTGGTTGCGTGGCGCGCCGTCCGCGGCGTACGCGGCGGTGTTCTGCGCAGCACCCGGCGCCCGGAGCCCGACGCCGCGCCCGTGCCGTGTCCGTGTCGGTGTCTTTCGATCCGTACACCCGTACACCCGTGCATCCGTGCATCCGTGCATCCGTGCATCCGACCGTGCCGTCTTTCCCGAAGCATCAATGTCGCTTTGATCGGGCACCGCGTCACCCGTCGGCCGGAACGAGGTTCGACCGCGGGTGGTCACCTCCCTGGCCCGGTGAGATCCGCGTGAGCCGACGCCCCCGCGCAGCGGGCGCGGCGGCCTCACGCACCGCTGCTTCTCTGAATCGAGACGGTGAAAGGCATGACCCGTACGACTCATGGGATCACCACGGGAGCCGTCGCGCGTCTTCTGGGCGTGTCACCGGCAACGGTGCGCTCCTGGGACCAGCGCTACGGCATCGGGCCCGCCGAGCACGCGAAGGGGCGTCACCGGCGGTGGCGTGAGGCGGACGTGGCCGTACTGGAGGCGATGTGTCGTATGACGGCCTCGGGGGTCCCGCCGTCCGAGGCGGCCCACGCCGCCCTGCGTGTGCGATCGGAGGCGGCGGGAGTCTCCGGCGGGGTGCCCTTGGAGCGCTTGGACCGGCAGGCGGCGAACGTGACGGGATCCGAGAACCAGGCGGAATCCGGGGCTCGCCGTGGCGGGGCGGGGACCCGGGTGCCGCTGGACGTCGTCGGACGGGAGTGCCGCGGCCTGGCCCGTGCGGCGATGCGCCTGGACGGTCCGGTCATGGAGGTGTCGCTCCAGCGGCTGCTGGCTGAGCACGGTCTGGTCGTCGCGTGGGAAGAGGTGATCGCTCCCACCCTTCGTGCGGTGGGTCGCAAGTGGGCCTCCTCCGACGATCGCTTCGTGGACGTGGAGCACTTGCTCTCCTGGCATGTGTCCGCGGCGCTGCGGCGAGCGGGCGTGGGCAGGGCGGTGACGCACGGCGCGGCTTCCCCCGTCGTGCTGGCCTGTGTCCCCGGCGAGCGTCACACGCTGCCCCTTGAAGCGCTCTCCGTCGGCTTGGCGGAAAGAGGGCGACTGGTGCGCATGTTCGGGGCGGCTGTCCCGTCAGAGGCCCTGTACGCGGCTGTGAGGCGGATCGGGCCGGCGGTTGTCGTCCTCTGGTCGCAGACCAGCCCGACCGCGGACATGTCGCTCGCCGGTCGCATCGCCGACGCCGCGTACGGCGTGCGGGGGGCGCGGACGGCTCCTCACGTACTTCTGGCAGGTCCCGGCTGGCTCGGGCAGACGATCCCCCCGGCCACGGCTCTGAGTCCGTCCGGCCTGAGAGGCGCTTTGGACGTGGTGTGTCGGCTCGCCCAGGAACCGTCCCGCGCTGCGTTCGGCTGACGGCCCCGGCTCGAACGGCTGCCCGCCGTCGATCGGTCAGAGGGTGTTCCGCCGCACGCGGTCGGTCACAGCCGTGTAGTGGCGCGCCAGGGCCTGGGCCATGGCTGTCGACGAGTAGGTGGAACGGACGAGGTGCTGGGCCCGTGCGGCCATCGATCTGGCGTGGTCGTCGTCGACCTGGATCAGGCGTCGCAGGCCGTCGCCGAGAGTGCTCGCGCTGCTGGTGTCCATCAGGATGCCGTTGAGCCCGTCGACGAGGTAGGTGGGAACGCCGCCTCGGAGGGGGCCTGCCACCAGGAGTCCCGCCTCCATCGCCTCGAGAACCGCGAGACCGAACTCCTCCTTCGCGCTCGGGCACACGTACCGGGCGCGAAATCGCCTGGCCGGACTGGCGAGAGACCGTTCGAGCATGCGCACTTCGGAGTTGGGCAGGGCCGGCAGGAACAGGAGTCGTTCGCGGGCTTCACCGCAGGAGGCCACGGCCTGGTCCATACGTGCGCGCATCGCGCGTTCCAGCGGGTCCGTGGGCCTCGGGCTCCCGCCGACGATCACGAGGAGGGACTCCTGATGGCATCCGGAGTCGATCCAGGCACGGACCAGCAGGTCCTGTTGCTTGACAGGGTGCAGCCGTCCGACGCTGAGCAGCACTGCCGGTCTCTCGGCAGGGTGCGCTGACACAGCGGCATCGATCGTGTCGAGCAGCGGTTCGCGCCGAGGGGATCGATCCGCGGACGGCCGGTAGGGGGCGATGCCTTCCGGCGGTGCGCTGAGAGTGCCGGCGCGGCCGCGTGCGGCCAGTTGCGGGAAGTGGCGGAGCAGCTCTGTGGCGCCCTGGCCTCCTCCGGCGATTCCGACGACACGGTCGGCCCTGTCGACCAGCCGGTCCGCGATGAACACGCGGTGGAGGTCCTGTCTGAGTGCGGCCGCGTCCGGATGAGCGACGTCGTGGCGCTCGGTCACCTGGCGGTGGGGATCGGGGGTGGCGGTGAAGACAAGACCGAGCCCGGCCCTCCGGGCCGCCTCGGCGAGGGCGAGAGAGCCGTCGTCGGCGTATCGGACATGCAGGACGTCGATCGGTCTGCCGAAGGACCTGAAGAGCCGCGTCGCCCACCAGGCCATCGCCTCCCGGTGGCGTCCCATCTCCTCGGCGCCCACCGGGTGCGGGCTGTCGACAGGAATCCTGAGGACCCAGTGGCCGGCGTCACGGCGGCGAAGGAGCGCGGGGTCCGCCTCCAGTTCCGGGACGCAGGCCGTGACCACGGTGAGGACCCCGGCGACGTGGTCACTGCGTGCGAGAGCGTCCCCGAGGGATCCCAGCAGAACGCTGAGCCCACCGCTCATTCCCTCACCCGGACGGTCGAGATGCCCCATCAGCATGGACTGTGCGATGAACAGACCGGGGCGGAGGCCGACGGCATCCGCGAGATGCGAGGGGGCGGCTCGCAGGGCTTCGCCGAGCAGGCGCTCGTACATGTCCTCGGGTTCACCGGCCCTGCCATGTGCCCGGAAGGCGGTGTCGTCTGCGGGGAAGGCGGTGTCGTGTGCGGAGAGCAGCCTGCGGGCGGCGTGGCGTATCTCCCGCTCGTCCGCTGCGCACAGCGGGAGCAGTTCGTGCCGGCGAAGGGGACGCAGTCCTGTGGCTTCGGCGAGATCGAGCGCCAGAGCCGTCGTTCGAGGGCTGTGGGCGCCATGGAGGCTCCGTCGCAGTGCGCTCGCGGCCTGTGTCCGCCCGTGTCGGCGGACAACGTCCGGCCATACGTCGAAGACGGCCGCGACGGCGTGGTCACAGCCGGTGAGAAGCCGGACGCACTCCTGCGGTGGCGGAACTCCGCCCTCCCTCAGGCGGCGCCTCAGCCGTGCCAGCACCAGGTCCGAGGGCGTGGCGACAGCGGGACGTGTGCGGCGTGCGCCGTGCGGGCCGTACTCGGCACGGACCAGTTCGGCGAGAAGGTTCGGCGCGGAGCTGTCCCACACCGGCGGGCTGCTCAGGGCCTGCTTCCAGTAGCCGGCCCTGGCTCCCACGAACGGGTCGGGGGGCACGGTCGTCACGGGCAGGTCGGGCGGCTCTGCCGGTGAATCGGCCGGGGTGCTCTCCGCCACGGCCGGAGCGGAGGGAAATCGTGACATGGGATCTCCTCGACGACGACGTTCGGCCTGGAGTAATTCGTCGAGGCTCCGGTGCACGGATGCACGAGCAGCTCTCCGGCCCACCCCGCCTCGTGATGCACGATTCCGGGAGATGCGGGCGGCGGGTGCATCCGTCGCGTCCCGGCGGGCCGAATGATGCGGCATGGAACCCTCTCAGGGCGTCGGTGCAGGCCGAGGGCCGCGGATCGCGGTGGTGAGTCCCCCGTTCCTTTCGCATGCGCAGCCGCTGTCGGTGCTGGCGCGCGCACTGGCGGGGGCGGGGGCGGACGTGCTGTTCGTGAGTGCTCCCGCGTTCGCTCCGCTCGCGGAGGGCCGGGAGGACGGGTCGGGCGGTGCGGTGAGGTTCGTGCCGTTGACCGTGACGCGTAACGCGAACACCGGAATCGCCCGGAGCACCCGTCAAGGGGCGCGGGAAGCGGAGCGTCTGGAGGAGTTCCTCGCTTCTACGCGCCGGGGGGCGGTCGCGGCTCTGCTGACGCAGTCGCGTCATCGCGGCGAGGACATGCTGGCGGACCCCGCACAGGTGCTTTCAGGAATCGGGGCACTGCAGGAGCGCTTCGCACCGGACTGGTACGTGGTGGATCAGCTGAGCTATCCGGTGACGCTGGCTCTGCACTGCCTCGGTCTTCCGTTCGCCACGTTCTGCCCGGGTCATCCGACCTATCTGCCCCATTCACCGGACGCGCTGTTCGGCGTGCCGTACGCCTGGCCGCCGGCGATCCGCCCCTCGGAGGACAGCCTCGCCGAACTGCGGCGGGCCGCTCTGGCCAACGAGGTGGCGTTCACGCGACGTTTCGCGGAGGTCGCTCGCGGCCATGCCGCGGCGCGGCCTCCCGGGCGTGCTTTCGCTCTCGCGTCACGGCATGCGGTGGTGTTCAACTACCCGAGGTTTCCGTGGCTGCCTGAGCGCCTGCCGAGCGACACCCGCTTCCTCTACGGAGGGCACTGCTCCCCCGCCCAGGAGCCGGGTCCCGGAGCGGAGTGGGAACGGGTGGTACGTCGGCTCAGGGCGTCCCACCGGCAGTTGGTGCTGATCGCTCTCGGCACCTTTCTCTCGGCTCGCGCGGATGTGCTGGCCCTGCTCGTCCGGGCAGTACGTGCCCACGTCCCGGATTGCGCGGTGGTGGTCGCGGCGGGTGACCGCGCGGCATCGCTGTCGGATCTGTCGGGGCCGGACGTGCACGTCGCGGACGTCGTCCCGCAACGGTGGCTGCTGCGGCGGGTCGATGCGATGGTCCATCACGGTGGGAACAACTCCTTCACCGAATGTCTCGCCTCCGCGACACCGGCCCTCATCCTGCCTTTCTCCAGCGACCAGTTCTCGATCGCGCACGACGCCGAGCGGGCCGGGCTCGCACTCAGCCTCGATCCGTCGCGCCTGGATCAGCACGCGGTGGGTGCGGCCTTGCGCCGGCTGCTCGCCGACCCTCCCGGTGGCCTGCCGCGTTGGACGCGGACAGTGCGGCGTCGAGGACCCGACTGGATGGCCCGGCGGCTTCTGAGGACCATGGCCGGTGGCACGGCCGCAGACGATTCAGAAGCCCGCCGAGCTTGACACCGACCGTCGGCTCGGGCGTCGCTCAGTCGCCGTGTCCGGTGCCACCGCTGCCGAAGCCGCCGCTGGAGATCCCGCGCCACTTGCGCCTCTCCTCGCTCGGCGGATCGGTGTCGGCCTCACCGGAGCTCTTCAAGTTGTACGGCATGAGGCGGTGCTCACCGTCGGTGTGCGGCATCTCCGCGGGCTTGCGGTACTCGGAGACCTCGCCGGGCGGCTGGCCCGTGTCGGGACGGTGCGGGTGCGATTCCGGGTCCGGGGGCGGAAGCTCCTTGTTCTTCACCCTGATGCCGAACATGAAGGCGCCGATGAGAACGGCGACCACGATCAGGCCTCCGAGCACCTGGGCGAGTCCGGACTGCCAGACACCGGCGGCCAGCGTCGAGGTATCGAGGATGTGCGTGTGCATGAAGCTGCCCCGTCCTTGTGGACCTGTCCCGGACACCGTGACGAGGTCCGGGACGGCACCGGGCTCGGCACCGACATCCCCTCTTCCGCTCTCGGGGCGGTGACGGATGCGCACGGAGGTGGGGCGCTCTCCGTCCGCCCGATCCGCCCGGGCGGTCAGGAGCCGAGGGAAGGCAAGCTCCTCGCCCGGGCTCGTGCATCCGGATGCCGCTGTGACCGGAAGAACCTGTGAGGCGTGCGTCAAGCCATCCGCGGGAGGGCCGAGGAACGGTCGGATCTTCCCGCACCAGCCCAGAGGGGTGGTTTCACGCCTGTACGCAAGGAGAGTGGTCATGACGGGCTCATGGAAACTGGATGGACGCGCCGCGGTGGTGACAGGGGCGGCCCGCGGTCTCGGCGCCGACCTGGCTCGGCAGCTCTCCGATCGCGGGATGCGCGTCGCGCTTCTCGGACGAGAGTCCTCGACTCTGGAGTCGGTGGCCGCGACGCTCCGCACTCCGGCGCACGTGGTCGAGGTCGACGTGACCGACGATGCCGCGATGGGTTTCGCCGCGGAGAACGTGCGGCGGCATCTGGGCGCTCCGTCGGTCGTCATCGCGAACGCCGGGATCGCCGAAGGAGGGCCCTTCGAGACGTCCGATCCTCGGACATGGCGTCGCGTCGTCGAAGTCAACCTCATCGGAAGCGCGGTCACCGCCCGTTCCTTCCTGCCCGGACTGCGGGCCACCCGTGGCTACTTCCTCCAGGTGGCCTCGACCGCGGCGTTCGGGTCTGCCCCGATGATGAGTGCCTACTGCGCGTCCAAGGCCGGCGCGGAGGCCTTCGCACGGTCGCTTCGCGCCGAAGTGGCGCACGAGGGCATCGCCGTCGGCGTCGCCTACCTCCACTGGACCGACACCGACATGATTCGCGATGTGGACCGCCACGCGGTGCTCCGGGAACTGCGGGGGCACATGCCCGCTCCTGCCCGCCGCGTCTATCCGGTCGCCCAGGTCTCCGGCTGGATAGCCCACGGGGTCGACCGGCGTTCCGCAGCCGTGTACGCCCCGCCCTGGCTCCGACTCGCCCAGTTGGGACGCCCGTTCTTCCCCCTGGTCGTCGACCTGCTCTCCCGGCGGGAGCTGCCCCGCCTCATGGCTGAGCACAGGTTCGAGCAGACCGGGCTGCTCGGCGAAGGTGGCCGTGTCGAGGAGACGTCACTCGGCCGGTACCCCGCCGACGGACGGGGGCGCTGACGGGCCTCTTGTCGATCCGGCGATGTCAGAGGCAGGCGCTCGGCGACGGCGGGCCGGAGGTCCGGCCCGCCGTCGCTCGCGTCCGCCCCTCCCGCTTCGCTCAGGCCCGGCGGGCCCGGCGGAGCGAGGTCAGGGCGTAGCAGCCGAGCAGGACCACGGTGAAGGTGAGGCCGATGCCGGCGGCCTGGCGCATGTCCGGGACCTCGACCGCGGTGGCGGCGACGGCCAGCACGCCCGCTCCGGCCACGACCGCGAGCTTGCTGCCCCCGGGGACGCTGAATCCCGTGAAGTCCTCGGGGTGCGTGTCCCGGTGCCGCCGGAAGGCGATGTACGAGGCGAGGATCAGCAGCCAGACCAGCAGCACCGCGAAGAGGGCGATCGACATCAGGATCCCGAAGATGCCGCCGATGTCGTAGAACGCGAGCAGTGCGGCGGCCGCGATTCCCAGGGTGGAGGCCGCCAGGGCGTTGGCCGGGACACCGCGTGAGGTGAGGCGGGCCAGGGGGGCCGGTGCGAGGCCGTCGTCGCCGAGGGAGTGCAGGAGGCGGGAGGCACCGTACAGATGCGCGTTCGCCGCGGAGACGGCCGCGATGAGCACGACGACGTTGGTCAGGGTCGCCGCGGCGGGGACGCCGATGTCGGAGAAGACCCGCACGAACGGGCTGGCCTCGACGCTGCCGTCGCCGGCGGCCAGGCGCCGCCACGGAATCAGGGCCACGACCAGGGTGATCGCCAGGACGTAGAAGACGCTGAGACGCCAGGCGAGCTGGCGCATCGCGGTGCGGATGGACCGCTGCGGGTCGGTGGCCTCGGCCGAGGCGATGGCGACGACCTCGAATCCCGCGTACGCGAACATCACCACGGACATGGCGATCCAGACGGACTTGGCGCCCTGCGGCACGAACCCGCCGTCGTCGGTGAGGTGCGCGAAGCCCGCGGCCTCGGTGTCCGGCAGTCCGAGGAAGACGAGGAACGCGGCACACAGGATGAACGCGCAGAGCGCGGTCACCTTGATGGTGGACAGCCAGAACTCGGTGGTGCCGAAGGACTTCACGTTGATGACGTTGACCGCGAGCACCACCGCGGCGACGGCGAGGATGGCCGCCGACATCGGTACGCCCGGCCACCACCAGCGGATGTAGAGCGCGGAGGCGACGACCTCCGTGCCGATGACGACGACCGCGCTGAACCAGTACATCCAGCGGGTGACGAAGCCGGCCCACGGGCCGAGGTACGTGTGCGCGATGGTTCCGAAGGAGCCCTGGACGGGATGCGCGGCGGACATCTCGCCCAGCAGGACCGCGATGACCGCGACGAGGACGGCGCCGATGGCGTACGAGAGGATCACCGCGGGGCCCGCGGCGGATATCGCCGATCCCGAGCCCAGGAAGAGGCCGGTGCCGAGCGCGGAGCCCAGGCCGATCATCGTGGTCTGGCGGGGTGTGAGCGAGCGGACGAGGCCTGTGGCCCTACCCGGCTCGCCGGTCCCGGTGTTCGCGCCGGTCCGGCCGTTGTCGGCGTTCCCGGCGTTCCCGCCGGACGGGGAGGTGGTGGACGGCGAGGAAGGCGTGGAGGGGACCGCCGAGGCGGGAGGGGACGCGGGGCCCTGGGCGGGTCTTTCGGGAGCGGTCATGGCAGGAGTCCTTTGTACGGGTGCGGGGCGGGAAGGTCCCGTGGGGGTGGGAGGGGGCCGGCGGAACCGGCCCCCGCAGAGGGCCGCGGCTCAGAACTCGCTGTTGCGGAAGGGCTTCTCGGGGCGGTTCAGGTCGGGCTTGCCCAGGACCTTGGGCGAGGACAGTGCGTAGATGCCGTGGTTGGTCAGCACCCAGGCGATGTTGCGGTCCCACTCCACGTAGACCCCGTGGGTCTGGTTGCCGTACGCGTAGTCCGGGGTGCCGCTGCCGTACGCCTTCGGGACGAAGTAGGCGTCGATCTTCGGTGCTGCCGGGTCCGAGACGTCGAAGAACTGCACGCCCGCGTTGTAGAAGCCGTAGCCGAGCACGCCGGGGGTGTGCCGGCCCGGGTTGGTGTAGGAGCCGGTGCGCTTGGGGCCGAAGCTGCCGCGGCGCTGGCAGAAGTCGGTGAAGCCGGCCGACGGCGGCGGGGTCGGCCGGGGCAGGACGCCGACGACACGGGGGTTCCTCGGGTCCTTGGCGTCGATCTGGTAGACGTCCTTGTAGGGCTCGTAACAGTCCTCGGTGAGGGGGTAGCCGGAGTAGTAGACGATCCCGGTCCTCTCGTACTGCGAGACGTCGATGTTGTCGCCCTCGGTGCCCGAGACCGACGGCGGCAGGTCCAGGTGGCTCACGGTCCGCAGGTCGGCCGGGTTCGAGATGTCGAGGACGGTCAGGCCGTAGCCGCCCATGGCCGCGAACGCGTACCGCCCGCCCTGTTCCACCGGCTTGGGGATGAACAGCGGCATGCGCGCGCCCATCCAGCTGGTGCGGTTGCCGCAGCGCGGGTTGTTCCGGTACGCCGCGTCCTCGCCGGTCCGCTGACCCGGCAGGTGCCAGGTGTCGAGGAGCTTCGGGTGGGCCGGGTCGGCCATGTCCCAGGACTGGTAGCCGGCGGAGTGCAGGTTGGTGGGGTACTCGGTGCGGGAGTACGTGTCGTCGGGCGCCGTCGCGATGAACATGTACCGCTGACCGGTCCAGTACGGGGTGTCGAGGGAGCCGGAGCCCTGCTGCGCCGTGCCGGGGTCGCTCCTGAGCGGGTCCTTCTGGGTGGCGTCGGTGGAGACGGTCGCGAGGAGCTTCCAGTCCTTCTTGCGGGGTCCGTCCAGGCGGAAGACCTTGAAGCCCTTGAGCCCCGGCTTCTCGCGCAGCTTCCTGACGCCCTCGGGGTTGCTGTACTTGTCGTGCGCCGGGTCGTCCGTGAGTTCCCGGATCTGCCGCTTGTCCTCGAAGCTCTGCACCATGACGTAGGCGCCGAGCTTCTTGTTCCACTGGATGGTGGAGGCGCCCCAGTAGTCGTTGGCCGCCCAGGCTCCGTTCGCCCTGGTCTCGTCGCCGTCCACGTCCTCGCGGCTCATCCGCTCGACGACCTTCACCTTCCTCACGTCGGTGATGTCGTAGACGCGGCCCTCGGAGCGGTCGTACTGGAACATGTAGCGCCGGCCGTCGAAGTCGACGATGTTCTGCCAGGTGTGGAAGTAGTCGGGGGTGAAGTCCGGCCCCTCGTAGGCGGCTTCGACCTTCATGTTCTTGATGTACGAGCGGGTGTCGTACTCCTTGTTGCGGCCGGGGAAGGAGTGCTCGTGCTCCTCGTCGACGGGAGTGAGGGCGGGATGGCGGAAGCTGTCGTCCAGCTGCATGCCGTACGCGCCGGGGTCCGCCGGTCCGGGGCGTCGGTCGGCGCAGACCTCGGGGATGTTCGGATCGGTGGTGCCGGCGGCCGCGGTGGTGGCGCCGGAGCTGCCCGGCACGAGGAGGGTCGCGGCCGTGGCGGCGGCGACCGCCGTGGCCAGGGTCGCTCTGGTGCGGAGGGATCGCATGGACTGTCCTAGGGGTCTCGGCGGCGGAGAATGGACGTGCGAAGGGGTGGGCCGGGCGTGCGGAAGCACGGCGTGGCCCGCCGGTACGGAGGGGTCCGACCGGTGTGGCCCCGGTCGCGCGGCGGTCAGGGGGTGGAGTGACCTCGGGGATCGCGCGGGCCGGGTGGTCGTGCGGAACGGTCAGGTGACCGTCGGACGCCGCTGGTGCGCGGCGGCCCGATGGGCGCCCGTGGACACGATGTCCCGCAGCTCGCGGACGGCGTGCAGGACGTCCGCGTGCGTGAGGTAGAGGGCGTTGAAGCCGAAGCGGAGCAGGTCGGGGGCGCGCATGTCGCCGATGACACCGCGCTCGGTGAGCGCGGAGACCAGGGGGTACGCCTCCGGGTGCCGCAGGGCGACCTGGCTGCCGCGGCGCCCGGGTTCGCGCGGGGTGGCCGGGGTGAAGCCCATCCCGTCGAGGAGGTGGTCGGCGCACTCCTGGAAGAAGCCGGTCAGGGACAGGCTCTTGGCCCGTACGGACTCCATGTCGACACCGTCGTACGCCGTCAGAGCCGCTTCCAGGGCGACCAGCGACAGCAGGGCCGGGGTGCCGATGCGGGCGCGGGTGATGCCCGCGGCCGGGGTGTAGGCGCCGGACATGGCGAACGGCTCCGCATGCCCGTGCCAGCCCGTGACGGGGTGGTCGAAGGCCTGCTGGTGGCGCTCTGCGACGTAGGCGAAGGCCGGGGCGCCGGGGCCGCCCGAGAGGTACTTGTACCCGCAGCCGACGGCGAAGTCGGCCCCCACGGAGTCGAGTGCGATCGGCAGGGCCCCGGCGGCGTGGCACAGGTCCCAGTGGACCAGGGCCCCGGCGGTGTGCGCGGCACCGGTGAGCGCCGTCATGTCGTACAGCTCGCCCGTGCGGTAGTCCACCGGGGCGTAGGCGGCGACCGCGACGTCCGTGCCCTCGGCGGCCAGCACCGCGGCGGCCTCGCGTGCGGGCACGCGGCGGACCTCCAGTCCCAGGAGCCGGCCCACCGAGTCGGCGATGTACTGGTCGGTCGGGAAGTGGTCGGGGTCGGTCAGCAGCAGCCGTCGGCCGGGGCGCAGCCGGGCGGCGGCGAGCAGGGTGTTGAACAGCTGGACGCTGGTGGAGTCCCCGGCCACCACCTGGCCGGGGGCCGCGCCGATCAGGCGGCCGATGGCGTCGCCGGTCCGTACCGGCGCCTCCCACCAGCCGTTGGCGTTCCAGGAGCGGATCAGGTCGGTGCCCCACTGCCGGTGCACGGCGTCCTCGACCGCCGGGGGGACGGCGGCGGGGAGGGCGCCGAGGGAGTTGCCGTCGAGGTAGACGACGCCCTCGGGGAGGAGGAAGCGGTCCCTGACGTGCGCGAGCGTGTCGGCGGCGTCCAGCGCCGCCGCGCGTCCGTCCAGCAGGGTGGGGTCATCGTCGGGCGGCGCGGTGGGCCGCTCGGAGGGTGCTGCGGTTCCGGTGGGCTTTTCGATCGGTGTTCCGGTCGGCACGGGGTCACTCCGTCGGTGCGAGAGAGGCGGCGGGGAAGGGTGCTGCGGCGAGGGAGGGTGCGGCGGCGGAGGCGTCACGGTCGCGGAGGAGGTCCAGCGCGATGTCCGTGAGGAGGTCCTCCTGCCCGCCGACGAGCCGCCTCCGTCCGGCCGCGACGAGCAGGTCCCGGGTGTCGAGACCGTGCCGGAGGGCGGTGGCCTCGGCGTGCCGGAGGAAGCTGGAGTACACCCCGGCGTAGCCCAGGGTCAGGGTCTCCCGGTCCACCCGTACGGGCCGGTCCTGCGTCGGGCGTACGAGCTCCTCCGCGGCGTCCATCAGCGGGAACAGGGAACAGCCGTGCTCCCAGCCCATGAGGTCGAAGACCGCCACCGTCGGCTCCAGCGGCGCGTTGCCCGCTCCGGCGCCCTGGCCCGCGAGCGAGGCGTCCACGCGGTACGCGCCCGCCTCCACCGCGGTGACGCTGTTGGCGACGCCCAGACCGAGGTTGTGGTGGGCGTGGATGCCGATCTCGGTGGCCGGGTCGAGGACGTCGCGGTACGCGCGGACCCGGTCCCGTACCCCGTCCATGGTCAGTCGGCCGCCGGAGTCCGTGACGTAGACGCAGTGCGCGCCGTACGACTCCATGAGGCGTGCCTGAGAGGCCAGTTCAGCCGGCGGCGCCATGTGGGACATCATCAGGAAGCCCGCCACGTCCATCCCAAGGTCCCGGGCGAGACCGATGTGCTGGGCGGCGATGTCCGCCTCCGTGCAGTGGGTGGCGACGCGGACGGAGGTGACCCCGAGGGCGTGGGCGCGGCGCAGGTCGTCGGCGGTTCCGACGCCCGGCAGCAGCAGGGTGGTGAGCCTGGCCCGGTCGAGCACCTCGGCCGCCGCCTCCAGCCACTCCCAGTCGGTGTGCGCACCGGGCCCGTAGGTGACGGAGGAGCCGGACAGACCGTCGCCGTGGGCGACCTCGACGGCGTCGACGCCGGCGGCCTCCAGGGCGGCCGCGACGGCCCGCACCTGGTCGAGGGTGTAGCGGTGCGACACGGCGTGCATGCCGTCGCGAAGGGTGACGTCCTGGACGTAGACCGAGGTCATCGGACCGGACTCCGTTCGGCCAGGCGCTCGGCGGTGCGCAGCGCGGCGGAGGTCATGATGTCGAGGTTGCCGGCGTAGGCCGGGAGGTAGTGGGCGGCGCCCTCCACCTCCAGGTACACGGAGACGAGCAGGCGTCCGCCGCCGGCGAGCCGGGTGAGCGGGTCGCCCTCGGGCAGCGCGCGGAACTGCGGCTCCTGCTTGAGCCGGTAGCCGGGCACGTACGCGGCGACCGAGGCCGCCATGGCCCGCACGGAGGCGGCCACCCGTTCCGTGTCGCAGTCGTCGACGACGCAGTGCACCGTGTCGCGCATCAGCAGCGCCGGTTCCGCCGGGTTGAGGACGATGATCGCCTTGCCCCGGGCCGCGCCGCCCACCCGCTCCAGGGCGCGGCTGGTGGTCTCGGTGAACTCGTCGATGTTCGCCCGGGTGCCCGGGCCCGCCGACCGCGAGGCGATCGAGGCGACGATCTCGGCGTAGTGCACCGGTGCCACCGCCGAGACGGCGGCGACGATCGGGACGGTGGCCTGCCCGCCGCAGGTGACCATGTTCAGGTTGGGGGCGTCGAGGTGCTCGTCGAGGTTGACGGGCGGGACGACGTACGGGCCGATGGCCGCCGGGGTGAGGTCGACGATCCTTTTGCCGTACGGCGCGAGCGCGGCCGCGTTGCGGTGATGGGCGGCTGCCGAGGTGGCGTCGAAGACGAGGTCGATGTCGTCGAAGTCGTCGAGGTCCAGCAGCCCCTTCACACCGTCCGCGCTCGTTCGTACCCCGAGGCGGCGGGCCCGTGCGAGTCCCTCCGACTCCGGGTCGATGCCGATCATCGCGGCGGCGGTGACGTTCCCCGCCCCTCGGACGATCTTGATGAGGAGGTCGGTGCCGATGTTGCCCGACCCGATCACTGCTGCCTTCATCGGACTGCCTCCTTCAGCAGCGGGGTGAGGCCGAAGAAGCGGACGGCGTTGCCGCCGAGGACGGCCTCGGTCTCCTCCGGGGTGAGCGTGCTCTCCCGCACCAGGCGGCCGATGTCCTCCTCGCCGAGCGGGAAGGGATGGTCGGATCCGAGCAGCACCCGTTCCGCGCCCATCACGTCCACGAGCAGGCGCAGCGCCCCGGGGTCGAAGACGGCGGAGTCGACGGAGAAGCGCCGGGTGTAGTGCGAGGGCGGGTGGGGGCTGTCGGCGCGGACGAGATCACGACGGTGCCAGGCGTTGTCGGCCCGTCCCAGGAGGTACGGGAAGCTCCCGCCGCCGTGGGCGAACAGCAGCCGCAGCGAGGCCGGCAGGCGCTCGAAGGCGCCGGAGAGGATCAGCGACAGGATGGTCAGATGGGTCTCGCCAGCCATGCCCGCGAGCCAGGCCAGCATGTACCGGGAGAAACGCGGCCCGGTCGGCAGGTCCCAGGGATGGACCAGGACGGCCGCGTCCTCCTCTGCGCAGTGCGTCAGGAACTCCAGCAGCGCGCCGTGGTCGAGGTCGCGGTCGCCGAGGTGGTTGCCGATGTGGACGCCGTGGAACCCCTGACGCATCGCCTCGCTGAGCATGGCGCAGGCGGCCTCGGTGTCCTGGAGCGGCACCTGGCACAGCGGGGGCAGTCGGTGCGGGGCGTGCGAACCATACGCGAGGAGACGGGAGTTGACCGTGCGGCACCAGTCGGCGGCGCGCCCGGCCTCCAGGCCGTAGCCGAAGAGCAGCGGGGTGCTGGACAGCACCTGGATGTCCACGCCCAGCCGGTCCAGGTCGGCGACGCGTTCCGCAGGGTCCCACAGGGTGCGGCGCACCGGCCGGTACTCGGCGGAGCCGGCCATCATCATCCCGGCGTCCGGACCGTCCGTGGTCCGCAGCCAGGGGCCGTCGTCGGAGCCGGTGAGCAGCCGCGACTCGGCACGGCCGATCTCCGGGAAGACATGGGCGTGGATGTCGACGACGGTCATGCGCCGCCCGCCTCGTCGCGGCGCGTGTGCGGACGCAGCGCCTCCGGCCAGTCCTTGCCCGGGTGCGACGCGCCGCAGTTTCCGCAGGTGCGCGCCGCCTCGTCCCCGTAGAAGGAGTCGAACACGGGCGGGAGGTCGTCGACGATCGAGGTGAGCTGTACCTCGCTGCGGTGGACCAGGTGGTGGCACTCCATGCAGTACCACTCGAAGGCGTCCCGGCTGCCCTGCGGGCGGGCGAACTCGACGACCAGGCCGACGCTGTCCTCCTCGGGCCGCTGCGGCGAGTGCCGCACGTGCGGCGGAAGGAGGAAGACGTCACCCTCGCGGATGTGGATGTCGCGCGGCGGGCTCCCCTCCTGGTCCATGACGCGGAGCACCATGTCGCCCTTGAGCTGGTAGAAGAACTCCTCGATCGGGTCGTCGTGGAAGTCGGTGCGGCGGTTCGGGCCGCCGACGACCGTGACCATCAGGTCGGCGTCCTGCCAGATCTGGACATTGCCGACCGGCGGCTTGAGCAGGTGCCGGTGTTCCTCGATCCAGGCGTGGAGGTTGAACGGTTTCATGGTCACGGTCGCGGTTCCTTGTTCCGGGAGAGGGACACGGGGGTGTGCTGCGGGATGTGGGCGACGGCGCTGATCTCGATCAGCAGGTGCGGGTGGGGAAGCTGGTGGACGGCGACGGTGGTGCGGGCGGGACCGCTCTCGTCGAAGTACTCGGCGTAGACCTCGTTGTAGCCGCCGAAGTCGTTCATGCCGACCAGATACGTGGTGACGGACACCAGGTCGGCCAGGCCGCCGCCCGCCGCGCCCAGCACTCGCTCGATGTTGTCGAGCACGGCCCGGGTCTGCGCGCGGATGTCGAGGTCCGTCACCCCCATCGCGTCGGCACGCGCGCCCACGAACGTGCCGTCGGGGCGGCGCGCGCTCGTGCCGGAGACGAAGACCAGGTCACCCGCGCGCCGGAAGTGGGGAAACCGGCCGCGCGGCGGGGCGGCACCGGGGACGATCACGCGCCCTCCCCGGTGGTGAAGCCGACGGTGCCGAGGCCTGCGACGGTGGCCCGCACATGCGTTCCGGGCGGCAGGGGCACGGCCGCGGTCGCCGCGCCGGCGAGGATCACCGTGCCGGGTTCCAGCGCACCGGCGAGCCGGGCCGCGGCGGCGAGGGCCCGCAGGGGGCTCCCCAGGATGGCCGCGGTGGAACCGGTCTCGGCCAGGCGCCCGTCGAGCTCCAACAGGACACCGAGGTCGTCCAGGTCAACCGGCGCGTTCCAGGGGCCCACCGCGTAGCCCGCGGCGGAGGTGTTGTCGGCGATCACCTCGGGGAGCGAGAACCGGAAGCCGTGGTAGCGCGAGTCGATGACCTCCAGCGCCGTGGCCACCCCCGCGACCGCCGCCATGGGGTCGCCACCGGGGCGCAGCGTGTCCCCGAGCAGGAAGGCCACCTCGGGCTCGACCCGGGGGTGGATCAGGCCGGAGAGGTCGAGGCGCCCGCCGTCGGGAATCACCATCCGGTCCGTCAGCCGCCCGTGGATCAGGTCGGACACGCCCATCTGCCGCATCTTGGCCACGCTGGTGAAGCCCAGCTTGAAGCCGGTGAGCCGCTCTCCCCGGGCCAGCCGCCGGGCGACCAGCGCCTCCTGCACGGCGTACGCCTCGCCGGTGTCCTTCGGTCCGCTTCCGCCGCCGGCCAGCGGGCGGCCCTCACGCGCCGCCGAGTCCAGCGCCTCGGCCAGTGCCGTGATGTTCATCGGGTGTCTCCCTCCCGTCCGGTGCGCCCGAAGGCCGCGCGTACCGACCCGAGGCCGTCGATGCGGGCTTCGAGCACATCACCGGGCTCGACGGTCGTCATGGGGCCGAGTGCGCCGGTGAGCACGGTGTCCCCGGCCCTCAGCGGGTGGCCGAGGCGTACGAGCGTGTCGGCCAGCCACAGGGCGGCGTGCAACGGATGGCCCAGACAGGCGGCTCCCGCGCCGGTGGACACAGGTTCTCCGCGCCGCTCCAGCACCATGCCGGCGGTTCGCAGGTCGAGTTCCCGCAGCGTGACGGGGCGGGTGCCGAGGACGTACGCGCCGCTGGATGCGTTGTCGGCGATGGTGTCGACGGCCGTGATGTCCCAGTCCCGGATCCGGCTGCCCACGATCTCCACGGCAGGGAGCACGAAGGCGGTCGCTCTGATCACGTCGGCCACGGTGTGCCGCTCGTGGGTGAGGTCGTGTTCGAGGACGACGGCGACCTCGGCCTCCGCCCGGGCCTGGAGCACCGTTCCCCAGGGAATCTCGGCTCCGTCCGGCACCGCCATGTCGTCCGTGAGGCGCCCGAAGTCCGGTGTGTCGACGCCGAGCTGGGTCTGGACCGCGGCCGAGGTCAGCCCGATCTTCCAGCCTGTGATCCGGCGCCCCTCCGCGCGTCGGCGCTCGCCGAGGACGGTCTGGACGGCGTAGGCCGCCGCCAGGTCCCCCGGGGGCAGCAGTGCGCGGACGGGGTCGCAGGGAACGCCGGTGAGGCGGGCCGTGTCGAGGCGTTCGGCGGCGCTCGCCACCGCTTCGTCCACCGTGCTCACAGTTTCACGCACACATTCATCGGTTCGGAGAAGAAGTCGAGGGAGTGGTCGCCGCCCTCACGGCCTATGCCGGAGGCCTTCACCCCGCCGAAGGGGGTGCGGAGGTCACGGAGGTTCCAGCTGTTGACCCAGGCGATCCCGACGTCGAGGGCGGGTGCGACGCGGTGCGCGCGGCTCACGTCGCCCGTCCACACCGTGGCGGCCAGCCCGTACGGCCCGGCGTTCGCGAGGGCCAGCGCCTCCTCCTCGGTGTCGAACGGCGCGAGGTGGACGACAGGACCGAAGATCTCCTCCCGTACCACCGGGTGGTCCTCCGGAAGCCCGGCCAGCACGGTCGGTTCCACCCAGAAGCCGCCGTCCCGTTCGTCGGAGAAGCGCGGCGCGCCCCCTCCCGCGAGCACCTCGCCGTCGGCCGCGGCCTTGCCGAGGTAGCCCAGGACCTTGTCGCGGTGAGCCGCGGAGACCATCGGGCCGTATCCGCTCAGCGACCGGGCGCCGGCGGCCAGCGCCTCGGCGAACGCGTCGAACACCGGTCGTTCCACGTACACCCGCTCGGTGCACAGGCAGACCTGCCCGCTGTGGGTGAACGACGAGCGGAGCGTGCCCGCCACCGCCTGGTCCAGATCCGCGTCGGCGAAGACGAGCCCGGCGTTCTTGCCGCCCAGCTCGAACGAGACGGGGGCCAGTCGCGCGGCGGCGGCCCGCATGATCGTCCCGCCGGTGCGCGACTCGCCGGTGAAGGCGATGGCGTCCACCCCCGGGTGTTCGGTGAGCCACTGCCCCGCGGCGTCCGCGCCGCCGCCGTGGACGAGGTTGAAGACCCCGGCGGGCAGGTTCGCGTCCGCCATCACCTCGGCCAGCAGGCAGGCCGTGCGCGGTGTCAGCTCGGAGGGCTTGGCGATCACCGTGTTGCCCGTGGCGAGCGCCGGGGCCACCTTCCAGGTGAGCAGCAGCAGCGGCAGGTTCCACGGCGAGATCACGGCGACGACGCCGAGCGGCTTGTGCACCGTGTAGTTCAGCGCGCCCCGGCCGTCCGGGGTGGTCGTGTGCCAGGACCGCTCGGCGCGGCCGGCCAGGAGGTCGGCGAACGAGCGGAAGTTGGCGATCGCACGCGGGATGTCGATGGTCGAGGCGAGTTCGCGCGGCTTCCCCGTGTCGGCGCACTCGGCGGTGACGAACTCGTCGAAACGCCGCTCGATGCCGTCGGCGATCCGGTGCAGGAGCCGGGACCGGTCCACCGGGCTCCAGCTCGCCCACGGGCCGCGCAGTGCCTCCCGCGCCGCACCCACCGCGCGGTCCACCAACTCCTTCGGAGCCGCGTGCGCTTCGCCGACGACGGCCCCGCGGACCGGGTCGATGAGCGGGAACGGGACGCCCGAAGCGTCGAACTCGCCCCCTACGTAATGCCGCACAGGTGGACGCACCTTGCAGACCTCCGCTACCGGGCCGGGGATTCGGTTCTGGTCCCCCGGCGTGTGTCGGTATCGTGCACCCACCGAGCCATACCGAACCAATGCCAAAAGGCACTCAGTCCATACCGATTCAGGTATGCGTGACTCCGGCTCACTGGAACCGCTCTCGGAAGGAGCCCCGGCGATGGACCTCCTGGACGGCCGGCTGAAGTTCCGGCATCTCACCCTGCTCGTCGCGATCCACGACCATGGCAGCGTGGGGCGCGCGGCCGAGACCCTGCACCTCACCCAGCCCGCCGCCACCCGCACCCTCCGGGAACTGGAGGGCATCGCCGACCTGCCTCTGTTCGTCCGCCTGCCGCGCGGCATGCGGGCGACGCTCTACGGAGAGGCCTTCGCGGAGCACGCCCGCGCCGTGATCGCCGAGATGCGCCGGGCCGGGGAACACCTCACCGGGCTGCGCCAGGGCCAGGAGGGCACCGTGACCGTCGGCGCGCTCCTCGCGGGCACCAATGTGCTGCTCCCCCGGGCCATCGCCCAGCTGAAGCGCGAACGGCCCCGCGTCACCGTCGTCGTACGGGAGGGCACACCGGACGCCCTCCATCCGGCACTCCTCGCGGGCGAACTGGACGTCATCATCGGCCGGGTGGGACCGGCCCCCAAGGAAGGGGACGGGCTGCGCCTGAGGCGGCTCTACCGGGAACGCATCCGGCTCGCGGTCCGGTCCGGTCACCCGCTCCTGGAGACCGCCGGCGTCACGCTCACGGACACCCTCGACTTCCCCTGGATCCTCCCGGTCGAACAGACCGCACTCCGGCAGGAGCTGGGCGCCCTCTTCGCCGACCGGGGCCTCGCGCTGCCCGCCGACCGGGTCGAGTGCACGTCCATCCTCACGATGCGCGCGCTGCTCCTGCAGACGGACATGGTCGCGCTGCTGCCCGAGCTGGTCCTGCGCGCCGACGGGGAGCTCGCTGCCCTGCCGGTCGAACTCCCCTCGGTGGGACGCACGGTGGGCACCACGGAAGCGGCGCACCGCACGCGTACGCCGGCTCTCCAGGCCCTGCTCCACCACCTCGACCACGAGGCGGCGCTGCTGCGCGAGACGCTCTGAGCGCTACGCCGTCGCTGCCGTCCACGGGACCAGAGCGGCTCCGCCCGGCTCCCCGGTGTTTCGGGTCAGCGGCGGATGCCCGCGTAGGCCGACGGGGAGATGCCGCCTTCCGCGCCCTCGGCGCCGCCGACCGTCCAGACACGGCCCGCCGCGTCGGTCGCGGCGCCGTAGAGGAAGCCGGCTCCGCCCGGGTTCTCCGTACGCTTGAGCAGGCCGTTGGGTCCGAGCGTCAGGACGTAGTTGCCGGCCGGGTTGACGTCGGGGTTCATGGTCTCCCCCACGATCACCGGGCCGCCGGAGCCGTCGAAGGCGATGTCGAACAGCTGGCCCGTCTCGGCCGGGGTACGGACGGTGGACCAGGTTCGGCCGTCGAACCGCACGACGACGGGACGACGCCACAGGTTCTCGTCCCGCATGTGACCGACAGCCCAGATGTCGTTCGCCGACCGCCGCTCGATGCCGTCGTACATGGCGCCGTCGAGCCCGCTCGGCAGCTGCTGCTTGGTCCACGAGGTGCCGTCGAACCGCGAGACGCCGTCGCCGATGGCGAAGGCGACACCGCCGGGTCCCACCTCAAGCTGGGAGACCCAGTTGAGCCCGGTGTCCGCCGGCAGCCGCGTCCAGCCGCCGCTGCCGTCCGCCCGGCCGCGGAACAGGGCCGGCCGGTACTCGCCGGTCGCGTCGGTGTATCCGCCGTGCACCCAGACCGCACCGCGCGCGTCCACGTCGACGGCCGACAGCGACGTGCCTTCCGCCCCCTTCGGGAAGGGCAGCTCGACCGCCCTCCAGGCCTTGCCGTTCCAGTGCTGGAGCAGCGCGCGCCCCTGGTCCCAGTCGTCCTCGCCGACGGTTTCGTAGCGGGTGCCCACGGCCCACACCTGGTCGGGCGCGCCGACGGCGAGGTCCTCCAGGCGTCCGTGATCGGCCGGCTGCGGGGGCGCCTGCCAACGGGTGCCGGTCCAGCGCAGCGCGACCGGCGCGAAGGGCCGGGTGGTCGCGTCGTTGCGCTTGCCGACGGCCCAGGTCGCGCCGCCCGCGGTCTCGACGTCGAACAGCACACTGCCGTCGCTGCCCGTCGGGCTGACGTTCCGCCAGTTCTGGGTCTCCGCGGCGGCGGGGGCCGCGGCGACGGCGATGAACGAGGCGAGGCCGACGGCGACGGCGGTGGCCGCACGGGGCAGGGAAAGGTTCATGACGGGATTCCTCGCAGGGAGTCGGGTGTCGTACGTGCTCTCCCCCTTTGACGCGCCGACCCGTGGAAGATGTTTCAAAGTTTCTCGGAACAGCTCAGGGCGGGGCGCGAGCACGATGACCTCAAGTCCGTTTCGGACCACTTGTCCTGATGGCTCGTCATCAGAGCGGGCGTACTCCGTCCGGAGACGTCGGGTGGCCCTTCGTTCCCGCTCTCGGACAGTCATGGCAGGCTCATGCCACCATCCAGCCGAGGAGGAGTCATCCGCCAGCGTTTCTGGGCGACCGTGTCGGTCGCCCTCGCCCTTGTGTTCTCAGGCATCGCCCCCGCCGCCGCCGAGGACGCACCCCCCGTCGTCACCGGCGCCGTCTTCAACAACCCGAAGGGGGCGGCGGCCGAGCAGGACGCCGTGAAGAACCACATCATCGAGGCGATCGACAACACCCAGGGGGGACGCACCCTGCGGGCGGCCCTGTACGTCATGCAGGACCAGGACTTCACCGATGCCCTGGTCGCCGCCCACGGGCGCGGCGTCAACGTCCGTGTCGTCCTGGACCACAAGTCCGTCGAAGCTCCCACCCCCGCCCCCGCTCAGAACCTCATCGCCGCCTTGGGGACCGACAAGACCCAGGGCTCCTGGGTTCAGGTGTGCACCGCGGGCGGCGCGTGCATCGCGGCGGGCGGCACCAACCCGATCAACCACAACAAGTTCTTCACCTTCTCCCGCATCGGCGATGCGGGCGTCGCCGAGGACGTGGTCATCCAGAGCTCCGCCAACCAGACGGTCTCGTCCACCACCCGGCAGTGGAACAACGCGTACACCGTGGTCGGCAACACGGCCCTCTACACGGCCTACACCGAGTACTTCAACGATCTCGCCGCCATGAGCAAGACGAGCGACTACTACCGCACGGGCGAAGCCGGTGACGCGAAGTACTACTTCTTCCCGCAGCAGACCGGTGACGTCGTGCTCGGGTTCCTGAACAACGTCTCCTGCACCGGGAACACGACCACCGGCACGACCTCCCACAAGACCATCGTGCGGATCTCCGCGTGGGCCCTGCACCGGGACGCGATCGCGGCCAAGCTGCGCTCGCTGGCCGACCAGGACTGCTGGATCGAGATCGTCTACAAGGACTCCAACGACCTCGCCGCCCTGCAGGGCCACGCCCGTATCAAGCCGTACCACCTCGACGCCGCCGGCTACTTCGTCCACTCCAAGTACCTTCTCGTCGAAGGCAACTACGCGGGCCACCCGGACACGAAGTGGACCTTCACCGGCTCGCACAACCTGGACACGTCCTCCCTGCGGGAGAACGACGAGGCACTGATCCGCCTCGCCGGCGCGGCGACACACGATGCCTACAAGGCGAACTTCCTCGCCATGCGGGCCGAAGCCGTCCTGCAATAGACGGCCGGGCACAGCCGCTGCCGCCACCCCCGGCCCTCGGCGTCGAGGCGTACGGGTCAGTCGACCGTCACCGCCCCGCCGCGTCCGGTATCTGCTGGTCGGTCACGTGGCGGGAGAGCGGGTCCACGACACTCCCGCTCCCGGCGGGGGCGGCGCCGATGGAGCCCGTCAGCGTGACGCCGAGGGCGGCCAGGGCCGCGCTCTTGGCGAGCAGTCGCCCGGGGCGAAGGAGCGACCTGGTCCTCGGCTCCGCCTTCGTGGGCGTGGTCCGCGCGCTCGGGAGCGTACCGGGCGAGCGGCGGACTCCGGACGGGTGCCCGGGGGCCCCGGGCGCCGTCACCGGCTGTGCCGCGTGCCGCGGGTCGCCCGCGTCGGGGATCGGCAGCGCGGCCAGCGTCTCCTGGCAGGTGCGGGCGTCGGGTCGGTGGGAGGCCTCGTGCGCCGTCATGGCCTTCAACAGCGCGCCGAGTCCCGGGGGAAGTCCGTCGGGCAGCGCCGGCGGGCGGTGCAGCCGAGCGAGCGCCGCCTCCAGGGGCTGGCCCCCGTACTCCCGTTCGCCCTTGAGTGCCTCCAGGAGCACCAGTCCGAGGCTGTAGACGTCGGCCCGCGGCCCCGTGGTCCAGCCGAGTGCCTGTTCCGGTGCCATGTAGCAAGCCGTCCCCATGAGGAAGTCCTCGCCGCCGGTGACCGGGTCGGCCGCGCTGCTCGCGGCGTCGGGCGCGGCCGCGGGGTCGTCGGTGGTGACGAAGCGGCGGGAGATCCCGAAGTCCGTCAGGCGCGGGGCGTCGGTCGGGTCCAGGAGGATGTTCGACGGCTTGACGTCACGGTGGACTATTCCCTCTCCGTGCACATGGGCGAGCACGGAGGACAGCGCGACCCCCATGCGGCAGGTCTCGGCCACCGAGAGCGCGGAACGGGCGAGGCGCCGGCGCAGGGTCGTCCCCCTGACCAGCTCCATCACCAGGAAGGGACGGCCTTCGTCGTGACCGCAGTCGAAGAGGGTCACCAGACCGGGATGCTGCAGCTGGGCGAGGAGACGTCCTTCGCCGTCGGAGTGCTCCTCCGCCCGGGTGTCGCCGCGGCGGAAGACCTTCACCGCGACGGGCCTGCGCAGCCGGAGGTCCACGGCCTCGTAGACGTCGGCCGCTCCCCCTCTTCCCAGCAGGCCGTCGAGCCGGTACCGGCCGGCGACCGCGTGAGCCGTCAGCCGGGAGTCGGGTTGGACGCGCCACGGACGGACCTGCATCTCGGTTCTCCCTGTGTTCCGTTGCCGCCTTCTGCCGTCCGCCCTTTCGTCGGCGAGCGGTGTGCCGCCCCCGCCCGGTGCGGACCTTTCGCACCCCGGGCGGTGGTCGCCTCCGAACGTCGCGGCCGTACGGCCGCCGCGCGCGGACCTGGGGTACGGCTGCCCCGGATACCCCGGGACATCCCTGTGACGTCCGCGCACGCGGCCGACGCGGGCTGCCGCCCGCCTTCGGGCGGTGGAGGCCGGCTTCCGGCTGCTCCCGGGCGAGGCGGCAGTAACTCTCGTCCCCGACAAGGGGGTTCGCTGTGTCGGAGGGGTCGGGGAGCGGGCGCCGCTGCGCCCGTCCGTGCGTCCACGCGCCCCTGCGTGAGGGATGGCCGTGGCCGGATCTCGCCTCCACGATGAAGCGCGTCACGTCCCGCCCGGCGCGGACGGGACGATGCGCGTCCGGCGGCGCGATAGGGCAGGACCGTTCGCGCGTCACCACTTCGGCGATCCATACGGGGGGAACCATGGGCAGGCGCTGGTTGATCACGGGGTGCTCTTCGGGCCTCGGAAGGGCATTGGCCGTCGCGGCGGCACGGGCGGGCCACGAACTCGTGGTCACCGCCCGCAAGACCGCGGATCTGGAGGACCTCACCGCCGACTGGCCGGGACGGATCGTCCCGGTCCCGCTGGAGCTGCGGGACCCGGCCTCCTGCCAGGAGGCCGTCCGGACGGCCGTCGACCGCCTCGGCGGCATCGACGTCCTCGTCAACAACGCCGGCGTCGGTCTGTTCGGCGCGGTCGAGGAGGTATCCGACGCCGAACTCCGGCAACAGCTGGAGATCCTGGTCGTCGGGCCCTGGAGACTCACGCGGCTCGCCCTGCCCCTGATGCGCGCCCAGGGGCACGGACACATCCTCAACGTCTCGTCCGTCGTCGGCCGGATGGCCTTCCCGGGCCTCGGCGCCTACGTGGCCGCGAAGCACGCGCTGGAAGGGATGAGCGAGGCTCTCGCGGTGGAGGCGGCCCCGCACGGCATCCGTGTCACGGTCGTCGAACCCGGCATGTTCGCCACCCGCTACGGCACCGCCATGACGGAAGCCGCCCACCGGGTCCCCGCCTACGACGTGACCAACCGCGAGATGCTCGAAGGCGCGCGCGGACTCGCCGACAGCCCCGAGACCGGACGTCCCGACGACTTCGCCGCACGGGTCCTCGCCATCGTCCACGCCGAGGGCCCCACGCCCCTGCGCATCCCGGTCGGCGCCGACGCGTACGGCTATCTGGACGTCGCGGAACAGGCCGCCCGCGAGGAGTACGCCGCGGCGCGGGCTCTGGTCGACGGGCCACCGCCCGCGGTGTGACGGACCGTCGCACCACGTCCTGGGCCGTGAGGCCCACGCCGCACCCCCGCCGTCGGCCGCCGGAGTGGGACCGGCCGTGCGGACCGGAGGCATCCGCGGGGCTGTTGTTACCTGTGCGTTCCGCATAGCTGGAAGGTGACAGCGGCGACTTTCGGGGCCCTCGGGAGACGTGACAGCGTCGTGTCCGTCACCGACCGAGGGAGTGCGCAGTGAACAAGGGGTACGCGGTGTTCTGCGACGCCGACCGTCACTTCTACGACGCGCCGCACCGTCTGGTCTTCGCCGAGGGAGCGGGTGACTCCCTCTACCGGGCTGCCACCCTCCCCGTACCCGAGGGCTGGACGTCCCACCGTACGGGCGACTGGCTCGCCCTGCGCCCCCTGGACCACGCGCTCCCGTCGCAGGGCTGGAAGATCCACGTCTCCGCCTGTCTCGACAACGCGGAGGCGATCCTCGACACGGTCCGCGCGTACTGTCTGGGGCACGACGTGGCCTTCAAGTTCGTCCCCAGCCGCTACCTGCTGCACCAGCGCAACGCCAAGTACGCGGACCGCTCCGCGAGCGGCAAGTTCATCACCGTGTATCCGGCCGACGACCAGCAGTGCGAGCGCGTGGCCAACGGTCTGGCGGGCCTGCTGGAGGGCCGGCCGGGGCCGTACATCCTCAGCGATCTGCGCTGGGGCCGCGGGCCCGTGCATCTGCGGTACGGCAGCTTCACCCTCCGCCACTGCTACGACGAGCACGGGGAGCTGCGGCCGGCCGTCGAGGACGGGTCCGGCACGCTCGTACCCGACCGGCGCGATCCCGTCTTCCACGTGCCCGCCTGGGTGACTCCCCCCGACTTCCTGCGTCCGCACCTGGAGGCCCGGGCCTCGGTGACCGTCCAGGACATGCCGTACGTCATCGAGAAGGCCCTGCACTTCTCCAACGGCGGTGGGGTGTACGAGGCCCTGGACCGGCGGACCGGGCGGCGGGTCGTCCTGAAGGAGGCGCGGCCGTACGCCGGCCTCGCCGCCGACGGCGCGGACGCCGTGACGCGGCTGCACCGCGAACGCGAGGCGCTGGAACGGCTCTCGGGGCTCGCCTGCACGCCGGAGGTCCTCGACAGCTTCACGGTGGGCGACCACCACTTCCTGGCCCTGGAGTTCGTGGAGGGCAAGCCGCTCAACACCTTCTTCGCGCGGAGGCATCCGCTGATGGAGGCCGATCCGCCGGCGGAGCGCCTCGCCGAGTACACGGAGTGGGCGCTGCGGATCCACGGGCTCGTCGAGCGGGCCGTGGCCGCGGTGCACGCCCGCGGGATCGTCTTCAACGACCTGCATCTGTTCAACATCATGGTGTCCGAGGACGAGTCCTCGGTGGTGCTGCTGGACTTCGAGGCGGCCCAGCCCGCTGCGGAGGGCGGCCGCCAGACCGTCGCCAACCCGGCGTTCGTGGCGCCCGCCGACCGGCGGGGCTTCGATGTGGACCGTTACGCCCTCGCGTGCCTCCGGATCGCGCTGTTCATCCCGCTCACGAGTCTGCTCGCGGTGGACCGGGGCAAGGCCGCGCACCTGGCGGAGACCGCCGCGGCGCGGTTCCCGGTGCCCCCCGGCTTCCTGGACGAGGCGGTTCGGGAGATCACGCGTGACCCGGCCGGCGGCCGGTCCGGCGGGAGCTCGCGGGCACCCGACCGTCCGGCGGGCCGCTCGCGGTTCCTGCCCACGGAGCCGGGCGACTGGCCGAACAGCCGTGACTCCATGGTGGGCGCGATCCTGGCGTCGGCTACGCCCGAGAGGGAGGATCGGTTCTTCCCCGGGGACATCGCGCAGTTCGCCACGGCCGGCGGGGGCATGACGGTAGGACACGGCACCGCCGGAGTGCTCCACGCCCTGCACGAGAGCGGGGCGCCCCGATGTCCGGAGGCGGAGGACAGGCTCCTGCGGCACGCCAAACAGCCCGACTCCGGCACACCGTTCGGCTTCTACGACGGGCTCGCCGGCGTCGCGTGGACCCTCGAACGGCTCGGGCATCCGGCTGCCGCGCTCGAACTGGCGTCACTCGTCGCCGAACAGGACCACGAGGGCCTCGCCCCCGACCTGTACGGAGGGACGGCCGGCATCGGCCTCGCCCTGGACGCCCTGGCCACCGCCACCGGTGAGAGCGGCCTCCACGCGGCGGCCCTGCGCTGCGCCGAGCTGTCCGCCCGCCCGCTCCGGGCGCCCGCCCGACCGGCGGGACCGGCGGGACCGGCGGGACCGGCGGGACCGGCGGGCAAGGTGCGCACGGGACTCCTGCACGGCTCCGCAGGACGGGCCCTGCTGTTCGTACGGCTCTATGAGCGCACCCGGGACACCGCCCTCCTCGACCTCGCCGCCGAGGCGCTCCACGACGACCTGAGCCGCTGCGTCCGCGGCGCCTCCGGAACCCTGCAGGTCGACGAGGGCTGGCGCACGATGCCGTACCTCGGCGCGGGCAGCGTGGGCATCGGCATGGTGATCGACGACTATCTGCTCCACCGGCGCGACGCCGCCCTGGACCGGGCGCGCCGCGAGATCGTGCGGGCGGCGCAGGCCACCTTCTACGCCCAGCCCGGTCTCTTCCGGGGCGTCGCCGGGATGGTGCTCCACCTCGCCCGTACGAACGTCGGCGGGCCCGGCACGTCTCCGGGGGACGTACGCCGCCAGGTCGGTTGCCTGAGCTGGCACGCCATGTCCTACCAGGGCCGGCTCGCCTTCCCCGGTGAGCAGATGATGCGCCTCTCCATGGACCTCTCCACCGGTACGGCGGGCGTCCTGCTCGCCCTCTCCTCGGCCCTGGGCGACCGCCCGGCCCACCTGCCGTTCCTTCCGCCGCTTCCGCGGCCCCACGAACCGGCCCCGTAAAGGGGTCGCCCCGCACCACCCGTCCCCTACGAAAGGAAACGATCATGAACCTCTTCGACCTTCAGTCGCTGGAGACCCCCAAGGACGAGGCCATCGGCGATGTCGAGACCGGCAGCCGCGCGAGCCTCCTGCTCTGCGGTGACAGCAGCCTCAGCGTCACGACCTGTAACTGACCCGATCCGGCTTCCCGCACGGCGCGCCGAGCGCCGGTGAGGAGTCACGGGGCCCCGGGAGCGCTGCTCCCGGGGCTCCGGCCGTCGGGGCCGGACACCGGCGGCCCGGCGGGAACGTCGCTCCCGGAGGGGAAGAAAGGGGGGCCGGATGGCCTCGCCGACCGGTTCCGACCGGCTGCTCCGCGGCGCCGTACGGCACACGGCACGCACCACCGCGGCGCTGCTGCTCTGCTCGGTCGCCGGCGCGGCCTGCTCGCTCGCCGTCCCCGCGCTCACCGGCAGGACCCTGGACCTGCTGCTGCGTCACCAGCCCGGGGCGGGGACGTGGCTGCTGTGGACCGCCGCACTGCTCGCGGCCGAAGTGCTCCTGGAGACCGGCGCGGTGCTTCTGACGCAGCTCGCCAACGCCCGCGCCACCGCCTGGATCCGGCTGCGCGCCCTGGGCGGTCTGCTCGGCACCGCGCCCCACCGGGCAGCACCCCACTCGGGCGGCGACGTCGCCGCCCGGCTGTGCGTCAACGCCACCGACAGCGGCACCGCCCCGGCGGCCCTCGCGACCGCGGTGTCGTCCGTGCTCGTGCCGATCGGCGCACTCGTGGCCCTGGCGCTCATCCACCCCTGGACCGCGGCCGTCTTCGTGGCCGGTCTGCCCCTGCTCCTGCTGCTGCTCCGCGCGTTCGCCGCCCACTCCTCCGACTCGGTCGGCCACTACCAGCGGGCGCAGGGCGCCGTCGCCGCCCGGCTGGCCGAAGCGCTGGCCGGCGCCCGTACCATCGCCGCCGCCGACACGGCACGGCACGAGGAGGAGCGCGTCCTCGCCCCGCTGCCGGAGATGACACGGCACGGCACCCGCATGTGGCTCGTCCACGGCCGCGCCGTGGCCCGCAGCGGCGTCCTCCTCCCGCTGCTCACCACGGCCGTCGTCGCGGTGGCGGGGGTCGGTCTCGCCGCGGGCGAGGTCAGCGTGGGCGGTCTGCTCGCCGCCTCGCGATACGCGGCGCTCGCCGCCGGGATCGGAGGCATCGCGGCACCGCTCGGCACCCTGGTCCGAGCCCGCGGCGCGGGACGCCGCACCGCCGAACTCGCCGATCTGGCGCCGATGGCGCACGGCTCCGCGGTCCTGCCTCCCGACGCGCCCGGGGACCTGGAACTGCGGGAGGTGCGGGTGACGCGCGGCGGCGTCCCCCTGATCACGGACGTGACGCTCGCGATCGACGGCGGATCGACGGTCGCCGTCGTGGGCCGCTCCGGAGCCGGCAAATCGACCCTGGCCGCCGTCGCGGGCCGACTGACCGACCCCGACGCCGGGAGCGTCCGCCTCGACGGAGTCGACCTGGCGGAACTGTCCCGCCCGGAGCTGCGCGGGGCGACCTCCTACGCCTTCGCGCGTCCCGTCTTCGACGGCGGGGCCACCCCCACGGTCGGCGCCGCGCTGGCCGCCGGGGCCGGGCCCGCACGGAGCCCGGCCACGGCGACGAGCCTCCGGGACGCCGCGACGGCCGCCAGCGCCGACACCTTCGTCCGACTGCTGCCGCTGGGCTACGAGACCCCGGTGGACGGCGTCCCGCTCTCCGGAGGCGAGACCCAACGCCTCGGCCTGGCAAGGGCGTTCATCGGCCGGGGCCGTCTGATGATCCTCGACGACGCGACGTCGAGCCTCGACACGGCCACCGAACGTCAGGTGGAGACCGCCCTCGCGACGCCGTCACGGGCGTGCACCAGGCTGATCGTGGCCCACCGGGTGTCCACGGCCGCCCGGGCGGACCTGGTCGTCTGGATGGAGGCGGGCCGTGTGCGGAGGTCCGGACCGCACAGCCTGCTCTGGGAGGAGCCGGAGTACCGCGCGGTGTTCACCGCGGAGGCCCGGTCCGCGGACGACCCATGCTCGCCGGACTCTCCCCCGGAGGGCGCCGGCTCCGACGCTCTGCCGTCGTCGGCCGTTTCCGGGACGGGAGCGGGCGAGTGACACCCGATCTGAGCCCGGGGCGGGCGAAGGAACCGACAACGCCGAAGGCGACGGACCGTCCGGCACCGGCTGCCGCCACCGGCGAGGCGGACCCGGCCCGGCACGTCACCCGTCCGGCTCCGGCGTCCGCATCCCGGGAGACGGACCCCGCCCGGCGCGTCACGGCCTCGCTCCGGTCCCTCCTCCTGCGCCGCAAAGGCGTCCTGGCGAAGCTGGCGGTCTGGTCCGCCGCAGAATCCGCGCAGACGTTCCTCGGCGGCTACTGCGTGGCCCGCTCCCTCGACGACGGATTCCTGAAGGGCGCGCCCTCGACCGGGCTCCTCTGGCTGGCCGGGGCCGCCGTGGCCATCCTGCTCGGCGCTCCCGTCGTCCGGGGCGTCTTCGCCCAGCTCCCCCACCTCACGGAACCGCTGCGCGACCAGCTCGTACGGGGGTCGGTGGTCCGCGCCCTGCGCACCGCCACGACCACGGCCATGGGCGGGAGCGGGGGCGTGGACGCCACCGCGGTGTCCCGGCTGACGAGTCAGACCGAGATCGCCCGGGACAGCTTCGCCGGACTGGTGCTCGCCACGCGCTCCTTCGTCTTCGTCGCCGTGGGGGCCCTCGTCGGCCTGCTGTCGCTCGCGCCGCAGTTCCTCCTCGTCGTGCTGCCGCCGCTGGTCCTGGGCCTCGCGCTGTTCACGGCCTCCCTGCGGCCCATGGCGCGCGCCCAGCACCGGTACCTCGACGCGGACGAGGCAGTCGGACGGCGCGCCGAGACCACCCGCACCGCTCTGCGGGACATCGTGGCCTGCGGCGCCCAGGAGGCGACCGCCGCGCAGAACCGCCGTGCCGTCGACGAGGCGGCCGCCGCCCAGCGCGCCCTGGCCCGCTGGGCATCCGTCCGCACGTTCTCGGTGGCGACGGCCGGACAGCTGCCGGTCCTCCTGCTGCTCGCCACGGCGCCGTGGCTTCTCCGCCAGGGCGTCACGGCCGGGGCCGTGGTGGGCGCCCTCACCTACGTCCTCCAGTCGCTGCTCCCCGCGCTGCACACACTGATGACCGTCCTGGGCGCGGCCGGCGCGCGGCTTTTCGTCGTCCTCGACCGCCTCACCCAGCCACTGCCCCCGGCCCCTCCCCCCGTCTCCGCCCCGCCCTCCCCGCGCCGGACGCGCCGGACGCGCCGGGCGGACCGGGCGGCCACGGCGCTGGAGCTGCGCCACGTACGCGCCGCCTACGGCCCCGGGGCACGCGCCGTACTGGACGCGTTGGAACTGACCGTCGAGCAGGGGGAACACATCGCCGTGGTCGGCCCGAGCGGCATCGGCAAGTCGACCCTGCTGCACGTCGCGGCGGGCATGCTCGCCCCCGATCGCGGCGACGTACGGCTCTTCGGGCGCGCCGTCGCGGCCTGCCCGCCCTCGGAGCTCACCGCCCTGCGTGCGCTGATCCCCCAGGAGGCGTACGTCTTCACGGGCACCCTGCGGGACAACCTGCGGTACCTGCGGCCCGGCGCCGACCGGTCCGCCGTCGACCGGACCGTGGACGCGCTCGCCCTGGAACCGCTCGTCGACCGGGTGGGCGGGCTCGACCGCACGCTGACGCCCGACGCCCTGTCCCTCGGCGAACGCCAGCTGATCGGGCTGGGGCGCGCCCATCTGGCCCCCGCCCCGCTGCTGCTGCTCGACGAGGCGAGCTGCCACCTGGACCCCGTCGCGGAGGCCACGGCCGAGCGGGCTCTGAGCGCGCGGCCGGGAACCCTGGTCGTGGTCGCCCACCGGTTGTCGTCGGCACTCCGGGCCGACAGGATCCTCGTCCTCGACGGCACCCGGGCCCAGTACGGAACGCACGACGAGCTGCTCGCGCGTTCCGCTCTCTACCGCGATCTTGTGGGGCACTGGAGCCAGGTCCAAGGGTGAGCGGACCGTGCCCGTGAGGACGCCGCGACGGTGCTCAGGTCCACCCGGCGCCCTGGGCGATCCGGATGGCGTCCACGCGGTTCCGTGCGCCGACCTTGCGGATGACACTCGCCATGTAGTTGCGGACGGTGCCCTTGGTCAGGAACAGCGTCGCGGCGATCTCGGCGACCGGCGCTCCGTCGGCGGCCAGCGAGAGGACACTCAGCTCACGCCGGGTCAGGGGCATCTCCGCGGCCTGGAGGAACCCGACCGCGAGGGTGTCGTCGATGTAGCGCTCCCCCCTGGCCAGACGGTGCACGGCCTCGAGTAATCGACCCTTCGGGGCGTTCTGGTCGACGAAGCCGGTCGCCCCCGCGGCATGGGCCCGTCGCAGTACCCCCGGCCGCAGCCCGGGGACGAGAGCCAGCAGGGCCGGACGGACACCGGACCCCTCCCCCGAGGGCGGTGCGGCAGCGGCCACGGGCCGCGTCGCCGAGGGCGGCAGACACTCGGCGTCCGCCACGTACACGTCGGGTTCCGGCAGCCCCGTCGCCGGGCCCTGCGGCCATCTGGGCAGCGAGGAGACCACCATGACCCCGCCCGACCTCAGCAGTTCGACCAGCGCGGTCCGCAGGAGCTGCGCCTCGTAGACCACCGTCACTCGTATCATTCCCACCCCTTCGGTCCTCCGTCGTGCCAGGGGTGCACGACGCGAGCAGCCACCCCCACCCCTCTGCCCTTGCCGCGTCAGGCGGAACACGGCACCGGGTGCACAGGGGGCGCACTCCGGAGCACCTCGGCCAGATCCGGTGCGTCACTTCGAAGGTGAAGCAGGCCCACGGCATGTGATGTCGACCGCACCGAACCAGAAATGTCCAGATCGAACCGGTACGGCGCGCGGGAGACGGGAGTGCGCCCCCTACAAGGAGCCTCTTCCTGTGCAGCCGGTCCACCGAGGCGGCTGCCCGACCTGAGCCTGCCCCGGCTGCCCTCGCCCGTTCCTGATGCGTACCGGCACTGTTCTACGATCACGGTTCTGCGATCATGCGGAACGCTGTACGCGTACGGGATGGACTGGGGGACGGAATGGCGATCGACAGGCCTGGCCGGCCGGAGAACCTGCCGGCGGCCGAAGTGCTGTGGGCGCGTTGGGCCCTGGTCGCCGTGCTGGAGGCCACGGCGAAGTCGGAGACTCGGGGTGACCGCCGCGTCGGCACATGGATCGACCGGCAGGGGTTGCACCTCGACGATCGCGGCTGCACCTGGTGGACGTTCCAGCAGCTGGGAGACGGCCGCTATCTGCTGTACGGCGAGGACGAGTCCAGTGCCGTGAAGTGGCATGAACCCGCGATCGACATGCTGGCGCAGGCGCCGGACTGGCTGCCGTACGAGCACCTCCGCGAGTTGTTGGAGGGCTGGGAACTGGGCTGTGTGTACTGGTACGAGAACGGCGCCTGGGCGCGTGCGCCCTACCCGGACGAGTTGGACGATGACGGCCTCGACTGCGGAATGAGCCGTTTCGCGGTGCGCGAGGAATTGCTGCGCGACGTCATCGCCTCGGAGCGCGGCCTGCCGCGCGGCAGGGCGGCCGACTTGGTGGCGGCGGCCGAGACGCGCAGCCTGACGGCCGCCGAGATCCGGGAGGTGCTGGACGCGGCTGCCGCCGCGGACGAGTACGTACCGGCGGACCGGGAAGCGATGCTGCGGTCCCTGGAACGTGCGGCACTCGCGGCCCCCGGTTCCCTCACTCCGGCCACGTCGAACCGTCCCGGCTGAGGGCTGGGCGTCCCTTCCGTCGGCTCCAGCGCCGGAGTGTCGGGGGTGGGAAGCGTGTGCCCGAGCCATGGGAGGCGCTCCACAGGCCCACGGGGGGTCTGGAGGCATGGTGGGTCCTTGTCACTGGACCCGGTGGCTCCTCGGCCCGAGGGCTTCGATCGTGGCCGGAGTTCCCTGCGGAGTGAAGGAGTGGTGGAAGGTGAAGGCGTGCGGCGCGGAGCCGTGGTCGTGGAGGTGTTCCAGCTTGGAGACCCCGTCCACCCAGCGCGGTATCTCGTCGTCGGAGACCCACCAGCACACGTAACTCGGGTGTCCTGTCCGCTCGAACCAGTCGTAGCGCCTGCTCAGGGCCTCTCGGTGCACTCCGGTGTAGATGGCGTCGCAGGCGGAGGACGAGTCGGTCCACAGCGAGAGGGTCGCGTCCAGGGCTGCCGTCCGCACCGTACGGCCCTTGCCGTACCAGGCGGGCACGACGAACTCTCCCCACGCACCCCAGTCCAGGTCGAAGTGCGTGCCCGGGCCGCCTCCCGCCGCCTCAGCACGTCCGAGGTACCCGGGGTGTTCA
This sequence comes from Streptomyces sp. NBC_00691, assembly GCF_036226665.1. Classification (NCBI taxonomy): domain Bacteria; kingdom Bacillati; phylum Actinomycetota; class Actinomycetes; order Kitasatosporales; family Streptomycetaceae; genus Streptomyces; species Streptomyces sp. NBC_00691. The sequence goes on along the minus strand of NZ_CP109007.1, from coordinate 8,115,838 downwards.
CCGATGTGCCGGTAGACGGCCCTGCCTCTGTCGAGGAGTTCACCCGTCAGAGGCGTGGGATCGGTGAGCGGAGACTTCAGGACACCGAAGGTGTACAGCGCGAGTCGGGGCATACGTCTCTCCTGGTAGGGGGGCCTGATGAGCCGTGCGATGCCGCACGGGCGAGGCCGCGTGGCGGGGGGACTCACTCCCCCGCCGCAGACGACCACGCCGGAACGAACTCCTGTGCGACGGCGGGCGATCGCCGAAGACGTAGGTGAAGGTAGCTGCCTCCGAGACCTCTGTCGAAGTTGCGTTTTCCCAGACCAAGTGGCTTCCCGGGTAGGCCGGTACAGGGAATGCGCTCCCCGCCCGAGGTGATTGCTCCTAGCCTGCGTCCCGTGATGACGGCTGCAGATGTGTTGTCGGTCCTGGCTCTGTTGCGGCGGGCGGAGGTGGATGTCTGGATCGGTGGAGGGTGGGGCATCGACGCGCTGATCGGTGAACAGACGGGGGATCACCGCGACTTGGACTTGATGCATCGACAGGACCATGAACCGGATACGAGTGCCCAGACCGGTCAGCCGGCTCAGAATCACCCCCGACGTGGTCCTGGCCGACAAGGCCTACTCCTCGCGGGCGATCCGCCGCCACCTGCGACGGCGCGGAATCCGAGCAGTCACGTCAGCCAGGTGATCCCCATGAAATGGCTTGGGGGACTCAGGGCTCGAAACTCTCAGGCAGCGGGATCCCGAACTTTCGGCACAGCAAAGGGACATCATGGCGATCGACATCACGAGCCGGGTATCCCGTATGGCAGCGCACCGCCCACTCGGCCGACTCGCAACGCACCGCGGTCCCGGCGATGAAACCGTGTCCGGCGAGTGCCTCAGCCGGAAAGGCAGCGCCATCCACCACGGATCCGTAGTGCAGCGATCCATCCGCAAGAGCCTCGTAGAGGTGCAAGTCGACCCGCAACCCTACGCCGTCGTGCAGAACGAAGTTCCACGGCCTGTCACCAGGCCACGGGAAGATTCGGTCGACGCCGACCTCCCCGAACGCAACGAACAGCGGGTCAAGATGTACGGCCGGCACCCATAGATCGAGGTCGGAATGATCTCTCGTCTGCTTCCCGAGCAGTGCATCCACGCTCCACCCACCACCCACACACGCATCTACGCCGTGGGCGTGAAGCCGCTCCAGAAGCGCGAGTGCGTCCTCGGCTGACATCGCATAGTGGCTCACCGTGCGAAGGTAGAGGTCGGACCGACATCGCATCCAGCGATTTTCACGACTTCACCGAACCGGGTCCCCTGCGACGGACTTCGGCGTAGCGCGCGGCCTCCGGTAATCCCGCCGTCACCCGCCCTACCTCGGCGTCCGATCCGGCAGCAACGGCTCCATCCGCGCCCACTGCGCGTCAGCCAATGACACACCAACCGACAATCAGATGATCTGAAAGAAACGGCCTAGGCCTCGGTGCAACGTCCGCGCAGCGCAGCGCGGACGAGAGCCAGGCCCGGCATCTCCTGTGAGCTGCCCGATGAGGCGAGTCGGATGCCTGAGCAGGTCCATGAAGGACTGCGTCCCCGCGGCTCGTCGTACCTGTCGCCCCACCGTCGCCCCCCGCATCGCTGTCGCTCTCCAGGATTGCACGTGTTTCGGCGGCACTTCGGTGCCCTGGGGGGACCTGCACGGTCAGCGAAGGATCTGGACTGCGTACAGAGCGCCGATTCCGGTGGCGAGGGTGCCGAGAAGAAGTCGGAGGCTTGTCTCGGGCAGACGTGGTTGGAGGCGGGCGCCAAGGTAGCCGCCGAGGAGGCCGCCGACGCCGCAGGTCATGCCCAGGAGCCAGTCGGGGGCGACGTCGCCGGTGGCGGCGAGGGAGAGCAATGCGTAGGTGGCCGCGCCCACGACGGACGTAACGAAGGTGGAGGCCAGTGCGGCGGGAGCGACGGTGGCGACCGGTGCGCCGCGACCGACGAGGATCGGACCGAGCAGAGAACCGCCTCCGATCCCGTAGATGCCGCCGGCCACACCGACTGCCAACGCCAGCGATGTCGTCGCACGGGACGACGGCAGGTCTCGGGTGCCGGGTGGGGCCGGGCGCAGGGTCCGCAGCCACAGCCACAGACCCAGCGGCAGGAGCAGCACGGCCATGAGGAGACGGAAGACGCGCGGGCCGGGGACGGCGAAGACGCGGATCACTGCACCGACGACGACACCCGGCACGGTACCCGCGATCAGGAGCCGGGTCAGCGGCCCGCCCAGCCGTCCGGCCCGCCAGTAGCGCAGGAGCGCGCCGGGGCCGGCCACGACGTTGTAGAGGAGGTTCGTTGGTGTCACGGCCGGACTGGGCACGCCCAGCACGCTGACCTGGACGGGGAGCAGGAAGACCGCGCCGGAAACGCCCACGGGCGCGGTGGCCACTGATATCAGGAGCCCGGCAGCGAACCCGAGCAACCCCATCGGCCACTCCACGACGCCCCCTCGGCACTCTCCGACGAGATCCGGGGGCCGGCCCCCGGATCAGGTGCCTCCCGCTCTCGTGCACATCCGCCCCGCGCCTATCCAACCGCCTCCCGAAACGGTGAACAACTGCCGTCCAAACTCGGGTTCTGGCTCACTCTCCGTGAAGCGTGCACCCTGAGTGACGGATGCGCTGGGTGCGGCGGCTGGTCGGAGCGCGTTTACGGCTCCTGAGTCGCCCACAACAGCTCTGTCCACCTGCTGTGCCGCCGGGGCAATCCCGGCATCTGCTCGGCAGACGTCCGCCACTCGGTGCGTCCGGCAGGAAACCGCAGGTCCGGCCAGCCGGGGCACGGCCGACCCTTCCGCGTAAAATAGGATGAATGAACCCAGTCCGATACGAGTTGGTGTTCTCCGAAGACACGGGGTCCCCCCAAGACATCGTGATCGTCGAGCGCACCTCTTCCAAGGGCCCCGGCGGCCATCCGGTCTATGCCGACCCCACCGGCATCATCCGCGCGGAGATCAGCGCCCAGGACGAGGTACGCATCCTCGCCTCGGGCGGGCATCAGGCTCCCACTCAGCATGTCCTGGCCCGCCGTCTCACCGACGCGGATCCGAACGGTTCCGGCGGCCCGTCCACCCCCGCGACCTGACTGACCCGGTGCGCGACCCGGCCGATCTGCCGCCCTTGCCAGGGGCACGACGCTTCCGTCCTGCTCGACGGAGCTTCCATCACCCGCGCATTCGTCAGCGGACCCGCACCCGTATGCCGCCAGGTTCGTCCCGGCCGGTCCCCCAGGCCTCGGCGCAGCGTTCCGCAGTGTCGTGGCGCTCAGTCGCACGTGTCGGTGCCGGTCAGCAGGCCGAGCAGGCCCGGCAGCCCTTTCTCGTCGAGAGCGCGGCGCTGGCGGTGGGCGGGATTGCCGACTCTCAGGAGACGGTGCACGAGGCCGCTCACTCCACGGAGGTCTCCGGCCTCCTCCAGTGCGGGCGTGATGGACCGCAGGAGTGCGTGCAGTGCCTCTCCGCCGGGGTGCGGGCGGCCGAGCGGGTCCAGCAGAGTCCCGTCCAGGCCGTGCCGCGCCGCGTGCCAGTTCGCGGCCTGTGTCAGCTCCGGCGCGGCCACCGGCAGCGGCAGGCCTGCCTTCTCCTCCGCGATCGCCGTGGTCACCAACGCCCGGACGATCCCGGCGAGCATGACGGCGTCGTCGGCCCGCAGCTGGACGTCGAGGCAGCGCACCTCGATGGTGGGGTAGCGGTCGGAAAGCCGCGCCTGCCAGTAGACCTGTCCCCGGTCGGCGATCGCCCCCGAGTCCACGAGCGCTTGCAGACGGCTTTCGTAGTCGCAGAGTCCGTCGAAGTGGGGTGGGACGCCGCTCACGGGCCAGCGACCGAAGACAATGGTGCGCCAGCTCGCGAACCCGGTGTCGCGCCCGTCCCACAGAGGTGAGTTGGCGGACATGGCGAGCAGCGTGGGGAGCCGGCCACGGATCCTGTTCAGCACCGCGACGCCCGTCTCCGGATCGGGGACGCCGACGTGCACGTGCATCCCGCAGATCAGCTGTTCGTCGGCCAGCTGCCGGGCTTCCCCCTCCATTCTCAGATAGCGCGGTGTGGGCGTCACGGGTATGGGCGTCCCACCACGCACCGGGGCCGCACCCGTGGCGGCGACGCGGCAGCCGCTCGCCTCGGCGGCCGAGGCGACGGCGTGGCGCAACCGCAGGAGATGGCCCCCCACTTCGTCGAGGCTCCAGCACACGGGGGTGGCCACCTCGATCTGGGCCTGCAACAGCTCGTCCTGAATCTCGGCGCCCTCGGCGAAGGGGCCGAGGCCCGCCGCACGGCGCACGTCCTTCGCCGCCGGGGTCGGGACGCCCGTTGCCGGGTCCACCAGCAGATACTCTTCCTCCACTCCGAGCGTGATCACGCCTTGCGTCTACCCGGACACTGCATGATCACCCCGTGGACGCCACGACGAGGACCGGTTTCGGCCGCCGAGGGGGCCCGAGGTCGCGGGCGTACCGGACATCGCGTACCTCCCCGGTTCGGACGCGCCACCCGTACGAGTCGGTCCTGTGGGCTTCACACCGCCGACTGCCTCGCCCGGGGCACCTCATTCGGGGTTTACGGAGATCATGGGAGGGCGAGCGATCGGCGTCCGGCCCAGCAGGCAGCGGCAGGTCGGGATGCGGCCCTGTACGCACTCGCGCACGCGTCGCGCGCCGCCTGTCCGACGGAACACGAAAGGAAGCGTCATGCCTCGTGGATCGAGTCCGAAGCGGGAGCGACAGTACGAACACATCAAGGAGAGCGCGGAGGGTCGCGGGGAGAGCACGAGGCGTGCCGAGGAGATCGCCGCGCGGACGGTGAACAAGGAGCGGGCGCGTTCCGGAGAGTCGAAGACCGCGAGCACGTCGTCGACGCGTGACACGTCGTCCTCGAAGCGAGGCGGGCAGCGGTCCTCCAGCGGTTCGGAGAGCCCCACGTACGACCAGCTCTACGCGGAGGCCAAGCGCCGCGACATCCACGGGCGCTCGTCGATGAACAAGTCCGAGCTCAAGAAGTCGCTGGGGCACTGAGCTCTCGTCACGACACTCTCGTCACGACACTCTCTTCACGACACTCTCTTCACGTCCTGAAGTTCGCGGAGGCGAACGATGACCTTTCCCCTGCCCGACAGCGTCGACGCCCTCAAGGACATGATCGGCCGCGAGATCACCTCGCTGCGCACGGCGGTGCGCCGGCACGCGGAGCGCCCGCTCGGCGGTTCGGCCCATGCGGAGCTGGCCTCGCCCTTGCAGTCCCTGGCGGTGCTTCCGCCGTCCGCGGAGACCGACGGGGCCTCCCCCTGCCTATGCGGCGCCCATGAGCCGGGCGGCAGCGGCGTCTGCTCGGTGCTCGCCGCGATCCCCGCCTCGGCCGTGCTGCTCGAACCGGTCCAGGACGACACGGACGCCGTCCTGGACTTCCGCATCGTGGCCGGCAACCGCGTCCGGTCCGCGGACTGGCTGGAGGCGCCCGACCGCCAGGTCGGCCAGCGGTTCCTGGAGGCGCGGCCGGGTGCGGCTGCCTCCGGGCTGCTGGCCGCCCTGGCGGACGTCGTGGACACCGGCAAGCCCCTCGACGGGCTGGTCGTGGACTACACGGAACAGCGTCTCGGCCGGATTCACCGGGCGCCGCTCTTGTACTCCGCCGCCCGCTGCGGTGAACAGGTGCTGGCGACGTGGCAGCCCGTACAGACGCAGGCTGAGCTGCTGACCATCGACGCGCAGTTCCTGGCGTCGATGGGGTGGGGGCACTGGGATCTGCTCTCCGGGAAGATCACCTGGTCGGAGGGGCTCAGTCGTATCTTCCACGCCGATGTGCGCATGCCGTGGACCCTGGAACAGCTGTGCGACGCGTTGCTCCCGGACGATCTGACCGCCCTCGCGGAGTTCCTCAGCTCCGTGCTGGCGGGCGAGGAGCCCGCCTGGACGCGGATCCGGTTCCTCGTACTCGGCGAGCTCCGCACGCTCGACCTGCTCGGGCGGCCGGTCACCGGGACCGACGGCAGGGCCTGGGCGATCAACCTGGTGGCCCGTGACCTCACACCGCAGATCCGCAGCCGAAGGCGGCTGGCAGAGACGGAGCGGGAGTCCGATCGGCTGAGGCGGCAGACGGAGGCGGAGCGGAGGGTCGCGGACGCGCTGCGCGAGGCGCTTCTTCCCACGCATTCCGAGGCGCTGGCCGCGGTCGGGCTGACGGTGGCGGCCTCCTACCGCCCGGCCGAGCCCGACGCCGCGGTCGGCGGTGACTGGTACAAGTGCCGGCTGCTGCCGGACGGCCGGGTGCTCATCGCCATCGGGGACGCGTCGGGCCACGGTCTGGACGCCGTGGCCCGGATGGCGCAGCAGCGGCACGCGCTGGCGGGGCTGGCGCAGACGGGCGCGTCCGCCGGCGAGATCACGACCTGGTTGAACGAGCTGGTGTGCAGCGACCCGGCCGGGCAGACGGCCACCGTGGTCGTGGGTCACCTCGACGAGGACAAGGTCCTGCACTGGGCCGACGCCGGGCACCCCGCGCCGCTGCTCCTGCACGAAGGCCGTGCCGAGCCGCTGACGGCCGAGCAGCGCGGCCCGCTCCTCGGCGCGCTGCCGGGGTACGCGTACGAGACCGCGTCGACACAGCTGAGACCGGGCGATCTTCTGGTGCTCTACACCGACGGCATGGTCGAGCGCCGGGGTGAGGACGTGACCGAAGGGATCGCGCGGCTGGCGCGGGCGGTGGCGGCCGCCGCCTCACTGCAGCCGCAGGGCGTGATCGACGCGCTCCTGTCCGACCCGGAGATCGCGGGCCATGAGGACGATGCCTGTGTCCTGGGGATCCGGGTGGACTGAGCCTGGACGGACAGAGGTGGCGCGGTGCGGTGACGGCCTCGGTCAGGGCGTGCGCCGCCCAACGCTTTCATGACAGTCCGACTTTTTTGTGAAGACGCATGTGTACGGGACGAAAGCAGGGGCACGCGGAGCCCCGGAGGTTGATATTCATGGTTCCCCTGATTCTCGTCCTGCTGTTGGTCCTGCTCCTCTTCGGCGCGGGATTCGCATTGAAGGCCCTCTGGTGGGTCGCCATCATCGTCCTGGTGTTGTGGCTGCTCGGCTTCGTGGCCCGCCCCAAGGGCGGTAGCAGACGCTGGTACCGCTGGTAGCGCCGGGCGTCTCCCGGCGCTCCGCGGCGGTTCGCCGCACTCGACGCCTGTGGCCGCTCCTTCGGGGGCGGCCACAGGCGTCGTCGTGTGAGGGGCAGGCCCAGGATCCGCTCCCTGCTCGACGCCCGCCGGACCGCCCTCGAACAGGTGAGGCGAGTGGCCATTCGGTGGTGCGGTCCTTGTTCTTGCTCCCCACCGGGGTGTACCTGGTGGCGGCGTCGAGGCGTCGCCGCGCATACGTTCGGTCGGGTCGGGCAGTCGTGACGTACCGATCGGTCCCGGACACCCTCGGTCCCCGGCGAACCGACCGACTGACCCGTACCGACCGACCGGCTGACCCGTGCCGACCGGCTGACCCGTGCCGACGCCTTTCGGGGCGCGGATCGGGCCGCTCGACGGCGTACTCCTCCCGAATGTTCAGGTCCGCGGCAGGGCCGTGACGGAAAGGGCTTAGTGCTTGTCCAGCTCCGGCACACTCGTGGCAGCCACCGATCTCTCCGGCACCGTCGCCGCGGCCACCGATCTCTCCGGCACCTCCTACGCGGTCCTGGGGCTCGGAGCGCTCGCCGCAGCCGTCCTGCCCCGGCTCGTACGCCGCAGACCTCTGTCCATGCCCATGGTGTTCCTGGCGGCCGGCGCGCTCTCCGGACTGCTGCCGCTCCGCCTGCCGGAGATGGACGTCGTGGCGAACCGCGTCTGGGTCGAGCACCTCACCGAACTCTGCGTGATCGTCTCCCTCATGGGCGCGGGCCTCGCCCTGAACCGTCCCTTCGGGTTCCGCGCCTGGGCCGGACCGAGACGGCTGATCGGCATCACCCTGCCCCTCACGGTCGCCGCGACGGCCGCCCTCGCCTGGCTGCTCCTGGACTGGCCCTGGGCCACCGCGCTGCTGGTCGGCGCCCTGCTCGCGCCGACAGACCCCGTACTGGCGGCGGAGGTACGGGTGGGGGAACCGACGGACGACGTGGACGACGAGGACGAGGTCCGCTTCACGCTCACCGCCGAGGCCGGCCTCAACGACGGTCTCGCCTTCCCTTTCGTCCTCGCCGCCCTCGCGCTCGCCGCCGCTGGAGGCAGCTGGGCACAGGTGGACTGGGCGCGATGGTTCGGGGTGGACCTCCTCGCCAAAGCCGCGATCGGCGTCGCGGTCGGTCTCGCCCTCGGCCGGCTGCTGGGATGGATGTTCTTCCGGGCCGGCGCGTCGTCACTCAGGCTGTCCGAGCACATGGAGGGGTTCGTCGCCCTCGCGGCGACCTTCCTCTCCTACGGCCTCACCGAACTCGCCCACGGATACGGCTTCGTCGCCGTCTTCGTCACCGCCTGCGCCATACGGGCCGCGGAACGCGGTCACGGTTATCACAAGGTGCTGCACGGCTTCACCGAGCAGATCGAACGCCTCCTGACCGCCGGGGTGCTCTTCCTCCTCGGCCACTATCTGGTCACGGAGGCGCTCACGGCACTGACCTGGGAGATGGTCCTGCTCGCCCTGGCACTGATCGTGATAGTCCGCCCGGTCACGGGGTGGATCGCACAGGTCGGCTTCGTCACCGGCCCCCGGGAGCGGGTGGTCACCGCCATCTTCGGGCTGCGCGGCATCGGTTCCCTCTACTACCTCTCCTACGCGCTCGGCCACCACGGGTTCGAAGGGCAGGTCCGGGACCTGTGGGCGCTCACGACAGTCACGGTGGCCCTGTCCGTTCTCGTTCACGGCATCAGTGCGACACCGGCCATCCGCCGCCTGGACCGGCTGCGCGACGCCCGTCCGGCCGACATCCCGCCCTGAGCCGCTGCCGGTGTCGATCTGTTCCGCCGCGCGGCACGCGCCCACCGGGGGACGGCCCTCGGCGCGCCGTTGGCCTCGCTCGCGCGGGAAGCGGCGCAGGACCGCGACAGCCTGTGCCGCATCATGGCCGACCTCGACCTCCCTGTGCTGCGACGCCGCGTGGCGCTCGGGCGGCTCGCCGAGAAGGCCGGCCGGTTCAAGCTCAACGGCCGTGTCCTCTCCCGCTCACCCCTGAGTGACGTGGTCGAACTCGAGGCCATGCGACTGGGTGTGGAAGGCAAGGCCTGCGCCTGGCGCTCGCTGGAAGCGCTGGCCGGTACCGAACGGCGCATCGACGTCGCACGCGTTCGGGAGCTGCTGCGGCGCGCAGAGCGGCAGATCCAGGAACTGGAGACGCTCCGGGCAGGGCGCGCGGCCCTGGTCTTCACCGCGGACGAGCCTGGGAGCGTCGGCAGCCCGCGCAGCGGCGGCCGTTGACACCCGTGCAACGCCGCCCGTTGGCACCTGCGCAGCAGCGGCTGTCGACAGCGGGAACGCCGGCAGCGGGACGGCTGAGACACGTCGGCTGACAGCCGGACGGCGCGTGCACACCACAGCGGAGGCCAGGAGGAATCCCTCCTGGCCTCCGCTCTGTCAAAGAGCCCGGTCGGTGCGGCAGTCCGTCTCCCGTGTCATGCGCGCTGTCCGCTGTCGAGGGCGTCGACGATCGCCGCGGCGAAGGCGTCGAGGTCCCCGGGCCTGCGGGAGGTGATGAGGGGATGACGACCGGAGGTGTCCACGACGACCTCCTGGTCCAGCCAGGTGGCCCCCGCGTTCTCGAGGTCGGAGCGCAGTGACGGGTAAGACGTGAGTCGGCGGGATCCTGCCAGCCCGCTCTCCACCAGCAGCCAGGGCCCATGGCAGATCGCGGCGACGGGCTTGCCGGCCTCGGCGAAGGCCGAGACGAGGCGCCGGGCGTCCCCGTCCGTCCGCAGCCGGTCGGCGTTCACGGTGCCACCGGGTACGACCACGGCGGCGAATCCGTTCGCCGTCGCCTTCGCCAGGGTCGTGTCCGGCTGAACCAGAGCACCCGGTTCACGGTCCGATACGAGAGTCTGGACCGCCTCGTCCTTCTGCGCCGCAACCGTGACCTGGGCGCCGACGTCGCGCAGGGCGGCCGCCGGTTTCGTCAGCTCGTCCTGCTCCGTCCCGTAGTTGGTCGTGAGGATGAGTACGTTCCTGCCGTCGAGTGACACGTCTGCCTCCCTGCCGGGCGTCCGGACTGTTCCGTCGTCCCTCCGGGCGTCCGGCGGACACCCGTCGCTCCTTCCGCGGTGACGAGGGCGGGCCACCGCCACCGCCCTCATGCCGGACGTCGGAGCAAGGTCACCACCTATACCAGCGACTGTTGCCGCTCCGCATCAGGAACCCCAGCAGCCACACCACGAGTACGGCGATGGCAACCCACCACAGCACGTCGAGCGCGAAGCCCGCGCCGAAGAGAATCAGAATCACCAGGAGGACGAGAAGCAGGGGAACCATGACGCCACCTCCGAATACCGCCGAAGGCCGTCGGGCCGCCCTCTGCGCGAGCGCGCGGCCTCCGTCGCCCCTGGCGGGTGCCCGCTCTCCACGGCTTCATGCCTACGTCGCCCGAGGAGCCGGACGGGGGCGGAGAACCGCGCCTTCCGACGGTCGAGGAATCGAGGTGTCCCGACAGTCGCGGGATCGAGGTGTCCCGGCGGTTGCGCGATCGAGCAGCGGGCATGCGCCGTGAGGAGCCCTGACCACGACTCGACCTTGACGAGGGTGATCGGCGATGGCCACCGCACGTGTCCTCATGCCGGATGACGCAGCGGGAGAACACCGCATCGGACGTCCACGATTGGGGTCGGTCTCGCCGGGTACGCGCGGAAAGACACCGAATTGTTCACGACACCGGCAGGAGGCACAACATGAGCATGGTGAAGCAGACGATCGACGTCGACGTTCCCGTGCGGAACGCCTACAACCAGTGGACGCAGTTCGAGGAGTTCCCCAGCTTCATGGAAGGCGTCGAGGACGTCACTCAGCTCGACGACCGGCACTGCCATTGGCAGACCAAGATCGCAGGCGTCCGACGCGAGTTCGACACGGAGATCGTCGACCAGCTGGCCGACGAGCGCATCTCGTGGCGCACCATCGGCGGCGACGTGAAGCAGAAGGGCGTCGTCACCTTCCAGGGGCTCGACGAAGGTCACACCCGGGTGAGTCTCGCCATGGACGTGGAACCCGACGGCATGGCGGAGAAGGCGGCTGACGCGCTCGGCATCCTCGACCGACGCGTCAAGGGAGACCTCAAGCGGTTCAAGGGCTTCATCGAGGACCACGGTCACGAGACCGGCGGCTGGCGCGGCCGCGTCCAGCCCTCGGACACCACCGGCAGTCCGACCCGCGGTGACGCGCTCACACCGACCGACGCACCGGTCCGGGAGGCCCCGGGGACGATGGGCGCTCCTGGTCCGACGAGCACGCCCTCGGGAGCACAGGAGGCCTGGCCGATGCCGCCCCGCGACCCCGACGGCCCCCGCCTGGGCTGACCGCAGGGCGAGTGCGGCCGGCACCGCCCGCGCCGTCCACAGTCTGCCGCCCGCCCCCGTGATCTGGGGGCGGGCGGGCTCCGCCCCCAACCGCCCTTGCTCGTCCATCCCTTCCCGTCGCCCATCCGCCCCCCCCTGCACCAGGGGGGGCGGATCGCCTCAGCCGTGTCAACGTCGGCCCTACGGAAGCGCCGGGCCCCGAAGCCCCTCGCGCTCTGCCCCGACCTTCGCGAAGGGCCCCGTACCGAGGTGGGCGAGAAGGTCCGTCGCGTCGTCGTACACGGCGGCCGCGCCCGCGTCCTCCAAGTCCGCACGCGGAACGCCCCCGCACAAGAGGCCGACGCAGACGACACCCGCGTGACTCGCGGCCTTCATGTCCCACACGCTGTCCCCGACCAGCACGGCCCGCTCCGCGGCCACTCCCACCAGCGAGAGCGCGTGCTCGATCGGATCCGGGGCGGGCTTGCCCTCCTCCACGTCGTCGGCGGTGGCCGTGGCCGCGATCGCCGCGTCCGCGTCCAGCGCCCGCCGGAGCGCCTCCAGCTCCCGGTCCTTGGCCGATGTGACCAGGACGACCTTCCAGCCGTTCCCGGCGAGGGTACTCAGCAGCTCCGCGGCGCCGTCGAAGGCGTGAAGCCGCTCGAACCAGCTCCCGTACAGGGTGTCGTGAGCGGTGCTGAGACGGCTGTCCTGCGACCGGTCGCGGTCGGGGCCGAGCAGGTGTTCCAGAAGCTTGTCTCCCGGCAGGCCGATCGCGCGGTGAACGGCGTGCGTCGGGACGAAGTGCCCGCCTTGACGCAGGGCCTCCCACCAGGCGACGACATGCAGGGCGTTGGAGTCGACGAGGGTCCCGTCGACGTCGAACAGTGCGGCACGGTCCATGTCCTCGGCTCCTTGTACAGGCCGGCGTGGCGACGCGTCGACCTGAGTGCACTGGTTGTCCGCGGGCCGCAGGGGACGATCGGCGTCGATGGTCCGCTCGAACCCGCTCATGGTCACGCCTCTTCCACGTCGTCGCGGACGTCCGGCGATTCCCCTGCGGCTACCCGGCGAAGCGCGCCCCATGCGTCGCGCTGGGTCCGCTTCACCGTCTGGCAGGCAGGCCGTGGGCCCGGGAGCCGACGGAACGGACGCTCCGTCCTCACCCCTCTCCGCGGTCTGCCGGAGGGAGCAACGGTCCGAGCGGGCCGAGGTCGAGATTGAGGTCCTGGAGTGTGTAGCCGTGCTCGGCGCAGAGGTCGGTCAACGCGTCGTGCAGCGCCATCAGGGTGGCGCCCAGCTCCTCCTCCTGGTCGTCGGTGAGGTCGCCGGCGTCGACGCGCCGCAGCGCCTGTCTCTCGATGAGCTGGCGCAGGAGCTCCACGACGGTGAGAACGAGCTTGAGGAGGTCCTCCTCGACGGATTCGTGGTCCGTCCGGAGCCTGTGCGCGGGACGGTGGGGTTCGCCGGCGGACGCGGGAGGTGCCTTCACGAGGCGGAAGGCGTCGCCCAGGGCCGCTCCGACGCCTTCCAGGGCCGGAGACGTACCCGCGAGGGACGAGGAGCCCGGAGGCGGAGACGTACCCGGGGCGCTGCCCGGCTCGCCGGGCGTGGGTGCCGGCCCTTCTCCCGGCCCGTTCACGCGCGCCCCTGGGTGGACGGTCCGAGCGGATCCGCATCGGAGCCGACGGACACGATCAGCGCGCGGAGCGAGATGCGGACGAGGTCGATGTCGGCGATCGACAGCACGATGTCACCTGAGAGGACCACGCCGCCGCTCAGCAACCTGTCGAGGAGGTCGACGAGGGCGACCTGGCGGCCGGGCAGCTGTTCCGTGGACCGGGCGGCACTCATGGCGCGGGGCCGTCCCGTACGGCGTCTTCCTGGGGCGGGTCAGGTGGCGGGGGCGGCATGGCGAAGGAGTAGGGGGCCCACGGGCCGGTCACTTCGACGCGTACGCCGTCGATGTCCACCGCCACCGCGGCGAGCGCGGTTCGGAAGCTCTCGGCCCGGTCGTCCGGAACCAGGTAGGCGTCGTTGAGGACGTTCTCCTCGGGCCCCGCGAGTGCTCCGCGCTGAGCGGGATGACGCACACGGTGGGTGGTGTACCGGGAGACGAGCGCCTCGATGCTCTCGGCGGCCACCTGGGCGTTCCGGTAGTGGGTCTCCTGCACCGTGTGCTGGGCCCTGCGGCGCCGCAGGTAGGCCTTGCCGGGGCTGAGCTCCGTGGTGCTCGCGGGACCAGCGGCACCGTCTCGGTCCTCCCGGGGTCCGGGCGCACTGATGTACACCTTGACGCCCCACTCGCTGCGGCCACGGAGCAGGGCCAGTCGCTCGGCGAAGACGCTCCGCTGGGCGGCGAGCGCCTCGCGGGCGCGGTCGTCGTCCTGGTACAGGGTGGCCAGCCGCAACGGGAGCACGGTGTCGTGGCCGGCGATCGCCTGCACCACCTCGTGGTGGGCGCGCGCGACGGACTCCAGCCATTCCAGGTCCTCGAAGCGGGCCTTGAGCGTCCGCTCGTCGAACTCCTGCGCCTCGACGCGGCTGACGACGAACGCGGGGTCCGGTCCCTCCGGGGGCGTGCCCGGTGTGTCGGCCCCGAGGAGGGACACCGGTGCCCCGGACACCCCGTGGACGCCCGAGAGGACCGTCCGCAGCACTTGGCCGTCCGGCACCACGGCGTACACGTAGGTGAGTCTCCCGCTGCCGGTCATGTGCCGGGCTTCCGTCGTGCCGGCTTCCGGCGCGGTGCCGACCCGCCGCCCTTGCGCTCGCCCGGTGCTCGGTTGGCGTCCCGCTTCTCGCGCTCGTCCGGCTCCTCTCGCTCGTCCGGCTCAGGCTCCTCGTCCGGCTCAAGCTCCTCGTCCGACGCTCCGGTGTCGTACGGCTCAAGGGCCGCATCCGCTTCGAGGACCCGGTCGGTCCCGGGGATCCGAGGCTCATTCGCGACCGGTGCCGCGCTCCGCAGTGCCTCCAGCTCCGCGCGGAGCCGGCGGTTCTCCTCAGCCAGCGGCCCTCCACTGTGCTTGGAGGAGAGCGAGGGGTCATGCTCCCACCAGTCGATCCCCATCTCCTTCGCCTTGTCCACGGAGGCGACCAGAATCCGCAGTTTGATCGTCAGGAGCTCGATGTCGAGCAGGTTGATGCGGATGTCCCCCGCGATGACGATGCCCTTGTCCAGGACGCGTTCGAGGATGTCGGCGAGGTTCGCGGAGGAGCTGGGCCCGTAAGGCGTCGGCAACGCCCTGGAGGGTGCCGTCCCGAATCGGTCGGGCAGGGGGTCAGACACGGCGACGTCCTCGATTCCCGGTCATGGTGTGCCCGCGCGGAAGGCCGTGATCTCCGCCAGCCGGTCCAGCAGTTCGTCCTCGCGGTGCTCGAAGGTCTCCTCGTCGATCTCCCCCCGTACCAGCCGACCCTCCAGCTCGCCGAGCTCGCGCCAGACGGGAGCCGGGTCGTAGTACTGCTCCTCGGCCTCGTCCAGCACTCTCTGGGCGACCCAGGTCACGCCCCGCACCGGGGCGAGGGGAAGGGTCAGCAGGTGTGTCAGAAGTCCCATCGTCGCCCTCCTTCCGGGCAGTGCTCACTCCACGAAGCTGTACGGCGGCAGCGGTCCGCTCAGCCTGAACTCGATCCCGTCCCCGATCTGCCGGGCCAGGTTGCCCTCCGCAGCGCGGAACTCTTCCCGCCGGTCGTCGGCGACCAGGAGGGAGAGGTTGAGGAGGTCGGCTCCGGACGTCTGCCGGACGGTGTGTTCGCGGGCGAACGGCACGAGTGCCTCGATCAGCCCGGACGCCAGTGCCTGCTGCCGTTCCTGCACTTGCGCGGCGACCAACTGGCCGAGAGCAAGAGGGAGTTGGGGATCCTGGTCCCCGCCGAGAATCCGCTCGTTGAGCTCACGGGCTTCCGGCGTCTCCCGCAGGACCTGCCGCAGGAGATCCTCCTCGTCCTGCATCGCTCTCACGTGGTACTCGGCACACCCTTCGAGCCGCTCCAGGGTGGCGAGGTAGCCGTCGGCGTCCTTCAGGAGCGCCTGTTCGACCGTCGGCTCGTCGGCCGCGGTGTAGCCGAACTGCAAGGGCAGGACCGGTCCGCCGCGCATGAGACGCTCCTGCACCTCCTGGTGGATCAACAGGTCGCGGCGCTTGGGCCGGATCTCCTCGGAGATGTCGCTCACCACCGCGCAGAGCGGCCCGGAGGCGACACCGCGCACGGGACTCGGCTCCGATCCGACACCGGACAGGTCATCGATGTCGAGGGGGTGCTGCTCCCCGGTGATCGCATAGACGTAGAGGGCCATCGGTCACTCCTTCTCCCGTCGCGTCGAGCGGCGGGCGGCGGGCCGTCGGCGTCGGGGAACGGGTGCCTCCTCCGCCTCCTCCTCTTCCGGCTCCTCCTCCGGCTCCTCGTCATCACCGCGGCCCTTCCCCGTCAGGGACTCGGTCACGGCCTCGACGGCCCCGGTCAGGGCCCCCTTGGACTTCCCGTGGGCCCCGCCCTCCATCATGCCGCCGACGACCTCGGGCAGCTGCGCCGGAGCCTTGCGGCCCGCTTCGAGGTCGAGCCTGTTGCACGCCTCCGCGAAGCGGAGGTAGGTGTCCACACTGGCCACCACGATCCGCGCGTCGATCTTGAGGATCTCTATCCCGACCAATGACACACGGACGAAGACGTCGATCACGAGCCCGCGGTCCAGAATGAGCTCCAGGACGTCGTAGAGACTGCCCGTGGAGCCACCACCGCCCCTGCTGACGGCGCTGCCGCCCTGCGGCACCATGGTCATGGCGCCTCCTTCCGCGGCCGAACGGCACTCAGAACGGCCGATCGATCATTCCTCGGGTGTAGCGCCGGGTTCGTTCGAACGAGAGCAGCGTGCCCTGCCCGTCGAGGGTGACCCGGTAGCTGGCCAGCACACTCGTCGTATCGGGGATCCGTTCCAGTTCCACCACTTCCACCTGCGCTTCCCACCCGTCGTCGATGGGCTTGAGCGAGGAGACGGATTCGGGAAGTCGGCCGAGCAGCCTCGTCAGTTGCTCGGTGGCCGACGTCATGGCCGAGCCCGCGTCCACGGCCTTCGGGCGACTGGGCGCCGGCTTCCGCCGTGCGGGGGAACGCCCCTCACCTGCGGAACGCGAGGTACCGCGTCGAGGGCGATCGGGATCCGCTGTGGCCATAGGACACTTCCACGAGACGTCCAGCAACTAAAGGCTAGAATTTCATCTTATAGGGACATACGCCATGTCCGGGAGAGCAGGCTCGTCCCAGACCGCACCAGCGCGGCGTCCTCACACGCTTTCCACCCGACGCGTGACCCGACCCAGGGCGCACCGCACGAGCGGCGGAAGGGCCCCGGTCGCCCGGTGAAGGGACAGAAGTCATGGAGGACACGACCAAAGTCGCCCTGGCAGCCGCCGTGGCAGGCGGCTACCTTCTGGGACGGACGAAGAAGGCTCGCCTCGCGTTCACCGTGGCGACGTACCTCGCGGGCCGTCGCTTCGGCCTCGAGCCCGGACAGCTCGTGACACAGGGGCTCACCAAGCTCAAGGACGTACCCCAGATCGCCGAGATGGGCGACCAGTTGAGGGGGGAGGCACTGGACGCCGGCCGGCAGGCCTTGACCGCGGCGGCCAACCGCAAGCTCGCGGACCTGGCCGACTCCCTCCACGAGCGGACACTCGCCATCAGCAGCGGCAGCGACCGGGAGGACGAGGAGGAGGACGAAGAGGCGAACGCACCGTACGACGAGGACGAGGACTGGGAGGAGGAAGAGGAACCCGAGGACGAGTACGACGAGGACGCGGACGAGGACGAGGACGAGGGCGCAGAGGACGCGTGGGAGGAGGAGGAAGAGGAAGAACCCGAGGAGGAAGCGGAAGAGCCTGACGAGAGGGAGCCCGAAGCCGAGCCGAGGAAGCCACGGTCACGCCGGTCCGCCGGCGGGCAGTCCCGTGCACGGTCGAGCGGAGACAGCACGTCCCGCTCCCGGTCAGGAACCACCCCGTCCCGCGCCCGCAAGGCCTCCCAAGGACGTCCTGCCGCATCGCCCGCCAAGAAGAGCGCTCCCGCGAAGAAGGAGTCGTCGAGAACGGCGACGAAGGCCACGCCCGCGAAGCGGTCGACGTCGAGCCGATCCCCGGCGAAGAAGACCGCTCCCGCCAAGAAGGCCACGGCCACCAAGAAGTCCGCCGCCGGGCCGGCGAAGAAGACGGCAGCGAAGAAGACCACGGCCAAGAAGGCCGCAGCCAAGAAGGCACCGGCGAAGAAGGCGACGGCCAAGAAGGCCGCAGCCCGCAAGCCGCCCGCGAAGAAGGCGGCGGCACGCAAGCCCGCGGCCAAGAAGACGTCGGCGCGCAAGCCGGCCACGCGGAGGTAGGTCATGGCATCCGAAGACCGCGACCGCGACCAGGACGGCTCCCAGAAGTCCGAATCCGGAATGGACCGGCTGATCGGCGAACTGGGCGAATTCCTCAGCGCGCAGACCGGGAAACTGGCCGAGAAGGCGACGGACAAACTCGACGACGTCACCGATCAGCTGAACGACGTGGCGGAGAACGGCGGCAAGCTCACCGACATCGGGGGGCGGCTGCTGAAAGGGGACTCCCCCGCTAAGGCTGTCGTGGGGCAGGCACTCGGGGGAATCAAGGACAAGGTCACCGACGCCGCGTCGAACCTGTTCGGTTCGGGCAAAGGAAAGCGCAAGAGCGGCAGCCAGAAGATCACCAGCATCGTCGAGACGATCGACGTGGGCGCTCCGCTACGCAGGGTCTACAACCACTGGACGCAGTACGAGGATTTCAGCGGGTTCACCAAGGGCGTTCGCAACGTATCCCAAGGCGACGAGACCACCAGCGACTGGAAGGTCAAGGTAGGCCCATCTACGCGTAGTTGGAAGGCGACGGTCCAGGAACAGGTCCCGGACGACTGCATCGTGTGGACCTCCGAAGGCGCCAAGGGATCCGTCCGGGGGTGCGTCAGCTTCCACGAACTGGGGCCGACACTCACCCGCATCCTGCTCACCGTCGAGTACTACCCCTCCGGCCTCTTCGAGAAGACCGGCAACCTCTGGCGGGCTCAGGGCCGACGTCTCCGCCTGGACCTGAAGCACTTCCGGCGGCATGTCACCCTCACCGACGACGAGCCGGAGGGCTGGCGTGGCGAGATTCGCGACGGCGAGGTGGTCCGTTCGCACGAGGAGGCGCTCGAGGACGAATCCGAGCTCGACGAGGAGGAGGGCGAGGAAGGAGAGGAAGGAGAGGAGGCAGACGAGGAAGGCTTCACCGACGAGGAGGACGACGGCGCGCCGGAGGAGGAGTACGAGCCGGAAGAGGAAGGCGAGGAGGAGGACGACGAAGGCGAGCCCTACGAGGAGTACGACGAAGACGCGGAAGACGAGGAGGCGGAGGACGACGAGGAAGGCCCCGCCGCCACCATGGAGGACGAGGACGAGGACGACGAGGAGGCTCAGGAGGACGAGTACGAGACCGCGGGCCGCGGTCGGCGCCGACGCCGTCAGTGAGCCCCGCGCCCGGGCAGGCGATGCCGGGCTCCGGGTTCGCGCATCGTCGCGCGGAGGTCGGCGGGAGGAACAGTCGCAGTGATACTGCTCTGTTCCTCCCGCCGACCTCCGCGTCCCGGGTTCCGCGCCTGAGGGGTCGCGGTCGACGAGGTCAGTGCTTGAACGTGTCCTTGACCTTCTCCGCCGCCTGCTTCGCGTCGCCCTCGGCCTGTTCGGCACGGCCCTTCAACTCGAGGCTCTCGTTGCCTACGGCCTTGCCCGTCGTCTCCTTGACCTTGCCCTTGGCGGTCTTTGCCACATTCTTGGCTTTCTTGCCTCCGGCCATGACTCTCACCTTCCTGCTATGGCTGCGCACCCGCATGTCTGCGAGCAACGCCCACTCTCCGCGCACGTCGCTCAGCGAGTCGTCTCCTCTGCTGCCACTGCCCGCGTTGACGGCCCGCATGCACGGTGGACGACGATCGAAATTCGCTGAGATCCACCACAAGGAGTCACCGCTTGAAGAAGTCTTTGGCTTTCTCCTTGCGCTCCCGGGCCTTGCCGCGAAGCCTCAGAGCCGCGCCCTTGGCCTCCGTGGTCCTCTTTCCCCGTACGTGGGCCGTTTTCTGGACTGCCTTGCCGACGATCTGCTCGGCCTTGGCCTTGGCCTTCTCCTTGGCGCTCATCTCGGACCTCTTCCCACACTCACACGTACCGGGTACCCGTGGTGCGGCGGAGAAACCGGAAACAGCCCGGGAAGGTCGGCCACGGTGAGAGATGAGATCCCGCTCCGGCACGATCGAGGCGTTTCTCCGTGACGTCGGCGGTCAGGCGCACAGAAGGGCTCACGGCCGAGATCCAGGAGATTCTCCCCGGGAGCGGCCGGACCCGGACGTTCGGAGACCGATGGCCGTCGTTCGACGAACGGGCGGACATGCTGGAAGAGGCGGTGGAGGTGATGCGGCACCTGTTCACCAGCCGCGACGTCAGCCATCGGGGCCGGCACTACACGGTCGGCAACGCCCGTCACAACACCGTTCCGGAGACCCCGCCCGCCATCCCGGTCTCGGGCTTCGGCCCCAAGGCCGCCGCACTCGCGGGACGCGTCGGGGACGGCTTCGCCACCATGGGACGCGACGACGACGCCATCGCGTCGTTCCGCGAGGCGGGCGGCGCCGGCAAGCCCGTCGTCGGCGGCCTGAAGGTCTGCTGGGGCCGGGACCGGGACGCGGCCGTCGACACGGAGCACCGCATGTGGCCGACCGAGCAGCTGCCGGGAGAGCTGAACCAGATCCTCCCGACCCCGGCCCACTTCGAGCAGGCCACCACGGCCCGGCACCGCCCTTCTGTCGTGGTCGCCATGCTCGTACGGGCCCTTGGCCGGGGCGCCTCTCAGGAGGTCTTCTGGAGCTCGACCGCCGTGAACCGTGCCCCGTCCGGGTCCGCGAGGGCGACCGACCGGCTCGTGCGGGACGTCGTCACGGGGCTGACGACCGCACCTCCCAGGTCTCTGGTGGCCTCGACCGCCTTCTCCAGGTCCGGTACGGGGAAGTGGACGTGCCAACGCGGGCGGATCGCGGGGTCGGGGACCTCTTCGGCCGAGCCGCCGATCATGCGCGCCACGGTGTCGTGGCCTTTGCGCAGCACCACCTGCCCGTGTTCGTGCGACGCCACGCAGCAACCGGATCCTCCCCCTGCCCAGTCGAGAACCTCGCCGTAGAAGACCGAGGCCTCAAGGGCGTCGCGGGTGTGCAGTTCCAGTCGGGCCGGGCTGCCGTGACCCGTCGACCAGTCGGGTACCACCGCTCCCTGCCAGAACCCGAAGACCGCCCCCGCGGGGTCGGCGGCCAGTCCGGCCCGGCCGGTGACGAACGCGAGGGGGCCCACGGCCATGGTGGCCCCGCGTTCACGGATCCGTGCCGCCGTGAGGTCGGCGTCCGCGACGGCGAAGTACGGCGTCCACGCCACCGGCATGTCGAGACGCTCGGCCGGCGCGCCGATCCCCGCCACGGGCACCCCATGACGGAGAGCTACCGAAAACCCCTCCCCGAGGCCGCTGGGGCGGAATCCCCACCCGAGTACACCAGCGTAGAACTTCTGCGCGGCGGCAAGGTCCCGGGTCAGCAGGCTGACCCAGCACGGGGCGCCCGCGATCTCTTGGCTCGACGTCGGCACGGCCGTCGTCTCCCTCGGATCACTCGTGCGGAACAGGCTATTCCCACCCTAAACCCGCGAGGGCGTCGGGTCGCGAGGCGAACCGGCGCAGGGCGGTTCACGCACGGCACCTTGCCCGCGCACGGTGCGCGACTCCGGACTCGATGAGCGGAATGCCCATCTTCGTCCTATGTTGTCATCGACATTGCTTCCCACCCCAGAAGGACAGGTCATGGCTGACAAGGGCCGCACGGACAAGGTCAAGGGCAAGGCGAAGGAAACGGTCGGCAAGGTGACCGGCAACGACCGCATGAAGACCGAGGGACGGATGGACCAGGCCAAGGGCAAGGCGAAGGAAGCCATGTCCGACGCCAAGGACACCCTCCGCGGCAAGCGCGACGAACACTGAGCCATCCGCCGAGAGAAGGGTCCTCCCCGAAGGGGCGGGCCCTTCTCCCGCGACCGTCCGGGCGAAGCTCGATCCTGTCCTGGGAGCAGGGACCGTAGGGCTCGAAGCCGGCGCACAGGGCCTCATGGGGCGGGATTACACCCGGGACGTGTTCGGCTATCTCGCCGCCGGAGGGCCCTCGCGCAGCCAACGGGCGGGGGCGAGCACGCTGCGCGGGGCCGAAGAGGAGTCCATCCGCGATGGTTCCACCAGCAGGCACCGCAGACGGTGGATGGTCAGTCGAGGCCCACGGCGACCGGTCTCACCTCAGGCCGAGTCCGGCGGTGCCGATGCGCGGCGGTACTCCTCGTTGAGGCGCTGGGCCTCTTCGAGCTGGTCCTCGAGGACGATGATGCGGCAGGCGGCCTCGATCGGGGTGCCCTGGTCGACGAGCTCGCGGGCACGGGCCGCGATACGCAACTGGTAGCGGGAGTAGCGGCGGTGGCCGCCCTCCGAGCGCAGCGGGGTGATGAGGCGGGCTTCGCCGATGGCGCGGAGGAATCCCTGTGTGACGCCAAGCATTTCGGCGGCCCGGCCCATGGTGTAGGCGGGGTAGTCGTCGTCGTCGAGACGCCCGAACGAGTCATCTGCTGTCATTTGCACCTCTCTGCGAAACGCGTTGAGGGGCCCTGGTGCCGTACCGGCACCAGGGCCCCGAAGGAACTACTACACCACCTGCCGGCCCTGACACTGCGCCGGCGTTCTATGTCCGCGTACCCGACCGGAACAATGCCGGGGATGCGAGGATCGCGATTGCTTGACCGGAGACCACCTCACTATCGATGTCCTGCGGTACCCGGGTCACCTTTCCGCCCGGGCGATCCTGATGGCGTGGTTCCTCCGTTCTCCCTCGATGATCCACTACTTGCTACGGGTACTGCACACTGCACTCGCTCGGGTGCCGCTCCTGCCTTGACTGCGGTCCCTCGCGCGGCGGCCCCTGATGACCGCGGGCCACCCGGTCCGGCCGTCAGTCCCGTCGCCGACCTGCCACTTCCTGGCTTCGAAACTCCACCGCCGCACCGTTCCTGCGAACTGCGAACTGCGAACTGCGAACTGCGACCACCTGTACCGCATACTGGCGGATCTCTCTGCCAGGCTCTGCGGTCTCTCTGGGCTACGAGAGAAACCATAGTGAGGTCACCACCCAATGTCTACTACCGCCAAGACAGACTTTCGCGTGTCCGGTGGGCAGGTAATCGGCCTTGAGCAGTGACAACGAGAGAGGGCCCGCCCGGCGGATGCCGGGCGGGCCCTCTCAGCTGTTCGATCGTCAGTTCACGGCGTCGGGTGGTGCCGCGTGTGAACGGGCGTCACAGCGGGCCTCCTGGAGGGTGGGTCTGCTTCCGGACGGCGGGGCGCTCAGGCCGCCGATCCGGTGGCCGACCGCTGTCCGCCGACGCGCCGAGCGTCCGAGCCGGGACCGCGCCGGCCGCGGGAGGCCGCACCGCGCTTGCGCTGCTCGGTGGGCGGCGAGGTGATCGTCACCGGAATTCCGGTGGGGGTCCGCGCCCCGGTGATCCTGCGGAGCGCCTCCTCGCCGGAGCGGACCTGGGTCGTCCTCGGCGCGATCCCGGCCGCCACCATGAGGCGGGTCATGGCGCGGCGCTGGTTGGCGGTGACGAGGGTGACGACACTGCCTGATGCGCCGGCCCGCGCGGTACGGCCGCCGCGGTGCAGGTAGTCCTTGTGGTCGGTGGGCGGGTCCACGTTGACGACGAGGTCGAGGTTGTCCACGTGGATTCCGCGAGCCGCGACGTTCGTCGCGACCAGGACGGTGACGTGCCCCGTCTTGAACCGCGTGAGGGTGCGGGTGCGCTGGGGCTGCGTCTTCCCGCCGTGCAGGGCTGCGGCCCGGACACCGCTGGCGAGGAGGTCGTCGGTGAGGCGGTCCACGGCGTGCTTGGTGTCCAGGAACATGATCACCCGGCCTTCGCGGGCCGCGATCTCGGTGGTCAGCCGCTGCTTGTCGGCGCCGTGCACGTGCAGGACGTGGTGTTCCATCGTCGTGACCGCGCCCTGGGAGGGGTCGACGGAGTGGACGACGGGGTCGGTGAGGTAGCGGCGGACCAGGAGGTCGACGTTGCGGTCCAGGGTCGCGGAGAACAGCATCCGCTGGCCCTCGGGCCTGACCTGGTTCAGCAGGGCGGTGACCTGGGGCATGAAGCCCATGTCGGCCATCTGGTCGGCCTCGTCGAGGACGGTGATCGCGACCTGGTTCAGTCGGCAGTCGCCGCGGTCGATGAGGTCCTTGAGGCGGCCGGGGGTGGCGATGACGACTTCGACGCCGCTCCGCAGCGCGCTCGCCTGCCGGCCGATCGGCATCCCGCCGACGACGGTGGCCAGGCGCAGCTTCACGGCGCGGGCGTACGGGCTGAGCGCGTCGGTGACCTGCTGGGCGAGTTCCCGGGTGGGGACCAGGACCAGCGCCAGCGGCCGGCGGGGCTCGGCGTGCTGTCCGGCGGTGCGGGCCAGCAGGGCCAGGCCGAAGGCGAGGGTCTTGCCGGAGCCCGTCCGGCCGCGCCCCAGGACGTCGCGGCCCGCGAGGGAGTTCGGCAGCGTCGCACCCTGGATGGGGAAGGGGACGGAGACCCCCTGCGCGGTGAGCGCGGCAAGCAGGGCCTTCGGCATGTCGAGGTCGCTGAAGGCTTCGACGGGGGGCAGGGCCGGGTTGATGGTCTCCGGCAGGGTGAACTCACCCTGTACCGCTCCGAACCGACGGCCGAGACCGCCGGAGCGGCTCGGGCCGCTCGAACGGCTCGGGGCGGACGAGCCGAGGCGACTTCCCCGACCGGACCCGGCAGGAGTCTCGTAGGGACGGCCGCCGTTGCGGTGGCCTCGGGAGGAACGGCTGTCCGTGCGTGCGGGGTTCATTCAGAACCTTCCTCGATACGGCGCGTATCGAGGAATTCCGGAAGCGGATGAACAGCTTCGGGATTCGCAGGCACGGGCCGAGTGAAGCGTGAATTGCAGGATGCTTGGCCCAGGACGAATGAATCTCGGCACAAGCGGTCCGCTGAAAGCAGCAGCTGCGGTGCGGGTACGCACGGCCGCTGTGCACGCATGCAGCTGGGGCCCGCACCCCGAGGGATGCGGGCCCCAGCTACGTCGTACGGCGCGCGTCAGGCGGAAACGATGTTCTCGGCCGTCGGGCCCTTCTGGCCCTGCGCGATGTCGAAGGTGACCTTCTGGCCCTCCTGAAGCTCGCGGAAGCCCTGGGCCGCGATGTTCGAGTAGTGGGCGAACACGTCAGGGCCGCCACCGTCCTGCTCGATGAAGCCGAAACCCTTTTCCGCGTTGAACCACTTCACAGTGCCAGCAGCCATGTCATGTCTCCTTAGGGCAGTACGCCGGCATCCGTACCGTACGGATGCCATGTCGCCGCGATGATGCCCTCCGGAAAACGACCGGAAATACAAAGCAATTCCCGTGGCACGCGGCCGGCGGGAAGAGCCTGAAGTTTTCGGGTACCACAACTGCAACCGAGTTGGACGGTAGCACGTCACCGCAGTCCGCAGGCGCCGAGAAAGTCTCCCTGTGTGCCGCCGACAAATAACCTGTCTGCGATGGCCGCTAAAACCTCAGGCCGCGAGCACAGGTATTCATCGGCTCCGATTGAAGTGTTCGGAATCCTGCTCCCGGCCGGACGGGGACCAGAAGTCGATCAGGGTGCCTCGGCCCGGGGCCAGCTCGTCCCATCCGCCGTCGAGGTCCACGACGACGACACCCGCGGTGGGGAACGTCGCCCTCAAGGGTTCCAGGAGCTCCCGGGGCCCCTTGCCGCACAGGGCCGAGGCCAGTTGGTGGAGACCGGGGTTGTGGCCGACGAGGGCGAGAACGCCGAGGCCCTTGCCCCGATCGGCCAGCGTGGCGACCAACTCGTTCGGAGCCGCGTTGTAGATCCCCTCGTCGTACACGGTGGGCGGCCGGTCGGTCAGCGCCGGTTCGACGAGCCGCCACGTCTTGCGGGCTCGCCGAGCCGGAGAACAGAGCACCAGCTCGGGCCTGTACGGGGACCGCTCCAGCCAGTGGCCGGTCTCGGCCGCGTCGGCACGCCCCCGAGCGCTCAGCTTCCGGTCGAAGTCGTCCTTGCGCCCTTTGGGTTCCGCCTTCGCATGGCGCACGAGCAACAGCCGGCACGCGGCGCCGCTGTCGGCTCCCGAGGCAGCCACGTGGATTTCGGTTTGGGGCGACATGCTTTCCTCCCGGAGTGGCGATCTCAGATGATCAGGGCGATCGCGTGGACGAGGAAACCCGGATGCGGCGGGCTCGCCGCGGCCCGTGGGGAGCCGGGCCGAGCGGGAGGCTCAGGGGATGCCGCCTGCCGTCGCGGGCATGCGACCTGACGCTCCGGGCCGACGGGCGGCCGGGCGCTCGCATCAGTCCACCGGTTCGTCGACCTCGATGTGCGTGTGCTTCGCCTCGTCGGCGTCGCCCCGGCGTCCGGTTCCCGCCGCATCGGGCGCGGGCGCCTCGGAGTCGGGCCAGTCCGGTACGGGTATGGCCAGAGGATCCTCTCCGTGCTCCGCCTGCTGGTTCTGCGGGTCACGGGGCAGCGGCTCGTCCGCCTCGTAGCGCGAGGCCGTCTCACGGCGCCGGTCCGTCTTGTCGCGCCCGTCCGTCGCCTCGGGCTCCTGCTGGGTGGTCATACAGGTTCACCTTCCTCTGACGGCGTGGGCGAATGCCGTTCTTTCGCGGTCTCTCTCCCCGCGTCCGGGAGACCGCTGTCGGTCCGGACGGGTGCCGCCGCCGTCGTCGTACCGGACGGCGGCACCCGGGCGTCAGCTGGGCCAGGTTCCTGTTAGACGCCGCACCGAGGTGGCTCCGGCGCGGTCCACGGCGGCCTTGACGACCGCGAAGACCGCTCCTTGCAGTGCGGCCGCCAGCAGAATCTCTCGCCAGGTGCGTTCCTCGTCCATCGCGTCGGGGGCGTCGTCTTCGTGCCCGGCCCACTTCCACATGTGGTTGAAGGCGGCGCGGGCCAGGATGCCACCGGCGAGTCCGAACGCCAGGCCCACCGGGCGGTAGGCCAGTGTGGCGGTCTTCATCGATGCCTCCGGCTCCGGCGTACCAGCAGGAGAGCGCCGAGCACGGCGGCCCCCACGAGGAGCGGGGTCCGGTAGGTCCGCGTCGCGGCCGCCCCCTGACCGATCTTGTCGGCGAAGAGGTCCGGTGTCCGCTCGCTGGCGAACTGGCCCGCCCGAGCCGCCGTGCCGCGCAGCTGCGCGGCCGCGTGAGCCGCCTTGTCCACAGCCGGGTCGGGGGTCTTGTCCTTCGCCAGCTGCGCGGCGTGCTCCGCGGTCTCGCGGAGCTGGCCGGTGATGCCGGCGGCCTTCGCGGCGGCCTGCGTCCTGAGGTCGGCCGCCTTCTCCATGGCCTGGGCCGTCACGCCGTCCTTGGCGGACAGCGCGTCCGCGGTCTGTCCGAGCTTCTCACGGGTGTGCGCGACCATCTTGCGCAGTCTCTCGGGTGCCTGCCCGGATGCGTCGCCTCGCGTCTGATGACTCATCGGTGTGCCTTCTCCTTCATCTCGCGCGCGTCGAGCCGGGTGGTGCCGACGGCTTGTCGTGGAGAACCCGGTCCGTCCACGGTCTCGTGCGCGTTCCGCTGCCCGGAGCCCCGGGGCGAGTGCCGTTCGCTTACGCGCCTACCCCGTCATCGGCAGACCACCCGTGCACCACCCGGCTCGCGGTCCGTCCTGGTCTCAGGGCCGTCTCGGAGCCGTCTCCGTGCCATCGCCGGGGTCCACGGACGCCGATGGCCGCAGGTGTGCCCTCCGCTCCTGCGGCAGCGCCGTCGGTCACCACGACCGGGTGGACTCGCGGCGCACCCCGCGAACACCGCCGACTCGGCCGATGGTCCTTCATGATCGGGGAAGGATCCCTTGGAGAGGCCCGCTCCTGGCGGCAGGACCGGGTCCGCGGCCGACGACACGACAACGAGGTGATTGGTGTGACGGGAATCAGCGGCGCCGACGACCGGGACGCGGACCGGACGGATCTGCTCAGTGGCCTCAGCGTGGACGACACCAACCCCGAGCAGCCCGTTCTCCTCAGCGCCGAAGGCGCCCCGATCCGTACCTGGCGGGAGAACTACCCCTACGACCGCAAGCTGCGGCGGGGCGAGTACGAGCGGGCCAAGCGGATCCTGCAGATCGAGCTGCTGAAACTGCAGCGGTGGGCCAAGGACACCGGCGCGCGGGTGGTCGTCGTCTGCGAGGGCCGCGACGCCGCCGGCAAGGGCGGCACCATCCAGCGGTTCACCGAGCGTCTGAATCCTCGGGGCGCGCGCATCGTCGCTCTGGACAAGCCGACGGAGCGGGAAGCCGGGCAATGGTATTTCCAGCGCTACGTCGCCCACCTCCCCGGCCCCGGCGAGATCGTCTTCTTCGACCGCTCCTGGTACAACCGGGCGGGTGTCGAGCGTGTCCTGGGATTCTGCTCGGACGACGAGTACGCGCTGTTCCTACGCCAGTGCCCGGTGTTCGAGCGCATGCTGGTCGACGACGGCATCCACCTGGTGAAGTTCTGGTTCTCGGTGTCGCGATCCGAGCAGCGCACCCGGTTCGCGATCCGGCAGGTCGACCCGGTACGGCAGTGGAAGCTCTCCCCCACCGATCTGGCGTCGCTGGACCGCTGGGACGACTACACCACCGCCAAGGTCGACATGTTCAGGGCGACGGACACCGCGCACGCTCCCTGGACGGTCGTCAAGAGCAACGACAAGCGCCGGGGCCGCCTGGAGGCCATGCGCAGCCTCCTCCGGCGCATCGACTACACGAGCAAGGACCCCGCGGCCGTGGGGGAACCCGACCCGCTCGTCATCGGCGCCGCGGACACCCTCCTGGAGGCGGGCGAGGAGACGTCCACCCTCTCCCCCACGCCCCTGGCCCCGCGGCATCAAGGCCCGGGAGCCCACCCGGAGACGGACAGCGACATGTAGGCGCGACCGCCGTGACCCGGCCGGTCAGTCGGTCTCGCTCGCGATCTCCAGAGCCAGGGCCTGCAGGATCTGCTCGGTGGGCTCGCCGGACTCAGCACGGTCGTACGCGTCGGCCACCGTCTCGAAGGCGAGGATGAAGCCGCGGACCAGAGCACTGACCGGTTCCGTGAGCTGGGTCAGGACCGCGGCTCCGACCTCCACCGCGTCGTCGGTGTCGGGAACCAGGAACCGCGTCGGAATCACCTCGCCGAGCAGGTCGGAGACGTAGTCCTGAGCCACTCCCCCGCGCAGGGCCGTGAGCGCCGCGATTGCCTTGAGCTGGATCTCACTCTCCGTCATACGACGAGCGTAGGCATTGCGCGGCGGCATCGGCGCGGGCACGCCGATCGCCGGAACGCATATCGGTTGCGCGGCCTGCTCGGGCCGGCAGCCGCACGGCCACGCGTAGGGGGCGTACCGGTCCTCGCACCACCGTGTCCGACACCTGGGTCAGCCATGGTCAGCCGTGCAGGTGCGGGAGGAGCCGGTCCGGGGTCAGGGGCAGGTCCCGCAGACGTACGCCCACCGCGTGGTGCACGGCGTTCGCGATCGCGGCCGCTGTCCCCACGATGCCGATCTCCCCGATTCCCTTGCTGCCCATGGGGTTGAGGTGGGGGTCCTCCTCGTGGAGCCAGTGCGCTTCGAGCGTCGGCACGTCGGCGCAGACGGGGACGTGGTACGCGGCGAGGTCCCGTTCCGTGAAGTCGCCGAACGCGGGGTCGAGCGTGCTGCTCTCGGTCAGCGCCATGCCCAGCCCCATGGTCATGCCGCCGATGAACTGCGAGCGCGCGGTCCGTGGGCTGAGTACCCGACCCGCCGCGAAGACCCCCAGCAGGCGCCGTACCCGTACCTCCCCCGTCACAGTGTCCACGTCGACCTCCGCGAACTGCGCACCGAACGCGTGCCGTGCGTACGGGGACTCCCGGCCCGCCTCCTCGGCGGTGTCCGCCCGGGCGGTGAGGCCCTCGGGCGGGAGCGGGCCGGAGTGGGCGCGCACCATGCCTGCCAGGGCCGTGCAGGCCTTGTGGACGGCCCAGCCCCAGGACGAGGTGCCCGATGAACCACCGGCCAGGGGGGCGGTCGGCAACGTGCTGCTCCCGAGTTCCACGCGTACCGAGGCCGGCGGGACGCCGAGCGCTTCGGCGGCGATGTACGCGAGGACGGTCCGGGCGCCGGTCCCGATGTCGGTGGCGGCGAGCCGTACGAGGTGCGTGCCGTCCGGCGCGGCGTGCGCGGAGGCCGAGGAGGGGCCCAGGAGGTACGGGTAGGTCGAGGCCGCCACTCCGGTGCCGGTGAGTCGTCCGTCGGCTCGCCGTACTCCTGGGCGGGGGTCGCGGCCCTCCCAGCCGAAGAGGCGCGCGCCCTCACGCAGGCATTCCGTGAGGCCTCTGCTGCTGAACGGCCTGCCGCTGTCGGGTTCGGTGTCGGGCTCGTTGCGCAGCCGGAGTTCGACCGGATCGACGCCCGTGGCGACGGAGAGTTCGTCCATGGCGGCTTCGAGGGCGTACATCCCGGACGCCTCGCCCGGAGCACGCATCCACGAGGGCGTCGGCACGTCGAGGGCCACGACCCGGTGGCTCGTCCGGCTGTGCGGCGAGGTGTACATGGTGCGCGCGGGGACGGCGGCCTGCTCGACGAACTCCCTGACCGTGGAGGTCTGCGTGACGACCTCATGGGCGAGGGCGCTGATCACACCGTCCGCGTTCGCGCCGATGCGGACGCGCTGGACCGTGGGGGCGCGGTGACCGACGACGGCGGCGAGTTCGCGGCGCGGGAGTGACAGCTTCACCGGCCGTCCGAGGTGCAGCGCGGCCATCGAGGCGAGGACCGCCTGCGGCCTCGGGGTGCCCTTGGAGCCGAAGCCGCCGCCGACGTACGCGGAGACGACCGTGACGCGGTGCCGGGGCACCTGGAACAGCCGTGCGAGGACGTCTCGTACCTTCGTCGCCCCCTGGCTGGAGTCGTACACGGTCAGCGCGTCGTCCTCCCACCACGCGGTGGAGGCGTGCGGCTCCATCGGATGGTTGTGCTGGGCGGTCATGGTGTACGTGGCGTCGACGCGCACGGCCGACGTGGCGAAGGCCGCGTCGAAGTCCCCGCGCTCGCGCAGGGCCGGATGACCCCCGTTGGCCTCCTCGGGTGCGTAGAGACCGGGGTGGCCGGCGGGCGGACCCGGGTCGTGCTCCTCGGTGGCGTACTCGATCCGCAGGTCGTCGGCGGCGGCCCGGGCGTTCTCCAGGGTGTCGGCGATCACGAGGGCGACGTACCAGCCTCGATGGGGAACGTGATCGGTCTGGAGCAGGGTCAGCGTGGGGTCCTCGGCCTCGCCGAGACGGGGCGCGTTCGTGTGACTGAGGACGGCGTGGACGCCCGGGCGGCGCAGGAGCTCGTCGGCGTGGACGGCGGTCACCCTGCCCCGCGCGACGGTGGCGGGCACGGGGACGGCGTGGACGCAGCCGGGCGGGCTGTGCTCGGCGGCGTACCGCGCCGAGCCGGTCACCTTCTCCCTGGCGTCACGCCGGACGGCGTCGTCACGGCCGGCAGCGTCGTCACGACCGACGGCGCTGTCACGGCCGGCGGCATCGTCCTCGTCGGGCGCGGAGGGAACCTGGGGCGGGGAGTTCGTGGGCATGACGGTGGTCGGCTCCTCAGGGACGGGACGCGAGATCGGTGAGCACACGGACGGCGAGACCACGGGCGAGCGGCACCTTGAAGGCGTTGTCGCGCAACGGCTCGGCTGCGGCCAGCTCGGTGTCGGCGGCGCGTACCCATGTCTCCTCCGTGGCGGGAGCTCCCAGGAGGACCTCCTCGGCCGCACGGGCCCGCCACGGTGCGTGCGCGACCCCGCCAAAAGCGAGGGCGGCGTGCCGGACGACTCCGTCCTCGACCGTGAGGGCGGCGGCGACGGAGACGAGCGCGAAGGCGTACGAGGCGCGGTCGCGGGCCTTCCGGTAGGCGCTGTGGGTTCCGGTGGGCGGCGGGAGCGTGACCGCCGTGACGAGTTCGCCGGGTCGGACGACCGTGTCGTGCTCCGGCGTGTCACCCGGCAGCCGGTGGAACTCCGTGAGGGGTACGGTGCGCTCGCCGTCCAGGCCGATGAGGTGCACCCGGGCGTCGAGGGCGGCGAGCGCGACGGCCATGTCCGAGGGGTGGGTGGCGACGCATCGCGTGGAATGGCCGAGTACCGCCAGGTCCCGGTGGACGCCCTCGCGGGCAGGGCATCCGGTTCCCGGCGCGCGTTTGTTGCAGGGCTTCGAGGTGTCCTGGAAGTACGGGCAGCGCGTGCGCTGGAGCAGGTTGCCACCGGTCGTGGCGGCGTTGCGCAGCTGTCCGGAGGCTCCTGCGAGGAGTGCCTGCGACAGCGCGGTGTAGCGGGTCCGTACGAGCGGATGGGCGGCCAGGTCGCTGTTGCGGACGGTCGCCCCGATGCGAAGGCCGCCGTCGGGGGTCTCGTCGACGCCGTCCAGCGGGAGTCGGCTGATGTCGACGAGGAACGGCGGGTCGGCCACTCCCAGCTTCATGAGGTCGACGAGGTTGGTGCCTCCGGCGATGTACTGGGCGCCGGGGTGTGCCGCGTACGCGGCCAGCGCCTGGTCGGTGCGGTCGGCACGGAGGTAGGCGAAGGGCTTCACGAGGCGACCTCCTCGATGGCGTCCACGATGTTCGCGTAGGCGCCGCAACGGCAGATGTTGCCGCTCATCCGCTCGCGGATCTCCTCCGGAGTGAGGAGCTCCGGGCCGCCGCCGGCCGGGCGGTCCGGCGGTGTGACGTGTGAGGGGTGCCCGGCGGCGGCCTCGGCCAGCATGCCCACGGCGGAGCAGATCTGGCCCGGTGTGCAGTAGCCGCACTGCAGGGCGTCGCGGGCCACGAACGCCTCCTGAAGGGGGTGGAGGCGATCGTGGCCCGCGAGGCCCTCGATCGTGGTGACGGGCTCGTCGCAGGTGACGGCGAGCACCAGGCAGCTGTTGATCCGCCGGCCGCCCACGAGCACCGTGCAGGCGCCGCACTGGCCGTGGTCGCAGCCCTTCTTCGCACCGGTGAGGTCCAGGTGCTCGCGCAGGGCGTCGAGCAGGGTCGTACGGTTGTCGAGCCGTAGCTCGTGCGTGTTCCCGTTGATGCGGAGCGAGACGTACGACGTGGAGTCGGGCTGTCGCCCGTCCGCCCCTCGTTCACGCGCTGTCCGGCTTCCTCTGGTCGCCCCGGTCTCGTCCACGGTCCTCGCTCCTCCGACGGCGATGGGGGTCACCTGCTGGCCGTCGTCTCCTTTGCCGACTTCCCCGGCTTCCCGGGATTCCTCGCCGAGAGTCCCGCTCGTCCGCCGAACGGCGCAGCGAACGGCCCTCGCCGAGCCGCCCCCCGTGGACCATTCGGATCTCGCAACGGCACCGCTCCCCGGATCTCGTGACCGGCCGACCCCCGGTCGGCTTGCGGGGCGGCGGCGACCGTCGCATAGTCCGAGATATGGACGCGCGTGAGGCGGCGCTCCGACAGGCGTACGAGCAAGCTGTCCGGTGGCTGGCGAGCCTGCCCGACCGGCGGATTCCCGCCCGCGCATCGGTCGAGGAGGTCGTAGGCGCGCTCGGTGCCGAACTGCCAGCCGGCCCCTGCACGCCCGCCGACGTCGTCGACCTGCTCGCCACGGCCTGTGAGCCGGGGCTCACCGCGTTCCCCAGCGGTCGCTTCTACGGGTTCGTGGTGGGCGGCACCGAACCGGCCGCGCTCGCTGCCGACTGGCTGGTCAGCGCCTGGGACCAGAACTGTGTGATGCGCAGCGTCTCACCCGCGTACTCCGCGGCGGAGGAGATCGCCGGTGCCTGGTTGCTCGATCTGCTCGGCCTGCCGAGGGACAGCTCCGTAGGCTTCACCACGGGGGCGACGATGGCGAACTTCACCTGCCTCGCCGCCGCGCGGGACACGGTGCTGCGGCGCACCGGCTGGAACGTCGCCCGCGACGGCCTCACGGCGAGCCCGTCCCTCCGTGTGATCGCCGGCGAGTCCCGGCACATGGCCATCGACCTGGCCTTGCGCTACCTCGGGCTCGGCCGGCCCGACCTGGTGGCGGCGGACGATCAAGGACGCATCGTGCCCGAGGCCCTGCGGAAGGCGCTGACGGCCGGCGGACAGGGCCCCACGATCGTGATCCTCCAGGCCGGCGACATCCATTCCGGCGCCTTCGACCCGTTCGCCGCGAGCATCCGCGCGGCGCGCGAGGCGGACGCCTGGGTCCATGTCGACGGCGCGTTCGGACTGTGGGCGGCGGCCTCGCCGCGCTACGCCCACCTGACGGCGGGCTGCGCTGACGCGGACTCCTGGGCGACGGACGCCCACAAGACCTTGAACGTCCCCTACGACTGCGGACTCGCGATCGTGCGCGACGCGTCCGCGGTCCGGGCGGCGATGAGCGATCGCGGCGACTACCTCATCCAGCACGAGCACGGCGACCCCATCGACAAGGTGCCCGAACTCTCGCGGCGCGGCAGGGCGTTCACCGTGTGGGCCGCCCTCAGGTCCCTCGGCCGATCAGGTGTCTCCGACCTCGTCGAGCGGCTGTGCCGCCACGCCTCCGCGTTCGCCACCGGCATCGCCGAGATCGACGGCGCGACCGTCCTCAACGAGGTCGCGTTCACACAGGTCTGCGCCGAGTTCGGCAGCGACGGACGCACCGACCGCGTACTCGCCCGGCTGCTCGACGACGGCACCGCGTGGATCAGCGGCTCCACCTGGCGCGGCCGACGCGTCATGAGGATCTCGGTGAGCAACTGGTCGACCACCGACGACGACGTGGCGCGCACACTCGACGCCATCCGGCGCGCGGCCGCGGGAACCTGACGGCGACCGTCGACTCCACCCCTCACACACCCCTGAGCGCGCGGACTGAAACTGGTCCGAGGGGATGCCGGAGCCCAGGAGATGCCGGGGCCCAGGGGATGCCGGGGCCCAGGGGATGCCGGGGCCCAGGAGATGCCGGTCGGGCGGCGGTCGCTCCCGGCGGCTCAGATCTCCGCCCACACCGTCTTGCCGTCGTCGG
Organism: Streptomyces sp. NBC_00691; assembly: GCF_036226665.1. Lineage (NCBI taxonomy): Bacteria > Bacillati > Actinomycetota > Actinomycetes > Kitasatosporales > Streptomycetaceae > Streptomyces > Streptomyces sp. NBC_00691. The sequence continues at coordinate 8,081,274 of NZ_CP109007.1, read as the reverse complement.
AGTGGCGCACGCCCCAGTTCTTCGCCACGGTGGCGCAGATGAGCAGTCCGCGGCCGCCTTCGTCGACGGCTCTGGCGTGCCGGAGATGCGGGGCGGCCGGGCCGGTGTCACTGACCTCACAGATGAGCCCTGTCGAGCCTGCTGAATCCGATGGATCCCGCACATCGCGCGCATCCGGCAGATCCGGTGGATCCGGCGCCTGCGCGATCAGCCGGAGCGTGATGGGGGCCGCGCCGTAGCGGATGGCGTTGGTGACGAGTTCGCTGGCGACGAGCGCCACCGTGAACGGGTCGGCGGGGTGTCCCCACCGCCGTAGGCACGACTCGACGTGACTCCGTGCCGTGGCGACCTCCGAGAAGTCGAAGGGAATGGTCCACTGGGCCAGTTCACTCGCCGGCAGATGGCGTGTGCGGGCGACCAGCAGCACGCGGTCGGGGGCCAGGAGCCGGTCCACGTCGTCCGCCATCGCCTCCGGGGTGCGTCCGGGGTGGACCAGGGCGTTGACGACGGCTTCCGTCGACGGGCCGTCGTCGACCGAGGCCGCCGCGGAGGCCATGCAGAGGATGCTTCCCTCGGGCAGGAAGAGTGAGGAGCAGGCGAAGGGCGGCCCCTCGGCTCCGAGCAGGGGGCCGTCGTCGACCGCCTTCGTGGCGACCGTTCCGTCGGGGTGGACGACGACGAACAACGAACGGCCGGCCCGCGCGATGTCCAGCCGCCCCCCGACCGGGTCGTGCACGGCGACCGTGCAGCTCGCGCTCGGCACTCCCGCGTCGGACGGATCCTCCTGTTCGGAGGCGAGCCGGAGGGTGGTGGCGTGGAGCCGTGCGAGCAGTTCGTGCGGGTCGAGATCGAGGGTGGTCAGACTGTTCACGGCGGTGCGCAGCCGGCTCATGGTGGCGACGGCACTCGGCCCCGCCTGCTCGACCTGGCCCACGACGAGCGCGACGCGCGCCCCCGGAAGCGGGATGACGTCGAACCACGAGCCGGCGCCGCGGCCGCCGGACCGATGCCGCTGGGCGACTTCGACGGCCCGCTGGGTGACCCGCTCCTGGCGCAGCGGCCAGCTCTGCAGCGCCGTCATCACGATGTGTTCGCGGGTGAAGCGCAGGGCGTTCTCCAGGCAGGTCACCGTACGGGCTGCCATGCCGTCGACGAGGTCGAGGTCCTCGGGTCCGTACGATTCGGCCCCCGCCAGCCGATGAAAGGCGACGGCACCGAAGATCTGCCCGCGAACCGCCAATGGCGCCGCGATACCGGTACCGGCGTGGAGTCCACCCGGCGCCGACATGACCGAAGAGGCGGTCGCTGACAGGGCGGCGCCGAAGACTCCCGGCAGCAGGATGGCCCCTGCCTCCGGAACAGCCAGGTTCACGCCCGCCCTCGTGCCCGCGCTCCCGGCCGCCGCACAGCGCAGGAGCGGAACGCTGTCCCGTGCCTGCAGGCCGGGTTCCTTCCCCCGCATCACGGCGTCGGTCAGCGCGACCACCGCCCAGTCGGCGAAGCCGGGCACCGTCACCTCGACGAGTTCACGGGCCGTGCGCTCCACGTCGAGACTGGAGCCGATCCGTTCGCGGGCGCTGTGCAGCAGTCGAAGCCGGGCCTGTGCGCGTTCGCGTTCGGTCACGTCCGTGCTCGTGACGACCAGGCCGAGTACGTGCCCCGCGTGATCCTGGAGCCGGTGCGCGGAGACCGAGAAGACCCGCCTGCTCCGCGGATCGGTGGGTGGAATGCTCGTGACGCGTCGTTCGATCACCGGGCGTCCCGTGGCGAGGATCTCCCGCAGCACCTCCTCGTTGAAACGAACCCCGGCGGGCGCGTACGCGTCCGCAGCCGGCAGTCCGACCATGGTGTCTGCCTGGAGACCGAGCACGCCGATGGTGACAGCGTTCACGCGGACGATACGCAGATTCGTGTCCAGGACATGGAGTCCCACGTCCGACTGAGCGAAGACCGCTTCGAGGATGGCCTCGTCCCAGACACCCCTGCGGCTGTACTCACTGTCGGTGGCGTCCGGTTCCGGTCGGCCACGGCGCTCAGGGCTGCTGCGGCCCCTTTGTTCGCGGGACCCCTGTTCGCGGGGCACTTCGGGGTGTCCCTTCACCCGTCCCTCCCACCCGTCAATGAGTCCGGACACCAGGCCAGGCCGAAGTGTGCGGCCGCGCTGGACGACTCGGCGCAGCCCTGATCCCGAGCCTCGCCCAGGGCGGGCACGTTCAGCGAGGTGGACTAGACCGTTCGAGTGAACGGGGCGGCCGGCGAGAAGAAGGTGGCGTCCCCGTCGGCGGACGGCACCGTCCCGGGTGGATGACGCACGACGCCGGCGCGGCGTACGCCCGTGTGATGTCCTTGCCGGCCCAGTCGCCCTCCGCCCCCTGCACGACGATCCCGTCGGAGTGCCCATGGACCTCGGGTGCCGTGAAGACGGCGGCTCCCTGATCCGTGCCGGCGAGAGCGATCAGTCCGTCAGCGGTGCCGAAGGTGATCTGCGGGCGGTTGCAGATCAGGACTCCGTGGGGAGCCGCCTGCCGAGGTCACGCTCCAGCACCCGGGAACGCCGAATCAGGACCGGTTGGCGACTGTGCCTGCTCCCTCGGTCAGCACGAGGTTAGGGTTGTGCCCCATGATCGTATGGCTCAACGGCACCCATGGCGCGGGCAAGACGACGACCAGCGCGCTCGTGCAGCAGTTGATCCCAGATTCACGGGTGTTCGACGCCGAGAAGGTCGGCGAGACGCTCATGGACGTCACGCCGGGGCTGCCGACGACGGACAACTTCCAGCATTGGCCCCCGTGGCGGCCCCTCGTCGTCGAGACCGCCCGCCACCTGCTCGACTACACCGGCGGCACGCTGGTGATGCCCATGACCGTCCTGGTCGAGCAGTACTGGCGGGAGATCAGCAGGGGGCTCGCGCAGTACGCCATTCCGGTGCGGCACTTCGTTCTCCACGCCGACCAGGACACCCTTCGCGGCCGTATCGCGGGCGACACCGTCCTCGGCCCCGACTCTCCGTTCCGCCTCAGACACCTTGAGCCCTACGCCGAGGCGGCGCGTACATGGCTGCACGCCGAGGCGGAGGTCGTCGACACGACGCACCTCACACCCGCCCAGGCCGCCCTGCGGATCGCACAGGCCGTCAAGAGTTGAGGTCCGCCTCCGCGTGAACCGCGCTCAGGATTCATCCTCCAGGCGATCTCCGTCTCCCGGCGGGGCTGGTACGGGCCGCCGGTGAAGGCGCGCAGCGGGCTACGCCTGCCTGACGAAGGCACTGATGTCGGCGCTTCGAGTGATGTTCTCTACCCGGGTTCACCGCGACGGAGGGCATCCCTCATCTCCCTGAGCTTCGCGGTCGTGGCCGGGGTCCCCTCCTGCGCTTGATCAGCGAGTCGGAGGGCGTCGTCGATCTCGTTGAGCTTCAGGGAGGACAGGACGGCAGCCCGCTCGATCAGGTCGTCCCGGGACACCGTGGTCAGCCACGTGCACGGGGTGAAGCCCGGACGCGAGAACGCGAGCCGCAGCACGCCCTCGAACGGCAGTCCTTCACCGGCGCCGACCCTCACTTCGATGCCCAGACCGCTGAGGTCGACGCCTGCCGGAGTGACGACCTGCATCACCCGGATCCCGGCCGGCTCGTCTCCCGACAGCAGTACGACCAACCTCCGCTCGTCGAACTGGACCCACCAGACTTCGCCTCCAGACACATGACGGCGGGCAGACGCCGCGCGACCCTGACGGGCTGTGGAGACGGTGCAGCCACCGTTGATCATCGGTGGGGGAAGACGGAAGATCATGCAGTGGCCGCAGGTCGCAGGGTAGACCCTGCCCACCGGCAGGGCCGCATGAGGGCCTGATGGACCGGATCGCGGGCGGCCCGGTTCCGCACGGGTCGAACCCCGAAGCCGGGTCGACCGGCAGCGGCGGGGCCCTTCTCCGGGCCTGAGCTAGGGCCTGCCTCTCAGAGGCGAGAAGCCGGATTGGGGGTGGGTTTGGGGTGCAGGGTTGGCCTCTTGACTGGTGCCGAGGCCAGCCCTGCTGGATTGCCTTGAGGGTGGTGGGGGGTCAGCTCCCGTCGATGGCGTTCAGCATCGCTTCTTCGACATGGTCGGCGGCGTTGCGGTGGCCGAGGGCGTTGGGGTGTACGAAGGACGGCTGGCCAGAGGAGGTGAAGATGCCTTCGACCCACTTGGTGTCGTCGCAGACGCTGTGGTTCTGGGAGGAGGTGTAGAGGTCGACGAAGCTGGCGGCTTCCTGGGTGCCGGTCGAGTTCTCGATGGTCGTGTTGAGGGGTTCCAGGACGTCCTGGCGCAGCCAGTCAAGGTCCCCCTGGGTGATCGTGTAGAACTTCGTCGGGTCGCCGTAGCCGCACTTGGAGGTGTCCTTGGGGATGACCGTGGGGTAGCCGACGGCCAGGATCTTCGCCTTCGGGCCGCGCTCGTGGAGCACGGTGAGCATCCGGTCGTAGTCCTGGCGCACGTTCTTCAGCCGGGCGGGGATGCCGGCGGCCAGGGCGTCCTTGCACGGGGTGCCCGCACCTTCCTCGCTTTCGCCGCCCAGCCTCATGCACTGGTTGATGAGGTCGGCGAAGCCGAGGGTGTTTCCGCCCACCCCGACGGTGATGACGTCGGTGTCGGCGCCCACCGCCTCGGACTGAGGAGGCACCGCGGGGAAGGGGTAGTCCGGGTCCTCGGAGAACGGCGGCAGGTGACGGCCGATCGGATTCTGGGCCGTGTCGGTGACGTTGTTGATGGTGGCGGCGCCGCAGCTGACGTTGGTCAGCTCGAAGGCACCGGAGAGGTCCCGGTCGACGACCTGGGGGTAGGACCGCTCGGTGCGCTCGCAGCCGTCACGCGGGAATTCGAAGTTTTCGCCCGCGGCCTGGATGACTCCGGCGGTGTAGGAGTCGCCCAGGGCGACCCACTGCGGATCCTCGGCCGCGAAGGCGGGCTGGGCTCCGACGAGCTGGGAGGGAAGGGCGGCGGCGGCGGTGAGGGCTGCGGCGGACCCGAGCAGGGCGAGATGGGTACGGAAGCGTGCCACGACATCTCCAAAGTGGGGGGTGACGATTCCACCCCGACCATATACGCAGAGTTAGCAGTTGTATCCACTCCGTCACGTTAAGTATTCTTTTGGGGCATCTCCAGGTGATGCTCACCCGTTTCCCGCCCACTGTCTGGTATGAGCGGTTTCAGCCCCGACTCCAGATGCGGATGGCGGCGCCGTGGAGCGCGGCCTGATAAGCGACGGCCGGCTTGCAGGTACGCATCGCCAGGCCACGCCCCTGCTTGAGCCGGTTGATGCAGCGCTCGACCTCGCCGCAGACGGTGGCCCACCTGGTCCGATGGCTGGGGAATCACGGCACGGATTCCACGCCGGCGAAGGTGACTTCGGATCGCGGGAGACGAGTACGCGCGGTCGGCCAGAACCGTGTCAGGGCGAGTCCTCGGCCTTCCCGGCCCCTTTCGCGGAACACGAATGGCCGCCATGACGGCCTCGAAGACCGGCGCGTCACCTGCCTGGCCAGGTGTCACCCGCAGAGCCAGGGGGCGCGCGATCATCACTGGCGAGGTGAACCTTCGCACTCAGTCCGCCGCGGGAGCGTCCCAGCGGGTGGTCGGCGGGTTCAACCCGCAATGGCCTCCAAAGTGCGGCGGTGCTCAACCCATCGCCGGCCCCGAACCGGATCAGCCGGCATCAACGGCTCGACCCGATCCCACATCGCATCAGTGATCACCAACCGGACAGGCACATCCGATCAACCGACGAACAGAGCAAGGAGACACGCTCTAGACCACGGACGGGCGGTGCGGGTCGACCGGGTCGATCTCCCGCTCATCGAACAGGCACTCCAGGGCCTCAAGGCCGTGTTCGCGACGGTGATCCTTCTCCGCCTTGGTGATCGGCAGCAGCCACAGGAGTCGGGCGTGGGCCGTTTCGTCCCAGGCGCAGACCTCGAAGTCGGGGCCGTACGGGTACGGCAGGCTGATCAGGTAGTGGTCGCACGTGGAGTCGTCGAGCCACGGCCGGCCGATGGGAACCGTGTGCCCGACGTCCAGTCGCTGATGGTCGGGGCCGCAGTGGTAGTACGCGTTCACGGTGAGGCTTTCCCGATTCAGCCAGTCGTCCCGCGGGGCCGCGAGGAAGAACTCCGCCCCGTGCCCGCCCTCCTGGGCCGCGGCCCAGCAGCCCGACGTCACGTATACCCACCACCCGCCCGGCCTACCGGGATGGATCCGGAACACGCGGAACCCGGGTACCCGCTCCTCGATGGGCCCATCGACGCCCGGCAACTCGTCGATGACCTGCCCGGGAAAATGCCGCTGCAGGTGCGCTCGCAGGGCCACCCGGGCGGCAAGCAAGGAATCGGAGGACACGCCCCCATCATGGCAGCCGCGCGGGTTGTCGGCCACGAAGGGGCTCCGCGCAGGGAGCGGAGCCGGCTCTCACTCTCTGACGGGTCGACACCTGACCGTCGCCCACCAGGAGCGTCAACCGTGGTGCCGCGCGAAGTCAAAACCCACGCTGCGGAGGAACGTCTGACCGCACGAGGCGGACTCGCGTGGCCGGTATGCGGTCAGGTAGGTAGACGAATCCGTTGCCGTTGTCGAGGAGCAGTCCCTCATCGATGCCGTCCACGGACCAGAGATCAGCCGGCCCACCGGTGTTGTTTATCTGCAGGAAGAACTCTGCGTCCTCCTCACCTCGGCAGACGAAGATCCCCTCCACCTCGGGGCGGCGGCTGCCGGCGATTCCCCGTGCGGCGCCCATCCGGCTCCAGTCCAGGCCGTGCCGCGCGATCGACTGCCGGTTGAGCACGGACGAAACATGGAGGAAGTTCGATGTATCAAGCACGTCAGGAGTATAGGAGGCAGTGGGTTCCTCCTCAGGTTGAGGAGGTCAGCTCCAAGGTGAGGGCTGCCTTTGCCAGGCCGGTGATGCAGGTGGTGGTGCGGCGGAGCCTCCGTAGCAGGCACCCCGGTGAACGGGGCTGTCCAGGACGCTTCCGCTGCAGTCATCGCACCAGCCACGCGGAGATCGTCTCAGGCCCGTTGCTGCGCCCTCGTCGAGCCGACGTACTGGGGACGGATCTCTCCCAGACACGCAAGCGCTACTGGGCGATCGACTCCTGACCCGGCTTTCGCTCCTCCAGGAGTGTCCTCAGGCTCGCCAGGTCGCTCACGACGTCGAGCGTTCGGCGTGGCGCAGCCAGTCGGTGTACCAGTGAGCGAAGGTCACCGGAGTGCCGTCGTCGGTGCGAAGGGGGGCGAGGTCGGCGTCGTCCGCGCGGGCGTCGGTCCACATCGTGCCTCGATGCTCGCCGGTGATCACCAGCCAGTCACGCAGGGCGCAGCCACGGTGGGAGATGACGATGGCACCGACGGTGCGCTCGGGGTCGAACATGACCGCGCCCCAGCGCTCGTCCCAGGCCTCGTAGGCCTCGTCGAACGCTTCGACTTCGTCGAAGTCCTCTTCCTCAGGGCACTGGGCCGCCAGTTCCTCCAGTAGCTGCGGGTCCGGTCCCCGCTCGGGAAACGGTTCGGCCAGGCGGGACAGGTCTGCCAGTTCGGCGCCGTCGCCTTCCCACTGCCAGCGGCCTTGGACGCGCCGCACCGGGAACACGCCATAGGCGGGACCGGCGCCACCCGCTCCCACGGACAGGAGGAACGTGCGGAACTCCTCCGGCAGTCTCACCTTCATCTGCGCCTCGAGCTCCGCGAGATCGTCCTGGCTGAGCGGCTGCTCCAGCACCCATTGGTGCCCCAGGGCCCCGAACACCTCGCTGCTGGTGGGGGCCGCACTCAGAATCTCGACCCGTTGGCGGATGCCCGCCCATCGCTGATCAGTCATGCGCGAAAGATAGGCGCCGCCACTGACATCGAGGTCGACGAGTGCGCATACGGCGGGGGCACTCCGCTGAGCGAGTACCGCCGCAGCCGTGATGGGTGGCTCGCCCAGGAGGTCTCGCTGGACGGCCTTCTTCCGATTGCAGGCAACGGCAGGAGCGACACCCTGTTCCTGGACCTGGGCGAGGTCTGTGACGGCCAGAAGCGGCCGGGCCCGCTGGTCAGGGTCAGCGAGGGGCGAGGAGGCAGAACTCGTTGCCTTCCGGGTCGGCCAGAATCCGCCACGAGATCTCGGACTGGTCGATGCCAGGGTCCCTGGCGCCCAGGGCGCGCAGGCGGGCTTCCTCTGCTGCCAGGTCGCCCCCGGGGTAGGGCCTGACGTCGAGATGCACGCGGTTCCACACGGTCTTGAGGTCGGGAGTACGGATGAACTCCAGGTAAGGGCCCACGCCTTGGGCGGAGCGCATGGTCGCCTGTTCGTCGGTGGCCTCGTGCACCGTCCAGTCCATCGCCTCGCCCCAGAACCGGGCCATTCCCCGTGGGTCGGTGCAGTCGACCACCACCGCGGCGATCGGCCCGATGTCCTGGTAGATCGGACGGGGCTCCAGAACGCAGAACTCGTTGCCCTCCGGGTCGGCCATGACCGTCCAGGGCACGTCGCCCTGCCCGACGTCGGCGAGCGTCGCGCCGAGCCCCTTCAGCCGCGCGACCAGCTCGTCCTGATGAGCGGTCGAGATGGTGGCCAGATCAAGGTGCACCCGGTTCTTCACCGTTTTCGATTCCGGGCGGGCGACGATGTCGATGCAGACGGCAGCGGCATCCGGGTAGGCGAAACCCACCGGCTCGAGGTTGGTCACCCCGGGCCCCTCGCTGTCGACACCCCACCCCAGTGCCTCCGCCCAGAACCGGCCGAGCGCGGAGTCGTCCTGGGCCTTCATATTGATCTGCACGAGTCTTGTCGCCATGCCGCAGATCCTAGAAGCCGCCGTCGCCCCGGATCGGCGGGGAGCAAGCGTTGACAGCGCGGGGCGGAGAGTCGCGTCCCTGCGGAGCGGGTCGCCTACGAGAGTTGCCCTGTCCCCGGGGGTCGCCGCTGCGGAATCCAGAGGAACGGACTCTATCTGGCGCCGGTCCCGGACCAGCCGTTTCGCGTGCTCACCGAGTCGATCGCCGCACGGTGGCCGGAGGCACCGCCCTACGGGGGACAGTTCGCCGAGGTCGTCCCGCACCTGACCGTCGCCCACGGGCAGCCGCCCCGAGTGCTGGACAAGATGGAGGTGGAGCTGGCCCCCCGGCTACCCGTCACCGCGACGGTCTCGTCGGTCAGCCTGTTCGTCAGTGACGGCCGCAGCTGGAGGCACCATACGGAGTTTCCGCTGCTCGGCGCATCGGACAGCACCTCACTCCGCCCGCCCGGCCCATCGGTCCACAACCGCGGGCTCCGCGGACGACTGTGAGGGTCACCGCCCCGCAACCACCGCGAACGACGGCCGGCGATCGCCCTGGTGGCGGTCCCGTTCTCGGTGCCGGACGAGCAGACGCGCGACGTCAGGGGCCCGCCTTCGGCAGGGCCGCGGTCGATGTCAGCGTGGACGGTCGTCGGGAACGTCGGCGCCCGGAACCCTTTCGTCTGCGGTCGGCTGAGACGGGACGGAGCCGGACAGCCACAACCGGAGCATCCGGTCCGCTGCCGCCTTCGCCTCGCTCCGGTCATCGACCGTGATCGCGATCCTGATCAGGCCCCGCGGGCCGGCGTCGTGCGCACTCATGCCGTGTCCAACGCGGCCGCGGTGCCGGGCGTAGCGGCGACATCCGGTCACTCTCCTGGATCCGGGCGCGCCACACACGGGTCCCCTCGCACCGATACCACCAACTGCCGCAGGGCTGCGTCTGCTCGCAACCACGCCTCCGTCGTCTGGGCTCCGAGGAGTCCTTGCCACGCGACGGCCGGCATGAGCACGATGAGCGCGATCGAGACACCCGTCACGAGCCGGGCGGTGCCGCCGGGATGTGCCGGGGCCTGCCAGCCGCTACGGCGTGCCGGGGAGGCCGTGGGTCCGCCCCTGCCGGGTGAGCAGGTGTCCGGCCTTGCCCGTAGCTCGGGACGACGCACAGGAACACGCGACCGACGCGTGCCGTGACTTCGCGCGGCTCCCGGCACGGACCCGCCCCACCTCGTAGCTCCCGCCTCAAGCCGGCGTTCGCGGCGGAGACGGGGTCGAGGCCGGGGGTACCGCTCCGTAGTGGGCCGCCATGCGAGCGACGGTGTCGGCGATCCTGGCGCGGAGTTCGACGGGTTCCAGGACCTCGATGTGCGCGCCCAGAGCGAGAAAGGTGTCGTGGGCGTGAGTGAGGGACTCGATGGGGAGGGTGGCGCGGGTCCAGCCGTCCGGCTCGGGGGAGCCGTTCGCGGCGAGCGCCCGGGCGGCTGCGCCCGTGAGGCGTTTCGCCCCGTCCGGTGAGAGCCGGACGAGTGCGTCGCCGCCGTGAAGCCGGGCATGGAAGGAGGCTTGGTGGTCGGTCCAGTAGGCCGTCAGGGAGAAGTCCTCGGGGATCTCGAACTCCTCCTCCGTGAGCTGGAGTTCGAGGATCTGGTCGACGCGGTACGTACGCGGCCCGGGCCCCGCGACCAGATACCAGCGGCCGGCCTTGAGGACGAGTCCGTACGGTGCGATGCGTCGTTCGACATCGGTGGGCTCCTTCCAGCGGCGGTAGCGGACGGCGAGGACCCGGCCGGCCCGGACGGCCCCTGCGACCTGGGGAAGGAAGGGGGCGTCGGTGTCTTCCGCGTACCAGCCGGGCGCGTCGATGTGGAACCGGGTTCGCAGCCGGTCGACATGGTCGCGCAGCGGCGCCTGCAGGGAGGCGCGCAGCTTGAGCTGGGCGTCCACGAAATTTCCGCCGAGTCCGAGGTCGGCGGCGGCGCCGGGGATCCCCGCCAGGAAGAGGGCCTCGGCCTCACCGGTGTACAGATCGGTCAGCGGGGAGCGGTGGCCGGCGAGCAACTGGTAGCCCCCGGCCCGTCACCACGCGCGCTTCTCCTTCCTCGACTCCCCGGCGTGACCGGCGTCGCCGTAGAGGGGCACGCCGGTGGCGAGGAGTTCGACGGGCACACCACGGGGCTGCTCTTCTGGGACGGCAAGGCCCACGTCGACGAGATCGTCTTCCCCTCGGAGGGATTCAGCGGACTGACGCTGCGGCTGTACGAGCCGGAGACCGACGAGTGGACCCTGAACTGGTCCAACAGCCGTACGGGGCGCCTGGATCCGCCCGTCAGGGGCCGGTGGTCCGAGGACGGCACCGGGGAGTTCCACGGCGTGGACGTCTACGCGGGCAAGGAGGTCCAGGTGCTCTTCCGCTGGTCGGGCATCTCGGCCGACACGGCACGTTGGGAGCAGTCGTTCGCGCTGGACGGCGGCCCGTGGGTGACGAACTGGGTGATGGAGTTCACGCGCGCCTGACGGCCACCGACAGGGCGCCGGTGCTCGGGACCGCCACGGGGGCGGCCCCGCGTACCGGCACCTTGTGATTCGGCAGGTCTGCGACATCACCCTCGCGCCACACGGGTGGTGTCGCAGACCTGCCAGCCCTCACCGTGCGGGGCCTGTTGCACTGATCACGCAACCGCAGGCCCTGCACGGGACGGGAATCATGACCTCGAACACCACCACGTGTCACTCTCCCGAAGTCGGCCTGCCGACTCGGTCTCCCCTGATCGGATGGCTGGCCGTGAGTTCGGTCATGCTGGGAATCTTCTCGATCGTCACGACCGAGATCCTGCCGGTCGGCCTGCTCACCACGATCGGCTCCGGTCTGGCCGTCTCCGACGGGACGGCCGGGCTGATGATCACCTTGCCCGGACTTCTCGCGGCCGTCTCCGCACCCGTGGTCACCGTGGTGACCGCGGACGTGGACCGCCGTCTGATGCTGTGCGTGTTCATGCTCCTGCTGGCCATGGCGAACCTTCTGGCCGCTGCGGCACCCGACTACTGGATGATCCTGGTCTCCCGTGCCGTCGTCGGCGTCGTCATCGGAGGCTTCTGGTCGATCAGCGCCGGACTGGCCGAGCGCCTGGTACCTGCGGCGTCGGTCGGCCGCGCCACGTCGGTGATCTTCTCCGCAGTACCACTGGGCTCCGTGCTCGGTGTACCGGCCGGCACGTTCATCGGGGACGTGGCCGGCTGGCGCGCGGCTTTCGTCGTCATGGGTGCCCTCGCAGTCGGTGTACTGGCCATGCTGCTCCTGGTCATGCCGCCGCTGCCGCCCGACCGGACGGCCCGTATGAGTGTGCTGCGCGGCATGTTCAAGAGTGTCCATACGCGTTTTGCGCTGCTGCTGACATTTCTGGCCGTGCTGGCGCACTTCGGGACCTACACCTACGTCGCTCCGTTCCTGGAGCAGGTCACCCATGCCGACTCACAGCTGATCACCGTCTTCCTGTTGGTCTACGGTGCCGCAGGAATCGTCGGCAACTTCCTGGGCGGAGCGATGGTCACCCGCTACCCCCGAGCCACCTTCGGTCTCGCCGCCGGCCTGATCGCGACCGTCACCCTGCTGCTGCCGATCCTGGGGCACCGGCAGATCGGCGCCGTCGCCCTGTTGATCGTCTGGGGTGTCGCCTATGGCGCCGTCCCCGTCTCCTCCCGGACGTGGTTCGCCAAGGCAAGCCCCGACGCGCCCGAGGCGGCGTCGGTGCTCTTCACCGCTTCCTTCCAGATGACGATCTCGCTCGGCGCGGTGGCCGGTGGAGTCATCGTGGACCGGACCTCCCCGTCCACGCTCATGACGCTCGGCGGCCTTGTCGCCCTCCTGACGGTCGTGGTCGCGTGGGCACACTTCGCCCGCCGTCCGACATGGCCGGACGACGCCTGAGGGCTCGCATTCCCTCTTCGCCGATTCACTCGCGCCCCTGAACGGGTGAGCACCTCGCGTGCGATGTGCTCACCCGATGGCTCGGAACGCGGGCACGCATGAGGTGAAGGGGTCAGCGAACCCATTCCTTGAGAACCACGGCAACCTGCCGGACGTCGACGCTGCCTTCGGACACCCGCTCGACGAGGTCGATCGCCTCTTCCGCCGTCACCTCGACCGGATATCCACAGGCGTGGAGGTAGGCAGCCGCGACGACCACTCCGTACAGCTCGTTGGAGTGTTCCAGGGCCGGAACGCGGACGAGCTGTTCCAGCAGCGCGGCCGCCCGGTGGTGCGGGCGTTCGTAGACCGGGACGTCCATGACGCGGAAGGCGTGGCGGGCACGGGCCGCCTCGAGCGAGCCCCAGTCGGCGATCTCCGGGTCGCCGGGGATCTCCTGCTGGGCTATGTCGAGCAACCAGGAGAGATCGACCGTGAGAATCACCCGCGCGCGGTCCGGCTCAGGCCGCGTCCGCGTCGACGGGGCGGCCGAATCGCTTCGCGAAGGCCTGGCCGTGCTGGGTGACGAACGAACGGGCGCCCTCGACGAACCGTGCCCGGGTCAGGTCGGCGTCCAGTACACGGCCCGCGTAGTCCTCGGCGGGCACGTGCTTCTCGGCCGCGACGCGCTCGAGCGCCTCGTACGCCTCGTCGCTGATCTCGATCCTGATTTCCCGCGCCATAGGGACCACGGTAGCGGCCGGCCGCCCGGTGCGGCAGTGGTTCTGGCTCACTCTCTTGATCCGGTCACATGGACGGCTTCTCGGAAGACTGTGGCCGGACACCGTGGCCTCGGCATCCGGTGCACCGCACTCACCGGTCCGCGGAGGTCAAGGCCGTGCACGGCCGTCGCCGGCGAGGGGGACTTTCGCCTCGGGAGGCCGAGGGGACGACCGTACGCGCGGTCATGGGGTGGCCTGGTCCGGCACGGTCGCGAAGCGGCGCGCCTGAGTCCCGGCGGGCGGCTCGGCCCGGAGCGCCTGAGCCGGGCGGTGCGGCGCGGCACGCGGGGGATGATGGGGGCAACGACGGAACACCAGGTCAGGAGCTTCTGTGGCGAAGCAGGTTCACCAGCCCCGTGAGGACGCGGAGTTCGACTTCATCCTCCGTATGAGCGCGGTCCCGGTCCTCGCGTACTTCACCGGGACATGGCCCAAGGCCATCGAGCCCTGCCGGGCGATGGACCTCGTCATGGGCGGCATCGCCGACGAGTACACGGGCCGTGTCACCACCGTCCGGGCCGACATCACCCGCTGCCCGGCGGCCACCGAGCGGTACGGGATCACAGGAGCCGCCTCCTACGTGCTGCTCGTGGACGGCGAACCGGTGGCACAGGGCACGGGGCCCTTCACCACCGACGTCCGGGAACTCCTCGACGGCCGTCTCTGACACCCGGCGCCGCATAGACTGCCTCGGCGGTCGTCGGCATCGGCGGCTCGGCCCGCACGGACACGGCCGTCGCCCTCCGCGTGCGTGCCACCGACCCGGTGTCCGGCGCTCCAGGGTGATCCGTACCCCTCAACCACGCAGCTCAGGAGCCCGCCTATGCACCACTTCGATGTCGAGACTCTGACGCCGGGCCGCTGGCGCAACGGCGGTGGCGCAACGAGGGAGATCGCCTCCCGGCCGGTGGGCACCGCGGGGTTCGGGTGGCGTGCGAGTGTCGCTGACATCGACCGGGCCGGGCCGTTCTCCGTGTTTCCCGGGGTCGACCGAACGCTCACCCTGCTCGCGGGCGAGGGCGTCCTGCTGACCTGCCCCGGGACGTTCGAGCGGCTGCCGGCCCGCGCAGGCGTGCCGGTCGAGTTCTCCGGCGACCTCACGCTCTCGGCCGAACTCTCCGGCGGGGCCTGCCGGGTGCTCAACATCATGGTGCGGCGCGGACGGTGGACCGCTCGGGTGAGGCGGGTCACCAGCCGGATCGCGCCGCCCTCCGGGCACGCCGGACTGCTCTACGTCATGCACGGCCGGTGGCAGCCGGGCGAGGACGGGCAGGCGATGGCGTCCGGGCAGGGCGTGTGGTGGAGCGGGGACGACGACGCTCCGGGCGAGTCCGTCTCGCCGCTCTCCCCCGATGCCGAGGCGCTCTGGGCGGATCTCACCCCGACAGGCTGACGTCGGGCCGCCGGGGCACGGCGGGCGTGGCGATCGCCGGCGCGTTGGCCTCGTGGGCGGGGGCCTGTCGCGTACCTGCCGCCCGCGGACTTCCTGCGGTAGTCGCCGGTCGTCGCCCGCACGGCTTCGGGGGGGCCGATCGTGGCTCGGCGCCCCCGGGGCGTCTCCGCGCGTGTACCCCCGGAGAACCCGCTTCCCGGGGGTACACGATGGTGCACGCCGTACGGGCCTCAGGGTGGCCCGTACGGCAGTTCGGTGCGTGTGCTCGGTGCGCGGGGTGGGATCAGTTCGCGTTCACCAGGTCGTGCGCCGGCACGGTCACGGTGCGCTGTCCCTTC
Source organism: Streptomyces sp. NBC_00691 (assembly GCF_036226665.1). Taxonomy (NCBI): domain Bacteria; kingdom Bacillati; phylum Actinomycetota; class Actinomycetes; order Kitasatosporales; family Streptomycetaceae; genus Streptomyces; species Streptomyces sp. NBC_00691. The sequence goes on along the minus strand of NZ_CP109007.1, from coordinate 8,066,071 downwards.
GTGCCGCCGAGGACGATCTTCCGCAGCGCGCTGTTGTTGTCGAGGTTCGTCTCCTTGAGGCGCTTGGCCGGGTTGGCCAGTACCTGGATGTAGTAGGTGCCGTTGGGCACGTCCGTGATGTCGAAGGACTGGCCCGGCAGGTCCTGGGTGTAGGTGTCGCCGGAGCCCACGTCCAGCACCTCGCGGACGGAGATGGAGTTCTCCTGACCGCAGGCGGTCGACAGGTCGGTGTTGAAGGGGTGCCAGTTGGCGTTCTTCACCGTGTAGTCGACGGCGTCGGTGTTGGCCAGGCAGAAGGCCTCCTTGCCGCTGCGCACCGCTTCCTTCTGGTCGGCCTTCAACAGCCGGTAGCTGGCGAAGTCGGTGAAGTGCCAGTGCACGTGGCCGGGGCGCGGGTCCCATTCCATGGTGCCGGTCGGGGTGTAGCCGACCTGCTTGCCGTTGGCGTCGTAGAAGTACTGGTAGGCGTCCATCAGTGCCTTGCCCGGTGACCGGAAGCCGTCGACGACGAGCTGCGCCGGACCGGCGTTCCAGACGTTCGCGCTGAAGGCGAGGTAGTCCTTGCCGGGGACGTTCTGGCCGCCGTCGCTGATGGTGATGCCGTAGGCCGGGAGCGACCGCAGGTCGGGCCTGGGAACGTTCGGGACGGAGGGAGTACCGGTGGGCCGCTTGGACTGCGGCGAGAGGGCGGGGGCCTGGCGCGAGCCGTCGGTCCGGCCGGTGCCGTCACCGGCAGCTGTCTGCATGTCGGCGCGCGCGGCCTGCTGCTTCTTCACCGCCCACGGGACGGCGGGCGGCGCGGCCTTCAACGGCCCGTGGCCGACGTTGTACGAGGGGCTCCCACCGCTGGTGTCCGGTGCGGCGACCTGGGCGGGCGTGGGGCCGTGGCCCGGCCCGTGCCCGGCGTGACCGCTCGGGGCCTGGTGGCCCCCGCCGTGTCCGGCGTGCTCACCGTCCTGGCGGAGGGCCGCGACCCCGGGACCGTCCTCCCAGCTGCGCTCCACGATGGTGACCTTCACCGTGGCGGGCTTGTCGGCGATGCCGAAGAGGTCCCGGTACTTCTTCGCGACCCCGACCTTCGCCGTGTACGTGCCCGCGGGGAGCTTCACCGGCGTCGTGTAGGAACCGCCGTAGGTGTTGGCGGCCCATCCCTTCTCCACGCCCCAGACGGAGCCGAGGGTGAAGGCGTTGGTGGGGCAGCTCTCCGGGTACTTCGAGGTGGCCGGCGCGTCGGGACGGACCCGTCCGCTGGCGTTGTTCGGGCAGAAGCTCTCGCTCTTGCCGAGGACCTTCCTGCCCGTGCTGTCGGTGACGGTGATCTCGGCGAAGCCGGGCAGCCCGGAGAAGTCCTTCACGGTGCCCACGGGCAGCGTCTTGACCTTGGCCTTGCCGCCCTCGTACACGGTCTGGCTGATGGTCACCGGGTCCTTGTAGGACTTCCGGGTCACCTTGAGCTCCAGCGGAGTGCCCTCCGCCGTCAGGTAGGTGCCCAGGTCCAGATAGACGCCCGGCTCCTCCTTCCAGGAGGTGAGCGTGACCGCGTCGGTCGCCGCGATGAGGCTCAGCTTCGGCCCCGACGCCGCGGCGGTGGCCCGCTCCGACGTGGCGGTGATGAAGCCGGCCGTCACGGCCATGACGGCGACGGCCGTGGCACCGGCGAGCAGCGGACGCCGCAGCCGGGTGGTGCGTGTGGTGGTCATCGTTCCCTCGTTCTCCGGGTGCTGTGAGAAGGAAGCGGACAGCGGGCTCCTGGCCCGACCGGACGGCACAACCGCCCCGTCGGACACCGTGGGAGGCAGACGCCGCGCCCGTGCGGTGAGAGGAGGAGACCCGATTCCAGGTTGTCCGGAGCACCGAACTCGTCGAGATGATGGCCGAATAGCGCTGATTTGGTGAAAAGTTGACGGTCCATCACGGCAGAGGGGGCACACATTCGAGCGAAAGCGTAGGCCGATCGGCGGATGCCCGGAGCGGCTTCGCTCGGCGGCCCGGGTCAGTCGAGCGGGAGCCCCAGGAGGGCGTTCTCGATCACTTCGGGCATGGCCGGATGGATCCAGTACTGGCCCGTGGCCATGGTCCGGGCGTCCAGCCCGAAGGACATGGCCTGGATCAACGGCTGGATCAACGTGGGTGCTTCGGGGCCGATGATGTGCGCGCCGATCAGTCGCCCGGTGGCCGGGTCGGCCAGGATCTTCGCGAAACCGGTGGTGTCCTCCATGGCCCAGCCGTACGCGATGCCGCTGTAGTCCTGTGTCCCCGTCACGTAGGGGCGTCCGGAGGCCCGGGCCTCCTGTTCGGTCATGCCCACCGCGGCGATCTTCGGGGCGGAGAAGACCGCGTGCGGGACGTGACGGTGATCGGAGGCTCGGGGCCGGTCAGGGTTCAGCAGGTTGTGCCGGACGGTGCGCGCCTCGTGGTTCGCGACGTGCTTGAGCTGCCACGGGGAGGAGACGTCGCCGAGGGCCCACACTCCGGGCACCGAGGTCGCCTGCCGCTCGTCGACGACGATCCGGCCGTCCGGGTGCAGCGCGAGGCCTCCCGCCGCGGCGTCCACGAGGTCGGAGTTGGGGCGGCGGCCGGTGGCCACCAGCAGCTCGTCGGCTTCCAGCGTCTGCGCGCCCTGCGGGCCGTCGAGGTCCAGGAGCACGGTGTCCCCTTCCCTGCGGGCACGCGTCAGCTTGCGGTCCAGGCGGACGTCCCAGCGGTCCCGGGCGAGCTTCGTGAAGCGGCGCGCGACGTCCTCGTCCTCGCTCCGCAGCAGTGTGCCGCCGCGGGCGACGAGGGTGATCTCGACTCCCAGGGAGGAGAAGACGTGGGCCATCTCGGTGGCGACGAAGCCCGAGCCCAGGACGGCCATGCGGCGCGGGAGCCGTTCCAGCCGCATGACGGTGTCGCTGGTGTGGAGGCCGAGGTCGTCGTCCAGGCCGGGGACGTCGGGGATGCTCGGGCGGCTGCCCGCCGCCACGACGACCTGGTCGGCGGTGATCGTGACCGGCCCGTCCGGGGTGTCCACCGTCAGACGGCGTTCGCCGGTGAAGCGGGCCGTGCCGCGGTAGAGGGTGACGTTGTCGCTGCCGGTCGCGCGGTACTGCTCGCCGTCGGCCGTGAGGGAGTCGATGCGGCCGAAGATCCGGTCGCGTACGGCGGGCCAGTCCGCGCCACGCAGGACCAGGTCGACGCCCAGTGCCGCGCCGTGTTCGGGAGCCCTGGCCGTGTCGGCGGTGTGCACGAACATCTTGGTCGGGATGCAGCCGACGTTGAGGCAGGTGCCGCCGAAGCTGTCGAGCGGGCTGACGCCCTTCTCGATGAAGGCGACGTTCCAGTCGGCGAACCGCTCGTCGACGATCGAATTGCCCGATCCGGAGCCGATGACGACGAGATCGAAATGACGGTCCATGCGACAGATCCTATCCGGGGCGCGCTCGGCGCCCCGGCCGGACGGGGTCACGCGCCGCCGTGCCCTGAACTCCCTTACGAGGCTGACTGGTTACCGTCCTTCGATGTGCGCGCCCTCCGTACACTTCGCAGCGCCGTGCCTGCGGCAGTGCCTCCGCGCGGAACGCGCTCGGAGGCCGACCCTCGTGGTACGCGCCGCCGAGAGCGCGATCGTACGGCTTGCACCACAGGCACAGGCTCCTCTCGCCCGACCTACTCATTGGGGGACATGTGAACTGGTACCTCGAAGTTCTCAAGAAGTACGTGGTGTTCAGCGGGCGTGCGCGCCGCAAGGAACACTGGATGTTCTTCCTGTTCAACATCGTCGCGGTGATCGTCGTCGCGGCGGTCGATCTCGCGATCGGCACCTTCCCGCTGCTCTATCCGATCTACTTCGTCGCCGTGCTCCTGCCGCACCTGGGCGTGACCGTACGACGCCTGCACGACACCGGACGCTCCGGATGGTCGGTGCTTTTCGGCCTGATACCGGTGGTCGGCGGCATCATCCTGATCGTCTTCCTGGCTTCCGAAGGCGAGCAGCAGCAGAACGCCTACGGCCCGAACCCGAAGGCGGCCGTCGCCTACTGACGGTCCGCGCGTCCCCGTGACGGCACCCCCGGAAGAGTCGCTTCCGGGGGTGCCGGAGCGGGGAGAGACTTCCGGGGCCCTTCAGGCCGGCCAGCCGACCTGTCCGCCCTCGACGCGCAGCACCTCCGGAACCTCCGCCTCGCAGAACCGGAGAAAGCCGATCCCGACCGCACGGTCCCCGAGCCGGTGCGTCGCGTGGGCTCTCGCGGCCAGCCAGGCGAGCAGCTCGCCGACCCTCTCGAACTCGTCCGGGTGGACCTCCTGCCGGGACGTCAGCGACCAGCCCTTGCGGGGCAGGTCCGCGCGATCGGCCAGTGCGGAGCACAGCACCCCGCCCACCCGCGGGGCCGCGCCCCGCCCGGCCAGCAGCGGGTAGGGCTCGTCCTCGATCACCGGGGTCCCCGAGTCGTCGACGACCACGAGCGGGAACTCCGTGACGATGGACAGGCGCTCCGGTCGGGGCCCGATCCCCAGGTGCCAGCTCAACTCGGCGAGCTCCCCCTCGGAGATCTCGTCCCGCAGGTCAACGGCAATCGTCAGCTCATGGATGTCACTCACGCGGTGCACCCTACGGGCGACCGCCGACACGGGGCCCGGCCGGCGAGCGAGCGGCGCCGCGGTCGCTGCGCTTGACTAGGCGTGGGAGCCGGGGCAGGCGGCCCGGGGTCCCGCACGGCCGCGCCCGGCAGATCCCGTCCGGGGAGACCTGGGGAGATGCCTACGGCACGCCCGTCGGGGCACCGCCGTGTCGGACGGCTTCACGCTTCGTCGGCCGCGACGTCGGCGGATGACGGGGCCGCCTTCCTTCTGCGGTAAACCACCACCCCGCACAGGGCGAGCAGGAGGACGACCACGGCGGAGACCCCGACGGCCGTCTGCTCGGCGAAGAGCCTTCCCAGCACCTCGAGCACGCCGAGACCCGCAGTCGCGTAGACCAGCGCCCAGGCCGCTCCCCCCACGAACAGGGCGGGCAGATAGCGCGGCAACGGCATGCGCATGCTGCCGGCGAGGAAATTGGCGGCGGTCTGGAAGCCGACGGTCAGGAAGGAGACGGCCACCACCGGCGCGCCCCACCGCTGGATCGCCCGCTCGGCACGCTGGAACTTCGCCGAGGAGATCCGCCCGGAGAACCTGCTGCGCCGGGCTCCGGCGCCGGCGAGCCACCCGACGGCGAAGGTCCCTCCGGCGCGCAGGAGCACGATGACGTAGAGGGCTCCCGCAGTGAGCGCGATCTTATCCACGACGCCTCGTTCCGGGCACCGGGCGGGAGCCCGCGGCCCATGTCACTCGCATGTGGCGTACCGCTTCGCCGGGCGCACGCCGCGCACGAGCTCGCTCGCTGTCTCTCACCTGCGCCCTGCCTCTGCCCGCTCCGACGTCTGGGTTACCGCCCGAGGCGACGGAACCCGAACTCGCACGCCCGGATCCGCACGTCAGGCAAGGTCAGCCTAACCTAATGCCCAATCGGCGGATACGGGACGCCCGGCCCTGAGGAACACACGGGCACGGTTGCCGAGCCCGGTCGGCTCTCCCCCAGCGTAGGCCCCCGCCGGGGTGATGCCGTCTCCGCGCGGCGGCCCGAGCGGAGGCTCGGATCACGGTCCCGATCGCGGCTCGAACCGCCGCTCGAATCGCGGTCCGACATGCCTACGGTGGCGCCCGCCGTCACCGCCGTAGCATCCCCGGACCAACCGCCGTATGAGAGGCCACGCGTTGAAGGTGGCCATGGACATGCACGCCTACGCGTTCCGGCCGGGATGGATATCGTCCCGGGGGCGGCAGGATCGTCCCAGCCCGTGCTCATCGCCCTGCGGGTCGGTTTTCCCGGTGGCGCGTCGGCGTGGCTCGTGTGTCGCATGTTTGTCCGTGAGGCGCGGTGGAAGAGTTGAACGACGACTGGTCGGCCGCGTCGTGGCCCGGACGGCCGGACCTCCTCGACGCCACGACTCGAACGGGAGTCATCCTTGCGCTTCTACGCCCAGACACCCGCCCGTCGGAACCGTCAGGTGCTCGTCGACCTGATCGCCGTGGCCCTGATCGCCGTCGCGGTCTGGGCAGCGCTCGTCGTGCGCGACACGATCATGCTGCTGGCCGAACCGGGGCGCCGGGTGGAGAGTTCCGGTGACCGCCTCGCCGAAGGCCTCGGCAACGCGGGAGAGGCGGCTTCGGGCGTACCGCTCATCGGCGGCGTCCTGAAGAAACCGCTCGAGTCCGCGGCCGACGCCGGCGCCGGAATCGCCGACGCGGGGGTGTCGCTCCAGGAGACCGTCACCCAGGTCGCCGACGTCGTCACGACCGCCCTCATCGTCATCCCGGTGTTCTTCGTCCTTCTGCTGTGGCTGCCGCCGCGCCTCCTCTGGATCCGGCGCAGCAGCACCCTGCGCCGGCTCGCAGAGGCTCCCGGAGGCGCGGACCTGCTCGCCCTGCGCGCCCTCACGGGCCCCCCGCGCGCACTCGCCAAGCTGCCGGTCCCACCCGGCGGATGGGCCGACGCCTGGCGTCAGGGTGACCGGGAAGCCATCGCCGACCTCAGCGCGGTCGCCCTGAAACACATCGGGCTACGGCCTTGAGGCGCGGCGCCCCCGGGGCCGGGGGCCCCTGCCGGTGACCGTGCACTGAGGTCGGCGACGGCGGTGGCGGGTGCGCCGGCGCCTCACACGGCGGCGTTCGACGCCTCCGCGTGAAGGGCGGCCGGGAAGGAGGCAGCGGTGGTGGACGTGGCGGCCGACGTGGCCGCGGAGATGACCTCGTCGAGTACGTCCCGGGAGCGGATCAGGTCCGCGATCGTGCCGTCGATGCGTGCGCGTTCCGCGTGCAGCTCCTCGACCAGTCTGGGGGTCGCGATCTCGCTGGGCGCGCCGTCCGCGTCCCTCATGCAGGGCAGGAGCCGCGCGATCTTCTTGCTGGTGAGCCCCGCCGCGTACAGCGCCTGGATACGGATGACCCGGTCGACCGCCCAGTCGCCGAAGTCGCGTTGTCCTCCGGGCGTGCGCTCGGAGGCCAGCAGGCCCTGTGCCTCGTAGTAGCGCAGTGACCTGTCGCTCACGCCGCTGCGCCGAGCGAGTTCACCGATCCGCATTCCCCACCCCGATCACCGGTCACGGCCTTGCCCCTGACACCAGTGTCAACTTCTACCGTACGGGCATGACGAACGCACCGGTTGGATCCCGCCTCTTCGACTCCGCCCTCCTCGGCCCGCTGGAGCTGCCCAACCGCCTGGTCATGGCGCCGATGACCCGTAACCGCGCCTCCGCCGACGGCGTCCCGCTGCCGCTCATGGCCACCTACTACTCCCAGCGGGCGTCGGCCGGCCTGATCATCGCGGAGGCCTCCACGCCGAACGCGGTCGGGCAGACGTACCCGAACATCACGGCCATCCACAACGACGCGCATGTGGCCGGGTGGCGGCAGGTGACCGACGCCGTGCGCGCGGCCGGCGGCCGGATGTTCCTCCAGCTGCAGCACGGCGGCCGGGTCGGCCACCCCGCCACCAGCGGGCTCACGCCCCTGGCGCCCTCCCCGATCGCCCTCCCCGAGCCGATCCACACGGCGAGCGGCCGTCGAACGGCCGTCGCCCCGCGGGAGATGACCGTCGAGGACATCCGCTCCACCGTCGCCGATTTCGCCGCGGCGGCCCGCAAGGCCCTCGAGGCGGGCTTCGCCGGTGTCGAGGTCCACGCAGCCAACGGATACCTCCTGCACCAGTTCCTCGCCAAGGGGACCAACCACCGCACGGACGCCTACGGCGGCCCGGTCGCCCACCGCATCCGCTTCGTCGTCGAGGTGGTCCGGGCCGTCGCCGACGCCCTCGGCCCCGACCGGGTGGGTGTCAGGATCGCCCCCGGCCTCACCGTCAACGGCATCGAGGAAGGCGACACCGAGGACATCTACCCGGCCCTCGTCGCCGCGCTGAACGACATCGGTCCCGCCTACCTGCACGTCGTGTTCGCCGACCCGGACCAGCCGCTGTTCCACGACATCCGTGAGAGCTGGCCCCGCACGCTCATCGCGAACCCGGTACTGGGCTGGGGCGGGCCCCTGCCCGCCGACGGCGGCCGCCACGCCGCCGAACGCCTCCTCGCCGCCGGAGCCGATCTCATCGCCCTGGGCCGTCCGTTCCTGGCCAACCCCGACCTCGTCGAACGCCTGCGGACGGGTGCCGCCATCAACCCCGTACGCGAGGAGGGTCTGATGTACACGGGCGGCGAGAACGGCTACACCGACTACCCCGCCCTCCCACGCGTCTCGGCGATCATCGCCTCACCCCCGGCCCTCGCCGACCGCCGGTGATCCACGTTCCCCGATCCCTCGTCCGTCACCCCCCACGCGCTCGTCCGTCGTCCCCGGACCGCGGGGGCACGCCGTGCCCGTCCGGCGGCGCCGAGGCGGGGCGGGGCGGGACGGGTGAACACCGCGCCGAGGAGCCGTAATTGCGTCGACAGCGCCCCTCCGCTCCCGGCAGAGTGGCCCTCCGTGACGAGCAGCGAACTGTGGACCCGCGCGAACGCCGAACGCTACGACGCCGAGGAGACCGAGACGTCCTCGGCCGCCGTTCTCGGACCGACTCTCGACTTCCTCGAGGAGCTGGCCGGGGACGGCCGGGCGCTGGAGTTCGCCATCGGCACCGGCCGCGTGGGCGTCCCGCTCCGGGAACGCGGCGTGCCGGTCGTGGGCATCGAACTCTCCGAGCACATGGCGGCGGTGCTGCGGCGGAAGATCGACGAGGACGCGCTCCCGGTGACCATCGGGGACATGGCCACCACCGTCGTCCCCGGCGCGTTCAGCCTGGTCTACCTCGTCTACAACACCATCTCGAACCTGCTCACGCAGGACGAGCAGGTCGAGTGCTTCCGCAACGCCGCGCGTCATCTGGAGCCCGGCGGCCGGTTCGTCATCGAGCTGGGCGTGCCGCCGCTGCGGTTCCTGCCGCCCGGCCAGGTCGCGGTGCCGTTCGACGTGTCCGAGGGGCATCTCGGCTTCGACACCTTCGACCTGGTCGAGCAGGTTCTCGTCTCGCACCACCTCACCCGCGAGGGCGACGACGGCCACTACCGCCGCGACGACTCCCGTCACCGGTACGCCTGGCCGGCCGAGCTGGACCTGATGGCACGGATCGCGGGGCTCGAACCGGAACGCCGGGTCGCGGACTGGGACGGGACGCCGTTCACCCAGGACTCCGGGAAGCACATCTCCGTGTGGCGCAAGCCGGCCTGAGGCCGGTCACCGCGGGGCCAGGGCTCGCACCCTTCGGTTTCGGCGTGCGTTCAGGGGCGGTACGCGGCTGTCGCGGTCTCGACGAAGGACCGTATCAACGGGTTCGCGTCGCCCTTGTTCCACACCGCGACCACCCGGCTGGGCGCCATGTCGACGAGCGGCACCGCGATCAGGTCCGCGGGCAGGTCGTGCCCGAGCGGGGCGAGGCCGACCGTGCCGTTCCACAGCACGGCCTGAAGGCATTCCTGGACGACGCGCACCACCGGTCCCTCGCGTGGCTCTCCGCCGTTCCAGTACGCCTGCCACACCGGGTCCGTTCCCCGGGGGAACTGGAACCAGCGGCGGTCGGCCAGGTCGGCCAGCCTCAACCGGCCGCGGCGGGCCAGCGGGTCGTCCGCGCGCAGGACCACTCCCACCGGGTCACTGCGCAGTTCACGCACCGTCAGGGCTGTCTCGTCGAACGGCGCCCGGGTCAGGGCCACGTCGACCAGTCCCGCGCGCAGCCCGCAGGTCGGATCGGTGAGGTCGGTGTCGCGCACGTGGATGTCGATGTCGGGGTGGCCGCGGCGGTAGGCCTCGGCCAGTCTGTTCGCTCCCGGGTCGGTGCTGTCTCCCAGGATGCCGACCGTGAGGCCCGCTCCTCCGGCCGCCGCGGAGACCCGCGCGCGGACCCGGTCGGCCTGGGCCAGCAGGGCACGCGCCTCGTCGAGCAGCACCGCTCCCACCGGGGTGAGTGTCACGCCGGCGGGAGAGCGGGCGAACAGCAGCGCACCGATCTCCCCCTCCAGCTGCTTGATGGCCCGGCTCAGGGGCGGCTGGCTCATGTGCAGGCGAGCGGCGGCCCGGCCGAAGTGCAGTTCCTCGGCGACGGCCACGAAGTAGCGCAGGGTGCGTAGCTCCACCCTGCAACGATACCCACGAGGTATCGATGGCACGGAACAGATCTTGGACAGGCGCCGGGTCCCGGCGGTGCACTCGGAGCACGACGGACGCCTCGCCCCGCTCGGCCGTGCCCTGCCGAACAGCAGCACGGGGCGCCGCCTCATCTTCGATTCGTGACCGTGGACGGGAAACATGAACATCGCCTACTGGATCGTCGGCGGCCTGCTCGCCCTCTTCTACTTCTACGCGGGCGCGGTCAAGGCGACCCGCAGCCGTGATCAGCTGCGCCCGATGATGGCCTGGGTCGACCGCGTGCCCCTGCCCGCCGTCAGGGCGCTCGGGACCGTCGAGATCCTCGGTGCCGCGGGGTTGATCCTGCCGCCGCTGACCGGTGTCGCGCCCTGGCTGGCGCTGGTCGCCGCCCTCGGTTTCGTGGTTCTGCAGATCGGTGCGGTCCCCGTCCACCTGACCGGCGGAGACCGGCAGATCACCCTCAACGTCACACTGCTCGGCACCGCTGCCGTCGTCAGCCGACTGGCGATGGTCTGGCTCTGACGGCGCGGAGCCGGCGGCCGGGTCGGGCGGCCTACTGGTGCTCGGCGGCCTTCCGCGTCCTGACGCCGCCGACGACGAGTGCCAGTCCTCCGAGGAGGATGCCGAGGTAGGCGGCGGACGGGAGGTCGACGACCTTGTGGATCCAGCCCCACTCCGTGCCGAAGAGGGTCTGCGAGGCGAAGCTGACAAGGCCCTGGGCTCCTATGACGTAGCCGATGCTTTCGAGGGTGTATCCGATGGTTGTCCGCACGGATCAACGTTCTCGCGGCGGCGCCGCGAGAACGTCCTCCCCAGGGCCGAGAACGGACTGGGCCGAAGGATGCAGTCGCCGAGGGCCTGGGCCGCCTTGAGGCTACGAGGTCGTCACGAAAGGAGAACGGGGTCGGCGCCCGGGCCGGTGGCAGCCCTACCGTGGGCGTGGATCCGGGGGGTGCTGTGCGGCGTCGTGGGTGGCGGTGGGTGCTGGGCGGGGTGCTGGGCTTGCTGGTCACGGGGTGTTTCGCCCCGCCGGGGCCACAGTTCGGGGATGGTTCGTCGGTCCCCGGGGAGGTCGCGCGGGTTCGGATGCCGGTGCGGCCGGGGCCCGACGGCGACTGGGTGGTGAACTCCGCCGAGGAGGGGCTGCTCGGCCAGGGCCGCGCGCTTGTCCAGCTGGCGGATCCGGAGCGCCGGGGCTGGCGGCTGTCGCTGCCCGACGAGTTCGCCTTGACCTCACCACGGCCCGGCACCGCCCACTCCGCGTTCGTCGAGGGCCACCGGGTCGTACTGGTCGGCGGGCGCGCAGGCCACCCCGGGCCGAGTGCGATCGCGGGACTCGATCCGGAGCACGGTCGTCTGTCCTGGCGGCGGGATCTGATGCCGAACAGCAAGGTGTTCCTGTACGAGGGAGGGCGCGCGACGGTGCTGGTGGCCGACTGTGGCCCGGGATCCTGTCGCCTGACCGGCTGGGACGCCTTTTCGGGCCGGCGCAGCTGGACGCGCACGGAGCGCGGGTCGGTACAGGTCCTGGACGGCTGCCGGGCGGACGCCTTCGCCGTCGAACGGCGCTCCGACGTGCACCGCTGCCGGCCCTATCTGGTCGCGTCCGGCCGCGTCGCCGTCCTCGACCCCGAGAACGGCCGGTCGTTCTGGATGACCGGCCTCCGGCTGCCCGGCGGCAGGATCGACCGGATCACCCAGAGGGGCGATCACGTCACGATGGCCACCGCCCCGGCCAGGGGAAGCTGTCGCGTCACGGTCATCGCCCGGCGGATCGAGAAGTACGACGGTCACGAGAAGCTCGACTGGCAGCGCACGTTCGTGTGGGATCAGCCCCAGGCCCCTCGCGACCCGGGTACCGGCTGCCGCTGGGACCGCACGATCCCGCTGATGGTGGGCTACGGCATGGTGCTGCCCGAGGCCGACGGGGCCCTGGTCGTCCCGTTCTACGGCGGCACGCTGGAACACTCCCAGCGGCTCGCACCGGGCGAGTACCTGGTCACCGACGGCACCATGAACCAGATCGTCCGCGCACCCGGGCGGCCTGACCGCAGTCTGAACCGATCCGACCGACCGATCCGCCCCCGAGGGCTGGGCCCCGCCGCTCGCCTCGTCACGGCCGGATTCTGGCAGGACGGCCGACGCCTGTCGCTGCCGGGCCGCGAGGATCACGTCCTCTGGGAGGGGACATCGGACTGCCAGGCCTTCGCGGGCGAGGGCAAGGGCCCCGGCGTCCGCCTCACCTACTGCGACGGCGACGATCTGGTCACCCTCCGCCCCGTGGAGGAGGACTGACGGACCGTGCGGCCGAGCACGCCGCCCTCGGGGCCACGCGGTCGGAGCGAGAGAAAAGGAGAGGCGACGGCGGCATGCCCTTGACAGGATGTCCGCGCTCGACATCCGCTGGGAAAGGAACCGCCGGCCGTGCCCCGTGCCATCACGCTGATCCGCTCCGCTTCGCTCTCCGACGTCGCCGAGTACGCCTATGCCGCCACGGCGCCCGCCGAGGCCCGTCTGATCTTCCTTGCCGGGGCGTGCCCCCTGAACGACGACGGCTCGACGGCCGCCGTCGGGGACTACGCCGGCCAGGCGGCGAAAGCCCTGGAGAACATGCGGGTCGCCCTCGGCGCCGCCGGCGCCTCGCTGCAGGACGTCATCAGTACGCGGGTCCTCGTCGCATCGGCCTCCCAGGCGGATCTGGTGACCGCCTGGGAGGTCGTACGGAACACGTTCGGCGACCACGACGTCCCCAGCACCTTGATGGGCGTCACCGTCCTCGGCTACCACGAGCAGCTCGTCGAGATCGAGGCCGTGGCCGCCGTACTCGATCAGTAGAGCGGCCGCCGCCTCACGGCGGCGGGGCAAGGGGGCCCGCTTCGTCGGTACCTTTCGTTCGTCGAGTGAAGGTCGGTGGCCCGGAGTCGCCGTGGCCGGTGGGCCGCCAGGAGGTCCCCTGGGACCGGCCTCCCTCCCCGAGGCTGCCGGCGGGGATGCAGGGCAGCCACGGCGGGGCCGGGATGCCGGGCAGGTCGGTCGTGCGGTGGGGGACGAACGGTCAGACGGCGGGTGCGGGCACGGGGGCGTCCCCGGCGATGAGGCCTTCGGCGAGGAGTTCGTTCCAGAACGCGGTGGGGATCGTCTCCCGCAGCGCAGCGACGTCCTCCGCGATACGGCTGGGCTTGGTGGCGCCCGGGATCGCGGCGACGGTGGCCGGATGGGCGAGGGAGAACTGCAGGGCGGCGGCCTTGATGCCGATGCCGTGGCGGTCGGCGACGGACTTGATCCGCTCCACCTTGTCGACGATGGCCGTGGGTGCCTTCTGGTACTCGAAGTGCGTGCCCCCGGCGAGGATCCCCGAGCTGTAGGGACCGCCGACGACGATGTCGACTCCCTGCTCGGCGGCAGCGGGCAGCAGGCGCTGCAGGGCGCGGTCGTGGTCGAGCAGCGTGTAGCGGCCGGCCAGGAGGAAGGCGTCGGGCTTCGGCTCGTCGAGGTCGAGGGTGAGCTCCAGGGGCTCGACGCGGTTGACTCCCAGGCCCCAGGCCTTGATGACGCCTTCGTCGCGGAGCCGCTGGAGGACGCGGAAGGCGCCGGTGCGGGCGGTCTCGTACGCGGACAGCCACTCGTCCCCGTAGAAGTCCTGGGCGACGTCGTGCACCCACACGATGTCGAGTCGGTCGGTCCTGAGTCGGCGCAGGCTGTCCTCGATGGAACGCAGCGTGGCGTCGGCACCGTAGTCGTTGATCATCTTGTGGGGGCGCCCGTGGGCGAAGAGGCCGCCCTTCTCTCCCAGGTCGCGGGCGGCGGGGTCCTCGACCTCGTCGAGGACGAGACGGCCGACCTTGGTGCTGAGGACGAACTCCTCGCGGGGGTGCTGGGCGAGGACGTCGCCCAGCCGGATCTCGGACAGGCCCGCGCCGTAGAAGGGGGCGGTGTCGAAGTAGCGGATGCCCTGGGTCCAGGCGGCTTCGACGGTGGCCGCGGCCTCGTCGTCGGGGATGGCGCGGAACATGTTGCCGAGTGGGGCGGTGCCGAAACCGAGAGGGCCGGGGAGGAGGGAGGCGATGCTCATGAAAGATCCTTCGGGGAGGGAAATGAGAGGGATCATCCATGAACAGGTGATCCGTCGACCTTGTGCTTCCGAGGTTAGGATCCCTACATGAGACTGTCCAAGACTCACTCGGGCTCACTTCAGTCCTTTGAGGTCCCACATGCTTGACCTGCGACAACTCCGCTATTTCGTGACCGTCGCCGAGACGGAGCACGTCGGGCGGGCCGCCGAACGGCTCCACATCTCCCAGTCGCCCCTCAGCAGGCAGATCGCCCAGCTCGAGAAGAACCTGGGCCTCGCCCTCTTCGAGCGCAGCCAGCAACGCATCCGGCTGACCTCCGACGGACATGTCTTCCTCACCGAGGCCCGTGCTCTGCTGCGGCACGCGGACCGGCTGGAGAACCTGGGCAGGCGTCTCGGCCGGGGCGAGGAGGGCGGACTGTGCATCGGCTACGTCTCCGACGCCATGCACACCGGTGTCCTGCCCACGGCCCTGCGAACCCTGCGCGAGGAGCGGCCGGGCATCCACGTGGCGCTGTACGACCAGGAGTCGGCCGACCAGTTCGAGGGGCTGCGGCAGCGGAGCCTGGACATCGCCCTCGTCCGCACGCCCCCTCCGGAGGACGACCCGGACCTGGACGCCTCGGCCCTGCTGCGGGACCCGCTGCTGCTCACGCTGCCTGAGGACCATCCCCTCGCGGGGCGGGAGGACGTGACACCCGATGACCTGGACGGTCAGCCGTGGATCGCCGTGGGCGACTCCCCCTCCCCCGGGTGGCGCGACGCGTTCGTCGCCTCGTGCACCGCGTCCGGCTTCACTCCGGACATCCGCCTCGACGCGGCCGACGCCCTCACGGCGCTGGGCCTGGTCGCCTCGGGCCTCGGCCTCGCGTTCGTCCAGCGGAGCATGGTGCGCGGCTCGACCGAGGGCGTCGTCGTACGGGAACTTCCCTGGTACGACGGCTCGGTGCGGCTGTGGGCGGCGTGGCACCGGGTCGATCTCCGGCCGGTGGTGTCGTCCTTCCGCGAAACGGTTCTGGCGGGGAGTCCGCGGCCCGAGTGAGCCGGGTTCCCTTGCACGGGGCCGCCGGCAGCCTCGCCGCGCGTGCGCGAGTCCGGCGACGCGGTGCCGCACGGGGCGGTCCCGGCTCGTCCGCGGGCAGTGCGTCCGCGGGCAGTGCGTCCTTCCCTCGGGCCCCCGGGGTCCCCCAGGCCCCTTCCGGGGGCCTCGTTCGGAGGTGCGCGCGGTTGCCCCCTTCCCCGGGGAACCGGCCGTGGCCAGAATCTGTCCCTGTCAGGGGGAAAGCCGGCCACGGCGTCGAGGGGGACGGACATGGGCGCATGGATGGTGCCGGGGTACGCCGAAGCCAGGGAACTGGGTGCCGGTGGCAGCGGGCGCGTGGTGCTCGCCACGCACGAGGAGACCGGTATGCCGGTCGCCGTGAAGTACCTGAGTGAGCGGTTCCGTTCGGACGAGGCGTTCGTCCGGGGTTTCCGGTCCGAGGCCCGGCTGCTCGGGGCCCTGGACAGTCCGTACGTCGTCGGGTTCTACGAGTACGTCGAGGCACCGCGCGGCGCGGCCATCGTCATGGAGCTCGTCGACGGCGTCGCCCTGCGTGCTCTCATCGCGCGGGAGGGGTCGACCGGCCCCGAAGCCGCTCTCGTGGTGCTCAAGGGCTCGCTCCTGGGCCTCGCCGCCGCTCACCGCGCGGGCGTCGTGCACCGCGACTACAAGCCCGAGAACGTTCTGGTCGCCACCGACGGATCGTCCAAGCTCGTCGACTTCGGGATCGCGGCCGGCCGGGGCGCCACACCGGGCGTCGCCGGAACGCCCGCCTACATGGCGCCCGAGCAGTGGAACGGCGCTCCCGCCTCACCGGCGGCCGACGTCTACGCGGCGACGGCGACGTTCTTCGAGTGCCTGACCGGACGCAAGCCCTTCACCGGCGACAACTTCGCCGAGCTCGCACTCCAGCACCTGGACGCGCCCGTACCCGAAGGGCAGGCGCCTGAGCCGCTGCGCCCGCTCATCCGGCGGGGCCTCGCGAAGTCCCCGCACGAACGGCCGGAGAACGCGGCCGCGTTCGTGACCGAGCTGGAAGCGGTCGCCGCGGCCGCCTACGGGCCGGACTGGGAGGAGCGCGGCCGGGGACGGCTGGCGGCGCTGGCCGCGCTCCTGCCGCTGCTCCTCCCCTCCTCCGGAGGAGGTGTGTCGGAGGGCACGACCGCGCTCGCCACCACCACGTTGCCGACCCCGTCCCCGCGCCCCCGGTGGCGTCGTCTCCCCCGCGGGGTGCCGGCGGGTGCGGCCGCGCTCGTCCTGGCACTGCTGCTCGCCCTCGCCGCACGGTCCGGGGGCGAGGAGGCGAACGGCGACAGAGCCGCCCAGGCCTTCGCGACGACGAGCACCGGGCCGGACACGTCCCCGCCCGGGGTCACCACCGCACCACCGTCGCCGTCGGTGTCGCCCTCCGGCCCGGAACTCTCCCCGACCGCGACGACTTCGGCACCGACCCCCTCCGGCAGCACCGGGCCGAGCGCCACCTCCGACGTGCCTCCCACCGACGACGCGACGACGCCGACCGTGACCTCTCCCCCGACCGCCACGTCGAGCTCGGCGACGCCCACCCCGACCACGTCCCCGCCCACCCCGACCACGACTCCCCCCACCCCACCCGTCGCCGTGACCTCGGTCTCCGTCACGAGCCTGCGCCAGACGGGGCCGACCACCGCCTCGGGCTCGGTCGAGGTCACGACGGACGGCACCGGGCCGGTGACGATCCTCGTCGAGTGGTTCACCGGGGACGAGAAGGGAGCGCCGGGCGCGCCCGACGGTTCCGACACCTACCAGCGCGAGGGGGCCACCCGGTACACCCTCACGCTCGCCCACGACGTCCGCGGCACCGGATGCTACTGGGGGCTGCGCGCGACCACGGACCCCTCCGCCCCGAACGGCGGTTCCCTGCAGCAGATCTTCATCCGGCGGTGCACGATCTCATGAACGACGACGACTACAGCGCCACCGAGCTCGGCAGCCACTGGTTGGAGCGTCCGACGGCGGACGCGACACCGGACCGGGTGGAAGGCGACGTGCTGCGGTTCGGGCCCGGCGTGACCACGGCGGCCCTCCGACGGGCCGAGAACAGTCCCACGATGGTGGAGATCTGGCACGGCACGCTCCCCGGCGTCCCGGCGCCGCGTCCCGCCCGCTCCCGATGGCCCCGGCGCTACGCCTTCGCCGCCGTCGTGCTGATCGCCGTCCTGCTCTTCCTCGCCTGGCGGCAGTTCGGTCCCGGCGTCGCGGTGCGGGACGTCCACGTCAGCGCCCCGGGGAACGCGCTCGGCTGCGACGGCACGGCGAACGTGAGGGGCGTGGTGCGCACGGACGGGCGCCCGGGCACCGTCACGTACCGCTGGGAGCGGAGTGACGGAACCCGGTCCGGGCTCCTGACGGAGAAGCTGGCCCGCGGGCAGAAGGAGGCGAGCCTCCGTCTCCTGTGGACCTTCCACGGGCCCGGGACACACCGTGCCGAGGCGCGGCTCGTGGTCATCTCCCCCAGCGCCCACGCGGCGGCCGCGTCGTTCACGTACGACTGCCGCTGACGCGGGCGCCGAGCCCGGCCGCCCGTGGCGAGGCGCTCGCGGCCCACCGCCGCCGACGAGGGCCGGGGCCCATCCTCGACGGCGGCGGGCCGTACGGCATCGGCTACCGCCCGCCGCCGGCCGGGTGCTCCGGCGTCACTTGAGGTGGCGGTCCAGGAACCGGCAGCCGTCCTCCAGCTCGAACCACGGGGTGCCGGTGTGCCCGCCGAGATTGGCGTGGAGCGTCTTCTCCTCGCTGCCGAACGCGTCGAACAGGTCCAGGGCCCGTTGCCGGGGGTTTCCCTCGTCGTCCCACTGCAGCAGGAACAGCAGGGGAATGGTGACCTGCCGGGCCTCCTCGCGCTGGGCGCGGGGCACGAATCCCCCGGCGAAGAAGCCCGCGGCCGCGATGCGGGGCTCGGTCACCGCCAGCCGGATGCCGAGGGCGGTCCACCCTCCTGAGTACCCGACGCGGTCACCGACCTCGGGCAGCTCGAGGACGGCGTCCAGGGTGGTCCGCCAATCCGGGACCGCGTTCGCGACCAGCGGGCCGATGAGGGACTCGAAGATCTCGTCGACCGGCTCACCGGCCCGCATCGCCCGCCGGAGTTCGGCCCGGAGCTCCTCGTCGGCGGCGGAGCGGGGCCGGTCGCCGCACCCGGCGGCGTCGATGGTCGCCACCGCGTAGCCGCGCGACGCGGTGTGACGGGCTCGGGCCACCAGCCGGGGGTCGGCCATGGGCAGGCCGTTGTTGTGCGACATCAGGACGAGCGGAGCCGGTGCGGAACCAGACGTCCACAGGGTGCCGGGGATATCGCCGAGGGTGAACGCGCGCTCGAGGACGCCGTCGTCGAGGTGCTGTTCGGAGGTGAAGTGCACGGTCGTGCCTTTCGGGAGAGCTGCTGAACGGCGCTCCCGGACGACCTATCGCCCGGCCGTGACCACGGAGGGGAGCACCCATGTCGATACTGCGTTCACGGGTACCACCTCCTCGTTCTCTCGCACGGCCTCCGCGAGGCTAGCAACGGTCGCCGTGTGCCCGCCAACGGTTTTCCGCGGAACTCCGCGTCCCGTGGTCCGGGGCGCGGTTCGCCCTCGCCGCCTCGACAGGAGCGAAGAAGGAGGCGGTCGTCCCGCGCCGGTCCCGGTGAGCCGGGGTGCCGTCGTACCGACATGCGCGCGGCCCCGCCCGGTGATGCAATGGAGCCACTGAGAGAGCCACGACACCAGGGGTTACGCCGTGAACGACGAAGCCGAAGAGCTGGGACCGATCGACTACCTGATCGTGGAGTTTCCGGGCAACCGAATGACCGGCGAGGGTCTGCCCCTCCTGGTCGATCTCGTGGACCGTGGCCTGATCCGCATCCTCGACCTGACGTTCGTGAGGAAGGAGGAGGACGGCTCCGTGAGCGGACTGGAGATCGCCGACCTCACCGGTGACGGTGAGCTCGATCTGGCCGTCTTCGAGGGGGTGTCCTCCGGACTCATCGGTCAGGACGACCTCGAAGAGGCGGCGAGCGCTCTGCAGCCGGGCAGTTCCGCCGGCATCCTCGTCTACGAGAACCGGTGGGCCGCGCCCTTCGCGGCGGCGCTGAGCCGTGGCGGCGCCCAGGTGGTCGCCTCCGGACGGATCCCGGTGCCCGCCCTCATGGCCGCGCTCGACAGCACGGACGACGCCGGCTGACCGTCGGCCGACGTCAGTCGAGGAAAGAAGGGAACTTCCATGCCAGGCCTCCTCCGCGGGGTCGCGCGTACGGCCGTCGTCGCCGGAACCGCAACCGCCGTGTCCAATCGGGTCAGCCGCCGCCAGCAGGGGCGGTGGGCCGCGCAGCAGGAACCGCAGTACGCGGCGCCGCCTCCGCCGCCGCCGCCTGCCGCCGCGCCCGCGCCGGCGGGCTCCGACATGACGAGCAAGATCGATCAGCTGAAGCAGCTCGGCGAGCTCAAGGACCAGGGCGTACTCACCGACGCCGAGTTCGAGGAACAGAAGCGCAGGATCCTCGAGGCCTAGGCTCTCCGTCGCATGTACCGCCCGCACCGGAAGACGTGAGGTGCGGGCGGCCGCATGTCTGCCCTCAGGCCACGGCTGGTCTCCGCCCGGTTCCCCGGCTGGTCTCCGCTCAGGCCATGAGCAGGCGGAGACCCAGGTCCGCTGCGTCGAGGCCGGTGAGGTCGCCGTTCCGCTCGGCCCACCTGCCCGAGTCGAGGTCATCGCGGAGGTGTCGTACCGCCCGCTGCTCGGCCTCCGGCCCCACCCTCGTCCACACCGACATCGCACGGCGCACGTGTGTCTGCAGGTAGGCGTCCGGTCGGCGCCAGTACGCCTCGAACAGGCCGTCGGCGCAGTCCCACGGGACGGGCACCGGCTCGGCCCGGGCGCCGATCGCGGCCGCCATGTCGCCGAGCGACGGAAAGTCGTCGAGGACGGCGGCGAACTCCGGTAGGTAGTCACGGGTGAGCCAGAACCGGTCCTGCCAACCGGGCTCGTCCGTGTCGAAGGTGAGCACCACCACGCGACGCGCCACGCGCCGCATCTCGCGCAGTCCCGCCATCGGGTCCCCCCAGTGGTGGACCGTGGAGACGGCCATCGCCACGTCGAAGGACCGGTCCTCGAACGGCAGGCCCTCCGCTGCGGCGGCCAGACAGGGCGCGGAGCCGGCGGGCCGCTGTCCGCGCATGACCGCCGAGGGCTCCACCGCGGTCACGTGGCGCTCCACGTCGTCCGCCGAATAGGCCCGGTACCCGGCCGCCGTCCGTGTCGAGGGCCGGGCGATCCCGATCTCGTCATAGTGATGCAGCGTGCGGACGCTCACGCCGGACAGCTCGGCCACGCGTCCCACGGTCCAATGATCTTCCACGGCACCGACTATGCGGCCTGACGCCACGTGAGGGTCAAGCACCGGCCCGCTTCACGTCGTTGTCGTCCGGAGGAACGCGCGGACACCCCGGGAGACGGTGTCGTCCCCGAGGAGGTCGTTGTGGGCCAGGCAGCCCGCGGCGTTGTTCGTGGCGCCGGTCAGCGGGACGCTGTTGTCGGGGTTGATGACCTCGTCGCAGTCGGACCACCAGGTGGCGTAGCGCACGGTCCCGGGCGTCTCGTCGCCCGACGCGAGGCCCTTCTGTACGTACGAGCCCGGCGTCATGTCGCGGCACGCCTGGTCCCACAGCGCGCAGGCCCACGCGGTGCTCGTGCCGTGGTTGGGGCCGGCGAGGGAGGCCCAGTGGGCGACCGAGGCCTGGCCGGCGGGGTCGTACTTGGTGTACCACCGGGTGACGAGGCTACCGAAGGAGTGGGCGACGAGGTCGACGCGGGCGGCGCCCGTCCGCCTCTTCACCTCCTCGATGTACGCGGCGAGTTGGCCGGACAGGACCTCGTTCACGGAGCGGTGCGTGTCGTAGCCGAAGGAGAAGAGTTCGGCGTCCGTGTATCCGTCGGCCCTCAAGTCCTCGCGCAGGCCGCCCCATACGCCGGGGTCGGCGTTGTAGCCGTGCACGAACACGACCGGTGTGCGGGCGACCGTGCCGCGGGCGGGCGGCTCGGCCCGGACCGTGGCGGTCGGCACGAGCAAGGACACGACGGTGACGAGCACCGGGACGGCGATCCTGGCGGCGATCCGGGAACCGGACTTCAACACACTTCCCCCTACGACGTGTTACGCACGAGTAGTCAGGAGCATGGTGGGGCCTCGGGGCAGGGATGAACAGCCCTCGTACGGGGGGACATCCGGCGTCACGCCGGTCGGGCCAGGGCGGGTGCGCGCGGGCGGTCCGCGCGTACGGCCCGCTGTTCCGCCGCACTCGGCGGCGGTGGACTGGTCGGCGCGCTCACCGTCACGAGCGTCGACCGTCTGCTCGGGCGGCTTGCTGGTCCCTGTTCGCCGATCTCGTCGGCACCGCCGCGTGGTCGCCGCCCCGGTCTTCTCCACGAGCCTCTGGACCGCCTTCGCCGTGTTCACCGGGCGCGCCGGCCAACGGGCCGCGCGGGTCACCGGCCCGCCGGTGGCTTCCAGCTCGGGTCCCGGCCGCTCAGGCCCACCGCCCGGTCCAGCAGCGGCGAGTCGTCCGGGAGGGGCACCACGGCTCCGAAGATGCCTCCGCCGCGGCTCTCGTCCGCGGCGGCCGCCAGCAGGAACGCGTGCGAGGCTCCCAGGGCCGTCTCGTCGGGGCTGTACTCCTGGCCGGTGGCCCGGGCCAGGTCCCAACCGTGGATCACCAGTTCGTCGACGGCGACCGCCGCGGCGATCTCGCCGGGCAGGTCCACACCGCCCGCACGGGTCATGCCCGTCCAGGCGGACGGATCCCGCCAGGCCTCGGCCAGTTCGTCCAGCACGCGCGGGAGCGCCTCGCGCCAGTCGGCCGGAAGGGAGGGCACGGCCGTGTCGGGGGACGTGTTCGTCGTGGGCCCCAGGTCCTTGTGCGCCGCGTCGCGGAAGGCCACGGCGAGTCCCGTGAGATGGCCCAGGAGGTTCCGGACCGCGTAGTCGGGGCACGGCGTCGGGTCGGCGAGGCTCGCGTCGGGGACGGCCGCCGCGAGGCGGGCCACGACGCGAGCCTGCGGCCCGAGGTCGAAGGTCGTTTCGGTCATCTGCCGCTCCTTGGGTGCGTGGGTGGTGCAGGGTAGACCGGGTGCGGGGTGCGAACTCATCGGTCGTCGGGCATCCGGTCGGGGCGACGGCGGTGGAACGGGCCCAAGCGCGACGGCGGAGCGCGAGGTGCCGCGCCCGGGTGGTTCGGGGACTCCGCGGCTTCGGCACGAGATGTCATCGTCGCCTCCCGGCGGGGCGGGGGCGCGGCGCATCGCCGCGCCCCGCCCCCATCAGCTCATCGGTCCATCAGCCCATCGGGCCATCAGGGATGCGGCCCCTCAGGTCAGGTAGTCGGCGACCCGCTCCGCGAACGCCTCCGGGGTGAGGACCTCCATGCCGAGTTCGGCGGCCTTGACCGCCTTCGAGCTCGGCTTGCCGTTCGCGGACGGGGCCGCCACGAGGATGGACGTCTTCGCGCTGACGCTGCTTCCCGCGCGGCCTCCGGCCTTCTCGATCAGGGCGTTCATCTCAGAGCGGCCGAAGCCGTCCAGCGGGCCCGACATCTTGCCGGTGACCACGACGACCTTGCCTTCCAGCGGACCGCCGCCCTGGGCCGCCGACGGGTCCTCGGGCTCGCTCATGTTGACGCCGGCCGCCGTCAGCTTGTCGATCACCGAGGCCAGCGCCGCGACCTGCTCGACGATGACGGGAGCCTTCTCCGGGCCGATCCCCTCCACGTCCTGCATCTCGGTCGCGTCGGCCTGCCGGATCGCGTCCATGGTGCGGAAGTGCCGGGCGATCCGGCGGGACATGCTGCGCCCGGTACCGAGCACTCCCAGGGCGCAGAAGACGCGGTTGAGGGGGCGGTCCTTCGCGGCCGTGATCTGCTCGGCGAGCTTGACGCCCCGCTTCGCGCTGCCGGACGCGGTCGTCAGCTGCTCGACGGTCAGCGTGAAGAGGTCCGCGACGTCGCGGACGTCGCCCGACTCGACCAGGGCCGCCACGTACGTCCTGCCGAGGCCGTCGATGTCGAGCATCTCGCGCCCGGCGGCGTACTCGATCAGGGCCGGGAGGGCGCACGCCGTGCCCTTCGCGCAGCGCCACCGCTCCTGGGCCGTGTTGATCTCGCCACCGCAGCGGGGGCACGCGTCGGGCAGGGGCACCGGCGTCGCTCCGGCCGGGCGGAGCGGGACGACCGCCGCCTGGACGCGCGGGATGATGTCGCCCGCCTTGTACACCGTCACCGTGTCCCCGATGTGGAGATCGCGGCGGCGGATGTCCGCGGGGTTGTGCAGGGTGGCACGGGTGACCGTCGATCCGTCGATCTCGACTGCCGTGAGAATCGCGGTGGGGGCCAGGACGCCGGTGCGGCCGACCTCCCAGACGACGTCCTCGAGCACCGTCTGGCGCTCGATCGCGGGCAGCTTGACCGCGATGGCCCAGTGCGGGAACCGGGAACCGAGCCCGGCCGCCTCCTGCTCGGCCGTGTCGTTGAGTTTGATGACCAGGCCGTCGATTCCTACGGGAAGGTCCGTACGCATCGCGGCGACGGCATCGGCCTGCGCCTGGGCGGCGGCCAGGTCGGAGACGACGAGCAGGCCCGCCGGGGAGGCCGCGGTCGTCCGCACCCCGGCGTCGGCCACCGCTGCCAGCGCCTCGGCGTGCGTCGCTCCCGCCGGCAGGAACGGTACGCCGTCCAGCTCCACCACTCCGTACGCCCAGAACGTCATGCGGAGCCGGTACGGACGGCCCTTCGCCCTCAGCGTGCCCGCCGTGCCGTTGCGGGGGTTCACGAAGACCTGGGCGCCATGGGCGGTGCGGACCTCGTTCGCCGTCTCGAACTGCTCCTGGGTGAACGCGACCTCGCCGCGGACCTCGACGGTGACCGGCTCGGCGAGCTGCTCGGGCAATCCGTCGATCTGGCCGATCACATGGCTGACGTCCTCACCGTGCCTGCCGTCGCCGCGGGTGATGACCTGCACGAGGCGGCCGTCGCGGTAGCGGGCGGCCACGGCCGCTCCGTCGATCTTCGGCTCGACGGTGAATCCACCGGCCGGCGCGCGGCCGAGACGGCGCTCCACGGAGGCGCCCCACGCCACGAGGCCCTCGGCGTCGAAGACGTTGTCCAGGCTCAGCAGTCGGGTGGTGTGGGCGACGTCCCCGGCCGGGGCGGCACCGTCGGCCACCAGGCCGGTGGGGCTGTCCGGGGAGACCTCCGCCGGGTGCGCCTCCTCCCAGGCCAGGACGGCGAGCCGAAGCCGGTCGTACGAGGTGTCGTCCATCGCGCTGTCGCCGTCCCCGTAGTAGCACTGCGAGGCCTCACGAAGCCGCTGGAGAGCGGCCTCGTACGCGGCGCGGTCGGACATGGCGGGCTGGCCGGACACGCCGGACAGCGCCTCTTCGGCGGGAATCGTCGTCATGAGGAGATCCTCTCGCGAGGGTCTGACAATGGCCGTGAGCCGAGGTGCGGCCCGTCGGTTCCCCCGGTGACCGGCAGAGCCCCTGCTACCGTGCGCCGATGTCAACGATCAAGCAGTTCCAAGTGACCTTCGACTGCGCGGAACCCGCGCGCCTCGCCGACTTCTGGTGCGAGGTGCTGGGGTACGTCACACCGGCGGTCCCGGAGGGCTTCGCCACGTGGGAGGAGTACCACCGCTCGCTGCCGCCCGGGGACGAGATCTACTTCGCGTGCACGGACCCCTCGGGAGTGGCCCCGCGCCTGCTCTTCCAGCGAGTTCCCGAAGGCAAGGTCGTCAAGAACCGGGTGCATCTCTGTGTGCGGGCCGGCGCCGGGCTCGTGGGTGACGAGCGGCTGGCCGCGCTCGAGGCCGAATGCGCACGGCTGACGGCGCTCGGCGCGCGACACGTGCTGACGCAACGCGCCGACGGCGTCAACGAGTCGTGCATCACGATGCAGGACGTCGAGGGCAACGAGTTCTGCCTCGACTGATTCCCCTACGCGACCGCGGGCGCGAGCCCGTTCGTGGCTCTTGTCGTGAGCCTGCTTCCGGTCGGCGGTTCCATGGGCCCTGCGGCGAACTCCTGTGGTGCGCCAGGGCACTTTCCGTACCGGCGCCCCCGAACTCGTCCAGCAGGCCGCCAAGGACGCGAAGAAGACGGGCAAGGGGAGCGCCGGGCTGGACTTCGGCCCGCTGATGGCAGGTGTGCGTCCCGTGATCAGCAAGGCCGATCTGGCCATCTGCCACATGGAGACCCCCGTCGGCACACCGCGCGGCCCGTTCGAGGGGTACCCGGAGTTCCGGGTGCCGCCGCAGATCCTCACGACATTGAAGGACGTCGGGTACGACACCTGCTCCACCGCCTCGAACCACACCTACGACCACGGTCTCGAGGCCGTCCGCCGCACCCTGGACGCCATGGACGAGGTCGGGCTCGGCCACGCCGGCTCGGCCCGTACGCCCGCGGAGGCGGAGAAGACCAACATCCGCGACGTGAAGGGCGTCAAGGTGGCCCACCTCGCATACTCGTGGGAGTCCTTCCTCAATCCCACGCCCCAGAAGGAGCGCTGGGCCTTCAACCGGATCGGCACGGCCGAGATCAAGAAGGCCGAGGCCCGGGCTCGGCAGCAGGGCGCCGAAGTGGTGATCCTCTCGCTCCACTGGGGCCTGGAGGACTACAACGAGCCGAGCGCCCCCCAGCTGCAGCTCGCCGAGCGGATCACCAAAGAGACCGGGATCGACCTCGTGATCGGTCATCACGCGCATGTGGTGCAGCCGATACAGAAGCTGAACGGCACCTGGGTGGCGTACAGCCTGGGCAACCTGGTGGCCCGGCACTCCTCCCCCACCGGGCTGACCGAGGAGGGCGCCATCGGCTGGTCGACGTCGAGCACATGCTCGCCGATCCCGGTGAGCTGTCCGCCGACCGGCTCGCCCGCTACCGGCTCGCCGCCGACCGCACACGGGGCTTCCTGTTCAACCGGGGAGCTCCGGGGGCGACGGTCTGGCCGAGCTCTCCCTGGCGGACTGAGCACCGGCACCCGACCACGTACCGCCGCCGGGCGAACCCGCCCCGCGGTCTCCCCGAACCGTCCCGGCGCCGGCGACGCCCTCGGCGTCCCCGCGCCAGCTCCGTCGCCGGCCCCTCCGGGAGCCACGGCCGCAGGACTTCAGGAAAGAGCACCAGTGACATCGAGCAGAGCCGCGTATTCCGTGCGCGGAGGCCGGCGGCGGAGCCGCCGGCGCGCGGACATGCCGCTCCTCGGCGGGATCCGGCCGCCCATCGCGCTCCTGTGCGTCCTGGTCCTCGCGCTCGCCGGTCTGACCGTCAGGGTGCTCGAACCGGGCGAGGAGTCGGCCGCGCCGCAGGCGGTGCTGTCCTCGCAGCGGTACTTCGCGGAGGACGGGGCCATCGCGCTGCGCGCCTCGGTCGACGAACGGGTCGCCGACCTCCAGCGCACCGCCGCGGCGCTGAGCGCGGGCAGGCCGGTGGCACCCGAGCGCATCCTGTCCGACCTCGGCCGGACGTACCAGAAGTGGACCGGCACCACGGTGGTGGACCTGGAGAGCGCGGACGTGCTCGCCACCCGGGGAGAGACGATTCCTCTCGGCTGGCTGGACAAGGACGTGCTCACCGGCGCCGAGGCGCTGACGCCCCGCATGGTGCGGCTCGGGACCGGCGACGTACGTCTGATGACCATGGCCGTGCTCGACTGGCGAGACCGGCCTCAGCAGCTGCTGATCGCGTCCAGCAGCCTGTCCGTGCCCGCCATCAACCTCGGCCCCTTCCGGACCATGGCGGTCGTGGCGCGTGACGGTGAGATCCTCGGCACGGCCGGGTTCGAGCACGTGGAGGCGCTCAACTCCGACCAGGAGCGCCAGGAGCTCTCCTTCCTCCACCGGCAGATGAAGCGGCTGTCCGACCAGGCCGCCGAACGCACCGAACAGCACCCGGTCCGCGCCAAGGAGCCCGGCTCGCGCGGGTACCCCGGCGTGAGCGGCACCCTCGTCGGCGACGACTACAACGGCCGGGTGGCCACCGCCGGCTACGCCTCGCTCGCCTCCTCCGATCCCGAGGAGAAGCAGAGCGTGGCCGCCGGGCTGGGACTGACCGTCGTCGCCGTGCTGCCCGTCGTCCAGGAGCAGTCCGCCAGCCCAAGGGCCCCACCCTTCTGGCGACGGCCTCCGTCTCCCTGATGGCCTGCATCGTCGTCGCCGGCCTGTTGCTCAGCGTCATGCCCACCGCCTGAGAATCGAGGAACCACCATGGCTGGGAAGAAGAAGACACGCCCGTTCGTCACGGGCCTCGTGGTCCTCGGGCTCGTGGGCACCTCGGGATACCTCACGCTCGAACTGCGCAAGCAGGAGGTGCGGGGCGTCGCCGAGGTGCGCGACGTCGGAGTGCTCGCCGGGGCCGGAGGGAAGGCCACGGCGTCCTGGCCCACGGGCGAGGAGCGGTGGACCCGGCACGAGAACCCGGCCCGGAGCGTACTCCGGGGCGCCGACGGCCAGGTCGAGGCGGTACTGACCGACGGGGCGCGCACGGCGAAACTGACGGGTCCGGCACGGACCTTCGCCGAGCCGACGTCCACGGCGTCCAAGGTGTCGACGACCGACTGGGTGCGGCTGATGCCCCGGCCCTGGGTCAAGGGCGCGGAGACGCAGAAGTGGTTCAAGGCGTGGTACGCCGAGGTCGCCGGCAGCACGGAGGACGACGTCTTCGCGTTCGCGTCCCAGTACGTGGCGGGCGCGCGGCAGCAGAAGGACGGAAAGGGCGTCGTCTTCGCGGGTGACGCGAACTTCGGGCCGCTGAACACCTCGGGGGCGGAGGGCGGGGACCTGCGTCTGGAGCAGTCCGACTTCTACGACTACCTCGGCATCCCGTACGCGTTCCGGAACGGCGCGGTCGGCACGCCGGAGCCCATGCGGGCCCGGTCCCTGGACTGTTCGGGCTATATGCGCATGGTGCTCGGCTACCGTGCGCGGTACCCGCTGATGGCGTCGGACACCTCCGGGGACGGGCTGCCGCGCACCGCGAACGGCATGGCGCGCTCCAAGCAGGGGGTGGACGTCCTGCCGCTGACCGGCATCACGGAGCAGGACCGCCCCGCGGCGATCGACCAGCTGCAGCCGGGCGACCTCGTCTTCTTCAAGCTGGACGCCCGGACCGGGCCGCGCCTGGACCACGTGGGCATGGTCCTCGGCCACGACACCGAGGGGCACCTGATCTTCATCTCCAGCCGCGAGGAGGTCAACGGCCCGACGATCGGCGACATCGGCGGCGTCTCCCGGCTCGACGGCAACGGCTACTACGCCAAGACACTGCGCAGCGCGAAGCGCCTGTGAGACAGGGGTGAGCGGCTCACGACGCCCCTGACACGCCCTCCGGCGTCCTCGGTGGTGGCGGCAGGGGCCCGCCCCCCGTTCACGCGGGCGTCATTGGCTCGACAAATGACGCCCGCTCCGGCGTGGTTGACGCGCGTCGACCGGGCCGTCAGTCTCGGGGGGACTCTCACCCCTGGGTCACCCCTGATTCGTGAGGCCATGGAGGATCGATGTCCCGACGCCCCCCGCGTTCCCTGCCGTTCCGGCTGCTTCTTACACTTGTCATGATCATGACCGCCTCCCTGGGTGGGGTGGTCGCCACCGCCGGCACCGCTCAGGCCGACGGCTGCTACACCTGGTCGCGCACCCTCTCCCAGGGCGCCTCCGGCGCCGACGTCACCGCGCTGCAGATCCGTGTGGCCGGGTACCCGGGCTACGGCGGGGTGCTGGCGATCGACGGCGCCTACGGCCCCGGAACGGCGGCTGCCGTCCAGCGCTTCCAGGCCGCCTACGGGCTCGCCGCCGACGGTGTCGCGGGCCCCGCGACCTTCAGCAAGATCTACGCGCTCCAGGACGACGACTGCACCCCCGCCCACTTCTCCTACGCCGAGCTGAACAACTGCAACACCACCTGGGCCGGCGGCGCCGTGAGCGCGGCCACCGCCAAGTCCAACGCCCTGCGCACCATGTGGAAACTGGAGGCCCTGCGGCACGCCCTCGGGGACCAGAGCATCCGCGTCACCAGCGGCTTCCGCAGTCAGGCCTGCAACAACGCGGTCGGGGGCGCCGCCTCGAGCCGCCACCTCTACGGAGACGCGGCCGACCTCGGCGCCGGACCCCACTCGCTGTGCCGACTGGCCCAGCAGGCCCGTAACCACGGTTTCAACGGGATCCTCGGCCCGGGGTACCCCGGGCACGGCGACCACGCCCACGTCGACCACCGGGCCGGCCGCTTCTGGTCCGCGTCCAGCTGCGGCATCTGACGACGCGACGGCCCTCCGTGTACGGCGGGCCTGTCCGCCCGGCACCGGCTCACGGGACGCCGTCGCCGCTCACCGCCTCCGACGCGGCCACCGGGGTGCGGTTCCAGGGCATCCGGGACCAGGGAAGGGCGAGTTCGGCCTGGTCGGCGATGTCCCGGGGGGCGAGGCCGGCGAGGGGGGTCGCTTCGCGGTGGCGGGTGTAGACGCTGTCGGTGTACCGATGGCCGGTGTCGGGAGCGATGAAGAGGACGGTGCGGTCGGGGGCGCGGTCGCGTTCATGGCGGGCGGCGAGGTAGGCCGCGCCGGTCGAGAGGCCCGCGAAGACGGCGTGGCGGCGCAGGAGGTCGACGGCGCCGGACAGGGCGGCGTCGAACGAGATCCAGTGGAGGGTGTCGTACAGCTCGTGGGACACGTTTCCGAAGGGGATCGAGCTTCCGATGCCCGCGATGATGATCTCGGGGTCGGAGGTGTGCTGGGCACCGAAGGTGAGGCTGCCGTAGGGCTGGACGCCGACGAGTGCGACGTCGGCCGGGGCGGATCCGGGCCGGGTGTCCGTCGGGCCGCCGGGCGGGGCGGTGTCCGGCGCGCCGCGGAGGTAGCGGGTCAGGGCACCGGTGGAGGCGCCCGAACCGACTCCCCCGACGACGGTGAGCCGGTCCGTGCCCGTCGCCTCGCGGATGCGGTCGGCGACGCCGCGGTAGCCGAGGTAGTGGATGTCGTCGTGGTACTGCCGCATCCAGTGGTACTCGGGGTGTGCGGCGAGGATCTCGTGGACGCGTTCCACGCGCCGCTTCTGGTCGAGTTTCAGGTCGTCGCAGGGTTCCATCTGTTCGAGCGTGGCGCCGAGTACGGCGAGCTGGGTGCGCAGCGTCCTGTCGACGGTCGTGGAGCCGACGACGTGGCAGTGCATGCCGTGCCGGTGGCAGGCCAGGGCGAGGGCGTACGCGTAGATTCCGCTGGAGCTGTCGAGCAGTGTGTCGCCGCGACGTACGGCTCCGGTGTCGAGGAGGTGGCGCACGGCGGCGAGCGCGGAGACCACCTTCATCGTCTCAAAGCGAAGGCAGACGAGACGGTCGTCGAGACGTATCAGGTCGGGCCGGCCGATCGCCTCGGCGATGTGCTGGTCCATCGAGGCACTCCTTGGTGGTGAGCGAGGGGATGGTGGTGAAGGTGCGGGTGGTGGGAATCCCGTGGGCGTCCAGGGCGTGGCGGCAGGCACGGAGGCGCTGACGCGGGTCCCCGGGTGCTGCCGGGTCGAAGAGGACGCCTGCCACGGCGCCGCTGTGCGCGATCTGCACGCCCACCGCACCGGACCGCCGGGCGATCGCGACCAGATCGCCGAACTCCCGGTGTTTCAGTACGTGTTGGCCTCGTCGCGCGCTGGCCGTGGCGACCTGCCCCAGGAGTCGTACGTCTCCCGTGGCGATCGCGCGGCGCAGCAGGGTGCGCAGCCGCGCGTACTCCCGGACGTCGGCGTCGGTGGTCTCCCGTACGGGCAGGGCGAGGGTGTCGACGGGCGCTCCCCCGCCGAGGAGACAGCCCACGACGGCCAGGGGCGGGAGGGCCGGACCCAGGACCTCAAGGATCCGGCCCTCGCGCTGGGCGAACAGGGCCGGGCGGGTGTCGAGCATCAAGGGATCGCTGGCCCGTTCCGCGCGGACGGAGAGGCGGGCGACGGCCTCGGGGGCGAGGCGGAGCCCGTAGGAGTCGGCGACCGCGCGGACCGCCGCGATGACGTCGCTGGTGGAACTGCCCATGCCGAGGCCCACGGGTACGTCACCGGTGAGCCGCAACCGCCCGCCGCTGGGCGGCAGTCCGGTCCGCCGGGCGCACTCCGTCACCGCGAGGGCCGCGGCTCGTGCGGCTTTCCCGCGGTCGGCGGGGACGACGGCGAGCGCCTCGGGCGGTGTGCCGGGCCGACGGGTGAACTCGGCCCGGCTGCCCGGGCCGGCCAGGGGGAGGGTGACGAGGCCCGCGCACCTGCGTCCGTCGGCGTCGAGGAAGACGCCCTGGAGGAGCTCTCCGTGGTGGCAGGGGGCGTGGCCGGTACCGGTGAGGTGACGGCCGGAGTCCACGGCGGCTCCGGGCTCGGCGTCGGGCGCGGCCGGGTGGGTCGCGGGTGGAGTGGCGCCCCGGTGTGCGGCGGCGGTCATGCGCCGCCCTCCGCGCGGTAGCGGTACAGGACGGTCTCCTCGGCGCTGAACTGGGAGAAGGGGAAGGGCTCCGCCGACAGGGCGGTCACGCCCGAGCCGAGGAAGGCGCGGGCGACGGCGCCGCCGCTCTGCGCGTACACGATCAGCGGGATGCCGCGGTGGCGGCAGCGGTCCAGGATCGTGTCGAACGAGCCGTTGCTCAGCGTCATTCCGGTGGCGACGACCGCGTCGGCGCGGTCGAGCACCTCGTGCATGTCGTCGGTGACGGGGTCGCCCCACTGGGTGGTCCGGAGGTTGAAGTCGCAGGGCAGGGGCTCGCCGCCGCGCTCGCGGATCGCCGCGACCAGTGGGTTGACCACACCGATGAGGCCCACCTTCGCGCCCCTCTCGATGTCGAGCAGACCGGCGATGGCCGCGTCGCGGGCCCTCGCGCGGATCTCCGGAGTGCCGCTCGGGAGGCTGACCGGCTCGGCGTCCCCGTGTTCGGCGGCGACCCCGTGCGGTCGCGTGTGGGCGAGGTAGGCGTCGAGAGCGGCGATCCGCAGCGGGTTCGGTGCCTCGCGCAGCAGGACGTCGAGCGGCGTACCGGAGAAGTCGCCGCAGACCGCCGGGGTGAGTTCGCCGGCCTCGAACGCGCAGCCGCCGAAGGTGCCGCCGACGCGGACCAGGACGTACTGGTTGAGGTAGGTGGTGTCGCCGCCGGCCAGGCGGGTTCCGTGGTGGATCCAGAACACGCTGGTCGCGGTGAGTCCGGCGGGGAGCGGGCCGTGCCCGCCGGCCAGCGCGGCGGTGATGAGCCTGTCGACGGAGAGCGAGGACGAGAGGGCGGGGGCGCTGAGGACGGCGGCGGGGAGCGTGCTGCCGGACGGAGGTTCGACGGGGGTGGGTGAGGGAGGGGTCATGGTCGTGTCCTTTCAGCGGGTGGGTGGGGGCGGCACCGGACGGTCGGACGCGCCGAGGGGCCGGCGGTACGTGACCACCGGGTGCCCCAGGGAGTCGCGGGTCAGTTCGGCGTCGACCTCGAACACCTCGGCGAGTCGATCGGTCGTCAGCACGGTGTCGGGAGTGCCGGCCGCGACCAGCCGGCCGTGGTGCAGGAGCAGGAGCCGGTCGCAGTACCGGGCCGCGAGCGACAGGTCGTGCAGGGCGACGAGGACGGTCCGGCCGGTGCCCGTCAGCAGCTCCATCAGTTCGAGCTGGTGTCTCACGTCGAGGTGGTTGGTGGGTTCGTCGAGCAGCAGTGCGTACGGCTGCTGGGCCAGCGCGCGGGCGATGTGGGCACGCTGCCGTTCGCCGCCCGAGAGGGCCTTCCAGGAACGGCCGGCGAGCGCGGTGAGGCCGACGACCTCCAGGGCGGCGGCGATCACCGCGCGATCGGTGGCGTCCGCTCCGCGCCAGCGGTCCCGGAACGGGGTGCGACCGAGACCGACGACGTCGGCGACCCGCAGGTCGCTGTCGGCGCCCGAGTCCTGAGCGACGTAGGCGACACGGCGGGCGATCCCGCGCGCGCTCCACTCCCCCACCGCCGCGCCGTCGTACCGGACCGCGCCCGTGTCGGGAGCCCGGAGCCCGGCCAGACAGCGCAGCAGGGAGGACTTGCCGGAACCGTTGGGGCCGAGGAGGCCCACGGTCTCGCCGGAGGCGATGCTCGCGGTGATTTCGCGTACCACCGGTGTGCCCGCCACCGACCAGCTCAGGTTCTCGGCGGTGATTCTCACAGCTCGCCCCTTCTGCGCAGGACGAGGAGGAAGAGCGGTACGCCGAGGAGTGCGGTGATGACGCCGACGGGGACCTCGCGGGGTGCGAAGGCGATCCGTGCGAGCGCGTCCGTCCATACGAGGAACACCGCGCCGGCGAGTGCCGCGTACGGCAACAGCACCCGGTGCAGCGGTCCGACGAGGAACCGCACACCGTGGGGCACGATCAGCCCGACGA
This sequence comes from Streptomyces sp. NBC_00691, assembly GCF_036226665.1. Taxonomy (NCBI): domain Bacteria; kingdom Bacillati; phylum Actinomycetota; class Actinomycetes; order Kitasatosporales; family Streptomycetaceae; genus Streptomyces; species Streptomyces sp. NBC_00691. The sequence goes on along the minus strand of NZ_CP109007.1, from coordinate 8,032,405 downwards.
ATCCGATGGCCCCGACGGTGGCCACGGCGACCGCGGTGAGCGCGGCCGTCACGACCAGCAGCAGCATCCGGGTGTGCCGTACGCCGATGCCGAGGGAGGCGGCGGTGTCGGTGCCGAACGCGAGCCCGTCGAGGGCGCTCGAACAGAGCCATGCCACGGTCAGGCCCAGCGGGGTGACGATCGCGCAGACCACGACCGTGCTCCAGCGGGCGGGCGCCATCGACCCGAGCAGCCAGTGCGTGACGGCCCGCGTCGTGTCCGCGTCCGCCGATGCCATCAGGATCAGTGAGGTCAACGCGGTGAGCAGCTGTCCGACGACCACGCCGGTGAGCACGATGCGGACGGAGTCGAGGCCGGTACGCCTCAACAGGAGCAGCAGCAGCGCGAAGGAGAGCAGGGCGCCGACGAGCGCGCCGCCGGTGACCCCCAGCGTGGTCGCGCCGACCCCGAGGACGACGACGGCGACGGCTCCGGTCGACGCTCCTGAGGAGACGCCGAGGAGGTAGGGGTCGGCGAGCGCGTTACGGGTGACCGCCTGGAGCACCGTGCCGCACACGGCGAGCGCGGCGCCGACGAGGGCGGCCATCAGGACGCGCGGCAGCCGCAGGTCCCAGATGAGCGAGTCCACCAGCGGGGGCAGCGGTGCGACGTCCAGGCCGAGGTGGGTGGCGAGGACGCGGGCCAGGTCGGTCCAGCCGGTGTCGGCGGTGCCGATGCGGACGGCTGCGGCGATCGAGCCCAGGAGCACGGCCGGGGAGAGGAGCAGGAGGAACCGGTGGGGGCTTCCCGGGCGGGAGCCTCCGGTGTGGAGGCTTCCCGGGCGGGGACCTCCGGGACGGAGGCCTCTCCGGCGGGAGTCTCCGGGGCGGTGGGGTGCGGGCTCGCCGAACCCGCCGGGTCGGCCGCCCGGGGCCGGCTGCCCCGGTGTCAGATGCGGAGAGGTGGCGGTGTCCGCCGCACGGCCGCGTGAGCGGGCTGTCGGGAGCAGGAGGTCGGCCGGAGTCGGCGGGGCAGGCGGGACAGCGGGCGGCTCAGCGGGCATGTCCGAGGTCCTTCATGCCCTGGGCGAGCAGGCCGAGGGTGTGGACGGAGCGGACGGAGGGGTCGAGTTCGATGCCCGGCACTTCGAGGATCCTGTCGTCGCGGACGGCGGCCAGCCGCGAGATCACCGGGTGCGCCTTCATCGTGGCCCGCTTCTCGGCGGCGCTGTCGCCGGGGCGGCCCCGCTCGGACAGGTCGCCGATCACGATGAAGTCCGGGTCACGCCGGGCGACTTCCTCCCAGGAGACCTCGGGCCAGTCCTCCTCGACGTCGTCGAAGGCGTTGTCGGCGCCGACGATCCGGCTCATCTCACTGGGCAGGCCGGTCCTGCCCGCCACGTAGGGCATGCCGTTGAACACGGAGTAGAGGTAGACCACGGTCGGCCGGTCCGCTCCGTGCCGCAGCCGGGAGGTGTTGGCACCCGCCCGGGCGACCGCGGCGCGCTGGTCCGCGGCGAGCTTGCCGGCGCGTTCCTCTGCGCCGAAGAGCCTGCCCAGGTTCTCGTAGTCGGAGAAGAGCAGCTCGAAGGGGGTCCGGCCGGGCGGGTTGTGCTGCGGGCAGTCCACGGCGCTGACGAAGGTGGGCACCTTGAGGGCGTCCAGCTCCTCGCGGGTCCCGGCACGGTCCGCGGTGTAGAGGTCGGCGGAGCCCGCGACGACGAAGTCGGGTGTGGCGGCACGCAGTTGCTCGCCGGTGGCGATCTTCGGGGCGATCACGGGGATCTTCGCGTACGCGGCCGCGTACGGCGCGGGGATCTTGGTCTTGAGGTTGGCCGTGCCCACCATCCGGTCCTGGAGACCGAGTTCGAGCAGGGTCTCGGTCGAGCTCTGGTCCAGGGCGACGGCCCGCCGCGGCGGCTCGGCGGGCGAGATCTGGCGGCCGCAGCTGGTGACGGAGGCCTGCTGACCCGCGCCGTGCGCGGCGCCGGTGGTCGACGGGGGACGCGCGGCGGACTCGCCGTCCGCCTCCGGCCCACCGCCGCCCGCGGTGGAGCAGCCCGCGGTGGCGAGGGCGAGGGTCAGGGCGATACCGAGACGGGCGGGGTGACGCATGGGTTCTCCGGTCTGGGAGGGGCGGGCATGGGTGTGGTCGTGCACCGGGCAGGAGTGCCGCGTTCGAAGGGTACTGTAATGGCAATCATTTTCATTAACGACCCCGGGGGCGGCTCATCGCACCGCTCCCCCACGTACGAGGAGCAGCACACCGTGGCCACCCCGCCCTCACCGACAGCGATCAAGTCGCCTCCCCCAGCGCCGCGTTCGGTTCTCCGCGACCCCGCCTTCCTGCGCCTGTGGGCGGGCACCACCGCGTCCGGCCTCGCGACCTGGGCCCTCCCCTTCGTCCTCGGACTCGCCGTACTCCACCGCGACCTCGGCGCCGCGGGACTCGGTCTCGTCCTCGCCGCCCGCACCGCCGGATTCCTCGCCGCCGTCACCGTCGGCGGCGTGCTCGCCGACCGGCACTCCCGCCGCGCGGTCGTTCTCTGGTCCTCACTCGCGGCGGCCGCCGCCGCACCCCTGCTCGCCGCGGGCCTCGGCCGGTCGCTCGCCCTGATGACATGCGCCGCGGCCCTGGCCGGCGCCGGACAGGGCGCCTGCCGACCGGCGTTCCAGGCACTCACGGCGGAGACCGTGGAAGCCGGGCGACGCCAGCAGGCCAACGCCGCCATGACCATGGCCGTCCGCGGTTCCACGCTGGCCGGACCGGCCCTCACAGCGCTGCTCGCGGCGTTCCTGGACGTCCGTACGCTGCTGCTCGGCATCGGAGCGCTCTGGCTGGTCGCCGCGTTCGCCCCGAGCGGCGTGGCGACAAGGGCGAGGGAGGCGGAGCCGGGTACGGCGGCCGGCGTCCGGCCGAGCTCGGCGGAGGCGGAGCCCGACGTGGCGGCGACCGCTGGGTCCGGCTCGGGCCCGTCCCCGCGCACCGGGTTCCGCACCGAATTCCTGGAGGGCATACGGGAGGCGCGCCGCCACCCGTGGTTCCTCGCCGGACTCGGCGCCCTCGTCGCCGTCATCGCGCTCGGCTATTCGGCCACGAGCGTCGCGTTGCCGCTGATCAGCCGGGACCGCTACGGCACCGAGTGGGTTCTCGCCGCGGCGATGACCGCGTACACCGTGGGCGCGCTCGGCGGGGCTCTCGTGATCGCCCGCCTGCGTCCACGCTCACAGGGCTGGGCCGCGCTGGCCGGGCTGGGCGCGTACGGTGCGGCGCCGTTGAGCCTGATGCTGCCGGTGCACCCGGTCGTGGTGGTCGCGGCGTACGCCGTCGCCGGAATCGGCATCGAGTTGTTCAACGTGCCCTGGTTCACCGCCACCCAGCGCGAGGTCGCGCCGGACAAACTGGCGAGGGTCTCGTCACTGGACTTCCTGGTGTCCTACGGCCTCGCGCCCATCGGCCTCGCCCTGATCGCGCCCGCCATCGACCGCTTCGGCGTCACCCCGGTCCTCGCGGCGTGTGCCGCCGCCTGCTTCCTCGTACCGGCCGCCGCGGCGCTGGTCCCCACGGCCCGTCACTTCGCCCGCACGGCCCCGCCGGAGGCACGTACCGACCGCTCGACCGGCTGAGGGAGCGACCGGCGGCCGGGCCCGCCGACCGCACGGCGTCCGGGGTCGTGGAGTGCGGCCCCGGACGTCTCCCCGCGTGGCACCTCGTCGTCGGCACCCACCACGGCCGCGTCGACGGCTGGACCAGCCGCGCCCGCGTCTTCGGCATCCGTGTGGCGCGGACGGAGCCGCCCGGCCGGACTCGCCGGCAAGACGCTCGCCGCCGACTCCGACGCCCCGGTGCGCCACCGGCGCGGTGTCGGCACGGCGGGCTCAGCCGAGGGCGGTGGCCAGCAGGGCGAAGGCCCCGATGATGACGGCGACACGGACGTAGTGGAAGCGGTCCCAGCGGTTCTGCTGCTCCTTCCAGTCCTTGGGCCGGTTGTCGGGGGTCCACGTCTTGCCGCGGTTGTTGATCGGGACGAGCAGCAGGACCGACATGATCACGCTGAGGATCAGCAGCGCGCCGGCGGTGACGACGAGACCCGCTCCGGGGTTGCGCCATCCCGCGACGGCCCAGACCGCGACGAGGACGAGCGAGCCGATGTACCAGAACGGCATCACGGCGCCGAGCATCCGGCCCCCGTGCGCCCGGCCGAGTATGCCGCTGTCCTCCGGGAGGGCGCCGAGGATCGGGTTGATGACGAAGGCGACGGCGAACTCCACCCCCACCATGAGGCCGACGACCACCGTGGTGAAGACCTCGAGTGCGTTGAGCATGATGACCCCTCTCAGGATCTAGCGCTGCTAGCTGATGGTGCAACGCTAGCGCTGCTGTCGCTCGATTGTCTAGCAGTGCTAGAATTCCTTCATGTCGGTACAGCAGCGCAAGGAACGCGAACGGGCGGACCGCGAGCGCCTCATCGTGACCACGGCCCGCGAACTCGCCGAGCAGCAGGGCTGGGACGCCGTCACCACCCGCAGGCTCGCCGAGCGCATCGAATACAGCCAGCCCGTCCTCTACAGCCATTTCCGCGGCAAGCGCGAGATCATCGGCGCCGTCGCCCTCCAGGGGGCCTCCGAGATGGCCGCTGCCCTGCGGGCCGCGACCTCCGCCACGGACGACCCCCGGGACCGGGTCGCCGCACTCGCCCGCACGTACCTCGACTTCGCCGAGCGCAACCCGGCGGTCTACGACGCCATGTTCCAGCTCGACGGCGGCCTCGCATTCGCCCACGAGGACACCCCGGAGCCACTCAAGGACGCCTTCGCCGCCCTGCTGGAGAGCCTCGGCGCGGTCGCCGGGGACGGCGTCCACCCGGGGCTGTTCACCGAGACGTTCTGGGCGTCCCTGCACGGGCTGGCCACCCTGACCCGCGCGGGACGGCTGCCGGCGGAGCACACCGAGTGGAGAGTGGAACTCCTGGTGGACCGGCTCGCCGTCGCCTGACACGCCGTCCGAAAGGCTGCAAGACCTTGAGCCGCGGCCCTGTGCGCCCAGGACGAGGCCGAGGTCGAACGGGATCCGCCGGTCGACGAGTCCGGCCGCGTCGGTCCCTTCCGCCCTGGCGATGTGACGTCGGTCAAGCGCGTCCGCGCCCCGGGCGGTCGGTCAAGCGCGTCCGCGCCCTGGGCGGTCGCCGTCCCGCCGCGCACCGCCGAACCGCACCCGCACGGTCAGGCCGCCGCCGTCCGGGTTAGGGAACGCCTCCGTCGTCGCGCCGTGGGCCCGGGCGATCGACTCGACGATCGAGAGGCCGAGGCCCGCGCCCTCGCCGGGGGCATGGGTGCGTGCCGTCAGGCGGCGGAAGGGCTCGAAGAGCAGCGGGACCGTCTCGGGCGGAACCTCGGGGCCGGTGTTCGACACCTCGACGCCTCGCGGGCCCGTCCGGACCTCGACCCGGCCGCCGGGGACGTTGTGCCGTACACCGTTCACGACCAGGTTGTGCACCAGGCGGTCGAGGAGCACGGCGTCGCCGTCGACCGTCAGGGGCAGGGCCCGTACCGACAGCGTCACCTGGTGTTCCGCGGCCTCCGTCGCCAGCGCGTCCGCCGCCTGGCGGGCGATCTCGTGCACGGCCACCGGGCGTCGCTCCCGGAGTCCCTGGTCGGAGGCGGCGAGGAGCAGGAGGCCCTCGATGATCCGCTCGCTGTCGTCCGCGACCTCGATCAGCTTCGCCCGGATGCGGGTGACGCGCTCCGGAGAGGGGTCCCCGGCGAGCCCGATCTCGGCTGCCGCGCGCTGCACGGCCACCGGTGTGCGCAGTTCGTGTGCGGCGTTCGCCGCGAACCGCTGCTGGGCGGAGACCAGCCCCTCCATCCGGCCGAGCATCCCGTCGAAGGTGTCGGCGAGCCGCTTCAGCTCGCCGGGCGGCCCGTCGAGCGCGATCCTCTCGTGCAGGTTCTCGCCCGACAGCCTGCGGGCCGTCTCCGTGATCACGGCAACCGGCCGGAGCACCCGGCCGGCCATCCACCACGCGAGCACGACGGAGAGCACCGCGTACACGAGGAGCACGATCAACGACACCGTGAGAAGCCGCTCCAGCGCCGCCGACTCCGCCGCGCCGCTGACCGACCGCGTGATCGCGAGCACTTCGCTGGGCAGCTCGGACGCGGCGCTCGGGGCGGGGCTCGCGGGGACCGGGCCCACCGGGTGGGCCGTGGCGGGAAACGGACTGGCCGGGGCGGCGCTGGTCAGCGCGGTCGGATGCGTGCTGGGCAGTTCCTCCAGCCTCTTCGCCGGTACGGTCCCGGTGACGGCCAGACTGATCGACGAGTAGAGGCCCTCCTTGACGAGGAAGTACACGACTCCCGTCAGCAGCGCGCCCGCGAGCAGCAGCAGGCCGCCGTACAGGCCGGTCAGCCGGGCCCGCTCCCCCGTCACGACCCGCTTCGGGAGACGCCCCACGAACCGCTTCATGACCCGATCCGGTAGCCCGAGCCCGGGACCGTCTCCACCACCGGAGGCTCACCGAGCTTCGCGCGCAGCTTGCTCAGCGTGACCCGTACGGCGTTCGTGCGGTAGCTGGTGTGCTCCTCCCAGACCTGCTCGATCAGGTCCTCGCCGCTGACCACGGCGCCCTCGGCGCGCAGCAGGGCCTCCAGGACGGCGAACTCCTTCCGCGACAGCTGCAGATGGCGGCCGTCCCGGCTGACCTGACGGCGGGCGGTGTCCAGGACGACCCCCGCCCGCTCCAGCACGGGCGGCAGGGCGGGCCGGGCCCGCCGGCCGAGCGCCAGGACGCGGGCGAGCAGCTCGTCGTACGCGAAGGGCTTGGCCAGGTAGTCGTCGGCGCCGAGGCCGAGTCCCTCGACCCGGTCCCGTACCGTTCCCGCCGCCGTCAGCATCAGCACCCGGGTCATCAGCCGCTGTTCGACCACGCGGCGGCAGACGTCGTCACCGTGCATCCCGGGCAGGTCCCGGTCCAGGACGAGCACGTCGTACTCCCCCAGCTGCAGTTTCCGCAGTGCTTCGAGGCCGTCGGCCGCGATGTCCACGGCGAGCGCGTCGCGGCGCAGCCCCTCGGCGATCATCTCGGCGAGAAACGCCTCGTCCTCCACCACCAGTACGCGCATGGGTCCTGTGTATCCGAAAGCGACCTTTCGCCGGTGTAAACAAAACCGCTGAGGGAAACGAAACACCCCTTCGCGGCACGCTCCACGCCATGACGATTCGACGGATCACCCGGGCCGCCGCCGCCACCTCCCTGGCCGCCGCCCTCACCCTGCTCGCCACCGCCTGCGCGGCGGGCTCGGACTCGGGCGGCGACGGGAGCGGACAGAAGGACGGGAGCGTGAGCGACGAGGGCAAGAAGGCCGACCAGGCCTTCGCGCATCGCAAGTGCCTGCGCGAGCAGGGACTCGACGTGCCCGAGCCGAAGCCGGGCGAGCAGGGCGTCGGACTCACCATCGGTGGTGACGGCATGTCGAAGGAGAAGATGGAGAAGGCGTTCAAGGCCTGCAAGGACAAGGCCGGCGGCGCCGGTTTCGGCAAGGAGCCGACGCAGGCCGACAAGGACAAGGCGCTCGCATACGCGAAGTGCATGCGGAAGAACGGCTTCAACATGCCCGACCCCACGTTCGACGGCGGGGCGCAGGCGGCCATGCCGATACCGCAGGGCGCGGAGAAGCAGAAGTTCGACAAGGCCGCCAAGGCCTGCGAGAGCGTGGCCCGATGAGCGAGCGCGAGCGGCCGATGGCCCGGCGCCGGCTGGTGCTCGCCCTCGCGGCGATCGTCGCCGTCGCGGGCGGCGGCGCGGCGGTCACCGCCGTGTCCGCGCCCGACAGGGCGGCCGACGGGTCAGGCGGTGCCGCCGACCCGAAGGGCCTGCCCGCCGCGACCGCTCCCGTCACCCGGGGCGACCTCAGCAACAGCTCCGCACAGGACGGCACCCTCGGCCACCTCGGCGAGCGGAAGATCAACGCGGGTCCCGCCGGGATCCTGACCTGGGTCGCGGCGACCGGCTCGGTCGTCAGGCGGGACGAGCGGCTGTACGAGGTCGAGGGCGGGCCGGTCCGCCTGATGTACGGCGCCGAGCCCATGTACCGGACGCTCAAGACCGGTGACAAGGGCAAGGACGTCCACCAGCTGGAGGAGAATCTCGCCGCCCTCGGCTACATCGGGTTCGACGTCGACGAGGAGTACACGGCGAAGACGGCCGCCGCAGTGAAGCGGTGGCAGAAGTCCCACGACCTCAAGCAGACCGGGACGATCGGCCCGGACCTGATCGCCTTCGCGGGCAGTGCGGTACGGGTGAAGGAGGCGGGCTCCGCGCCCGGCGACCGGATCACGCCCGGCGGGCCGGTGCTCACCGTCACCGGTTCCGAGCGGGTCGTCCGCTTCGACATCCCCGTGTCCGAGGCCGAGTCGGCGAAGACCGGGACCCGGGTGAAGGTCCGGCTGCCGGACGGTACGGAGCTTCCGGGAAGGGTGTCGGCCGTCGGGAAGACCGCGTCGGCGGGCGACGATCCGCAGGACAAGACGCCGAAGATCCCGGTCACGGTCTCCTTCGACCAGCCGGAGAAGGTCAAGGGCATCGACCAGTCCCCGGTCACCGTCGACCTCACCGGCGAGACGCGCCGGGACGTCCTGACCGTGCCCGTGAACGCGCTGCTCGCCCTGCCCGGCGGCGGATTCGGCGTCCAGGTCGTCGAGAACGGAACGGCCAGGGACCTGGAGGTCGAGCTCGGCATGTTCGGACAGGGCAGGGTCGAGGTCACCGGCGAGGGGCTGCGCGAGGGCATGAAGGTCGGGGTGCCGTCCGCATGACGACGACCTCGGCCATGAACGCGGGCGCGCCCCCGGCGCCCGGTCTGCCGTCGGCACCCGGTGCGCCGACGGCTCCGGGTGGCCCGCTGACGCCGGTCGTACGGCTCAGGGGCGTCACCAAGGAGTACGCGGGGGGTGTCCGTGCCCTCGACGGCGTCGATCTCACCATCGGGGAAGGAGAACTGCTCGGCATCGTCGGTCCGTCCGGATCCGGCAAGTCGACGCTGCTGCACATCGTCGGCACTCTGGACCGGCCGAGCGCCGGCACGGTCGAGATCGCCGGGCACGACATCGCCTCACTGTCGGACCGGAGGCTGTCGGCACTGCGCGCCCGCCGCATCGGCTTCGTCTTCCAGGCCTTCCATCTGGTGCCGGGAGTGGGGGCACTGGAGAACGTGGCCGAGGGGCTCCTGTACTCCGGCCTCCCCCGCGCACGGCGGCGCGCGCTGGCCGCCGAGGCGCTGGCCCGGGTGGGCCTCGCCGACCGGATGAAGCACCGGCCGCACGAGCTGTCGGGCGGGCAGAAGCAGCGCGTCGCCATCGCCCGCGCGGTGGTCGGCGAACCGGCCCTGCTGCTCGCCGACGAACCGACGGGCGCGCTGGACTCGACGTCCGGGGACGCGGTGATGACGCTCCTGCACGAACTCAACGCGGAGGGCGCGACGATCGCGGTCATCACGCACGACACGGAGATCGCGGGACGACTGCCGCGCCAGGTGCGGATCCGGGACGGGCGGGTGGTGGAGGACACGTCACTCACCTCCGGTGCCTCCGGCGGGGCCGGTGCGGCGGATGCGGCTGGCGGGTCGAGTACGTCCGGTGGAGCGGACGGGTCCGGTCCGTCCGGTCCGTCCGGCGACGGAAAGGTCGCGGCCTGATGCCCCGTACGAGGAAACTCACGACTGCTCGGCTCGGCCCGAGGGACGTCCTGCACGTCGGCTCGGCCGGGCTGCGGAGCCGGCCCGTCCGTGTGGTGCTCTCGGCCCTCGGCATCGCCATCGGGATCGCCACGATGATCGCGGTCGTGGGCATCTCCGCCTCCAGCCAGGCCCATGTGCTGCGCCGGCTCGACGCGCTCGGTACGAACATGCTGGTCGCCAGGCCGGGCGAGGGGATGTTCAGCGGGCAGGAGGTCAAGCTGCCGAAGGACGCCGTGGGGATGGTCGGCCGGATCGCGGGAGTGGAGGAGGCGGCCGGGACCGGGGACCTCATGAGTTCGGTGCGCCGTTCCGAGAAGATCCCGGAGGCCGAGACCGGCGGGATCGCGGTGAAGGCGGCGACGGAGGGCCTCCTCGACGTCCTCAGGGGCGGGCTCGCGTCCGGCACCTGGCTGAACGCCGCCACGGGACGCTACCCGTCCGTCGTCCTCGGCCATGTGGCCGCGGAACGGCTGGGGATCACCGGGCCGGGGCGGCAGGTCTGGATCGGCGACCGGTACTTCACGGTCATCGGCATCCTCGACCCGCTGCCGCTCGCGCCCGAGATCGAGCGTTCGGCACTGGTCGGCTGGGCGGGCGCGGAGCTGCTGCTGGGCTTCGACGGCCATCCGACGACGGTGTACGAGCGGTCCACCGACGCGTCCGTGGAGGACGTGCAGCGGCTGCTCGCCCCGACGATCGACCCGCAGAACCCGCAGAACGTGTCGGTCGGCGATCCGTCGTCGGCGCTCAAGGCCAAGGCGGCGACGGAGGGGGCGTTCTCCACGCTGCTCCTCGGGCTCGGTGGGATCGCGCTCCTGGTGGGTGGGGTCGGCGTCGCCAACACGATGATCATCTCCGTCCTCGAACGCCGCCACGAGATCGGCCTCCGCCGGTCGCTGGGGGCGACCAGGGGCCAGATCAGGATCCAGTTCGTGACGGAGTCCCTGATGCTGTCCGGCCTCGGCGGTCTCGCGGGGGTGGCGCTCGGCGGGGCGGCGACGGGGGTGTACGCCTCGACGGGCGGGCTGCCGTGGGTCGTTCCGCTGTGGGCGGTGGGCGGCGGCTTCGCGGCGACGCTCGCGATCGGCACGGTGGCGGGGCTGTACCCGGCGGTCCGGGCGTCCCGGCTGTCGCCGACGCTGGCGCTGGCGACGGCGTAGGAACAGCGGGACCCACGCGCGACGCGGTTGCGCCGCACTCCCCGGCCACGCGGCTCACTCCCGGGCCGCCCGCACGTCCCCGGCCGCCCGGCTCACCGCCGGGCGGCCGGGGACGTCGGCACGGACAGGTACCGCCCGGCCGCGGCCGTCGGCACACACAGGCACCGCCCGGGCCGTCCCCCCGTCCTTCTCGGGGCCTCGGCGCCCGACACGGTCCGGACCGGACGGCCCAGGGCCTGTCGTCACCCTCCCGTCGTCGCCCGCGGGGCAGACGGGAGTGTGACGACAGGCCCTAGCCTGCCCTGTATGCCCGACGACACCACGCGCGCCCTGCGCGACGACCGACCCGCGGAATCCCGGCGCCCGCGCCTGAGCCGGACGTTCGACGAGGACGCGGAGCTGTATGACCGGGTCAGACCGGGCTACCCGCCGGAGCTGTACGACGACCTCGCGGAGTCGGCCGGCATCCGCCCCGGCAGCCGGGTCCTGGAGATCGGCTGCGGAACCGGGCAGGCCACCGCGCCGCTGGCCGAGCGCGGCTGTCGGATCACGGCCGTCGAAGCGGGGCCGAGCATGGCCGCGGTCGCCCGCCGCAACCTGGCCGGGACCACGGGGGTGGAGGTCGTCACGGCGGACTTCGAGACCTGGCCTCTGCCGGAGGAGTCGTTCGACGTGGTCCTCGCGGCGACCTCCTTCCACTGGATCGACCCCGCGGTGCGGATGAGGAAGGCCGCCGAGGCGCTGCGTTCCGGCGGGGCGCTCGCCGTGGTGCGGACCCAGCATGTGCGCGGCGGCACCGAGGAGTTCTTCGCCGAGGTGCAGGGCTGTTACGAGCGCTTCGATCCGGACACGCCGCCCGGGACGCGGCCTCCGGAGGCCGCCGACGTCGACGGCTCGGACCACGCTCAGGAGGTCGCGCGGAGCGGGGCGTTCGGGCCCACGGTCTTCCGTCGCCACGAGCGGGACATCACGTATTCCACGTCCGCTTACCTGGAGCTGCTGCGGACCTACTCCGGACACCGGGCCCTTCCGGAAGCCGCCAGGAACGGACTGCTCGGATGCGTGGCGGAGCTGATCGACGGGCGGTACGACGGGCGGGTGACCAAGCGGTATCTCCTCGAACTGGCGGTGGCGCACCGGCGGTGAGCCTTTCCCCGAGGGACCGGGAGGCCAGGAAAACGCGGTGCCGAAGGCGGCGGGCCGCTGTGATACTCGTCCGATGATCAACGTTCCCGCCGCTGTCCTCGACTCGTTGCACGGGCTCGCCTTCGGCGACGCCTTCGGTGACCGATGGTTCGGCGTCCTGCGCCGGGAGGGTCCGGCGGCCCTGGAGGCGCGGACGCTGCCGCCGGAGTCGCCGTGGCGGTGGACCGACGACACCGCCCAGGCGCTCGTGCTCGTCCGGGAGCTCGCCGACGGTGGCGGCAGCGTCGACCAGGACCGTCTCGCCCGGGGCTTCGCGGCGGCCTACGCCGCTGACACGCACCGCGGGTACGGCGCTTCGATGCACGACGTGCTCCGGCGGATCGGAGCGGGCGAGCCCTGGCGGGAGGTGGTCGCCGGACAGTTCGGCGGCCAGGGTTCCTGGGGCAACGGCGCGGCCATGCGCGTCGCCCCGCTCGGCGCCTGGCACGCCGCCGATCTCGATGTCGTCGCCGAGCAGGCGGCCCGTCAGAGCGAGGTGTCGCACCACCATCCGGAGGCGGTGGCCGGGGCCGTGGGGGTCGCTCTCGCCGCGGCGCTGGCGACGCGCAGCCGCGGCGGACCCGCTCCGGGGCGGCCGGATCTCCTCCGGGCGGTCGCCGATCGTCTCCCCGACAGCGACGTCCGCTCGGGTGTGCGGATCGCGGCCCGGATGCCCGGGGGCACCTCGGTCCGGCACGCCGCGGAGGTCCTGGGGTCCGGCTACCGGATGTCCGGACCCGACACCGTTCCCTTCGCGCTGTGGTGTGCGGCCGGGCACCTCGACGACCTGCACGAGGGCCTGTGGGTCACGGTCGGCGGGCGCGGGGACATCGACACCACCTGTGCCGTCGCGGGCGGGGTGATCGCCGCGCGAACGGGCGTCGCCACCCTCCCGGCAGCCTGGCGCGCGGCCCGTGAACCACTGCCGCGGCTCGTCCCGTGACGGCGGGACCCGACGGTCCGGTACCGCGTCAGGTGAAGATCCTGGACACGCCCGCCCTGCTCGCGCTGGAGGAGCGGGCTCGGGATCTCAGGCTCGACCAGCGGCTGGATCCCGCATGGGTCGAGGCGCACGCGGCGTCCGACGGAGCGCACTACCTGTGGCCGGCCCTGTGGAACAGCACACCCCATCGCCCGGACGTTCCGCGGCAGTTGCGCTGCGAGCTGCTGCTCGCGCTGCGCGACGGGCAGCATGTGATGAGTCTGCTCGACCTGCTGCCGGACGACTTCGCGCCTCTGCCGAGGGTGACGGACCGCGCCGAGGGGATGCGGGTCGATCGCCTCCTGGACGAGTCCCCGACGGTGCTGCAGTGGATGTCGCGCGACGGCGCTCGCGGGCCGGGTCCTCCACGCGCCGGCTCGGCTTCGCCGACGAGGACCTCGGCGGGGCCCGAGGCGCCGACCGGTGGACGCGATCGTCGCGTACGGCGACACCGACGCCGCCGTGCGACGTGTGCGGCAGCGCCTCGACGCCGGGGCCGACCACGTCTGCCTGCAGGTGCTGACGGCCGACCCGACCGCGCTGCCGGAGCGCGAGTGGCGCGAGCCCGCCTCCGCACCGGTGCCGGGCTCGGGTCCCGACCCCACCGCGACGGCGGGTCGGGCGGGCGTGAGGCCTCCCGGCCCGGGCCGTGTCCCGCCGGCCGGGTACGCCCGCTCGGACGACATGGTGAATTCCGGGAGCGCGCACGGTGGGGACCCTCGCCATCTCCGTACCGAGGGCGCTCCGTTTAGCCCGTTTCGGGTGATTTCATCCAGGCCTTCGCCTCGTTGATCACCACATGAAGCAGCTCGGACGACGTCGCTGGATCTGGTCCCCCATCACCTCCTGGCAGGCCAGGAGGCTCTCCCGGGTGTCCGGGGTGAGTCACGACGAGGCGTGGGTCAGGATCCGGCTGACCACGCATCCCGAGGAGTCCCACCTCGCCCTCACCCGTGACGTGCTCGCCCGGGTCCTGCTCACCCGGCGCACCGGATGAGCCGGCGTCACTCGACCGTCCCCCACCACGTCCCGCCCCGCGCCGCGTCCGCCGCCGGGTCGCCGGGCGGGCCGTCGCCGAGGGCGAGGCGGGAGACGATGCGGTAGCGGTCGCCCCGGTAGAGGGAGCGGACGTACTCGACGGGTCTGGCGTCCGTGTCGGAGGTGATCCGGTCGAAGAGGAGGGCGGGCGACAGGACCGGCACGTCGAGCAGGGCCGCTTCCTCCTCGCTCAGGACGGTCGGCTCGATCGACTGCACCGCGTGGGCCGGCCGGATGCCGCGTCGCTCCCGCAGGTGCGCGTAGAAGCCGCCCTCCATGTCGGCGGCGGTGAGTCCGGGGACCAGGTCGGCCGGGACGTGGAGGTGTTCGAGGGCGATCGGGGCGCCGTCGACGTGCCGGAGGCGGGTCACGTGGACGAGCTCCGCCGCCGGGGAGATCGCCAGTCTGCGGCCGATCCGGGCGCCGGCCCGGACGGTGCGGAGCTCGAGCACCGTGCTCGTCCAGTCGCCGCGGCTCCGGGGGGCGCCGGCCGCCCGGTGCTCGGCGACCAGCTCCTGGGTGATCTTGTCCGGTGCGACGAACATGCCGCGGCCGTGCTCCCGCACCAGCAGGCCCGTGGCGACGAGTTCGTCGACGGCCGCGCGCAGGGTGGGCCGGGAGACTCCGAGGGTGGCGCAGAGGGTGCGTTCGGACGGGATGGCGTCGCCGGGACGGCGGCTCTCGATCACGGTCAGCAGATGCTCCCGTACGCGCTCCCGCTTCAGCTCCATGCCGTCCACTCCCCCGTGCGCCGTTCCGCTGCCGGTCAGTATGCATCCCCCTCCGTCGAGGAGGTCACGAGACCGTCGCGGGTGAAGTCGAGGCGGGAGACGATGCGGTAGCGGTCACCCCGGTAGACCGAGTGGACGTACTCGACGGGGCGGCCCGCGGTGTCGAGGGTGAGGCGTTCGATCAGGAGGGCCGGCGAGAGAACCGGGACGTCGAGGAGCGCGGCCTCGTCCTCGCTGACGACCGTCGGTTCGATCGACTGGGTGGCCTCCTGGACGTGGACCCGGTGGTGCTCGCGCAGATGGTCGTAGAGGTCGCCCGCTTCGAGCTCCTCCGGGGTGAGCGTGGCGCCCACCAGGTCCGCCGGGATGTGGAGGTGCTCGATGGCCATGGGCGAGCCGTCGACCAGGCGGAGGCGGGCGACGTAGAGCAGTTCGGCGGCGGGCGAGAGACGGAGTCTGCGGCCGATGCGGGCGCCGGCCCGGACGGTGGCGGATTCCAGGACGGTGCTGGACCAGCTGCCCGACGCGCGGGGCACGGTGAAGGCCGCGTCGTCCGGGGCGAGCCGCTGGGTGATCTTGGCGGGGGCGACGAACATGCCGCGCCCGTGCTCCCGCACCAGCGCGCCGGTCGCGACGAGTTCGTCGACAGCCGCGCGCAGGGTGGGCCGGGAGACGCCGAGGGTGGCGCAGAGGGTGCGCTCGGAGGGGATCGGGTCGCCGGGGCCGCCCGCCTCGATCAGGCCCAGCAGGTGCTCCCGTACCCGCTCCCTCTTCAGCACCCCGCTGGAGGAGCCGTCCTTCATGCCACCCACCCTCACCCTGACTGGTCAACTGGTAAGTCCGATACTAACCGCAGCCGTTGATCTGAGACCCGGTGAACAACCCATGTTTTTCAAGGGATTGACGGCTTCTCTCGACCGTGCCACCTTCTGGTCACACACCTGACCACTTGACCAATTGGTCAACCATTCATCGAGGTGCCCGTGAAGACTCGTCCCCTCGCCGGCTCCGTCGCGCTCGCGGCGACCGTCGCCCTCACCGCCACGGCCTGTGGCGGATCGGGCGACCCGGCAACCTCCGGCGGACCGGAGAAGGTCACCGTATGGATCATGAAGGACAGCGTCACCGACGCCTTCCTCGACCGCTTCCGCACCGGCTTCGAGGCGGAGCACAAGGACATCGACCTGGACATCCAGATCCAGGAGTGGGACGGCATCGGCGAGAAGGTCACGGCCGCCCTCGCCAGCAAGGACGCCCCGGACGTCATCGAGGTCGGCAACACCCAGATCGCCCAGTACGCGGCGAGCGGCGGCGTCCGCGACCTCAGTGACAGGACCGCCGAACTGAACGGCGCGGACTGGCTGCCGGGACTCGCCGAGCCGGGGAAGGTCGACGGCAAGCAGTACGGCATCCCCTGGTACGCGGCCAACCGGGTCGTGATCTACCACAAGGACCTGTTCGCCCGGGCGGGCGTGACCACGCCCCCGAAGACCCAGGCCGAGTGGCTCGCCGTCACCGCGAAGCTCAACCGGGGCAAGACCCAGGGCATCTACCTGCCCGGCCAGAACTGGTACACCCTCTCCGGCTTCGTCTGGGAGGAGGGCGGCGACCTCGCGGTCAAGGACGGCTCCACGTGGAAGGGGGCGCTCGACACCGCCCCGGCGCGCGCCGGCATGGACTTCTACCGGCAGCTCCAGGCCCTCGGCAAGGGCCCCAAGGACTCCGACGAGGCCAAGCCCCCGCAGGCCGAGGTGTTCGCGAAGGGCGAGGTCGCCCAGATCATCGCCGTACCCGGTGGCGCGAAGATCGTCGAGGAGATCAACCCCGCGCTCAAGGGCAGGCTCGGCTTCTTCCCGATCCCCGGCAAGACCGCGGGGAAGCCCGGCGCGGTCTTCACGGGCGGCTCCGACCTCATCGTGCCGGAGGCGTCGACCCACCCCGACGCCGCGTACGAGGTGGTCAAGGCGCTGGCGGGCGAGAAGTGGCAGACGGACATGGCGAGAACGATGAGTTACGTACCCAACCGGACCTCGCTCGCGCGGGTGATCCAGGACGACGCGGGGACGGCCGCCATGGCCGCCGGCGCGGCCCAGGGCCGGGCGACGCCGAACTCCCCGCAGTGGGCGGCCGTCGAGGCCACCAACCCGATCAAGCAGTACATGACCGCCGTGCTCACCGGTACCGATCCCGCGCGGGCGGCCGCGGCCGCCTCGCAGAGCATCACCAAGACCCTCGGCTCGTGAGACGGTCCGTGAGCCCACCCGTGGGCCGATCCGTGAAGCGGCTCGACAGCCCGCTGGAGGCACAGCCCGGCGCACGGTCCGACGCGCAGTCCGGCGGACGGCTCGACAGGCGGTTCGCCGGACGGCCGACGGGGCCCGCCGCCCGCCCGGCGGGCGGCGCCGGCCCGTCGGGGCGGGCGGCCTTCTGGCCCTACCTCCTGGTCGCCCCCACCGTCCTCGGCGGTCTGCTCCTCCTCGGATACCCCTTCGTCCGCAATCTGCTGATCTCCTTCCAGCAGTACGGACTGGGCGAACTCATCCGTGGTGAAGCCTCGTTCGTGGGGCTCCGCAACTACCGGACCGTGCTCGCCGACCCCGAGTTCTGGGAGGTCGTCCGGCGCACCTTCTGGTGGACCCTGGTCAACGTCGTCCTGATCATGGTGATCGGCACGCTGGTCGCCCTGATGATGCAGCGGCTCGGCCGGCGGATGCGGATCCTGGTGACCACGGGGCTGGTCCTGGCCTGGGCCAGCCCGGTCATCGCCACCACCACCGTCTTCCAGTGGCTCTTCGCCTCCCGGCTCGGGGTGGTCAACTGGGTGCTCGTACGGCTCGGGTTCGAGTCCTTCGAGGGGTACTCGTGGCTGGCGGACGGCCCCGCCGCCTTCACCGTCCTGGTCCTGCTGGTGGTCTGGCAGTCGGTGCCCTTCGCCGCGATCACCCTGCACTCGGCGCTGCTGACCGTCCCCACCGAACTGTACGAGTCGGCGCGGCTCGACGGAGCCGGGGGCTGGCGGATCTTCCGCTCGCTCACGCTCCCCCTGCTGCGCCCGATCTTCGGTCTCGTCCTCTGTCTGGAGGTCATCTGGGTCTTCCGCTGCTTCGCGCAGATCTGGGCGGTGACCAAGGGCGGGCCGGGCGAGGCGACGACCACCCTGCCCGTGTACGCCTACCGGGTGGCCCAGTCGCTGCACCGGTACGACCTGGGCGCGGCCGTGTCCACGCTGACCGTCCTGCTCCTCGTGGCCGTGCTGATCGCCTACTTCCGCCAGATGCTCCGACAGGAGGCCGACCGGTGACACCGCGCGTCCTGCGCCGACTCCCCCTGAACACCGCGGCGGCACTCGTCTTCGTCCTGGCCGTCTTCCCGGTGTACTGGATGGTCCTCACGGCCTTCCGGCCCACCCGCGACATCCAGTCCGAGACACCGCGGTTCCTGCCCGGCTCCGTCACCCTGGAGCACTTCCGGAACGCAGTGGCCGCCGACGGGTTCTGGATCTTCTGGCGCAACAGCCTGCTCGTGACCGCCGGTTGCGTCGTGCTCGCCCTCGTGGTGGCGCTCGCCGCGGCGTTCGCCGTCGCCCGGATGAACTGGCGCGGGCGGCGGGGCTTCATCCTCATGGTCTTCATCGCCCAGGTCGCCCCCTGGGAGGCGCTGTTGATCCCGATGTACGTGATCGCCCGGGACGCCGACCTGCTCGACCGGCTCGCGACGCTCAGCCTCATCTACTTCATGGTCACCCTGCCCTTCACCATCGTGACCCTCCGCTCCTTCCTCGCGGCGGTCCCGGCCGAGCTGGAGGAGGCGGCGCAGGTCGACGGCTGCACCCGCACCGCCGCGTTCCGCCGGGTGACGCTCCCGCTCCTCGCGCCCGGGCTGCTCGCGACCTCGCTCTTCGGCTTCATCACCGCCTGGAACGAGTTCGCCTTCGCCAACATGCTCATCATCAAGAACCAGGACGACCGGACGCTGCCCGTCTGGCTGTCGTCCTTCTCCAATGTCTTCGGCACCGACTGGGGCGCCACCATGGCCGCCTCCACCCTCTTCGCCCTGCCCGTCCTCGTCCTCTTCCTGGTCCTGCAGGGCCGGGTCGCCGCCGGAATGACCGGCGGAGCCGTGAAGGGATAACGCACCGCGATGCCTCAGCCCCGACTCGTTCCCGAACCCGCCCACCTCCAGCTCCTGCCCGGCACCTTCACCTTCGACGACTCGACCGCGCTCAAGGTCTCGCCGGGCGCCGACGGCGCGGCCGGACTCCTGCGCACCCTGCTCGGCCCCGCCACCGGCCTGCCGCTGCCGGCACGCGCGGACGGCTCCGTCGTCCTGGCGCTCGACCGCGCCCTCACCGGGCTCGGTGAGGAGGGGTACGGCCTCACCATCGGCACCGAAGGGGTGCTGCTGCGGGCCGCCCGCCCGCAGGGGCTCCTCGCAGGCGTCCAGACGCTCCGCCAGCTGCTGCCCGTCGAGGCCCTCCGCGCCGAACCCGTGGCCGGCGTCGCGTGGTCCGTGCCCTGCGCACAGATCACCGACACCCCCCGCTTCCCCTGGCGCGGCTCCATGCTGGACGTCGCCCGCCGCTTCCGGCCGGTCTCCTACCTCCGGCGGTACGTGGACCTCCTCGCCCTCCACAAGCTCAACGTCCTGCATCTCCATCTCACCGACGACCAGGGCTGGCGCATGCCGGTCGCCGCGCTCCCCCGGCTCACCGAGGTCGGCGGACTGCCGCACGGCGGTGCCTACACCCGTACGGAACTCACCGGCCTGGTGGCGTACGCGGCGGAGCGCGGTGTCACCGTCCTGCCCGAGATCGAGATGCCGGGGCATGTCCGGGCCGCGCTCGCCGCCTACCCCGAGCTCGGCAACCATTCGGGCCGCACCTACGACGTCTGGGACCGGTGGGGCGTGTGCGACACGATCCTCGGCGTCCACGACGGCGCGCTCGACTTCTGCCGCACCGTCCTGGACGAGGTGATGGACGTCTTCCCCTCCTCGTACGTGCACATCGGCGGCGAGGAGTGCCCCACGACGGAGTGGCACGACTCGGCCGCCGCGCGCCGCAGGGCGGCCGAGGAGGGGCTGCCGGGCCCGGCGGCCCTGCACGGCTGGTTCATGGAACGGATCGGCCGGCACCTCCTCGACGCGGGGCGGAAGCCGCTGAGCTGGACCGAGAACGGCGCCGACCTCCCGCCGTACTTCACCGTCATGCCCTGGCGCGACGCCGACCACGGCCGGACGGCCGTCCGCCGCGGGCACCGCGTCGTCATGGCGCCGCACCGCACCACCTATCTCGACTACCCGCAGTCGGCCAGCCCGGCCGAGCCGCCGGGGCAGGCCGGAGAGGTCGTCGATCTGCGCACCGTGCACGGCTACGAACCCGCTCCGGCGGACTGGAGTCCGGAGGAGGCGGCCCAGGTCCTCGGCTCCCAGGTGCAGTTGTGGACCGAGTACGTGCCCACCACCGCGCACGCCGAGTACCTCACGTTCCCCCGGCTCTGCGCGCTCGCCGAGGTCGTCTGGACCGGCCGTCACGACTGGCCGGGATTCCAGGAGCGTCTCCGCCACCACCGGACACGGCTCGACGCCCTCGGGGTGCCGCGACGTCTGCCGCCCGCGCCCGCACCCCTCCTCATCCCCGCCCCCTGACCCGCACCCGACCCGTCCGAAGACCGGAAACACCCCGCCCAAGGAGAGGAATCACCATGAACGACCCCACAAGGACCAGGAGCCTGCGGCTCCGTGCCGCGCTCGCCGTCGCCGCGGTGACCGGGCTCGGCGCCACCGCCCTCACCGCCCTGCCGGCGGCGGCCGCCGGAGAGGCGGTCACCGTCCAGTACCGGCAGAGCTCGACCGGCGGCGACCAGGTCGAACCCTGGCTCAAGGTGGTCAACACCGGCGCGTCGAGCGTTCCGCTGAGCCAGGTCAAGGTCCGCTACTACTTCAAGGCCGACGCGGGAGCCTCGTACACCTACGCCTGCTCCTGGGCGGTGAAGGGCTGCGCGAACCTCACCGGCACCTTCGGCACCCTCGCCCACCCCACCGCGACCGCCGACCGCTACCTCGAGGTCGGCTTCACCGCCGGCGCCGGTTCCCTCGCGCCGGGCGCGGACACCGGTGACATGCAGCTGCGCTTCCACCGCTCCAACTGGCAGTCGCTGAACCAGAGCGACGACTACTCCTTCGGGCCCGCCCAGACCTCGTACGCCAACTGGTCCAAGGTCACGGCGACCGTCGGCGGCGTCCCGGTCTGGGGAACGGCCCCGGCGGGCAACGAACCCACCCCGACCCCCACCGATCCGACCACTCCCCCGACCACCCCGCCGCCCAACGGAGCCACGCTCTTCGACGACTTCGACTACGCCGGGCACACCGATCCGGCGATCGACGCCCACGGCTGGAGCGTCCGCTCCAACTCCGGCGGTCCGGGGGTGCCGGGCGCCACGTGGGCGCCCGAGAACGTGACCTTCGCCAAGGAGGGCACGAACTCGATCATGAACCTGCGGAGTTCGACCGCCGGGACCGGTGAGTCCACCCGGCACACCGAGATCCTCACCCGGGCCTCCAAGTTCAGGAACGGCACGTACGCGGCGCGGGTGCGCTTCTCCGACGCGCCCGTGTCGGGTCCGGACGGCGACCGTGTCGTGCAGACCTTCTTCACCATCAACGACCTCAAGGCGCCGATGGCCGACGACTACGCCGAGTACGACTTCGAGTACCTGCCCAACGGGGGCTGGGGCGAGCCGGCCAACATCCTGTACACCACCTCGTGGGAGACCTACCGGCCCGACCCCTGGGAGGCCGTCAACCAGCACTCCGAGTCCCGCACGAGCTACGCGGGCTGGCACGACCTCGTGCTGACCATCGACGACAACGCGATCGTCTACTACGTCGACGGCCAGGAGTTCGGCCGGCACGACGCCCGGTACCTGCCCGAGCGCCCGATGTCGATCAACTTCAACCAGTGGCTGATCGACCTCGCCGGGCAGACCTCGACGACACCGCGCTCCTACGACCAGAAGGTCGACTACGTCCTGCACGTCAAGGACCAGGTCCTGACCCCGGCGCAGGTGGCCGCGAAGGTGGGGGCGTACCGCACGGCGGGCACGACCTTCCAGGACACCGTGCCGGCCTCGTAGCGCCCCGGTGCCCCGTCCCGGTCCCCGCGCCCGCCCCGTACGGCGGGCCCGGGGACCGGGTGGCGCGAGCGGGGCCGGTGTTCTCGCCGAGCCGGTCGCGGCGGACGGATCTCGTTCTCTCAGGCCCACACCGCCCCGGCCGGAGGGCCCACCACCTGCTGCGGGGCACGCCAGGCCCGGTCCGCCGCCCCGCCGGAGCGCTCAGCCGCCCGATCGGGCGCACTCGCCGCTGTCACCGCCGCTGCGGCAGCCCCCGCCCGTGTCGGACTGCTCGGTGACGGGACGGTCGCGTCCGTCCTCGACCCGCTGCGCCGCAAGCCCGCCCGCGATGACGACGGCGACGAGCGTGGCCATGAAGCCCTGGCTGATCACGGTGATCATGGCTTTGGCCCTGGCGGCGATCACCGTCACTCCGAAGGCGAGCAGCCCCACGCCGCCGGCCCAGGGCAGATATCCCGACAGCGGATCGGTCCTGCCCGGCTTCGCCGGGTCCAGCGACACCCCGGTGAGCAGCCACGCACCGAAGATCACCACCAGAAGTGCCAGTTCCAGGACCAGGAGGCCGCAACCGGCGCCGATGTCGGCACCGCGGTCCGCGTGGTCGCCCGTCCGCTCGGAGCCCAAGGTGTGTCGGGTCATGCCCGCCACGATGTCGATCCGCGCGGACGACCGCATGAGTAGCCGTACTCAGTTCCGACCCGCGCCACCCGGCCCGGAGCAGGGACGGGACGGTCGCCGCATGCCGGACGGGGCGTCCCGGTGGATCCTGGGGACATGGGTGGCACTCCCGGCGAGCGGCGGTCGAAGGCCCGGCTCCCGTCCGCCTACGCGGCGGCAGTACGGCGGTCGGTGCGCGTCACGCTCTCCGCCACCGCCGGCTTCTACCTCTTCCTGTACGGCTTCGACTCGGCCGTCGCCGCCACCTACGCGCTCTTCGCGGCGGTCGCGATGGCGGGTCTTTCGCACATCCCCGGCACCGGGCAGCAGCGCGCGGCGACCCTGCTGCCGGTGGTCCCCTCCTGCTGGGTGCTCATCACCATCGGCACCTACCTGTCCGTACGGACCTGGAGCGCGGTCCTGGGCATGCTGGTCGTCGGATTCGTCCTGGCGTTCATGGCCGTGGGAGGGCCACGGCCGGCCGGCGCGGCTCCGGGGCTGCAGCTGATGTACATCCTGCCGTCCTTTCCGCCGTACGTCCCCGAGACCCTCGGGGAACGCCTGGTGGGGGCGACGGCCGGTCTTGCGCTGCTGATCCTCGCCGAGGCGTTCCTGCTGCCCGATCGCGCGCCGGGCGTCCCGTACCGCGAGCTGGCCGCCCGGGCCGCCGACCAGGCGGCGCGCTGCGCCGACGAGCTGGCCTCCGCCCCGTACACGCTCGACGACACGGCGTCGCGGGCCGCCCGCGACCTGAGCGGTGGCCTGCGGACCTCACGGGTGCCGGAGGCGGAACGGCCCGCGGGTCCGGGCATCAGGGCCCGGGCCCTGGCGCACACCGGTCTGGCCGCCCGCACCCTCATCGGACGGCTGACCTCGCTCCCTCCTCCGCCCGGAGGCCCGGCGGAGGCCCGGACGTGGCCCGGGGTGCTGCACGCGGTGCGCGACGCGTGCCTGGAGACGGCGTCCCTGCTGCGCGGCCGGGCGAGCTCCACAGCCCGGCAGGGAGAGGCCGGCCGGGAGAGCTCCGCCGCCGCCCTCTCCCGGCTCCAGGAGGTCCGCCGCGCCTTGACCGCGGGCGCCGAGCCGGGCACCTCGCCCGCCGGACTGCGCCGCCACGCGGCGGTCCTCGAGGTGGCCGACGCCGCGCTGGCGATGTCCACGGCGGCGGAGATCGCCGTCCGTGGCAGGGACGCACCGGCCGCGGCTCCGGGCCGGTTCTGGTACGCGCGGATGCGGGCACCCCAACTGTGGTGGCGGCGGCTGTCCGGGCATGCGGGGCAGCGGTCGGTGTTCTTCCAGAACGCGGTGCGCATCGCCCTGGCGCTCGCGGCGGCACGGACCATCGCCGGTCTCGACACGCTGCCGCACGGATTCTGGATGCTCCTCGCCACGCTCACCCTGACCCGTACGACGGCGCGGGAGACGCGGAGCACGGTGCGGACGGCACTCACCGGGACCCTCGTGGGAGCCGTCGTCGTGGCCGCGCTGCTCGCCCTGGTCGGCACGGACACGACGGTGTACGCCGCCGCGCTGCCGCCGCTGATGCTGGTCGCCTTCACGCTCGGCCCGGTGAAGGGCGTGGGGTGGGCCCAGGCGATGTTCACGATGGTCGTCGCCCTGGTCTTCGCCCAGCTGGCCTCCGCCACCTGGCGGCTCGCCGAGTTCCGGCTCCTCGACGTGCTCGCGGGCAGCGCGGTCGGCGCGGTGTTCGGGCTGCTCGCGTGGCCCAAGGGGGCCCATGACGAGTTGCGGCGGGCGGTGGCGACGATGCTCCGGACCGCCGCGGAGACCGTGGTGGCCACGACGTCCCAGCTCGCGACGGGCGGGGCGCGCGCGCCCGTGGCCACCTCGCCGGGCCACCGGTCGTTGCAGCACGCGCTGATCATGGCGGAATCGGCGTACGCGCAGTACCGGAGCGAGCCGAAGCAGCTGGACACGCCGCACGACCCGCAGGACTGGCAGGCCGCGCTCCTGTCCGGCCACCACACGCTGTGGGGTGCGGACCGGCTGCTCGTGCCGGTCGAGCCGACCGTCGTGCCGCCCCTGCCGCCGGAGCCGGCCGAGGCGGTCACCCGGATCGGCGACCGGGTCGCCGCGGGCATGCTGCTGGTCTCGGCCCGTCTCGACCCCAGTGGCGACACGCCGGGGACACCGGCCGCCGTCGGGACCCGCGACTTCGCCGACTTCGCCGCCGAACCACCGGGTGCTCCCCGGCCGTACTACGCGGCCGCGCAGTGGCTGGACTCGCTCATGACGGACGTGGAGCGGATCGCGGGCGGTCACAAGTGAGCTGCGCCACAGGAGAATTGGCTGTTCAGGGCCCGAGCACGGGGTTCCGGAGGACGACAGCGATGCGTTAGCACGGCGGCAGCGGGACGTGAGCGGCACACGGGAACCTGGGAGGACCACCGTGGCCGGCGTGCCGGCCACGGACCGCGTCACAGCGGATCAGTCATCAGCAGACCAGTCATCAGCAGACCACGGGGACCTCACCATGCGACCGCACGGACGGTCGAGGCGAGTGAGAAGGAGCAGGTAGCGGAAGTGCTCACCAAACGGGTGACGGTGACCGTCCACGCGTCCGACCCACTCAGTCGGGCCGGGCTCATCAGTCATTTGAGGCATCAGCCGACCGTCGACGTCGTCCCTGACCAGGACGACTCGTGCCGGGACTCCCCGGCGGTCGCGGTGATGCTCGCGGAGCGGATCGACGACCCCACCACGGCCGAACTGCGACGCCTGTTGCGCGGCAGGGACCAGCGTGTCGTGCTCGTCGCGCGCGAGCTGCGCGAGCCCGACCTGCTGGCCGTCGTCGAGTACGGGGTGCGGGCCATCATCTGGCGCCATCAGGCCACCGAACAAAGGCTGTTGAGCGCCGTGCACAGCGCGGCGCGCGGCGAGGGCGAACTCCCGCCCGACCTCGTCAGCCGGCTCCTGAACCAGGTCGGCCGCCTGCAGCGGGCGACGACGGCGGGGGCCTCCACGGGGGGCGCGGCACCGCTCTTCGGGATGGCGCCGCGCGAGGTGGACGTCCTGAGGCTGCTCGCCGAGGGGCTCGACACCCGGCAGATCAGCGAGAAGCTCGCCTATTCCGAGCGCACCGTGAAGAACATCCTGCACGCGCTGATGACGCGTCTGCAGCTCACCAACCGGGCGCATGCCGTCGCGTACGCGCTCCGCGAAGGCTATATCTGATGCTCCATGAGATCGACGAGGGACTGCGCCGGCTGCTCACGCCCGCCGTCGAGGGCGACGTCGCCTTCGACGCGCCGACCCGTGACTGGGCGGCACGCCGCAACGCTCCGACCCTGAACGCCTATCTGTACGACATCCGGGAGGACGTGGCGCGGCGCGAGCGCGGCGCCTACGCCGAGTGGGACGCGCAGGGCATCATGACGCGCAAGCGCCGGCCGCCGCGCTGGTTCCGGCTCTCGTACCTGGTGACCGCCTGGACCTCGCGGCCCGAGGACGAGCACCGGCTGCTGTCGGGGGCGATGGCGCTGCTGCTCCCGCACGAGGTGCTGCCCGACGACGCGGTGCCGGAGTCGGTGCGTCCGATCACCACCCAGCTGCCGATCTCCGTCGCGGTCCCGCCCGCCGAGTCGCGCTCGCTCGCCGACATCTGGTCGGCGCTCGGCGGTGAGCTCAAGCCCTCGCTCGACGTCGTGATCACCACGCCGTTCCCGGTGACGCCGGTGTACGACGTGGCTCCGCCGGTCATCGAGGGGGAGATCGTCGTACGTGGCGTCGCGGGGGTTCCCGCGGCATCGCGACCCCGGGTGGTACGGCGCCAGGGGACGGCCCGGGGGAACCGTGAGGCCCCGACGCCCGACGGAGCGAGGGACTCTGAGGCGGAGAGGACCCGGAGGGCCGAGGAGGCCTGGAGGGCCGGGCAGAGTGCGGCGGCGTCCGAGGCCTTGGAGGCGCTGGAAGCCCCGGAGGGCGGCAGCGGTGGCTGCGGCGCCCGGGACGGGGCCGGCGCATGAGCGGCCCCGGGAGCCTCCCGGTTCCTCCGCTGCTCGCTCAGCTCGCCGGCCTGCGCGCGCGGGTGGGCGCGCTCGTCGACGCACGCAGTGCCGGGGACCCGACGGCCGGTGATCCCCTGCGCGGGCTCTACCTGTCCGCGGAGGGCGTACGCCGGATCGCGGCGGGGCCGGTCGGCCCTGGGGCTCGCGAGGCCCATGAGGTGCACGAGGCCCATGAGGTGCACGAGGCCCATGAGGTGCACGAGGCCCATGAACCCCATGAGGCCCATGAACCCCTTGAGGCGCGCCTGGCACCCGAGGCCGTCGGGGCCCCCGACCCCGCCGTCCCGCTGCCGGACCTCGGCGGGGACGATCGCCTCGCCGCGCTCGCGCGGGTCTTCGGCCTGTCCCCGCTCGACGCGCACATCCTGCTCGTGGCGCTCGCGCCCGATGTGGACCGGGGGTTCGAGGCGCTCTACGGATATCTCAACGACGATGTCGGCCGGCGCCGCGCCACGATGGCGCTCGCCCTCGACCTGGCGGGTACGGGTCCCTTCGACCCCGTCGCACGGGACCGCTTCCATCCGGGAGCGCCGCTGCTCTCCGGCGGCCTGCTCGACGTCGAGGACGAGGACCGGCCGCTGCCGGGCCGGGCGCTGCGCGTACCGGAGCGGGTGGTGGCGCACCTGTTGGGTGACGACACCCGACTGGATGCCCCACTCATGTCGGCCGGAGTGGAGTTGTCGACCCCGCCGCCCGCGAGCGCGGAGGCGGGGACGGCGGCGGTGACCACGCCGCTCGCCGAGCGGATCGCCGCCGCCGGGCCGGTCACCGTGCATCTGCGGGAGCGGGTGCCGGGGGCCGGTACCGACGCGGTCGTGTCGGCGCTGCTCGGGGCCGGACGGCCCGTCCTCCGGTACCGGCCGGAGTCCGCCGACGCGACGGTGGCGCGGGCCGTGCTGCGTGAGGCACGGCTGCGCGGGGCCGCCGTGGTCGTCGAGCCGCTGCCGCAGCGGCCGGGGCCGCTGGTGCGCGCGCTCGCCTCGTCCGGTATCACGGTGGTCCTCTCGGGCTCCGACGCGCCCGACCCCGGCTGGGCTCCGGACGCGGAACTCCTCGCCCTCGACGCGCCGGGCGGCGCGGTCGGCACGGCCGACCTCTGGCAGCGTGAACTCGGGCCTTTGGAGGGCGACTTCGATCTGGCCGAGGCCACGGCGGCGTACCGTCTCAGCGGCGATCAGATCCGCCGGGCGGCCCGTGCGGCGCGGTCACTGGCCGCCTTCGAGGGCACAGCGCCGACCCTGGCGCAGGTGCGGCAGAGTGCCCGGCTGGTCTCCGCACCGCTGCTCGACACCCATGCCCGGCGGATCCGCCCGGCGGTCGGGTTCGCCGATCTCGTGCTGCCCGAGGAGCCGTTGGGTCTGCTGCACGAGCTGACCGCTCGGGCCCGGCACCGGGACCGGGTGCTCGGCGAATGGCGGCTGCGCACCGGTGGCGGGCGCGGGCGCGGTGTCGTGGCGCTCTTCGCGGGCGAGTCGGGCACCGGCAAGACCCTGGGAGCCGAGGTCGTGGCGGGCGAACTGGGCCTTGACCTCTATGTGGTGGATCTCTCGTCGGTGGTCGACAAGTACGTCGGGGAGACCGAGAAGAACCTGGAGCGGATCTTCGTGGAGGTGGATCGCACCGACTGTGTGCTGCTCTTCGACGAGGCCGACGCGGTGTTCGGCAAGCGGTCGGAGGTGAAGAGCTCGCACGACCGGTACGCCAACCTGGAGAGCGCGTATCTGCTGCAGCGTCTCGAGGCGTTCGACGGGATCGCGGTGCTCACCACCAATCTCCGGGCCAACATCGACGACGCGTTCACGCGCCGGCTCGATGTGGTCGTGGACTTTCCCTTCCCCGACGCGGAGCAGCGCGTGTCCTTGTGGCAGTCCTGTCTGGCGGGCACCCCGAAGGCGGAGGACGTGGCCGAGGAGGTCACGCGCTGCGCCAAGGAGTTCGAGCTGGCGGGCGGCGCGATCCGCTCGGCCGCGGTGACGGCCGGATACCTGGCCGCGGCCCGCGGCTCCGCGGTGACCGGCGAGGACGTACGGGCGGGAGCCCGGCGCGAGTACCGGAAGGCCGGGCGGCTGGTCCTGGAGGGGCGGGCGCCCTGGGCACCGTGACGGCGCACGGGGAACAGCACGGAGGAGGGGGGCCACCCGGTGGGTGGCCCCCCTCCTCCGTCGTCGGTTCCGTCGGCCCTCAGGTCACATGACGCTGCCGCCGATCATCTTGCGGAGCGTGGCCCAGTCGGTCTTGCCGGTCGCGGGCACTCCGACGGCCGTCTGGTAGGCGCGGATCTTGTCGGCCACCTGCTTGCTGTACGTGCTGGGTGTCTCCTTGTTCGTACGGAGGTACGCGATGCCCTGGCGCGCGAACGTGCGCTCCCTGGTGAGGTCCGCCGCGCTGGACTCACGGTTGTACGCCCACCAGAAGGCCGCCGTGAGCTGAGTGGTCTGCATCGTGGTCGAGCCGGGCTCCACCGAGTCGGGGGTGATGCGCTGGGCCCAGAGGGAGACGAGGGTCGCGCGGCCGAGTTCGCCCTCCGTGTCCGTCAGGAAGATCTCGGCGGAGTTCTTCTGCTTCTCGACTCCGTCCTTGTAGACGAGTCGCTGGTAGCAGATGAGCGAGTTGCGTGTGGCCGCGTCGATCACGCCGGGATTCCAGCCCGGCTGGAGGGTGCACGCGTTGCCGAGGGAGGCGAGACGCTCCTGGGCGAACTCCACGACGTCGTCCTTCGGGTAACCGAGGCGCCAGGGCGGCACGTCGACCGGCGCGACGGGCGAGACCGGAGCCTTCTCGTTCCCGCCGTCACCCGGTCGCGAACCGCCCTCGGTGGGTGCGCCGCCCCCGCCCCCGGGTGCGCCGCCCTCGGTCGGGCCGCCGCCGCCCGTGTCGTCGCCCCCGCCGGCCGGCGGCGGGCCCTCGCCCGTCAGCGGCGGCAGGGAGCCGGGCGGCTTCTGGCCGGGAGTGGGTCCGCCGGACCCGCCGGGCGGGGGCGGCGCGTCGGGGAGCGTGTCGCCGGTGCCCTGGGGCGCGGGCCGGGGCGCGTCCGTCGCCCGGAGGTCCTTCGCCGCGCTGACGACCTTCGGAGAGAAGTTGAACCAGAGCACGACGAACGCGATCACGGCCGTGAGGAGAAGGCCTCCCACCACGACGAGCCAGTTCCCGAAGACGGGGCGCTGGTCGAAGGTGGCGTCGAGGTCGAGGGCGGTGTCGTCGCCGGCCCGTCGGACGGCCACGGTGAAGCGGTGCGACTCCTCGGCGCCGGTCCATCGCACGGCCTGCGGCCGCACCACCAGTTCGCCGAAGGCCGCGCGGCCGGGGGCGATCTGCACGGCGTTCGGCCGTACGTCGAAGGTGAGCCGGTTCGACTCGTCGCGTGCCACGAGGGACGCGGTCAGCGGGGTGTTGCCGAGGTTGTCCACGGCGATGCGGGCGCGCCCGCGGAAGCGGCCGAGCAGGGTGGGCGGCAGCAGTTCGGCGCGCGTCTCGGTGAAGGGCGTGATGGTCAGCCGGCCCTCCACGACATCGCGGGCGCCCGAGTTCTCCCGGGGGTCGACGCGGATGCCGTACGCGAGGGGCCCGGCTTCCACGTCCGAGGAGCGGGGCGGGGCGAACGAGATCTCGGCGGTCCCCTCGCTTCCCGGGTAGAGGCGGAGCACGTCCGGCTCGATCCGGGACCAGCCCGAGGGTTTGCCGACGAGGGAGAGGCGGTATTCCTCGACGGTGTCGCCGGTGTTCCGCACCCGCAGTCGGGCGCCGGCCCGGGCTCCGGGCTCGACGGTCACCTCGGCCGGGTCCAGAGAGGTCCACATGGTCATGGGCGAACGCTAAGTGCGCGGGCGGGGTGTGCGGCTGCCCGAAAGTCCCTGCTCGGGGGCAGTGTGACGTGCCCCGGCAGTCCGTCGGCCGGGTCTGGGACGCCGGGCCGTACGGGGCCGGGGTTCCACGGCGTGCGGACCCTGGTTCCGGAGCCGTACGAACGACGAGGTCAGACCCTGGGAGTGCGCGGGTCGGCCCGTGGGAACCGCGGGGGCGGACCGCGCGCCCCGCGGGTCGGACGTCGGGTGCGCGATGACCGCGAGGGCAGTCGGCCCTGCCCTCGGGAGCGCCCCTTCTCCCCTGCTCGGCGCGGCACGGCTCGGCGAGAGTCGGAGGAGTACGACCGCTGTCCACGGCCGAGGGGAGGGCGAGCGGGATGAGGTCGACGCACCGCAGCACGCCGGACGCGGGCAACCGCACGCCCCACGCTGTGACACCGCAGAGCCACCGCATTCCGCAGAACCACGCTCTCCGAGGAGAACACGCACCATGCCCACGTACCTGTCCCCCGGCGTCTACGTCGAGGAAGTCGCCAGCGGCTCCCGTCCCATCGAGGGCCTCGGAACCTCTGTCGCCGCGTTCGTCGGGCTCGCGCCCGTCGGGCCGCTCAACGAGCCCGTGCTCGTCACCAACTGGTCCCAGTACGTAGCGTCGTTCGGTGACTTCGCGGACGGGTACTACCTCGCCCACTCCGTGTACGGGTTCTTCAACAACGGCGGCACCGCGGCCTACGTCGTGCGGGTCGGCGGCGGCGACGCGCAGGGCGCCACGCGCGCCGTCGGATCGGCCGCCGCGGCGGCCGCCGCGCCGCGGCCCGTCCCCGGTGAGGCCGTCGCGCTCGGCACCTTCAAGGTCGCCGCGATCACGGCGGGCTCCGAGGCCGGCGGGGCGCTCACGGTGGAGGTGCAGGACGTCGAGGGCGAGGCCGAGCGCTTCAAGCTGGTCGTCAAGGACGGCGAGAAGGTCGTCGAGAGCTTCGACGCCTCCGCCAAGAAGAGCGCCCGCAACTACGTGGTCGCGCAGGTCAAGCAGCGTTCCAAGACGATCGTCCTGGAGGAGGCCGCGGCCGCCGCCCAGCTCGCCAGGCCCGACGCCCAGTCCGTGACCCTCGCCCCGCCCGCGCGGATTCCGGCGCAGGTGGACGCGGGCGCCGACGTCGCCGCCGCCCTGGAGTCCGGGCAGTTCATCGGCGACTCCGCCGACCGCACCGGCTTCGGCGGTCTGGAGGCGTACGACGAGATCAACATGGTCGCCGTGCCCGACCTGATGGCCGCCTACCAGCAGGGGCTCATCGACCTGGAGCAGGTCAAGGCCGTCCAGATCGGTCTCATCGCGCACTGCGAGCTGATGGGCGACCGGATGGCGATCCTCGACCCGCCGCCGTCGCTGAACGCCCGCGACATCCGCAAGTGGCGTCAGGAGATCGCCGGTTACGACTCCCCGTACGCGGCCCTCTACTACCCGTGGATCAAGGCCTTCGACCCGGCGAGCGGCCAGACCCGGGTGGTTCCGCCCTCCGGTCACATGGCCGGCGTCTGGGCGCGCAACGACGCCGAGCGTGGTGTCCACAAGGCCCCGGCCAACGAGATCGTGCGCGGCGCGGTCGACCTGGAGCTGCAGATCACGCGCGGCGAGCAGGACCTGCTCAACCCGATCGGCGTGAACTGCATCCGAGCCTTCCCGGGCCGCGGCATCCGGGTATGGGGCGCGCGGACGCTGGCCTCCGACCCGGCGTGGCGCTACCTCAACGTCCGGCGCTACTTCAACTACCTCGAGGAGTCGATCCTCGTCGGGACGCAGTGGGTCGTCTTCGAGCCCAACGACCCCTCGCTGTGGGCCCGTATCCGCCGCAACATCTCGGCCTTCCTCGTGAACGAGTGGCGCCAGGGCGCGCTGTTCGGCCAGCGGGCCGAGGACGCCTTCTACGTGAAGTGCGACGCGGAGACCAACCCGCCGGAGTCGGTCGACCTCGGCCGGGTGGTCTGCGAGATCGGCATCGCCCCGGTGAAGCCGGCCGAGTTCGTGGTCTTCCGGCTCGCGCAGATCCAGGGCGGCGGGGGCGAGCTGGAGGAGTAGTCCGCCCCTCCTCGCCCTCCGTCCCTCTCACCACACCGCCCTTCCGACCCCGGGTCCCCGCGCCTGCCGCGCCCGGACCCGCCCCTCGAACAGGAGTGAACCCCCATGTCCCTGGACACCGGTGACGCCCTCACCACCCACAATTTCGGCCTGCAGATCGACGGCGTCATGGTCGAGACCCTGCAGGAGATCAGCGGCCTCTCGATGGAGCAGGACGTCATCGAGTTCCAGCAGGTATCGGCGGACGGCAAGCCGATCATCAAGAAGCTCCCCGGCGTGAAGAAGGCCGGTCAGTGCACGGTGACCCGTGGCGCCACCCAGTCCGCGGCCTTCACCGAGTGGATCACGTCCTCCATCGCGGGCGACATGGGCTCGGCCCGCAAGGACGCGTCGATCATCTTCCTCGACTACCAGCTCAGCGAGGTCAAGCGGTACAACCTGCGCAACGCCTGGTGCACCAAGGTCGAGTTGAGCGCGACGAAGGCCGGTGACGCCGCGGCCCTCACCGAGCAGGTCACCATCACCTTCGAAGAGCTGACGCTCGGCTGATGCGACGCGAGGGATCGGCGGGCACGCAGCAGGGCCGCCCACAGGAGCCGCTCCGCACGGAGTTCGAGTTCGAGCTGCCGCGGGGGTTCGTCGACGAGGCGGGCACCGTGCACCGCAACGGGGCGATGCGGCTGGCCACGGCCCGGGACGAGCTGCTCCCGCTGCGCGACATCCGGGTCCGCGAGAACCCGGCGTACCTGTCCGTGGTGCTGCTCGGCCGGGTCATCACCCGGCTCGGCACGCTCCCGTCGGTCCACGACGGGACGGTGGAGAACATGTTCGCCTCCGACCTGGCGTTCCTCCAGGACTTCTACCGGCAGATCAACGCGGAGGGCCACACCAGGGCCGCCGTGGCGTGCCCGCACTGCGAGGAGTCCTTCGAGGTCGAGCTGGCCGGGAGCCGCCTGGGGGAATCGTGACGTACGCGGCCGACCGGATCGAGGAGGAGACCGCGTACCTCGCCTTCCACTTCCACTGGGGCATGGACGACATCCTCGATCTGGAACACGCGGACCGGCGGGGGTACGTGGCCCAGGTGGCGTCGCTGGTGGAGCGGTCGCAGGCGTAACGGCAGGACAGGGAAGGGAGGTTGGAGGGGACTGTGGGGATGTTCGAGAAGTGGCGGACGGCCAGGACGCGGAACGCGCCGGGCACGGAGTCCGGTGTACCCGAGGAGAGCACGGCGTCCGCCGCACCGGCGGTGGCGTCCGGGGACGCCTGGCGGGCGTTGCCGCCCGTGCAGCGGGTCCTGGCCGCGGGTCCTCGGACCGTCGCGGAGTACGGCTTCTCCACGTCGCTCGCGACCCACTGGAACCCCTCCTTCCAGAGCGACCTGGGTCACGGGGCCGTGCCTGACGCACCGGGCGGCGTCATGCTCGACGCCGTGCGGGCCGTGTCCCTGCCCCGGGAGCGGGAGTCGGCGGAACGCTCCGGGGCGGCGGAGCTGCCGGGGCTGCGGCTGCCGGTCGCGGGCGCGGCAGGCCCGGCGGGTGCCGAGGGTGCGGCCGGTGCGGGCCAGGACGGGGCTCCGGCCGTCCAGCGTGTGCCCGCGACGCCGTTCGGCCGACCCGCTCCGGTGCCTCGGCCCGTACCGAAGGAGACCGCGGCCGCTCCGGTACGGGGCGGCGGCACGGCGCGCGAGGCGGGGAAGGCCGGACAGCCCTCGGGCACGGGGGCGTCGGCTGCGCCGCGCTCGGCGCCTCCCGCCGTCCAGCGTGCCGCCGTGACCCCCGGTGAGGACCGGGTCGCCCCGGCGGCCGCGCCTCAGGGCGATGCGGCCGGGGGCGCGCGGCCGACCGCGTCTTCCGCGCGGCCGAGGCCGATGCGGCCCGCGGCCGTCCGGCGCTCGCCGCTGGTCTCCGCACGCCCCGCACAGCCGCCACGGCGACTGGCTCCCGCCGGTGTCGCGCATGCCGTGGACACGGCCGCGCCCGGCACGGCGCCGGTCCAGCGGGCAGCGGCCCCTGCCCGCACACCGGAGAACGGGGCGCGTCCCACGGACGCGCCCGACACCGCCGCACCGGAGCCCTCGGCTTCCGGTCGGCCCCAGAACGTCCCGGGTCTCGCTTCCCCCGGCGGGCCCGGGACTCCCGGCCTCACATCCGGCACTCCGGTGCAGCGCCGTCCTCCCGTGCGCCGCTCGCGGCGCGCACCGGGCGCCGACTGGAACACGACGGCGTCGCCGCCACCGGTGGCTCCGTCGGCCTCGACGGCACCTGCGGCACCGGCCGGGCCGCCGCCGCAGGCGGGCCCCGCGACGCGTCAGGCGCCGGCATCGGCGCCCGCCGGTCCTACGGCTCCGGCGCGGACGACCGGGCCCGTCGCGCCCGCCGGGCCCGTGGCGCGGGAAGCCAAGAGCGCCCCCACTCCGTCGGCGGGCCCCACGACTCCGGCCACTCCGGTGGCCCGAAGCGCCGCCCGCGCCGCGTCCACGGCCCCGTCGGCTCCGTCGGTCCCGTCTGCTCCCTCGGCCCCGTCTGCTCCCTCGGCCCCCTCGGCCCCGGAGATTGCCGCGAACCCTGCGACTCCGGTGGCCCGCGCGGTCACCAGGTCCGCCTCTTCCACGAGCCCTCCCGTGACTCCGTCGGCCCCCGCGGCCACGCCGCCCGTCACGGCCGGCCCCCCGACGGGCGCGGCACCCGCACCCGGCTCCCCCTCCCCCTCGCGCCCGTCGACTCCCGCACCCGTCGGCGCGCCCCTCATCTCGCCCGTCACCTCGCCCGGGCCGTCGACCGCTCCGGTACGTCCCCCCGCGTCGGCGTCCCCGGCGAGCCCGGACGCCGGTGTGCCCAGCGTCCAGACCGCGCCCGTACGTCCCACCACGTCGGCGTCTCCGGCGAGCCCGGCCACTCCGGCACCCCTGGCCTCACGGACGCCCGCGGCCTCTCCCGCGACACCGGCAACCCCGTCGGCCACCCCGACACGACCCGGACTCGGCGCCCCCGTCCAGCGCGCCGCCGCCGACACTCCGGTGTCACGTCCGCGCCCCGCGCCGCGTCGGTCTCCGATCGGCGCACCGATTCCCCGCGCCTCCACGCCTCCGTCGACGTCCAGCCCGGGGCCCGTCGGGCCCGTCCGCCCGGCCGGACCGCAGGAGCCCACCTCGGCGACCGCCCCCGTCCCGACCTCGGCCGAGTCCGCGCCCGCGCCGCAGGCCCCCGCGCAGCGAGCGACCCCGCACCGGCACCAGGCGCCGGCCGCTCCGACGGCCCCGTCGGGCCCCGCACTCCCTCACACCGCCCCGGCCCCGTCGGCTCCTCCCCCGGTCCAGCGCGCCACGGCCGCACCGCGCCTTCCGTCCCCCGCCGACTCCCCCGCCTCCGCGGTGCCCACCGGCCCGCGCACTCCCGTGACCGCCCCGCCGACCGGCCCGGATCCCGCGCGGCCGCCCGTCGTCACCGTGACCGACATCCCCCGCGCCACCGCGCCCCCGGTGCAGCGGCGTGCCGTCCGTCCGCTCGCCACCGCCCGTCCGCTCGCCCCGAGCCTGCCGAACCCCGCGAGTGCCCCGACCAGCACCCCGGCTCTTCGCACCGCACCCGGCAACCAGCCCGCGGCCACCCCCGTCGTTCCCCTCGCCACGCCGACCGCCGCCGCCCCGACCGTTCAGCGCGCCCAGGCCGCCCTCTCCCCCGGCGGCACGGTCGCACCCCAGGGCTCCCCCCGACCCGTCGTCCCCCTCTCCCGGCCGTCCGCCGCGCGGCCCGTCGCCCGGCCGGTGGTCCAGCGTCAGGCCGTCGCCGGGGCGATCCCGGCGACGGCGCCCACGCCCGCGCCGACCGTCCCCGTGGTCACCCCCACCCCGCTCCAGCGCTCCTCGGCCGCCCCGGCCCCGGCTCCCGCCCCGCACGCGCCGCGGGCCGCCACCACGGTCACCCGGAGCGCCCCGACCCGGACCGCTCCCTCCGTGCAGCGCACCGCCGCAGCGGATCCACCCGAGGCTGAATCGCCCACCCAGCTGGACGAGTTGGCCCGCCGTCTGGTGACCCCTCTGTCACGGCTCCTCCGTGCCGAGCTCCGTGCCGACCGCGAGCGCGTGGGCCGTCTCCGCGACCACGGCCGCTGACCGCAGCCGCCTCCTCACCCCACCCACTGACCGCGCCGATCCGAGAGACCCGCACCCATGCCCCAGCAGCCGGACCCCGCATCCACCGTCTTCTTCAAGCTCACCATCGACGGCGAGGACCTCGGCGTGTTCAACAGCTGTGACGGCCTCTCCTCCGAGGTCGAGGTGGAACAGCGCCGGGAGGGCGGCAACAACGGTTTCGTCTGGCAGTTGCCCACCCGTGTCACCTTCTCCACCATCCGGCTCACCCGCCCCCTCACCCCCGAGACCGCCAACGTGGCCGCCTGGATCTCGTCGCTCGCCACGGGGATCACCCGTCCGACCGCGCAGATCGCGGCCCTGCGGGCCGACGGGTCGATCGTGGCGCAGTGGGGCCTGGTCGAGGTGCTGCCGGTGCGCTGGACGGGGCCGACCCTCGACCCGGCCAGTCCGGCCGTGGCGACGGAGACCCTGGAGATCGCGCATCACGGGTTCACCGACGCGGGAGGCGCCTGAGATGGCCCCGTCCTTCGGCGGGTTGACGGCCAGCGGTCTCTCGCGGGCCTCGCTCGCCATCCACCAGCCGCCGACCGATCTGTCGAGCTCGTACGGCGGCAGGCTGGGCGAGGTGAAGTTCGAGTTCAACCCCGACCAGCTCCAACTGAGCCGCTCCGCGCACTGGTTCACCGAGCAGGCCGTGGCGTACGACCGGGGCGCGCCGCCCAAGTTCACCGGGAGCGAGCCGGCCCAGCTCCAGCTGGAGGTCTTCCTGGACCGCTCGGGCGATCCTTCGTCGAACGACGTGCAGCAGCAGGTGGAACTGCTGCTCTCCTGTTGCGAGGTGACCCAGCAGAGCATCGCCGCGAAAGCGCCGTCGCCGCCCTGGGTGCAGTTCTCCTGGGGGTCGTTCTCGACGGTGCGGTTCGTCGCGTACGTGACCTCCGTGTCGGCGACGTACACCCTCTTCAGCCCCAGCGGGATCCCCATTCGCGCGACGTGCTCGCTGTCCCTCACCGAGATCTCCAGCGCGACCAAGAAGCAGAACCCGACGTCCGGCGCGCTCTCGGCCCGCCGGGTCCACCGCACGGTCGCCGGTGACTCCCTCGCCTCGCTCGCCTGGCGCGAGTACGGCGACGCGACCCGCTGGCGGGTCATCGCGGAGGCGAACCGCATCGACGACCCGATGCGGCTGCGTCCCGGCACCGAACTGCTGCTCCCGTCCACCACCGAAACGCCGGAGACCGAGGGCGCCTCATGAGCGAGAAGACCTTCACCACCGTCCTCCACGTGCAGCTCGACGGCACGCCGTTGCCGGACCCGCTCGCGGTCCGCCTCACCGAGGGCTGGGTGGACGCGAGCGTCAACGTGCCGTCCGCGTTCCAGCTGACGTTCAGCGACAAGGACGGCACCCTCACCACGAAGTTCCCGTTCCTCAAGGTCGGCGCGATGGCGGTGCTGTCCCCGTTCACCGACGGCAGGCTCGGGGAGCCCATGCTCACCGGCGAGGTGACGGCCGTCGAGGTGGACGCGGCTCCCGGGCACGGCAGGTACCTGATCGTGCGCGGTTACGACCCCGGCCACCGGCTGCTGCGCAGTCGGCGCGTCGAGGGGTATCCGAACATGACGGCCTCCGACATCGTCCGGAAGCTCGCCGGGCTCAACCGGATCCCGCTCGGCAAGGTCGACGCGACGCCGACGGTGTACGAGCTGGCCACCCAGCCCAACATCACCGACTGGGACTTCCTCTCCCGGCTCGCGCGCGAGAACGACGTCCGGCTGTCGCTCGACCCGGCGGGCCGGCTGGTGTTCGCGGCGCTGCCCCCGGCGTCCTCGGCGCCCGCCGACACGACGCCCGCGGCGGCCAGTCCGTACGTCCTGGACTTCGGGAGCAACACGCTGCAGAGCCGGGTGTCCGTGACGGCCGCGGGGCAGGTCGGGAAGGTCGACGTGCGGGGCTGGGACCCCCGTACCAAGCAGGCCCTGTCCTCGCCGACGCCCGCCGTCGCGAGCAAGGAGATCGTCTCGGACATCACTCCGGCGCAGCTGTCCGCGCCGTTCGGTCCGGCCGAACTCGCCGCGACGGACACGCCGTTCACCACACAGTCGGAGGTGACGCAGGCGGCGACGGCGCTCGCGGACGACGTCACCGGCTCGTTCGCGGAGCTGGAGGTCGCCGTCACCGGCAATCCGGCGCTGAAGCCGGGGCAGCCGGTGGCCGTGAAGGGGGCGGGTTTCCCCTTCGAGGGGCGGTACACCGCGACGGGGGTCCGTCATGTCTTCGCGTCCGGGAGGCAGTTCGCCACGTGGCTGACGGTGTCCGGCCGGCAGTTCCGTTCGCTGTACGGGACGGCTTCCGGCGGCGGGGAGGCGGCGCCGCCCATGCCCGGTGTCGCGGTCGCGCTGGTCACGAACACCAAGGACCCGCTCTCCCTCGGCCGGGTCAGACTGCGGTTCCCGTGGCTGTCGGCGACGTACGAGAGCGGCTGGTGCCGGGTCGCGCAGCTCGGCGGACGCGGGGGCGGCGGCCTGATGCTCCCCGAGGTGGACGACGAGGTGCTGTGTGCCTTCGACCGGGGATCCCTCGAACACCCCTATGTGCTGGCGGGGTTGTACAACGGCGTCGACAAGCACACTCCGGCGACCGACCGGGTGGCGCCCGTGGATCCGACCAGCGGGCGCGTCCAGTGGCGCGCCCTGACGTCCCGTACCGGTCACACGGTGGAGCTGCGCGAGGAGGGCGGCCGGACGCGGGCCTCGCACGGCATCCGGCTGCGTACCGCGAAGGGCGGACTGAGCGTCGAGCTGAACGAGGCACGCACCACCCTGACGATCGACAGCGACGGCACCGTGACCATCTCGGGGGCGCGCGGGATCACGGTCGAGTCGGGGATGGATCTGACGCTCTCCGCCAAGGGGCGGATCAAGCTCGACGCGGGGCTCGGGGTGGACATCAAGGCCGGGGCGAAGTTCAAGGTCTCGGCGCTGACGCAGGCCGTCGTCAACGCGCCGGCCTTCGTCACCTCGACCGTCCCGATGCCCAATCCCGTCGTGGCGAACCTGCCGTTCTGATGACCGGCCCCGCCGCCCGTTCCCATGACGTCCAGAGGAGGACCTTCCCTTGAGTGAGCACTTCGTCGGTGCGGGCTGGGCCTTCCCGCTGCGGACCGGCCCGAGCGGGTCCATCGCGCTCGTCCGGCGCGACCGGGAGATCGAGGAGTCGATGCGGCTCGTCCTCGCCACCGCGCCGGGCGAGCGGCCCATGCGGCCCGAGTTCGGCTGCGCCGTGCATGAGTTGGTGTTCGCTCCGGTGAACGACTCGACGATGGGCCGGGTCCGGTACGAGGTCGTGTCCGCGCTCGACCGCTGGGAGCCGCGCATCGACGTGGAGGACGTCACGGTCACTCCCGCGCCCGGGGAGCCGACCACCCTCTTCATCGACGTCCGCTACCGGGTGCGCGGTGCCAACAACCCCCGCAACCTCGTCTTCCCCTTCTACGTCATCCCCTCCGAGGACTGAAAGAGCCACCATGGCCCTGCCCGCACCCCATCTCGACGACCGCCGCTTCCAGCAGTTCGTCGACGACGCCAAGCGCTACATCCAGCAGGCGTGCCCCGAGTGGACCGACCACAACGTCTCGGACCCGGGCGTCACCCTGGTCGAGGCGGTCGCGCACATGGCGGACCAGCTCGTCTACCGCCTCAACCGGGTCCCGGAGAAGAACCATCTGGCCTTCCTCGACCTGCTCGGGGTGACGCTGTTCCCGCCCGCGGCCGCCCGCGCGGACATCACCTTCCGGCTCTCGGCGCCGCAGCCGGAGCCGGTCGTGCTGCCCACGGGCACGGAGGTGTCCACCGGGCGTACGGAGACGGAGGAGGCGGTCGTCTTCGCGACGGCCGCCGATCTGACGGTCGTGCCCTGCTCGTTGACGCACATCCTGCGCCAGGAGGCGGGGGGCGCTCCCGAGGACCGCTCGCAGGATCTCCTCGGCGGCGAGGACGTGCCGGCCTTCTCTCCGCTGCCGCGCGTCGGTGATCTTCTGCTGCTCGGCCTCTCGGCGGCGGTGCCCGACTGTGTCCTCGTCCTCGACCTGGACAGCCGGGTGGACGGTGTCGGTGTGGATCCGCGCAGGCCGCCGCTGGTGTGGGAGGCGTGGACCGGGGCCGAGGGCTGGGTCGTGTGCGAAGTCGACGAGGACAGCACGGGCGGGCTCAACCGCCCGGGTGAGGTGGTGCTGCACATGCCGTCCGGGCACGCGGTGTCGCGCCTCGGGGGGCACGAGGCGGGCTGGGTGCGCTGCCGGGTCGTGGAGCCCGCGGCGGGCCTGCCGTCGTACAGCGAGTCGCCGACGGTACGGGCGGCGGAGGCGTTCACCATCGGCGGGACGGTCCGCGCGGCGCACGCCGAGGCGGTGCGGGACGAGCGGCTCGGCGAGTCCGAGGGCGTACCGGCGCAGCGGCTGCGGCTGGCGCACGCGCCGGTCGTCGACCGGCCTCCGCTGCTGCTCCAGGTCGCCGAGCGGGCGGACAGCGGCGTCGACGAGGAGGACCCGGAGGCCGGCTGGCAGGAGTGGTCCGTCGTCCGCGACTTCGCGTCCTCGCGCCCCGGTGACCGGCACGTCACCCTCGACGCGACGACCGGTGAGATCGCCTTCGGTCCGTGCGTACGTCAGCCGGACGGCACTCTGCGGCAGTTCGGGGCGGTACCGCCGAAGGGGGCGGCGATCCGGGCGGTCCGGTACGGCACCGGGGGCGGCCGGGCGGGGAACGTGGCCCGCTCCACGATCACGGTGCTGCGCAGCTCCATCCCGTACATCGCGCGTGTGGAGAACCGCGAGGCGGCGCGCGGCGGGGTGGACGGGGAGACCGTCGAGGAGGCCAAGTCCCGCGCGCCGATCAGCCTCCGGGCACAGGAACGGGCGGTCACCGCGAGGGACTACGAGGAGCTGGCGCGCCGGGCGGCGCCCGAGGCGGCGCGGATCTCCTGTCTGGCGGCGGACTCCGCCGAGGCGGGCGACAACGCGGTCCGGGTCCTGGTCGTGCCGCAGGCCGTTCCGGACCGGGGCGGCCGGCTGCGGTTCGAGCAGCTCGTGCCGGGCGAGGAGCTGCTGTCCCGGGTGACGGGCTTCCTCGACGAGCGGCGCCCGCTGGGGACGCGGCTGGCCGTCGGGCCGCCGTTCTACCAGGGCGTGACGGTGGTGGCGACGCTGCACTCCTTCCGGGCGGCCGAGGCGGAGCGGGTACGGACGGAGGCGCTGGACGCGCTGTACGCGTATCTGGACCCGCTGACGGGCGGGGCGCACGGCGAGGGATGGCCGTTCGGGCGTCCACTGCGCGCCGGTGAGGTGTTCGCGGCGCTGCAGCGGGTGCCGGGCGTGGAGCTGGTGGACGAGGTCCTGCTGCATCCGGCCGATCCGCTGACCGGCCGCAGGGGTGAGACGACGGACCGGATCGAGCTGGCGCCGTCCGCGCTGCTCTTCCCGTTCGACCATCGCGTCCGTGTGATCGAGGCGCGGTGAGCGGGTCCGCGCGGGGTACGGTTCCGGGCCTCGCGACCCCGTACCCGCTGGGTGCGGCGCTGCCCGCCGTGTACGCGGAGGACGACTTCGGGCAGCGGTTCGTGTCCGGTCTCGACGTCGTCCTCGCTCCGCTCTTCACCGTCCTCGACTCCCTGGAGGCGTACTTCTCGCCGGCGCTCGCCCCCGCCGACTTCGTGGACTACCTGGCGACCTGGGTCGGCGCGGAGCTGGGCGGCGACGAGCCGCTTCCGCTGCGCCGCCACGCGGTCGCCTCCGCCGTGGCACTGCACCGGGTGCGCGGCACCCGGCAGGGGCTCGCGGCGGCCGTCCGGCTCGCCTTCGGCGTGCCTCCCGAGATCACCGAGAGCGGGGGCGCGAGCTGGTCCTCCGCGCCCCTCGGGCCGTTCCCGGGGGCGCCCGTCGCCGGACTGCGCGTGGTGCTCCGGGTCGCCGACCCGGCCGCCGTGGACCCGCACCGGCTGCGCGCGGTCGTGGCCGCGGCCCGTCCCGCGCACCTGCCGTTCACGGTCTCGGTGGCGGCCTCCGCGTCGCCCCCGGCGACCTCTTCCCGTACATCCGAAGGAGCTTGACCCTGATGAGTGACGCGCCCCAGTCCCGCCCCTGCCCGGACTGCGCGAGCCCGGTGCGTGCGGCGGACCAGTCGTTCTGTGACAGCTGCGGGGCGTTCCTGCGCTGGGACAGTCCGGCCGGCACGGCGAGCGCGGAGGGCTCGTCCGCCGCCGCGCCGGCCGACGACGCGCCGCGGGCCGCCGCGGAAGGTCCGGCCGACTCCCCCGCCGCCGTCCCCGGGAACCGGTCCTCCGTCGGTCCCGAGGAGGTGACCGCTCCGCTGCCCGCCGTGGCCTCCGGCTCCGAGGCACCCGCGCCCGGTCGGGTCTCCGCTCCGGTGGCCGATCCGGTGCCCGCTCCCGCGCCCGACCCGGCGCCCGGCCCCGTAGCGGAGTCGGCGCCGGTGTCCGACGGGCCGTCGGACACACTCGTACGGTCGCTCCTCGTACCGGTCCCGGGGAACCGCCCCGTCGAGCCGGCCGTCGCGGCGCCCGTCCTTCCCGCGCGTCCGGATGCCGCACGGCCGGTGGTCCGGGCCGCCGAGACCGCCGTGCCCGTGCCGGGCGGCACGCCGTGCCCGGCCTGCGCGCTGGCCAACACTCCGGGCCGTCACTTCTGCCGCTTCTGTGCGACGCCGATGGTCCCCGAGCAGCTCTCGACGGCCGAGGGGCCGTACGCGGGCCGGCGTCCCGGGCTCACCCGCGACCGGAGCCGCTGGCTCGTCCGCGCCCTGATCGCGGCGGGGGTCGTCACCGTGGTGGTCGGCGGCATCGTCGGCGGTCCGCCGGCCGTCCGCGCGATCCAGGACCACTTCGCCACACGGGTCCCGGTCCATCCGGTGGCCTGGGCGGCCTCCCACTCCGCGCCGAGGCAGCAGGCCGGGCTGGCGGGCGACGGCTACTCCAACACCTGGTGGGGCACGGGCTACGCGGGCGACTCGGCGGGCCAGTACATGGAGGCCCGGTTCGCCGAGCCGACCGATCTGCTGAGCGTCCTGATCACCCCCGGCAGCTCCAAGAACACGACGCAGGCCGACGGCCAGGCGACGCCGCGCACCTTCGACCTGGTCGTCAAGGACTCCTCCGGGGAGACGCACGTCTCGCAGCACCGCATCAACGACGGCGGCACCCAGCGGGTCGACGTGCGGGTACGGGACGCGCTGACGGTGCAGCTGGTGCTGCGCACGGCGTGGCGGGCGGACCCCACGAAGCAGGTGGCCGTCGCGGAGCTGGAGTTCTTCGGCAGGTCCGTGTCCTGACCCCGTGGCCGGGGTCGGCGAG
Organism: Streptomyces sp. NBC_00691; assembly: GCF_036226665.1. Lineage (NCBI taxonomy): Bacteria > Bacillati > Actinomycetota > Actinomycetes > Kitasatosporales > Streptomycetaceae > Streptomyces > Streptomyces sp. NBC_00691. Next base: position 7,988,436 of record NZ_CP109007.1, on the reverse strand, counting down.
AAAACAGGGCGGGACCCCTTCTCAGGAGCCGGACGGGGAAGAACGATGATCCCCGGGGTACCTGACCGGAGGAGGGGTCCATGCGCGGCTACACCGGCGTGCTCATCGGCAATCTGATCCTCGCCGCGTTCGCCGGCCTGGCCGGACCGGTGTTCCTCGTCGTGGCGTACGCCGCCTGGACCGGAGGGACCCCGTGGTTCTGGGTGGCCGGCGCGTCGGTCGTCGGGGCGGCCGGCACGGCCATGATCCCCTTCTCGGCCGTCCGGAGCGCCCGGCAGGAGTTCCCCCGGATCACGCGGCGGAGCAGGGTGCGGGGCGCGGGCACCGCGTACGGGGACGACACCTCGGTGGTGTGGGCCCCTCGCTCCCCTCAGGGTGCGGCGGGCGCGCGCCTGGTACGGGCGGACGTCATCGAGGCGACGTTCGTGCGGTACAGCCCCGAAGGGGAGGCGACGTTCACGACGTACGGGGGAGATCACGACCCGGCGGAGTTCAAGGCGACGATCGGGCTGCGGCTGCGGGTCCACGACGGGGCGGACGGCCCGGGTTCGGAGGGACGCGAGGTCACCGAGGAGGTCCAGGTGCCGTCCCTGTGCCTGTCGGCGATCACGGCGGGTCGGCTGGCCGTCCTCGTCGATCCCCCGGAGGCTCCGACGCCGGGGAAGGTCACGGTCCTCTGGCCGCGCAGCCTCCTCCTCGCGGGGACGCGCACCTGCCGGGTGATCGACCTCGACGGCCGCATGACCGACGTGACCCGCTACGCCCGTCGTCAGCTGGAGCAGATGCGGATCTCGATGTCGGTCGGCGGCGTCGTGATGGACGGCGACGTCATCGATCTCCGGCGCCTCGACGCGGCGACGGCGGCCCGGTACGCCGCCGTGGCCCGCGAGGTCGTCGAGCAGCGGGCGCCGGTGGCCGAACCGGGCGAGGAGGCCCGTCGGCTCGCCGAGTTCCTCCCGGGTGAGGAGGGGGCCTTCGGCTCCGTTTCCCGCCGCTGGTCGCGGCGCGGTGGGCATCTGGTGCTCGCCCGGTTCCTGTCGCTGCGCGGCCGGACCACGTTCCAGGACCACGGTCCGGTCCTGGACACCCTGCTCCGCGTCCGTCCCGCGGACGGCTCTCCGGCGTACGACGTGGAGCGGCGTCTCACCGTGCCGATGAACTATCTGGCGGTCCTGCACCACACGAGGGACGTCGTGCTCCGGGTCGGCCCGAACGGCAGGTCCCAGGTGGTCGACTGGGCCCGGACCGGTCTTCTCGCCGGAGTCACGACGGCCCAGGTCATCACGCCGGACGGGCTCGGCGTCCCGCTGCCGAGACGCTCCGAGGTCCTCTGGCCCCTGATGAACCTGCTCGTCGCCCACGGCGTCTCCAACCCGACGCCGGTCCTCGACCTCCGCGAGCCGCGGACCCGCGCCGTGGCGGACGCGGTGATGGACCTGATCCGTGGCGCGGAGGTCCGGGTCGAGGAGGTGCTCCGTGACCGCCTCGGGTAGCGGGGCGCCGCCCGTGGAGTTCCTCGACGTGCGCCGGATCGGCTTCGTCGAGCACCCTCCGCCCGTCCTGACTCCGTGGGAGCGGCGGGAGGTGGACAGGTTGTGGGAGGGCACGAAGACCGGTAGCCCCACCACCTTCGACGGACCGCTGGTCGCGAGTCTGGGGATCGAACTGCCCTCGCCCGGCGTACTGGTGGCGCGCTGGGCGCGGCTCTCGTACCGGTACAGGGCCCTGCGCGTCCTCCGGCCCTCCGAAGACGTGCCCGGGTCGGTGTTCGTCACCGTACTGCTTCCCACCGAGCGGGGGCTCGTCGTCGGCCGCGGGGCTCCCACGACGGCCGCGCCCGGCCGCTGGACGCTTCCGGGCGGCTCGGTGGAACCGCCTGCCGACGGACAGCCGCTCGACGGGGACGCGCTGCGGCGGGACGCCGCGCGGGAGCTCGCCGAGGAGCTCGGGTTCCGGATCGCGGACGCGGAGCTGCGGTTGTTCGCGGTCACCCGGGGACGCCGGTTCGGCAGTCTCGGCTTCCATTTCCGCGCCCAGCCCGTGGCGAGCGCCCTCGTGCTCCGTCGGCACGCCGGGCTCGTAACCCTGGAGACCGGGCACGGCGCCGGACCCGAGCTGGACGAGATCGCCTTCGTCTCCTCGCCCGCCGAGGCCGGCCGCCTCGGTCCGGGCGCGGACTATCTGCCTCAGGTCCTCCGACGGTACGGCGACGCGGGCTGAGGACCGCGTCCGGCGGCGGGCCGCGCGGCGGCACGCCCGGTGCCGGGCGTGCTCCGCGTCCGTACGGGAGGCGTCAGGTCCGCAGCCACACCGCCGTGTCCACGGGCAGCCGGCCGTCGGCGTCCAGGGGGCCGCTCGCCAGGAGCAGTTCCTCGTACGCCGGGAGTTCGACCGGGTCCGTGGCGAGGTTGACCAGGCACACCAGGCCCTCGCCGCGGGCGAAGGCGAGCACGCCGTGTGCGGCGGGGAGCCAGGCGAGAGGCCCGTCGCCGAAGCCCTCGGCCGAGCCGCGCAGCCTGAGCGCCTCGCGGTAGAGCGTCAGCATCGAGTCCGGGTCCGCCTGCTGCCGGTCCACCGCGTAGTCGTCCCAGTCCCGGGGCTGAGGCAGCCACGGCTCGGACACGGCGTCGGAACCGAACCCGTACCAGGGCGCTCCGGCGGTCCACGGCAGCGGAACACGGCAGCCGTCACGTCCGGGGTCGGTGCCGCCGGAGCGGGCGTGCATGGGGTCCTCGATCCGGTCCAGCGGCACCTCCGCCTCGGGCAGGCCCAGTTCCTCGCCCTGGTAGACGTACACCGATCCCGGGAGTGCCAGGGTCAGCAGGGCCGCCGCGCGGGCCCGTCGGGTTCCGAGGGCGAGGTCGGTGGGTGTGCCGAAGGTCTTCGTGGCGAAGTCGAAGCCGGTGTCGGCGCGCCCGTACCGGGTGACCGTGCGGGTGACGTCGTGGTTGCAGAGGACCCAGGTCGCGGGGGCGCCGACGGGGGCGTGTTCGGCGAGGGTGTCGTCGATGGTGCGGCGCAGCCGGTCCGCCTCCCAGGGGCAGGAGAGGAAGTTGAAGTTGAAGGCGGTGTGGAGTTCGTCGGGGCGGAGGTAGCGGGCGAAGCGTTCGGAGTCCGGGAGCCAGACCTCGCCGACGAAGACGGCGCCGTACTCGTCGGCTATCGCGCGCCAGGCCCGGTAGATGTCGTGGAGTTCGTCCTGGTCGATGTAGGGGTGGGGGTCGACGCCCTCGACGAAGTCGGCGAGGGCCGGGTCCTTGGCGAGCAGCGCGGCGGAGTCGATCCGTACGCCGGCGACCCCTCGTTCGAACCAGAAGCGGAGGACGTCCTCGTGTTCGCGGCGGACGGCGGGGTGGGCCCAGTTGAGGTCGGGCTGTTCGGGGGTGAAGAGGTGGAGGTACCACTCACCGTCCGCGACCCGGGTCCAGGTCGGTCCGGAGAACTGGGAGGGCCAGGTGTTGGGCGGGATCTCGCCGTTCTCGCCGTGGCCGGGCCGGAAGTGGAAGAGCTCACGCTCGGGACTGCCGGGGCCGGCCGCGAGGGCGGCGCGGAACCAGGCGTGCTGGTCGGAGACGTGGTTGGGGACGATGTCGACGATGACGCGGATGCCGAGTTCGCGGGCCTCGGCGATGAGCTTCTCGGCCTCGGCCAGGGTGCCGAACGCGGGGTCGATGGTGCGGTAGTCGGCGACGTCGTAGCCGCCGTCGACCAGGGGCGAGAGGTACCAGGGCGTGAACCAGACGGCGTCGACGCCGAGTTCGGCGAGGTAGGGCAGTCTCGCCCGGACGCCCGCGAGGTCCCCGGTGCCGTCGCCGTCGCCGTCGGCGAAACTGCGCGGATACACCTGGTAGATGACGGCGTCGCGCCACCAGTCGTCGGTGCGATGCGAGTGAGGGGCTGCCACGTGACGGTCCTTTCGGGCAGGTCGGGGTTCTTCGTCGCCGGCCCGGTTGCTGCGGGGCATGGAAGTCGGGCCGGCGACGAAGGCATGGGGTGGTGCGGGGCCCGCGGGGGACGGTCGGCCGGTCCGGCGGGTCGGCCGGGGTGGCGCCGTCGGCAGCGGTGGCGCGGACGGCCGGTCAGCCCTTGAGGCCGCCCGCCGTGAGGCCGCTCATGATGTTGCGCTGGAAGACCAGGAAGATGAGGAGCGTCGGCACGGACGCGATGGTGAGCGCGGCGATCAGGACATTGACCGGGACGCCGTTGGAGAGGGAGTAGATGCCGACGTTGAGGGTCTGGCCGGACGGGTCGGGCAGGGTGAGCATCGGCCAGAGGAAGTCCTTCCAGACCCCCACGACCGCGAAGATCGAGACGACTCCGAGGATCGGCCGTGAGATGGGCAGCACGATCGACCACAGGATCCGCATCGGTGAGGCTCCGTCGATGGACGCGGCGTCCAGGAGTTCCTTGGGGATCGAGTCGAAGAAGCGCTTGAGCAGGAAGATGTTGAACGCGTTGGTCACCGAGGGCAGCCAGATCACCCAGGGCGAGTTGAGCAGGTTGCGCTCGAAGACCGGCAGGTCCAGGACGGTCAGGTACTGCGGTACGACGAGGACGGTCGCCGGGATCATCAGGGTGGCGAGCATCATGCCGAGCACGGCCTTGCCGAAGACCGGCCGGAGCTTGGAGAGGGAGTAGGCGGCGGCCACGTCCAGGACCAGCTGGAAGGCGAGCGCGCCGAACGCGTAGTAGAGGGTGTTGAAGAGCAGGGTGGAGAGGTCCATGACCTCCCAGGCCCGCGAGTAGTTCTCCGGCGCGAAGGTGTGCGGCACCAGGGTCGGCGGGGTCTGGATGACCTCCTGGGTGTCCTTGAAGCCGCTGGACACCATCCAGTAGAGGGGGCCCAGGAAGGCCAGGGTGAAGCCGCCGACGACGACGGCGAAGACCACCCGGTAGAGGAGCCTGCCCCGGGGGCGGGCGAGCAGCGCCGGCGAGATGAGTGTGCGTGTGGACATGCTGGTCTCCCCGGTCCTACTCGTCCTCGGCGCGGCTGAGCCTCACGTACGCCGCCGAGAATCCGGCCAGGAGTACGAGGAGGAGCAGGCCGAGCGCCGCCGCGGCACCGTAGTTGTTGAAGTTGAAGGCGTATTGGTAGATGAGGTAGACGACGGTCGTGGTCGATCCCTCGGGGCCCGCGCCGCCGGTGAGCAGGAACGGTTCGACGAAGACCTGCATGGTGGCGATGACCTGCATGAGCAGCATCAGGGAGAGGATCAGGCGGGTCTGCGGGATGGTGACGTGCCAGATCTTGCGGAACAGCCCGGCGCCGTCGAGTTCGGCCGCCTCGTACAGCTCGCCGGGGATGCTCTGGAGCGCGGCCAGGTAGATCAGGGCCGCACCGCCCATGTTCATCCAGGTGGAGGCGATCACGACGGAGAGCATGGAGAGGTCGGGGTCCTGGAGCCACTGCTGCTCGGGGAGGTGGAGGAAGCGGAAGAGCTCGTTGAGGAGTCCGTAGCCGGGGTCGTAGAGGTACTTGAAGAGGAGCACCGAGGCGACCGGCGGGAGCATCACGGGCAGGTAGACGAGCAGTCGGAGATAGCCCTGGCCGTGGTGGAACTCGTTGATGACGAGGGCGACGACGAAGGGGACGACGAAGCCGAAGACGAGCGCGAGCGCGGTGAAGAGGAGCGTGTTGCGCCAGGCCTGCCAGAAGGCGGGGTCGTTGACGACGGTGACGAGGTTGTCGAAGCCGACCCAGGTCGACTGTCCGCTCTCGGTCTTCTGGAAGGCCAGGAGGAACTCCCTGACCATCGGGTACCAGGAGAAGAAGGCGAAGCAGAGCACGGCGCCGATGAGGAAGCCGTGGGCGGTGAGGTTGCGCCGCAGGCTCTTCGCGAAGCGGGCGCGGCCACCGGGGGGTACGGGTCCCGCCGCGGCCGGCGGGGAGTGGCGGGCGCTGCCCGTCGTGCTCGGGGTCAGGCTGGGGGCCGACATCGTCGCTCCTTGGTACTGGTCTGCCGGGGTGGTCCTGGGAGGGGGCGGAGGCCGGCGGGGGCGGGCGGTCGGTCCGCCCCCGCCGGGGCCCGTCACCGCGTGGCGAGGACCTGGTTGACCTGTGTCTCGGCGGTGGCGAGGAGCTTGTCGATGTCGGCGTCCTTGTTGGTGAGGAGGCCGGACATCACGTTGTCGAGGACCTTGTAGACCTCCTGCGCCTTCGGCGGCTCGGCCTTGCCGGCGACGGGGTTGTCCATGAAGGACTTGAAGTTCTGGACCGGCATGGTGGCGTTGGCGACGCGTGCGGCGTCGTCCGTGGCCTTGGAGCCGTTCAGCCAGAAGTTGGGCTGCGGGACGCCGACGGGGAGGGCGTCCCGCTTGGTGCGGGCCCAGTCGAACTGGCCCTTGCCTACGGTGAGGTTCTTGAAGTTGAGCCAGGCGACGGCGGCCTTGATCTTGTCGCCGGAGATGCCCTGCTTGACCATGTAGTTGTTGCCGCCGGCCAGGGTGTTCTTCTCGCCGGGGATGGGGCCCATGCCGAAGTTCTCGTACTTCGCGCCGAGCTGCTGGACCATATACGCGATGTCGTCGGGGGCGGCGAGGAACATGCCGAGCTTGTCGGTGGCTATCTGCTTCTGCAGGTCGCCCCACTGGAGCAGCTGGGTCTTGCCCATGCTGTCGTCCTCCCAGCGCATGGCGTGGATGTTCTTGGCGACCTGCTTGCCGAGTTCGTCGTTGAAGGCGGCCTTCTTGCCGCTCGCGTCGACGACCTCGCCGCCGACGCTGTACATCTGGGCGGTGAAGTGCCAGCCGCCGGTGTTGCCGGCGCTGTACTCGCCGAAGCCGGCGATGCCGTTGCCGAGTCCGGCGATCTTCTTGGCGGCGGCGCGGACCTCGTCCCAGGTGCGCGGCGGGGCGTCGGGGTCCAGGCCCGCCTGCGTGAAGAGCTTGCGGTTGACGAGCAGGCCCATCGTGTAGTTGCTGGTGGGCAGGCCGTACAGCTTGCCGTCCTGCTTGAGGGAGCCGAGGACGTTCGGGTCGATGTCCTTGAGGAGCGGGACGCTCTTGTCGTTGACGTACGCGGTGATGTCCGCGGCGCCGTTCTCGGAGAGCACCTGCGGCAGGTCGGTGAAGTAGGTGTAGAACACGTCCGGCTGGGACTTGGCCTTGAGCATCGCGGTGAACCGCGGCGGCTCCAGACACTGGCCGGGGGTGGAGCGGCCCTCGATGGTGACGTTGGGGTACGTCTTGTTGAACTCGGCGACGTCCTCCTTCCACTCCTTGAGTTCGGCCGCCTTCGCCGCGGGGGGCATGCAGTCGATCGTGAGCGTGACCTTGGTCTTCGGGTCCAGCGGGGCGGTGGGGTCGGAGGACCCACCTCCCTCGGAACCGCCGCTGCCGTTGTTGTTGCTGCTGCTCGTGCCGCAGGCGGCGAGCGCGGTCAGCGTGAGCGCGGAGACGAGGGTGACCGCGCTGGCGCGGCGCGTACGGCGGAACCGGGCACTTCTCATGGGTGGTCCCCTTCGGGCCTGAACGTGGAGGTCGCCCCACCGCCTGTGCGTTGTGGGGCGTCGCACACTCAACCACCCTCAACAAGTGAACGCAAGATATCGCGCTGATTTTGTAATTGCCTGACAGTCAGCAGCTGATGGGCCGGGTTGGCTACTCAGGAAACCGACAGTTCAAGGGCTCGGGGCTGGGGTCGCCGGCCCTCTTCGCGCGAAGTGGGTGCCAGAACGCACGCAAGACCGATGCAAGTGGCTGCAAGCCACCTGCATCGGCCTCGCGAGGGAAGGGGCGGGATGTCCCGCCGGCCGGACTACGGGTTGACGTTGATCTTGAAGGTGGGGGTCGTGTTACGGATGTCGACGGCGTTGCCGCTCAGCCGCAGGCCGTTGAAGGTCACCTCGCCCACGGCCGGTCCCTGCCCCGATTCGGGCAGCTCGTTGGCCCACAGCCCGAACCCGGACCTGGCGTCGAACGCGTCACCGCTCTTGCGCGCGCCCGTGATCGAGACGTCCGTGAACACGGTGTCCTTGATGGGGAACTGTGGCTGACCGCCCACGTAGTTCGTCTGGAACATCACCCCGCTGTACGTGGGGTCGACGATGTCCACATGGCTCACCCTGATGCCCTGGAAGACCTTCGAGGCGGAGAACACCCAGATGCCGGGGAAGGTCTGGGAGCCCCAGAAATGGCCGCCCGCCCGGACGATGGAGATGTTCTCGAAGGTCGTGGGGTCGGTCCCGAAGCCGTTCATCGGATAGCCGAAGTCCAGCGACGAGATGGTGATGCCCGCGTAGACGAGCGTGTCGGCGATGTGGATGTTGCGGAAGGTGTTGTTGTAGCCGCCGTAGACGGCCACGCCCGCCGCTCGCCATGTCAGGGTGGTGGTGAGGTTCTCGTAGACGTTGTTCTTCATGTCGGCGCCGCCGGCGTCGATCGCGGAGAACAGGGCGAAGCTGTCGTCACCGGTCGCCCGCGCGTCGTTGTTGACGACGTGGTTGTCCGTCGAGCCGTTGGTCATGTTGATGCCGTCGGCGAACAGGTTGCGGATCCGGGAGTTCTTGATGGTCATCCGGTCGGTGTTCGCGCCCCAGTAGAGGCACACCATGTGTTCGTTCCAGATGTCGTCGATGACGATGTCGGTGACGTTCGCGAAGTCGAAGACCTTGCCCGGCCCGTCGATGCGCGAGGTGTAGTTGCCGAAGTAGGCGAAGCCCTTGAACAGCGAGCCCTTGGCCGCCGCCTCGGCGCGGAAGCCCACATCGGTGTTGTCCTGGGTCGACGGCGCGTGGAACGTGGTGAACCACGGCCCGGCACCGACCACCTTGACCGGCTTCCCGTAGACCTGGAACTTGCTCGCCGTCTGGTAGTCGCCCGGCGGCAGATAGACGCCCACGAGCGTGCCGGTGGTGTCCATGCGGACCTTGTCCAGGGCGTTCTGCACGTCCTGGTGTCCGAAGCCGGCCGGCACGGTGTACGTGGCCGGGTCCGGGTTCCCGACCGGGGCGACCTGCTCCAGGTTCACGAAGTCGATCGCGTACGTGGAGGTGTTCGCGGCATCCTTCTGGAGGCGGATCCTGCTGCCCGCCTGGACGGTCTCACCGAGCAGGAGATGCGCCTCGTCGTAGATGTGGCGCGGGGCGCCCGCGCTCGGGGAGTTGCCGGGCCCGGCCTCCGCGCCGTACAGCCAGGCGTACTTCGAGGTGAGCGGGAGCGACTTCTTGAACACCCCGTCGACGTAGACGCTGATGGTGGAGTCGATCCCGCCACCGCCCGGGGAGTCCGGGATCGAGAAGCGGGCCACCAGGGTGTTGGTCGAGCGCCGGGCGGTGAACTCGACGTACTCCCCCGTCGCGTCCAGGCTGACGGCCTTGCGGCCGGAGGCCTCGCCCGCGATGTCGCCGACGGTGCGGTTGGGGCCCGCGACGGTGGCTCCGCCGCCGACGGTGCCGTCCTCCGCCTCGTACATGTCGTACGGCATGTCGGCGCCGCGGCCGACGAAGAGGGGCTGGGTGGAGGTGTTGTTGGCCCGCTTCACCGGCAGCTCGTTGGCGTCGTCGGCGAGGACCGTCCTCACCGTGTACGAACCGTTGGCCGCCGTCCACGGGCCGAGGTTCACCTCGGCGCTCGCACCGGCCGCGAGGGCTCCGGTGTGGGCACCGGTCAGGGTCTTGACGACGGCTCCCGTCGAGTCGGTGAGAGCGAGGGTGACGCCGTGGGCACCCGCCGCGCTCGCCGCGGTGCCCTGGTTCCTGACGGCCACCTTGAAGGTGACGGCGTCACCGGCGGACGGGCTGGACGGCGAGGTCGTCACCGAGGCGGCGACCAGGTCGGAGCTGGAGACCGGCGTGACCACCAGTGCGGTGGGCCGGGTGTAGGTGTTGTTGGTCTCGTTCTGCTCGATGACGGCGTTCGCCTCGTCGGCGACGGCGCTGAGCTGGTACGAACCGGCGTCGCGGGCGCCGATGGAGGCGCTGACGGTGGTCTGGGCGCCGGCGGCCAGGGCGCCGACCTGCGCGGTGGCGACCTTCGTGCCGCCGAGGCGCAGCGCGAGGGCGCTGGCCGGTGCGGCGGCCGGGCCGCTGTTGCGGACGGTGGCGCTGACGGTGATCGGGTCCGACTCGACGGGCGAGGCGGGCGTGGTGGTGAGGCCGGTGACCTCCAGGTCGGGGTTGGGTGCGGGGACGCCGATCACCTGGAACTCGGCGAGCTGGCCCGCCCCCGAGCCGGTGTTGGCGGTGAACTTCAGCTGGACGTCGGCGACGCGGGCGGAGACGGGGATGGTGACGGTGTTGCCGCTCGCCGGGTCGAAGGTGTAGCTCTTCGCGGCGGCGACGCCGGTGAAGCCGGTGGCGCTCTGTTCGCGGCCGAGGACCTCGACGGTCTGGCTGCGGGTCGCCCAGGCCGTGGCCGGGTCAAGCTTGAGGACGAGGCTGCCGACGTCGGCGTTGGAGCCCAGCTTGACGGTCAGGGTGTTCGGATAGCTGCCGCCCGCCCCCTCCCAGTAGGTGCTGACGTTGTTGTCGTTGGCGTTGGCCGCGACGAAGGTGTGGACGGTGGAGGAGGCGTCGATCTGCTTGCCGACCGCCAGGTTGGAGCCGGTGCCGCCGGTGCCCGTGCGGGTGACGGCGTTGCTGTCGGTCGACTGGTTGCCCGCCGCGTCCTTGGCGCGGACGCGGTAGGTGACGGTCGCCGAGGCCGGCCGGGTGTCGGTGTAGGTGGTGACGTTCCCTGCGACGCTGCCCCGGAGGACGTTGTCGGCGTAGACGTCGTAGCCGGTGACTCCGACGTTGTCCGAGGACGCGTTCCAGGTCAGCCTGATCTGTCCGGCCGCGGGCTCGGTGAACGCGAGGTTCGCGGGCGCCGTCGGGGCCTGGGTGTCGCCGGTGTCGCCGGTGCGGGTGACGGCGTTGCTGTCGGCGGACTGGTTGCCCGCCGCGTCCTTGGCGCGGACGCGGTAGGTGACCGTCTGGTTCGCCGGCCGGGTGTCGGTGAAGGTGGTGACGTTTCCGGCGACGCTGGTCAACAGGGTTCCGTTGGCGTAGATGTCGTAGCCGGTGACGCCGGTGTTGTCGGTGGCGGCGTTCCAGGTGAGCCGGATCTGGTCGGTGGCCGGCTGGGTGAGGGCGAGGTTCGCGGGTGCGGACGGTGCCTGGGTGTCGCCCGAGGTGGGCCCGTAGACCTCCAGCTCGGAGAGCTGGGCGGCGGGCTGGACGCTGTTCGCCGTGACGAGGACCCGGACGTAGCGGGTGGTGGTCGCGTCGAAGGTGATCGTCGCGGCCCGTCCCCCGGCGGCGTCGAAGGTGTACGCCTGGGAGGCGGTCAGGTCGGTGAAGGCGGTGCCGTTCGCACTGCCCTGGATCTTGAGGGTCTGGCTGCGGGCGCCCCAGCCGTCGGGAAGCCGCAGGACGACCCGGTCGACGCGGACGGACGAGCCGAGGTCGGCCTGGATCCACTGCGGGAGGGCGTTGTTGGCGCTCTCCCAGTAGGTGGCCCGGTTGCCGTCGTTGGCGTTGCCCGCCGTGTACACCTCGGTGTGGCTGCTCGCGGTCAGCGTGCGGCCGCTCGCCAGGTTGGCGGAGGACCCGTCGGCCGCGTGGACCTCCAGCTCGGAGAGCTGCGCGGCCTGCCAGCCGGAGTTGGCGGTGATGTCGACCCGGACGAACCGGGCCTGGGTAGCCGGGAAGGAGACGGTCACCGTGTTGGCGGCGCCCGGGGCGAAGGTGTAGGAGGCGGAGTTCTTGAGGGTGGCGAAGCTGGCGCCGTCGGCGCTGCCCTGGACGGACAGCGTCTGGTTGCGGCTCTCCCAGCCGGCGGGCAGTCTCAGGACCACCTCGTCCACGCGGGTGGTGGTGCCGAGGTCGACCTGGACCCATTGGGGCAGGGTGGTGCCGGCGCTCTGCCAGTACGTTCCCTGGTTGCCGTCGGTGATGTTCGCGGCGCCGTACTCGGCGTGGGATCCGGACGCCGCGGCGGCGTCGCCCAGGGCGATGTTGGGGCCGCCCGCCGCCCGGGCGGACATGAGGGGTCCTCCCAGTGCCAGGAGGCTGGTGGCGATCACGGCGCTCAGGCCCCGTGATCTCCAGTGGCGGAAACTCATCCGTCCTCGCTCTCGATTCATGTGCACGGGGTCAGCCGGTCCGGTTGACGACGAACTGGGAACCGGGCTCGACGAGGACGTCGCCCTCGGCCGAGTCGGTGATGGTGACGCCGGTCAGCGTCGCGCTGCCGCGGGCGCCGCTCATCGCGAGGATCCCGGAGCCGTTGACCGACTTGTCGATGCGGACGTTGGTGATCTTCACGTCCGGCATCTCGCCGCCACCCGTCTTGAACTGGATGCCGTCGTAGGTCGAGTCGAAGATGTCGGTGTCCCGGATGGTGACGCCGGGGATGGGCTGGCCCTGGGCGAAGAGGGTGATGGCGCCGAACTCCTGGTCCTCGTTCCAGAACGCTCCGCCGGTGCGGTGCAGGGCGTTGTTGGAGATGAGGGTCTGGCCGGAGAAGGGCAGCGGGTCGTGGTCGGTCGCGAGCATGATCCCGGGGTAGTTCATGGTGTCCGAGATGATGTTGTTCTCGATGGTGTTGCCGTAACCGCCGTATACCGCGATGCCGTTGGCACGCCAGGGCAGCTGGATGGTGTTGTTTCGGAAGTGGTTGTCGTGGCCGACGTCGACCGAGGTGTCCTTGACGTACTTGCTGGCCCAGACGGCCAGGGCGTCGTCGCCGGTGTTGCGGAAGGACGAGTCGAAGACGGTCGAGTTGCGGGTGCCGTTGGCGAAGTTGATGCCGTCGGCGTAGGTGTTGCGGATCCGCATGCCGGTGAACTCGAGGCCGTCTCCGGGGCCCCACAGCTCGGGGATGTTGGAGTAGTCGCGGCCTGCCCAGACGCCGACGTTGGCGTGCTCGATCCAGACGTTGCTGATCTTCGTGTTCTTGCCGAAGCGGCCGTTGAGGCCGACGCCGCCCTCGGCGTTGCCGTCACCGCCGCGGATGGCTCCGGAGCCGAAGATGGCGATGTCGGAGATCTGGGTGTTGTGGTCGATGTCGAAGCCGAAGTTGCCCTCGTGCGGGTGGTTGATGCCGCCGGCCTCGTGCGGCGGGGTCAGGGTGTAGAGCTGGGAGTGCCACATGCCCGCGCCGCGGATGGTGACGTCGCGGATGCCCACCTGGTTGAACTGGCCGCGGTTGAGCGGGTCGTCGGTGAGGATCTTCTGCTCCTGGCGCCACTGGCCGGCGGGAATCCAGACGCAGGGGATCTGGCCGTTCTGGTCGGCGGTCACCGCGCGCTGCAGGGCGTCGGTGTCGTCGATGCCGTCGTTGGGGACGGCGCCGTACGCGGTGATGGAGACGCAGTTCGCCGGCTTGGCGGCGGGGGGCGCGACCTGCTCCAGGTCGATCAGGTCGATGATGTAGAAGGACGCCGAGTCCCCGGCGTCGCGCTGCAGACGGAACTTCGTGCCCACCGGGTACGACTGGGCCAGCAGGGCGTGGGACTCGTCGAAGAGACGCCGGGCGTCGCCGCCGGGGCGGTTCGTGAGGCCTTCGGGGTCGTCGGTGCTGCCGTAGAGCCAGCTGTGCTTGGAGGTCAGGGTGAGCTTGCGGACGAAGACGTCGTTGGCGTAGAGGCTGATCGTGGCCTCGGCGCCGCCGCCGGCGGCCGCGTCGGGAATCGAGTTGCGGACGACGATCGAGTTGGCGGGGTTGGTGGAGGTGAACTCGACGAACTCACCGGTGGTGCCCAGCCGGACCGACTTGCGGCCGGAGGACTCGGTGGCGAAGTTGGTGTGCCCGAAGGTCCGCTTCTGGTCGGAGGTGAGGAGGGTGCCCCGGTAGCGGGCGTCCTCCGCCTCGTACTCGGTGTACGGAACGGCGGCGCCCCGGCCGACGACGAGGGAGCGCGAGAAGACGTTGTTGGTCTCGTCGGTCTCGGTGAGGGTGCCCGTGGCGTCGGCGGTCGCGGTGAGCGTGGCACCGCCGGTGGTGGCGGTCCAGCTGCCGGAGATCGGCACGTTGACCGTCTGGCCCGCGGCGATGGTGCCCGTGCTGCCGTTGAGGGTGGTGGTGCCCGCGGTCAGGCGGGTGACCGTACCGGCGGCGGTGGTGGTGCCGCGGTTCTGGACCGCGACGGTGAAGGTGACGGCGGAGCCGACGGCGGGGCTGGTCGGATTGCTGGTGATCGCGGTGATCCGCAGGTCGGGACCGGGGCTCTGGCCGACGACCAGCTTCGTGGCGGCCGTCCGGCTGTTGTTCCCGTTGTCCTGCTCGGGCACGGTGTCGGTCGGGTCGACCACCGCCGAGACGGTGTACGAGCCCACGGGCCGCCTGCCGACGGTGACCGGGACGGTCGCCGAGGCGCCGGCGGCGAGGGCGCCGACCTGGGCGGAACCGGCCACGGCGCCTTCGACGCTGACCTCGACGGTCGTGGCGGCGGCCGCCGCGCTGCCCGCGTTGCGGACGGTGGCCTGGACCGTCACGGCGTCCGTCTCGGAGGGGGTGGACGGAGTCCAGGTCAGATCGGTGACGGTCAGGTCGGGGCCGGGCGCGGCCGCGCCCACGACCTGGAACTCCGCGACCTGGGCGCCGGGGGCTCCGGTGTTGGAGAAGAAGGTCAGCCGCAGGTCGGCGTAGCGGCCGGTCACCGGGATGGTGACGGTGTTCTGCCCGGTGGAGGGGTTGAACGCGTAGTCGGCCCGTGCCTTGAGCGAGGTGAAGCCGGAGGCGGCCTGCTCCCGGCCGAGGACCTGGATGGCCTGGGTGCGCGGGCCCCAGACCTGGGCCGGATCGAGCTTGACGACCACGGCGGTGACGTCGGCGTTGGCGCCGAGCTTCACCGTGAGGTCGGCGGGTACGCCGGCGGACTCCCAGTAGGTGCCCGTGCTGTCGTCGTTGGCGTTGGCCGCGACGTACGTCTGCGTCGTGGAGCTCGCCTCGATGGGCTTGTTGCGCGCGAGGTTGGTGCCGGTGGGGGGCGGGTCGACCGGGCCGCCGCCGCTCTCGCCGTATACCTCGACCTCGGAGAGCTGGGCCGCGTTCCAGCCCGTGTTGGCCGTCACCTGGACGCGGACGTACCGGGTCGTCGTGGAGGTGATGTCGAGGGTGACGGTGTTCGACGCGGACGGGTCGAACACCCGCGCCTGGGCCGCGGCGAGGGGGGTGAAGGTGCTGCCGTCGCCGCTGCCGAGCACGGCGACGGTCTGGGAGCGGGCCTCCCAGGTGGTGGGGAGTTTCAGGACGACGCTGTCGACGCGGGTTCCGGCGCCGAGGTCGACCTGGACCCACTGCGGGAACGATCCGGCGGGGCCTTCCCAGTACGACTGCTGACCGCCGTCGGTGACGTTGCCGGCCGGGTAGGCGCCGTGGGCGCCCGATGCCGTGGTCGTCCTGCCGAGGGCGAGGTTGGTCGCGGGCGCCGCGTACGCGGTGACCGGCAGGAGTCCGACGGCTATCAGTCCGGCGATCAGGACGCCGATCGTCAGCCGCCAGCTCAGGGTTTTGCCTCTCATAGGGGCCTCTCCGTCTGCTGGGCCTCCGGCCAGGAGCCGGCACAGGGCCTCTCGCCAGGAACCCAGCGGAACTCTGACAATGAATGACGGCAAGTTACAAAGTTATTGAGCGTTTTCGTTAATCTTTTGCGCCGCCGGGGTGTCAGGTTTCTAGCAGGTCACCGCTTTGTCAACAGCCGTGACAGAAACGGGGGTTGGGCCGCCGCATCCCCGCAGGTCAACGCAGAACGGCTCCGGCGCCGGGGAGGCGGTGAGGCCTCCCCGGCGCCGGAGCCGGAGAACGAGGAGCGGAGGGGTCAGACGGCAGGGGGCGGCGCCGTCGAGCCGCGCACCACGAGTTCGGGCTCGAAGAGGAGCTCACCGGGGTCCGTCTGCGTGCCCTGGATCTGGGCGCAGAGCAGCTCGACGGCGGCACGCCCCATGGCCTCGATGGGCTGGCGCACGGTGGAGAGCGGCGGCTCGGTGCAGTTCATGAAGGCGGAGTCGTCGAAGCCGACCACGGAGACCTGCGAAGGAACCGAGAGGCCGCGGCGGCGGGCGGCCCTGATGGCACCGAGGGCGAGCGGGTCGCTGGCGCACACGACGCCGGTGACGCCGCGCTCCAGGAGGCGGGTGGCGGCGGCCTGCCCGCCTTCGAGGGAGAAGATCGACCGCACGACGTACTCGTCCGGCAGTTCTCCGCCGGCGGCCTCGGCCACGGCCCGGGCCGCTTCGAGCTTGCGGCGCGAGGGGACGTGGTCGCTGGGGCCGAGGACGAGGCCGATCCTCTCGTGCCCGAGGGAGGCCAGGTGACGCCAGGCCTGTTCGACGGCGACGGCGTCGTCGCAGGAGACGCAGGGGAAGTTGAGCCCCTTGATGGAGGCGTTGATCAGGACCACCGGGATGTTGCGCTCGGCGAGCTGGTGGTAGTGGTCGTGAGGGGCGTCGGCCTGCGCGAACAGGCCTCCGGCGAAGACGACTCCGGACACCTGCTGCTGGAGCAGGAGGTCGACGTAGTCCGCCTCGGAGACGCCGCCCTTGGTCTGGGTGCACAGGACCGGCGTCAGCCCCTGCTGCGCGAGCGCGCCGCCGATCACCTCCGCGAACGCGGGGAAGATGGGGTTCTGCAGTTCCGGCAGCACGAGGCCGACCAGGCGCGCGCGCTCGCCCCGCAGCTGGGTGGGCCGCTCGTATCCGAGCACATCGAGCGCGGTGAGGACGGACTGCCGTGTCGCCTCGGAGACACCGGGCTTTCCGTTGAGGACACGGCTGACCGTCGCCTCGCTGACTCCCACCTTCTTGGCCACTTGAGCAAGTCGTCGCGTCATGAACGCAAGAGTATCGCAAACTTCGCAAGCGAGTTGCGTCGTTGCCAAGCTCTTGCGGTGAACGAACGCAACCCATGCGAGCGGACAACGCTTGAAGGGTTGACGGGCCGAAGGGGGCCTCATAACTTCAGGACTTGATAAAAGCCTTACCGGTGTTGCCCGTTGGCGCGAGACGGCGAAAGGATTGTCAGGTGCATAACACACTTTTACGTGTACGCACGTTCCTCCGGCGCGGAGCGGTGAGACGAGAGCGTCGGGCGGCTGCCGGACTCCGCACCGGCCGCCTCCGGCCGCTCACCGCGCTGACCGCCGGCGCCCTGGTCGCCGGCAGCCTGGTCCTCACCGGACCCGGCACCGCCCAGGCCGCGGGCGAGCGGGTCGACGTCTGGCTCACCACGACCTCCGACTCCGGCGGCCGTACCGTCACACGCGGTCTCGCCCCGCAGACACCCCTCGCGTTCGGCCCGGCCGGCGGCTCGGCGAACCACACGATCACCGTCGACGAGAACACCACGTACCAGCAGTTCGAGGGCGGGGGCGCGTCGATCACGGACACCACCGCCCATCTGCTGCGAGGCGGCGCCGTCAGCGCCGCCACTCGTGACGCCGTGATGCGCAAGCTGTTCTCGCCGACCGAGGGCATCGGACTGTCCTTCGTGCGCAACCCCATCGGCGCCTCGGACCTCTCCCGCCCCGGCAACGTGTCCCTCGACGACACCTGCTGCGACCTCGGCGACTTCGGCGCCAACGGCTACGACACCGACGTCCGGCTGCTGACCGCGCAGGCCGAACAGCTGAACCCCGCCCTCCGGGTCATGGGCGTGCCCTGGAGCGCGCCGGGCTGGATGAAGGACAACGGCCGGATGGACCAGATGGGCTGGCTCAAGGCGGAGTACTACCCGCTGTACGCCCAGTACCTGGTGAAGTACGTGCAGAGCTACCAGGCCGCCGGGGTGAAGGTCGACTACCTCTCCGTGCAGAACGAGCCGAACTGCTGCCAGGCCGGCAACCCGACCGCCATGAACTACCCGGGCATGAGCTGGAACCCGGCCGGGCTCGTCGAGTTCACCAAGAACCACGTCTACCCCGCCTTCCGGGCCGCGGGCATCACCACCAAGGTCCTCGTCCACGACTGGAACTACGGCGACTACGCCGCCTTCGGCGCCGGGATCCTCAACGACGCGGGCGTGCGCAACGACCCGCTGTTCGGCGGCATCGCCTGGCACGGCTATGCCGGCGACCCGGCCGTGGGCACCCAGGTCCACAACCAGTACCCGTCGGTGAAGCAGTTCAGCACCGAGCACTCGGGCGGCACCTGGATCGGGAACCAGCACAACGAGGACATGAGCGACATCGTCGACTATGCCCGAAACTGGAGCGGCAGCCTGGTCAAGTGGAGCCTCGGGCTCAACCAGAACATGGGCCCGCACAACGGCGGCTGCGGCACCTGCACCGGTCTCATCACCGTGCAGGAGGGCGGCGCCCGCGCCGGACAGGTCGACTACACGGTCGAGTACTACACGACGGGCCACCTCACCAAGTTCGTCAGGCCGGGCGCGTACCGCATCGCCTCCACCGCGAACAGCACGGTCCAGAACGTTGCCTGGCGCAACACGGACGGCTCCAAGGCGCTCATCGCCCACAACGGCGGCACCTCCGCCCAGTCCGTCCGGGTCGACTGGGGCAGCCAGTCCTTCACGTACACCCTGCCCGCCCGCACCACCGCGACCTTCACCTGGTCGGGGACGACGGGCGGTGGCGGGACCGGCGCCGGCACGCTGACCGGCCTGGCGGGCAAGTGCCTGGACGTGGCCGGCGGCGCCTCCGCCGACGGCACCGCCGTCCAGCTGTACGGCTGCAACGGGACCGAGGCGCAGCGCTGGACGCTCGCCGCCGACGGCAGTGTCCGGGCGCTCGGCAAGTGCCTCGACGTCACCGGCGGTTCGACGGCCGACGGCGCCCAGGTCCAGCTGTACAACTGCAACGGCACCGCCGCTCAGCGCTGGACGTACAACGCCACCACGCACGACGTGGTCAACACCGGCGCGAACAAGTGCCTGGACATCACCGGCAACTCCTCCGCCGACGGGACCCGTGCGCAGATCTGGACCTGCACCGGCGGGGCCAACCAGAAGTGGACCCACAACGCGGCCTGACCCCCGCCTCCGTCCCGTCACCGTCCCCCTCCCCCGTCAAGGGCCGCCGCACAGGCCCTTCAAGGAGCCCGCATGCCACCCGCACGTCCCCGCAGAACGGTGAGCGCCGCCGTCGTCGCCGCGACGGCCGTCCTCACCGGTCTGCTCACCGGCGGCCTCCCGAGCGCCGCCGCCCAGGAACCCGCGCCCCGGGCCGTCGACCGGTTCGAAGGCGAGGTCCCCTTCGCGTCACCGCCCGCGGAAGGTCTGTTCACCTGGGGCAACGCCACCGAGTCGCACCCCACCCTCGAACTGAGGGAACGCGCCGACGCCCCCGAGGGCGGCAAGGTCCTCGAAGGCCGCTACGACATCAGCGGCTGGGGCGGCTTCACCCACGACTTCGCCTTCGACCGGCCGGCGCACGACTGGACCGCGTACAAGGGCATCCGGTTCTGGTGGTACGGCCAGAACACGGCGCCCCTGCCGCCCGGCTCGGGCAAGCGGATCGCCCTGGAGCTCAAGGACGGCGGGGCGAACGGCGAGGCTTCCGAGCTGTGGACGACCTCCTTCACCGACGACTGGGAGGGCTGGCACCTCGTCGAGATCCCGTTCGCGGAGTTCCAGTACCGGACCGACTACCAGCCCGTCGGCGGCATCGACCAGGTGCTCGGGCTCGACCGGATGTGGGGGTACGCGGTCACGCTCCCGACCGGCGGACCGGGGGCGTTCGCCCTGGACGGCGTCGAGCTGTACGGCACGGCGGAGCCCGCCCTGAACACCAAGGTGGTCACGAGGTCCGTCGTGCACCCCGTCGACGAGGGCGGCACCGCCACGGTCGACGTGTCGGTGGCCACCACCGGCTCCGGGCCGACCGGCGAGCCCGTCACCGTCGCCTACACGACGGAGAGCGGCGGCTCCGAACCGGGAGGGGCCGAGCCGGGGAAGGACTACCGGCCGGTCACGGGCAGCGTCGTGTTCCCCGCGGGGACGCCCTCCGGTACGACCCGCTCGATCGCCGTGCAGACCCTCGAGGACGGTGCGGCCGAGGCCGCCGAGACGATTCCGCTGCGGCTCACGGTCGACGGCGCCAAGGCGCCCGCGGAGAACCCGCTGGTCGTGGTGAACGCGCACGGCCTGCCGTACCTCGACACCAGGCTGCCGGTACGGAAGCGGGTAGCCGATCTGCTCTCCCGGATGTCCCTGGCGGAGAAGGTCGGCCAGATGACACAGGCCGAGCGCAACGCGCTGCGGGCCCCGGGCGACATCGCCGGATACGCACTCGGGTCCCTGCTCTCCGGCGGCGGCTCGGTCCCCACGCCCAACACGCCCGCGGCCTGGGCGGCGATGGTCGACGCGTACCAGCTGCGCGCGCAGGCGACCCGCCACCAGATCCCGCTGATCTACGGCGTGGACGCGGTGCACGGGCACAACAACGTCATCGGCGCGACGATCATGCCGCACAACATCGGCATCGGCGCGGGCCGTGACCCGGAGCTGGCCGCGCGGACCGGCGCGGTGACCGCGAAGGAGGTACGGGCGACCGGCGTCCCCTGGGACTTCGCCCCCTGCCTCTGCGTGACCCGCGACGAGCGCTGGGGCCGTTCCTACGAGGCCTTCGGCGAGGACCCGGCGCTGGTCACCGCGATGGAGACCGTCATCAACGGCATGCAGGGCGCGCGGAACGGCAAGGACCTCGACCGCAACGACAAGGTCCTCACCAGCGCCAAGCACTTCGTCGGCGACGGCGGGACCGCGTTCGGCTCCTCGACGACCGGTTCGTACACGACCGACCAGGGCGTCACCAAGGTGACCCGCGCGGAGCTGGAGGCCGTGCACCTGGCGCCGTTCGCGGAGGCGGTCGAACGCGGCACGGGCACCGTCATGCCCTCGTACTCCTCGCTCGACGTCCTCGGGGACGAGCAGGGTCCGGTGAAGATGCACGCCAACGCCGAGATGATCAACGGCGTCCTCAAGGACCGCATGGGGTTCGAGGGATTCGTGATCAGCGACTGGCAGGCCATCGACCAGATCCCCGGCGACTACCCCAGCGATGTGCGCACCTCGATCAACGCCGGCCTCGACATGATCATGGTGCCGACGAACTACCAGGAGTTCACCCGGACCCTCACCTCCGAGGTCGGCGCCGGCCGGATCCCCACCGCGCGGATCGACGACGCGGTGGCCCGCGTCCTGACCCAGAAGTTCCGCCTCGGTCTCTTCGAGAAGCCGTACGCGGACACCACGAACCTGCCGTCGATCGGCTCGGCCGAGCACCGCGCGGTGGCACGGGAAGCCGTGGCGAAGTCGCAGGTGCTCCTCAGGAACGAGGGCTCCGTCCTGCCGCTGAAACCTTCCCAGAAGGTGTACGTGGCCGGTTCGAACGCCGACGACCTCGGCAACCAGGCCGGCGGCTGGACCATCAGCTGGCAGGGCTCCTCCGGACGTACGACGACCGGTACGACGATCCTCGAAGGAATGCGGAAGGCCGCGCCGGGGACCGAGATCGGCTGGTCGAAGGACGCCTCCGCGCCGACCGACGGCTACGACGTCGGTGTGGTGGTGGTCGGCGAGACCCCGTACGCCGAGGGGTTCGGCGACGTGGGCAACGGCAACGACCTCGAGCTGACGGCCGCCGACAAGGCCGCGGTCGACAAGGTCTGCGCGGCGATGCCGTGCGCGGTCCTGGTCGTGTCGGGCCGCCCGCAGCTCCTCGGCGACCGGCTGCCGGCCATCGACGCCCTGGTCGCGTCCTGGCTGCCGGGCACGGAGGGCGACGGCGTCGCCGACGTCCTCTACGGCAGGCGGCCGTTCACCGGACAGCTGCCGGTGACCTGGCCGAAGTCGGAGGCCCAGCTGCCCCTCAACGTCGGTGACAGCGGCTACGACCCGCAGTACCCCTACGGTTGGGGGCTGACCACCCTCACCCCGCCGCCGTCCGGCGGGGAGCCCGCGCTGCGGGCGCTCCGGGTCGCGGCCAAGGCACTCCAGACGATCGGCCGGGGCGACTCCCCCGAGGGGCGCAAGCTCGTCGCGGTGGCGCGGCAGATCACGCAGAAGAGGATCGGCCAGAACATCGCCGAGGCATCGGCGAAGCCGTTCGCCGACGCGGACCATCTGCTGCTCACGGGGGATCTCGCGGGCGCGGTCGGGAAGCTGACCGAGGCGTACCGGGCCGCGGGCTGACGGAACGAGCACCAGCAGGGCCCGGCCCCCGGGGGGAGACCTCCCCGGGGGCCGGGCTTGTCATGATCACCGTCCGGAGCTATCTTGCATTGCATGGTTCCTGGTAACGCAATGAACGAGGCGGGCGACAGGGTCCCCAGCCAGCTCCGCAAGGGAGTGCTGGAGTACTGCGTCCTCGCGCTGCTCAGGGACGAGCCGAAGTACGGCGTCGAGCTCGTCGCCGAACTCTCCGCGGTCAGCGTGATGACCACCAGTCAGGGCACGATCTACCCCCTGCTGTCACGCCTGCGCCGCGAAGGGCTCGTCGCGACCGAGCTGCGCGACTCCCCCAGCGGACCGCCGCGCCGCTACTACACGCTGACGGGCGTCGGCCGGGCCTCCCTCGCCGAGTTCGCCCAGGCTTGGCCGCTGTTCAGGGACGCCGTCGATCACTTCCTCACCGACCCACAGGGGGATTCCGCATGAACGCCACCGACCAGCACCCGCTCGTCGCCACCTACCTCGACGCCGTCGCACGCGAGACGGCGGAGCTGCCCGCCGAGCGCCGGGCCGAACTCCTCGCGGACCTCCGCGAGCACATCGAGGTCAGCGGCGCGGAGGGCGACGACCAGGTCCGCGCCGTCCTCGCCGGGCTCGGCGAGCCCCGTACCGTGGCCGCCTCCGCGCTCGCCGAGGAGGCCCCGGCCGGACGGGCGCCCGTGTCCGGAGCCGGAAAGGTCAGGCTGACCGCGATCCTGCTGGGAGCCTCGGGAGTGCTCCTGCTGCTCAACCCGTGGGTCGGGGCCGTCGTACTGATCGCCGCCCTGGTGCTGCTCTGGGGCGCACCGCGGTGGACCGGCCGCCAGAAGGCCCTGGGGACCGCAGCGGGCGTGGCGGTGCCGGTCGCCGTCCTCCTGGGCGTACTGCTCGGGGACGCGTCCCGGATCGGGATCGTGGAGCTCCTGCTGATGCTCGTGTTCTCGCTGGTCGTCCCGCTCCTCGGCGCCGTCCTGCTGCTGCGGGCCGCACGCCGCTGAGACCGGGGAGCGACCCGGTTCCGGGACGGTCGCCCTCACCGAGGGGCCGTCCCGGAAGCGGTCGCCGGTGCGGAGCAGCCGCCGTCAGGCGACCGGCCCGGGAATCCGCAGGGCCTGGGCGTTGCGATCCCAACCGGACCACAGGTCACTGTCGACGCAGTAGCCGCACCCCGGACCGAAGAACATCCCCCGCGCGTTCTCGTCGCCGAGCAGCCAGTAGCGCAGCCAGGCGGTGGTCGGGGCCCGGAAGTCCCCACCGTCGCCGATGGAGCTGAGGTGCCCGGCACCGCGGACCTCGCCGTACACGGCGGGGGCGTGGTCGGTGTCCCGGTACAGGGCCTTCACCAGGGCCGGCCACACCGTCAGGTCACGCTGGCCGGCCAGGTAGAAGACGGGCTCGTCCATCAGATCCGGGTCGGTCAGCGGACCGGGCTGGATCGGGATCGCCGTGTCGACCCGAGGGTCGACGGCCGCGTTGACGGCGGCGGCTCCGCCCTGCGAGTGACCGGCGGAGGCGATGTGGTCGAGGTCGACCTTGTTGTGGAACTTGCTGGAACTGTCGGCGTCACGGTGCTCCAGGACGTCGATCCCGGCGCGCATGCTGATCGCGAAGTTCGACGTGGGGGTGTTGGCGGCGGCGACGATGAAGCCCTGGCTCGCCCAGTGCCGCAGCAGCGAGCTGTAGACGCCGGGCACCGCCCCCGTACCGTTGCCCCAGATGACGACCGGGTGGCGCTCGCCCGACCGCCCCATGGTCCGGGGGTAGTAGAAGGTGTGCACCGCCTCGATGTCGACGTCCACCTCGTACGGCCCCGTGCGGCCCCAGTCGGTGCCGACGGACGGAATGCTGCCCGCGGTCCCCGCCTCGGCGGCGGCACCGGCCGTGCCCGGCGCGGTGCACACGGCCATCACGGCGGCGAGCAGCAGACCGCCGAACACACGGCTCGTTCTCCCTGGCATACGAACTCCTCTACGGATCCCGCACGTTGCGCGTCCTCGCAAGCGTGACCAGGCCATGATCGAGCGTGCCGGGGCGGGTGTCTGTCCGCAGGAGCCCAGACCTCGCGCCACCCCCTTGGGCATCTGCCCAGCACGCACGTCGCCCCCGCCGAATCCGTGGTTCGGCGGGGGCGACGTGTGGTGGCGGTGCTGCGCGGTGGCGTCCGGGGTCAGCGGGCCAGCAGCTGGAGCGTGTCGATCACGCGGTTCGAGAAGCCCCACTCGTTGTCGTACCAGGCGACGACCTTGATGTGGCGGCCCTCGACGCGGGTGAGCTCCGAGTCGAAGATCGACGAGGCCGGGTTGCCCGTGATGTCGGAGGAGACCAGGGCGTCCTCCGAGTACTCCAGGACACCGGCGAGCGGACCGGCGGCGGCGGTGCGGTACGCCTCGAGGACGTCCTCACGGGTCACGTCGCGGGCGACGGTCGTGTTGAGCTCGACGATCGAGCCGACCGGAACCGGAACGCGGATCGAGTCGCCCGACAGCTTGCCGTCCAGGTTCGGCAGCACGTGGCCGATCGCCTTGGCGGCACCCGTCGAGGTCGGAACGATGTTGACGCCGGCGGCGCGGGCGCGACGCGGGTCGCGGTGCGGGCCGTCCTGCAGGTTCTGCTCCTGCGTGTAGGCGTGCACCGTCGTCATGAAGCCGTGCTCGATGCCGGCCAGGTCGTCGAGGACCTTGGCGAGCGGCGCGAGCGCGTTCGTCGTGCACGAGGCGTTCGAGACGATGGTGTGCAGGTCGGCGTCGTACGCGTCGGTGTTGACGCCATACGCGAGGGTCACGTCGGCACCGTCGGCGGGGGCGCTGACGAGGACGCGCTTGGCACCGGCGTCGATGTGGGCGCGGGCGGCCTTGGCGTTGGTGAACCGGCCGGTGGCCTCGAGGACGATCTCGACGCCGAGCTCGGCCCAGGGAAGCTGCGCCGGCTCGCGCTCGGCGAGGACCTTGATGCGGCGGCCGTCGACGACGAGGGTGTCGCCGTCGACGCTCACGGGACGGCCGAGGCGGCCCGAGGTCGAGTCGAAGGCGAGCAGTCGCGCGAGGGCCTTCGGCTCCGTCAGGTCGTTCACGGCCACGATCTCGAGGTCGGTGTCGCGCTCGAGCAGGGCACGGAGCACGTTGCGTCCGATGCGGCCGAATCCGTTGATGGCGATGCGAGTCATGAATGGTGTCCCTTCAACTTCTGCGTCGCCACCAGGTTCGCTCGCCGGGAACGGTCCTGACAGAGGCGAGATCGCCACGGTCCGCAAGGATCGCGCCAAGGCTCGGCGAGGCGTCTACTCGCCCTTGGTGAAGGTGCGCCGGTACTCGCTCGGCGTGGTGCCGAGGATGCGCTGGAAGTGCAGGCGCAGATTGGCTCCGGTGCCGAGGCCCACGTCGGCCGCGATCTGTTCGACGCTCCGCTCCGAGCGCTCCAGGAGTTCCCGCGCGAGGTCGACGCGGGCGCGCATCACCCACTGCATGGGGGTGTACCCGGTGTCCTCGACGAAGCGCCGGGAGAAGGTGCGGGCGGAGACCGCCGCGTGGTGGGCGAGGACGTCGAGGGTGAGCGGCTCGCCGAGCCGGTGCAGGGCCCATTCTCGGGTGGCGGCGAACCGTTCTCCGAGCGGCTCGGGCAGGCTGCGCGGCACGTACTGCGCCTGGCCGCCGCTGCGGTAGGGGGCGGCGACCAGGCGTCGGGCGGCGTGGTTCGCGGCGGCCACGCCGAGGTCGCCGCGCAGGATGTGCAGGCACAGGTCGATGCCGGAGGCCGCGCCGGCGGAGGTGAGGACGCTCCCCTCGTCGACGAAGAGGACGTTCTCGTCGACGTGGACGAGGGGGCGTTTCGCCGCGAGGGCCTGGGTGTAGTGCCAGTGGGTGGTGGCCCGTTTGCCGTCGAGCAGCCCGGTCGCGGCGAGCGCGAAGGCGCCCGTGGAGATGGCGGCGAGACGGGCGCCCCGGTCGTGGGCCTCGATCAGCGCGTCGACCACCCCGCGCGGCGGGTCCTCGCGGTCGGGGAAGCGGTAGCCGGGGACGAACACGATGTCGGCCCAGGCGAGCGTGTCGAGGCCGTGGGCGACGGCGTAGGAGAGGCCGTCGCCCCCGGCGACCAGACCGGGTTCCGCACCGCACACCCGCACCTCGTACGGCATGCTCGCGCGGGTCGTGAAGACCTGTGCGGGGATGCCGACGTCGAGCGGCTTCGCCCCTTCGAGTACGAGGACGGCGACGCGGTGGAGGCGAGGAGTGGGCGGCACGGGTACCAGCGTAGGCGGGCGGCCGCGCCGCCCGCGGACGGCTCAGCGGGTCAGCGGGTCAGCCGGTCAGCGCGTCACCGTCCACTTCTGGTTCGCGCCGCCGCCGCAGGACCAGATCTGCAGCCTGGTGCCGTTGGCGGAGCTGTTGCCGGTGGCGTCCAGGCACTTGCCGGATCCCAGGTTCACGATGTCCCGGGCGGCGTTGGCGGTCCACTGCTGGGCGCCGCTGCCGTTGCAGTCCCACAGCTGGACGGGAGTGCCGTCGGCCGTACCGGCGGAGGTGACGTCGAGGCACTTGCCGAGGGCCCGGATCGTGCCGTCGGTCCCCACGGTCCACCGCTGGGCGCCCGTTCCGTTGCAGTCGTAGAGCTGCACGGGGGTGCCGTTGGCGCTGTTCGCGGCTGCCACGTCGACGCACTTGCCGGCGATGCCGGTGATCGGTCCCCCGGTGGCCGGGGTGTCGGCGGTGGTGACGCGGACGTGGTCGACGACGAGCTGCTGCGGGAAGGCGGTCGAGCCATCGGGGTCGCCGGGCCAGTAGCCGCCGACCGCGAGGTTCAGGATGAGGAAGAACGGCTTGTCGAAGACCCAGGCGCGGCCGCCGAGGTCGGCGGGTGTACGGGTCTGGTAGACGGTCCCGTCCACGGACCAGGTGATCTTCCCGGGCGACCAGTCGACGGCGAAGGTGTGGAAGGCGTCGGCGAAGGCCTGGCCGCCGGGCAGGGTGTAGCCGGCGCCGATGCCGCCGGAGCCGGAGTAGCCGGGACCGTGCAGGGTGCCGTGCACGGTGGACGGCTCGAAACCGACGTTCTCCATGATGTCGATCTCGCCGGAGGCGGGCCAGCCGACCTGTCCGAGGTCGTTGCCGAGCATCCAGAACGCGGGCCACATGCCCTGGCCGCGCGGCACCTTCATCCGGGCCTCGACGTGGCCGTACTGCGCGGTGAACTTCCCGGCGGTGTTGAGCCGTGCCGAGGTGTACTCGCACCGGCCGTACCAGCACTGGTAGTTGCCGGGGTTCTCCTTGCGGGCGGTGATCACGAGGTGGCCCTGGCCGTCGAGGGCGGCGTTGCGGTTGCCGGCCGTGTAGTACTGCCGCTCGTGGTTGCTGACGTTGTCGCCGGTCTCGATCTGCCACCGCGAGCCGTCCACGGGGAGTCCCGCGGCGCCGTCGAAGGTGTCCGAGAAGGTCACGGCGGCGGCCTCGGCGGCCGGCTGGAGGGCGGCGGTCCGGAGGGTGTCCGATGCGGCGGGGCCCGTGTGCCGGGCGAGTCCGGTGGGGGCGAGCGCCGTGGTGGCCAGGGCCAGGGCGAGCGCTGTCACGGCGGTGAACAGCGGCCGCCGTGCTGAGCGGGCGGAGGGCATGACTCTCACTTCCGTCGGGTGTGGGGGAACGACCGAGCACCTGCCATGCCCATGACATGACAGGCGCTTCGGACGCCTCCATGATTTAAGAAGTGAAGTAAGGGGGCGTCAAGAGGTGCGGACTCCCCCGCGCGTCCGGGTCACTCGGGGTTGCCGGCGTGGGTGAGGGTCTCCCACGCGACGAAGAGGTTGTCGGTGCCCGCCGGGCGCCGGGCCTCGGTGAGGGTCTGGGTGTTCGTCATCCCGTACCCCATGCGGTGATGGAGCGCGTTGAAGCCCACCTCGGTGACCGGCCCGAGGTGGTCCTTGAGGGTGCCGCCGCAGAGCCAGCTCGGGACCGCCGCGCCGAGCTCGTACTTGGCCTGGAGGCCGAGGGCGTGCCGCAACCGGTCGGCGACCTCGGGATAGAGGTCCTGGCCCTGGATTCGGCTCGTCTCCGCGATGTGCGAGATGGCGGACAGGCCGTAGCCGGTGTGGGTGAGGTCGCGGCAGGTCTCCTGGGTGAGGCCGTCGACGAAGGTCGTCTGACCCTGCCAGTACCGGACGATCTCGTCGCGCGTGTCCAGGCCGCTGCCCGGCGCCGCCTTCGGCAGGGCGCCGTCGCTCGCGAGGTAGATGTACGCGGGGACACGGCCGCGGAACTTGGTCACCGCCTTGTCGTACGCGGCGCGGTCCTCCAGGAAGACGGCGATGCCGATGGCCGCCTCGGTCATGCTGAGCTCCCAGTTCCCGTTGGAGTGGGAGCCGTTGGCGACCTCGGGGAGATAGACGTCGCGCAGCATGGTCCTGAACCGGTCGACGCGGGCCTGGGGCCAGCCGGTGTAGGTGTAGCGGATGATCTCGGCGGCCCGCGGCCAGGAGGATCCCGCCCAGCCCGTCTGCAGGGGTGCGTTGGAGTTGGTGTGATCGGTGATCACACCGGACCAGGCGTCCATGATCTCGATGGCCTTCTGGGCGTACCGGCTGTCCCGCGTGACGTACCAGGCGAGGGAGAGGGTGTACGCGGCGATGGCGTCCTCGCGCTCGTCGGTGCAGCCGTTGTTCGGGTTCGAGTACGAGCCGCACTCCACCACCGAGCGGGGCTTCGGGACCCGGGAGAGCGAGGCGTACCTGCTCGCCATCATCCGGTCGTAGGCGCCCTTCCAGGGCTGCGCGCCCGCCCCGACCCGCTCGCGGGCGAAGTCGAGTTGACCGCGGGAGACCAGGACACCGGGGTGCGCGAACGTGGCGGGGGCCGCTTCGGCGCGGTCTCCCCCGGGCCCCCCGACGAGAGTGGCGAGGAGGGCGGCGGCCAGCAGGGGGACGGCGAGCAGCACCCTCCTTCCCCTGCGCTTCACATGGGAGGCGTCGCGCCGTATGAACATGGAGTTGCTCCTTGGTCAGATATGTGAACCCTGCGTGACTGTCGAGGGTGGAACCTAAAGGTCTGAACCAAAGGCGTCAAGATGGTGAGGTTCATGCCCGGTGCACCCTTCCGCCAGAGTGAGCGGTCGATGGGCGGGGCGCGTAAGGCCCCACGAGTGTTCACATCTATGAACCACGCGGGATCGATCACTCCTAGCCCGACCTGATGCACGTGTCCGGTGGGCAGGCCACCACGCACTACGATTCCCCTCGTTGTCACTTACATCGTCCGAAGGAGATCTCCCATGGCCCAGGTCACGCTGAAGGGCAGCCCGGTACAGGTCAACGGCACCCTGCCGACCCCGGGAAGCCAGGCTCCTGACTTCACGCTCGTCGCCGAGGGCCTGGCGGACAAGTCGCTGAAGGACTACGCCGGTCAGCGCAAGGTCCTCAACATCTTCCCGAGTGTCGACACCCCGACCTGCGCCTCCTCGGTCCGCGCCTTCAACGAGAAGGTCGGCGCCCTGGAGAACACGGTGGTGCTCTGCATCTCCGCCGACCTCCCCTTCGCGCAGGCCCGTTTCTGCGGCGCCGAGGGCCTCGAGAACGTCAAGAACCTCTCGACGCTCCGCGGCCGCGAGTTCCACACCAACTACGGCGTGGAGATCGCGGACGGCCCGCTGGCCGGCCTGACCGCCCGCGCGGTCGTCGTCCTCGACGAGAACGACACCGTGCTGCACGCGCAGCTCGTCGGCGAGATCGCCGAGGAGCCCAGCTACGACGACGCGCTCTCCGCGCTCGAGAAGTAGGAACGCCGCCGCCCCACGGCGACGCACGGGAGCCCCTCCACCGCCACGGTGGAGGGGCTCCCGCCGTTCTCCCGGGTCCGGGATCCCGGCGCCGCGCGGCCCGTCAGGCGCAGGCGGGGCAGAGCCCGCGGTACGTCACGTCGGCCTTCGAGACGGTGAAGCCGAACCGCTCCTCGGGCGGGAGAACCGTCAGCGGGTCCCCCGTCGGGTGGACGTCGCGGATGATGCCGCAGTTCGAACACACGAGGTGCTGGTGCGCGTGGTGCGCGTTCGGGTCGTACCGCTTCGCCCGGCCGTCCGTGGAGAGCTCCACGACCTCACCGAGCGCCACCAGCTCGCCGAGGGTGTTATAGACGGTCGCCCGCGCGATCTCCGGAAGGCGTGCCACGGCCCGCGCGTGCACCTCGTCGGCCGTGAGGTGGACGTGCTCGCCGGCAAGGACCTCCGCGACGACGCGCCGCTGGGACGTCATCCGCCAGCCACGCGCACGCAGGCGCTCCAGCAGATCGCTCATTTTCGGCTCACCCCTTCGGATCATTGGCGTGGTTCTTGACTTGGACTCTGTCCATCGTAGGATCGGTTCCGGCAATAGCCAAGGCACACCACGGCTCCGGTCGGGCACGAGACATCCCACTGGTGCCCGCCCCGGCTGAGCACCACGATCCGCCCCGTCCGGAAGGATTTGCATGTCCGAGAACCACGACGCAATCGTCACCGACCCCACCCCCGAGGGTTCGGGCGGCTGCCCGGTCGCGCACGGCCGTGCCGCGCACCCGACCCAGGGCGGCGGCAACCGCCAGTGGTGGCCGGAGCGGCTCAACCTGAAGATCCTCGCCACGAACCCCGTCGTGGGGAACCCGCTCGGTGCGGAGTTCGACTACGCCGAGGCGTTCGGCGCTCTCGACCTCGCGGCCGTCAAGCGGGACATCGCCGAGGTGCTCACCACCTCGCAGGACTGGTGGCCCGCAGACTTCGGCAACTACGGCCCGCTCATGATCCGCATGGCCTGGCACAGCGCGGGCACCTACCGCATCAGTGACGGCCGCGGTGGCGCCGGTGCCGGTCAGCAGCGCTTCGCGCCGCTGAACAGCTGGCCGGACAACGGCAACCTGGACAAGGCCCGCCGTCTGCTGTGGCCGGTGAAGAAGAAGTACGGCCAGAGCATCTCCTGGGCCGACCTCATGATCCTCACGGGCAACGTGGCCCTCGAGACGATGGGCTTCAAGACCTTCGGCTTCGCCGGTGGCCGGGCCGACGTCTGGGAGGCCGACGAGGACGTCTACTGGGGCCCCGAGACCACCTGGCTCGGCGACGAGCGCTACACCGGTGACCGCGAGCTGGAGAACCCGCTCGGCGCCGTCCAGATGGGCCTCATCTACGTCAACCCCGAGGGCCCCAACGGCAACCCGGACCCGGTCGCCGCGGCCCGCGACATCCGTGAGACGTTCCGCCGCATGGCGATGAACGACGAGGAGACCGTCGCCCTCATCGCCGGTGGCCACACCTTCGGCAAGACCCACGGCGCCGGCCCCGCGGACAACGTCGGCGACGACCCCGAGGCCGCGCCCCTGGAGGCGCAGGGCTTCGGCTGGGCCAACTCGTACGGCACCGGCAAGGGCGCCGACGCGATCACCAGCGGTCTCGAGGTCACCTGGACCACCACGCCCGCGCAGTGGAGCAACGACTTCTTCAAGCACCTCTTCGAGTACGAGTACGAGCTCACCCAGAGCCCGGCCGGCGCGAACCAGTGGGTGGCGAAGAACGCCGAGGCGATCATCCCCGACGCCCACGACGCGTCGAAGAAGCACCTCCCGACGATGCTCACCACCGACCTCTCGCTGCGCTTCGACCCTGCCTACGAGCAGATCTCGCGGCGCTTCTACGAGAACCCGGAGCAGTTCGCGGACGCCTTCGCCCGCGCCTGGTACAAGCTGACGCACCGTGACATGGGTCCGGCCGTCCGCTACCTCGGCACGGAGGTCCCCGCCGAGGTCCTGCTGTGGCAGGACCCGCTGCCGGCGCGCGAGGGCGAGACCCTCGACGCCGCGGACATCGCCTCCCTCAAGGAGCAGATCCTCGGCTCCGACCTCACCGTCGCGCAGCTGGTCTCCGCGGCCTGGGCCTCGGCCTCCTCCTTCCGCGGCAGCGACAAGCGCGGCGGCGCCAACGGCGGCCGCATCCGCCTGGAGCCGCAGCGCAACTGGGAGGTCAACAACCCGGACGAGCTCGCGCAGGTGCTGCGGACGCTCGAGGGCGTCAAGTCCTCCTTCGAGGCCGCCGGCGCCAAGAAGGTCTCGATCGCCGACCTGGTCGTCCTCGCGGGCTCCGCGGCCGTCGAGAAGGCGGCCAAGGACGGCGGCTTCGACGTCGAGGTGCCGTTCACCCCGGGCCGCGTGGACGCCGCTCAGGACCAGACGGACGTGGAGTCCTTCGCCGCCCTGGAGCCGCAGGCCGACGGCTTCCGCAACTACCTCGGCAAGGGCACCCGCCTTCCGGCCGAGTACCTGCTGGTCGACCGCGCCAACCTGCTGACCCTGAGCGCGCCGGAGATGACGGTCCTCGTCGGCGGCCTCCGCGTCCTCGGCGCCAACCACCAGCAGTCCGCGCACGGTGTTCTCACCACGACCCCGGGCTCCCTGACGAACGACTTCTTCGTCAACCTGCTCGACATGGGCACGACGTGGACGGCGACCTCCGCGGACGCGACCACCTACGAGGGCCGCGACTCCGCCACCGGCGAGGTCAAGTGGACGGGTACCCGCGCCGACCTGGTCTTCGGATCGAACTCCGAGCTGCGCGCGCTGGCCGAGGTCTACGCGAGCGACGACGCGAAGGAGAAGTTCGTGTCCGACTTCGTCTCCGCGTGGGTCAAGGTCATGGACCTGGACCGGTTCGACGTCGCCTGATCCTCGGCCGGCGACGGCTGTAGGCGGCTGAACCCCGTGTGATCCCAGGGCCCGGCCGGTCGACTGAGTCGACCGGCCGGGCCTTCGCGCGTGCTGCGCGTCATGCCCGCCGGAGGAGCCGCGCCGTACTCGGGCACCCGGGGCGCGGTGAGCGACTTCGGGCGGCGGCGCGGACGTTCGGGTTCCACAACCCGTGCCCCCGTGTCAGGAACCGTTCCCGGGCGTTGGCACTCATGATCCATGGGGCCGGGACCAGACCTCGCGGTCGGGTGCCGCCCCTGCCCTGCGGCGTGCCCGAGCCGTGCGCCGTACCGAACGATCCGGAAGAACCCGGAAGAAGCCGAGGAATCACCGTGCCCCTGACGTCGAACCGACGCCTGGCCGTGAGTGCCACCCTGATCGCCGCGCTCGCCGCGGGCGTCGCCCCCGCGACCAGCGCGTTCGCCGCTCCCGGCGCGCCTGTCGCGCCCGCCGCCACCACGACACCCGCGGTCCCCGCGCCCGACATGGACGGCGTGGTCGCCGCGCTGAACTCGGCCATGGCCAACGGGGCGCCGGGCGCGATGGCCCGGTTCGTCGGTGCCGACGGGGTCCGCAGCCGGACCGTCGGCGTCCAGGACCGCGTCTCGGGCGCTCCGATGGACATCCACTCGCGCTTCCGGATCGGCAGCGTCAGCAAGACCTTCTCCACCGTCGTGCTCCTGCAGCTCGTGGAGGAGGGGAAGCTCCAGCTCGACACCTCCGTGAACACCCACCTCCCCGGTCTGCTCCCCGACGACCGCATCACGGTCCGTCATCTGCTGACCCACCGCAGCGGTCTCGCCGACTACACGAACGCGATGTTCGAGCACACGGTGCCGGGCTTCGAGGCCGTACGGAACCGGGTGTTCAGCTACCAGGAGCTCGTGGACCTCTCGCTGAGCGAGCCGCGGACCACCCAGCCGGGCGTCTCCTACCAGTACTCGAACGCCAACTTCGTGGTCGTCGGCATGCTGATCGAGAAGCTCACGGGCCGGCCGGTGGCCGACGCCTACGAGCGCCGCGTCTTCAAGCCGCTGAAGCTCACCAAGACCTCCTACGTGCACCCCGACACCCGGATCAAGGGTGGGCACGTGCGCGGCTACCTGCACCCGGACGAGGAGGGCGGCGCGCTGGTGGACTCCACGGAGCAGACGGTCTCCTGGGCGCAGTCGGCCGGGGCCGTCATCTCCAGCCCCGCCGACCTCAACACCTTCACCAGCGCGCTCATGCGCGGCCGGCTGCTGTCCCCGGCCATGATGGAGGCCATGACGACGGTCACGCCGACCGACGCCGCCGGCACCCGGTTCTACGGGCTCGGTCTGCGCCGTTACGACCTGTCGTGCGGGACGCAGGTGTACGGTCACACGGGCACCGTGCAGGGCTTCTACACGTACACCTTCTCGACCCGCGACGGCCGCCGCAGCCTTTCGGCGATGGCGAACACCTCGAACCACGGTGCCGCCAACACGGCGCTCGGCGGGACGCTGGAGGCGGCGTTCTGCGGGAAGAAGCCGGCGCCCGCCGCGTCCTCGCGCGCCGCCGCCTCGCCCACGGCCCGTGACGTCACCTCGCTGCCGGCGGAGCGGGACCTGCCCGAGCGTCACTGAGACGGTGACGACCGGGCCGGTCAGGCCTCGTACTCGGTGAGGTCGATCGCGTAGATCCGCAGGGGAAGGCCGAAGTCCGGGTGGGTCGTCTCGCGCTCCTCGGTCATGCCGAGCTTGCCGATCACGTTCTCGGAGGCCTGGTTGCTGATGTGGGCGATCGCGACGACCCGGTCGAGCCCGCGGTCCTGGAGTGCGAACTCCAGGACCGCGTGGGCGGCCTCGGAGGCGTACCCCTGGCCCCAGAACTGCCGGCCCAGGCGCCAGCCGATCTCCACGTCCGGCATCACCTCCGGAAGGAACTCCGGCAGGGACAGGCCGGCGAAGCCGATCAGCTCGCCCGAGGCGATGAGCTCGACGGCGAAGATCCCGAAGCCCTCCTCGTCCCACTCCTCCTCGTACCGCTCGATGTCCTCGGCGGTCCGCTCCAGATCGAGGACCGAGCCGTCCCCGATCCAGCGCATCACCTCGGGATCGGCGTTGATCTCGGCCAGCGGGACAAGGTCGTCGTCGCTCCAGCGCCGGAGGATGAGACGGGGGGTGCGAATGTCGGTCATGCCTCCATCCTGACGCACAGAACGCGCACCTCACGCCACCGGCCCTCCCGGTCGCTCAGCCCGGGAGCGGTGCCACGACGTGGGCGGTGACCGAGCGGACCCAGGCCGCGACCGACCTGAGGAACGCGGGTCCGCCCGGCGAGCCGAGTCCGCCTGGACATCGTGGTCTCAGGTGCGGGAGCCCCTGGAGCCGGGCCCGGAGGGCCGGGCGTTCGTCAGGGGGAGGGCGGCTTCGGGGCGGGCGCGGTCCATGGGCCGTGCTACGCGTCTTCCGCGGTGTGCGTGAGGTCGGCGGGGTCCGTGTTGGCGCCGCAGAGGACGACGCAGATCTTCTCGCCCGGGGCCGGACGGTAGCCGTAGGTGGTCGCGCCCCGCGGGTCCGGGGCCGTGAGAGCGGCCAGTGCGGTGGCGGCGGCGTGCTCGACGGCGAGGCGGCGGTCGTCCCACAGGGCCCGGCGGGCACGGATGATCTCGGTGTCCGGGACCAGGACGGTGTGGACATCCTCGTGCCGGGCGGCCGCGAGGGCGGTGGCGGAGACCCGGCGGGCGCCGAGCGAGTCGGCGGCGACGGAGTCGACGGTCACGTCGACGGGGTGCCCGGCCCGGAGCGCGGCGTCGAGGGCGCGGCAGTTCTCGGGCTCGACGGCGACGGTACGGATCCCGTGGTGCCGGGCGGCGGTGGCGACGCCGGCGAAGAGTCCGCCCCCGCCGACGGCGACGACGACGGTGTCGAGGTCGGGGATCCGGTCGTGGATCTCGTCGAGCAGGGTGCCTGCCCCGGCGGCGATCAGCGGATGGTCGTACGCGTGGGAGGCGAGCGCCCCGGTCTCGGCGGCGAACGCCTCGCAGGCCGCGAGGGCTTCGGCGTACTCGGTGCCGACGAGCCGGACGTCGGCGCCGTAGCGGACGAGCTTGTCGGCCTTCACCTTCGGGGCGGTGGCCGGCAGGAAGACGGTGGCCCTGATGCCCTGCCGCAGCGCGGCCCAGGCGCAGGCGAGCCCGGCATTGCCCCCGGAGGCGATCGTGACTCCGGCCTCGGGAAGGGTGCCGTCCTCCCGGTGGGCGAGCAGGAAGTTCTGCGCGCCGCGTGCCTTGAAGGAGCCGGTGTGCTGCATGTGTTCCAGGGCGAGGTGGAGCGTGTACGGTTCGGCGCCCGGCTCCGCCTCGGCCACCGTGACGGGGCGGACCTGTCCGGCGATCCGGTCGGCGGCGGTCTTGACGTCGGCGTGGGTGAGGCGGGTGTGCACGGGGGGCTCCTGGTGCGGGTGGGGGTGCCGGGGGCCGGAGGGAAGCGGGACGGTCATGTCGTCGATCCTCTCAGGCATGCGGTCCCCCGTGGCGGGGCCGGGCACGGCACCGTCCCGGAGGCGCCGGCTGCCTCCGGGGCGGTGCTGTCGCCGCTCGGGGCTACGGGACGATCCTCAGGAGCCGGTTCGGGGAGCCGCTGCCCGGGGTGGTCACCTTGCCCGTCGTCGCACCGTTGACGAGGGCGGTGGCGACCTGGGCGGGCGTCGCGGACGGGTGGCCCGCGAGGTAGATCGCGGCGGCTCCGGCGACGTGCGGGGTGGCCATCGAGGTGCCCGAGATGGTGCTGGTGGCGGTGTCGCTGGTGTTCCAGCCCGCGGTGATGGACACACCGGGGGCGAAGAGGTGGAGGACCGAGCCGTAGTTGGACCAGTCGGCCTTGGCGTCGGTGTTGCTCGTGGCGCCGACCGTGATGGCCTCGGTGACCCGGGCGGGCGACGACGAGGAGGCGTTGACCCCGGAGTTGCCCCGTGACTCCGCCGCCGGCGGAGTCCGGGTAGGTGTACGTGCCGGAGAGGGGCAGGTTCGCCTGGTCGATGCGGTCCAGGCCCCAGGGGGCGTTGGTCTGGGTCGCGTCGGCCCGCACGGTCCGGTTCTGCTCGACGGCGGCGGCCGGGTCGGCGGCGAGTCGACGGGCCTCCGCCTCGCCGAGGGTCGCGGTGTAGCCGTTGACGGCCGAGCCGAAGGTCTTGCGAACGGTGCCGCCGTACGCGGCTCTCAGGTGGCGCCCCTTGGCGGAGGCGGCCTTGAAGCCCGCGCCCTGCTTGAGGGTGACGATGTAGCTGCCGGCCACGGCGTCGGCCGAGCCGGCAGCGAGGACGGTGCCTTCGGCGGCGGCCGCCTGGGCGGGTTCCGGTCCCGGCGTGATCAGCAGCCTGGCCTCTCCAGGGGCGTGGCTCAAGGAAGCTGAGACCTTGTCATGGATCTGCCATACGCCGGCGATCGAACCCCCGCCGAACCCGGCTGACGTGGCCGAATCAGCTTCTGTCGTGGCCGGTAAGCGGGGTCCCGTCAGTCCCCGAGAGCACGGGCGAGGGCCGTCGCGAAGCCGTCGGGGTTGTCCAGCGTCAGGTTGTGTCCCGCGCCGGGGATCTCGATGACCGGGAGGCCGAACGCGGCCGCCTTCTCCGCGTCCGCGTCCGGCAGGCTCAACTCCCCCACGAGGTACGTCCGGGGCACCCCGAGCCCGGCGAGGAGGTCACCGGGAGCCGGCGTGCCGCCCTCGACCAGCGCGACCGCGCTGCGGTGCAGGGCCCGGGGGTCCGCGAGGCGCAGCCGGGCCGCGTAGTCGGCGCGGTCGGTGTCCGCCACCATCCGGGTGAACCCCTCCGCGACGAACACCTCCTCGTCCTGCGCGACCACCGGCGAACTGAACGCTCCCCCGCCCCCGTAGAGGTTCGGCTCCGCCACCACGAGCCGCGCCACGAGCTCCGGGCGCGCCGCCGTCAGATGGATCGCCACCGCACCGCCCATGGAGTGCCCGACGAGGTCCACGCCCGTGAGCCCGAGGTGGTCCAGGACCGCGGCGACCACCTCCGCCTGGGACTCCATGCGGTAGTCGAAGTCCGCGGGCCGGTCGCTCAGTCCGTACCCGAGGAGATCCACGAGCAGCGCCCGGCCGCCGCCGAGCGCGGGGTGGGCCGCGATGTGGGCGAAGTCCGACGCCGAGGTGCATCCGAGGCCGTGGACGAACACACGCACGGGCCCGTCACCCTCGCCCGGCAGGTCCGTCCATCGGACGTACGCCTGCTGATCCACCAGGAACAATTCCCGCATACTGTGTGCTCTCCCCTGTGTCGCGCCTGTCCGTCACGTCGTGAGCCAGCCTAGGAGTCGGCACTGACAACGCCGGGGCGAGGGGGCGGCGATGCCGGATCAACGAAAGGGATGCCATGCCACTCGAAGGTGAATACGAGCCCAGCCCGTCGACGTGGGTACGCGATCAGGTCGAGTTGTACGAGTCGTCCGGCGGCACCGAGGGCACCACCATGCGGGGCATGCCGGTCGTCCTGGTCACGAACCGCGGCGCGAAGAGCGGCAAGCTCCGCAAGACCCCCCTCATGCGGGTCGAGCACGAGGGGGCGTACGCGCTCGTCGCGTCCAACGGCGGGGCCGTCAAGCACCCCGTCTGGTACCACAATCTCGTCGCCTTCCCCCTCGTCGAGGTGCGCGACGGCACCCAGGTGTGGGACATGGAGGCCCGTCAGGTCACCGGTGAGGAGCGCGCGACCTGGTGGGACCGGGCGGTCGCGGCCTTCCCCGACTACGCCGACTACCAGCTCAAGGCCGAGCGCGAGATCCCCGTCTTCGTGGTCGAGCGGGTCGGCTAGGTCCTCGCGCAGGTGCTCCGGGCGGTCGGTGCGACCGCCCGGGGCGGGTCGGCCGCGAGAGGCGGGTCGGTCACCAGGGACACACCGTCCGTCGCGATCGCGGGCTTCGCCCCGGGCCGGCCCGTCACCTCTGTCGCATCCGTCGCCTCTGTCGTATCCGTCGCTTCGGGCGCCTTGAGGGGCGCTCGCATCCGTCCCCTCGTCAGCCCCACCCCCACCAGCACGACCGCCATTCCCGCAGTCACCCGTGCCGTCAGCGGTTCGTCGAGAATCAGCGCACCCAGGGTCACGGACACCACGGGGAGCAGATAGCCGACCGTGGCGGCGGCGGTCGGGCCCTCTTCCGCGATCATCCGGTAGTTCAGGTGGAAGGTCAGCCCGGTGGCGAAGACCCCGAGGACGACGACCGCGAGGACGCCCGTCCAGGTCACCGCCGCCGTTCCGCCGGTCGCGAGCGCGGGCGTGCTCAGGGTGGTCGCGGTGAGGAGTTGCGCGGCGGAGAGTGCCAGCGGCGCGGTGCCACGGCCGGTGAGGTGACGGGCCATATAGGCGAAGGCCACGGCGTAGCTCGCGGAGGCGCCGAGCAGCGCGAGGGCGCCCCAGCTCATCAGACCGGAGCCGTGACTCCAGGGGGCGAAGATCAGCAGCACTCCGGCGAAGCCGAGGCCGAGTCCGGTCAGGCGGGCGGCGCGCAGCGGGCGTTCGGTGCCCAGGGCCAGGCCGATGAGGAGGGACCAGAGCGGGGTCGTCGCGTTGAGCACGCCCGCGACCCCGCTGTCCACGGTCTGCTCTCCGACCGAGAAGAGCAGGAACGGCAGCGCGTTGCAGAAGAAGGCGGCGACGACGAGCCGCCCCCACGTGGCCCGGTCGCGTGGCAGCCGCTGCCCCGCCCCGTACGCGAGCGCGAGGAGCACCGCGGCGCCCAGCACGCACCGGACGAAGGTGATCCACCCGGGGGTGAGGCCCTCGTTGAGGGAGATCTTGATCCAGAGGAAGCCGGAGCCCCAGAGCAGGGCCAGCACGCCCATACGTATCGCCGATGTCATGTCCTCACCGTCCCGCGCCGGATCCAACAGAACAAGCGATGAATCATGCATCCAGCGTTAAGCTGTGCTACATGCTGGATGTGAGACGCATGCAGGTGCTCCGGGCCGTCGTCACCAGCGGATCGGTCACCGCCGCCGCCGCGAACCTCGGCTACACCCCGTCCGCCGTGAGTCAGCAGATCGGCGTCCTGGAGAAGGAGGCGGGCATCGCACTGCTCGAACGGTTCGGCCGGGGCGTGCGGCCGACCGCCGCAGGGCGGCTGCTCACCGAGCACGCCGCCGTGATCGGCCGTCAGGTCGCCGAGGCCGAGACCGCCCTCGCCGATCTGCGGGCGGGCCGCACCGGCCGGATCTCGGTCCGCTACTTCGCCACCGCGGGCGCGGATCTCGTGGCCCCGGCCCTGGCCCGCTTCCGTACCGAACACCCGGGCGTGCGCGTCGACCTGAGGATCGCCGACGGCGCGCCGCCCGACGAGGAGACGGACCTCACCCTTGTCGTACGGCCCCGGGGCGGCGGTCCCGACGCGGCCGGCGACGGCCTCCGGCTGGTCCATCTGCTCGACGACCCCTATCGCGCCGTACTGCCCAAGGGCCATCCGCTCGCCGAGCACCGTACCGCCGTCGACCTGGCCGAACTCGCCGGCGAGCCGTGGGTGGGCAGCGAGCGGCCCGGCCCCTGTCTCGACGCGGTCCTCGGCGCCTGCGCGGCGGCCGGGTTCGCCCCGGACATCGCGGTGGAGTGCGAGGAGTACGCCACCGCGCAGGGTTTCGTCGCGGCCGGCCTCGGCGTCAGCCTGATCCCGCTGATGGGCCTGGGCAGCCGCCATCCGCAGGTGGTCGTGCGCAGGGTCCGCGGGCCGGAGCCGGTCCGGTCGATCCACGCGGCGGTACGGAAGTCCTCGCTGTCCCTGCCCGCCGTACGCGGCCTCCTCGCGGCGCTCCAGGGAGCGTGATCGGGGGCGGGGAGGCATCCGGCGCGGCCGGCTCAGGCGGGAGACAGGACCGTCAGGAGGTGGGCGACCTCCCGGGCCACGGCCGTGCGCGCGGGGGTCAGGTAGTGCCGGGGGTCCACCGCCTCGGGGTGCTCGGTCAGGTGGGTGCGGACGGCCCGGGTGAAGGCCTTGTTCAGATGGGTGGAGACGTTCACCTTGGTCATGCCCGCGGCGATGGCGGCGGTGAGGTCCCCGTCCGACACGCCCGAGGAGCCGTGCAGGACGAGCGGGGTGTCGACGGCGGCACGCAGGCGCGCGATGAGGGCGAAGTCGAGGACGGCGTCCCGGGTCAGCATCTGGTGGGAGCTGCCGACCGCGACCGCGAGGGCGTCGACGCCGGTGGCCGCGACGAAGGCACGGGCCTCGTCGGGATCGGTCCGTACGCCCGGGGTGTGGGCGCCGCCCTTGCCGCCGACCTCGCCGAGTTCGGCCTCGACCCAGACGCCGTGCTGGTGGCAGTACTCCACGACCTC
Organism: Streptomyces sp. NBC_00691; assembly: GCF_036226665.1. Taxonomy (NCBI): domain Bacteria; kingdom Bacillati; phylum Actinomycetota; class Actinomycetes; order Kitasatosporales; family Streptomycetaceae; genus Streptomyces; species Streptomyces sp. NBC_00691. The sequence continues at coordinate 7,947,358 of NZ_CP109007.1, read as the reverse complement.
ACGCGTCGAGGCCACGTTCTCGGCGTAGGGGAGCTTCGAGGCGTCGAACATGACCGAGCCCAGGCCGAGTCCGACGGCCTCGCGGACGAGGTCGGGGTTCTCGGCGTGGTCGAGGTGGACGGCGACGGAGGTCTTGGCCGCGCGGGCGATGGCGAGGGACGCGAGGGCGACCGGCTCAAGGGCGCCGTGGTAGCGGACGGTGTTCTCGCTGATCTGCAGGACGACCGGGCGGTCGGCGCTCTCGGAGCCGGCCACGATGGCCTGGGCATGTTCGAGCTGGAGGACGTTGAACGCCCCCACACCGGTACCCGCCGCGCGGGCGCGGCGGACGATCTCATCGGTCGGCGTCAACGGCATGGTGGTCCTTCTCCGGGGGTGTGAACGGGTGTGGGGCGGGTCGGGGGCCGCGGGAGCGGGCTTCACCGCCGCGGCGGGGGGCCCGGGCGGCTGCCGGGCCCGCGCGGGGGCTCAGGCCTGGGCGTCGGTGAGGACGACGGAGCGGGTCAGGTTCCGCGGGGTGTCCGGGTTCAGGCCCTGGGCCTCGGCGACGGCCACCGCGAGCCGCTGGGCCCGGATCAGGTCGGCGAGCGGGTCGAGGTCGCTCTCGGCGAGGGTGCCGCCCACCTTGCGGACCTCGTCCGCGAGTCCGGCCGGCAGCGTGCCGAAGCCCCAGGTGACCCGGCCGGGTCCGGTGATGCTGATGGGGCCGTGGCGGTACTCCATCGCCGGGTATGCCTCGGTCCACGCGCCCGCGGCCTCGCGCATCTTCAGACCGGCCTCCAGGGCGAGGCCGTAGGTCCAGCCCATGCCGAGGAAGGTGAACTGCTCCGCCCCCCGGACGTCCTCGGCGAGCGGAGAGGCGAGGGCCAGTTCGGCGTCCTTCGCGGCCTCCTCGAGGGTGGCCACCCCCTCGGGCAGAGCGTCCTCGGCCTCCAGGTGCGCGCGGAAGAGGGCGAGCGCCGTGGTCGCGAAGCGGGTCTGGACCACCGACTCCTCGTCGGCGAAGTCCAGGACGGCGACCTCGTCGGCGAGGTCCATGACCGGGGTCGTGGGATCGGCCGTGATCGCTCCCGTGGGGATCGTTCCCCGCAGCCGGGACAGCACGGCCAGCACCTCGCTGGTGGTGCCGGAGCGGGTGATGGCCACGACCCGGTCGTAGCCACGTCCGTAGGGGAACTCGGAGGCGGCGAAGGCGTCGGTCTCCCCGTGGCCGCCGGACTCGCGCAGCTCGGCGTAGGCCAGAGCCATGAACCAGGAGGTGCCGCAGCCGATCACCGCGACCCGCTCACCGCGGCGGGGCAGCGCGGAGGTGTGCTGGGGCAGCGTGCGGGCAGCCTGACGCCAGGTCGTCGGCTGGGACGCGATCTCCACGGCGGTACGGGTGGTACTCATGCCGGTCTCCTTGCAAGAAGCGTGCACTGAAATGATGGAAGATGCTTGAAGTCGATGCTATTCAAGCAGAAACAAGCATCAGCTTTCCAGGTCCCGCGCCCGTCGGCGGATAGAATCGGACGCGCGCACGAGCCCGAGGGAGGGACCCATGTCCAAGCACGAGCGGTGGAACACGCTCCTTGAACTACTCGCCGCCTCGGGGAAGCTGGAGGTCGAGGAGGCGGCGACCGCATTGGACGTCTCGGCCGCCACCATCCGCCGGGACCTCGACGAGCTCGCCGAGCAGCAACTGTTGATACGGACACGGGGCGGGGCGGTCGCGCACGGCGTCTCCTACGAGCTGCCGCTGCGGTACAAGTCGACGCGGCACGCCGCGGAGAAGCGGCGGATCGCCGAGGCGACCGCCGACCTGATCGCGCCCGGCGAGGTCGTCGGGCTCAACGGCGGCACGACGACGACGGAGGTGGCGCGCGCCCTCGCCCTGCGGTTCGCGAGCGGTCGGGCCGACACCGCGGGGACGGCCGGAACGGCGGGAACAGCGAGCTCCGGACCCGCGCTGACCGTGGTCACCAACGCGCTCAACATCGCGGGCGAGCTCGCGGTGCGCCCACAGATCAAGATCGTCACCACCGGTGGCGTCGCACGCCCCCAGACATACGAACTGGTCGGCCCCCTCACGGTCGGGGTGCTCAACGAGGTCGTGCTCGACGTGGTCGTGCTCGGGGTCGACGGTGTCGACGCCGGGCTCGGCGTGATGGCGCACCAGGAGGACGAGGCGAGCATCAGCCGGCTCTTCGCGGAGCGGGCGAGCCGGGTCGTCGTGGTGACCGACTCCTCGAAGATGGGCCGCAGGGCCTTCGCGCGGATCTGTGGTCTGGACCGGATCGATCTGCTCGTGACCGACACGGGCATCGACGCGGAGACGGTCGCCCAGCTCACCGAGGCCGGAGTGAAGGTCCTCACCGTCTGAACCTTCGACGTTCATTGGTATGCAGCTGAACCAATCTACGGCCCTGAACCCCAAGGATCCAGGGCGCCCAGGGATGTTAATCCACTAATTACCGCACGGCTGTATACCTTTAAGCTCCCCTCCCCCATCATGTCTCCGACGTGCCGCCAGGGCACACCGTGACAGGAGAGGCGGAGCATGATTCCCATCAGCCGCAGAGGATTCGTCGGCATCGGCGCGGGGCTCGTGGCGGGCGCGGCACTGCCGACGGCCCGGGCCTCCGCCGCCGCGAAGGCGGCCATCGGTACCCTCACCGACGTCCGGCACGTGGTGATCCTCATGCAGGAGAACCGCAGCTTCGACCACTACTTCGGCACCCTGCGCGGGGTACGGGGCTTCGGCGACCGCGCCGCGGGCAACATCCCCGGCGGCTGGGGCATGTTCAACCAGCCCAACTGGGGCGGTCGGCAGTATCCCTGGAAGCTCAGCGACACCCCGCCCGCCGGCGGGGTGGACGGCGAGACCCTCGCCCAGTGCAACGGCGATCTCCCGCACAGCTGGAACTCCCAGCACGCCGCGTGGAACAAGGGCCGTCTCGACAACTGGGTCACCGGAGTGGGCAACACCCGGACGCTCGGGCACCTCGACCGCGAGGACATCCCCTTCCACCACGCGCTCGCCGACCACTACACCGTCTGCGACGCCTACTTCTGTTCGGCGCTGAGCGCCACCGGCCCCAACCGCACCTTCCTGTGGAGCGGGAAGATCGACGGCTCCAGCAAGGACGGCGGCGACGAGTCGGGACTCACCTGGGAGACGTACGCCGAGGCGCTCCAGCGGGCGGGGGTGAGCTGGAAGGTCTACCAGAACGCCCAGGACAACTACGGCGACAACGGACTCGCGTACTTCAAGAGGTTCACCGACGCACGGCCAGGGGACCCGCTGTACGACCGCGGGATGGGCTCGGTCCCCAAGGTGACGGGCTCGACCCCGGACGACATCGCCGCCGCGATCCGCGCCGACGTCGTCGCGGGCACCCTGCCCCAGGTCTCGTGGGTGGTCGCGAGCGAGGCGTTCTCGGAGCACCCCTACGCTCCGCCCGGGGACGGCGCGCACTTCGTCGACCTCGTCTACCGCGCGCTCTCCGCCGACGCCGAGGTCTTCGACTCGACCGTGCTGTTCCTCAACTACGACGAGAACGACGGCTTCTTCGACCACGTGCCGCCGCCGGTCGCACCGCCGGGCACCCCGGGCGAGTACCTCGACGGCCTGCCGATCGGACTGGGCTTCCGGGTCCCCATGATTGTCATGTCCCCGTGGACCCGGGGCGGCTGGGTGAGCTCGGAGGTCTTCGACCACACCTCGGTACTGCGCTTCATGGAGACATGGACGACGGCCCTCGGCACCCCGGCCACCTGCCCCAACATCAGTGCCTGGCGGCGGAAGGTGACGGGCGATCTGACCGGCGTCTTCGACTTCGCCCACCCGGTGTACGGCGTGCCGGCCGGCCTCCCCTCCACGGCGAAGGTCATCGGCCAGGCGACCTGCGGCCCGCTGCCGAACCCGGCGCCCCAGAACAACGCGCAGCCCGCGCAGGAGTCCGGCACCCGGCCCGCTCGCGCGCTGCCCTACCAGGTGAACGGCAATCTCGACCGCTTCGAGTTCGGGGCCGCGGGCAAGATCCTCGCCTGGTTCTCGATGACGAACCAGGGCACCGAGGCCAAGCGGGCGGCCCACTTCTCGATCCACCCGCACCAGCACCGCGACACGGCCGCCTGGCAGTACACCGTCGACCCGGGCGGCACCGCCACCGACTACTTCAACATCGGTCTGGGGTCGGGGTCCGGCAAGTACGACATCTCCATGATGGGCCCCAACCGCTTCCTGCGCCGGTTCATCGGGGACGCGTCCAAGGCAGGCAAGGCCATCGAGGTGACCTCCCGGTTCGCGACCGAGGCGGGGACGGGCCGGACGGCCCTGTGGTTCAAGCTGAGCAACACCTCGGCCGGGCCGGTGACGTTCACGATCCGCTCGAACGGCTACCGCACGGACGGCCCCTGGACCTACACGGTCCCGGCCGGCTCCACGCGGGAGGACTTCTTCAACGCGGTCGCCTACAACAACGGCTGGTACGACTTCACCGTCGTGGCCGACATCGACGGGACCTGGTCGCGCCGGTACACCGGCCACATCGAGACCGGAGCCCCGAGCATCACCGGCTGATGCCGCCCACCGGGTGCGGTGCGACGGCTCTACGCCGGCCGCCCCGCACCCGCGGGCAGGCCGTCACCGTCCGGCCTGGGACGCGCGCAGGATCGTGGCGTCGAGGAGGGCCACCGCGTCGGCGGCCGTACGGCCCGGGGCCCGGTTCCAGGGCCCGATCAGCTCGTGCCATCCCCGAGACCGAAGCTCGGCCATGATCCAGGCGCCCGCCTCGTTCATCGTCGTCGCGCTGCCGTGGCCGAGACGGTGCGCGGCGAGGAGCGCGCCGCAGACGCACCGGGCACCTCGTGCGTCGCGCAGCTTGTACGGGGCGTTCTGCCAGCCCCACTCCGTCAGCACGAGGCGCGCGTAGCCGAGGTGGACGGAGGGGCGCAGCTCCGGTCGGCCGATGCGGCGCCAGACGTGCAGCCGGTCGGGCAGGACGGCCCCGATCCGGCCGGGGAGGCGGCGCTCGGCGGGGAGGGCCGGCGGCAGCGCGTCGAGCGCGTCGGCGACGAGCCGCTCCACCGGCACGCTGAGCAGTTCACGCCAGCTCTCCGCACCGGGTGCGGATACCTGGGGCTCGGTCCAGTCGGTGACGATCCGCTGCCAGGCGGCGCTCTCGTAAAGGGCGGCGGCCTCTTGGTCGAGGGTCTCGGGGGTGAGCAGGGAGGCGGAGGGCGGCATCCGGGTGGCTCCTCGGTCGGGTGACTTCATCGTTCACGAGGAATGTCGGTTTTGCGACTTATACCCTTGAGTGCCCACACGGCCGAACGGGGCCTTACCGGCCACTCCGCCATTAAAAGAATTACCGTGCGAATTCGGACATCAGGCACCTGGTGATGCGACTCACTTTCCTGGGAACTCCCCCTTGATCAGAATTCGCGCCGCCCATGCGGGACAAGGAGGTTCGAAGCGCGGCGGACCCCTTCGATCTTGAATTACATGAATTCGGTGATCCTTTCACCGGCCTCCGGACAGAGATCCTCTTGTTCTCCGTCGCATTACTGGCCTACGGTCACCTCCATTCGAGTGGATCGCCGAATCCTGCCACCGCTCGAAATACCTCCCTTTCACCCGACGGCAGGAGCGGGGGACCCACGAATACGCCGGCCCGGATTCCGGGACGGCTCGGGGTGAAGCCGCGTGCGCGCGGCCGGACATCTCCAGTCCGAACCCGACAGCTCACCCCGAAGGCGCCGGAGAGGAATCCCGTCATGCCTGCTCACGGTAAGCACCGCCGTCCCCGCCGCCGCTCCGTCTCCCGTGGACTCGCGCTGGTCGGCACGGGCGGAGCCGCTCTCGCCCTCCCCCTGATCGCCCCGGCCGTGGCCGGCGCCGCGCCCCTTTCCGGCACTCCGGAAACCGCTGCCAAGGCGATCACCGCCCCCGCCGTTCCGGTCGCCGCCAAGGCCGCCACCAAGGCTCCCGCCGCTCCGGCCGCCGCACGCACCTACACGGTCGTCAGCGGTGACTCGCTTTCTCTGATCGCCCAGAAGAAGGGAATTCAGGGCGGCTGGAAGGGCCTTTACAAGGCCAACAGGAGCACGGTGGGTGACAATCCGTCACTTATTCACCCGGGTCTTGAACTGACGCTTCGTCGGGATTCCGTGAAGGCCGCACCCGCGCAGGCGAAGAAGACCTCCACGACCGAACGGGCGAGCCGCTCCGAGCGCCGGAGCGCCACCCCTGCCGTCGCCACCGGCAGCGGTGCCTCGGCCGCCGCGCCCCTCGCCGCCGCCGCCGCTCCGGTCCAGGCCGCGCCCGCCGCCGCCACCTCGTACGCGGACAACCTCGACGGCTGGATCCGCGAGTCGCTGGACATCATGTCCCAGCGCGGCATCCCCGGCTCGTACGACGGGATCCACCGGAACATCATGCGGGAGTCCTCCGGCAACCCCCAGGCCATCAACCTCTGGGACTCCAACGCCGTGGCCGGTACCCCCTCCAAGGGCCTGCTCCAGGTCATCGAGCCGACCTTCCTGGCCTACCACGTGCCCGGCACCTCGATGGACCTGTTCGACCCGGTCGCCAACATCACCGCCGCCTGCAACTACGCGGCCGACCGCTACGGCTCCATCGACAACGTCAACGGCGCCTACTGATCCCGGAAGTGCCCGGTGAACCAGGAGGTGGCGAGCTCCGCCACCTCCTCCAGGGCGCCCGGCTCCTCGAAGAGGTGCGTGGCGCCCTCCACGACCTCCAGTCGGCTCTCGCAGCGCAGCAGCGACTCGGCCCGCCGGTTGAGGTCCAGGACCAGCGCGTCCCTGCCCCCGACCACGAGGAGCGTCGGTGCCGCGACCCGCGCCAGGTGGTCGGCCGCGAGGTCCGGCCGGCCACCGCGTGAGACGACGGCGGCCACGGAGGACTCGGGGTCGCCCGCCGCCCACAGCGCGGCGGCCGCTCCCGTACTGGCCCCGAAGTAGCCCAGCGGAAGGCCTTCGCTCTCCGGCCGCCCGGCCAGCCATTCCGTGGCGCGGGTGAGCCGGCCGGCGAGCAGCGGGGTGTCGAAGACGTGCGCCCGGTCGACTGCCTCGCCCTCGGTGAGCAGGTCGAACAGCAGCGTTCCCAGTCCCGCCCGGTTGAGCACCGCCGCCACCGCCCGATTGCGCGGGCTGTGGCGGCTGCTCCCGCTGCCGTGGGCGAACAGGACGATGCCCCTGGCGTCCTCGGGCACCGCGAGATGCCCGGAGAGTGTGACGCGGTCGGCGACGGGGATCCGTACGTCCGCGTCCTGGACGACCGGTCCGTGCACCGCGCGGAGCCGGTCCAGACAGGCGACGACCTCCTCGTCCGGGGTCTGGGTGAAGTCCCGGTAGAACTGTCCGATCGCGTAGAACAGCTCCGGCGCGTGCACGCTCACGGTCTCGTCGGCCTCACCGCCGAGCCGGGCCGTCCACCCACGGGGCGCCACCGGAACCGCGAGGACGATCCGGGCGGCGCCCCGGGCCCGCACCACCCGGCAGGCCGCCAGCGCCGTCGCGCCCGTGGCGAGACCGTCGTCCACGACCAGGACCGTTCGGCCCTCCAGGGGAACGGACGGCCGGCTGCCCCGATAGCGGCGGGCCCGCTCATCCAGCTCGGCGTGCTCGCGCTCCTCCACCGCGGCCAGGTCACGCGCCCCGACCCCGGCCTCGTGGAGCACCCGCTCGTTCACCACCCGGACGCCGCCCTCGCCGAGCGCGCCCATCGCCAGCTCCGGCTGCTGGGGCACCCCCAGCTTCCGTACGAGACAGATGTCGAGCGGGGCGTCGAGGGCGTCCGCCACCTCCGCCGCGACCGGCACCCCACCGCGCGGCAGACCGAGCACCACGACGTCATGACCCTTGAGATGGCCGAGCCGGGCGGCCAGCTGCCGACCGGCGTCGGTGCGATCACTGAAGAACATGGCCCGCCGCCCTTCCGCCTCCACGGCTCCGGGCCCGGGAGAGCGCCGTGCCCCGTCACCGGGCCGTCCCTCCAGGGTAGGACGGCACCCTCCCCGACGGGCGGGTGAGCCGTCCGTCAGCGGGACTGGAGCGCGTCGAGTGCCACGGCCTGGGCTATCGCGAGCCGCCTGTCCAGCTCCGGGTCCGCTATCTCGACCACGTACCGGTCGCGGAGACCGAAGAGCTTCTCGACGGACATCACCGAGCGGCCCGACTCGGTGAAGTCGAAGTGGTACGGCACGACGAAGGGAAGCAGGTCGGTGAAGGGAAGGAACTCCCAGGCCCGCCGCAGCAGCGCCAGGCCCTCGCTCCGCTCCTGCCCGGTCGACTCCCCCACGGCGCCCTCTCGGGTCAGATGCCAGGTGCTGCGCAGCAGGGAGGCGCCGAAGTTCTTGCGGAAGCCGCCCAGCCGGGTGCCGGACGCTCCGTGCACGTCGTAGGTCGCGCCGAGGTCGACGACCTGGCGGGCCTTGAAGGTGAAGAGGACCTGGCGCCGGGACTCGTCGGTGTAGAAGGTGACGTGCTCCTTGAGCGCCATTCTCTTCTGGTGGGCGAAGGCGACCAGTTCGCCCTCCTGGGCGTCCGCTCCCGCGGTGTGCACGAGATAGCGGTTGGCCAGGGGCGTCACCTTCTGCCGGACGAGGAAGCGGTGCTGCGTCTGCGCGAGGCCCATCGGACGTGCTCCTGCCGGTCGTGGGCGAGTCGGTGGAGGACCCGCCCCATGAGGTCGTGAGCACGATGATCCGGTGCCGAGGGGCCGCACCGCTGTCCTCGAAAGTCGTCGCCTTCGTCGACGTTCGGATGAGATTCCTAGGGGGCGCCGAACCGGCGACGGCGGACCGGCCGGGGACCGCCGGTGCCGACCGCGACGTCAGTCGGACCGTTCCACGGGCTCCCCGCGCACCACCGCGACCGGACACTCCGCGTGGTGGAGCAGGGCCTGGCTGACCGAGCCGAGCAGCAGTCCCGCGAATCCGCCACGTCCCCGCGCCCCCATCACCAGGAGCTGCGCGTCCGCGCTCTCAGCGAGCAGGACCGGCCGTGGCCCGCCCCGCACGAGTCGCCGCTCGACGGGCAGCTCCGGGCGGCTCGCGGCCGCGGCCTCGATCGCCTGGTCGAGGACTCGCCGTTCCTCGTCCCGGATCTCCTCCGTGCCGTGGAAGAGGGGCGTCAGATCGGCCGGTCCCGTCGCCGGCGTCCAGGCGTGCACCACGCGCAGCTCCGCGCCGCGGGCCTCCGCCTCCGCGAAGGCGAACGCCACGGCGGCGTCGGCGTCCGCCGAGCCGTCGACCGCCAGCAGGACGGGCCCGCTCGGCCGCTCACGGCCGCGTACGACGAGGACGGGGCAGGCGGCGTGCGCCGCGAGATGGACGGCGACCGAGCCGAGCAGCAGGCCGGTGAAGGCGCCCGCGCCCCGGCTGCCGACGACCACGAGCGCCGCCGACCGCGAGAGGGTCGCCAGGACGGTGAGCGGTTCCCCCTCCACGATCTCCCCGGCGACATCGATGTCCGGGACGGTCACGCGGGCGCGTGCCACGGCCGTGTCGACGATGGCCTGGGCCTGTCGCCGGAGGCCGCCGGTGGGCGGGCCGTACGGCGAAGGGCCGAGGGGCACCTTGAGCAGCGGCCAGACGAAGGCGTGGACGAGGCTCAGACCGGTACCGCGCACCGCGGCCTCGCGGGCGGCGGCCTCCACGGCCCGCAGTGCGGACTCGGAGCCGTCGACCCCGACCAGCACCCTGACGGCCCGGCCCCGAACGTCGTGGCCACCTCGACCCCGACGGCCTTCACGCGAGCCCCGGGCCCCGACGGGACCCGGGTTTCCGCCCGCGCCCTGAACGTCATCCTGAACATGACCCTCACCCTGAACCTGACCGTGAGGGTTCCGCTCGCTCCGCTCCGCCATCCCGATCCCGCCCTTCCTTCCTCCGGCCGGTGCGCTCCGCACCCTTCACGGGTCGGGTGCCCGGTGGCCGGGGGGGTGTCACCGGGACCGAAGTCCCCGGTGACACCGCGAAAGGTCCCTGCTTCGTCCGTCAGGCGGCGAGAAAGGCCTCGATGGCCTCGGCGAGCGCCTGCGGGGTCTCCTCGGGCGCGTAGTGGCCGGCGTCCTTGAGAACCTCCAGACGCGCGTTGGGGTACCAGCGCAGCCAGGTCGCCTCCATCGCGTCGGCGCCGAGCGCCGGGTCGTGGGCGCCGACGACGAGCAGCACGGGCGCCGGGTTGTCGCGGACGCGCTCGTGGAAGTCCGTGCGCGACCAGGAGTCCAGATAGGCGCGGAAGGCCGTCGCCGAGGAACGCCGGACCGAGCGCTCGACGAGGGTGCTCAGCCAGGCGTCGTCGTACCGGCCGCCGGTGGTGTTGTCGATGATCGCCCGCCGGTTCCCCGCCTGCTCGGCGGCACCGGCGAACAGCTCCCAGGTCGCACCGTCCATGGGGAATCCCGCCGCCGAGACGGGCGAGATGCCGATGATCGAACGGATGCGTTCGGGGGCGTCGAGGAGCATCAGCTGCGCGGCCTTGCCGCCCATCGAGTGCCCGACGACGGAGAAGGAGTCCCAGCCGAGGTCGTCCGCGACCGCGAACGCGTCGGCCGCGACCTCCTCCATCGTGTACGCGCCCGCGTGGTCGAGCGCCTCCCCGTAGCCGCGGCAGTCGACGAAGGCGTAGGAGCCGGACGTGTCGTTCAGATGGGCCCGCAGCGGAGCGAAACTGGTGCGGTCGCCGAACCAGTTGTGCAGCAGGAGGGCCCGCCTCGGCCCCTCGCCCTGCACCTCGTACGGAAGAACCCGGCCCGTCATCCTGCCTCCTGGTCTCGAGGTGGTGTCGCGCGCCCTGGGGCGCCGGTCGACGACCGAGTGTGACGGTACGGACGCGAACGGTCAACACCCCTCCCGCCCGGACACGGCGGGGCAGTGGGTACGGAAACGGGGCGGCGGGCGGATCCTCGAACACGGCGGGCAGCGAGGCGGGGAACGGGTCCGGGATGCGGTGCCTTTCCGGTCAGGCGCATCCTTGCTGTGTGACCGCGCACGGCACGACCGGCCGCGGCCCGGCGGGCAGTACCGGGCGTCTGTCCGGGAGAGGAACTGCCGACGGGCCCGTTTCCGGCGCCCTGACCTGGACACTCGCCGAGGCGGCGCTCCGGGCGGTCGACGAGGTAGGGGGTTACGCGGGCGGGGTGTACCTGCGCTCCGGGACTCCCGGACTGCTGCGGATGGCGGCCCTGGTGGGGCTGCCTGGTCCTCTGTTCCGCCCGTGGTTTCGCATGCACACGAACCGGCCGTTCCCGGTAGCCGAGGTCCATCGCTCCGGACAGTCCGTGCACCTCCACGACGTCGAGGAGGCGATGCGGCGGTTCCCCCAGCTGGTGGCCAGCCTGCCGTTCCCCTTCGCCTCGCTGTACGCGCCGGTCGTCGCCGGTCGCGAGCGGTTCGGGGTCCTCGTGGCGCTGCGGGCGCCGACCCCCGGGGTCCCTGTGGACACCCGCGACCGCAACCGGATGACACGCGGCGCGCTCCGCCTCGGCGAGACCCTGGCCGACCTGGCCCGACAGGGGACGACCCTCGAATGGCCAGGCGACCCGGTGTGCGTCCAGCTCTCCACCTCGGGCGCGGCACCGGTGCGCTTCGGGTCCTTCGAGTGGGACCTCGACACCGGCATGGTCACGCTGGACTCCGGCCTCCTGGGGATCCTCGGTGCGGACGTGCCCTCGCCGTGCCCGATCGACGTCCTCACCGCACTCCTGGAACCGGAGGACGGGTACGCCCTGTGGGCGGCGGCCCGGCAGGCGACGGGGCCGGACGGGCGGCCGGTGGTGCGCCGGATCCGGCTCAAGGGCCCGGACGGAGGTCTGCACCTGCTGGAGGTCTCCACGCGGGCGCGGAGGACCTCCCCGGACGCGGAGACGTACCTGGGCGCAGGATCCGGCTCGGGCTCGGGAGGGGACGCGGCGCCCCGTCTCGGCCTCGGCGGCTTCAGCGCCGGCCTACGGCTCACCTGCACCCTCGTCGACCTCGGCACCGGTCTGATCGGCTCCGACGCCACGGACCGCCTCCCGCGGGCGATCCTGGCGATCGACCGTCTCGGACGCGTCACCTACGTCAACGAGCGCACCGAGCGGCTGCTCGGGCGCCCCCGCGGGTCCCTGGCGGGAAGGCCGCTGTGGGAGGCCCTGCCCTGGTTCGGTCTCCCGTTCCACGAGGAGCAGCTCCGCGCCGCGATGCTCTCCGGTGACCCGGTGCGGTTCCTGGCCCATCCGGAGCATGGCCAGTGGCTCTCGGTCTCCCTCCACCCCGGGCGGGACGGCGTGACCATGGTCCTGGTGCCGGAGAACGATCCCGGCAGGCCCTTGCGGAACATCAAGGCCGGCGGGCCGAGGGAAGACACCCTGTCCTTGCCCGACGACCGGGTCACGGCCCTGTACCGTCCGGTCGCCCTGGCGATCGCGCTGTCGGAGGCGGTGACGGCCCGCCAGGTGTCGGCGGTCGTCACGGAGGAGCTGCTTCCGGCGTTCGGCGGGCGGCAGCTGGCCATCTATCTGCTCAGCGACCGGCGGCTGTACCTGGCCTGGGAGACGGGGTTCCCGCCGGGCTTCCTCGAACCGTTCGACGGGGTGGCCCTGGACGCGCACGTGCCCGGCGTGGAGACGCTGACGACGGGCAGGCCGCTCTTCTTCGAGTCGATGGAACAGCTGGGTCGGCGCTACCCGGATCTGCCGCTGGACGCGCACTCGGGGGCGCGGGCGTTCCTGCCGCTGATCGCCTCCGGCCGGCCGGTCGGCTCCTGCATCCTCGGCTTCGACCGGCCGCGTGGCTTCAGCTCCGAGGAACGAACCGTCCTCACGGCGCTCGCCGGACTCATCGCGCAGGCCTTGGAGCGGGCGCAGCGGTACGACACGGAGTCGGCGGTGGCGCGGGGCCTCCAGGACGCGCTGCTTCCGCACCGGTTGCTCGTCCGGGACGGTGTGGACACGGTGGGCCGCTACCTGCCGGGCACGCAGGGCATGGACGTCGGCGGGGACTGGTACGACGTCATCGAGGCGGGGCACGGACGCCTCGCGCTCGTCATCGGCGACGTCCAGGGCCACGGGGTGGCGGCCGCGGCCACGATGGGTCAGCTGCGCAGCGCCGTACGGGCCTTCGCTCTGGCCGGCCATCGGCCGCAGGACGTGATGCGCGGGACCAACCGGCTGCTCATCGATCTGGACCCCGGACAGTTCGCGAGCTGTTGCTACGTACTCCTCGATCCGCAGTCGGGGGAACTGCGGGCGGTTCGGGCCGGGCATCCGCCACCGTTGCTGATGCACCCGGACGGGAGGACCGAGCGGGTGGAGCTGGCCGGCGGCATGGTGCTCGGGATCGACGACCGCGCGTCGTATCCGGTGACGCGGCTGCGGCTGGCGCCGGGCGCGGTGCTCGCCCTGTTCACGGACGGGCTCGTGGAGAAGCCCGGCCAGGACATCGACGACGGGATCGAACTGCTGCGCAGAACGCTCGCGACGACCGCTTCGCTGCCGCTCGCGGAAGCCGCCGACCGGGTGATCAGGGACGCCCGGCAGGTCACGTCCCGGCCGGACGACATCGCCCTGCTGCTCGCGGCGCGCTGGGCGGACCACGGGTGAGGGTCACCCGGTCGGGCCCGTGGCGCTGGTCGGTGGCCGTGGGCGCGGGGAGGCTGGGGGTGCCGTGCCGATCAGGCCGGACGAGTCAGGGCGTGAGCCCGAGGAGGAGACGTGCAGCAGGACAAGCAGCCCGAGTACGGCCCGGTGGTCTTCCGTGACCGCTCGGCCGGGTACGCCTTTCTGACCCGGTCCACCGCGACCAGCGACCGGACCGTCGAGTGGGACGACGGCAACACGTACCCCGTGGTCGATGTCGAGATCTCCTCCGAGAGCCACCCGTTCTACACGGGCACGGCGCGGACGGTGGACTCCGAGGGCCGGATCGCCAAGTTCGAGCGGCGCTTCGGCGAGGAGGGCTGAGCGCCCCGGCGCGCCCTCGCAGTCCCTCGTTCCCGTTGAGATCTTCCGATCCCGCTCGCGAAACTGGTCAGAAGATGGCCGGTTCGCCTTCCAGGATGAGGTCACGAAGACGGCGGAGCGCTCGCGCTCCGCCGACGACTCCCTGGAGGGGAAGAACTGTGATCGTGGTGACCGGAGCGACCGGAAACGTCGGACGACCGCTGGTGGAGCTGCTGGCCGGGGCCGGTGAGACGGTGACGGCGGTGAGCCGTACGCCGGCTGCCGGGCTGCCCGCCGGAGTGACGCACCGGCAGGGGGATCTGGCCGATGTGAACGGCCTTGAGGAGTTGTTCGACGGTGCCGAGGCGGTGTACCTGCTCGTCGCGGGTCTGGGTGACGAGCTGAACCCGCGCGAGATCGTCGCGGCGGCGGTGGCGGCCGGGGTGCGGCGGATCGTGTTCCAGTCCTCGCAACTGGTGGGAACGCGGACCGATTCGGTGTCGCACGACGTGTTGCGCGCCTTCGAGTCGGCGGTACGGGAGTCGGGCCTGGACTGGACCGTGCTGCGGCCGGGGGGCTTCGCCTCCAACGCGTTCCTCTGGGCCGAGCAGGTCCGTTCCGCGCGTACGGTGGCGGCCCCGTTCGCCGATGTGGCGCTTCCGGTGGTGGACCCGGCGGACATCGCCGAGGTCGCGGGGGAGGTGCTCCGGGACCCGGCGGCGCACGCGGGGCGGACGTACGTCCTGACCGGTCCGGTGGCGGTGTCACCGCGGGAGCAGGTGCGTGCCCTGGCCGGAGCGGTGGGCGACCCGGTGGCGTTCGTGGGGCTCAGCGCGAGCGAGGCCCGTTCCCAGCTGGTGCGGTTCCTGCCGGAGGAGGCCGTCGACGGGATGCTGGCGGTGATGGGCGAGCCCAGCGCGGAGGAGCGGCGGGTGAGTCCCGATGTGGAACGTGTCCTCGGCCGGGCGGCGCGGCCGTTCGCGGCCTGGGCGGAGCGGAACGCGCCCGCCTTCGCCTGAGAACGGCGCGGGGCGCGGTTCATGGACGGGCCGGAGGGGGCTCACGAAGACCACGTCGTGCGGACGGCGGCTCAGGAAGCCGCCGGTGAACCTCGGCGAGGGCGGGGACGCGCGTCGCTCGGACGGCGTCCCCCGCCCCGGCCGGGTGGGTCGAACGAGGGCGCGTGGCGCCCTCGGCTCAGCTCGGAAAGGCGATCAGGCCTTCACGACGCCGGACTCGGAGACCTTGATGACCGCGGAGGTGGCGCCGGAACGCGAGCCGAGGCCCTCGATCTTCTTGACCAGGTCCTGGCCCTCGACGACCTCGCCGAAGACGACGTGCTTGCCGTCGAGCCAGTCGGTGACGATCGTGGTGATGAAGAACTGCGAGCCGTTGCTGTTCGGGCCGGCGTTGGCCATCGACAGCAGGAACGGACGGTCGTGCTTGAGCTTGAAGTTCTCGTCGGCGAACTTCTCGCCGTAGATGCTCTTGCCGCCGGTGCCGTTGCCACGGGTGAAGTCGCCGCCCTGCAGCATGAACTGCGGGATGACGCGGTGGAACGGGGAGCCGGCGTAACCGAAGCCGTGCTCGCCGGTGCAGAGCTCGCGGAAGTTCTGCGCCGTCTTCGGGACGACGTCGTCGAACAGCTTGAAGGTGATCCGGCCCGCGGCCTCGTCGTTGATGGTGATGTCGAAGTAAACGTTGTCGCTCATGGGGACATCCTGTCATTAGTCACGCACGGCGCGCGCACGGGCCGCCTCCTCCCGGGTCACGGTGTGCCGGTGCCCCGCGGCCCGTCGGGGGCGCGGGGCACCGGTCGCCGCGGAGGGCACGGGGTCAGATCAGCCCGCCCGCGCCGGGGGCCGGAAGGGTGCTCTGGGCGCCCTGGACGGTGTCGAGGACGGTGTCGACGCCCTGGTCCTCCTGGAGGAGGCCGGTCGTGCCGGCCAGCGGGTTCTCGGCGGCGTTGGCCTGCGGCGGAGGCGTGATGAGAGCCGTGACGACGCCTGCGGCGAGGGAGGCGATGGCGAGCATGCTGCGCTTCTTCATGCCCTGGTCAACTGCTGAGCGGGCCAGGAGTTACGGGCTGAGCCGGATCCGGGCGCGAACGCCATGAGGAGCGGGGCGCCCCACCGGCCACCCTGTTCGTCCGCCCGGTCCCTCTCGCTCCCCCGATCGCACGCGCACGCCTAGCCGCACGCGCACCTCCAGAGGGCCGGATAATTTACCCCATACCAGGTGGAACCGTATGGTGTGGGTGGATGTCTCTTTCAGTGACAGCACTGTCCCCGTCGCAGGAGAAATCGGGGGACGTCATGCATCACCGTCACACCCTCGCGGCGGTCGCCGCGGGAATCCTGTTGACCGCCGGGATCGGCGCCACGATCCCGGCCGGCGCCACGAACACCCCGTCCCCGCGCTCGTCGCACCAGGCCACAGCCCTGGTCGTCAACGCCCGTTGGGGCGGCCACGCGACCTTCGACCGGCTCGTGATCGACGTACGGGGCGCCATGCCCCCGGTCACCGTGCATCAGGTCGGGGCGCTGCGCTACGACGGCTCGGGCCACAAGGTCCCGCTGGCGGGCAAACGGTTCCTGGAGATCCGCTTCTCCCCCGCGGCCGCCCACGACAACGCCGGCAAGTCCGTCTACCAGGGACCCCGGCTGGTGAAGATCCACCTGCCCGCGCTCAAGGGGGTCGCCCTGACCGGCGACTTCGAGGGCGTGGTCACGATCGGAGCCGCCTTCGACACGACACCCGTCTACACGTCCTTCCGGCTGCACTCTCCGGAGCGTTTCGTGGTCGACATCGCCCACCCGGTGGGCTGCCGGGCCTGAGGGATCCCGGCCGGAGGCGGGGGCGGTCCGGAGGGCCGTCCCCACCTCCGCACTCCTTCCGCGTACGGCCAGGGCCTGTCGTCACACTCCCGTCGTCGCCCGGAGGGCAGCCGGAAGTGTGACGACAGGCCCTATGCCCGGTCCCCTCGGGAGCCGGTCTCCAGGTAGAACGGGATGCCCGTCCTGCGGGCCCGGTCGGTGCCCGCGAGACGGGCGAACTCACGCGGCTCCATCTCCCGCTGCCACTCGTCGAGCGTGCACAGGCGGTATGCGCTGTGTTCCTCGGGATCGAGGACGACGCCGGCGATCTGGTCGTCCGTCAGCTCGCCCCCGTCGAAGACGAAACCGATGTGGTTGGCGGGCCAGTCCTCGCCCCGGTCGGTGACGAAGTGGGTGCCGAGGAGGCGCGGTTCGCCGGTGAAGGTGATCCCGGTCTCCTCGTGGCACTCGCGCACCGCCGTCTCCCAGGGGGTCTCCCCCGGGTCCATGTTCCCGCCGGGCCACTGCCACAGCTCGGTGTCGTAGCTCGCGCGGAGCTGGAAGGGGCGGCCTCGGGTGTCGGTGAAGTAGAGGCAGGCGTATGCCGTCGCTCTCGGCAGGGTCGCGACGTACTCGACGGGCGGCAGCCAGATGTTCGCCATGGGCGGCTCTCCTTCGACGGGCCGATGGGATCGCCTTCATCCAAGCGGTCCGGGAGGCGGCACCAGGCCGCTCGGGGGTGGATCACCGGATCGTGTGATCAATTTCCCGCCGGTCCGCCGACCCGGCCGGGCGGGGTCAGGCGCCGGTCGGCGGGTCGCGGCGCAGACGCCGGTCGAGCAGGCCCTCGTGGACCAGCCGGCCGACGAGGGCGCTTCCGTACACGACGAATCCGACGCCGACGAGCCACGACTGGAGGACGAGGACGGTGCCGAACTGGCCGTATGTCACCGCGTTCGAGGCGATGAGCGGGGAGAAGACGAGCTGGGAGAAGATCCGCAGCCCGAGCAGGCCGAGAGCGGTCAGGACGGCTCCCGGGGCGAGGGCGCGCCAGCGGATCCGTCCGCAGAGCAGGAACCGCTGCGACCACCAGAAGAAGAGGAAGGTGCCGATCAGGTCGCCCAGGGCCACGAGTGTGGTGATCATGGCCGGCGACTCGGCCGGGGCGGGGGTGGCGACGAACAGGAGCAGACAGCCGACGAGGACGGCCAGCCAGACGACGTGCCGCCACATGGTGTGCCAGCGGGCCGTGGGGAGGTCCCAGGCCCGCTCGTAGCCGGTCTGCACGGCGGATCCGAAGGTGACGCCGAAGGCCGCGAGGGCGGCGAGACCGAACGCGGTGGTGCGTTGCAGGGCCTGCCCCGGCTGCCCGAAGAGCCGCTCGACCTCCTCCTCGGAGACCTCGGAGACACCGAGGCCCTGGACGAGCCAGCGGGCGAAGCCCTGACCGCTGGCGAGGTCGGCCGCGGCGATGACGATGAGGAGCGGCACGAGGGTGAGCAGACTGAGCGCGGCGAAGCCCATGGCGCGGTGCATGAGTTCCATGGCGCGGCCGCGGTTCCAGGCGAGTCCGACGGGCGAGCCGAGGACGCGGGTGTGGAGTCGCTGGAACCAGTGGCCGTGTTCATGACCGTGTCCGTGGTCGTGTTCTCGGCCGGGCTCGGGGCCGTGTCCGGCGGGGGCACCGTCGTACGGCGGACCGGGTGTGGAGGGCATGCCTCGTGAGGTACCCGGCTGGGCGGTGGGGCATCGCAGGGGTGCGGCCGAACGGGTGCCGGGCGGGAGGACCGGGGGTTCGCCGGCGAAGCCGTCCGTCAGGACGTCAGGGAGTGAGCGGGCGGGCGCCGGGGCCGGGGCGGACGGTCACGTCGCGGGCGGCCAGGTCGGCCCGCTCCTCGCCCTCGCACTGCACGACGACGCGGACGGGGGCTCCGCAGTCGGTGTGCCGGATGTCGAGGACCGGACCTTCCGGTTCCGCCGCGTGGGTGTCACCCCACTGCTTCAGGGCCAGGAGTACGGGCCAGAGGTCGACGCCCTTGCGGGTGAGCCGGTACTGGTACCGGGTGCGGGTGCCTGGCTCCTGGTACGGCTCCGCCCTCAGCAAGCCGGCCGCGACCAGCTTGCGGAGCCGGTCGGCGAGGACGGCCTCGGAGAGCCCGAGGTGCCGGCGGAACTCGTCGAAGCGCCGGACGCCGTTGAAGGCGTCGCGCAGGATCAGCAGGGTCCACTTCTCGCCCACGAGGTCCAGGGCGCGGCGGACCGGGCAGTTCTCCGTGTCCGTCTCCAGCCACTTCATCGTCACACTGTAGCCACCTGACTGTGTCGTTGACAGTCAGCTTTCCGGACGGCTAGCTTCGCTGTACAGAGCCAGCTGGGAATCAGCCGGACGCAGAGGGCGGAGAGTGGTCATGGGGCGGTCGCGCACGGTCGAGTGGGAGGACGCCGGAGCCACCGCACGGGCC
This sequence comes from Streptomyces sp. NBC_00691, assembly GCF_036226665.1. Taxonomy (NCBI): domain Bacteria; kingdom Bacillati; phylum Actinomycetota; class Actinomycetes; order Kitasatosporales; family Streptomycetaceae; genus Streptomyces; species Streptomyces sp. NBC_00691. The sequence continues at coordinate 7,928,147 of NZ_CP109007.1, read as the reverse complement.
GCCGGAACGATGGCGGGCCTGGACTTCCTGCGGGAGATGGTCGCGGGACGCCTGCCGGGCCCCCCGATCGCGGCGCTCCTCGGCTTCGGCCTGGAGGAGGTCGAGGACGGACGCGCGGTGTTCACCTTCGAGGCGGGCGAGGAGCACTACAACCCGATCGGCAGTGTGCACGGCGGGGTCTACGCGACCCTGCTCGACTCGGCGGCCGGCTGCGCGGTCCACTCGACGCTCCCGCTGGGCACGGCGTACACCTCGCTCGACCTGTCGACCCGCTTCCTGCGACCGATCACGGTCGACACCGGCAAGGTCCGGGCGATCGGCACGGTGATCTCCCGCGGGCGCCGGACCGCGCTCGCGGAGGCGGGTCTGTACGACACGGAGGACCGCCTGCTCGCGCACGCGACCAGCACGTGCATGCTGTTCCCGGTCCCGGCGGGCGGTTCGGGGAGTACGCGCGCGTAGAGCCGTCCGGGCGGTGGCCGTACGGGACCGGTCCCGGTCCCGTACGAGGCCGCCGCGGAGAGCGGCCGGGGCGGTCTCGTGCCCCGTGCGGTCAGCGGTGTCCGGGGACGGGGAGGGTGCGGGTGCAGCCGTCCGGGGCGACGTCCGGCACGCCGTTGGCCTGGAGGGCGGCGCTCACCAGGGTGGCGAGCAGGTCGATGTCCGACCCCATGTCCAGCCGGACCGTCACCCATCCCGATCCGGCGCGCAGACGGACCGCGCTCGACCCCAGGAGGGCCGTTCGCAGTTTCGCGACCATGGCACGGGTGAGATGGACGTCGGCCTCGTGCTCGCCGTGGAAGTGCACGATCTCGTGCGTCGCGGTGCCCAGTCCGAGCGCGGCGCCGCAATGGGCGCGGCCGGGGGTCAGCGAGGGCCAGCTCATCAGACGTTCACTGGCATGCCTGGCCGTGTTCATACGAGGAGCGTGCCGGGCCCCGGGTCCGTGCACAAGCGTCCGGCCGGAAGAATCCCACCGAGGTCCGAAACATGCCGCGGCCAGGGGTGGTGTGACCGTGCGTCACCGCGCTCCGCGGGGCTGATGTGACCCTGCGTCACTGGGGTGCACGCGCGCGGATGCGGGCCGCGAGGGCGGCCACGTCGTCCTCCGCGCCGTGCGCGCCGAGACGGCTGAGCACCTCGTCGACGACCCGGCCGGGGCCGGAGTCCGGAGGAAGGCGGAGGGCGGCGAGCCGGGCGAGGGAGTCGTCGATGTCCTCGCCGCGCCGCTCGACGAGTCCGTCGGTGAAGAGCAGCAGGGTGTCGCCGGGGCGGAGCGGCCGCGTGGTCGGTTCGTAGCCCCCGACGCCGGTGCCGAGGGGAGGGCCGACGGGGAGGTCGACGAGCTCGGCCGAGCCGTCGGCGCCGAACACCACGGGCGGGAGGTGCCCGGCGCTCGCGAAGGTCGCGGTGCCGCGGGCCGGGTCGACGCGGACGAGCAGGACGGTGGCGGGGCGGCGGGCGTCGTCCTCCGCGACCACCGAGTCGAGGTGGCGCAGCACCCGGTGCGGGGGCAGGTCGGTCGCGGCGACCTCGCGGAGCGCGGAGCGGTAGGCGTTCATGTCGACGGCCGCGTCGAGACCGTGCCCCATGACGTCGCCGACGACGAGCAGGCTGCGGCCGAAGTGGAGCCGTACGGTCTCGAACCAGTCCCCGCCAACGAGGGCGCGGGGCCCGGCAGGCAGGTAGCCGCCGGCGATCTCCAGATTGGGGTGCGGCCGTCCCGGCTCGGCGACGAGGGCGCGCTGGAGGTGGAGGGCGGCGTCCTCGGCGGCGACGAGGCGGCGGGCGTGCGCGAGGTGCCGGGCCGCGAGGCGGGCCGCGTGCCGGGCCAGGGCCACCTCGTCATCGGTGAACGGCGTGCCGCCGGTGCGGGTCAGGGTGAGTGCCCCGAGCGGCTCCTCGTCGTGGACGGTGAGGGGGAGCGAGAGCCGGGGCGTCCCGGGGTCGCCGGGGGCGGCGGGGCCTCCCGGGAGGCCCGTCGGGTCGTGCGGAGCGGTCGGGCTGTCCTCGGCCTCCGCGGCGGCCTCGTCCGTGCGCCTCGGGGACTCCGGCGGGCCCGCGCGGGCCGCGCGCCACGGCGCGGCGCCCGGTTCCGTCAGGAGGTCGACCGAGGTGGAGGCACGCAGGTGGCGGGCGGTGAAGGCGGCGAGTTCGCGGCAGGTGCTCGCCTCGTCGAGCGCCGTGCCTATCTCGCCGACCGCCTGCTCCATGGCCCGCACCCTGTTCAGGAGGGCCTCGCCCCGCTCCGGTTCCCGTTCCGCCACGACACCTCCACCGCCGCGCGGTCACCGGGTGGCGTACCCGGTCTCCCCATTGCACCAGCGGGTGGCGCCCCGCGCGCGGCACGGACCTTGCGCGGGACGGTTGTGCGGCGGTGCCTGATCTGGTCAAGTACAGCAGAGGCTACTGGCCAGTACGAGAATCCGCTCCCCGGGGGGACAGCCAATGACGACCGGTTTCTTCAGCTCCGTCGACGACGTCGCCGAACGGCTCGCCGCGACCGGCTATCTTGCCTCACCGGCCGTCGCCACGACCGTCTTCCTCGCCGACCGCCTCGGCAAGCCGCTCCTCGTGGAGGGCCCGGCCGGTGTCGGCAAGACGGAGCTCGCCAAGGCGGTCACCGAGGTCACCGGCGCCCGTCTGGTCCGGCTCCAGTGCTACGAGGGCGTCGACGAGTCCCGCGCGCTGTACGAGTGGAACCACGCCAAGCAGCTCCTGCGGATCACGGCCGGGCGGGGCGAGTCCTGGGACGAGACGCGGACGGACATCTTCGGCGAGGAGTTCCTGCTCCCCCGCCCGCTGCTCACCGCGATCCGCTCCGAGGAGCCGACCGTGCTCCTCATCGACGAGACGGACAAGGCCGACGTCGAGGTGGAGGGTCTGCTCCTGGAGGTCCTCAGCGACTTCCAGATCACCGTGCCCGAGCTGGGGACGATCAAGGCGATCCGGCGGCCCTTCACCGTGCTCACCTCCAACGCGAGCCGCGAGCTCTCCGAGGCGCTGCGCCGCCGCTGCCTCTTCCTGCACATCGGTTTCCCCGAGGAGGAGCTGGAGCGCAGGATCGTCGCCCTCAAGGTCCCCGGTCTCGACGAGGCGCTCGCGGGGTCCGTGGTGCGGGTCGTCGGGGCCTTGCGGGCGATGGACCTGCGGAAGGTGCCGTCGGTCTCGGAGACGATCGACTGGGCCCGTACGCTGCTCGCGCTCGGAGCCGACCGACTGGACGAGGCCGTCGTACGGGAGACCCTGGGCGTTCTGCTCAAGCACCAGGACGACATCGTGAGGGCCGCCGTCAAGCTCGACCTGGACGCCGTGTGAGCCGGCCCGTCCACGACACGGGCCCCGCCACCGAGCAGACGACGGCCGCCACCCGCCTCACCGGGCTCGTGGGGGCCCTTCGGGCCCACGGGTTCGGGATCGGGACCGGCGAGACCGTGGACGCCGGGCACGCCCTCGAAGCCGTCGGCTTCACCGACCGGGAGCGGGTACGCGAGGCGCTCGCCGCGACCCTGCTGCACGGAGAGACGCAGCGCCCCGTCTTCGACCGCGTCTTCGACCTGTACTTTCCCCTCGGCCACACCCGGGACACGGAGGCGTACGAGAACACCGCGGCCGGACCGGCCGGTCTCGCGGCCCTGCGCGACCGGCTCGCCGAGGCCCTCGGCGCCGCTGACGGCGCCGCCCTCGACCGGCTCGCCGCCGAGGCGGTGGGCGGATTCGGCGGATTCGGCTCCGGCCCCGAGTCGGACGGCTGGTCCTCGTACCAGACGCTCTCCCGGCTGCGGCCGGAGACGCTGCTCGCCCGCGTGCGGGAGCGCCTCCGGACCGCGCCCGGGTCGGCGGGGCCCGAGTTCACCGAGCGCCTGCTCGACGACGAGATCCGGCGCCGTATCGAGGCCTTCCGTGAGCGGGTGCGCACCGAGGCCCGGCGGCGCGTGGCCGAGCGCCAGGGCCGCGACCGGGTCGCCCGCCGCGCGGTCGCGGGCACGGCTGACACCGTCGACTTCCTCCTGGCCGGGCGGGCGCAGCTGGACGAGCTGCGCCGCACGGTACGGCCGCTGGCGCGGAAGCTGGCCACCCGGCTCGCGGCCCGTCGCCGCCGGGCCTCGCGCGGGGAGATCGATCTGCGGCGGACGCTGCGCCGCTCCCTGTCGACCGGTGGCGTACCGGTGCGACCGGTGCTGCGCCGGCGCCCTCCCCGGCGGCCCGAGCTGGTCCTGCTGTGCGATGTGTCCGGGTCGGTGGCCGGTTTCGCGCAGTTCACGATGTTGCTGGTGCAGGCACTGCACGACCAGTTCAGCCGGGTCCGCGTCTTCGCCTTCGTGAACCGGGTGGACGAGGTGACGGGGCTGATCGCCCGGGGTTCCGCGGATCCGGCGGGGCTCGGCGACCGCATCCTCGCGGAGGCGGAGCTGACCGGGTGGCACGGGCAGAGCGACTACGGCACGGCCCTGGGAGAGTTCGCCGACCGGTACGCCGACGCCCTCGGCCCGCGCACCGTGCTCTTCGTCCTCGGGGACGCCCGCACCAACGGCGCCGACCCGAACCTCGCGGCCCTGAGACGGATCGCGGACCGGGCCCGCCGGGTCCACTGGCTCAACCCCGAGCAGCCCTCGCTGTGGGGAACGGGCGACTCGGTGGCGCCGGCCTACGCCGGTCTCGTCGAGATGCGGCCGTGCCGGAACGCCCGCCAGCTGGGGGCGCTGATCGGCCGGCTGCTGCCGGTGTGACCGTGCGGCGCGCGGCGGCGCGGAGCGGGCCGAACCCCTCGCCGCGTGGCACCATCGGTCCATGGCCACCGGATCCGACCGTCCCGAGACGGAATTCCCCCGCGCCATCGGCGCGCCCGCGACCCGTGCGCTCGCCGCGGCCGGGTACACCCGGTTCGACCAGCTCGACGGGGTTCCCGCCGCCGAACTCGCCGCTTTGCACGGCGTGGGCCCGAAGGCGCTGCGGCTGCTCGCCGAGGAGCTCGCCCAGCGAGGCCTGGCGCTGCGCTGAGGGCCCGTCGGGCCCCACCGAGACCTCGGCTGTACGGGGGAAGGCACGCGAACTAGCGTGACCCCCATGGAACTCTTGGGAGAGATCACCGCCGACCGTCCGCTGCTCGTCCTCGCCGTCAAGGAGGAGGCGCAGTTCTTGGACACGGACCTGCCGGTGCTGCTGACGGGCATGGGCAAGGTGAACGCGGCGACCGCGCTGGCGCTCGCCCTCGGCCGCGGACCGCGGCCGTCCGGGGTGGTGAACCTGGGTACGGCGGGGGCGCTGCGTCCCGGCATGACCGGGACGCATGTGATCGGCACCGTGGTGCAGCACGACTTCGACGGCCGGCTGCTCGCCACGCTGACGGGCGAGTCGTACGGCACGCCGCTGACGCTCCCGGACGGCGGTGACACGGTCCTGGCGACCGGTGACACGTTCATCTCCGACGAGAGCGCCCGTGCCCGGCTCGCGGAGCAGGCCGCCCTCGTCGACATGGAGGGGTACGCGCTCGCGCACGCCGCCGCGATCGCCGGGGTGCCGCTGCGGATCGTGAAGCACGTCAGCGACGAGGCCGGGGAGGGCGCCGCCCGCACCTGGCGCGAGTCGGTCGCCGCGTGCGCGCGGATCCTCGCCGACTGGGCGGCGGCGAACACCCCGTACCGCGTCTGAGGGCGACGGCCCCGGCCGCTGCCGGGGCCCTCGGGCGTGACGGCCCCGGCGGCCGTCGTGTGACGGCCGCCGGGGCCACGGCTCAGCGGTGCTGGAAGTGGACCTCCGGGTTCGCCGGGGAGGGTCCGTCGAGGACCGGGCGCGGGATTCCGCGCAGGTGCTGGTCGAAGAAGGCGGCGACGTACGTCCGGGTGACGTCGACGGCGCGGTCGGTGGGCAGCTCGGGCTGCGGCAGGCCGAAGTGGCGCGAGATGACGGGTCCGTCGGAGAAGGTGAAGTGCTCCGAGCCCGCCACGGTGACCCAGCGCTTCCACCCGTCGAGTCCGGTCCACGTCCGGTCCCAGGTGGTGTCCGTCCCGCCGGGCAGATGCATGGCGTCGTGCGTCCCAAGCATCATGAACGGGCGACCCCGCAGGCCGTCCGCCGGCAGCTCCTCCCAGAAGGAGCCGTCCATGTTGATCCCGGCGTCGACGCGCTGGTCGGCCACCATCGCGGAGGCCGCGCTCGCCCCGCCGATGGAGTGACCCGCCATCCCGATCCGGCGGGCGTCGATCACGTCGGCGTGCTTCCAGACGGGCCGGGGCCCGGTGAGCCGGTCCAGGACGTAACGCATGTCGGCGGCGCGGGTCGAGGTGACCACGCTGCCGTGCACGCCTCCCTCGTCGAGGGCCGTGCAGGCGACGCAGGTGAGAGTGCGGCCGCCGGGGAGGCTGATGCCGTAGGACTCGTAGGCGTGGTCGACGGAGGCCACGACGTAGCCGCGCGAGGCGAGGTCCTCGGCGAGATGGGTGAGGGTCCAGCGGGAGACGCTGAATCCCGGTGAGAGCAGTACCAGGGGGCGACGGCCCGGGGCGGGCCGCGCGTCGGTCCTGCTGTGGGTGCGCGTCCGGGCGAGGAGGTCGCCGGAGACGCCGGGCCCGAGCTCCGCGGCGAGCAGTCGTGCCTCCTCGCGGGTGGCGTACGGGGCGGGGCGGCCGCCGCCGGCCGCCGAGGCCGGGTAGTGGAGGGTGACCATGAGCGCGCGTCCGTCGGCGGTGGGTACCCACGGGTCGGTACGGGACCGGTCGACGAGCGGGAGGACGGTGCTTCCGACGGAGTACGGCCCGGTGGGTGCGGGCAGCGTGGCGGCCTTGGCCGGCTGCGCGGCCGACGGCGGCGGGGTGTCGGGGGTCGCCGCGGTGGCGACACCGGCGGGTAAGGCGACGGAGCAGACGAGGAGCGCGGCGACGGCCGCCCTGGTGAATCGGATCATGGGGACACGCTAGGAGTCGCCGCGGCGGTGCCGCGTCCTGCTGCGGGCCCATGTGCCATCAGACCACAGGTGTACACGCCGTGGTCCCGGTGAAGTGCTCCCGGGCCCGGCCCACTTGCCGGGAGCGCGGGTGAGATCCCTTGCCGTCGGCGTCCGTCCGCCCATCCCGCGGAACGGTCTTGACAGTGCGGAAGGCGGCCTGCCTAAGGTGAAACGTTCCCGTCCTGAACCCGGACGGGGTCTCGGTCCGGACCCGCGGGAGGCGGATGTGCGTGCGGCGAGCGTCGCGGTGACGCACGGTCTCCGTCCCGGTCTCCGGGTGAGCGCTCGGCTCGTCTGCCGACGGCACGTCGACTTCTGCCGTACCTCCTCGGCCATCTGTCCTTCCCCTCGCGTCTGACCCCGCCGCCCGTGGGTCCGCGCGTCCGCTGACATCCCGCCGCCCCGGCCCCGCGCCGTCGCGCCCCCGCGCGCCCGTGGGTCCCGCCGCGTGCTCCTGTCGTCCCGGAAGGACTTCCCATGCCCCGCCCCGCCCTGCGCCTGGCCGTCGAGATCGACGGTGACGGCGCCCATCCGGCCGCGTGGCGCCGTGCCGCGCACTCCCCCGGCGAGCTGTTGACCCCGCGTCGGCTCGCCCGGGTCGCGGCCGTCGCCGAGAACGCCGGATTCACCCTGGTCACCCTGGACGACTCGATCCTGCCTCCGGGTTCCGACGCCGGTCCCGCGGGCCGGATCGGCGCGGTCGAGCGGGCCGCGTTCGTGGCCGCGTCCACGAGTGTCCTCGGGGTGGCTCCGGTCCTCGCCACCACGTACGCCGAGCCGTTCCACGTGTCCTCGCAGCTCGCCTCGCTCGATCATGTCTCGGCCGGCCGGGCCGGCTGGGTGGTGGGGGTCGAGACGGATCCCGCAGCCGCCCGTGCCTGGGGGCGGCCGCCGGTCGGGGGGCCCGACGCGACGGCGCGCGAGGCCCGCGACGGACTCCGGGTCGTACGGGACCTGTGGGACTCGTGGGAGGACGACGCGGTGATTCGGTCCGTGGCCACCAGCCGCTATCTCGACCGCTCGCGCCTCCATCCCATCGACTTCACCGGCGAGACGTACTCCGTGAAGGGCCCGTCGATCGTGCCGCGCCCGCCGCAGGGGCGGCCCGTGGTCCTCGCCCGCCCGGGGATCGTTCCGGCCGGGCTGACCGATGTCTCCCTGATCGGCGGTGGCAGCGTCGCCGACGTGGTGGCGGCCGCGGACGACAGCACGTCGCCCCGGGCCTTCGCCGAGATCGAGGTCGCCCTGGACACCCCTCGTGAGACGGCGCGGGAACGGATCACCGACCTGGAGCGGTACGCACCGTGGAGCGCCCGGCCGGACCGGCTGCGGTACACCGGCCCCGCCACCGGTCTGGTGTCGCTGCTCACCGAGCTGGACGGACGCGTCGACGGGGTGCGGCTGCACCCGCTCGTGCTCGACGAGGACCTCGCGGTGCTCTCCCGGCTCGTGCTGCCCGAACTGTTCGTCCGGAGGACCGCGGCCCGGCCGCTGCCCGGCACCACCCTGCGTGCCTCCCTGGGCCTCCCCCGGCCCCTCAGCCGCTTCACGACGACCGACGGTGCCGCCACCACGCCCGTACGGGAGGAGATCCGATGACCCGCACCGATCCCGCCGACGTACCCCGCCCGGACGCCCTGCTGCACCTCGGGGTGTTCTTCCAGGGCGTCAACCACTGGACGATCTGGTCGGACCCTTCGAGCGGCTCCCAGATCGATCCGGCCTCCTTCCTGCGAGTCGCGCGGACCGCCGAACGCGGGCTCTTCGACGCCTTCTTCCTCGGCGACGGTCTGCGCCTGCGCGAGTCGGAGGGCGGTGTCCACGAGCTGGACGTCGCCGGCCGCCCCGACTCGATCACCCAGTTGTCGGCGCTCGCCGCCGCGACCGAGCGGATCGGTCTCGTCTCCACGTCCAACACCACGTTCAACGAGCCGGGCGACCTCGCGCGGCGCCTCGCCGGTCTCGACCTGCTGTCCGGCGGCAGGGCCGGCTGGAACGTGGTGACCACGCACAACGCCTGGACCGGGGAGAACTTCCGGCGCGGCGGCTTCCTCGACCACGCCGACCGCTACCGGCGCGCCGAGGAGTTCCTTTCGGTGGCGCGGGCCGTGTGGGACGGCTGGGCGGAAGGTGTGGTGGCCGGGTCCGTCGACGCCCGTTCGTGGGCGGTGCCCGGCGGGGTGGGACGTGTGCGGTCGAAGGGCGCGCACTTCGACGTCGACCTCGTGCCGACGCTGCCGCGCAGTGCGCAGGGACATCCGGTGATCTTCCAGGCGGGCGACTCCGGTGAGGGTCGGGACTTCGCCGCCCGTCAGGCCGATGTGGTGTTCTCGGCGCACGGGACGGACTTCGACGACGCGCTCGCCTTCGCCGAGGACATCCGGCGACGGTTGCGGGCGGCGGGCCGGGCCGAGGACGCGCTGAGGATCCTGCCGGGCACGGAGATCGTCATCGGGGCCACCGAGAAGGAGGCGGAGGAGAAGGAGCGCTGGGTCCGCCTCGAACAGGTCACTCCCGCGGTGGCCCTCGGCATCGCGAGCCGGCTGTGGGGCCTCGACCTGTCGGGGCGTGACGCCGACGGTCCCCTGCCCACCGAGGACCCGGTGGTCGCCGCGTACGACGGGAAGTTCGGCACCCGTCAGCTGGGCGAGACCCGGGAGACGGTGGCCGAGTGGCGCGCGAAGGCCGAGGCCAACGGCTGGTCGCTGCGCGAGACCGTCATCGAACTCGGTCCGCAGCGCGGCCATGTGGGAACCCCGGCCGGGCTCGCCGAGAAGTTCGCCCGCTTCGTCCGGCACGGGGCCCTCGACGGCTTCAACGTCTCGCCGTACCTGGTGCCGGACGGTCTCGACGACATCGTGGAGCTGCTCGTGCCCGAGCTCCAGGAGCGGGGCGTGTACCGGACCGCGTACACGGGCACGACGCTCCGGGAACATCTGGGGCTCGCCCCGGTCGGGTGACCGCCGGGCCGGCGCCGGTGGTGCGCCACCCTGCCGCGCAATCAGCCGCCCACGACGGACGGGCACGCGCGCGGGGAGCCGCGCCCCGTCCGCCGTACCGCCCCGGCAGACGCCGGCCCGGTCAGCCGAGCGGCAGTTCCAGACGGGACGGCTCGCCCTCCGGGGAGCCGATGACGGTCTGCGTCCAGGTCACGGAGGCGTCGCCGTACAGCGGGTCCTTGCTGTCGACGACCAGCATCAGCCGGTTCCCCGAGGGGATGTCGTACGCGGCCGCCTGGAGGCTCCAGGCGACGGTGGTGTCCTGTTCGGGCGTCAGGCCGTAGACGTTGAGCGGCTCATGGCTGATGATCCGGGCCGTGCCGTCCTCGGCGACGTCCAGGAGGTGGGCGTAGAGGCTCGCCGAGGTGGCCGTGGAGCGCACGGTGAGGCGCAGTCGCGGAATGCCCCGGACGCGGCGGCCGACGCCCTCGTCCCCGTCGGGCGAGACGAGCGGTTCGGTCGTCCACGCGACCGCGTGGCGGCGGTCGATCTTGTGGGTGTCGTAGATCTTGGGGTTGCCCCGCCACTCCGCCTGACCGGTCTTCATGATCGCGTCCATGGCGGTGGCCTCGGTGTCCACGCCCGCCAGGAACGCACGCCGCCAGCCGGTGTCCTCCGCCCCTGTCCCCGACGCGGGGACGAGCCGGCCGTCGGTGCCGCCCGCGCCGTCGGCGGTGAGGCCGAACACCTCGGTGCCGGTGGTGACCTCGTTCCAGCCGGGACTGGTCTCGCGGCGGGCGGGCACGACGATCCGGTTCTCGCCGGTGGGTTCGCCGGTCTCCGGGTCCAGGACGGGTTCCGTCACGTACGAGAACATCACCTGGCTGCAGACCTGCGGCCACTCCTCCACACCGTTGCGCTCGCCCTTGAGGTGGTGGTCGAGCCAGGCGTACGCCTCCGCCATGGGGAGGTTGACCTCGCCCCGGACGGCGGGCGGGCCGATCAGCGCGGGGCCCTCGGGCGCGGCGTGGTCGCCGATCCACACGTTGAGCCGCTTGGGCACGTCCAGGCCCTCGAAGGTCGTCAGGGTCTGGTTGACCGCGAAGAGGCTCTCGTGCCAGGTCTGGGAGAAGAAGGTCGGCGTGCCCTTCTCGTTGGTCAGGGAGAGGTACGACTCGGGGGCGCGCTTGAGGCCCCACTCGACGACGGCGTCCAGGTTCCGGTCGGCCTGGAAGTCGGCGAGGATCTCCCGGTTCGCCGCGTCGAACTTGCTCTCGACCGGTCCGCCGGTGAGGGCGAGGAGAGCTTTCACGGCGGCGAGGTGGCGGGTGTTGTGGTCGTAGAGGCTGGTCGCGAGGTTGCCCCAGGTGCTGAGGGCGACGACGGCGGCGACCCGGTCGTCGTGGGCGGCGACGAGCTGGCTGATGCCGGAGCCGTACGACTCTCCCATGAAGCCGATGACGCTCGGGGCGAAGCGGTCGACGGCGAAGTCGATGACCGCGGAGCCGTCGGCCCAGTCGTGGGGCCCCGCGACGTCGACCAGGCCGCCGGAGGTGGAGGGCAGTCCGGGGATGCCAAGGCCGCGCGGGGTGTAGGCGAGGACGTGGTAGCCCCTGCGGGCGAGGACGAGGTACGACCACAGGAACAGCGGCCAGCCGAAGGGGGTCCAGCCTGCGGGCACGACGACGAGCGGGTGCGGGCCCTGGCCGAGCTGCCGGAGGCTGAACGCGGACAGCCTGACGTTCTCCGCGGCTCCCTCGCTCTCGGCGGCCCCTTCGACGCGGTGGTAGGCGGGCAGCGCCAGACCGCGCACCTCCTCGACGACCGCGGCGAGTTCGGCGGGCAGCAGCGCCATGGCGGCGTCGGTGCCCTCGGGCGTGTCGCTCAGGAGCGCGTTGGCGAGGGTCTGGCCGAGCCGGACGGCGCCGGGGTCCACCGTTGCGTCGGCGGCCCACAGACCGCGTGCGGTGATCCGGGAGGTCTCGGCGGCGGTCAGGGCCGCCGTGACGTCCGGAAAGCCGGGAAAGCGTTCGGACGAGCCGGTGGTGAAGGGGTTCTCCTTGGGCACGTGCACCCGTTCCTCTCGACTGGGCTGGTGACTGTCCGCGATGCGGACGCTCGCAAGCCTCACCTATGGGAGGTGGAGCGACCAGAGCGCACGAACAGCGCACGTGTCACGCAACCGGTCGGGAACGACACAAGCCGCCCCGAACTCGATGTTTGGGGACGACGACGACGGTTCGGGTTCAGCGGGACGCCGGTGGAACCACCACGAGCAGGGCGGCGACGTCGTCGTCGAGGCCGCCGGAGCCGTAGTCGGTGAGGTCCTTGTGGAGGAGGGCCGGCACCTCCTCGGCCGGTTCTCGCGCCCAGCCGCGCAGCCGTAGCTCCAGCGGGTAGAAGGTGCCGGTCCGGTCGCGGGTCTCGCTGACGCCGTCGGTGTAGAGGAGCATGCGGTCCCCCGGCCCGAACGGCACCTCCTCGATGCGGTGGCGGGAGTCGGCGAGGCCCGCGAGGTTCACGGGCAGCGAGGGGTCGCCGAACCGCACGGGCTCGACGTCGCCGCCGCGCTGGAGCAGCGGGGCGGGGTGGCCACAGCTGAGGAGCCGGGCGATGTCCTCGCCGTCGGGGAGTTCCACCAGGACGACGGTGGCGAAGCGTTCGGCGGCGTCGGAGTCCGGGTCCCAGGCCCCGTAGCGGGCGAGACCCTCGTCGAGCCGGTCGGCGAGCGCGGCCAGGTCGGGGGCGTCGTTGACGGCGGCGCGGAAGGAGCCGAGGAGCACGGAGGCCGTCTCGACGGCCCCGAGGCCCTTGCCCTGAACGTCGCCGAGCATGAGCCGTACGGCGCCGGGGACCCGTACGGCCTCGTAGAAGTCACCGCCGATCCTGGCCTTGGCCGCTGCCGCCACGTACAGCAGATGCAGGTCGTAGCGGCCGAGGTGGGTGGGGAGCGGGCGCAGCACGACCCGCTGGACGACCTCGGCCACGGCGGTGAGTTCGCGCATGTCCCGCTCGTAGCGGGTGCGGACCCGGCTGACCCAGGCAGCGGAGGCGGTGACACCGACGATCACGGTCAGGTTCGCGACGAGTTCGGGTGCCGCGGCGAACTCGCCCCTGATGGCGCTGAGGAGCAGCCGGGCGGCGACGGCGAGCAGCCCGATGCCGATCGTGCCGCGCACGCTCCAGGTGACTGCGGCGAGCGCGGGGGCGGCGACGAGGAGCCGGTCGAAGCGCTCCCGGTCGGGGGTCAGCAGATCGGCGACGAACGCCAGCGCCAGGACCAGGAAGGGCAGCGCTCGGCCGAGATTGAACTGGGTGCGCGTCGGGGCGCCGGAGCGAGTCTGCTGACCTGCTGGCATTTCATGATCGTACGCAGGATCGGGGTTCGGCCCGGGGTGACGGCGGCTCCGGGCGTGTCCGACGCCGGTCGGTGTCGCGGGGCAGGGCCAGCGCGGCAGGGAGCGCGAGTGCGGCGATCAGGACGAGCGCCGGGAGGGCGGCGCCCTCGGACGGTACGAAGCCGCCGTCCGGGACGAGGGCGAGCAGCAGGGTCACGGTGGCCACGCCGAGCGCGGGTCCGACGTTCATCACGGTCTGCTGGAGACCGCCGGCGACTCCGGCGTGGGCCTCGGGGGCGCGGTGCACCACGACCGAGGTGGCGGTGACCATCAGGGTGACGAACCCGGCGCCCAGCAGTGCGGCGCTCACGCCGACGGCGGCGGCACCGGCCGTCGCATCGAGCCGGGAGAGGAGCAGCACTCCGAGCGTGAGCAGGGCGGCGCCGGCGGTCGCCGTGCGCCGGGGGCCGAAGCGGCGCTGGAGCGGCGGGCAGAGGGGCGCGCCGAGCACCATGAGGACGGCGAGCGGGAGGACGCGCAGTCCGCAGTCGAGGGGATCGAGGCCCTGGACGTCCTGGAGGAAGTACGTCGCCACGAAGAGCGAGCCGAAGAGGGCGGCCGAGGCGGCGAGCAGCACGGCGAGACCGGCGACGACGGGCACGCTCCGGAGCAGCTCCGGGGGCAGCAGAGGGCGCGCGGCACGACGCTCGTGCCGGGCGAGGACGAGCCCGGCGACGACGGCCCCCGCGACCGCGAGCAGGCCGGTGGGGGCGCCTCCGGGACGGGCGGCCTCGACGAGCCCGTGGACGAGCAGCCCCAGCGTGACGGCGAGCAGCAGGGCACCGGCGGGGTCGAGCGCGGACGGCCCGGTGGCCGCGGGGGGCCGCGGGGCGGGAGCCTGCTCCGCCCCGGAGAGCGAGCTCGGTTCGCGGGTGCGGCTCGGTTCGGTCCGGCTCGGCTGGGTCCGGCTCGGTTCGGTCCGGCTCGGTTCGCGGGTCCGGCTCGGCTGGGTCCGGCTCGGTTCGGTCCGGCGTTCGCGGGTGGCGAGGGCGAACAGGCCGATGGCGAGGGTCGGGGGCACGCCGAGGAGGAAGACCGAGCGCCAGCCGTACGCCGAGACCAGCGCGCCGCCGACGAGCGGCCCGGCCGCGGCGGCGAGGCCGATGGCGGCGGTGCGCACGGCGATGGGGGTGCCGAGCCGGTCCGGCGGGTAGGCGGTCCGGAGCATGCCGAGCGTCGCGGGCTGGAGGAGCGCACCGCACACTCCCTGGAGTACCCGCAACACGATCACGGTGCCGATGCCGGGGGCCAGGGCGATGCCGGTGGAGGTCGCGGCGAAGCCGAGGGCGCCGAGGGCGAAGACGCGGCGGTGGCCGTAGCGGTCGCCGAGCCGTCCGGCGAAGACCAGGAGGCTCGCGACGGCGATGAGGTATCCGGTACTGGTCCACTGGACCTGGCCCACGTCGGCGTGCAGATCGCGCTGGAGGGCGGGTTGGGCGACGGTGAGGACGGTTCCGTCGAGGGCGACGACGGCCGCGCCGACGACGCTGCACGCCAGGACCGGGGTACGGCGCGGGCTCATGAGGTCCGCTCCGCGGGACCGAGGTGGGCGTCGAGGGCGGCCGCGAGGAGCGGAGCGGGGTCGTCGCCGCCGGTCGCGAGCCGGAGGCTGCCCCAGTGCCAGAGCTGGGCGATGCCGTGGAGGTTGGCCCAGAGCGCGCCGGCGAGGACGGCGGGGTCGGCGGCGCCGGGGCGGGCGCCGCCGACGAGCTGGGTGAGGCGGGCGAAGAGCGGCAGGCTCGTCTCGCGCAGCCCGAGGGTGCCGCTCTCCAGCAGGTCGTGCCGGAACATCAGCTCGTACATGCCGCGCCGGGTCCTGGCGTAGTCGAGGTAGACGCGGGCGAGGAGTGCGATCCGTTCGCGCGGCGTGGCGGTCTCCCGGTCCTCGGCCGCGACGCGGCCGGCCAGTTCGGTGAAGCCCTGGCGGGCGATGGCCGACAGCAGTTCGAGGTGGGTCGGGAAGTGGCGGCGAGGGGCGCCGTGGGAGACGCCGGCGCGGCGGGCGATCTCTCGCAGCGAGAGGGCCTGGGCGCCTTCGGCGTTCACGAGTTCGACGCCGACGCGGACGAGCCGCTCGCGCAAACCGCCGCCGTCGTCGCCGCCACCGTCCGGGGATACCTGGTGATCTTCGGTCTCGTCATGCATAGACACTGTCTACCAAGATCGAGTAGACAGTGTCTACCCAGTACGCGCAGACACTGTCCACTCACCCGCGCGCCCCGGTCCGCTACACTGAGGGACAGCGAAGGGGAGTAGCCCCGCAAACCGGTCGTCGACATACTGGAACCCCCGGGTTCCCGGTGACCGGGTCCGCGTGCGACGCGGACGGGCGAGACCTTCGGCCAGGCATCAACCGCGTCCACGCTCGTGTGGGCGTGGTCCGTCATGCCGGGCCGAGTGGTCCTCCTGTCGCCCACCGAGGCGCCGTGCCGAGTCCACAGGCCCGGACCGAGCAGAGAGCCCCGGTATGCACCTCGACCCCTTGGCGATCCTCACCGCCTTCGGGCTGATCTTCCTCGCCGAGCTTCCCGACAAGACGATGTTCGCCTCCCTCGCCATGGGCACGCGGATGCGTCCTCTGTACGTATGGTTCGGCACCTCGACCGCCTTCCTCGCGCATGTCGCCATCGCGGTCGGCGCCGGCAGCCTGCTCGGGCTGCTCCCGGGCTGGTCGGTGAAGCTCGTCTCCGCCCTGCTGTTCGGTTTCGGCGCGTTCATGCTGCTGCGCGGCGGGGGCGACGACGACGAGGCCGACGAGGGCGGCAAGACCGTCACCGGCTTCCTGCCCGTCTTCTCGACGGCCTTCATGGCCGTGTTCATCAGCGAGTGGGGCGACCTCACCCAGATCACCACCGCCAACCTGGCCGCCACGAACGGCACCTGGTCGACGGCGATCGGCTCCCTCGCGGCCCTGATGAGCGTCTCCGCGCTCGCCCTGGTCGCGGGCCGCTTCATCGCGAAGCGCGTTCCACTCAAGACCGTGCAGCGCATCGGCGGCATCTGCATGGCGGGGCTCGCGATCTGGTCCCTGACCGAGGTCTTCACCGGCTGAGGCCGGCCGAGCTCGGCCACCCCGCAGTACGGCGAACGCCCTCACCCCCATCGGGTGGGGGCGTTCGCCGTTCGCGCACCCTCGCCCGGTGCGTCCCGACTCTTGATGAAGCAATGAATCACTGCTTCACTCCTTCCATGCCCTACCGACGCACCCCCGCCGTCCAGGCCCGACTCGACGCCCAGCGCGCCTCCGTCGTCGACGCGGCCCGGGCACTGCTCTCCGAGCAGGGGTACGCGGGATGCACGGTGGCGGCGGTCGCCGCCCGCGCCGGAATCGCCACGGGCAGCGTCTACCGCCACTTCCCCAGCAAGACGGAGCTCTCCGTGGAGCTCTTCCGGACCGTGGTGAGCCGGGAGGTCGCGGCCGTCTCCGAGGCGGCCGGACACCCCGGACACCGTTCGGCCGCCGAGCGGGTGGTCGCCGTCATCGAGACCTTCGCCCTGCGCGCCCTCAAGTCGCCCCGCCTCGCCTACGCGCTGCTCGCCGAGCCGGTCGACCCGGCCGTGGACGCCGAACGGCTTGTCTTCCGGCGCGCCTTCCGGGACGTGTTCGCCGCGCGCGTCGAGGAGGGCGTGCACGCGGGCGAACTGCCGCCCCAGGACCCGGTCCTCACCGCCTCGGCACTGGTCGGGGCGGGCGCGGAGGCGCTCGTCGGCCCGCTGGCGGAGGGGTCCGTCGGGCCCGGCACCGTACCCGCACTCGTCACCTTCACCCTGCGAGCACTGGGAGTTCCCGATGCCGACCACGCATGAGGTCACCAACCAGGTACCGCCCCTGTCCGATTACGACGTCTCCGCCGACCCCGCACTCCTGGAGGCGCTGCGCCGGGAGGGGGCCGGCTGGGCCGAGTCCGAGGTCCGCGAGCTCGGCGCTCGGGCCGGTGGCGCCCAGGCACAGGAGTGGGGGCGGCTCGCCGAGCGCCACTCCCCCGTTCTGCACACCCACGACCGGTACGGCCACCGGATCGACGAGGTCGAGTTCCACCCGCACTGGCACGACCTGATGGACGTGGCCGTCCGGCACGGGCTGCACGGAACGCCCTGGCGCGACGAGCGGGCGGGCGCGCATGTCGCCCGCGCGGCGAAGGTGTTCGTGTGGGGGCAGGCCGACGCGGGGCACCTGTGCCCGATCTCCATGACGTACGCGGCGGTGCCGGCGCTGCGCGCCCAGCCGGAACTGGCCGAGGTGTACGAGCCGCTGCTGACGTCCTCTTCGTACGACTTCGGCCTGCGGGTACCGACGGAGAAGCGCGGGATCATCGCCGGGATGTCGATGACCGAGAAGCAGGGCGGCTCCGACGTCCGGGCGAACACGACCCGGGCCGTGCCGACGGGCGAGCCCGGCCTGTACGCACTGACCGGCCACAAGTGGTTCACCTCGGCGCCGATGTCCGACGTCTTCCTCACCCTCGCCCAGGCGCCGGGCGGCCTCTCCTGCTTCCTGGTGCCCCGTGTCCTGCCGGACGGCAGCCGCAACCCGATCCACCTCCAGCGGCTCAAGGACAAGCTCGGCAACCGCTCCAACGCCTCCTCCGAGATCGAGTACGACGGCGCCCTCGGGCGACTGGTCGGCGAGGAGGGGCGCGGGGTGGCCACCATCATCCGGATGGTGAACATGACCCGGCTCGACTGCGCCATCAGCTCGGCTTCCGGGATGCGTCTCGGGCTCGTCCAGGCGGTGCACCACGCGACGCACCGCGAGGCGTTCGGAGCGCGGCTCGTCGACCAGCCACTGATGCGGAACGTCCTGGCCGACCTCGCGGTGGAGGCGGAGGCGGCCACGCTCGCGGCGCTGCGCCTGGCCGGCGCGGTCGACCGGGCCACCCGCGGCGACGAGGCGGAGGAGCAGCTGCGGCGGCTCGGGCTCGCGGTCACCAAGTACTGGGTGTGCAAGCGGGCTCCCGCCCATGCGGCGGAGGCCCTCGAATGTCTGGGCGGCAACGGCTACGTGGAGGACTCTGGCCTCTCCAGGCTCTACCGCGAGGCGCCCCTGCCGTCGATCTGGGAGGGCTCGGGGAACGTCGCCGCGCTCGACGTGCTGCGGGCGATGGCCCGTCAGCCGCAGGCGGTGGAGGCGTTCTTCGCGGAGGTCGACCTGGGCGCGGGGGCCGACCGGCGCCTCGACACGGCCGTCGCGGACCTCCGCAAGGACGTCACGGGGCTCACCGACCCGGACGCGGCGGCGTACGGGGCGCGGCGGCTCGTCGAGCGCCTGGCGCTGGTGCTGCAGGGCTCGCTGCTCGTACGGCACGGTGATCCGGCGGTGGCGGACGCGTTCTGCGCGTCGCGGCTCGACGGCGACCACGGCCTCGCGTTCGGCACGCTGCCCGCGGGGGTGGACACGGCGGCGATCATCGCGCGCAGCGGCCCCGACGCGGCGAGCACGGCGTAGGACCCGTAGGAGGCCTGGCCGGCCGGGGGTACCCGACCGGCCGGCCAGGCCTCCACGCGGTGGGCGGCCGCGAGGCCTGAGCCCTCCGGAGAAAACCACTGGTCCCGCCGCGCACCCCTGGATACGATCATCGAGATGACGACCTACGCTGCTATCAGATCGGGGGTCCCGTCCGCGCAAGGTGAGTGCTGATGCTCACTCATGCCGCGAACGGCGATTCCCGCCTTTCCCTCTGGCTGCGCGTGCGCGAGTTCGCCGTGCCGCCCTCCATGATCGAGACCGCCGGCCTCCGGCGCACAGCCGGTGACTGGGCGGGCGCCTGTGCCGCCGCAGGCGTCGACGTCGATCTCGACCTGCGCTCCGCAGCCCATACGTACGGGCGGGAACTCGCCGCCCTGATCAAAGCCGACCTCCGGCGACTCGCTCCCGACCTGCTGCGCTGGCACATGCCGCGGATCGCTCCCGACGGAGTGCTGCGCCCGGGGCTCACCGTTCCGCTGGCGCGCTACGCCGTCTCGGGGGCGATCTCGGGGGACGACGGGGGAGGCGACCCCTCTTCCGTGTCCCTTGTGGTGCGGACCGCGCCGGCCTGGGCGGACGCCGGGCAGCGGTTGAGCCTCGCACTGTGGGACGGATCCGCTTCCCCGGACGGTCGACACCGGCATCCACATCCACGCCCGAGCCGGCGGTACCGCCTGGATCTCCACCGCCATCTCTGGGACGCGCGGCGCAGCGACGAGCTGCGGATCCGTTCCGGGGCCGACGCGGTGCCGTCGTCCGATCCCCCCTGGCCGGACGAGGCCGCACCCGGCCGCGCCGTCGACCGCTGGGCGGCGGAGGCCAGGATCCTGCTGCGGGCCGAAGGACGGGACTCCGGACACGTCCGTGTCCGGATCGGGGCCCGCCACCAGCTGGTTCTCGACGTGCCGACGGCCGGCGGACCGGCATCGGCAGCCCCTTCGATGCCCGCGGCGGGCGTACGGGCGCTGCCCACGCTGCCCGACGCCGCGACCTGGGTGCCGCCCGATCTGGAACTGCTGCGCGCCGGTCTGATCGACGCCGGGCGGCTGCACCCACTGGTCGCCTCGGCGCTCGTGCCCGACCACCGGCCCGCGAGGCCGGCCACGGTCGCGGACCCGCCCGGCCGGTCGCGCCTGGTGGACTGCCGGGGAGCCCGGCACCGGATCGGCCTCTCCGACGGCGTCCTCGCTCCGCTCGACCACGACCCCGCCGAGATCCGGCGGGAAGAGCTCCTGGTCGCGCTGGGCGGGCCGCCCCTCCCCTGCCTGCAGGCCATCGACGACGCCCACCGCCGACCGGACTGCCTGACCGGTGTCCGCGAACGCCTGGACCACGGCGACACCGCCGGCGCGCTGGCCGTCGTCGAAGCCCTGCTCGGCCCCGGCGCCGCGCTCCGCAACGGCGCGCTGCGGGACGCACTGGAATCGGCCGCCCGGCGCCGGATCGTGTACGGGCTCTACCGGGCGGACCTCTACGGCCCGGGGCCGGGCCGCGTGCTGCCCGGGCAGGGCCGCCCCCGGCGCCACCGCGCCCGGCCTCGCCACAGCCGCGCCCTCTGATCGAAGCGACACCGGGCACGCACCGGTACCGCGGGTATCCCCCACCCTCGCCGGTACCGGCTGTCCCGCCGGTACCGGCCCACTGACGACGAACCCACAGGTGATCACCCATGGCTCTGCACACCCCTTCCCCCGACCAGCTCGCCGTCGCCGACGAACTGCTCGCCCTGCTGCGCGACTCCACGACCGAGCCGCGCCCCGACGACCAGCTGGAGGCACTGACCCTCGCCGTCGCCGCCGACCTGCCCGTACTCCTCTGGGGCGAGCCCGGCATCGGCAAGACGGCCGCGCTGACCCAGCTCGCCGAGTCCCTGGACCTCCCGCTGACGACGGTGATCGCCAGCGTGCACGAGCCGTCCGACTTCTCGGGACTTCCCGTGATCGGCGACGACCCCGCCGAGCAGGGCGTTCCGATGGCCCCGCCGGACTGGGCCGTACGACTCGTGAAGGCCGGCCGCGGTCTGCTCTTCCTCGACGAACTGTCCACCGCCCCGCCGGCGGTACAGGCGGCGCTGCTGCGTCTCGTCCTGGAGCGACGGATCGGCGCCCTGCGCCTGCCGTCGGGGGTGCGGATCGTGGCCGCCGCCAACCCGCGGGCCTCGGCCGCCGACGGCTGGGAGCTGAGTCCGCCGCTGGCCAACCGTTTCGTGCACCTCCAGTGGACCCACGATCACGACGTGGTCGTCCGCGGCCTCGGCGGCACCTGGCCGCGGGCGACACTGCCCCGGCTCGACCCGGAGCGCCTGCCGAACGCCGTGGACCACGCGCGGCGGGCGGTGTGCGGACTCCTCGCCACCCGCCCCACCCTCGTCCACCGGTTGCCCGGCGGGGAGACCCGGCGGGGCGGCGCCTGGCCTTCGCCCCGCAGCTGGGAGATGAGCCTGCGCCTCCTCGCCTTCGCCTCCGCCGCCGGGTCCTCCCGCGAGGTGATCTCGCTCCTGGTGCGGGGCACCGTGGGGGACGGTCCGGGGCTCGAACTCCTCGCGAGTCTGGACCGGATGGACCTCCCGGACCCCGAGACGCTGCTCGCCGACCCGGCAGGCGCCGAGCTGCCGGAGCGCGGTGATCTGCGCCAGGCCGCGCTCGACGGTGTCGTGGCCGCGATCGGGGCGCGCCCCGAGAAGGCCCGCTGGGACGCCGCCTGGGCCGTGCTCGCCAGGGCGGCGGAGACCGGCGCGCCGGATCTCGTCGTCGTCCCGGCGACCACGCTCGCCGCGCTCCGCCGTACGGAGTGGGACGTGCCGCCCACCATCGAGCGGCTCGCGGGAGCGGTCTCCATGTCCCGGCGCGCGGACGAGGCGGCGGCCCTGGTCGCGCGCGGCGCGCGGTCCGTCGCGGGCGCGCGATGAGGACGATCACGGGCGCGCGTACGGACACGCGCGAGGGCGGGGGCACGGGGGTGGTGGGCGCGGGTGCGGGCCCGGACGCGAGCGCCGCTGCCGGCGCGGAAGCCGGTCCCGGTGCGGGCTCCCGTACGGGGAGCGTGCTCGACCGCGACAAGCTCTTCGCCGCCCGGCTGTTCGCCGTCCGGGCACGGCCCTATCTGGCGACCGCCCTGTTCGCCCTGCACGTCGTCGAGTCCCGACGGGTGCCGACGATGGCGGTCGACCGGCACTGGCGCTGCTACGTCTCGCCGGTCTTCGTGAACCGGACACCGGTCGAGGAGTTGGCCGGGGTGTGGGTCCACGAGGTGTCGCACCTTCTGCGCGACCACCACGGGCGCGGCGACCGGGTGGCACGGGAGCGTGGTCTGACCGGCCCGGGCGCCCGGCTCTTGATGAACATCGCGGCGGACTGCGAGATCAACGACGACGTGTTCGGTGACGGACTGGTGATGCCCGAGGACGCCGTCACTCCGGGCTCCCTCGGGCTCGCCTCCGGCGAGTTGATGGAGGACTACCTGAGCCGGATCGGTCTCGGCGCCGGCATGCAGCACCTCGCCTGGCTGGACTGCGGCAGCGGTGCCGACGGTCTGGAACGGGAGTGGGATCTGGGCACCGACGGTGCGGACGGCCTCAGCAAGCAGCAGCAGGACGCCGTCCGCTTCCGGGTGGCACAGGCCGTCAAGAGCCGCCCGGGGAACGCGCCGAGGGCATGGAAGCGGTGGGCGGAGGAGGTCTTCCACTCGCCGCAGCCGTGGCGGGACCTGCTGGGGGCGGCGGTCCGTTCGGCGGCCTCGGCTTCCGGCGCCGGTGAGGACTACTCGTACGGCCGGCCGTCCCGGCGCTCGGCGGGAGTGCCGGGTGCCGTGCTGCCGAGCCTCCGGCGGAGACCGCCCCGGGTCATGGTGATCGTGGACACGTCCGGATCGGTGAGCGACGCGGAGCTGGGCGGCGCGCTCCTGGAGGTGGCCGCGATCTCCCGGGCCGTGGGCGGGCGTCGTGACCTGGTGACGGTGATGTCCTGCGACGCGGCGGCCCGCACCGTCCATCCGCTGTGCAGCGCCGAGGGCATCCCGTTGGTCGGCGGCGGCGGTACGGATCTCCGTGCGGGCTTCGCCCGGGCGCTGCGGACGGCGCCCCGGCCCGACGTCATCGTGGTCCTGACGGACGGCCAGACGCCGTGGCCGGAGGACCGGCCGTCGTGCCGGACGGTGGTGGGTCTCTTCCCCCGTGACGCGTCGCGCGGCGGTTCGTGGATCGAGAACGATCCCGACTACGAGCCGGACACCCCGCCCGACTGGGCCCGTGTGGTCACGATCGGCTAGCTCATGGCGCGGGTCCAGGAGCGCCTGACGACGCTCGCGGAGCACTCGGCGGCGGCTGAAGGTCCGGGGTCAGGGCTCCCGTACGCTGCCGACCGCCGCCACGAACTCCCTGGTCAGGGCGGAGTCGGCGGCGGTGGGCCAGACCAGGCCGTATGCGAGGGGCGGGGCGTCCCGCAGGGGGACGTAGGCGATGCCGGGCCGGGGGTGGTAGCGGGCGCCCCGGGCCGCGCCCGGGGTGACGCCCCGGCCGGCCGTGACATGGGAGAGGACCTCCTGCCAGGTGGCCGCGACGGGGCCGCGTGGGATGACGGCCCCGGACGGGGTGTGCCGGGGGTAGTGGTGGTCGAGCCAGTGGCGAGGGTGGGCTCCCCCGGTGGTGATCAGGGGCAGTTCGGCGAGGTCCTCCAGGCCGAGGGACGGCCGTCCGGCCAGCGGGTGTGCCGCGGGCAGGAGCAGGACCCGCTCGTCACGGACGACGACGGGGCCGGTGGTCAGTCCCGGTTCGCGCACGGGGAGGGCCGCGAGCTGGATGTCGAGTGCGCCGTCCTGGAGGGGCCGGACGCCGCCGTCGAGGGGGACCTCGCGGACGGTGATCTCGCAGCCGGGACGGCGGCCGAGGAGGGCGTCCGCGGCGGCGGTGAGCAGTTCGGCGTCCCAGGGGGTGCCGAAGCCGACCCGCAGTCTCCCGTGGACGCCGCGTCCGGTCTCGGTGGCGCGTTCCAGGGCCGTCCGGAGCTGCTCGTAGGCGGGCAGGAGGTCCTCGTACAGACGCAGTCCGACCGGGGTGAGGACGACGCTGCGGCTGGTGCGGGCGAAGAGCGGGGTGCCGACGCGGCGCTCCAGCTTCTTCACGGTCTGGCTGACGCGGCCGGTGGAGACGCCGAGACGCTCGCCGGTGCGTCCGAAGTGGAGCTCCTCGGCGAGCGTGAGGAACGTCTCCAGTTCGTACCGTTCGAGCACCGGACCTCCTGGACGACCGCCCTGATCGTTGAGTGTGGCTCAACGCCGGTTTCATGATGACAGCTTGTTCCAGCGGGGCGGAGGCGGGGAGCCTGGAGGCCTCCGCTCCCCCGTACGGAAGAGACTTCGTGCCCCCTCGCGCCACCGCCCCGGCCCCCTCCACCGCGCCCGAGCGGCCCATGAAGGTGAACGTCCCGCTCTTCGCCGTCGCCGGCGCCGTCACCGTCGCCAACATCTACTTCCCGCAGCCGCTCCTCGCCGCCGTCGCCCGGAGCCTCGACGTGACGGAGCGGACGGCGGGCCTGGTCGCCTCGGCCGCGCAGATCGGGTACGCGTTCGGCATCCTGCTGCTGGTTCCGCTGGCCGACACCGCGCGGCTCCGGCGCCTGACCTCGGTGCTGCTCGCCCTCACCACCGCCGCGCTGCTCGTCGCGGCGGCGGCACCCGGGGTGGTCACGCTGACGCTCGCGACGCTCGCGCTGTCCACGACCACGGTGCTGCCGCAGATCCTCACCCCGGTGGCGGCCGTGCTCGCGGGCCCCGGGCGGCAGGGCAGGACGGTGGGGCTCGTCGGGCTCGGGCTCACGCTGGGCTCGACCCTCTCGCGTACGGTCTCGGGCGCCGTCACGGACGCGAGCGGCAGCTGGCGGGCGGCCTACCTCGTGGCCGCCGCGGCGACGGCGGCCCTGCTGTGCGTCCTGCCGCGACGGCTGCCCGAGCGGCTGGGGACCCGCGGTCGTGCCTCGTACGCCGGGCTCCTCGCCGGACTGCCCGGGCTCCTGGCGGCTCATCGCGCCCTGCGGGCGTCGGCGCTGCTCGGTGCCTGTGTCTTCGCCGCGTTCAGCGTCTTCTGGGCGGTGCTCGCCTTTCACCTGGCGGCGCCGCCGCTGGGGTACGGACCGGGTGCGGCCGGACTCTTCGGGGTGCTGACCCTGCCCGCCGCGCTGCTCTCCGCGACGGCGGGGCCCCTCACCGACCGGTACGGGGCACCTCGCGTGAGCGCCGGAGGGCTGGGGCTCGCGGGGCTCGGGCTCGGGGTGGCGGGCCTGGTGCCGCACTCCCCCGTGGGCCTGGTCGTCGCGGCGAACCTGCTGGTGGTGGGGGTCAGCACCTGCCAGGTGGCCAACCAGGCGAGGATCTTCGGGATCGGCCGGGAGGTGGCCGCGCGGGTCAACACGGTCTTCATGCTGGCCACCTTCGGCGGCGGGGCGCTCGGCTCCCTCACGGGGTCCTGGCTGTACGCGGAGCACGGCTGGTCAGCGGCGCTGCTCGCCGCCGGGGCCTTCGTCGCCGCCGGCGGGATCGTGGCGGTGCGTTTCGGACAGGCGGTCCCGAGTTGCGTCCCGGTCGGCACACGCGAGGCTGGGTGTATCCGCCCGCGCATCCCGCAGGGAGAGTCATGAAGCTGGACCTCACCGCCCTCGCCGACGAGCACATGGCCGCGGCCCGCACCGCGCCGCACGGGCGCAGCGCCCATCTGATCATGCACGACGGGGTGCTCCGGCAGTCCGTCATCGCCCTGACGGCGGGCACGTCCCTGGACGAGCACAACGCGCCCCCGGCGGCGAGCCTCCAGGTGCTGCGGGGGCGGGTGAACCTGACGATGGCGGGCCGGGCGGAGGAACTGTCGACGGGCACGCTGCGGATGCTCAGGGAGCGGCACGGGATCACCGCCCTGGACGACGCGGTGGTGCTCCTGACGGCGGTGAACGACTGAGGGCCCGGGCAGTGTGACCGGCTGAGGGCCCGGGCCGTGCGCGACCGAGGGCTTCGGACCCTACGAGGCCGACGTACGGGGACCGTCCCCGTCTCACCCGATCGCGTCGAGGTCCTCCGCGTAGTGATCGATGGCCCGTCGGTACGCGCGTACGGTCGGGTCCTCGCTGGTGGCGGCGAGGAGCCGGAGCAGCAGCCGGGCGGACTCGTGGTGCCGGCCGGTGTTGTACAGGGCCATGGCGAGGAAGGTCCGCAGGGAGCCGTCCTCCGGGAACTCATCGACGGCGCCGGTCAGGAGGGCGACGGACTCCTCGTAGCGGCCGAGGACGCGGTAGGTGCTGCCGAGTCCGAGGAGCGCCCCGCGCCGGTCCTCGGGGGTGAGCCCGCTGCCCGTGGCCCCATCGCCCGCGAGGGCGTGTTCGTAGTACGGCACGGCCTCCGTCTCCAGGCCGAGCACGTCGTGCGCCCAGGCCGTCTGATACGCGATCTCCGCGTCCTCCGGGTGCCGGGCGGCGAGGGCGACGAGCCGCTCGCGGGCCTCTTCCCGGTGACCCTGTCCTCGCAGTGCGACCGCCTCCGCCAGGCGGGCGTCCCGGTCCTCGTGGTGTTCCATGACCGCATCCTCGCAGCTCGCGTCGGGCGGCCCCACGGCGGCTGCCAGGTGACGGGCCGCCATACCGGAGTGCCCGCATTGTGGCGTCCTCGCCCATGGAAGGGGGCTCCCGACCGGCCATAGCCTCCCGGCCAACCCTCCGTCAGGAACGAGCCGCCCGGGAGATCACATGCGTTCACCCCGTCCCACCCGTCGCCGCGGGCCACGCCGCTTCGCGGCACTGCTGCTGTGCGTCGCCGCGACCCTGCCTCCCACCGCGTCCCCCGCCGGGGCCGCCGCTCCCCCGCCCGTGCCCGGCACGCTCCAGGGCTACGACATCGGCTCCGTGTTCACTGCCGGGGTGTCGTCCGGCGGGTACATGGCCACCCAGCTGCACGTCGCGTACTCGGGTACGTTCGAGGGCTCGGCCGCGTTCGCGTCGGGGCCGTACGACTGTGCACGCGGCCAGCTCGCGACGGCGCTCAACGCCTGTATGGACACCACGCAGAGCCTTCAGCTCGCCGCGCTGGAACAGGCCACGCGCGACCGGTCGGCGCAGGGCCAGGTCGACCCGGTGGCGAATCTGGCCGGTGACCCGGTGTACGTGTTCAGCGGCTCGGGCGACACCACGGTGAAGCGGCCGGTGGCGGACGCGCTCGCCGACTACTACGGCCGTTTCGGCGCCCGGGTCCAGTACGACCGGTCGACGGCGGCGGGGCACGCCTGGATCACTCCGCTCGGCCCCAACTCCTGCACGGTGACGCAGACCCCGTTCCTCAACAACTGCGGGATCGACGCGGAGGCGGCGCTGCTCGGGCATCTCCTCGGCTCGGTCACGGCGCCCGGTTCGGGCACCGGCGGCTCGCTGATCCGCTTCGACCAGAACGCGTACGCTCCGGGCGGCTCGGCGTCCGCCCTGTCGATGGGCGCGGAGGGTTTCGCGTACGTGCCGGCCTCGTGTGCCCAGGGAGCGCGCTGCAAGCTGCTCGTGGCGCTGCACGGCTGCAAGCAGGGATACACGTACCAGGGGTTCGGAACCCGGTTCGTCGAGAACGCGTACCTGAACGAGTACGCCGACACCAACGACATGATCGTCCTGTATCCGCAGGCGGCGGCGACCGCGACCCTGGAGAACCCGAACGGCTGCTGGAACTGGTGGGGCTACCTCGGTGACACCGCCTACGCCCGGCACGGCGGGAAGCAGATCGAGGCGATCATGGGCATGGTGCGGGCGCTGCGCGGCACCGGCACGCCTCCGCCCACCGGCGACCGGACGGTCCTGTCGAGCACGGACACCGAGGACGGGTACGTGAAGGCGGCGGCGGACGGTTCCGGCGCGGCGGTCGGCACCCTGGAGGACGTGTACGGGCTCGCGCTGGGGCGGGGTACGGACGGCAAGGTGAACCGGTCGGTGGTCTCCTTCGACACCTCCCGGATTCCGGCGGGCAAGGAGGTCGCCCGGGCCTGGCTGACCGTCACCAGGTCGAGCGGCTCCGGTGATCCGTGGGCGTCGCCCTCGGGCAACCGGCTGCAGGTGGACCTGCGCACGGGTTGCTTCGGCGGCTGCGCGGTCGAGCCCGCGGACTGGTCGGCGGCGGCCACGGTGGCGGGTGCGGCGCGCGTCGACGCGTTCACCTCGGGGAGCGCGGTGTCGACGGACCTGTCGGCGGAGGCGCTCGCGGCGCTGAACCGGGGCGGGGTCACCCAGTTCCGGCTGGGCTTCACGTCGGCGCCGGCCGGGACCGCGTACCTCTTCGTGAACCAGGCGACGCCGGTGACTCTGACGGTCGAGTACCGGTAGGAGGACGGGTCGTGGACCCTACTGCTCCGGCCGGGGCGGCGAGCTCCACGGGCAGGTCGTCCCCGGCCGGGGTCAGGTCAGGTCAGGTCAGGTCAGGTCAGGTCAGGTCAGGTCACAGTGCCGGACGGAGGGCGGTCGCGGCGGTTCCGGATCGAGGCGCCGCGGTGCCCGAGGCGAAAGCGCTGCCCCGGCGCCACTCGGGCCAGCTGAGGTTCCAGTCGCCGAAGCCGTTGCCGAAGGGGGTCATGAGCTCGCCGTACCCGTTGACCACGCGGACGAGGTCGCCCTCGCGCACCGTGGAGAACAGCCAGGCCGCGTCCTCGGTGCTCATGCCCGTGCAGCCGTGGCTGACGTTCTCGCTGCCCTGCGCGTCGAGCGACCACGGGGCGGCGTGCAGGTACTCTCCGCTCCAGGTCACCCGGGTGGCCCAGCGGACCTTCAGGTCGAAGTAGTCGCTGTTGCCACGGGCGATGCCGATGGAGTCGCCGCGCATCCGGACGAGCGGCTCCTTGCCGAGGACGACCTTGGTGCCGCCCCGGGTGCGGTAGCCGGCCTTGCCGGTGGTGACCGGGATGGTGCGGACCGGCTCTCCGTCGCGGAACACGGTGGTCCGGAGGGCGGCGATGTCGGTGACGGCCTCGATCCGGTCCCCGGTGGTGAAGGTGAGGGGCCGTGAGCGGCCGCCGTACAGGCCGCCGATGACCCTGGTCCCGTCGAGGCCGCTGCGCACCCGGACCGTGGTGCGGGCGGGCCAGTACGCACGGGGCCGGTAGTGGAGGGTGGTGGAGTCGACCCAGTACCAGGCGCCCTCGACGCGGGGTGCGGTCCGCACGACGAGGGCGCGTTCGACGGCCCGGCGGGCCTCGGGTTCGTCCGCCGGTACGGGGTGGCTGAGTTCGGCGGTGACCGGCTGGCCCACGCCGTACGTACCGCCGTCGTCGGGGCCGAAGGCGACGGTGAGCCGTTCGCCGACGGGGGCGGCCACCGTACGGAAGTCCAGGCGGGCGAGACGGCGGTCGGGACCGGGGGCGCCGGCCCGCTCGACGACGAGCCGGGCCGCGTACCGGGCGCCGGCGGGGAGCGGCGCGGCGCTGGTCCAGCGCGTGCCGTCGGCGCTCGGCGTTCCCGCGACGCGGCGGCCGCGCTGGTCGGTGACGGTGACGTCGGCGAGTACGCCGGGGGTGCGCAGCGCCAGTTCGACGGGGCCGGAGACCTGTGGTCCGAGGGTGAACGCCTCCCCCGTGAGAACGCTTCCGCCGCGGAGCGCGACGGCGTGGCGGGGTGCGGAGCAGAGACCTTGCACGGCGGAGCAGCCGTCCACCGTGACGAGGGCGGTGGGTTCCGGGACCACGAAGGAACCCGCGTCGGGGTCGACGGGCGACTGGGCCGCCGTGCTGACGAGGACCGCTCCGACGGCCAGGGAGAGCGCTCCCCACCCCCGTACGTATCTGCGTGACGACGCGTCCGACACACCCTCCCCTTTCCGTCGGCCACCAGGACGTCGGCAGGGGGTGCCGACCTCAGCATCACATCGGATGAGATGAGGATCGGATGATCAAGGGGCTGGGTGTGGCGGCGGATTGGCGGCCGAGACGACTCGAATGGGTCAGCGGGGCGGTTCCGGGAGTTCCTCGCCCGTCTCCAGAAGCGACTTGAGGCTGGAGATCAGCGCGGGCCAGCCCTCGGCGATCATCCCCTTCATCAGCCCGTCGGGGTCCAGATCGCCGTGGACGACCGTGAGCTTGACGGTGTCGCCCGAGGGCTCGATCCGAAAGGTCACCGTGGACCGGGGTTCCCGGGCGAGCCGCTCGTACACGTCCCGGCCGAGACGCACGGCTTCCGCCCAGGCCGGCGTGAAGGTGTGCCAGGTGTACGAGAGGAGGCGGCCGGGCTCGGCCTCCAGGACGACCTGCTCGGGGTCGGCGGTCCTGCGGCCGACCTCGTCCCAGACCATGGGGGCGCCGGGGGTCCACTCGCTCTCGAAGGCCACACCCCAGTAGCGGCGGGTGAACACCGGGTCCGTGAGCGCCTTCCAGAGCTCGTCGGGGGTGGTCCGGATATAGGTGGTATAGACAAACGTATGGCTGTCCATCGCGCTGCCCCTCGGATCTGCCGTCCCCTCCCTCCAGCCTAGGCAGGCGCCGGACGGACGTGCCAGCGTAGAACCCCCGTCCGGCCTGCGGATCGCCGGTTGAATAGGTGCGGAGGAAACTATTCAACGTGCTGCTAGCGTGACGGGATGTCGCTCAAGCACGCCGTCCTCGCAGCTCTTCTGGAGGGCGAGGCATCCGGATACGACCTTGCCAAGATCTTCGACGTGTCCGTCGCCAACTTCTGGGCCGCCACCCCGCAGCAGCTCTACCGCGAGCTGGACAAGCTCGCCGAAGCCGGCCTCATCACGGCGCGCGTGGTCGAGCAGGAACGGCGCCCCAACAAGAGGATGTTCAGCCTCACTGAGCCGGGGATGCGGGATCTGGCCGCCTACACCGCCACTCCGCCCCGCCCCAGCGCCGTACGGGACGAGCTGCTGGTCCAGGTCCAGGCCTGCGACGGGGGTGACACGACGGCCGTCCGGGGGTTCGTGGCGCAGCGGATGGAGACGTCGCGGGCCAAGCTGGCCCGCTACGACCGGCTGCGGGAATGGATGCTCGCCGGACGGGACGAGGAGACGTACCTCGTCGAGGCGGAGCGGGTCGGCCCGTACCTCACGCTGATGCGCGGCCGGTTCTTCGAGGAGGAGAACCTGCGCTGGGGCGAGCGCGCCCTCACCGTGCTGGACGGGCGCGCCGCGGCCCGGGGCGCAACGACGGCGGCGTCGAGCACCGCGACGGCACACCGGGTCTGACCGACGTGACCTCGTTTGACGGCTCACCCGAAAGGGTGACGACAGGTCTACCGTGCGGTAACGTCACCGGCCGGTCACCGGAGGCGCCGGTGGCGGATCACGTACGGATCGGGGACGGGCCTCTATGAACGTCGGTGACCTCGTCGAGGACTTCAGCCTGCCGGACGAGACGGGAGCCACGCGCTCCCTCGGCGGACTGCTGGCCGAAGGGCCGGTCGTCCTCTTCTTCTACCCGGCGGCGCTCACCCCCGGCTGCACCGCCGAGGCCTGCCACTTCCGCGATCTCGCGGGCGAGTTCCGCGCCGTCGGCGCGCTGCCCGTCGGCATCAGCACGGACCCGGTGGAGCGGCAGCAGGAGTTCGCCGAGCGGCACTCCCTCGGCTATCCCCTGCTGTCGGACCCGGACGGTGTCGTGCGCGAGCGGTTCGGCGTGAAGCGCGGATTCTCGCTCGCGCCGACGAAGCGGGTGACGTTCGTGATCGGCCAGGACCGGCGGGTGCGGGAGGTCGTCCGCAGCGAGCTGCGGATGAGCGCCCACGCCGACCGCGCGCTCGCGGCCCTGCGGGGCGTGTGAAGGAGGGCGCGTGACGCGCGCCCACGACATGCGGAGGCGGCCGGGCTGGGTGAAACTCGCTCCATGCCCGGCCTCCCGGCCGGTGCGGGAACGGAGTGCGCCGGTATGGACGACTACCCTCTCCTCAACCTCTTCTGGACCATGCTGTGGTTCTTCCTCTGGATCATGTGGCTGTTCCTGCTCTTCAAGGTGATCGGCGACATCTTCCGGGACCACTCCCTGAACGGCTGGGCCAAGGCCGGCTGGCTGGTGCTCTGCATCCTGCTCCCGTACCTCGGCGTGCTCGTCTACGTCATCGCCCGCGGCAAGAGCATGGGCGAGCGTGACGTCAAGCGGGCCAGGGAGAGCGAGGCGGCCTTCCAGGACTACATCCGCAAGACGGCCTCCACCCAGGAGGGCGGCGGCGGTGGCAGCGCCACCCAGGAACTCGCACGGCTGGCGGAGCTGAAGGACAAGGGCGCGATCACGCCCGAGGAGTTCGAGAAGGCGAAGGCCAGGGTCCTGGCCTGAGGTCCCAGGAGGGGCATGGGAAGAAGGCGCACGCGGACGTGCGGAAGAGGACGCGGGCGGCACCGGCCGCCGGGCTCGCCGGCTCCCTCCTGAAGGAGGTCCGGGCGGAGCCCGGCAGGCTTCCGGAGTCGCTCGCGTCCTTCGCTCTGCGCCACCTCGGCCCTGGCGCCGGTCCGACCGTCGCCCGGCTCCGCGAGGATCACCCCGAGGCCGACGCGGCCGCGCTGCGCGCCCTGGTCGTGACCCGTGGACGGCGCACGGTGACGGCGGAGGGCGCGTTCGTCGGCGGCCCCTTCCTGTTGCTCATCCCCTTGGCCTTCTGCGGCGCGCTTCTCACGCAGGTGCGCACCGTGCTCGAGATCGCCGCCGTCGAAGGGCGGGACTCCACGGACCCGCAACGCGCTGCCGAACTCCTCGTCCTGCAAGGGGTGTACGGGGACACCGAGACCGCGCGGGCGGCGCTCGACCCGGCCGGAACCCGGCCGGGGAGGGGAGACGGCCGGGGGCGCGTGGCGGCCTTCTGGTACCTGATCGCCCGGATGACCCGGCTCCTCGGTCTCGTCACCCCGGACGACGCGGCCGGGCGCCGGGTCCGCGTCGGCAGGTGGGCTCTGCTCGGCGGCGTGTTCCTGGTCGGCCTGGTGGCGCCGCTGGTCTGGCTCCCGTACATGGCCGTCGGGTACTACCGGGGCACCACGCGCCTGACCGACCGCGCGACCGTCTTCTACGTCGGCTCTCCCGACCCGCGTTCCTCGCGCGGCGGCCGGCTCGACCCCGTCATGGCGCGTGCGGGGCTGCGGGCCATGGGTTCCGTCCTGCTGCCGGCGGTCGCCCTCTTCCTTGTGGTGGTCACGGACATCCGTATCGCGGGCGGACGCTGGCCCGTCGCGGTCATCGTCCTCACCACCAGCTGCCTGGTCTCGGGCGGCTGGTGGCTGTGGCGTCACCACCGACGACGCCGTCGAGCCGCCCGACAGGACCCTTAATACGTATGTCGAATACTGCTTTGATACGGTCATGGCGTGAGGCTGACGAAGTTCACCGACCTGGCACTCCGCGCCGTGATGCGCCTGGCGGTCACCGCACCGGAGGAATCCGTCACCACCCGCGAGGTGGCGGAGTCGATGGACGTGCCCTACGCCCATATGGCGAAGGTGGTCACCCGGCTGCAGCACCTCGGTGCGGTCGAGGCCCGTCGCGGTCGCGGCGGCGGCCTGGCCCTCACGGAACGGGGTCGCCGCTCCTCGGTCGGCTGGCTGGCCCGCACCCTGGAGGGCGAGGAGGAGGTCGTCGCCTGCGAAGGCGATCCCCCGTGCCCGCTGCGGAGCGCCTGCCGACTGCGAGGGGCGCTGCGTGACGCGCAGGAGGCGTTCTACCGCGCACTCGACCCGCTGACCGTGGCAGAGCTCGTCGACTCCCCGACCGGCCCCCTGCTCCTCTCCCTCACCTCCCGCCCCTCCTCCTGAGCCGACCATCGCCCGTCGGCGTGTGCGCATCTTTTTAAATACGTAGATCATCTACCAGATTGTGAGTTCCCATGCTGTCCGAGCAGGCCGTCCCGGTCGTCCGCGCCACCCTGCCCGCCGTCGGCGGCGCGCTCGACCGGATCACCGAGCGGTTCTACGACCGCCTCTTCGCCGCCCATCCCGAGCTGCTGCGCGATCTGTTCAACCGGGGCAACCAGGCCAGCGGCGAGCAGCGCCAGGCGCTCGCCGGTTCCATCGCCGCCTTCGCCGTCGCCCTGCTCGAACGCCCTGACGAGCGTCCCGACGTGATGCTGTCGCGGATCGCCCACAAGCACGCCTCGCTCGGCGTGACCTCCGCGCAGTACAAGACCGTGCACGAGCACCTCTTCGCCGCGATCGTCGAGGTGCTCGGCGACGCGGTCACGCCCGAGGTCGCGCAGGCATGGGACGAGGTGTACTGGCTGATGGCCAACGCGCTGATCGCGGTGGAGGCCCGGCTCTACCGGACGGCCGGCGTCACCGAGGGCCAGGTCTGGCGGTCGATGGAGATCGCCGAGCGACAGGAGCAGACGTCCGACACCGCCTCCTTCGTCCTGCGGAACGCTGACAGCACCCCGACGGCCGCGTTCCGGCCGGGCCAGTACGTGAGCGTCCAGGTCACCCTGCCCGACGGTGCCCGGCAGATCCGCCAGTACAGCCTGTCCGCCGCGCCCGGTCACCCGCAGTGGCGGATCACCGTCAAGCGGGTCGACGGCGACCCGGCCGGCGAGGTCTCGTCCTGGCTGCACGACCACGCACGCGCCGGCGACACGGTGGAGGTCTCCGCCCCGTTCGGCGACCTGGTCCTTCCCGAGGGCGAGAGCCCGCTGCTGCTCGCCTCCGCCGGAATCGGCAGCACCCCGATGATGGCGATGCTCGATCACCTGGCGGCCACCGGTTCGACCCGGCCGGTCGTCGTCGTCCACGCCGACCGCGCTCTCGAGTCCCACGCACACGCCACCGAGCTGCGCCGCCTCGTGGACGCGCTGCCCCAGGGGACGCTGCACCTCTGGTACGAGGAGCCGGGCGACTCCGGAGCCCGGCAGGGCCGCGCGGACGTCACGACGCTCGACCTGCCGGCCGGCGTCACGGCGTACCTCTGCGGACCGCTGCCCTTCCTCCGCGCGGTCCGAGGCGACCTCGTCGGCCGGGGCGTCGCGGCGGCCGACATCCACTACGAGGTCTTCGGCCCCGACCTGTGGCTGGGCAACGAGAGCTGATGGGCCGCGCCGTCCTTCCGCCCCGCCCGGTGAACGTCGGGGCGGAAGGACGGGCGACCTCCACGACGCGGGGAGGCGCGTGGAGCGGGTCAGCAGCCCATCGACCAGGTGTGGGAGTCACCCCGGTCGTTGGCCGCTCCGTTGTAGCCGACCTCCTGGCCCGGGGCGAGACAGATCGTCATGCTGCCGCCCTGCCAGGCGCTCTCATAGACCTTGACGTGGTCCTTGATGCCGGGTCCAGAGATGCCGTGGTTGGCCCAGGAGGAGTCGGTGTCGGAGATCCAGCTCTCCCACCAGCCGTCGTCCCCGCTCCAGTTGGCGCGCTGGCCACCGAAGCCGGAGTCCTGCCAGACGCAGAACTCACCGCTGGGGCATTCGGCCGCGCCGGCGGAGGTCGCGAGGGCGAGACCGGCGGTGGCCGCGAAGAGGGCCGCGGCGGTGGTGACGAGAAGTCGCTTCACGAGAGGGTGGTGCCTTTCTGCGGGTGGGTGGGCGCGGGCAGTTCGACTGCCTGCCGCAGCGCGCGGTCGCGCAGCTGCCGGTATGTGGTGAGCTCGTCCCGGCGCAGCGCGCGCACCGCGGTCAGCTCGGCGGCCTCCAGACGCTCGCGGACCTCGTCGAGTCCGCTCTCGCGTGAGCAGCGGGCGGCGACAGCCGGATCAGGACGGCCGGGCCGCGGGCCGCCCGGTGGTGTCACGCATCCCGTCCACCGGGCGAGGGCCGCGCGGTGGGCGGGGTCGTCACGCATCCGGGCCTGGGCCTCGGCGCGGAGGTTGTCGACGACGACCTGCGCCCGGAACCAGCGGCGCTGGTCGCCGTAGAGGCGCTGCCGGGCACCGGCGACACAGCCGTCCTCGTGGGCCGTGACGGTGGCGCCCGTGGCGAGGGTGACGGAGAGCTCTCTGGGACCGTCGCCGAAAAGCGCCGTCCGGAGCTTCCGCTCCTCGTCGGGAGCGCGGGGCCTAGGCGTCAGCGAGAGCCCCCGGCCGCTCAGGCAGTCCACGACGAGCCGGTGCTCGGCGGCCTTGAGGAGCGCGTCCTGGGCGGCCTTGCCGGAGGGAACGCCGGGGGTCGTGGAAGTTCCGGGACCGACGGCCGTGCAGCCGGACAGCACGAGCGCGGCGGCCGCGGTCAGGAGCACACGGCGGGTGCGCGAGGTGGTGCGGAACATGGGTCCCCCTTCGATCGTCCCTGGTCGGAGCGGCCGGCGAGTGATCGGCTCAGCGCTCGGGATGATCAGTGCCCGAGGGCGGAGCCACCATGCAGTGGCTCACTCGAACGGGTCGAACGCGCCGGGGTGCGCGCCGCTCACGCGCCGCTGTCGTGTCCTGCGGGAGGGGGCGGGCCGGGTGGGTGCCCTGCGGGAGGTCGGCGGGCCGACGGGTGCCCTGCGGGAGGTCGTGGGGCCGGCGGCGCCGTTCCTTCGGGCGGCGTGCGCGGCGGTGTCCGGGAACGACAGAGCCCCGGTTGGACGGGGGATTCCAACCGGGGCCGATCTGCCGTGACGCGAAGAGCGGTCACCTCAATGGGGGGGACCTTGGGGACCGGGCCCCTTCGGTGTCACATACGTATGAACGGTAGACCTTTCCCGAATGTTCCGAGCGTTCCCCCGTGGGCGGTGTGAGGCGCCTCACCCGGTTTCGGGGGATCTCGTCAGTCCTTCTCGGGGCGATAGACGGAGCCCGGTTCGGCCTTGCCCGGGGCCAGCAGTTCGGGCACGGTCACGAAGGTGAAGCCCCGCAGCTTGAGCTCGTCGATGATCGAGGGAACGGCCGGGACGGTGCCGTCGTAGATGTCGTGGAGCAGGATGATCCCGTCCCGGTGCGCCTGTTCGAGGACGCGCTGGCGTATGAGGGCGGAATCGGTGGTGGCGTAGTCCTTGGCGGTGATGCTCCACAGGATCTGGGCGAGCCCGAGTTCCCGGCTGACGTCGGACACCGCTCCGTCGGTGCGGCCCTGCGGCGGGCGCATCAGGGTGGGCTTACGGCCGGTGATCTTCTCGACGGCGTCCTGGGTACGCGACAGCTCGTCGCGGATCTCGGACTCGTCGAGATCGGTGAGTATCCGATGGGTCCAGGTGTGGTTGGCGACCTCGTGACCCTCGTCGGCTATGCGCTTGACGACCTTCGGATAGCGGTCGACGTGCTTGCTGCCGAGCAGGAAGAAGGTCGCGGGAACCTTCTTCTCCTTGAGGATGTCGAGGAGCCGGGGGGTGTCCTCGCCCGGACCGGCGTCGAAGGTGAGAGCGATGCACTTGACCTCGGCGCAGTCGACGCGACGGGCCTCGGCGCCGGCCTTGTCGTCCGTTCCGCCCTCTCCTCGGGCGTCCTGCGGAGTGACGGTGTCGACTCCGCAGCCGCCGAGCGTCAGCATCAACGACGCCGCGGCGATCAGGACAGTGGCCGCCCCCCTGCGTCGGCCCGGCCTGGATCGGAACATGGTGGAACCCGCTTTCCCCGGTGGTGTCTTCGGTCATGCCGGAAAACCACCTGGTCAGGGCGGTACTCACGGCAGACGGAAAACTCTACACACGGTGTATACCGGGGAAGGCAGGGGGGTCCTTCAAGCCCGCGGGCGCACGCGAACCCCGGACGGCGCCCGTCCGCTCCGTCCGGGGAGTTCGCGCCTCCTGCTCAGCGGGATGCCAGCAGCAACCGGGCCTCCGTCTCCTGGTCACCGGAGACGGACTGCTGGGACTGGATGTCGAAGCCGGCGGCGAGCACCTTCTCGACCTCGTTGACGGCGTGGTAGCCACCGCTGAGCGTGGCTCCGACCGGGGAGGTCAGGGAGGTGGGGCGCACCTCCTGGTGGCGTCCGCCGGCCGTGTCGAAGGTCGCGGTCCAGACCGTGGGGGAAGGCCCCGCGGCCGCCTGGGGGCCCGGAGCCGTCATGTCCTCCAGCTCGTAGACGCCGTCGAGGACGCCGAAGACGGCCTGCGCGTCCTCCCGGCTGCAGCCACTGAGCTGCACGGTCACGTCGGTGTCGATGTGCAAGTCGTACACGTCGCTCATCTCCTCGCGGCCCGCCGGTCGCTCGTGGAGCCCCGCGCTCGTCGTGCCGGCGCTCGTCGTACCACGTCTCCAGCATCCCTCGCGGGGCGTCGTCACGCGAGGTCCACCGCCCCTCCGCTCAGGAACGGCCGATGATGTCCTCGACCGTGTCGGCCTCGGAGGCCCGCTTGTCGGGGCGGTGGCGCAGGACGCGGGCGAACCGGAGGGTGACACCGCCCGGATAGCGCGTCGAGGCCTGGAGTCCGTCGTAGGCGATCTCGACGACGAGTTCGGGCCGGACCCGGACGGTGAATCCGTCGTCCTCCACGGCGAGTTCACCGAGCCGCTCGGTCTGCCAGCGCAGCATGTCGTCGGTGAGCCCTTTGAAGGTCTTTCCGAGCATCACGAAGTCACCGTCCGCCGTGCGGGCGCCGAGGTGCAGATTGGAGAGGAGCCCGGTCCTGCGCCCGTGGCCCCGCTCGACGGCGAGGACGACGAGGTCGACGGTGTGGACGGGCTTCACCTTCAACCAAGTCCGCCCCCTGCGGCCGGCTACATAGGGCGCTTCCAGGGCCTTGACCAGGACTCCTTCGTGCCCCCTGGCCAGGGTGTCGGTGAAGAACCGCTCGGCGGCCTCCATCTGCGCGGGATCGGTGGGGTCGGCCACGACGAGGCGGCGGACCCGCTGGGATTCGGGGAGCAGTCCGGCGAGGACCGCGTGCCGTTCCTGGCCGGGCCGGTCGATCAGTCCCTCGCCGTCGGCCGCGAGGACGTCGAAGAAGACCGCGGTGAGGGGCAGGGCGGCGTGTGCTCCGGCGACATCGGTGCGGGATCCGACCCGCGAGGCGATGGACTGGAACGACACGGGGCGTCCCGTGCCGGGGTCGAGCGCGATCACCTCCCCGTCCAGGATGAAACCGTCGGCCGGTACGGCGCGCGCGGTCGCGACGACCTCGGGCAGCCGGTCGGTGATGTCGTCGAGCGAGCGGGTGTGGACCCGGACGTCGTCACCGCGCCGGTGGACCTGGACCCGGATGCCGTCGAGCTTCTCCTCGACGACACAGGGCCCGAGAGCACCGATCGCCTCGGTGACGGAGGCCGCGGTGTGCGCGAGCATCGGCTGCACGGGATTGCCGACGCGGAGGGTGAACCGGTCCAGGGCGGTGGCGCCTTCGGCGAGCACGGCCTGCGCGACCGGGGGCAGAGAGCCTTCGAGCATCACGGCACGCCGCAGCTCGGCGGCGGGCACGGTGGCGGCCTGGGCGACGCCTTCCAGCGCGACGGCGTCGAGCGCTCCCTGGCGCACCTCCCCGGTGAGCAGCCGCAGCAGGAGCTGCTGCTCGTCGTCGGTGGCCGCGGCGAAGAGGGCGTGGACGAGCCGGGTCCGCTCGGCACGGGAGCCGGCGCCGGAGACCGCCGCGAGCTCCGTCATCACCGCGTCGACGCGCCCGAGCGTGAGGCCCGGCCGCTCGACGGGCGGGACCGCGGGCGGGACCACCTCCTTGAGAACGCTCCAGCCCACCCCGATCCGCCCCTGCGGGAGCCGACCGGAGAGGTAGGCGATGACGAGCGGGCTCTCCTCGGGCTCGGCCTCGGCGAACAGCTCGGCGAGGAGCCGGATCTTGCGCGAACGCGCGGATGTGGCCGCGACCTCGCGGGACACCTCCGCAACACGGGCGAGCAGCATGAGGCCATCCTCCCCACACCGCGCCCGCGCCGCACGCCGCGCGCCGCCGTCGTCAGGGCCAGGAGGCCGGGCGCTTCCGCCCACCGGCCCGCCCACGGTCGGCGGCCCTCCGGCGCCGCAGCCGGTCGAGGAGCCTGGCGCGCGCGGCCGGACGGCTCGGCGGACGGTCCACCGCGCTCGGCAGCCCCGCCGGAACCGGAGCTGGAGGTGGAGCCGGAGCTGGAGGTGGAGCCGGTGCAGGAGCCGGTGCAGACCCAGACGCAGACGCAGGGACGAGGCCATGAACAGGAGCCGAGGCCACCGGTACCGCCGGTGGCAGGGGCGGCAGAGACGGCACGGCCCTCATGGCCGGTACGGCCCGCGCGGGCGGCAGGAGCGGTCCGGGCTCCGCGGTCGCGACACCCGGCCGCCGCGACATCCCCAGGGACACCCCGCCCCCGGGCCACTCCCCCGCAGCACCTGGCCGCCCCGAAGCGCCGGGATACGGCGCGGGTTGCTCCGTCCGAGCCTCGTCGAGCGCCAGGGCCAGGCTCATCCGGTGCCAGAGGATCTCGTCCGGGTCGTCGGCCCTCATGAGCCGCTCGGCGATGTCGCGTGCCTCCGCCCGCACCGGCATCCCGGGCGGCGCCGAGGGGCGCAGCCGGTCGAGGTGGGCGCGCTCGTAGGGGTCGTCGACGACCTCGGCCACCTGGACGGGGTCGAGCATCGAGGCCATGGCGGCGGCCCGTGCCCATGGGTCGTCCGTGGCGCGCAGGAGCGCGCCGAGCCGCCGTGTCCGCCAGTTCCTGGGTCGCAGGTCCTCGTGCGCGGCCAGCCGTTCACGGAGTTCCACGGGCAGCCGCCCGGTGAGCAGCGCCGGGCAGGTGAGGCCGAACGCGGCGACCTCTTCCGCGAGATACGTCCAGACCACCGCCCGGTAGCGGTTCAGGGAGAACCGCACGGGACTGACGTGGCCCGTCCGGGCCAGCCTGACGAAGCGCTCGGGAGTGATCTCCAGGAGCGCCGCCGCCTCCCCCGTGCCGACCGCGTGCACCCTTTCGCGCAGGCCGACGGGAAAGTCGGGCGCGGCCCTGAGCCGGTCGAGCTCACCCCTCTCGACCCGCCGTCGTCCGCCCTCCCCCGCCGGCACCGTCCTCACCAGGCCGAGCTGAACCGCGAGCCGGAACTCGTCGCGCCTCAGTTCCAGTTCCTGCGCGGCCCGCCCCGGCGTCACCGTCACCGTGCGCGCTCCCTCGTCCACCGTCATCGCGTGGCCCTCCCCCGTACGTCCGTGGTCTCTCCGTGTCGCGGATCGCTCCGACCCGCCACCGAAAACGTAACGCAGAGTGACGACTTCCGCACGGCCTGTGGACAACCGTCTGTGGACGACTCCCTCAGGACGGTTGGGGTGGCGTCAGATCAGGCCGCCCTCCGGGCGTCCCGGCTGCCGGGCCGCCACGCCGAGGTGCTCGCCTACGCGGTTGACCAGGAGCGTCATCTCGTACGCCACCTGGCCGACGTCCGCTTCCGCCGCGCTCAGGACGCAGAGGCAGCTGCCCTCGCCCGCCGCCGTCACGAAGAGCAGCGCCTCGTCGAACTCCACCATCGTCTGGCGCGCCCGCCCCGCCCTGAAATGCCGACCGGAGCCCCGGGCCAGGCTGTGCAGGCCCGAAGAGACGGCCGCGAGGTGCTCGGCGTCCTCGCGTGCGAGTCCGCTGCTCGCGCCCGTCACCAGGCCGTCGTTCGACAGCACGAGCGCGTGCCGTATGAATCCGACTCGCTTGGTCAGGTCGTCGAGCAGCCAGTCCAGTCCCTTGTCCAACGCCATCAGTGGTCCTCCCCCTGGGTGGTGCGTCCCGGTGACCCGGTTGTCCCGTGGTCCCCGTGCCGCGGTGGTCCGCCGTATCGCCGCAAGCCTTACGCACTGTCGTGAACAGGGCAAGCACTGCACCACGCCCGCGCGTGCCGCAGGATGGGGGCATGACGAGGATGACCGATGATCAGTGGCGGACCTTCGTGTCCGAGGGAACCCGTACCGGCAAGCTGGCGACCGTGCGCGACGACGGCAGTCCGCACGTCGCGCCGATCTGGTTCCTCCTGGACGGGGACGAGTTGGTGTTCAACACGGGCAAGGAGACAGTGAAGGGACGCAACCTCGCGCGCGACGGCCGGGTCTCCCTGTGCGTCGACGACGACACCCCGCCGTTCTCCTTCGTCGTGCTCAGCGGTCGCGCCGAACTCAGCGAGGAACCGGCGGAGTTGCGCCACTGGGCCAGCCGCATCGGCGCCCGCTACATGGGCGAGGACCGGGCCGACGAGTTCGGGGAGCGCAACGCGGTACCGGGCGAACTCCTCGTCCGGGTACGCGTCCAGAAGGTGATCGCCCAGGCCGGCGTGGCCGACTGACCGGCCCGGCCCGGCACGGCCGGTGGTACGGCGACTCAGCAGACCGTGTCGAGGAGCCGGGCGGTGTGCATCCGCCCGGCGTACTCGACGAGCCGGATGAGCACTTCCTTGCCGGAGTCACGATCGCGCGCGTCGCACAGGACGACGGGCGTCCCCCGGTCCAGGTCGAGTGCGCGGGAGACGTCGGCCGCGCCGTACGTACGCGCGCCCGTGAAGCAGTTGACGGCGACCACGAAGGGGATCTTCCGGTGCTCGAAGTAGTCGACGGCCGGGAAGCAGTCCTCGAGTCGCCGTGTGTCGGCGAGGACGACGGCCCCGAGCGCGCCCTGTGACAGCTCGTCCCACAGGAACCAGAACCGGTCCTGACCGGGCGTCCCGAAGAGGTACAGGGAGAGTCCGGAGCGGATGGTGATGCGGCCGAAGTCCATGGCGACGGTCGTGGTCGTCTTCTGGGCGACTCCCCCGGTGTCGTCGACCGACTCGCCGGCACGGCTGAGCTGTTCCTCGGTGCGGAGCGGCCGGATCTCGCTGACGGCACCGACCAGGGTGGTCTTGCCCACGCCGAACCCACCGGCGACCAGGATCTTCAGGGCGAGGGCGGTGGTGTCCACTTCGTCGTCCGCACCGGTGCTCTCAGAGCGCTCGTAGGCCATCGATTACTTCCCTCAGGATTCTTTCGTCGGGGAGCTGTGCGGGCGGTACGGGCCGGCTGACGCGTACGAAGCCCGACTCGAGGAGATCGCCGAGGAGGACCCGCACGACACCGACGGGCAGGTCGGCGTCGGCGGAGAGTTCGGCGACCGACTGGGTCTCGGCCCGGCACAGGGCGAGCAGGGACCGGTGTTCGGGGCCGAGGAGCGATTCCTCGGCCGGTCCGGGCGGGTCGTCGTCGACGACGACGAGGGCGATGAGGTCGAACCGTACGTTGCT
The DNA here is from genome assembly GCF_036226665.1 of Streptomyces sp. NBC_00691. NCBI lineage: Bacteria > Bacillati > Actinomycetota > Actinomycetes > Kitasatosporales > Streptomycetaceae > Streptomyces > Streptomyces sp. NBC_00691. The sequence continues at coordinate 7,885,416 of NZ_CP109007.1, read as the reverse complement.
GGGCCCCGGTTTGGTCCGGCCACCGGTCATCGCGTACGGGCGCACGAGCGGTCCCGCGTCGGCGTCGTACCACTGACTGCCCGGCACGGACGGGCCGCCGCCGGTGCTGTCCTCGTTCATGGGCCTTCTCCGGGTCAGCCGGCGGCCGGCGGGGTCACCGTGAGCCGCGGCGGGGTGTGCAGGTGCTCGCCGACGCGCTTGACGAGGCGGGCCATCTCGTACGCGATGAGGCCGATGTCGGCGCTCACGGAGCTGAGGACGGCGAGGCAGGAGCCGTCGCCCGCTGCGGCGACGAAGAGGAATCCGTCGTCCATCTCGACCATCGTCTGGCGGACGCCGCCCGTGTGGAACTGACGCCCCGCCCCCTTGGCGAGGCTGTTGAAGCCGGAGGCGATGGCGGCGAGGTGTTCCGCGTCCTCGCGGCTCAGCCCGTTGGAGGCCCCGACGGCGAGCCCGTCGTTGGACAGCACCACCGTGTGGCGGACCTCCCGGACTCTCATCACGAGGTCGTCGAGCAGCCAGTCGAGCTCGCCGGACCGGTGGTGGGAGATCCTCTGGTGGTCGATCATCGCTGGTCTCCTTCGGGGCGGGGTGCGTCGAGGGGGGTGGTGCCGTGGCCGGGTTCGTGACCGGTGCCGGTTCCGAGGGGACGTCTGCTGCCCGGGGCCGCACCGCCGCCCCGCCGCCAGCCGTCGCGATAGGCCGCCATGCGGTCCCTCACGACTTCCGGGGTACGGGCGTCGGTGCCCGGATCGGCCGGTACGAACACCGGTGCCGAGGGGGGTGCCTCGCGCAGCTGGGGGACCAGGCTCGCCTGTCGTACCCGGCGCGGCAGCTCGCCGTCCGCGTCGTCGCCGTGTCCGGCGTGCTCGGCCGCACCCGCGGGACCTGTGGCACCTGCGGGCGTGCCGGGCTGCTGCTGCCGGGCCGGCGGTACGGACGGTCCGCGGCGACGCAGTTCGGTGACGCCGGAGGGCGGCGGTCCGGGCTCCGTGGGGGCCGTGAGCGCGGGCACGACGGTCGGGCGCGGCAAGGACTGCGGGCGCGTGGGAGCGGGGGGCTGCGGCGGGACCGGCGGCCGGGCGCCGCCCGTCTCCCTGGGCAGGATTCCGGGCCGGGCGCCGCCCGGTGGCTGCGGGGCGGACCCGCGCGGCGCCGGGACGGGCCCCGTGGGGGTGCCTCCCCCGAGGGTGGGGGCCTGGGTGGGCGGACCGGCCTGCGCCGGCGGGCGGGGCACCGGGGGACGGCCGAAGCGGCGGGCCTCGGCGCGCTGGGCCTCCTCGCGTTCGCGTGCGGCGCGCGCGTCGTCCGTGCGCCGGTCGGAACCGAGGCGGTGCGAGCCGATCCCGTCGGGGCCGAACCGGTCGCCCGTCGTCCGGTCGTCGCCGCTCTGCCGATGGTCCGCGCCCGGCTCTCCCCGGTCGGGGGCGGGCGTCCGGGGGTCGCGCGCCTGCGGCGTTCCGGCGGGGGGTGTGTCGGTTCCTCCGCCGCTCGCGGCGGCGCTGCGGCCCGGCGGCAGGGCGCCCTGGAGGAGATCGGTCGGGAGCAGCACGACGGCCGTGGTGCCGCCGTACGGGGAGGTCCTCAGCTGGACCTTGATGTCGTGGCGGGAGGAGAGCCTGCTGACCACGAAGAGGCCGAGCCGGTCGCTGTCGAAGAGGTCGAGGGCCTCGGACTGGGCGATGCGGGCGTTGGCCTCGGCGAGGGTCTCCTTGCCCATGCCGAGTCCCCGGTCCTCGATCTCCAGGGCGTATCCGTTGCCGACGGGCTCCCCGCTGACTCGGACCTTGGTGTGGGGCGGAGAGAACTGGGCCGCGTTCTCGATGAGTTCGGCCAGGAGGTGGGTGAGGTCGGCGACGGCGCCGCCGACGACGGCCGTCTCGGGGAGCCGGCGGACCTCCACGCGCGCGTAGTCCTCGATCTCGGAGACGGCGGCACGGACGACGTTGGTCAGCGGGACGGGCATCCGCCAGGCGCGGCCGGGGGCGGCGCCGGAGAGGATGATGAGGCTCTCGGCGTGGCGGCGCATCCGGGTGGTGAGGTGGTCGAGCCGGAAGAGGTCGCCGAGTTCGTTGGGGTCGTCGGCGCGCCGCTCCATGCTGTCCAGGAGGTTGAGCTGGCGGTGGACGAGGACCTGGCTGCGCCGGGCGAGGTTGACGAAGACACCGGAGATGCCGCTGGCGAGTTCGGCGCGTTCGACGGCGGCGGAGAGGGCCGCGCGGTGGACGGTGGTGAGTGCCTCGCCGACCTGTCCGATCTCGTCCTGGGAGACGGGACCGGGCGGGGTCTCGGCCTCGACGTCGATCTCCTCCCCGGCGCGCAGCCGCCGCATGGCGGCGGGCAGTTTGCCGCGTGCGATGCCGAGGGCGGTGTTGCGGAGGCTGACGAGTTCGACGACCAGGCCCCGGCCGATCCGGACGGAGATGACGAGGGAGGCGGCGACGGCCGCGAGACCGAGGTTCACCGCCGCGCCGGCCGCGGTGAGGACGCCACCGGCGAAGGGGTCGGAGCGGTCGGTCGCGGCGGCGCGGGCGTCGGTCTCGATCGCGGTGAGTCCGCTCCGTACGGCCGCGAGGGTGTCGTCCCAGTCGGCGCTGGGGACCGCCTGGGCGGCGGCGCGGCCGGGGCTCTCGGCGCGGATGCGGTCCTCGGCCCGGGTGAGCCGCGTGTGGTCTCCGCCGACGGCGAGCCGGTCCCACGCGGCCCGTGCGGCGGCGGGCAGGTCGGCGGTGGCGGAGGCGGTGAGGGTGCGCCGGGTCTCGACGGCGCCGGAGAAGGCGCGGAGCCCCTCCTCCGAGAACCGTCCGGTGAGGTGGGCGGCGGTGAGCAGCGCGTCCTCGCGGGAGAGCATCTCGCCGGCCCGGCCGAATTCCAGGAGTACGCGCGCGTCGGAGCCCTGCTGGGCGTCCTGGATGCCGGCGAGGGCTCCGCCGACGGCGAAGGCGGCGGAGACGGCGGCGGTGTACTCCTCGTAGACCTGGTTCCCGTCGGCGTGTCCGTCGGAGGCGGCGGTACGGAGCCGGGCGAGGCCCTCGACCTTTCCGACGAAGGCGCTGACCCGCTCCCCCACGTCGCCGGGGAGGTCCCCGGTGTCGCCGACGGTGTGCGTCTCGTCCAGGCGGAGGCGGTCGACGGCCTCGTCCATGCGGCGCATCCGGTCCTTGAGCTCGGCGGCCCGGGTGGCGCCGGGGGCGGCTGTCTGCCGTACGGCGGCGCGCCGTTCGGCCTGGAGGGCGGCGAGGGCGGCCGTCACGGGCTCGCGGATCTCGGCGTCGACGCGCTGGAGCTGACGGAGCCGGGCGACGTCCTGGGCCGTGGTGACGGTGGCGAAGCCCCAGAGTGCGAGGAGCGAGACGACCGGGACCATCAGGAGCGAGACGATCTTGGCGCGGACGGTGCGGGGCCGCAGGCCGTGACGCGGAACGCCTGCCCCGTGCCCGGCCGCGGCATGAGGCGACGACGGGCGGCCGTGGGGGGCGACGTGGTCTCCGGGGGCGGCCGATCGACCGAGGGCGGCTGTGCGACCGGGGACACGGCCGGTCCCGGCCACGTGCCCCGCGTCGTCTCCGTGTCCGGCGGAGGCCGGGCGGTGTCCCGCGTCGGGTCCGTGTCCGGCGGAAGCCGGGGGGTGTCCGGCGGAGGCCGGGTGACCGGCGCCGGGGAAGCCCTCGGGTGTGGGTTCGCCCGGCTCGTCGGCGGGGGGCCCGGCGTGTGCGCGCCGCCCGCGCGCGGCCGCCGACGGCGGCGCCGGCGCCTCGGCGTCGTTGGTCCTGCGGGGAGTTCGCATGGCCTCCTCGTTCCGGCTGCGACGGTCTCTGGTGCGTGGCGTACGGGGTTCGGTTCAGCTCGTCGATGTGCGGACGGCCTCGGCGGACCGGAAGCCCGGAGGCGCGACGTCGACCGCCCGGTCGTCGGTGAGGCGGCCGGCGGAGGCGTACGCCGCACGCTCCTTGGCCGTCGGCGAGAGGGCGACGAAGGCGGAGGTGATGAAGAGATACGAGCCGAGGCCGACGGCGAGCGGGAAGATGAACTGCATGAGCGTGGCGCCGGGGAGGGTGGCGGTCGAGGGGACCACGTCCACCCGCACCGCGAACATGCCGGTGTAGTGCATGCTCGTGACGGCCGCGCCCATCACGAGCGAGGCGACGGCCACGGCGGCGGGCGAGTGGATGTTGAGGGCCGCCCACAGGGCCGCGGTGGCGGCGACGACGGCGATGAGCACGGAGAGGCCGACGAAGAGGGGGTCGAAGTGGACCTCACCGTGGAGCTGGAGGGCGACCATGCCCATGTAGTGCATGCTCGCCACGCCGACACCCGTGGTGAGTCCGCCGATCAGGAGCGAGCGGACGCGGTCGCGTCCGTAGCCGACGGCGAACACCCCGACGCCGACGACGACCATCGCGACGACGAGGCTGAGAAGGGTGAGCGGAACGTTGTAGCGGATGTCGGTGCCGGCCACGCCGAAGCCGAGCATCGCCACGAAGTGCATCGTCCAGATGCCGGTGCCGATCGCGGAGGCCGCGGTGAGCAGCCAGTTGCGACGCGAGCGGCCGGTCGCGTCGAGGGCGCGAACGGTGCAGCGCAGCCCGAGGGCGGCGCCGACGCAGGCCATCGCGTACGCCAGTACAGGTGTCAGCCAGCCGAAGGTGGCGTGGTCCAGGTGTCCCATGGCTCCGGAACGCTAGTGCGCATCAGGGGGCGCACCAGGGGCGCATTTCGAAAGCTGATGGAATATGACAGAGAGATGATCCCGAACGATCACACCGGGCTCGAACGTGCACGCAGACGATGCACACAAAATGTTCACAGACGACGGTCACTCCTCCGGGTACGGAATCATGGGCGTATGAGCGATGACCCCACACACGTCCGAGAGTTCTTCGGCGCCCGCGCCGCCGACTGGGACAGCCGCTTTCCCGACGACGGCCCCGCGTACGCGGCCGCGGTGAGGGAACTCGGCCTGCGCCCGGGCGACGCGGTGCTCGACGCCGGCTGCGGGACCGGACGCGCCCTCACACCGCTCCGCGAGGCCGTCGGCTCGTCCGGCACCGTACTCGGAGCCGACCTCACCCCCGAGATGCTCGCGCGGGCCGTCGCCGCCGGGCGCGGCGGCACGGCCGGAACGGCGACGCTGCTGCTCACCGACGTCGGACGCCTGCCGGTGCGCGACGGCGCGCTCGACGCGGTCTTCGGCGCGGGGCTCGTCTCCCATCTCGCGGATCCCGTGGCCGATCTGCGGGAACTCGCCCGCGTCGTGCGGCCCGGCGGCCGGCTCGCGCTCTTCCACCCGATCGGTCGCGCGGCCCTCGCGGCCCGCCACGGCCGTCGGATCACCCCCGACGACCTGCGCGCCGAACCCCGGCTGCGTCCCGTACTCGCCGAGGCCGGCTGGCGGCTCGTCGGTTACGTCGACGAGGACGCCCGCTACCTGGCCATGGCCGTACGGGAGAACTGAGGCACGGATGCTCGCGCTCCGTACTTCCGTACGGAGCGCGAACGGACCGGACAGGCCCGAAGAGGGCCCCCTGGCCCCGTACTTGATCCGACCGGATAGCTCGCCCGGATGTGGCAGAGTCGGGCAAAGCCGGTGGTGTGACGGAGGGGGCATTGAGTGGCGCGGGTGGTCGACGATCGGTTCGAGCTGATGGAGCGGCTCGGCGGGGGCGGTATGGGCACCGTGTGGCGTGCCATGGACCTCGCGCTCCATCGTGAGGTGGCCCTCAAGGAGGTCCGCCCGCCCGACCCCGCACTGGCCGAGTACGACCCCGAGGCCGCCCGCGAACTCCGCATCCGGGTTCTGCGTGAGGCCCGGGCACTCGCGCGCGTGGCGCACCCCCAGGTGGTGACCATCCATCACATCGTGGACGGCGGGGAGGGCACGTACCCCTGGCTCGTCATGGAACTGGTCCCCGGCGGTTCCCTCCAGGACCGCCTCGACCGCGGTGAACTCACCGTCGGCGAGGCGGCGACTCTGGGGCGCGGAATCCTCGCGGGACTTCGGGCGGCCCACGCGGTGGGCATCCAGCACCGGGACATCAAGCCGCCGAACGTCCTGCTGCGGCCCGACGGGCAGCCGGTCCTGACCGACTTCGGCATCGCGGCGATCCACGGGGCCACCGCCCTCACCGCCGCCGGGTCCATCATCGGCACGCCCGACTACATGGCGCCCGAGCGCGTCAGCGGCGAGGAGGGCGGGCCCGCCGCCGACCTCTGGTCGCTGGCCATGACGCTGTACGTCGCGGTGGAGGGCCACCATCCGCTGCGACGCGCGAACACGCTCGCCACGCTCGCGGCCGTCCTCGGCGAGGACGTGCCGCCGCCCCTGCGGGCCGGGGCGCTGACCCGGGTCCTGACGAACGTGCTGGTACGGGATCCGGCGGCGCGCCCGGACGGCGAGGCCCTGGACCGGATGCTCGCCGACGTGGAGGCCCGTGCCGGAACGGACGCCCACCACCGGCCGGGGCCGGAGACCCCGTCTCCGCCTCGGCCCCCGCATCGAGCGCAGCCGCGGCCTGAGCCGCGGGAACGGGTTCCGCATGCGGGCCCGGGCGACGGACGCCCCGCCGTCGACGCGGGCGCGGACACCGCCACCTCCTTCCCCCTCGCGCCCCCGCTCCCGGCCCGGCCGCCGACGGCGCACAGACGGCGCGGCGGGATGTACGCGGCGGTCGCGGGGGCGGCCGTCGTCCTCAGCGGTGTGCTCGTCTGGAACCTCCTCCCGCTCGGAGGCACGAAGGACGACGGAGACGGCGATCGTGCCGAGGGCAAGCCGAGCGGCCAGGGATCCTCACCGTCGGGACCGTCCACGCCCGCCACGGGCGCGTCCGGCGCCGACCCGACCGGCGGAGCCAAGATCACCATCGGCATCAAGTTCGACCAGCCCGGACTCGGCTTCAAGAACCCGGACGGCACGTACGCGGGTCTCGACGTGGACGTGGCGACCTACGTCGCCCGCGTGCTCGGGCACGCTCCCGCCGACATCGTCTGGAAGGAGGCCCGGAGCTCCCTGCGCGAGTCGCTCCTGACCGGCGGGGACGTCGACCTCGTCGTGGCCACGTACACGTACAACTCCCTGCGGGACCAGAAGGTCGACTTCGTCGGCCCCTACTTCATGGCCCATCAGGACGTCCTGCTCCCCTCGGACGACACCACGGTCAAGCGCCCGACGGATCTCGACGGCCGGAAGGTCTGCACGGCCACCGGTTCCAGTACCGCGCTGCTGATCCGGACGAAGCTCGCCCCCCAGGCACAGGTCGTGACCCGGGACAGCCACTCCCGCTGCATCGACGACCTCGCCACGGGCGCCGTCGACGCCGTCACCACCGACAACACGCTGCTCGCCGGGTACGCGGCGCGAGACACGTACAAGGGCCGGTTCAAGCTCGCCGGTTTCAGCGTCAGCGACGAGCCCTACGGCATCGGCGTTCCGGAGGGCGGCGACGCGAACGGCGCCGTCCGACGGGCACTCCAGAAGATGATCGACGACGGCTCCTGGAAGAAGGCCGTCGAGAGGAACCTCCCGCTCCTCAGCGACGCCACACCGCCTGCCCAGCAGTGGCCCACCAGCGGTGGGGCTCCCTGACAGACCCCAACGCACCCTTCTTTCGCGGCACTGCACTGACTACCGTGGATGTGCCGGGCAGTCGTGCCCGGGAAAGGCGGTGCGGCGTGGCACGGGTACCCGAAAGACTGCGGAGGCTCCTTCCGTCCGCCCGGCGGGCCCCCGAGGCCGCCGCGCCGGCGCCACCGCGCCCGCGGCAGGGGCACAACCTCTTCGAGGCGGCCGCCGAGTACGTGGCCGCGTCCGCCGAGGACGATCCGGCTCGCGCCGAGGAGGCGGCCAGCCGGGTCTCCCCCGGGATGCTGTCGTTCGGCGTCAACGAACTGGCCTGCCGGGCCGTCCTCACCCTCGCCAGGGAACGGAACGAGTCGCCGAGGGCGGTGGCCCGCTCGCTCCTCGGCCTGCGGGAGGACCCGGCGGGGCGACCGCCGGCCGAGGCATAGCCCTCGGTACGGGGCGGGCCGGGGCACGCCGCCGCCGCGGTCTGTCGCCCGGCCCGGACCCGTACGGCGATGCAGGTCACGGCGCCGGGCTATGGACAGGCCTCCCTGCTCACTGGTTAAGGTGCGCCGACAACCAGATGGGGAGGCATGCGTGGCTGGGACGGACCCGATCGCCGAGGCCGAGGGCGAGGGCGCTGCCGACGCGCTGTTCGTGCTGACCGCGGCACTTCTGACGCCCGCGCGTTTCCCGAGCGTCCTCGGCGACGACTACCCGGCGGCCTGCGCGGCCCTCGGGCTCCAGCCGTACGCCGAGGGGTACGGGCTCGTGTTCGGCCAGGACGGGCTCGGCGCGCGGTGGACGGTCGTCGTGGACGATGTGTCACTGGTCGCGGTGGCCATCGCCTCCTGGGACTGCGGTATGGCCTACGACCTCTCCCCCGACGAACACTCGGTGGTCGCCGGGCTGCCGGGCTGGCCGCTCGCGGTGGCGACCCGCGCGCCCGGCGTGCCCGACCCGCACGACCCGGAGCCCGAGGAGGGCGACCCGGCGCCGCTGGTACCGCCGTCCGGCGACGCGTGGGGACCTGCCCAGCGGCGCCTCGGCGCGGACGAGGTGGCGCTCCAGTGGTCGGCCTGGCGGAGCCAGGTGACGGACGACGCGCCGCCCGGCACAGGGTCGGAGACCCCGTCCGGGACACCGGCGCCGTCCGGGATCACGGCGCCGTCCACGCCCGTCGTCCCGTCCGGGACACCGGTCGAGACCACGCCCAGGCCCACGACGTGGTTCGACAGGCCCTCCGCCCGGAAGTCGGCGCCGTCCGCTCAGGCGTCCTCTCCCGCCAGCACGGCTCCGTCCACCGGCACGGCGGCGTCGGTGACGACCGCGCCGTCCACCGACGCGGCACCGGCCGCCGCCGACCCGTACGCCGGGGTCCGCCGCGCCCTCGACGAGCTGCGCGGCTATCTGGAGGAGCCGCCGCCGGTCGGACGGGTGCGGTCCTCCGACTCCGGTACGGACGGCGGCGTGCGGACGTTGCGCGCGGACGGCCCCGGCTGGTCGCTGGTGGCGCGTCCCGACGACATGGCCTTCGTCCTGCTCGACGAGCTGCCGGGCGAGGTCCTGCCGGTCGCCCGCGGTCCGCGGCTGCCGGCGCTGCTGGAGGGGCTCGACGCGATGGCCGTCCGGCCTTCCTGATCGGGTCCTGGTCGGCCTGGTCGGCCTGGTCGGCCGCCGACAGTGCCTTCGTCCTTCTCCAGAGGCGCGCGGCGAGGGTGTCATGCCGGTCCACACCACCCGACGGCCCGAGGTGTGGTCCGGGACCATGGCCCGGTGGTGAGGGTGCGCCGCACGATGTGGCGCCGCATCCCTTTCCCTCGCCCCCTCGGAGGCCTCCATGCGCCTGTTCCCAGGCGTCCCGCTGTTCGCAGCGCTCCTGACCGCCGTCACCGTCCTGGCTCCCGCGGGTCCCGCAGGGGCGGAGGAGCAGGCAGGGGCGGGCACCCCCGCGCACTGCGCGCGTCAGGACCGGCTCCACGTTCCCGGCGCCGAGCACCAGCAGTCCGCCTGCCTGGCGGATCTGACGACCGCCGGGCTCGCGGGCACGCCGTACACCGACACCGCTGACCAGGCCGGGCTCGCCGCCCTGGGGTCCCGTCACCCCTCGGGCGTCCCCGGCGTCCAGATCGACGGCTACTTCCCCGACGACTCGCGGCTCAACGCCACCCACGGCTGGGCGCACGACGCCCAGTTCGTCATCCGGCTGCCCGACCGCTGGAACGGTGGCCTCGTCGTCACCGGCGCGCCCGGCACCCGGCGCCAGTACTCCACGGACGCGCTGATCTCCGACCAGGTCCTCGCCGCGGGCTTCGCCTACGCCGCCACCGACAAGGGCAACACGGGGCCGGACTTCTTCACCGACGGGCGCGGTCCCGGCGACGCGGTCGCCGAGTGGAACCGCCGGGTGACGGAGCTGACGCGGGCAGCGAAGAAGGCGGCTCGGCAGCGTTACGGCAGCGCCCCGGAGCGTACGTACATGACGGGCATCTCCAACGGCGGCTATCTGACGCGCTGGCAGCTGGAGAACCGGCCCGAGCTGTACGACGGCGGGGTCGACTGGGAGGGCGTGCTGTGGACCTCCCGCGGGCCCAACCTCCTGACGAGCCTGCCCGTGACGGTGGCCCGGTCGCTCGGACAGGCCTCCGACGAGGATCTGATCGCGGCGGGCTTCGCGCCCGGTTCGCGCTTCCTGTGGCCGTACTACGAGAAGGCGTACTGGGGGCTGACCCAGAAGATCTTCCGCGCCGAGTTCGACCCCACGTACGATCCCGCCTGCCCCGGTTCCACCGCCGGCGGGACCGTGGAACAGATCTTCGCGCCCTGTGCCTCGGACGCCGCGTACGACTACGCCTCCCGGCCCGCTTCCGTCCACCGCGCGGTGGCGAAGGTCGCGCTCACCGGTCGCATCGGCAAGCCGCTCATCACCCTCCACGGCGACCTCGACACGCTGCTGCCGCTCGCCACGGACTCGGACGTGTACGCGCGGATGATCGACGAGCGGGGCCGGGGCGGGCTGCACCGGTTCTACACGGTGCAGGGCGGGACGCACACCGACGGTCTGTACGACACGTATCCGGACCGTCTGCGTCCGATCCTGCCGTGCTACCGCTCCGCGTTCGACGCGCTGACGGGCTGGGTCGAGAGGGGTACGGCTCCCCCGGCGGACCGGACGATCACCCGGCCCGCGAGCGGTGACGTGGTCGACTCCTGCGCCTTGGAGGGGTGAGCCCGAGGGCCCCGGAGGAGCCCCGGCGCCCGTCGCTCAGACCTTCTCCAGCGGACGGTGCGGGCCCTCCGGCAGCTCGGCGCGGATCGGGTCGCCGGGGCGGACGTCGCCGCCGGCCAGCACGACGCCCATGATCCCGGCCTTGCGCACGATCTCGCCGTTCGCGTCACGGCCGACCACCTGCTTGAGCAGTCCGTGCTGGAAGGCGTCGATCTGGGCGCACGGGTTGCGGAGTCCGGTGATCTCCACGACGGCCTCCGCGCCGAGGTGCAGACGGGTACCGGTGGGCAGGCCGAGGAGGTCGATCCCCCGTGTGGTGACGTTCTCGCCGAGGTCGCCGGGAGCGACCTCGAAGCCGGCGTCGGCGACGTCGTCGAAGAGCTCCGCGTGGATGAGGTGGACCTGACGCAGGTTCGGCTGTGTCGGGTCCTGGGCGACGCGCGACCTGTGCTTGACGGTCACGCCCGCATGGACGTCGCCCTCCACGCCGAGCCCGGCGAGGAGGGTGATGCCCTCGCGGTTGGGCTTGGTGAACGTGTACGTGCCGTTGCTGCTGACCGTGATGACCGTGCCGTCGCTCATGGCGAGGAGTTCCCCTTCTCCGCTTTCCGACGGCCGGAGCACCGACCACCGCACCGATGATCACATCGGGTGTGACCGACTGCGACCCTACTCGGCCCACTCGGACCGCAGCGGCGCGCCCACGTCGTGGAGATGGCCGAGTGCCTGGCGGTACGACTCCACGAAACCGGTCTCCGTGTACGGGACGCCCAGGGCGGCGCAGTGCGCGCGTACGGCGGGCTGGGCGAGACGCAGGTTCGGGCGCGGCATGCTCGGGAAGAGGTGGTGCTCGACCTGGTAGTTGAGACCGCCGAGGAACCAGTCGGTCAGAGCGCTGCCCCGGATGTTGCGCGAGGTGAGCACCTGGCGCCGGAGATGCCCCCAGCTGTCGCCGTCCGCGTGCTCGTCGGGCCGCTCCATGCCCTTGTGGTTGGGAGCGAAGGCCATGCCCAGGTGGACGCCGAGGAGCATCTGGTGGACGAGGGCGAAGACGAGCGCCTGGGCGGGGGTGAGGAGGGTGAGCAGCAGGGCGGTGTAGCCGCCGAAGTGGGCCAGGAGCAGCGCGCCTTCGACGAGCCGCTCGCGGCGGGAACGGCAGGGGCCGTCCTCGGCGAGCAGGGCCTGGACGCCGTACACCTTGAGCGCGATGCCCTCCAGGGTCGTCAGCGGGAAGAACAGCCAGGCCTGGTGGCGGGTGAGGAATCCGCGCAGCCCCGTGCGGCCGGCCGTCTGATGCTCGGCGAAGACGAGGATGTCGGCCGCGACGTCCGGGTCCTTGTCGAGGTGGTTGGGGTGGGCGTGGTGACGGTTGTGCTTGTCGTTCCACCACTCGCGGCTCATGCCGAGGAGGAGGTTGGCGTGGACGAGCTGGAGGATCCGGCTGACCTTGCGGTTCGCGGTGATCTGGGTGTGGCCCGCGTCGTGGCCGACGAACGCCGCCCGGGCGGAGAACAGCGCCAGGGGTACGGCGAGGAGGAGCGCCCACCAGGAGGGGCCGATCAGGGCGAGACCGGTCACCACGGCGGCGACGCCGAGGAGGTTGACGGCGATTCCGCGGGCGTACCAGCCGGGGCGGTGATCGAGGAGGCCCTGCGACCTGACCGTCCGCAGGAGCGGGGTGAACTCGCTGCCGCCCTTGGCACGGGCGGGCGCCGCGGCGGGTGCGGCGGCGGCCGGGGGCAGGACGGTGGCCTGGGACATGGCGGGCTCCGGTTTCTGTCGGTCGTGACGGGGCGGCGGCGCGTGGGGCGGTGACGGCGTCCGTGACGGCGTCAGCCTCGGTGTCCGGACGGTGTCGGCGTCTGCGTCCGTTGCGGCGCTGGGGGCGGTGGCGGTGGTGTCGCCGGCGGCGCAGGGGGCGGTGGCGTCCGCGTCGGTTGCGGCGCAGGGGGCGGTGGCGGTGGCGGCGGTTGCGGCGCAGGGGGCGGTGGCGGTGGCGGCGCTTACGACCGTGCCGGTGACGGTCCTTGGCGCCTACCGAGAACGTACGGATCCGTGATCATCCGGGCCATGGCGTCACCACCCCTCCCCGATCGGGGGTGCGCCGGGGGCACGGGGTGGGGTTCGCCCCACCCCGTGGCGACTGTGGCCTGGATCACGCGCGGCAAGTACCTTGTCGACCCGGTGCGGTGAGGTACCCTCGGCCGCTCGGACGTCAGGTAGTCAAATTTGAGGAATGCATTGTCGCTGTCGCACGGACCCGATGATTCCGCCCGCGAACCCGCTCAGCCGTCCCCTCCGGTATCCGCCCAGGAGCCCTTCCGGGACGCCTCCCGGAACCCCTCGCTCGAACTCACCCGCCACGCCGCCGTCTTCCTCCCCGCCGATCCGCCCCGCGCGGGCCTGATCGCCTTCTGGTCCGCGGACGGCGACGTGCTGCCGGGCCCCGAAGACCTCGCGACCGGCACCCGGCCGGACACTTGGACCGACAGCGACACCGCCGTCGTGAGCTGGAGCGGCTGCGCCCGTGTCGACGGCGCCGACATCACGGTGGTGGACGAGGAGACCCTCCGGCCGGTGACGGTCCCCGCGCGTGTCCTGTCCGTACGCGATGCCCTGCCGCTGCTCGCGCATGCCCGCTTCTCCGACACCGCGGCACCCGCCAGCGCCTTCTGGGGCGCCGCCTCGCTCCTCGCTCTCGACCTGGTCTCCCGCGGCCTGCTGCTGCCCGGCCTCACCCCCGGCGGCGTCGACGCGTGGCGGGCCGGTCCGCTGGGGCCGGGCGAGCTCGCCGGGTTGCGGACGCTCGCCGCGTCGATGCCTCCCGAGGCCCACGCCGTACCGCTCACGTCGGACGAGCCGCCGCTCCTTCCCGAACCGGAGGCCCTGCTGCGCGCGTTCACCGACGCCGTCGCGGACACGCTTCCCCGTACCCCGGCCGCTCCGCTCGCCGCCGGTGGTTCGGCCTTCGCCGCCGACGCGCCGCAGTCGATTCCCGGGCAGCGGGCGTGGGCCGCCGATGTGGCGGCGGTGTACGACGCGGGCGTCCGGCTGTCACTCAGGCTCGAACTGCCGGGCTTCACCGCCGAGTCGGAGAAGGCTCCCGACTTCCGGGCGGTTCTGCAGCTGCACGACGTCGCCGACCCGAACCTCGTCGCGGACGCGGCGGAGGTGTGGGCGGGCTCCGGCCGGACGGCGGCGGCGTTCGGTCCCCGGGCCCGGATGGACGCCCTGCTCGCCCTCCGGCGCGCCGCACGGGCCTGGCCCCCGCTGGCGCCGCTCCTGACGGCGGCCGTGCCGGACACCGTCGAACTCGCCGACGAGGAGGTCGCGGAGCTGCTCGGTACGGCGGGCCCGGCCCTGGCGGCCGCGGGCGTTCAGGTGCACTGGCCGCGTGAACTCGCCGACCGGCTGACCGCGAGTGCGGTGATCGGACCGGTGGGCGATCCACCGCCGGAGGGACAGCACACCGCCGGGGGCGCGGGTGCCGTCGACGGGTCCTGGTCCGGTACGGAAGGACTCCGGTCCGGCGCCGAGGAAACCGGCGTGGCGGCGTTCGGATCCGGCGACGGGGCGGAGGAGGCACGGCCCTCCTCGACCCTCCCTTCCTTCCTCTCCGCCGACGCCCTGCTCGGCTTCAACTGGCGCTTCGCCGTCGGCGATCAGGAGCTGACCCGCGCTGAGCTCGACCGGCTCGCCGAGGCCGGACGGCCCCTGGTCCGCCTGCGTGACCGCTGGGTGCTGGTCGACCCCGCCGAGGTGCACCGGGCACGGTCGCGGCAGGACCGCACGATGACTCCGGTCGACGCCCTCTCGGCTGTCCTCACCGGCACCACCGAGATCGACGGCCGGCCCGTGGAGGTCGCGGCGACCGGCTGGCTGGAACGCCTGCGGGAACGGCTCGCCGAGCCCGAGGGCGACCGGCCGCAGCTCTCCCAGCCCCCGGCGCTCGCCGCGACCCTGCGCGACTACCAGCTGCGCGGGCTGGACTGGCTGCACCGGATGACCTCGCTCGGCCTCGGCGGCTGTCTCGCCGACGACATGGGCCTCGGCAAGACCATCACGGTCATCGCCCTGCATCTGCACCGCCAGGCCGACCCGTCCTCCTCCGGCCCCACCCTCGTCGTCTGTCCCACCTCCCTCATGGGCAACTGGCAGCGGGAGATCGAGAAGTTCGCGCCCGGAACGCCGGTGCGCCGCTTCCACGGCGCCACCCGCGGTCTGGAGGACCTCGCCGACGGTGGGTTCGTCCTCACCACGTACGGCACCATGCGGCTCGACGCCGGGCGACTCGCCGAGCAGAGCTGGGGTCTCGTGGTCGCGGACGAGGCTCAGCATGTCAAGAACCCCTACTCGGCGACGGCCAGGCAACTGCGGACCATCGGCGCCCGCGCGCGCGTGGCGCTGTCCGGGACGCCCGTCGAGAACAACCTCTCCGAGCTGTGGGCGATCCTCGACTGGACCACGCCGGGGCTGCTCGGCACCCTGGGTGCCTTCAGGACCCGGTTCGCGGCCGCCGTGGAGGGCGGGCGCGACCAGGCCGCCGCGGCGCGACTCGCCGCGCTGGTCCGCCCGTTCCTGCTGCGCCGCCGCAAGTCGGACCCCGGCATCGCGCCCGAGCTGCCGCCGAAGACGGAGACCGACCGGGCCGTCTCCCTGACACCGGAGCAGGCCGGTCTCTACGAGGCGGTGGTACGGGAGACCCTGGCGGCGATCGCCGAGGCCGACGGCATGGCGCGGCGCGGCCTGGTCGTCAAGCTGCTGACCGGGCTCAAGCAGATCTGCAACCACCCCGCCCAGTACCTCAAGGAGGAGCGCCCGAGGATCGAGGGCCGCTCGGGCAAGCTGGAGCTGCTCGACGAACTCCTCGACACGATCCTCGCCGAGGGCGCGTGCACCCTCGTCTTCACCCAGTACGTCGGGATGGCCAGGCTCCTGGAGACCCACCTCGCGGCGCGGGGCGTGCGGACGCAGTTCCTGCACGGAGGGACGCCGGTCGCCGAGCGCGAGGCGATGGTCGCCCGTTTCCAGAACGGAGAGGTCCCGGTCTTCCTGCTCTCCCTCAAGGCCGCCGGTACGGGGCTCAACCTCACCCGTGCCGAGCACGTCGTGCACTACGACCGGTGGTGGAACCCGGCCGTCGAGGCCCAGGCCACCGACCGGGCGTACCGGATCGGACAGGACCGCCCGGTGCAGGTGCACCGGCTGATCGCCGAGGGGACGATCGAGGACCGGATCGCCACCATGCTCGACCGCAAGCGGGAGCTGGCGGACACCGTTCTCGGGACCGGCGGGGACACCCCGCCGGAGCTGACCGAACTGACCGATGCCGAGCTGGCGGAGCTCGTACGACTGCGGGGTGACGCACGATGAGCGGGTACGGACACGAGGCCGACGAGCGGACGTTCGCGGCGCTGCCGCCCGCGCGGGGCGCGGCCTTCGCCAGGACCTGGTGGGGTCTGGCATGGCTGAAGGCCCTGGAGGACACCGCGCTCGACGGCCAGCAGCTCAAGGCGGGACGACGGCACGCGCGCGCGGGAGCCGTGGGCGCCGTGTCGGTACGGCCCGGCCGCATCACGGCGGTGGTGAAGGACCGCGACGGCACGGCGTACCGCAGCGACGTCCTGGTGCGGGAGTTCGCGGAGGAGGAGTGGGAGCGGCTTCTGGACCTCGCCGTCGACAGCGCGGGTCATATCGCCGCCCTCCTCGACCGCGAGATGCCGCCGCACCTCGTCGAGGACGCGGCGGCTGCCGGGCTCGATCTGCTGCCGGGGATCGGTGATCTCGAACCGGAGTGCGGCTGCGAGGCGTGGGACCACTGCCCGCACTCGTCGGCGCTCTGCTACCAGGTGGCCCGGCTGCTCGACGAGGATCCCTTCGTCCTGCTCCTGATGCGGGGGCGCGGCGAGCGCACCATCGTGGACCAGCTGCAGGCGCGCAGCGCCTCGCGTGCCGCGACCGGCGGGCGGGTCACGGACGACACGCCGGGCGCGGAGGCGGCCGAGGGTCCCGGAGGGATGCCGGGCGTGTCGGCCGAGGAGGCCTACGCGGCGGGGTTCCTCGTGCCACCGCTTCCCGCACCTCCGGTCGCCGCGGAGGCGCCGGGCCGGTCGCTGTCCCTGGACACGGAGACGGAACCGGAGCCCGGGGTCGACCCGGCGGCTCTGGAGTTCCTCGCCTCGGACGCGGCGGGCCGCGCCCACCGGATGCTGGTCGAGGCGCTCGCGGCCGGAGCGGCGGCCGAGGTGAAGCCGCTCGGTGGCACGTCGGTCCACGACGGGGCCGCGGTGTCCGCGACGCCGACGGCTCGGACGGCGGCGGTGGTTCGGACGGCGCCGGCGGACAGGGCGGCAGCGGCGGTTCGGACCGTGCCGGCTGCTCCGCTGACGGTCGCTCAGGACGCGGCGCGGCTCGCGGCGGGCTCCCCCCTGCCCTGGATCGCGGCGCGGCTCGCCACCGGCTCGGGTCGGACGCGGGCGGAGATGGACCTCGCCACGCGCGCGTGGGGGTTCGGAGGCGCCGCCGCCCTCGCCGTACTGGAGGAGGAGTGGACGCCGGACGCCGAGGCGCTCGTGTGGGCGGGGACCCGGCTCACGGAAGCCTGGGAGGACGACGATCGCCCGGCCCTGCGACGCTCCGGTGGCGCGCGGTGGACGGTGGTGGGCGCGGAGGCGCAGCTGCGGCTCGGCGAGGACGGGCGCTGGTGGCCGTATCTGAAGGCGGGTGGCCGCTGGTCCCCCGCCGGACCGCCTGACCGGGATCCGGCGACGGCTCTGGCCACGGCCTTCGCCGCCGGGCCTATGTGAGCGGGCGGCTGAGGGCGCCGTCACCCCTGGTGGTGACGGCCAGACTGCACGCGACGACGTCCGAGCCGAGGAGGTAGCTCGTCCGGTACGGGTACTGGACGAAGGTCGTCCAGCGCGTCCCGAGCGGCTGCCGCGCGGCCTTGCGGCGCAGGGGTTCGCGGCAGAGCAGAGCGGCCGCCTCGCGGATCGCGGTGTCCGTGGCGTGAAGGCCGGTCAGGCGGAGCCGGGCGACGAGTTCGGCGTGGTGCGGCGTGTCGCAGCTGCGCCGGAGTGCGGTGCCCGGCGCGCCGCGGTCGATGTCGAAGCAGTCTCCGACGCGCAGAGCCTCGAAGGAGACGGGGCGGGACGATCCGCCGCCACCCGTCGCGGGGCGGTTCGGCCGGGTGGTGGCGGTGGTGCCGCCGGTCCGTGGGGGCGTGGCGGACGGGCCCTTCCCGGGGGCGACGGTCCGGTGCGGGGACGCGGTACGGGTCGGCGTGGCGTCCGGGGTCGTGTCGGCCGAAGGCGTGTCGGCGGTACGGCCGCCGGCCGCTTCCGGGGCGCCCGAGCTCGCGGGGGCGCGTCCTCCAGCGCTCGGCGGTGTGGCCTCGTTGCGGCGTTCGCCGTCACCGGAGATGACAGGGGACGGCGCGCCGATCCGGTCGCCGCCGGGGCGCTCGGCCGTGGAGAGGTTCTGCTCGTTCCCGCCCCGCGCGGCGACGAACGCGCCCGCCACGAGCCCGGCGACGAGCAGCGGGACGAGCGGCACGCCGAACCGGCGGGCGCCGCGGGCGGCAGGCCCTGGCCTGGGCGCGCCGAGCCGGACGATGCGGGGCGACCACCCGGAGTCGGAACCGGAATGGGAACCGCCACCGGAACCGAAGCCAGGCCGCTCGGCCGGTACGGAGCGGCTCAGCGGGCTCGCACCGGAGACGTCACGCGGCCCGGGCTCACCGAGCGAGCCGGACGGACCGGACGGACCGGACGGACCGGAGACGTCGGACGGGCCGGGGACGGAGGACGGGACGAGTGGGCCTGAGGCGGCGGAAGACGGAAGGAGCGGTCCGGACGGGTCGAGCGGGACGGCCTCCGCATCGATCGCCTCGGCGGTCACATCCGACACGCCGGACATATTCGATGTTTCGAACGATCCGGGCTCACGGGGCGAGTCGCGCTCGCCCGGTCGGCGGTCGGGCGGCGGGGTGGCGGTGGACGGGTGGGGCACAAGGTCAAGGTTCGCCGGTCGGCGGCTCCGCAGCCACCTTTTTAGGGGTCCGGGAAGCGGCCTGTACAGAAACGTGACCATCGTCGGCCGCGATCCCGCCTGCCGCTCCGTCCGCCACCCCGTCACGAACCGGCCCTACAGGCCGAGCTGGCGCTCGGCGCCCTCGACGGTCTGGGCGAGGAGCACGGCGATGGTCATGGGGCCGACGCCGCCGGGAACGGGCGTGATGAGGGAGGCGCGCTCGGCGGCCGACGCGAAGTCGACGTCGCCGACGTTGCCCGGGTTGTAGCCGGCGTCGATGACGACGGCGCCCGGCTTGATGTCCGCGCCCTTGATGAAGTTCGGCTTGCCCACCGCGGCCACGAGGATGTCGGCCTCGCGGACCACGGAGGAGAGGTCCTCGGTGCGGGAGTGGCAGTAGGTGACGGTGGCGTCGCGGCCGAGGAGCAGCAGTCCGGCCGGCTTGCCGAGGATCGCGCTGCGGCCGACGACGACCGCGCGCTTGCCGCGGGGTTCCACGTCGTACGCGTCGAGGAGGCGCATGATGCCGCCGGGCGTGCAGGAGACGAAGCCGGGCAGGCCGAAGCCCATGGCCGCGAAGGAGGCCATGGTGACGCCGTCGACGTCCTTCTCCGGGGCGATCGCCTCGAAGGCGGCGCGCTCGTCGATGTGAGGGCCGACGGGGTGCTGGAGGAGGATGCCGTGGACCTCGGGGTCCTCGGAGAGGGCGGTGATCGCGGCGACGAGTTCCTCGGTCGTCGTGGCGGCGGGCAGCTCGACGTGCTTGGAGCGGATTCCGGCCTTCGCGCAGCGGTTCTGCTTCATCTTCACGTAGGTCACCGAGGCCGGGTCGGCGCCGACCAGTACGGTCGCGAGACACGGCGTGACACCGGTACGGCGGGTGATCTCGGCGGCGCGGGCAGCGGTCTCCTCGACCGTACGGCGGGCGAGGGCCGTGCCGTCCATGAGGATGGCGGTGCTGGTGGACATGGCAACTCCTGGGCGTCGTCTCTGACAGGTGATTCGCCCAGGCGCACGGCATCGGTACGGGCGCGCCGGTCGCGCACGCCCCCGCCCGGGCCGCTCCCCGGTGGTGATCCACCTCAAGCGCCAGTCACGGCCCGAGCCCTACTGTACGTGAGCGGCCGGGGACCGGTCCCGGACAGGGGGGCGGATCGGGTGCCCGGACGCTTGTCGACGGCGCCCGCGCGCATCACGATGAGCCCGACGGGCCGGGACGACCTCGACGAGGAGGCCGAGTTGAGCGACGCGTGGGTGACCGGACGGGGGATAAGGGCGGACGAGGCGTCCCGCGGCGGAGGTGGGACGAGGCCGACACCCGAGATCCCTGCCGGGGCCGCCGACTCCGGGCAGGTCCGGCCGCTGGTCGCCGCGTCGTGGCGGCGCTCCGCACGCGCGCACGTGAGCCCCGACGGGGCGGCCCGGGTGGAGCTGGACGAGGACGAGCTCGCCGACTTCCGGGACGGCCATCCACTGGCGGCGGCGATGCCGGTGATCCGGGAACTGATGGGGGCGTACGCGACCGACGGGGAGCATCTCCTCGCGGTGTGCGACGCCGCCGGGCGGATGCTGTGGGTCGAGGGCCACCCGGCTACGCTGCGCAAGGCGCGGGGGATGAACTTCGTGGCCGGGGCCCGCTGGTCGGAGGCGGCGGCCGGGACGAACGCACCCGGCACGGCCCTCGCGGTCGACCGGCCGGTCCAGGTGGTCGCCGCCGAACACTTCCGGCACCCGGTGCGGTCCTGGACCTGCGCCGCCGCCCCCGTTCACGACCCGCACAGCGGGCGGGTGCTCGGCGCGATCGACATCACGGGCGGGAGGCGGCTCGCGCATCCGCACAGCCTCGGGTTCGTCCAGGCGGTGGCGCGGGCGGCGGAGTCGCAGCTCGCGCTGCTCGGGCCCGCGCGGGAGACGGGCAGGGCGAGCCTCGCCGCGCTCGGCCGCGACGAGGCGCTGTGGTCGCTCGGCGGCCGACGGTTCCGACCGAGCCGTCGGCACAGCGAGATCCTGGTCCTGCTCGCGCACCGACCGGAGGGGATCGGCGGCGACGAGCTCCTCACCCTTCTCTACGAGGACGAGTCCGTGACTCCGGTGACGTTGCGGGCGGAGCTGTCACGGCTCCGGGCACTGCTGGGGCCGGATGTGCTGCGGTCGCGCCCGTACCGGCTGGCGGGTGGGGTGGACGCGGACTTCGCGGCGGTGGACCGGCGGCTCGCCTCGGGGGCCGTCGCCGCGGCGGCCGGGGAGTACGCGGGCCCGCTGCTTCCGGCCTCGCTCGCCCCCGGGGTCGTACGGCTGCGGGAGCGGCTCGCGGGCCGGCTGCGGGCGGCGCTGGTGGACCGGGGCGATCCCGGGCTGCTCGCGGACTGGGCGTACAGCGGCTGGGGCGAGGACGACCTGGTGGTCTGGCGGGCGCTGTGCGCGGCGGTTCCGGCGGCCCAGCTCCCCCCGGTACGCGCGCGTCTCGACTCCCTGGAGACGGAACTGTCCTCCGGTGCAACGGTCTTGCAACGTCCCGGTCCGCAGACTCGCGGGTGAGCGCCGGTCAGGGACGACCGGCGCGTCCCCCAGGGAGGCCATGCCCATGACGCGTTACGCCGCACCCGGCACCGAGGGCGCGCTCGTCTCGTACGAGTCCCGCTACGACCACTGGATCGGAGGCGCGTACGTCGCTCCGGCGCTCGGCCGCTACTTCGAGAACCCGAGCCCGGTCGACGGCCGTCCCTTCACGGAGGTGGCGCGTGGCACCGCCGAGGACGTGGAACGCGCCCTCGACGCGGCGCACGCGGCGGCCCCGGCATGGGGCCGGACGGCGCCGGCCGAGCGGGCGGCCGTCCTGCTGCGGATCGCGGACCGGATGGAGAGCAACCTGGAGGCGCTCGCGGTCGCGGAGAGCTGGGACAACGGCAAGCCGGTCCGGGAGACGCTGGCCGCCGACATCCCGCTCGCCGTCGACCACTTCCGCTACTTCGCAGGGGTGCTGCGGGCCCAGGAGGGCGCGCTGAGCGAGATCGACGACGACACCGTGGCGTACCACTTCCACGAGCCGCTGGGCGTGGTGGCGCAGATCATCCCGTGGAACTTCCCGATCCTGATGGCGGTCTGGAAGCTGGCGCCGGCACTCGCGGCGGGCAACGCGGTGATCCTCAAGCCGGCCGAACAGACCCCGGCCTCGATCCACTTCTGGCTCAGCCTGGTCGCGGACCTGCTGCCGCCGGGCGTCCTGAACGTCGTCAACGGCTTCGGCGAGGAGGCGGGGAAGCCCCTCGCGTCCTCGCCGCGCGTTGCCAAGATCGCCTTCACGGGCGAGACTTCGACCGGCCGGCTGATCATGGGGTACGCCTCCGAGAACCTCAAGCCGGTGACGCTGGAACTCGGCGGGAAGTCGCCGAACATCTTCTTCGACGACGTGTGGGCGGCGGACGACGACTTCCGCGACAAGGCCCTCGAGGGCTTCACGATGTTCGCCCTCAACCAGGGCGAGGTCTGCACCTGCCCTTCGCGCGCGCTCGTCCAGCGGGGCCACTACGGCGAGTTCCTCGAGGCGGCGATCGCCCGCACGGAGAAGATCGTCCCGGGTCACCCCCTGGACACCGACACGATGATCGGCGCGCAGGCCTCGGCGGAGCAGCTGCGGAAGATCGTCTCCTACCTGGAGATCGGCCAGAAGGAAGGCGCGCACATCCTGACGGGAGGTCAAATCGTCGAACACGGAGGCGATCTGGCGGGCGGCTACTACGTCCAGCCGACCATCTTCGAGGGCGACAACCGCATGCGGGTCTTCCAGGAGGAGATCTTCGGCCCGGTGGTGGCGGTGACGTCCTTCACGGACTTCGACGACGCGATCAGCACGGCGAACGACACCCTGTACGGCCTGGGCGCCGGCGTCTGGACCCGCGACACGAACACGGCCTACCGCGCGGGCCGCGCGATCCAGGCGGGCCGCGTCTGGACGAACTGCTACCACGCGTACCCGGCCCACGCGGCCTTCGGCGGCTACAAGCAGTCGGGCATCGGCCGCGAGACCCACAGGATGATGCTGGACCACTACCAGCAGACGAAGAACCTGCTGGTCAGCTACTCGCCGAAGGCAGTCGGGTTCTTCTAGAGCGCCAAGTCTCGCTCCCGAAAGGGCAATCAACCTTCCGGGAGCAGCCCCCGAGCATCACCCACCGAAACGGAATCATTATGCTCAGTGCGAAGCCGAGCCGCTCAGTCACGCCTACCGGACCGGTCACGGACCCGATTCCCGCTCGGAGCGCGTCAGGCGACAAACCCTCGCGGACCTGCTCAGCGTGAAGAAGGTCGAGAGCGACACCTACCGGTACGACGGAACACCGCAAGCCTGGCCCAGCCTCCCCGTTCCTCTCCTGGTCGTCGTGGCGGCCATCGCGGCGGCTGCTCCGTATGTACGAGAACGCACCACCCGACCAGGCAGGGAGCGTCAGACAGGGCAAGGGCGTACTCGCGGGTGGCAGCCGGCGTGGAAGGAAGACGCGTCGGCTGCGCGCAGACGGCCGGGGGCCGTCGGCCGGCACGACTGAGGCACGCGGAGAGCCAGGGCCGACGGGTGTCGCGTCGGCTGCGGACAACCGGCCGTGTCCGACCTTGACCTCCCCGTTCGGCGCCACCGTATGGTTTCTCGGACGGCTCGCCGAGAAGGCAGGCGGTCAGACCTCATGGTCCCCGCCCGGCCTAGCGGGCGGCGGGCCGGCGGCCGGTGTCCAGGCCAGCGGCAGGTGGTAGAGGGCGAAGGCCCTGCGGATGACGGGCTGGGCGACATTGCGGACGCGTACCCCGCCGGCCGTCGTACCGTGCTCGGTTCCCAGGTGGGCGTGGCCGTGGACCGCGAGGTCGGCGCCCCCCTCGTCGATGGCCTCCGCGAGGAGGTAGCTCCCCAGGAAGGGGTAGATCTCGACCGGCTCGCCGGCGAGGGTGTCGGGCACCGGCGCGAAGTGGGTGAGGGCGATCCTGACCGCGCAGCCGTCGCCGTCCATGCTGCGCAGGGCGCGGTACAGGCCTTCGGCACCACGGCGTGCGGCGCGGACGAACTCCTTCATCTCGCGCTCCCCGAACTCGCCCGCGCTCCGGCCCGCGAAGCCGCCGCAGAAGCCCTTCACCCCGGCTATGCCGATCGTGCGGCCGGCCACCGGAAGGAGCGCTCTCTCGCCCTCCAGGACCGTGACTCCCGCATCGGTGAGGACCCGCCCGACATCCGCCTCCCGTTCGGAGTGGTAGTCGTGGTTGCCGAGCACGGCGACCACGGGGACGCCGATGTCCCGCACCTCGTCGGCGACCACCTCGGCCTCGGGGACGGTGCCGTGCCGCGTCAGGTCGCCGGCGAGAAGGAGGACGTCCGCGCACTGGGGCAGGGCCGCGAAGGAGGGGCGCAGGAGACCTCCGCAGTCCGGACTCAGATGGATGTCGCCCACCGCCGCCACTCGGACGACTCCCCCGTCCTGCTCGTTCCGGATCGTCACGGCAGCTCCTCGGGCCTGTCGGGGGGATCGGCACAGGCGACCAGGAGGTCGGCGCGGACCGCCAAGCCGGACAGCTCGGCGTCGGCGATCCTGAGGACCTCGTCCCGCCGGCCGGCGGTCGGGAGGGTGCCCGTCAGGACCACGGCCGTGCCGCGCATCTCGGCGCGCACACCGAGCTCGGCCACGTCGTCGCGCGCGAGTCGCTCCCGGAAGCGGGCGATCCGGTATTCGCCTTCGTCGCTGTTCATCGTCGTCTCCCACTCCGACAGGCTCTAGTGGGCAGCGGCCCCGAACTCGGCGTGCCGGCTGCGCAGCGCGAAGTCGGTTTCCGCCACGGGTGGCTCGCCGAAGGAGCGTCTGCGCGCCTCGGCTCGGGCCTCGCGCATCAGCGTGAGGAACTCGGCATCCGTGAGTGTGCGACGGCCGCTCTTCCTCCGCCGGTCGGTGATCGCTCGCATCACGCGCCTCTTTCCATGACGGTGGTCTTCGCCGCGACTACCCGCTCCGTGCCGGGACACTCGGAGATCCGGTGTCCGATCGCCGCGACCGCGCGCGGCGTGCACCACGGAGGCGGTCGGCGCCCCGCCGCGACACAGTGGAGCCGTGAGGCTGAGAACGAGTGATCCCGACGGTTCCGGCTGGCGGCGCATGGCGCACGGCCGGGGCTTCCGCTATCTGGACACCGACGGAGTGCCCGTGAGCGCCGCCGACCGGGACAGGGCCGTCGGGCTCGCCATTCCTCCGGCATGGCGGGACGTCTGGGTGTGCCCCTGGCCCAATGGACACATCCAGGCCGTCGGAACCGACGCGGCGGGCCGCCGGCAGTACCTCTACCACGAGGAGTTCCGGCGGCGGCAGGACGAGGCGAAGCACGAACACGTACGGCTGGTCGCCCATGGGCTCCCCCGGTTGCGGCGGGCCGTCGAGACCGATCTGGCCCTGCGCGGCCTGTGCGCGGACCGGGTACTCGCCTGCGCCGCGCGCCTGCTCGACCTCGGCTTCTTCCGGATCGGAGGCGAGAGCTACCGGCGCGCCAACGCGTCCTACGGCCTCACCACCCTGTTGCGCGAGCACGCCCACTGCGGCGGCGGCGAGGTCCGTCTCAGCTTCCCGGGAAAGTCGGGACGCCGGCAGACCCGTGCGCTCGTGGACGAGCCGGCATACCGGGTCGTACAGGCGCTGGTACGGCGGCGCGGACCCGGCGAGCGGCTCTTCGTGTACTGGGAGGGCCGCGCATGGCACGATCTCCGCGCCGAGGAGCTGAACGCGTATCTGCGAGAGCGTTCGGGCAGCGACATCACCGCCAAGGACTTCCGGACCTGGCATGCCACGGTCCTCGCGGCCGTGGCGCTCGCGGTCTCGGACCAGGTCGCCGGGGACTCACGTGCCGCACGATCCGCGGCGGTGCGACGCGCCGTCCGGGAGGTCAGCGACTATCTCGGCAACACGCCCGCAGTCTGCCGGGCTTCGTACATCGACCCGCTCGTCGTCGAACGCTTCGAAGACGGTGTCACCATCGCTCCCTCGCTGGAGAAGCTCGGCGAGCACGGCAGATTCGGACATCCGGCCACGCGGGGTTCGGTCGAACGGGCGGTGCTGCGGCTGCTGGCGTGAGCGGTACGGGACCGGCGTACGACCGGCGCTCGGAGTCGACCGATTCGGCACGGATGACCGTGGTGTAGCGGGGTAGACGCAAGTCCCGCCCGGAAGGGCGATCCGCTACCGACGGTGAAGACGGGAGCAGGCCATGGACCTCAGGGACGGATCGGGTGCGGACCGGGCGGCCGGGACGGCGCAACGCTCACCCTCCCGTCCTCCCGCCCGGTTCAGCGACCCCGGCCGGGACGAGACCGGTGGGGCCGGGCACGGCAGCGGGGGCGTGCCGGGAGGAACGGACGACGGCGGAGGTCCCGCACTTCCCTCCGACCACACACAGGCGATTCTGGAGGCGACGAAGGAGGTGGCGGCCGTCCTGAAGGTCTCGGGTCGCCCGTTCGCCCTGGTCGGCAGTGTCGCCGCCTACGCGCACGGCATCCCCGTGCGTCTCCAGCACGACACCGACTTCGCGGTGCGCCAGGAGGATGCGGATGTGGTGACGGGTGCCCTGCGGGAACGTGGCATACGGATCATGGACCCGCCCGAGGATTGGCTGGTCAAGGCCCGCTCGGGCGGGGAGCAGATCGATCTGATCTTCTCCCTCGCCGGCCGGCCAGTCACCTCCGAGCTCCTCGACCGCGCCCAGACCCTTCCCGTGGATTCCGTCCACATGCCGGTCCTGGCGCCGAGTGACCTGATGACCGCGCGTCTGCTGGCGCTCTCCGAGCACCACTGCGACTTCGGGACCCTGCTGCCGATGGCCCGGGGGCTGCGGGAGCGGGTCGACTGGTCGCGGGTTCGCGAGGAGACCGGTGGCGCCCCGATGGCCATGGCCTTCCTGTACCTGCTGGAACTGTTGGACGTCCTGCCGCACGGCGAGGCCCACCCCTGACCGGTCCGCCCCGGCGAACCACGCGGGCGCGAGCCCACGGCCGCACACGAAGTGGTGATACGACCGCGCTCCGCCTGGCCGTACGGTCGCGCACCGCGTGCACACGGTCACGGGACACGGACTACGACGGTACCCCGCACGGCAGAGCCCCGGCAGAGTGTCCGCCGGGGCCCGTGGGCCGTCGTTCCCGGTTGCCGCCGGTGTCGAGGGCGTCGACGATCGCCGCGGCGAAGGCGTCGAGGTCACCGGGTCTGTGCGAGGTGATGAGGGAATGGCGTCCGGAGGTGTCCACGACGACCTCCCGGTCGAGCCACGTGGCGCCCGCGTTCTCGAGGTCGGAGCGGAGCGAGGGGTACGAGGTGAGTTCACGGTCGCCGGCCAGCCCGCTCTCCACGAGCAGCCAGGGTCCGTGGCAGATGGCGGCGACAGGCTTCCCCGCTTCGGCGAAGGCGGAGGGGAGACGCCGCGCGTCGGCCTTTCGCAGGGCGGCCGTCGGCTTCGTCAACTCGTCTTGCTCCGTACCCTAGTTCGTCGGGAGGATGAGGACTCTCCTACCGTCGACTGGCGCGATGCTTCCTCGCTGGTTCGCCTGGTCCGCCGAGGGTCTCGGCCCGCTGACGCGCCCGACGCGCCGGTTCGGCCGTCACGGCCGGAACACCGACGGTTCACCCGCCCGCCGCTCCTCTTCACGCATCAGCCGACCCTCGCGTCTCGACGAACGACGCTCGCACCCTGTCGGTCGCCCTCCTCCGGCGGTTACGCAAACTTGAGGAGGGCACGCCAGAGGACTGCTTACGTCCAGAACACCCTGGTCGGACTCAACCTCAGCATGGTCAAGTTCGCCGCCCGTCCGGTATCCAGCTCCAGTCGGCGAGCGCCTCCGCCGTGAAGTCGCGGCAGCGCGAGACGGCACCCCGGGTACCGTGCAGCTCCAGCCGGCGGGCCAGGCCCGCGCGGCGCTCCGGGTACGACGTCCACAGGTCGGAGCGCGGGCCGCGGGGGCCGACCGGTATTCGCCGAGATCGATATCGGCAGCCGCACCCCGTTTCTCTGCCGACCCTGGCGTCGCGCGTCGGCTCCGGATCACCACCGGTACCTGCGGCCGCTGCCGCTCCGCATGAAGAAGCCCAGCAGCCACACCACGAGTACGGCGATGGCCACCCACCACAGCACGTCGAGCCCGAAGCCCGCGCCGAAGGGGATCAGAATCACCAGCAGGACGAGAAGCAGGGAACCATGGCGTACGGCGCACCGGCGCCTGCGGACCGGCGCGAGGAAGCCGCGCTTCCGACGGTTGCGGGGTGGAACGGCGGGCAGTCGCCGTGCAAAGGCCCCGACCCGACCCGCACGGGAGTGACCGGCCATGAAGACCGCATCGACCTCACGCCTCCGGTCGTACCCCCTGTCCGCTCGGCCGCGAGGCCCGCCGACGCCACAGGCGAGACGGCCACACGCGGTGCAGGAGGGCTGCCGGGCCGCGGGCCGGGCGGGACGCCTGCTCCTGGTCGAACCGCTCCCCCGTCAGCTGCACCACCTGTTCCTGCGGACGGGCACCCTTCGCCTGTTCACCGTCCTCCCTGACCGGGCCCGTATCGGACTCGCCTGACGCGCCGTGACAGGGCGGCCGGCCCCCGCAGGGCCTCGCACCCCTACCTCTCTGCCGGAGATGATCGACATGCCGCCCGCCACTCGCTCCCCCTCGTCGCCTCCCTCCCCCGAGGGCACGAGCGGACTCGCCGCGCGCGTCGTCGAGTTGATGGAGCTGACGCTCATCTCCGACGAGCTGGGAACGTTCACCGTGCCCCTCGAAGGACCGGACGACGCCATCACTCACGAACTGCCGGAAGGCACCGTGGTCAGCCTCGCCATGACGTTCCGGCTGAGAGCGGACACCGACGGCCTGGTCTTCGAGACCCTCCGGGTCGGAAAGGGCGAGGAACCCGTGGCCCGGCGGAACGTCCTGGGCAGCTATCGCGCCGGAGGCCCGTACGAGATCCGTCTGCCACCCGAACGGCTGCCTCTCGGACGCGCCCACTGCGGGCCCTATGACGTGACGGCGCGCATGAGCGACGCCGCGGGCATCGAACACGCCCGGGTGAGGCATCGCTTCACCCTCGTCCCCCGGCCACCCGGCGGAGCGGTCGAGCTTCCGGGGAGAATACCGCCCGGGCACGTGGGGCGAGTCCGGCGTGACGATGCCACGAAGGGTGGACCGTGATGGAGCAGCGCGCCGGCGTGGAGGCAGCCCCGTCAACCCGTAGTACGTGGTGCACGCCCTCGACTCCCTGCTGTCCGACATCGTGATGCTCGCCGCCGCGACCTGATCCGCCCGGCATCTGCGGATGCGGGTGACGATGCGCGGATAGCTCTCCGGAACTGAGCGAAGCCCCGCCGTTCCTGCCCTCCCCGTCCCTTCCCGACCTGCCGTACGCGGACTTCGCCCGTCTGATCGCCTCGACGGGGTTCAGGTGGACGAGCGGGCCGGCGTCGAGCCTGCCTGGCGCCGGGCTTCGGACGCGGACCGGCCTTTCGTCATCGACTTCCGCATGGACTCCGCCGTCCCTCCCGTTCCCCCACACGTCGGCTTCGACCAGATCACGGCCACGGCCGCCTCGGTCCTCAAGGGCGACAGGAACTATCGAGAAGCAGTGTCGTCCCTGGCGGGGACTCGTACCGCGAGCATGGCCACGTCGTCTTCGGTCGGTGCGGGCGCGGCCGCGTCTCGGAGGGAGCGCAGCAAGGTGTCCAGGGGGACGCCGACGGGAGCGGTGGTGAGGAGGCGGGCCAGTCGCTCGACGTTCTCCTCGGTGTCTTCGTGTCGCTTCTCGACGAGGCCGTCGGTGTAGAGGAAGAGGACGCTGCCCGGCGGGAGCAGGCGGCTGTGGCTGGTGCGCGGGCGGGGTGGCAGCTGGGGGTGCATGAGCTGGTCGTGCGGGGTCAGCTGGTGCGCGGTCCCGTCGGGGAGGGTCAGGAGCGGAGGCAGATGCCCGGCGTTGGTCCAGGTCAGATGCCAGTGGCCGTTGTCGGCGGGGGTGAGGTGGGCGTGGACGAGGGTGCCGCTGGCCGGGATGCCGAGGCACCCGCAGGCTGCTTCGAGGGCGCTGAGGACGTGGTCGGGGCCCATTCCGGGGTGATCGTGGTCGGCTTGGCGCAGCATGCTGCGAACCTGGCCCATGAGGGCGGCGGCCTTCATGTCGTGGCCGGTGATGTCGCCGACGGTGATGGCCAAGGCCGGCGTGTCGCATTCGTCCGACACCACGGGCAGGGGGTAGGCGTCGTACCAGTCGCCGCCGACCATGTCGTCCTGCGCGGCCGGCTGGTACAGGGCTGCCAGTTCCAGGCCGGTCACGGCGGGCAGGTCGGTCAGCATGGCCTGCTGGAGCTCGTGGGCCACGATGACGCGTTCGTCGAGGTGGACGGCGCGCTCGACGGCCTGTGCGGTGTATGCGGCGATCGTGGTCAGGACGGCCCGCTCGGCCACGTCGATGGGCTGGGGGCTGTCCCAGGCGAGGATGAGCGTTCCGAGGACGCCGTGCGCTCCCCGCAGGGGGAGGAAGACCGCGACGAGCAAGCCCAGCGAGTCGAATCCGGCGACGGCCTCGGGACCGTAGGCGGCGGTGAGTTCCGCTCGGTCGTTGATCACGACCATGCGGTTCTCGCGCACCGACGCGGCGCTGGGCCAGCTCGTGTCGACGGGGTACGGCGTGGGGACGTCCTCCAGAGGGCTGTCCCCGGCGATGGGATCGGGGACGCGGTGCAGCATGCCCTGGCGGAGCAGGACCAGGCCGATGTAGGACGGTTTGAGGTCGCCCCTGACCAGGTCGCCGACCTTGCGGCGGACGTCGTCCAGGCCGCTTGTGTCGGCGAGGTCTTCGGACACTCGCAGCAGCAGCTGGGAGCGGTCGAGCAGCCTCTGCACGCGCATGGCTTCGTCCTCGGCGGTGTCCGCCGCGTGCTGCGCGTTCTCGCTTGCCTGTCGTGCGACGCCGGAGCGCGCCCGCGTGCGGATCTGGGCGCTGCAGGCGCTCGCGAGGTCCATGAGATCCCGCTCCTCGCCCGCGCTCCAGGCATGAGGCACCACGTCCACCACCGCGAGGACGCCCAGAGGTTCCCCTTCGCTGCCGACGAGCGGGACTCCGGCGAAGGCGAAGGGCACTCCGCCGTCTCCGGAGACCGGCAGGAACACGGGCTCTCCCAACTCCACGACGCGCGCGCACCAGTCCCGTACGGAAGGTGCGACGGGCAGCTCGGCCGGCCAGCATTCGGAGGTCACGTCCGGCGTCTGCCCGGCGGGGTTCAGCCACACCATTCCCTGCGGGGCCGACAGCAGCCGCGCTGCCAGCCGGGCGAACCGATTCAAACCCGATTCCTCTCCACGAACGCGGGACGGTGCCGTTGTGGGCGGTCATCGCGCCAGAGCCGCGCTGAAGGTCTTCGTACCAGCATTCTACGAATGCCCTCCGTCGTCGATCACCGGCCGCCCGACAACCGTCGGCGGCTGATCGACACCGTTCCGGCCACTGCCGTCCGACCGCTCCGACGCAGGCATGGCAGCGGCACCCGACCTGGGCCGGTACGTCGTGGGGGGGGGACTATCCCGCCGCACCCATGGAGGGCCGACCGGCTTGTGCCGCCGCCGGATCGTACGCGTCACCGAGCCATGCCGTGTGCAGCCGCTCGCGCGCCGCGGCAAGCGCTGCGTCTATGTCCCGCGTCCCGGTCGACACGCACAGCGTGTAGACCACGTCTTCCATCTGCTGCCGTCCAGGCCTGTGGAGACCTGCGGCCCGGAGCTCCGATTCCCTCTCGTACTCCTTCACCAGACGTGTCAGCATCGCGGGGTGGGCCATCAGCATGATCTCGCTCCTTCACACACGGCGGAGTTCCGGCGGCCGATGGCCCCGGCACCTCGCCTGCCCCGGCACTGGTGTCCCATGCACCACGGGTGCCGTCGCCTTGAAGGGACTCTCAATCCACCTTGCGCACCAGAGCGGGCTGACGGCTTCGATGGAGGTCCGGTGCGCCCCACCACGGCGGCAGGTCCCTGTCGGCGGCCAACTGCTCCGGCGCCCGCAGCGCGCCTCCCGGCTGCCACTCCCGGAAGTCCTGGACCGGGGTGACGGCTCAGGTACCGGCGTGCCCCTCCGTGATCCACACACCGCAGATCTCCAGCCCGTACCGGACGAGAGCCTCCTCGCACCTCGCCCACATCGGCACCGCCGGATGCCTCCGCCATCCGTGGCCCGGACCGGTCAGGCCACGCAGCACCTGCGCACGTCCCCTGGGACGACCGAGATCCAGGCCCCCCTTGTGCCCCGACGGGGGCGCGACTCCTCAGCGAGAGAAATATTCGGATTGCGTGAGATGCGCCGTTATCGGGGTACGCGCAGCATGACTGTGACATCACACCGCGATGAAGGGTTCCGTCATGCCCCGAGGTTCCAGCCCCAAGCGCGAGCGTCAGTACGAACACATCAAGGAGTCGGGCGAGAAGCGCGGCATGTCGGAGAGTCGCGCCGAGGAGATGGCCTCCCGCACGGTGAACAAGGAACGTGCCCGCTCCGGCGAGAGCAAGACCGCGAGCCGCAGTTCCACGCAGGGCAAGTCCGCCTCGCAGCGCGGCGGCGAGAAGTCCCATGGAGGCGGCAGTTCCGCCGAACGCACCAAGGACGACCTCTACCGGGAGGCCAGGAAGCGCGGCATCGAGGGCCGCTCCACCATGACCAAGCAGCAGCTCAAGAACGCCCTCGGCCACTGACCACGGAGCGGCATCCTCGGGGCCGGCTCCACGCCTCCCCGGCGCAGGTACGTCGCAAGCGACGCGCCCCGTCCATTCGTTCCATGGCAGAAGGAGTTCCCGTGGCCGTACGTCATCGACTTATCCGGCGCCCTCCTCAAAGCGTGTGGGCCGTGCTCGCCGACCCGACCCTGTACGGGGAGTGGGTGGTGGGACCGTCGGAGTCCACGCCGCTCGATCAGCTCTGGCCCGCGGTCGGATCCCGGCTCCGCTACACGGTGCGGCTGGGCCCCTGGTCGGCCGAAGGGGTGACGACGGTACGTCACCGGCAACCCGGCGAGGAGCTGGAGCTGGAGGCGTCGTTCAAGGCGCTGGGCACCGCGAGGATCTTCCTCCAGCTCCGGCCTTGGGGTGAGGAGACCCTCGTCGTCTGCGACGAGCACCCCTTGCGCGGCCTGGGCGGCTCCCTGCACAACTCCGTGACCGAGACGGCCCTCCAGTTCCGGCACCGGGGCATGCTGGCCCGCCTGGCCGGAGTCGTGGAACGGCAGCCCGGCGAGGTGCTCCGTGCCTGACGCGGTGGTGATCGGCGCCGGCCCCAACGGTTTGGTGGCTGCGAACCTCCTGCTCGACGCGGGGTGGAGCGTGGAGGTCCTGGAGGCGCAGGACGAGCCCGGAGGAGCCGTACGCAGTGACCGCGGGGTGCACCCGGACTACGTCTCGGATGTCTTCAGCGCCTTCTATCCGCTCGCCGCCGCCTCTCCCGTCCTCGCGGGTCTCGGCCTGGCCGAGGAGGGGCTGCGGTGGAGCCACGCCCCGTCCGTGCTCGCCCACCCGCTGCCGGACGGCCGGTGCGCGGTGCTGGAGCGCCGCGTACAGGACACCTGTGCCGGCCTGGCCGACTTCGCCGTCGCCGACGCCGACGCCTGGGAGAACCTGTACCGGACGTGGGCCAGGGTGGGGCCGGACCTCCTGCAAGCCCTGTTCACGCCCTTCCCGCCGATCCGCTCCGGAATCCGGCTCGCTGCGAGACTTCGTACGTCCGGGGGCCTGCGGCTGGCACGGAAGCTGTCCCTGCCGGTACGCCGACTGGGCGAGGAGGAGTTCGCCGGGGACGGGGGCCGGCTCCTGCTCGCCGGCAACGCCCTGCACTCCGATCTGGCCCCGGAGGCGGCAGGGAGTGGTGGTTTCGGCTGGTTGATGTCGATGCTCGGGCAGAGCCACGGCTTCCCGGTCCCCGTCGGCGGCGCCGGCGCCCTGACCGCGGCGCTCGTGAGCCGCCTGCGGCGCCGCGGAGGTGTCCTGCGCTGCGGGGAGCGCGTCGCGTCCGTCGTCGTACGCGGTGGCACGGTGGCCGGGGTCCGGACCGCGGGCGGAGAGACGGTCGACGCTCGCAGGGCGGTCCTGGCCGACACGTCAGCACCTGCCCTGTACCGGGACCTCGTGGGTGAGGAGCATCTTCCGGGCCGGCTGATACAGGACCTGGAACGGTTCCAGTGGGACTTCGCGACCTTCAAGGTCGACTGGGCGCTGACCCGCCCGGTGCCGTGGACGGCGCCGCAGGCCGCCGGGGCGGGGACGGTCCATGTGGCCGACGGCGTCGACGGCCTGACGCGGTTCGCCTCGCAGATCGCCATGAGGCAGGTCCCCGACGAGCCGTTCGTCCTGTTCGGCCAGATGACCACGGCGGACCCCACCCGCTCACCGGCCGGCACGGAGTCGGCCTGGGCCTACACCCACCTCCCGCAGCACATCACCTCCGACGCAGGAACCGATCGCATCACCGGCCGCTGGGACGCCAGCGAACGGGAAGCCATGGCCGACCGCGTCGAAGCACAGGTGGAGCGCTTCGCGCCCGGTTTCCGCGGGCTCATCGGCGCCCGGCGGATCCTGGCCCCCACCACCCTCCAGGCCATGGACGAGAACCTCCACAACGGCGCCATCAACAACGGCACCACCGCCCTGCACCAGCAGGTGATCTTCCGCCCCACCCCGGGCACGGGCAGGCCCGAGACGCCCGTGAAGGGCCTCTACCTCGCCTCCGCCGCCGCCCACCCCGGCGGCGGCGTACACGGCGCCCCCGGAGCGAACGCCGCCCGGGCCGCCCTGCGCGCACACGGCCTCCACGCCCTCCTCCACCGCGCGCAACGCGTGTGACGCTTGCGGCGGCGCCCGGCCGCGCACGAGTGAGACCGGACTGACGGACGCGCGTGCCTCACACCACGCCGGGCAAGGTCGCGCGACGCCGGCCCGGCCACCGTAGCCCCGCAGAGGACATCACCGTCGTCGGGCTCGGGTCCGCAGAGGACATCACCGTCGTCGGGCTCGGGTCCGTCGCGACGGAACCGGCGCGGCGCCACCTCACGGCTTGATGGTCAGCTCCGCACACCGAGTGACGACGGATGCGAGATCCTGCCCTTCGGCGTACAGCAGGCGCTGCGCGCGGGCGCCGTTCCCCCGCTCGTGGAGGAGCGCGATGCCTTCCCGGACCCGCTCGTCATCACCCTGTTCCTTCAACACCTCGCACACGTGCTGGTACAGGGCGTCGACTGCGTCCTCGGCAGACGTCTCCCGCATGGTCTCAGGGTGCAGCAGGGGACCATCCAGTCCTGACCGGCCGGCCCGCCAGGACGCCAGTCGCAGCAGACTCGTACCGATCCTGGCCGGAGGCCGCCCCTCCTGCCAAGCGCGGGCCGCCGTCTCGACCAGACCGCGGACGAGGGCGGCGAGCAGGACCGGCGTGGAGGCGTCCAGGCAGACATCGGCGACCCGTACCTCCACCGTGGGGTAGGAGGCCGACAGGCGGGCGTCGAAATAGATCATGCCTTCGTCGCGCAGCACCCCGGTGTCGATCATCGCGCGGACCTGCTCGTGGTAGCGGTCTGCTGAGCCGAAGATGTCCACCGGGCCGGCGGACGGCCACCGGTTCCACACTCGGCTGCGATAGCTTCCGTACCCGCTGTCCTCGCCCTGCCAGAAAGGCGAGTTCGCGCTCATCGCCGTCAGGACGGCCAGCCACGGTCTGATGCGGTCCAGGACGGCTATACCCTCGTCGTCCGACGCGACCGACACATGCACGTGGCAGCCGCAGGTCAGCTGCTCCTGCGCCGTCAGTCCGAACTGCTCGCCCATCCACCGGTAGCGCCGTCCGACGTTCAACGACGGCTTGACGGGCAGCGGAGACGTCGCGACCGCCGCCACCACGGCGCCGGCATCCGCCGCGTGGTGGGCCGCCTCGCGACGGATGCGGACGATCTCCTCCTGGAGCTCCCCCATCTCGGTGACGGGCTTGGTGGCGAACTCCAACTGCTCCCTCTGCAGTTCCTTGTCGAACTCGTGGTCCCGTCGACCGCTCGTGCCGGCGCGCTGCCAAACCGAGCGGTCAGCGGCCGCCAGCACGGCCCCCGACACCGCGAGCGGGGCGCCCTCGTGCGCGTCCACGAGCAGCAGCTCTTCTTCCACGCCTACGCTTCGCATGTCGCCGCCCGTGGATCGAACCGTCAGGTATCCCGCACCTGCCCTGCCTCCCCTCGACCATGCCGCCGCCCGTGCGTTCTCCCCGCTGGAGGCGTCTGTGACCACCCGCCCCCCTCTCTCGATCCGGGTGCGTGGAGCCGGGACGGCGGGGAAGGCGAAGCCCAGGCGGAACGCAGTACAACCGCCGAACACGGCATACGGAACAGGGACGACCGGCGGCGAGTTCACCATTCCGCCGTCTCCCGTTGACCGGAGGAGTTGTCTTTCGCGTGACTGAGCATGTGTGGAGCTACCAGCCGACCGCGGGCCGCCTGGCCGGTGACGATCTGACCGGCTACAAGGTCGAGGCGGCCGACGGCAGCATCGGCAAGGTCGACAAGCACTCCGACGAGGTCGGTGACGCCTACCTGGTCGTGGACACCGGCGTATGGATCTTCGGCAAGGAGGTCCTGCTGCCGGCCGCCACCGTCGTCAGGATCGACACGGAGGACCAGAAGATCTACGTCGACCGCACCAAGGAACAGATCAAGAACGCCCCCGAGTTCCACCGGGACAAGCACCTCGGCGACGCCGGGTACCGGGAGGATCTGGGCACGTACTACAGCTCCGGCCCTCCCTTCGGCGGCCGACCCGCCTGATCGCGTTCCCGCACGACGAGGCCGGTCCCGGCACCCCCTGGGTGCCGGGACCGGCCTCGTGACGGTGTCGGTCGTCGGGTCTCAGCGCGTGGGTCCGTCTGGGGCCACAGCAGCAGGCCGGGGTCGATACTGCCGCTGCGGCGGCTCATGGCGGGGCCGTCCAGCGGAGTGAATCGCCGCCCCCTCCCGGACCGCGCAGGCGGAGCATCCCCCCGGATCGCGGGCATACGTGTTGCGTGAGAATCATGAATCAGCAGACACGCACCGCCAGGGGCGACCGGCGCAAGAGCTACACCTTCGCCGCAGTGGCCGTAGCCGCGGCGGCGGTGGCCGGATCCCGGGCGGTCGACGCGGACAGCGACTGGTACAGAGAGCTGGACAAGCCGGAGTGGCAGCCGCCGTCCTGGGCTTTCGGTGCGGTGTGGACTCCTCTGTACGCGTCGCTCGCATGGGCCGGCGGTCGAGGGATCAGCCGGGCCGCCTCCACTGAGCGCACGCGATCGGCAGCCGCTCTGGGCGCGAATCTGGCGCTGAACGCCACGTGGAACCATCTGTTCTTCCGGTTCAGAAGCCCACGGGCAGGTTTGGTCGGCATCACGCTCCTCGACGTCAGCAACGCCCTCCTCATCCGCCGGCTCGCCCGCACCGACCGCACGGCTGCCGCGGCACTCGCCCCCTATGCCGCCTGGTGTCTCTTCGCCACGGCTCTCAACTTCTCCCTCGTCCGGCGCAATCGGCCGCGATAGCGCCCCGGCTCCCCCGCGGTGAGGCCGTTGAGCGTCAGCCTGCCAGAGCGGCTGCGGAGAAGAACTCTGCCCGCTCCCGGCGCGCAGCCGGTGACGGCGTGCGGCTCCGGCTGTGGTGGCGCGACTGGTCACCGGCAGTAAGCGGGAGAACAGGGCGGCCTGGCTACCGCGACGGGCCATCAGCCCTTCGGTGCGCTGCCATGCGGCGTCGGGCAGACGGCGGCCCAGGCGGCCGGTGCGCCGGCGGGGGCCGAGCACACGGCCCGTGTGGTGGCCGAGGAAGTCACCCGCGACCACCGCGCAGGAGGCGGTCGCGATCCGCAGCGGAAGGTCGAGCTGACCGGTGCGGGCCAGTGCGCCTGCCGTATGGAGCAGGCTCAAGGTGGGGACGAAGGCGTGCGCACCGGAACGAGCACGGTGTCCCCGGCTCCCCGGTCGCGGAAAGTTGTTGTACCCACGGCGCGGAAAAGCAGTAGGCCCCGGTGTCGTGCAACACGACGAGGTCGCCTTACGCCAGGGCCTTAAGCGTTCGTACGCCACCACGTCCCCCGCGAAGCACAGGAGCCCGGCGACGTCCTGGGGCACCGCGGGAGTCGTGTCGAGCATGCCGTCCGGGGCGTGACCGGTGGTCCGCACGGGCCAGACGTCGGGCATGAGCACCGTACGGGTCGCGATCTGCGCTCCGGCATGGATGAGCGCGATCCGTCGGCCGCCCGAGGTCTTGACGTACTCGACCACCGCCGCGGTGAAGCCGTTCTTGGCGAGCAGCGACCGGCCGAAGTCGGTGACCACCTGGTTGTGCCGTCGAGCAGGGCAGGTTCGGCCTCGGTGAGGACGCGGACATCAGAGCAGTCCGGCGCCATGGGGCCGTCCTGGCCCTGCGTGCGGGGGGGGACCCCGGGGCCTGGCACCGCCCTCCCTGCTTCCGACGGCGGCTACGGCCCGCGTCCGCACCACGCGACGAGGTGCTCGATGGCGGCCCCAACCCGCTCTTCGACTGCGCCCCTTCGGGTGGATCGCGCCGATTACCGTCTCAGCCCTTCACCTCGCGGGGACGCATAGACCGCGTCACGCGCGAGCGCTTCCGCATGCGTCCGTCCGCCGCCGAGTAACAGAACAGGTGGAAAGCACCCCCATCCATGACACGGAGGACAGAATGCCCGCGGAGTCGGTTGTACACCGCCCCACCTCGGCCGCCCCACCCCCGGCCCCACGCACGC
The DNA here is from genome assembly GCF_036226665.1 of Streptomyces sp. NBC_00691. Classification (NCBI taxonomy): domain Bacteria; kingdom Bacillati; phylum Actinomycetota; class Actinomycetes; order Kitasatosporales; family Streptomycetaceae; genus Streptomyces; species Streptomyces sp. NBC_00691. Next base: position 7,846,812 of record NZ_CP109007.1, on the reverse strand, counting down.
CCTCTCCGCTCTCCGCCGCTGCGGTCGACGCCGATGTGGCCGGCGCCGTCATCGAGGACCTGAGGACCTGCTGTGCCGACTTCGTGGACTACAGCCGGTCGCTCGACGCCGTCTTCGCCGCCGATGTGGCGGAACGCCTCGTGGCCTTCACCCTGGCCGGGGGATCACTCATCCGGCCCCGATTCCTGTGGTGGGCCCTGCGGGCCTCCGGCGGTGGTGACGACGCGGCAGCCGGGGCCCTGCGCATCGCCTCCGCACTCGAGCTGATCCAGAGCTGCGCGCTGGTCCACGACGACGTGATGGACGAGTCGGCGGTGCGTCGCGGGAGGCCGTCCCTCCACACACAGATCGCACTCAGGTACCCCTCGGTCACCGAGCCGCCGGAGCCGTACGGCTTCCCCAGGTCGGCCGCGGTACTCGCCGGAGACCTTGCGCTGTCGTGGGCCGACGACCTCGTGGCCGCCGTCGACCTCGCCCCCGCGACACGCGCGACCGTTCTGCGGATCTGGCGGGCCATGCGCACGGAAATGATCGCCGGCCAGTACCTCGACCTGCACGGGCAGGCGACCTTCGCCCGCTCACAGGTCCAGGCCATCCGCACCGTATGCCTGAAGACCGCCCGCTACTCGGTGGAACACCCGATCGCCCTGGGCTCGGCGGTGGCGGGCGCGGACGAACCGACCACCCGGGAACTGACCGTCGCCGGTCGGTACGCCGGCATCGCCTTCCAGCTCCGCAACGACCTGCTGGGGGTGTTCGGCGCCCCCGAGGTGACCGGTAAGCCGGCGGGTGAGGACATCCGCTCCGGCAAGGCGACGTACCTCCTGGCCCTGGCCCACTCCCGTGCCCGGGCCACCGGCTCGAGCACGGTGACGGACCTCCTGCGTTCGTCGCGGGAGACCGCTCGCCTCTCCGAGACCGATCTGGCCACGATCCGCGAGGTCCTGCGGTCCACCGGAGCCCCTGCTCTGGTCGAACGGCGCATCGAGCGCCTGCTTCGGGCATCGGAACGCCACCTGGCCTCGGCGGGTCTGCGCGGCCCCGGCGTCGAACGCCTCAGCGAACTTCTGCGCCAGGTGACCGGGGCTCCGTACCGGGAGACGGCCGCCGCCCCGGCGGGGTCCGGTCGCGGGACGGCCGCCCGATGAGAACCGTCGACGGACGTACCGACCACGTGGTGGTCGTCGGCGCGGGACTGGCCGGCCTGTCGGCCACCCTGCACCTGCTGGGTGCGGGACGGCGGGTGACCCTCGTCGAACGCGAGGCGCTTCCCGGCGGCCGGGCCGGACGCGTCGAGCGCGACGGCCATCGATTCGACACGGGTCCCACCGTTCTGACGATGCCGCACCTTCTGGAGGAGTGCTTCGCCGCGGTCGGCCGGACCATGTGCGACCGGCTGTCGCTGCGCCCTCTGCACCCCGCCTACCGCGCGCGTTTCGCGGACGGCAGCCAACTCGACGTCCATACCTGCGCCCAGGCCATGGAGGAGGAGATCGAGCGGTTCGCCGGAGGCCGGGAGGTGCTCGGGTACCAGCGGCTGCGCCGCTGGCTGGGCGACCTCTACCAGGCGCAGACGGGGCGTTTCATCGAGGCCAACTTCGACTCTCCCTTCTCGCTCCTGAACCCGGATCTGGCCCGACTGGCGGCGCTGGGAGGCTTCGGTCGCCTGCAGCCGAGAGTGGCCCGGTTCATCACGGACGAGCGGCTCCAGCGGGTCTTCACCTTCCAGTCCCTCTACGCGGGTGTGCCTCCGGCCCGCGCTCTCGCCGCGTACGCCGTGATCGCCTACATGGACACCGTCGCCGGGGTGTACTTCCCCGAAGGCGGCATGCACGCCGTCCCGACGGCCCTGTCCGCGGCTGCCGCCGACGCGGGCGCCCGCCTCCTGTACGGGCAGAGTGTCCTGCGTCTCGAACGTACGGGGGAACGGATCACTGCGGTCGTCACCGACAGGGAGCGCATCCCCTGTGACGCGGTCGTGCTGACCCCGGACCTGCCGCAGGCCTACCGGCTCCTCGGCAGGCGTCCGCGTCGCCCGCTCGCCCTGCGGCATTCCCCGTCGGCCGTCGTCCTGCACGCCGGCACCGACCGTACGTGGCCGGAGCTCGCCCACCACACGATCTCCTTCGGTGCCGCCTGGAAGCAGACCTTCCGCGAACTCACCCGCACCGGCTCCCTGATGAGCGATCCTTCGCTGCTGATCACCCGGCCCACCGCCACCGATCCGAGCCTCGCCCCGGCCGGTGGGCACATCCACTATGTGCTGGCGCCGTGCCCCAACACGGACATCGGCCCCTCCGCCGTCGCCTGGAAGTCGCTCGGCCCTCGCTACCGCGACAGCCTGTTGCGGGAACTGGAGCACCGCGGCCTCACCGGCTTCGCGGACGCCATCGGCACCGAGGTCCTCGTCACCCCGGCCGACTGGGCGGCCGGCGGTCACGGCGCCGGGACCCCGTTCTCGGTGGCGCACACGATGCCGCAGACCGGACCGTTCCGCCCGCGCAACCTCGTACGAGGTGCGGCCAACGTCGTCCTCGCGGGCTGCGGCACCACCCCGGGCGTGGGCGTCCCCACCGTCCTGATCTCCGGACGCCTGGCCGCGGCCCGCATCACCGGGCTGCCCGGAGTCCGCCGACGGCGCGGCGCGCCCCCTCCCTCCGCAGCGCTGGAAGGCGATCCCCTATGACACGACGCGAACTCGACGCCGCTGGTATCACCGACCACGCCCTCCGCGCCGCCTTCGATCACTGCCGGCGCCTCAACGCCCGCCACGGCAGGACGTACTTCCTCGCCACCCGGCTCCTGCCCGTCTCCCGGCGTCCCGCCGTGCACGCCCTCTACGGCTTCGCCCGGCACGCCGACGACATCGTCGACGACCTGACCGGCGTGTCCACGCCCGACGAGCGTGCCCGACGTCTGCGGATCTTCTCGCGCGACCTGCGCACGGCGATGGAGGGGGGCTCCGGCCACCACCCCGTGGTCGTCGCCGTGGCGCACACCGCCCGCCGGTACAACATCCCTCACGGCCACTTCGACGACTTCCTCGCCTCCATGCGCAGCGACCTCACGGTCACCGGCTACGACACCCTGGACGACCTGCGCCGATACATGCACGGTTCGGCAGCGGTCATCGGACTGCAGATGCTTCCCGTACTGGGCCACACCACGTGCTGGGACGAAGCGGCTCCGCATGCCGCCGCGCTCGGCGAGGCGTTCCAGCTCACCAACTTCATCCGTGACGTCGGCGAGGACCTCGACCGCGGCCGCGTCTACCTCCCCGCCGACCTCCTGGCCGCCCAGGGCGTCGACCGCGAGCTGTTGTGCTGGAGCAGACGGACCGGCCGCCGCGACCCCCGCATCACGCGTGCGCTGCGTTCCGCAGCCGCTCTCACCAGGCGCTTCTACGCGGCGGCGAGGCCGGGTCTGGGCATGCTGGAACCGGTGTCCCGGCCGTGCGTGCGCACGGCCTTCGTCCTCTACCGGGAGATCCTGGACGCCGTGGCGCGTGACGGGTACGCCAGCGTCCACCGCCGGTCCTCCGTGTCCCTCCCCCGGCGGGCCGGTGTCGCGGCGGCCGGTTTCGCCAGGATCACGGCCGCCCGCCTGACCGCACCCACCCCCGTGGAAGGGCTCCCCCGATGAGACGACCCTCCCGGCGCCTCGGCCTTCCGGTCAGGCTGCGCCGTCACCCGGTGGCCTGGGGCCGCCAGAATCCGACCTGGCGGGACGCCTCGCCCCGGCTCATCGACGCGGCCCTCAAACGCGCGGAGGCGCGGCCCGCCGGCAACTGGTACGTCGTCGGCCCGAGTACCGCGGTCCGTTCGGACACCGGCCACCCGGCCACGGTCGAGGGTTCGGAGATCGTCCTCTGGCGCGACGCCTCCGGGGCCCTCCTCGCAGGCCCCGGGGCCTGTCCGCACCTGGGCGCCCCGCTGGCCGAGGCTCCGGTCTGCGGCGGCACTCTGGTCTGCTCCTGGCACGGACTCGCTCTCGACGGTGCCCCCTTCGCGGGCTGGAATCCCTATCCGGCTCACGACGACGGGGCTCTCGTCTGGGTCCGTCTGGACCACCTCGGCGGAGAGGAACCCCTGCCCGTTCCGGTCGTGCCGCCCCGGCCGCCGGCCGCCCGTTCCCTGACCGCCGTCTACACCGGCACGGGCGTCTGCGAGCCCGAGGACATCGTCGCCAACCGGCTCGACCCGTGGCACGGCGCATGGCTGCATCCCTACTCCTTCGTCGACCTCACCGTCGTCGACGACGGGGCCCTGAGCGACGTCCTCACCGTGCGCGTCTCCTTCAAGCTGGCCCGGAACGTGGTCGTTCCGGTGACCGCGGAGTTCACCGCTCCGGGCCCCCGAAGTGTCGTCATGCGCATCACCGAGGGCGAAGGCCGCGGGTCCGTCGTCGAAACGCACGCCACTCCCCTGGGAGCCGGCCCCGACGGCCGCCCCCGTACGCTGGTCACGGAAGCGGTCGTCGCGACCTCCCACCGGACGGGCTTCCGACTGGCCCGCACCGCCGCGCCTCTGCTGCGCCCCCTGGTACGCCGTGCGTCGGGCCGTCTGTGGCGGGACGACCTCGCCTACGCGGAGCGCCGATGGCATCTGCGCAGCACCGGGCGTTTCCCCGGCTGACCCGGCCGCTACGGGACGGCGCCGCGAGCGCGTGTCACGGCCGGCCGGTGCGGCGGCGGCCGAGCGCGGCCAGGGCCCGACCGGCGGCCGAGCGGCCGCGCAGCGGTACGGTCCACAAGGTCTCGCCCCGGACACCCCAGCGTTCCAGGAGCGCGTTCGCGGCCATGAACCCACTGGTCGCCGCCCGTTCCATCAGGGCGACCGGCAGGCCCGTACGTACCAGGTCGCCGGCGACGACCACCCGTTCGTCGCCCGTGCGCACGCCGGGCCGGTCCCGGTAGCCGCCGACAGTGAACAGGGGGCAGTCCTCGCGCCACTCGTGCCGGGAGTCGACGATCTGCGCACCGGCAGTCTCCGGGTACACCTCGCGCAGTCCGCGCGCCAGCCGGGCCTCCAGCTCCGGTCCCCGCTGATCGCGGTCGACGGCGTAGCCGTGGAGTTCCACGACGGAGCCGCCGGTCCGCAGCGCCCACCGGTGCGACTCACCCTCCCATCGGTCCATGACGCTCACGTTGTCGAGGCCCCCGAAGCCACTGGTACCGAGGAAGCCGGGCCGGTCGCACGCCACGGGTCTCGACAGCCACAGCCGTGACACCAGGAACGGCGGTGCCGTCCTCAGACCGCCGACGCGCCTCCTCCATTCCGGGTTCACCAGCCGAGGGGAGGCGAGGACGACCTCCCGCAGCCCGGCGGTGTCGAGGGCCAGCACCACGCCGTCGTACCGCTCTCTTCCCGCCTCCGTGGCGACCTCCATCGGGCCGTCACCGACGGGTGCGACCTCCCGCACCGCCGTGCCGGTGCGGATGTCGACACCGAGATCGTCCAGACGGCGGGCCAGGGGGTCCCACAGGGCCTGTGGGAACGGCTCTCGCGGTACGTCGAAGAGCAGCCCCTCGCTCGAACCGAGGAAGTAGATGTGGAACATGAGCACCAGTTCCGCCGCGGACAGCGTCGCCGGATCGGCGAAGAAGCTCCGCGAGAACACCTCGAACGCCAGATGGTGCGCGGCCTCGGGGAAGCGGATCTCCGCGAGGAAGTCGTCGGCGCTCACTCCGTCCAGCGACGCGTACACCTGCGGAACCCCGACGTCGAGCAGGGGCAGAGCGGCGCGCGGATCCATGCGCCCCAGGTCGCGCCAGCCGAAGGACGGGCTCTGCGCGACGAACCCGAGAGCGCTGAGCGGTGGGGTGCGCGGGACGCGGGCGAAGCTGTCCTGGCCGCCGCTGCGATGCCGCAGCGGATAGTCGGGCAGGAACGTCAGACCGTGCAGGCCGGGGTCGGTGCGGCGCAGCAGCGCACGCAGGTTGTAGTACTGGCGGAAGAAGGCGTGGAAGCCTCGGCTCATCGTCGCGTGGGAGCCGTCCGCGAGCCGCGTCCGCCACCCTGCCAGCCGGCCGCCGAGCTGCGCGTCCCGCTCGAACAGGCAGACTCGGATTCCGCGTTCGGCGAGGACGGTGGCCGCTGACAGACCGGCGATGCCCCCACCGACGACCGCCACCCGTGGGATCTCTCCCGCGACCCGGTCCCGGCCTGCGCGGGCGTCGATGCGTCGGGCCAGACGGTCTCTGCCCGGGCGGATCGCGCTCATGCAGCCACCCGCCCCACGAAGGTGTGGGTGATCCCGGTCTGCCACCCCGGCATCGGCAGGATCCGCACGTCCTCGAACCCGGCCGCCCGCATCCGGGTGGCGAAATCGGCAGCGGTGTCGAAGCCCAGGACACTGCGCCACAGGTGTTCGTACAGCTCCCTGTCCCCACCCGCCCGGCCCATCGGCAGGATCACCGCCCGGCACACCGCCGACCACAGCACCCGGTGCACGGGCCTGCCGCTGAGCGCGTACTCGTGTACGGCGATCCGGGCGCCCGGGGCCATGACGGCGCGCACGGCGGCGAGGGTGCGATCGGGATCGGGCACGTTCCGGAAGAGGTAGGCGGCGAAGACGGCGTCGAACGGTCCGTCGACACCGGCCGCGCCGAGATGGTCCGCAGGGGCCCGGACGAAGCGGACCGCACGCGGCCACCGCTTGGCCTCGGCTCGCTCCAGCATGCCCGCCGAGGCGTCCACCGCCGTGATGTCGGCCGAGGGTGCGGCTGACAGGAGCGCTGCTGTCGAGGCGCCGGTCCCACATCCGAGGTCGAGAACGCGGGCGTCGACTCCCATGTCGGGCAGACCAAGACGGCGGGCGGAACGACGCAGATGCCCGTGGTACCCGGGGCTCGCGGCGACCATCAGGTCGTAGCGAGCGGCGGCATGGTCGAAGGCGTCCGACAGGGCGGCGTCGCGAAGGAGGGACATGGCAGCCTCTCAGGGGGTTCCCGGCCGTCCGGCCGGGACGGTTCGGGCGAGCAGCGGCAGCTCCAGCAGAGACCGCAGCATGGGCATGACGGGTGTGCGCAAGCCGATGGCGAGGTCCTCCATCGGCGAGGTCGCCCCGTCGAGGAAGCGCAGGACCCGTTCGGCGGGCACGGCGGAGAACAGGTGGGAGAAGAACGGCCCTCCGTCGACGCGCCCGGTGTCCAGCGCGCGCAGCAGTACCGCGTCCATCGCGCGGGCCCGACGGCTGTGCACGGCCCGTACCCGGGCGGGCGAGCGCCCGGCCCGCACCGCCTGGGCGAGGTCGCGGCTCTGACGCTGGATGGCGGCGAAGGTGTAGCCCGTGGAGGGCCGGGTCGCCCCGCCCGCAGCTCCGATGGGAAAGATCCGGCGACCGGCGTGCCGCGGGAAGCGGCCGTCGCTCATGGGGATCACTCCTTGCTCTCGCTCCCGCACGGTGTAGGGGCCGAGGCCCAGCACCGATACGAGGTAGGAGCGCAGGGCACGCTCGTAGGACGCGTCGTCCAGCACGGCCGGGGAGAACTCCGTGTACTCGACGAGGGCGTCGTGGCGGCTGAGGGGCAGCACGTAGCCGAAGGCGAGCCCGCGGGGCGGCTGGGGTAGGCGGAAGTCCATCAACGTGGCCGCGTCCGGATCGAACACGGGCCGGGCGGTGTGCACGAACCAGCCGAGGAAGTGCTGGAGCAGCGTGGTGCGCGCAGCGGGCGGGCTGCGGAGCGGCCGCGAGTCGAACACGAGCCCCGACCGGACGGCCGCGAGTTCCCCCGAGGCGTCACGGCCACGGACCAGTACCGCGTCTCCCACGTCTCGCACGGAGTCGACCGAGATCCGCCGCACCTCGACGCCGTAGGCAGCGAGGCGCTTCGTCATCGCGGCCTCGAACCGGTCCGACCTGAGCATCTTGTAGCGCAACCGTCCCAGCGGCAGGTCGAGCTTCACGTGGTTCGGGCCGTAGACACGCAGCTGGTCCCATCGCGCTGTCAGCAGGGCGTCGTACGGCCCGTCGTCCGCCTCCCAGTAACACCAGGTTCGAGGGGGAGGGCGCAGCGGACCCGGCGGAGCCTCGACCACGGCCACTCTCGGCGTCGGCCGTCCGGCGAGCGGCTTCGCGAGCTCGACGGCAAGGGAGAGACCGGCGGCCCCTGCGCCCACGACGGTCACATCTGTGTCCCAGAACACCCGACCTCCCACTCAGTCGGCAGACTCTTCGTCTTCCCTCTCCGGTCGACCGGCCGGCCACGGCAGAGCCGCGGGCGCTCGTTGCCCGGGCGGCCGCGCAGCGGTCAAGGGGTGTGGTCGGGATGCCCGTCGGTGCGCCGCCGCTGCTTCAGGCGCGCTTCGTGGAGATGGTCACGGCCGTCGGCCAACTGGGCGACGATGTCCCGCTCGACGGCGGCGAAGGGACCGTAGTAGGTGTCGTTGTACGCCTCCACGATCTGGAACGTCCAGTGCCCGGGGATGACGTTCCGCCCCAGGACCTCCCGCTCCACCCGGCGGGCCTGTTCCTCGTGGCCCGCCTCTCTCAAGAGCCTTACGGCGTCGTCCAGTTGGAAGTCCGCCGTGCCCGTCAGCTGATGGAATCCGTACAGGTGTCCGCGGGCTCGCTCCGTCGTCTCCAAGGCCTTGGACAGGGCGCCGAGGGCGGCCACGGTCGCCTCACCGACGTCGTCCGATACCTGATGTGCGCCATCCAGTGACTCTTCCACGCCCCCTATTGAGCCCTACGGACGCGCGGAAGGGGGGACGACACGAGGGGTACCCCTGCATTGCTGCGCCTGCCCTGCACCAGCAGCCCCGCACACCCGGCGCCCTCCGCGTTCGGGACAGGCCGGTTGCGGCTCTGCGCCCTGGTCGGGATCGGTCAGCCTTCGATGCCGGTCGTGGTGTGGGCGGCGCCGACCGGCTTGGACTCCGGGGAGCCGCGCTGGCGGAGGTAGATGGACAGGACGACCATGGCGGCGACGGCGAGCAGTTCGGACTGCCAGTTCTGCAGGGTCCGGCTCCAGAAGTCGGGCGTCACCACGTAGTCGGCCCAGGAGACGGGATCCTCTAGCTGACGGAGCTGCTGGTCGTTGTACGCAGCGGTGCCGGAGATGGACTGGGCCAGCCAGGACAGGATGAACAGGCTGCCCATGACGGCGCCCAGGGAGCGGGCGTAGAGGGTCTGCCGCCAGTCCTTCGTCCCTGCCCAGCGCGGTGAATCGGGTCGCGCGTGGTCGCCCACGCGCTGCTCCTGATCGCTCTCGGTGCCCGCTTCGTGGACCTTCTTCGATTCCGGGGAGCCGCGTTGGACGAGGTAGACAGTGCCGAAGATGTAGAGGAAGAACTGCAGGAATTCCGACTGCCAGTTCTCGGTGACGTCCACGGCGAAGTCCGAGGTCGTCAGGTACTCCCCGAAGGTGAGCTGCTGGAGCCCTTCGACCGTCAGCTGTTCGTTGAACTCGGCACGTCCGGCGATCGCCTGGCAGACGAGGACGACCAGGAAGGCGATACCGAAGGTGAGGGTGAGGCTGTTCTCCCGCCAGAACCCCCTGCGCCGCACGCGGCTGTCGTTCATCGCTGGAGCACTCCGATGGTGATGAAGTAGCCGAGTCCGCCGAGGATGACCACCAGGGTGGTCGCGAACAGGATCCGCACGCCTCAGCCTCCCTTGATCGAACAGTCGTAGGGCTGATCAGGGCGAGGTGTGCAGCCGGCGGCCACTACCTTCCAGCCGCCGGTGAACTGGGACAGGAACAGGGTGTCGCCCGCCAGGCGGACCAATGCCTGCCGCCCGTACGTCTCCACACCCTTCACGCCGGCCGCCGTCGGCAACTCCCGGGAGGCGAGCGCGGCGGGGCAGGTCTTCTGTTCGTCCTGCTCCAGCTGCTCGCGGGTCTGCGGCGCCAGCAGCGCGCAGGCCCCGGCGACGCGGGCGTCTGCGTGTGGGCACGGTCCGGCCGGGAGTCCTGTTCGTGCCCTTCCACTACGGATACTGGGACACTCCGGGCGGCAACGCCCCCGGCGCCGGGACGCCGGGGCGTGCGGCCAACGAGCTGATCGCCACCCTCTGGGACCCCGTCTCCAAGCAGCCGCTGTTCAAGACCGCCGCAGCTGCCCTCACTCTCGTCGAGCGAGTCGGCGACCCGCCCCCGGCCCCCCGTCCGAGCGTCCACGGAGCCGTCAGTCCGAGCGGGCGTCCCCGAAGGTGATGTCGCCGTTCGGACGGAGCTCGGCCGCCATGTTGCGTTCCATCATCAGCAGAGCAGCATCCGCGAGATCGGCGTCGATGTGAGCGACCGCGTCCAGGGCCACGACGACGTCGAGGTGCCGGATGTGGGCGTCCAGGGCCGAGTACAGCACGCATTGCTCGGTCACCTGACCGCACAGCACCACCCGCTCGGCGCCGAGCCGGCCCAGGAGGTAGGCCAGTGGGGTCTCGTAGAAGGCCGAGTGCCGCGCCTTGACGACGAAGAGGGACTCCTCGTCCGGTGCGATCGGCTCGACCAGGTCGGCGCGGGGGCCGGCCAGGGCCGCTTCGAGGATCTCACCGTGGTGGGAGCGCCAGCGGCCGAAGTTGTCGTTCACGTAGATGACGGGCGCGTCCGCAGCCCGCGCCCGTTCAAGGAGCGTCTTCACACCCGGCAGGGCCTCGCGGACCGATCGCACCAGCACCTGGGCATCCTCGTGCTCGTACGTGTTGAGCATGTCGATCACGATGAGTGCCGTCCGACCCACGACTCACGTCCTCTCACCCACGGCCCCTGCCCGCGGCGCGGCAGCCCACCCCGGCCACGGCCAGCCGCCCCACGCATACCAGGCCGGGTCGTCGCGCGCTTGGGCCTCGCCACACCGGGTACACGCATATCACCAGAAAAGCTCATGCTGAGATGCGAGCACCGAGTAAGGAGATGTGAGTCATGGAGGGCCAGGCAGCGGCCCAGCCGGCCGGAAGCCGTGTGCCGCTCGACGAACGGGTCCGGACGTGCCGCCCCGCCATCGTGCGCCAGCCGCAGACCGACGAGGCGACGGGTGAGAGGAAGCCTGACTGGAACATCATCCGCGGCGAGGACTGATGCGCCATCGCGGTCGGCGGCGGCGCGACCCTCAATGGCGCAGGCCGGTGGGGTACGGGGCCTGGCGGCCCCCACCTGAACAGAACGCCAGGACAACCGGTACAGAGAATGAACCGGCCGGTGGCGTCGAGGTTGTGGCCCCGCACCGTGCTGCCCGCGGTGTGCGTGACGCAGATCGTAAGCCGGGGAACGGCCTATGGCATCCCCGCCCCATCCCTGCCACTACGGCCCGGCTACGGGCCAGGTAGGCAACAGCCGGACCAAGATCCGGACCAGCCCCGGAAGCTCGGCTTCTTCTGGAGCGCCAAGTCGATCTCCAGGGAGGGCAGTTACTCTCCCGGGAGCAGCCCCAGACCATCGCCCACCGGCACGAAATCATCACGCGACGTGCGGAACGGAGCCCCTCAGTCCCGTCGCCCGGACCGGTCACGGAGCAGATTCACCGCAGGGCGAGAAGAGGCTCCCTGAGGGGCCGGCCGCGCGTGGCTGGGAGGACCAGCGCCGGACGCCGGCGCGGGTCAAGACGGCGATCGGCCGACGCTTCCATCCGGCCTGCACGATTCAAGGTATGCGCGAGCGCCCGGGACCGGCTCGCCCTCTCCTCCTTGCCGCCCTACGCACCCGTCCTCAACCCCGTCGGGCCGCCTTGCGTAGAGAGTCCTTTTCCTCCTTCGGCTCGCGGATCCTCTAGCGGGCGGCGTCCAGCTCCGCTTGAACGGCGTCGCCGACGGCCTGCGAGGCGGCCTGCGGTGCGGAGTGGGCGCCAGGGCGGCTCGGCGACCCGGATCCCGTTCCTCAGCGTCTGGGTGTCCACCCCGAGATCACCGGCGACCGACGTGATCGTCGCTCCCGGCCTCGACCGATAAAACACGACCGAGTGCCTGCTGAAACATTTCCGACGGACGACGGCAGCCTTCGCAGACGAGTCTTTGTCCAGCAGCGGCGCAGGAGGACACACCTCCTGCCGACTGTCCGGTTCGGCCCCGCCCCGGGTGCCGTCACCACGAGGCGCCCGCCGGACCGCATCCGTACCACCACGTTGCCGTTTCCCACCGAAGAGGTGCAGATCATCTTGCGGTATTTGACCGTCCCATCGATTGCAGCCGGAATCAGCGTTGCCGCCTCGCTGATCACCCTGTCAGCCGTTCCCGCCGACGCAGCGTCCACCCCGGCCCCGGAAGGCGTGCAGTGGGAGCTCTGCCGGGATGCGGTGTCGGACTGGAATCGCAACGACAACCGCAGCGAATGCACACTCATCCCTGTCCCGGTGGACTACTCCAAGCCCGAGGGCAGGAAAATAGACATCGCGGTGAGCAGGGTCAAGGCCACGGGACAGCGGACCGGAGCTCTCTTCGGCAACCCCGGAGGACCCGGTCTGGCCGGCACCCCGTCCGCCCGTGAGCTCCTCAGCAGCCGTCTGGCGCCCATGAACGAGACACTGGACTTCATCGGCATCGACACCCGCGGGACCGGCTACAGCGCCCAGATCTCCTGCGATGAGCCTGAATTCCAGGGGAGTGAAACAGAGAAAGAGATGTTCGAGATGCAGGCGGATGCGAAGCGCGCATGCATCGCCAAGGACCCGGCACTGGCCCTCTCCATCAGCATGGAGAATGCAGCCCGGGACATGGACCGCATCCGGCAGGTGCTGGGCTTCAACAAGATGAACTTCTACGGAAATTCCGGCGGGACGGCGCTGGGCGCAGTCTATCGCTCCATGTTCGACAAGCGCGTCGACCGCATGTGGCTGGACTCGATCATGTCCCCGGTCGGTCAGAGTGCAGCGGTCGAAGCGGAAGTAGCCGCATACGATGCCGGATACCAGCGGTTCTTCAAGTGGCTGGCCGGAAAGGACTCCACCTACGGGTTCGGAACCTCGCCCAAGAAGGTGGCATCCGCATTGAAGGAGCTGCAGAAGAAGGTCGGACGGGAAGGATTCGCCGCCCTCCTGGATACCAACCTGGAAGCCATACCGGATCGGTGGGAGCGATCAGCCGCAAAGTTGATGGAGGTCCGGGACAGCGGAGCAGAGGTGACCTCCACGCAGCAGAATGCGGACCGGAAGTCTTTCGGCTTCGGAGAGATGGGGCGTAATTATGGCTTCACCCACGACGCCTTCATGTGCAACGCCAGCCCCGACGGCCGGACGTATGCCGATCTCGTCCGAATAAGGAAGGAACGGCAGGTGAAGTACCCATTTTCCACCGACTTCAACAACGAGCCCGTCGCGAACTGCGCCGGCTGGCCCGCGGGCAAGCCGTGGGACTTGAAGCCCGGAAAGAGCCGACTGCAGCTGTCCGGCCACAAGTTCGAAACCGTCACGCCTTACGTATGGGCCAAGATGATGCACAAGAAGATCGGCGGATCGCTGCTGACCGTCATGGACGCGGAGCACTCCACCATGAAGTCCAAGGACCTCGCGTGCGGCTCCAAGGTGCTCGACTTCTTCCGGGACGGCACACCCGCGAAGGGCAGCTGCGCCGGTTTCCCCGCCGACCGGACGGGCCCCCCGGGACCGGCCGGCAACATGGCGGGAACCGTGAAACTCCCGTACTGCTCCGCTTCGCTGGTCCGCCCCCGCACCGCCCGTGACGAGGACAAGGCGCTCCTTCTCACGAACGGGCACTGCCACCCTGCGGGACGGCCGAAGCCGGGTGAAGTGATCACCGACAAGAACGCCCCCATCGAAGGCACCGTCATGAGCCCGGCAGGCCGCGAGCTCGGCCCGGTGACCGGGCGGGTCCTCTACGCCACGATGACCGGAACCGACATCACGCTGGCACAACTGGACTCCACGTACGCGGAGATCCAGCAGAAGTACAAGGTTGAGGCATTCCCGCTGGCCTCGTCCTCGCCCGTGCCCGGGCAGAAGATCAAGGTGGCGTCCAGCTTCCTGGAGAGCGTCTGGTCGTGCCAGGCCGAGGCCGTGGTCCCGACCCTCAAGGAGGGCGACTACACATCGACCCGCGCCATCCGCTACGCGAAGGAATGCGACACCCGGCCCGGAAGCTCCGGCTCGCCCGTCATCGACGCCGAGACCCGGGAGCTCGTCGCCGTGAACAGCACCAGCAACCGCGACGGCAAGGAGTGCGAACTGAACAACCCCTGCGAGGTCGACGGGACGGTCACCACCGTCCACCAGGGACGCGGGTACGCCACCCAGACCGCGGCGATCGCCGCGTGCATCGGAGACGACAACACCCTGGATCTCAAGCGCCAGGAGTGCATTCTGCCCAGGCCCTGACCTGAGCCCGCCTCACCTCACCCCTCCCCTTCCGCCCCTCTGCCCACGGTCCCCTCCCGAAGGGAGCCCGGGGCGGAGGGGCGGACCCCGTGCGTGCCGGGTCCTCGGCCATCCTTCATCGGTCCCTGGTCGAAGTCCGCGGTAGCAGTTCAGCGCGCCGGTCAGGCCGGTGCGCTCGCACTCGCCCGCGCACAGTTCGAGATCGGCGTCCGACAGCCAGCCCGGCGGTCCGACGTGGAAGCGCTCGCGCACATGGTGCCGGTGGGGGCCCAGCAAGGGCGGGGGCGTGGTCTGTCCGGCCGTTGTATCGGGGGACACGCAGACGTAGAAGCCGCGCGGTCGGCCCCGTACGTCGGGTTCGATCTCCACCTCGACGCGGCCGGGCTCCTCACAGCGGGTCCGCCAGGTGGCGGGCCCGTCGGCCTGGGGCGTACGGCGGGGCGGGTGGCGGGTGGCCCGCGTACCGGCGCCTCGCCCCCGTCCGCCTCGCATCCCGCGTCGCGAACCCGAAGGTGATCGAGAGCCTGCGGCACCCTCGCCGATCGGCGAGCTCGCTCGGCGGACCGGTCTCACGGTCAAGACCATTCGGTTCTACTCCGATCGCGGAATCGTGGCGCCGACGGATCGCAGCCCGGCCGGCTACCGCCTCTACAGCATCGACGCCGTCGCACGCCTGGACCTCGTACGGACCCTGCGCGAGCTGGGACTGGACCTTCCCACGATCCGCAAGGTCGTGGACCGCGAGCTCTCGCTTCCCGAGGTCGCAGCGGCGCACGCCGAAGCACTGGCAGTGCAGATCCGCGTCCTGGGCCTGCGGCGCGCGGTGCTGACGGCGGTGGCCGAGCGCGGGTCCACACCTGAGGAGACGGAACTCATGCACCGACTGGCCCAGCTCTCCGAGGACGAACGCCGACGGCTGATCGGCGATTTCCTCGTGGCCGTCTTCGGCGGTCTTGACGCCGCCCCCGCGTTCGCGGGGGTCATGCGCTCGATGACCCCCGAGCTGCCCGACAACCCGGATGCGGAGCAGGTCCAGGCGTGGGTGGAGTTGGCCGAAATGTACCTTGACCCGGATTTCCGCGCTTCCGTGCGGCGGATGGCCGAGGACCAGGCAGCCGAGCAGGCGCGAAGCGACACGACGGGCCCGCGCCGCGACATCACCGCAGCCGTCCGTGATCAGGTCGGCCCGGCCCTGACCGCCGGCATCGACCCGGCATCGCCCCAGGCCGATCCGATCGTCGCGGCCTTCACGGCGCACTACGCGCACCTCCTCGGCCGCCCCGCCGACGTCGGGCTTCGACGCCGGCTGGCGACTCGGCTGGAGAGCGTGAACGACCCCCGCAGGGAGCGGTACCTCCAGCCCCTCGCAGTGGTCAACGGCTGGTCGGCCCCGGAGAGTCTGGCTCCGGTGTTCGACTGGTCCGTCCAGGCTCTGCGCGTCCGGACACGGCAATGACGGTGCGGTCGCACGGGGCATGGGCCGGACGCGGCTGACGTCGGGTGAACACGCCGCCGCAAATCTCGGCAGTCCTACGGGACTGCGGGCCGAGCGCGTCTCCCGTACCGCCGGCGGCGCACTGGTCCTGGACGGCGTGACCATCGCGCCGCGCCCCGGTACGCTCACCGGCCTTCTGGGCCCGAACGGTTCGGGAAAATCCACCCTGTTGAGAGTGCTGGCCGGTGTCCTCACTCCGGACGCGGGGGTCGTGACCCTGGACGGCGACCCACTGAACACCGTCCCGCGCCGCGCCCTCGCGCGGCGACTCGCAGTCGTCGAGCAGCACGCCGACACCCAGGTCGACCTCACCGTGGCCGAGGCCGTACGACTCGGCCGCGTCCCGCACCGCCGCGCCTGGTCACCGGCGACGGGCGACGACGAGGAGGCGGTCCGGTCCGCGCTCACACGTACCGGACTGACCGGTCATGCCCACCGCACCTGGCGCACCCTCTCCGGCGGCGAACGCCAGCGGGTCCAGCTCGCCCGCGCCCTCGCCCAGGAACCGCGCGAACTCCTCCTCGACGAGCCGACGAACCATCTCGACATCCAGCACCAACTGGACCTGCTGACCCTGATATCGGGCCTGCGCCTCACATGCGTCATGGCACTGCACGACCTCAACCTGGCGGCGATGCACTGCGACCAGGTGGTGGTCCTGCACGAGGGACGGGTGGTGGCCGCCGGGCCGGTCGAGGGCGTCCTCACGGAACAGCTCGTCGCGGACGTCTACGGCGTCCGCGCCTCCGTGTCCCGCCCCGGCCCGGACGGCCGCCCCCACATCCGTTTCCTCGGCACGGTGCTCTCTCGCGGCTGAGCGACGCACGCCTTGGCACAGCGCTCGCCCTCTCACCTCGTCACGGCGGAGCCATGGCCCGGTGTCCGCACATCGTGCCGCTCCGATCGGGGCCCACACGCTGGAGCGGCAGCGCTGAGCGTCCTTGGTGAGCGCCTCGTCTGGCGATGACCGCCGTATGAAGCGCTCACGGGGAACCGAGACCCCTGGGGTCAGTCCTGATCCTGGGCGTACTGGGCCGCGTACCAGCTGGAGTCGATGGCAGGGTTGCGCAGCGCCCCCCAGAATCGGTCGTCAGGTATCGGTGGCAGCGGCGGATGGCCCAGGTCCGCATGCAGATCCGCACGCCAGTCGAGAGTGAAATGGCTCCGGATCTCCGCGCTCTCGCACACGGACCTGTACGGGGATCCCCAGATCCCGAGCGCTATCCTCTCCGCGGCCCACCTGCGCGTGTGATCTCGTCCGGCGTCGGCCTGCGCGAGCACCGCGCGGAGACGCAAGGCGAGCGGGCCGGACTGGTCCGGCTGGGGCGGGAGCGCACCGCGCTCCCACGCGTCCAGGGCCGCCTTGACCTCCGGATAGTCGTTCAGCCCTGATTCGACCGCCAGTCTGCGCAGCTGCTTCCGCGCGGCCTCGACCACCCGCTCGTACGGCAGGACCGCGATCAGCGCACCGAGTTCCTCATGCCCGTCCAGGTGGCTCACGTGGAGGAGGTCGCGGGGACTGTGGGACAGGTCCAGCTCCGGCAGCTGCTCATCAGGACCGGGAAGGGGCTCGTCGGCACCGTACCGCGGCCTGGTGGGCAGAAGCCCCTCCCAGAACAGCCGGCCGTTGAACGTGACGACACCGGCGTCCTGGCCGCGCTCAAGCGTGTCGGCCAGTTCGGCCAGATACTCGCCCAGCGAGTCGGCCTGTCCGAAACCGGTGCCGGTCTCGTCGAAGAACCGCCCGATCGCGCCGAAGGAGTCCCGCCCGGTACGGCAGTCCGTCAGAAGACCGTCCGACGTCACGTCGTAGGAACCGAACTTCACGTAGCCGTGAAGCCAGTAGTCCTCGTTCTCCCCGTCGGGGCCTTGGTCGATGCCGCGCATGAACCCGGTGTCCCCGAGGATTCCGCTCACTCCGAGCAGCCGGTCGCCCGTGCTGAACCGGAAAGCCTCAGGTCCCTCCAGCGCCCCGTCGTGCCGGAGGAGTGAAGCGACCAGGTCCGGAGGGAAGGTGACCCCCAGTTCCTGTTGCGCTGCTGTGATCTCCTCGTCTCCCGCGGGCGGCCGCAGCGTGGCGAAGGTGCGGGGCGCGTGCTCGCGCAGCCACGCGTCGATGCGAGTCCATGACTTCTGGACCAGGTCTGATGTCATAGGCCGACCTTAGGGCCGACGGCTGACAACGGCTTGACCGTCGCCCATCGGCCTTGCCGCCGGGTCGGCGCTCAGGAAGGGAGCGGCTGCGGGGTGATGACGGCGACGCCGAAACCGAGGTGGTCGGCGTCGACGGAGTGGCCGTCCCACCCGGCGTGCACGCCCCGCGGCGGTCAGGGCGGGGCGGAGGGAGCCGTGCGGACCCCGGAGGGGAGGGCCCGCACGGCATGACGAGGCCTGGAGAGGGGAAGCGCGTATCTCGTTCCACTCCGCACCTCCTGTGCCCGCCGTGGCGGGCGCGCGTCCGGGCTCAGGCCACGCCGTCCTCCCACCACCACGACTGCGAGCCGTACGGGTACTCGACCCGGGAGTCGACGTGCTGCCACGACACCGTGTACGTCTCCAGACCCGAGTATCCGCAGGTCTCGGCCTTCTGGTAGATGCTCTTCGTGGACAGCCCGGAGAGGGCTACGTCCGCGGCGATGCCGTACAGGTGCATGGAGTTCGAGGCGCCGCCCACCGAGGAGTTGTGGGAGATGCTGCGGAAGCCGGAGTTGATCGTGACGGCCCGGTCGCCGCACTTCTTGCGCAGCGCCTCCAGCTTGTACATGTTGCGGCGCACGTTCTCCTTCACGGTCGCCGCGCCCACCTTGCCGCCCGAGAAGCCTGAGCCGTCCTTGCTCTGGAACTCGGAGAAGTCGAAGTGCGCGGTCGAGCCGTCGGAGCTCTCCAGCGCGTTGAGCCGGCTGAAGGTCTGGGGCCCGGCCACTCCGTCGGCGGAGAGCCCGTACGCCGCCTGGAAGCGGCGCAGCGCCGCGCCGGTGCCGGGGCCGAACTGGCCGTCGACGGTGACGTACGTCTGCTGGGCCGAGCCCGCCGCCCAGCCGGCGATCCGGATCTGGAGCTCGGTGACGGCCGCGCCGCTCGCGCCCTGGGCGAGCTGCGAGGGCCAGCCGTACGCGGCGGCCGGGGAGGCCAGGACCAGACCGCCGCCGACGGCAAGGCCGGTGGCCGCAGCGGCGCCGGCGCCGAAGCGCAGCAGAGAACGGCGGGACAGGTCGGATGCCGATGTCATGGTGAACTCCTCTTTTTCTAGTACCAGTTGTGGGACTGCCAGAAGGACCACGCCCCGCACGGAGTGCTGTAGCGGGACTTGATGTAGTCGAGTCCCCACTCGATCTGGGTGGCCGGGTTGGTCTGCCAGTCGGGGCCCGCCGCGGCCATCTTGTCGCCGGGCAGCGACTGCGGGATGCCGTAGGCGCCGGACGAGGGGTTCGTCGCGTACACCTTCCACGTGCTCTCGCGGATCCAGAGGTTGTCGAGGCAGCCGAACTGGCCGCTCACGGACCACCCGTGCTCGCCGATCTTCCACTGTGCGGTGATCTTCACGGTACGGGCCACCCGCATCGCGTTCATGGTCGCGGTGCCCGCGACGCCGTCGGCGGACAGGCCGTTCGCCTGCTGCCAGGACGTCACCTTGGACTTGGTGCCGTCGCCGTAGGCGCCGTCGGCCGTGGCGCCGGCCTTGCGCTGCACCTCTTTCACCTTGTTGTGCAGGGCGAGTTCGGTGCGGCTGCCGTAGTCGCCGTCCTCGGCGAGCCCGTTGTCCTGCTGGAAGGAGCGGACCGCGGCGGTGGTCTGTGCGCCGTAGACGCCGTCGATCCCGCCGACCGACAGATAGCCGATGCCCGCGAGGTTGCGCTGGATCCAGGTGGTGGAGTCCAGGGCGTGCGCGGGGACGGCGGGCGCCAGCACGGCGAGCAGGGCGGCGGCCAGCACGAGCGCCGCCTGGGCGAGCGGCAGGCGGCGCCGGAGGTCCGGCGTTCGGGTGGGTATCACTCGGAGTCCTTGTCTTCGCGGTGGATCAGGGAGCGGCCGAAGTCATGGTGCTGCCGGGTTGGTCGCTTCGGAGCCTCTCGCGAGCGATACGGGACGGGACCGGGACGCGCGGGACGCCGGGGGCGTGCGGGACGGGATGGGGCGGGACGACTCATGCCACGCGGCCCCTTGTGGCGCAGATCACTCGCACGGGCCCTGGAGGTCTGTGAGTCCGCTGTTTCGCAGGTGTCCCGGTGTGACAAAGTCCTGCCGCAGGCAGCGGCAAGTTATTCATGAACTCCCTTGCCTGCAAGGGGGGTTCAACACGGGGGAGGCTTCGAATGACTGCTGTCGAGAAGCAGGACCGGGACGAGCGGCGTCGGCGGGACGCCGAACTCAGCGCCGTCCGCGAACGGGTCCTGGCGGGGATGCGCCAGATCAAGGAGGAGTTCGGTCTGAGCTACGGCCGGCTCGCCGAGAAGACGCACTACAGCCGCTCGTCCTGGGAGCGCTTCCTCAACGGGAAGCAGTGGCCGAGCCGAGCCGCGATCCAGCAGCTCGCGGACGTGGTCGGACAGGACCCCACGCCCCTGGTCGCCCTCTGGGAACACGCCGAGAAGCTGGCCCGGAGAAGCAGACGCGACGGAGCCGGACCAGAGGGCCGGGGGGAGCAGGAGCCGGAGCGGGGAGAGCGGGGAGAGCGAGAGGGGACGGACGGCCTGAGTGAGGGGCGGGACGAGGGCCGGGGCGCGACGGCGCCCGAACCGGAGGAGCCGACGGGCCCGGGGAAGCCCGTACGGGACGGGGAACCCGTACGGGAGAGGGGACCCGTACGGGAGGAGCGGCCCGCGCCGGGTGGCGCGCGGTCCTCGCCCCGAGAGCCCGACGGCGCCGACAGGCCCGCGCGGGCCGGGGCCGGTCCGGCCGCGGAGCCCTTCGGAGGCGCGGCCACGGCCCCCGGCGCCGCGCCGGATCCGGACCGCGGCGCCTGGCCCGGGCCCCGCCCCGCCGGACGGGTTCGGCCGCTCGTCCACATGGCGATCG
Organism: Streptomyces sp. NBC_00691; assembly: GCF_036226665.1. Taxonomy (NCBI): domain Bacteria; kingdom Bacillati; phylum Actinomycetota; class Actinomycetes; order Kitasatosporales; family Streptomycetaceae; genus Streptomyces; species Streptomyces sp. NBC_00691. The sequence goes on along the minus strand of NZ_CP109007.1, from coordinate 7,826,034 downwards.
GCGCGGTCGTGGGCGCCCTGGTCGTGATCGCCGTCCTCGGAGTGCGGTCCGCTCCGGACGGCGCGCGGTCGGACGCGGGCAAGCCGACGGTGAGCGGCGAGAGTTCGGGGGTGGTGACGGCCCAGGGCGCGGCCGAGCGCACGCCCGGCGCCGAGTCCGACCACCCCCTGCCCGGCTGCTCCGGGGAGTCCTGCCTCGGACGCGAACCGCAGACGATGAACTGCCAGTGGGACGCGAAGACCGTCCGGCTCCTCTACCTGCGCGGGCTGCGGATCCAGCTCCGGCACAGTGCCTCCTGCCAGGCGGTCTGGGGGCGGCTGGAGAACGGGGCGATCGGCGACGGTGTGATCATCACCGACAAGGGCAGCCGGACGGAGGAGTCCACCATCCGGGTGGACCGCGACACCTACACGCGGATGCTGTCGGTGGCCGAGTACCCCCTTTCGACCATCTCCATCTGCGGAGTGATCCCGAAGGTCAAGGAGCAGGAGTGCGACCCCTCGCAGGACGCCCCGCAGCCCTGAGGCGGTGACGCCGGGCGGGATCCCGGGGCGTCCCGAGAAGCCGACGCGCCCAAGTCTGAGGTGCGGGACTCGCTGATGGGACAGGGAGGTTGCTCATAGCATTCGGCCGCCGCTCCGCGTTGTGCGGGGCGGCTGCCGAACACATGGGGAGAGACGATGAGCGACCTGCCGATGCCGCGTCCGCGACGCCGCGCGCTGCTGTCCGGGGCCTTCGCCCTCGGTGCCGGAGCGGTCCTGGGGACCGCGCTGCCGGGGACCGCGCGCGCCGCCGCGGGCACCGCGCTCGCCGGACCGGTGATCTCCGGGTGCGTGGCCTGGAGCGCCCGCGAGCCGAGCACCCCGGTGAAGCTGCTGGCCACCGGACCGCAGAAGATCATCGTCCATCACACGGCGACCCCGAACAGCACCGACTACTCGCAGGCGCACGCCTTCGATCTGTCCCGGTCGATCCAGGCCGACCACATGGACGCGCGGGGCTGGATCGACTCGGGCCAGCACTTCACGATCAGCCGCGGCGGCTGGATCACCGAGGGCAGGCACTCCAGCGTCGCCGCGCTGGCCGCCGGTACCCAGCAGGTCGAGTCGGCGCACTGCACCAGCCAGAACACCGTCGCCGTCGGCATCGAGAACGAGGGCACGTACACGTCGGTGGACCCGCGGTCGGCGCAGTACGCGAAGCTGGTCGACCTCTGCGCGTACATCTGCTCCCAGTACGGGCTGCGCGCCTACCAGATCTTCGGGCACCGGGACTTCAACAACACCGAGTGCCCCGGCGACCGGCTGTACGCGCTGCTGCCGCAGCTCAGGGCCGACGTCGCCGCCCGGATCGGCGGCAGCCCGGCGTGGGGCGGCTGGCCGGTGGCGCGGCTCGGTGACTCGGGCGAGCGCGTCAGGTCGCTGCAGTACCTGCTCGACTCCCGGGGTGCCACGGTCGTGGCCGACGGCTCCTTCGGGCCGGCGACCGAGAGCGCGGTGCGTGCCTTCCAGTCGACCAACCGGGCCGGGGTCGACGGCGTGGCCGGAAACCAGACCTGGCACCAGCTCGCCAACCCGCTCGCGCGTGGAGCGCAGGGCGACGCGGTGAAGGCGCTGCAGGGCCAGCTCAACGCGCGCGGTCAGACGCTGGTCGTCGACGGCGGCTTCGGCCCGGGCACCGAGGCGGGAGTGCGGGCGTTCCAGACCTCGGCGAGCCTGTCGGCCGACGGCGTGGCGGACGCCCGCACCTGGAGCCGGCTGCTGGGCTGAGTGGCCGGTGTCCCGGTACGGGAGAGGGGGTGAGGCGGTCTCCCGCCTCACCCCCTCTCACGTACCCCGGGTTCCTGGCCTCCCGCTGCCCGTCCCTCCCCGTCCCTTCCCTGTTCCTGTCCCGTCCCCTCGTGTCCCCTCCCCCGCGTCCCGGTGGGCGCGCGTCCCGGGAGTGTCCCGAGTGGGCGATGGGACCTACGCATTCGCCGGTCGGCATGGTCAGGATTCCGCTGGGCCGAAAAAAGCGGCGGCCGGAACAGGCCCCTCTCGCACCGCCCGTCCCCACCACCCAACCGACCACGGGAGTCATGACATGCGTCGCATCCGCAGCACCACCCTCACCGCAGGTGCCCTCGCCCTCGCCGGTCTCGCCGCCACCTGCGTGACACTCGCCCCGGCGGCCTCCGCCTCGGCCCAGGCGTGCACGGTCACCACCCTCACCACCGGTGAGTACGAGTCGCAGGGCACCATCGCCACCAAGGCCTCCAGTGGCTGCGGTGACCTGAACCTGACCTACTCGTACAACTCCGGCAGCCGCACCTACGACCACTACGCCGGCCGTTACAAGAAGTCGTCCGGCTGGGTGACCGGCTCGAAGCGGTACGTCCAGGCGTCCGACGGCTCCCACAGCGTCAACGACTCGACCTACTGGCTCATCACCGGCCTCTCCGCCGGCACCCAGTTCAGCGTCTCCAGCCTGCTCGACGGCGGCGACACGGTCCGGATCACCCACTGACCCGCTCCCCGGCGGATCGGCAGTACGCCGCGGGGCCACCGGCATGACGGCCCCGCGGCGCCCGGACAACCGAGAGGCACGAAACACCGTGAAGAAGAGACCGATCACCTCGGCGGCCCTGGGCGCCGTCATCGCGGCGGCCGCCCTGACGGGCTGCGGGGGCGCCGCGCCCGGTCTCGCCACGGCGTCCCTCCCCACCGCGCCGGGCCCCGCACGGCCGCCGACGGTGGCGCGGGGCCTGCCTGCGGAGCGGGACCTGACGGCGATGGTGCTGCCCGCGACCGGTACGGACAGCAGGCTGACCCAGGGGCTCGACGGCTTCGCCCAACTGGTGGGCCACGCCCGGCTCCAGGAGTGCGCGGAGCGGGCGGGCGTGCGGCCCGCCGAGGTGCCGCCCCCCGTGTACATCGGCTGGTCCGACCTGCCCGACCTGGGCTTCATCGGGCGGCACGGCCTCACGATGAGCGTGCCCGCCCTGCCGTCGGCCTCCCCGAGCGGCCGGGCGGCGGGCCGGGCGGACCGGGCCGCGCAACAACGCTGCGAGGCGGAGGGCCGCGCCGCGGCCAAGGAGTTCAAGGACCTGTACTCGCCGCTCCAGTCGCTGTGGTGGCCGGAGGTCTCGGCGGTCCGGGACGACCCCCGGGCCCGCGAGGCCCTGCGGACCCTGCCCGGCTGCCTCACGCGGTACGGCGTCGAGGTCGAGGACGAGGACGGCTTCTTCGCCCTCGTCGACCGCACCGTCCAGGGCATCGAGGACGGGGCGGAGGCCGCCCGCGCCGACCGGGGCCTCGGGGCTGCCTACGCCGTCTGCATGGCCCCGGTGGAAGCGGTCCGGGAACCCCTGCGTGCCGCCCGCCGCACCGCCTTCGAGGCGGCGCACCGCGACGAACTCCGCGCGCTGGAACGCGGCCTGCTGCCGCGCATCCGGGAGCTGGAGCACAGGCACGGCCTGACCTTCGGGCACCCCGTCCCCTGAGCACGTCACGAGGACGTCCAGGGAGACATGCCGGGCACACCCCGCGCGCGTGACCCGCCTCGCGTCCCCCATCCCCTCAACCCATCGCAACCGAGCCCGACATGATTCGACACGAGAGGAATCGCACCATGCTCCGATCATCCGGTCTGCGCAAGCGGAGCGCACGGATCGCCCTGTTCCTCGCCCTGACCACGGCCCTGTTCGTCCAGACGGGCACCCCGGCCCAGGCGTTCGCGGGAGCGGCGTACCACCTGCAGAGCTCGGGCAACCGAGGCAGCGACGTCGTCGCCCTCCAGTACCTGCTGGGCGCGCACGGCCAGTCCGTGGCCGCCGACGGGGTCTTCGGCTCCGGCACGGCGACCGCCGTCAAGGCCTTCCAGAGCTCCCAGGGCCTGACGGCGGACGGCATCGTCGGCCCGAACACCTGGGGCAAGCTCGTCGCCACGGTGCGCCAGGGTGACAAGGGATCGGCCGTGAAGGCCGTGCAGCACCTGCTCAACGCCAAGCGTTCGGCGGGCCTCACGGTCGACGGCGACTTCGGCCCGGGGACCGCCACCGCGGTGAAGAACTTCCAGAGCCACGCGGGCCTCTCCGCCGACGGGGTCGTCGGCCCCGACACCTGGCGCAACCTGGTCTGGCACTACGAGCTGGTGAACTTCACCAACATCTGCGACCAGAACCCGGACGGCAACGCGACCGCGAACTGGGCCACCGCCGCGGCCGTCGGCCAGCTGGAGGCCGCAGCCGCGTCGTTCGCCTCGACCGGCCAGGGCAAGCTGCCGATGGGCGACGCGGGCTTCGAACACGGCGGCGACATCCCGGGCCACGCCAGCCACGAGGTCGGGCTCGACATCGACATCTGGCCGATCCGCACCGATTCCGCGCAGTGCTCGGCGGGCCGGATCACCTGGCAGTCCGGCACCTACGACCGGGCGGCGACCCGCCAGCTCGTGCAGGCGATCCGCGCGGCGGCCCCCGGGCACATCGAGGTCGTCTACTTCAACGACCCGACGCTGATCTCCGAGGGCCTGACCACGCAGTACCCGAACCACGACAACCACCTGCACGTCCGCTACCGCTGACACGGGCCGGCGCAGCACGCGAAGGAGAGACATGCGCAGACGCTTCCCGGCGCTGGTCGCCGCGGTCATCACCGCGATGGTGGCCGTCCTGCTCGGGCCGAACTCCGCCTCGGCCGCCACCTGGCCCGTCATCGCCAACGGCGACAGCGGGGCCCAGGTGACGACGATCCAGCACCTGCTCAACCACCGCGGGTACGCGATCGCGGCCGACGGCCGGTTCGGTCCCGCGACCGAGACGAAGGTCTCGGCGTTCCAGAGCGCCAACGGGCTCACGGCCGATGGCTCGGTGGGTCCGCTGACCTGGCCCAAGCTGGTCGCCACGGTGCAGAGCGGCAGCACCGGCAACGCTGCCAGAGCGGCCCAGACCCAGCTGAACCGTTACGGGTACGGCCTCGTCGTCGACGGTGCCTTCGGCACCGCGTCCACCAACGCCGCCAAGGACTTCCAGTCCAAGCACGGCCTGACGGCGGACGGCATCGTGGGCCCGAACACCTGGAACGCCCTGGTCGGCGGCTCCGGCAGCGGCGGGGGCGGCACCGGCCGCGCCCAGCTCGCAGCGTCGATCGACGCCAACTCCCGTATCTCCCTGCTCACCTATCACGTGAGCGGGGTCGTCGACGCCGACTCCACGGCCCAGGCGAACATCACCGACACAAAGAACGGCACCACCGCCGAGACCAGCAACTACGGCGACGTCGGCGAGCGCGAGGTGTGGCTCTCCACGGCCATGCTCAACGGCATGCTGAAGCTGGCCACGGAGCGGGGCTACACCTTCCTGGTCACCGAGATCGCGGGCGGCGACCACTCGTCGAACTCGAACCACTACAGGGGCATCGCGTTCGACGCGGACAACATGTCCGTCAGCAACGCCACCTTCGTCAGCGCCTGCCGCGCGTACGGCGCGACGGAAGCCCTGGACGAGGGCAACCACGTCCACTGCGCCTGGCAGTAGCCCGGAAGGCCGGAGAAGCGGCCGGCGCCCGCCCCGGGCGTCGGCCGCTTCGCCACCATCCGGACGAGAGCGAGGTCGCGTTGATCATGTGCGTCCTCCCGTGACAAAGTGTTCGCACTCGCATTCTGCGAACACGTTTACGCACGGGGGCTTTTCGACCATGGCTGTGACGGTGCCGGACTGGGCGGACACGCTGCTGGATCTGGTGGGGGTGAACTGGCCCAACGTCGACGAGGACGCGTACCGCGACATGGCGGACGCGCTGCGGGAGTTCGCGGACGACCTCGCCGACGACGGCCAGCTCGCCAACAACCACATGGAGCGTCTGCTGTCGTCGGGGCACGGCGAGGCGATGGACGCGCTCAACGAGCACTGGACCCAGGTCAAGGGCAAGCACCTCAAGGACATGGTCTCCGCTGCCCGCACGATCGCGGAGGCACTGGACCTCGCGGCGGGCGCGATCGAGGCCATGAAGTGGAAGGCCGTCGCGGAACTCGGGGTCCTGGCCGGGCAGACCGGACTCGCCATGGCGCTCATCCCGGTGACCGGTGGGCTGTCCGCGCTGCTCGGCGCGGGAGCGATCGCGTTCACGAAGAAGCAACTGCTGAAGCTGATCACACAGGCGATGGAGGAGGCCGTCGGCCACATCGTCTCCGTCATGACCGAGCCGGTCGTGGCCGCGTTGGAGAACATGGCGGCGGACCTGGTCGTCCAGGTGAGCATGGACGCGCTGGGCGTTCAGAACGGTGTCGACCTCGACCAGACGAAGCAGGCCGGCAAGGACGGCTTCGGCCAGGGGGTGCAGGGCGCCAAGGAGGGCCTGACGCTCGCCTCCGCCGGGGGCGGTGGCGGTGGCGGTGGCGGCAAGGGCAAGGGCTTCCACATCGAGCACGACGAACACGACCAGGCCGGCACGAGGCTGAACGGTGTCAGCGTCGGCATCCACGGCAGGACCGCCGGAAAGCTGACCAGAGCCAAGGGGCATCAGGGCCGCAACAAGGGCCGGGACGACATCGCCGACGCGCTGGACCCGGTCATCGAGAAGGCCATGGGCGCACTGGTGAAGTCCGCCAAGACCATGGGCGACCACATCGGCGAGACACTCCCCAAGGCCGTCACACAGATCTCCAAGGACCACAAGAACAACGACGACAACACCCGCGACCGCATCGCCCGTCAGCGCAAGGGCGACCACGACGAAGGCGGCGGGGGCGGCAAGCCGGGCTCCGGCGACCGACGTCGCGACGACGACGTCCGAACCCGGCCCAACGCCCTGCGCAACGCCCGCGGGGACGCACAGCGCAACAGCATCCCGCTGGACAGGACGCACTGCGAGGGTGACCCCATCGACGTGGCGACGGGAGAGATGATCCTGGCGCAGACCGACCTCGACCTGCCGGGTGTGCTTCCCCTGACCCTGCGCCGTGTCCACCTCTCGCAGTACCGCTACGGTCAGTGGTTCGGCCGCAGCTGGGCGTCCACCCTGGACGAGCGGCTGGAGGTCGATCCGACAGGGGGCGGGCTCATATGGGCCCGGGAGGACGGCAGCCTCCTGGTCTACCCCCGGGTTCCCGCCGCCGGCGACGATCCGGTCCTGCCCGTCGAGGGCCCGCGTCTGGCGCTGTCGCACAGCGAGGAAGCGGACGCCCGGACGACGTACCGCGTCACCGATCCCGACACCGGGCTCTCCCGGTACTTCACCGGCGATCCCTACGCGGCCTCCACCGCGTACTGGCTGACGGAGGTGGAAGACCGCCACGGCAACGGCGTCACCTTCGCCCGCCGCCCGGACGGCTCGCCGAGCGTCATCGCCCACGACGGCGGCTACCAGGCCCAGTTGGCCACCGACGGCAGCCGGATCACGGAGCTGTCCCTCCGCACCCCGACGGGTCCCGTCACTGTGCTGTCCTACGGCTACGACGAGCACGGCAACCTCTCCCGGGTCACCAACTCCTCCGGACTGCCGTCCCTGTTCGCGTATGACGGAGACGCCCGGATCACCTCGTGGACGGACCGCAACGACAGCACGTTCCGCTACGTGTACGACTCCGCGGGCCGCGTAGCCGAGACGGTCGGCCCCGACGGCATCATGTCCGCCACGCTGTCGTACGACCACGCCGACGAGTCCCACAGGACCACCCGTTACACCGACTCCACCGGGGCGACCACCGCGTTCCGGTTCGACGCCCGTTACCGCCTCGTCGCGTGGACGGACGCCCTCGGCCACACCAGCACCAGCTCGTACGACGAACACGACCGCGTCGTCTCCGCCGGCGACCCGCTCGGGGCGACCGTGCGCATCACGTACGACGACAAGGGACGCCCCACGAGCGTCCTGCGGCCCGACGGGCGGATCACCAGCGTCTCGTACAACGAACTCGGCCTGCCCGCCACCGTGACCGAGCCGAACGGCGCGACCTGGCACCACCGGTACGACGAGCACGGGAACCGCACCATGCTCACCGACCCCGCGGGCGCCCGCACCACCTACACCTCCAACGGACGGGGCGCCACCACCTCCGTCACCGATCCTGTCGGCAACACGGTGACCATCGAGCGCGACCGGGCCGGACTGGCCACCGCTCTGACGGACCCCACCGGAGCAGTCACCCGGTGCGCCTACGACGCGTTCGGCCGGCCGGCAGAGGTCACCGACCCGCTCGGCGGAGGCACGCGGCTGACCTGGTCCGTCGAAGGCGCTCTGACCTCGCGCACCTCCTCCGCAGGCACCGCCGAGCAGTGGGCGTACGACGGTGAGGGCAACTGCCTCCGGTACACGGACCCGTCGGGCCGGACCACCGCGTACGCGTACACCCACTTCGACCTGCCGACCGAGATCAGGAACCCGGACGGCACGCGAATCGGCTTCCGTCACGACTCGGAGCGGCGGCTCGTCGCGACCACCGACGCCCGTGGGCTGACCTGGGGCTATGCCTACGACGCGACCGGCCGGCTGATCGCCGAGACCGACTACGACGGCAGCACCACCTCGTACGCCTACGACGCGGCGGGCATGCTCACCGGCCGCACCAACGCGCTGGGGCAGACCACCGGCTACCGCTACGACAGCGTCGGAAACCTCGTCGAGAAGGACATCGCCGGTCACCTCGTCCACTACGCGCACGACGCCGACGGACGCCTCCTGCGGGCCGAGTCACCCGAGTCCGTCCTGGAGTACGCCTACGACGCGGTCGGCCGCGTCGTCGCCGAGACCGTCGACGGCCGGACCGTGGCCACCACCTGCGACGCCGCCGGCCGCCGGCTCACCCGCACCACGCCGTCCGGGACCGTGACCCGGCAGTCCTACGGCGAGGCCGGCCACCGCGACGCCCTCACCGTCGCCGGACGGACCCTGCGGTTCACCTACGACGCCGTCGGCCGCGAGATCACCCGGACCCTCGAGGACGTCTTCCGCCTCGCCCACACCTGGAACCCCGTCGGCCGGCTGGAGGCCCAGGTCCTCGCCCCGTCCGCCCCCGCGACCGAGGACGGCGCCACCGCGGCCGACCGCCGCAGGGAGCGTCGCTACAGCTGGGACCAGGACGGGCGACTGCTCGCCGTCACCGGCTCCCGGGCCACACGACGCGCCTTCTCCCTCGACGGCACCGGGCGCGTCACCGCCGCCGAGGGGCCCGGATGGCAGGAGAACTACGCGTACGACGAGGCGGGCAACCAGCACCACGCCTCCTGGCCCGCCACCATGCCCGGGGCGGAGGCCACCGGCGGCCGGCGGTACGAGGGCAGCCGACTCGTCGGCGCGGGGGCCGTGCGCTACGAGTACGACGCCCAGGGCCGCGTGGTGCTGCGTCAGAAGACCCGGCTGTCCCGCAAGCCGGACACCTGGCGTTACGCCTGGGACGCGGAGGACCGCCTCACGGGCGTCACCACCCCCGACGGGACCCGCTGGCGCTACCGGTACGACCCGCTCGGCCGCCGCGTGGCGAAGGAGCGGCTGGCAGCCGACGGCACGTCCGTCGTCGAGGAGACGTTGTTCTCCTGGGACGGCAGCACCCTGGTCGAGCAGACCACGCGGGGCCGGGACACCGCCGAAGCGGTCCATCTTACCTGGGAGCACGACGGCTACCGGCCGCTGCTCCAGGTCGAGAGCAAGTCGGCCGCCGAAGCCCCGCAGGACATCGTCGACCAGCGCTTCTTCGCCATCGTGACGGATCTCGTCGGCACGCCGACCGAGATGGTCGACGAGAACGGGCACATCGCCTGGCACAGCCGCAGCACCGTCTGGGGCGTCACCGTGTGGAACCGGGACGCCTCCTCGTACACACCACTGCGCTTCCCCGGCCAGTACTACGACCCGGAGACCGGACTCCACCACAACTACTTCCGCCACTACGACCCGGAGACCGCGCGCTACCTCACGCTCGACCCGCTCGGACTCGACCCCGGCCCCAACCCGTTCGCCTACGTCGACAACCCCTTCACCCTCCAGGATCCGCTCGGCCTGACCCCGTGCGACGAGAACGACCCCACCTGGGGCGGCCGCGTCCGGTTCAGCACCGGACCGGGCGGCCGGTCCGGCACCATGCGCGCGAGGATCGAACCGGGAATGACGGGCGGCAAGACCAAGCCGCCGACGAACGTCGTCGGTTACCAGAAGTACAAGGGCTGGAACAAGACCCACCTGCTCGGCGCCCAGATCGGCGGCTCCAACAAGGACACCCGCAACTTCGTGGCCATGCACCGGAACGCCAACAGCCCGGTCATGAAGGCGATCGAGGACCAGATCCGGCACGCCGTGGACAAGAACAACGAGACGATCAACTACACAGTGACCCCGATCTACCGGACCAACGACCCGACGGACCTGGTCCCGATCGGCCTGTCGATCCACGCCACCGGAAACAAGGGGTTCCAGTTCACCCCCTACGAAGGCGCGTCCCCGACCAACCACATCACTATCCTGAACGTCCCCAAGCCCTGAGCCCTCTCCCGGAGACACCCTGATGCACCCTGACGTGGAACAGCTCACCCGCCTCGTCCCCCCGCCGGCGGAGCGCCGGCCGAGGGCCTGGCCCGAGGTCGAGGCCCGCCTGGGCAGCGCCCTGCCGGAGGACTTCAAGGACCTCGTCGACGCCTACGGCGGGGGCGTCTTCGACGAGACGATCTGGATCCTGGAGCCCGACTGCGCCGACCCCGACTACGACCTCCTGGCCATGAAGGGGGAGCGCGCCGAGGTACTGGCCCGGCTGTGGGAGATCGGCCCCGAGCCCCGTCCCGAGCAGCTGGAGGACGACGGCGCGGGGCTGCTCCCCTTCGCGTACATCGAGGGGACGGGCGCCTACCTCTACTGGCTCACCGGCGAGAACGTGCGCCCCGAGGACTGGACCGTCCTGGCGAACGCGGGCCGCGGACCGGAGTGGGAGCACCACCCGGTGCCGAGTGCCCGGTTCATCCTCTCCGTGCTCACCGGAGAGATCCACTCCGACATCCTCGACAACCTGCCGGCCGACGACCACACCTTCGACCCGAACGACGAGATCCTGGGCGGCTGACGGGCGGGGCGCACAGGGGTGCGCTCTCCGACGCGGTGCGTCAGTGCCGACAGGACAGCCGGACGTGCAGCAGCTCCGTCCGCAGTGCGGGGGTGCCGTCGACCGGTGCCGGGTCCTCCGCCGTCGGCTCGATGCCTCCGGCGGCGACCTTGTCGAGCGTCACCAGACCGGCGGGGCCGACCGTGCCGAACACCGTGTAGTTCGGTCGCAGCGCGGAGTCGCCGTAGACGACGAAGAACTGTGAGCCGTTCGTGTTCGGGCCGGCGTTGGCCATCGCCAGCAGGCCGCGTCCGTAGAGCCGGCGCGTGCCCGTGGGATCCGTGGCCGCGGGCGGCAGGTCCACCGGGAGTTCGTCCTTGTACTTGTACCCGGGCCCGCCCTCACCGGTGCCGGTCGGGTCGCCGCACTGCAGGACCTTCAGCGTCGGGTACGCCGTCAGGCGGTGACACACCGTACGGTCGTAGAAACCGTGCCGTGCCAGGTGCAGGAAACTCTGGACCGTGCACGGCGCCTTGGCCCGGTCCAAGCGCAGCGGAAGCGGGCCCTGGCTGGTCGGAACAGCCAGGTCGACCGTGCCGCGATCAGGGGTGCGCCGTGGGTCGGGCGGCAGCGGGACACGGCGCGCCGGCGGCTCGTCCGGGGTCTGGCTGTACTGGCAAGGACCGTGCGTGGTGCGCGGCGGAGCACTGTCGGAAGCGGTGGCGACGCTCCCGCCGGTCACCACCAACGCCGCGGCCGCGAATGCACTGATCAGTGCTCGTCTCATCTTGCACACCCTTCCGATCATCTCCAGGTCTTGGAGCGGTCGCAGTCTAGGGCGCGGTGTGACCCGCGGGAGTGGGATTTCCGGCCGATCAGCCTGCCCCGAGCCCCAGCTCGTCCGGGGTGACCTCCTCGCACGACAGGAAGGAGTCTCACTCGGACATCGCGCTTCCGCTCCCCTCGTCACTCCCGCCCCTCCGTGCTTGGCTCAGCCCATCCGGGACAGACGGCCGTCCATGGTGAAGATTCTTCCCGTGGCACTCGCCGCGCTCGCCTCCGGCCTGCTGGCCCTCGCCGTGTCCCCCTGGTGGTGGTGCGCGGCCGGCCCCACCCTGCTGCTCGCGGCGGTCGCCTCGTACGACCTCGCGCAGCGGCGTCACTCGATCCTGCGCAACTACCCGGTCCTGGGACACCTGCGGTTCGCGATGGAGTCGATCCGTCCCGAAGTGCAGCAGTACTTCGTCGAACGGAACGTCGACGGCGTGCCCTTCGATCGCGACACCCGCTCGATCGTGTACGAACGCTCCAAGGGGACGGACGGCGAGGACCCCTTCGGAACCGAGCTGGAGCTGGAACAACCCGGCACCGAGTACCTCGTCCCCTCCATGGCCCCGCTCCCTGTGCCGACCGCGCCGCCGAAGGTCCGGATCGGGGGCCCCGGGTGCGACCGGCCCTACGACATGGCCCTGCTCAACGTGTCGGCGATGAGCTTCGGTGCCCTCTCCCACCGGGCGATACGCGCCCTGAACGAGGGGGCCCGGCGCGGCGGCTTCGCGCACGACACCGGCGAGGGCGGGATATCGGAGCACCACCTCTCCCCCGGCGGGGACCTCGTCTGGGAGATCGGCACGGGATACTTCGGCTGCCGCGGCGAGGACGGCGGCTTCGACCCGCGCCAGTTCGCGGAGAAGGCCGCACTCGACCAGGTCGCCTGCGTCCTGCTGAAGATCAGCCAGGGCGCCAAGCCCGGCATCGGAGGCGTCCTGCCCGGCTCCAAGGTCGGCCGGGAGATCGCCGCTGTCCGGGGTGTCCCCGAGGGCCGCACCGTGATCTCGCCGCCGTACCACCGCGTCTACCGGACTCCCCGGGAACTGGTGCGGTTCCTCCACCACATGCGGGAACTCTCCGGGGGCAAACCGGTGGGCTTCAAGCTGTGCGTGGGATCGCGCCGCGAATTCCTCGCCGTCTGCAAGGCGATGCTGGAGGAGGACATCACGCCCGACTTCATCGTCGTCGACGGGGCGGAGGGCGGCACCGGGGCCGCGCCGCTGGAGTTCGCGGACACCGTCGGCCTTCCCCTCACCGAAGGCCTGACGACGGTCCATCGCGCGCTCGTCGGCGCGGGCCTGCGCGACCGGATACGGATCGGCGCCTCCGGCAAGGTGGCCACCGGAAGCGACATCGTCAAGCGGCTGATCCAGGGCGCCGACTACACGAACTCGGCCCGGGCCATGATGTTCGCGCTCGGGTGCATCCAGGCACAGCGCTGCCACACCAACACCTGTCCCGTCGGGGTCGCCACCCAGGACCGCAGGCGCGCCCGGGCCCTCGACGTCGAGGACAAGGCACGGCGCGTCCAGCGCTTCCAGGAGGCGACGGTCAAGAGCGCCCTGCAGATCATGGCGGCCATGGGCGTCGACGATCCGAGCGGACTCGGGCCCGGGATGCTCCTGCACCGGGTGGGACCGGACGCCGTCCGGTCCCATGCGGAGCTGTACGCGCCCCTCGAACCGGGGCAGCTCCTCTCGGCCGCATCGATGCCGGCCGCGTGGGCAGGCGACTGGAACGCGGCTCATCCTGACCGGTTCACGCTCTCGTGAACCGTCCGACGTCCTTCCGGAAGGGAGACCCCATGACTCGTACCGTCGCGCAGGTGATCGTCGACGGCCTCACGGACCTCGGTGTCGGCCACGTCTTCGGCGTGGTCGGCGACGCCCTCAACCCCGTCACCGATGCCATCCGGACCACCGAGGGAATCGACTGGAAGGGCTTCCGCCACGAGGAGGCCGCGGCCTTCGCCGCCGGCGCGCGGGCCCAGCTCTCCGGCGACCTCGCGGTCTGCATGGGCACCGTGGGCCCGGGCTCGGTGCATCTGCTCAACGGGCTGTACGACGCGGCCAAGAGCGGTGCGCCGGTCCTGGCGATCTGCGGCCAGGTGCCGCTGTCGGAGCTGGGCGGAGACTACTTCCAGGAGGTGGACAACGACCTCCTCTTCCGGGACGTGGCCGTGTACCGGGCCACCGTGACCTCCCCGAGCCAGATGCCGCGGCTCCTGGAGTCGGCGGTACGGGCCGCGGTGACCCGGCGGGGCGTGGCCGTGCTGACCGTGCCCGGGGACCTCGGCGACCAGAAGGTCGACGAGGACCGGCCCGCACGGTTCGCGCTCCCCCGCCCCGCCGTGACCCGTCCCGACGACCCGGCGCTCGCCGAGGCGGCCGAGGCGATCGCCGCGGGCTCCCGGGTCACGCTCCTCGTGGGGCGCGGCGCGCAGGCCGCCCGTGCGGAGGTGCTGCGCACCGCCGAGCTGCTCGCGGCCCCCATGGTGCTGACCCTGAAGGGCAAGGAGGGCTTCGAGGAGGACAATCCGTACGAGGTCGGCCAGACCGGCCTGATCGGAAACCCGGGCGCCGCCCACGCCATGGACACCTGCGACACGCTGATCATGCTGGGCACCGACTTCCCCTACCGGGACTGGTACCCGAAGGACTGCCGCGTCGTGCAGATCGACGTGCGCGAGGAGCACCTCGGCCGCCGCGTCCCGGTGGATATCGGTCTCACCGGCGACGTGGCCGCGACCCTGCGGGCGCTGCTGCCCCTGCTCACCCCCGTCTCGTCGCGGGACCACCTCGACGAGGCACGCGAACGGTTCGCACGCTGGCAGAAGGGCCAGGCGGACCTGGCCGACCCCGCCCACGACACACGTCTGCTCGGACGCGTGCGGGCGATGTTCGACAACCGCGTGGAACAGATCCGCCCCGAGGCCCTGGCGGCCGCGGTCGACCGGCACGCGGCGGACGACGCGATCTTCACCTCCGACACCGGGATGACCACGGTGTGGCTGTCGCGGCTCGTACGGATGCGTGGCGCCCGCCGGCTGATCGGCTCCTACAACCTGGGGTCCATGGCCAACGCGATGCCCCAGGCCATCGGGGCACAGCTCTGGGCCCCCGACCGCCAGGTGGTCGCCTTCTGCGGCGACGGCGGCCTCGGCATGCTGCTGGGCGACCTGATGACCATTCGCTCGGAACAGCTGCCGGTCAAGCTCGTCGTCTTCGACAACCGCCGTCTCGGCATGGTCAAGCTGGAGCAGGAGCAGGCCGGGCTTCCCGAATTCGGAACCGTCCTCGACAACCCCGACTTCGCCGCGGTCGCGGAAGCCCTCGGGCTGACCGGCATCCGCGTCACCGAACCCGGCGAGCTGGACGAGGCCGTGCGCCGGGCGCTGGCCCTTCCCGGCCCGGTGCTCCTGGACGTCGTGACGAACCCCGACGAGGTGGCGGTGCCCGGCAAACCGACGGTGTCGCAGGGCTGGGGCTTCGCCATCGCCAAGATCAAGGAGAACCTTCCGTAGCCAGGGGAGGGTCGGCCCGTCGCCGGTCGGGCCCGTCCAAGAAGGCAGGCATGGATCGCGGGAGACGGGGCACCAGAGCCCTGAGCGAAGGGACACGCTCGCGCAGCGCGATCCACGCCCCCCCGTGAACGCGGTGCAGCCGCGTGGGGCCCGCACCTGGCAAGGGTGCGGGCCCCAGGCACGCCGCGGGTCGCCGCATGGATCCGCCGCGTTCTCCGCCGATGAGATGCGGACGCCGTCGCCTCCGGGCAGAGTGGGAAGGACCTGTTCGTACCGAGGTGGTCCCCTGTGGTCCCGCATGCTGGAGACGGGACGGAGTGATGCGTGGATTGTCGTGACGTCGGAGTGATCGATGTTCAGCAGACGGCCGACCGACAGCAGCGAGGACCTTCTGGTCCGGCTCGGGTCGCTGACCGCCAGGGCGCGGGAACTGGCCGAGACGCAGCGTTCCCGTGTCGAGCTCGCCGTGGCCCTGCAGCGCGGCATGCTGCCCTCGGACCTGCCCAGTTTTCCCGGCGCCCGGCTGGCCGTCCGCTATGAGCCCGCCAACCACGGGCTCAACGTCGGCGGTGACTGGTACGACGCCTTCTCCCTGCCCGGCGGGCGGATCGGCATGTCCATCGGTGACGTGCAGGGACACAACATCGAGGCCGCCGCCTTCATGGGACAGGTCCGCGTCGCCCTGCGCGCGCTGGCCTCCGTCACCGGAGACCCGGGAGAGCTGCTCGGTCGCACCAACGACCTGCTGATCTCTCTGGGCGCCGACCTCTTCGCCACCTGTACCTTCCTGCGGCTCGACCCCGCTGCCGGCACCCTGGAGTGCGCCCGGGCCGGTCACATCCCCCACATCTGGGCCACCACCGACGGCCGCTCCGGCATCGACGACAGCGAGGGCGGGCCTCCCCTCGGTGTGCTGCGCGGCGTGGACTACCCGGCTACGCGCCACCGGCTCACCGCAGACGGTGTCTTCGTCCTGCTGACCGACGGGGTGGTGGAGGGGCCCTCGCTCCACATCGACGAGGGACTGGACCGGGTGACGCGGCTCGCCGGGATCACCGCCGTCGCCGGACTGGACGTCGACGCGCTCGCCACCGCCGTCATGAAGCTGGCGGCCACGGTGGGGCACGAGGACGACGCGGCCGTCCTGGTCGTCGGCCATGACGGCGGTCCGGCCCGGTCAGCGGCCGAGGGGTGAGGACCCGCCCGGGCCTGTGCCGGACGGCGGCGCCCGACACGCAGGGGCCTTGCCCGGTCGTGGCGGCCCGGCCGGTGTCTGATGGCTGACGTGTTGGATATTCGGCAGTACCGGTTCTCCACGGAGGCGGCTCTGATGTCGCTGGCCGTGGCGGTTTGCTACTTCGCGGCCGGACGACTCGGCCTGATGGGACGCCTCGTCGTCGAAGGCGTGGTGGTCACCCCCATCTGGCCTCCCACCGGCGTCGCCGTCGCCGCCCTGCTGCTGCTCGGCGCGCGGGTCTGGCCGGGGATCGCCCTCGGCTCCTTCCTCGTCATCGCCTCCCTCACCACTCCGGGGCCCACCACGGTGGTCACCGTGGTCAGCAACACCGTCGCGCCGCTCTGCGCCTTCCTGCTGCTGAGACGGACCGGCTTCCGGCGCGACATGGCGCGGCTGCGGGACGGACTCTCCCTGGTCTTCCTCGGCGGATTCGGCGCCATGCTGATCAGCGCGACCGCGGGGGTCGGTCTGCAGGTGGCGAAGGACTCCCTGGACAGGAGCGAGTTCTGGCCCGTCTGGCTGGCCTGGTGGGTGGGCGACACGATGGGGGTGCTGCTCGTCGCCCCGCTCCTGCTCTTCCTCGCGGGGCCGGCCGGGCGGTTCGGGGTACGGCGCTGGAAGGAGGCGGCCTTTCTGGGCCTGACGACCCTGGTCCTCATGCCCATGGCCGTGCTCAGCCGGATGAGCATGCTCTTCCTCGTCTTCCCCCTGCTGATCTGGGCGGCGCTCCGCTTCCAGCTCGCCGGAAGCATGCTGTGCGCGCTCTTCGCCTCCGTGCTCGCCACCTTCGAGGCGACCTCCGGACGGGGCGCGTTCCGTCACCTCCCAGACGTCGAGATCATGGCCAAGCTCCAGGCGTTCAACGGTTCCGCCGCCCTGACCGCCCTGCTTCTCGCCTCCGTCATCACCGAGCAGCGTGCGACCCGCCGGTCGGTGCGCCGCGCCTGCCAGGAACTGGCGGAGGTCCTGGAGCACCTCGCGGCGGGCGAGCCCTCACCGGGTCCACCCGGCACCGCCGAGAGCGGGGCAGCCCCGCCCGGCGGGCACCGGAATCCGTGATCCCCGCGCCGGTGCCGGGACAGGAATCAGGAGCGTCACCGGGGTGTGCGTCCCGTCGAAGCGGGTCCCGTCAGGGCAGGTTCCACTTCTGGTTGGCGCCGGTGTGGCAGGTCCACAGGTGGACCGGGGTGCCGTCGTTCCACACGCCTCCCGAGGCGTCCAGGCACTTGGCCGACTGTGGATTGCGGACCGTGCCGTCGGACTGCGGCGTCCACTTCTGCGCGCCCGTGCCGTTGCAGGTCCACAGCTGGACCTTCGTACCGTCCGCGCTTCCGCCGCCCGACACGTCCAGGCACTTGCCGAGGGCCTTCACCGTGCCGTCGGTTCCGACCGTCCATTTTTGGGCACCGGTGCCGTTGCAGGTCCACAGCTGGACCTTCGTGCCGTCCGCGGTCTGGGAGTCGTCGACGTCCAGGCACTTGCCGTTGACGCCCTTGACCTCGCCCGTGCGGGGGGCGGGCTGTCCTCCGTTCTGCTTGATCCGGATGTTGCGGAAGGACACGTCGTCGCCGGTCCCGTGGTTCTGGAGGCCGATGTGTCCCTGGCGCAGGCTCCGGACCGGGTCGGTACTGGTGAAGTCGTTGATCTTGCTGCCGTTCAGGAAGATCTCCAGGCGTTCGCCGGTGACCCGGAGCTCGTACGTGTTCCACTCGCCGGGCGGGTTCAGGGCGACGTCGCGCGCGGCGACGTCGGCGGACTTGAAGCCGTAGACGGCGCCGGTGGTGCGGTCGGCCGCGTCGGTGGCGTCGATCTGGATCTCGTAGCCGTTGTTCACGGCGGACCACGGGTCGTCGGAGGCCGGGAATCCGATGAAGACGCCGGAGTTGTCGTCCCCGGCGGCCTTCCAGTCGAGCTTGAGCGAGTAGTCGCCGGTGAACTCCGTGGCGGAGTACCACAGCATGCCGAGGCCGCCCTGGGAGGTGAGCGTGCCGTCCGTGAGGGTGAAGCCGCCCGGTCCCGCCTGGCTCCAGCCGGTCGTGGAGGAGCCGTTGAAGAGGGACGTGTAGCCGGTCTCCGGGCGGCAGTCGGCCTCTGTCATACCGGCGGCCCAGCGGATTCCGCCCAGAAGGTGCCGCCGGAAGGCGGGGTCGGCGTACGACTCGTCGGTGTGGCCGCCTCCGGTGTAGAAGGCCCGGCCGCCCTCGTAGCCCTTGCACCAGGCGATGGGGTGGTCGCCGGACATGTTCCCTCCCGAGTAGCTGGACTCGTCGAGGGAGGCCAGGACACGGGCGGTGGCGCGCGGGTTGGTGCGGTAGTTGTACCACTCGTCGGTGCGCTGCCAGGTGGCGCCCAGGTGGGCGGTGGCGTCGTGCGCCCGGTCCTCGACCTTCACGGTGGCGGGCTGGATGGCCGGGTGGGAGTGGAACAGGGCCCCGGCCAGGCCCTCGTAGAAGGGCCAGTCGTACTCGGTGTCGGCGGCGGCGTGGATGCCGACGATCCGCCGCCGCCCCTCACGTACTGCTCGAACGCGGTCTGCTGGCCCGCGTTCAGGACGTCGCCGGTGGTCGACAGGAAGGCGACCGTCTTGTACTGGCCGAGGTTGCCGGTCGTGAAGGCCTGGGCGTCCTCGGTGGCGTCGACGGTGAAGTTGTTCGCCGCGCCCAGGTCGCGCAGGGCTGCGATGCCAGGAGCGATCGAGGAGTGACGGAAGCCGGCGGTCTTGGAGAAGACGAGGATCTTGTACGACGGGTCCGCGGCGACGGTGCCGACCGCGGCGGCGGAGTGTCCTGGCGGTGCGGCGTGGGCCGCCGCCTGGGGGGTCAGGCAGAGGGCGGCACCGGCCAGCAGGCCGAGAACCGCTTTCAGGGGGGTGCGCATGGAACGGTCGCCTCCTTGTCTGGGGACTGCGGAGCTGCGGGAGTACGGAGTCGTGGGGCCGTGGGGCCGGGGCCTGTCGTCGAACTTGCGTCGGCCTCGGCCACCACGGGAGTTTGCCGACGGGCTCTAGGGCAGGGTCCACTTCTGGTTGGGGCCGGTGTGGCAGGTCCACAGGTGGACGGCCGTTCCGTCGTTCCAGATGCCGCCCGATGCGTCCAGGCACTTGCCTGACTGCGGGTTGCGCACGGTGCCGTCGATCTGGGGCGCCCAGTTCTGGGCGCCGGTGCCGTTGCAGGTCCACAGCTGGACCTTCGTGCCGTCCGCCGCGCCGCCGCCCGAGACGTCCAGGCATTTGCCGAGGGCCTTCAGGGTGCCGTCGCCGGGGACCGTCCAGATCTGGGCGGCGCTGCCGTTGCAGGTCCAGATCTGGATCTTCGTTCCGTCCGCGGTGCCGGCGTTGTCGACGTCCAGACACGTGGCGTTCACGCCCTTGACCGGGCCCGAGCGGGCTCCGCCGGTGGTCGTGAAGGAGAACTCGTCGATGTCGAACAGCGAACCGCTGCCGCCCTTGAAGACGAGGTACAGGGTCGTGGAGCCGGCCGGCCGGCCGGTGAGCGCGGTGGTCACGTCCTGGAAGGTCTCCCAGCCGCCGGTGACCGGTGCGGTGACCGTGCCGAGCACGGTGCCGGTCGGGGAACCGGCGCGCACCTCGATCGTGCCGCCCGTACCCGCCGAGGAGATCCGGGCGGTGAACCGGTCGGTGTTCTCCAGGGCGTACGGCCGGAAGGCGATCCAGTCGCCGTTGTCGATGTACCCGACGGTCTTCCCGCCGTGGGCGGCGGCGTGGGTGACGACCTGGACTCCGGAGGCGTCGGTGTAGTGCTCGGCCTGGCGGTGGCCGGGCTGGGTGACGCGCTGGTCGTGGGCGGTCAGGGCGGGCTGGCCGTTCGCCCCCTTGTCGGTGTACTCGGCGTCGACGACGCCGAAGATGTTGGCGTTGGGGTCGTGTTCCCCGTCGGCGAGGGTCCGCAGGGTGCCGGTGCAGCCGGTGGTCGAGGTCTGCGGGTGCCCGTGGCTGTCGTGGCCGACGATGAACGTGACCTTCACCTTGGCGCAGTCGATGGTGCCGTCCTCGGGGTCGGTCACGGTCACCTTGAAGGGGATCACCGCGCCGAAGTCGTAGACGCTGCCGTCGGCGGGCAGGTCGAGACGGACCGTGGGGGCCGTGTTCCCGACCGTGATCAGGACCGAGGCGGTGGCCGACCTGCCGGTGGTGTCGGTGGCCTTGAGGGTGGCCGTGTACCGGCCGTTGGCGGTGTACGTGTGGGAGGGGTCGGCGGCGGTGGAGGTGGCGCCGTCGCCGAAGGTCCAGGCGTAGGAGAGGGCGTCGCCGTCGGGGTCGGAGGTCCCGGCCGACGAGAACGAGACGGCCAGCGGTGCCTTGCCGGAGGTGACGCTCGCCCGGGCCTGGGCGATCGGGGCGCGGCCGCCGGTGACGTGCTCGATGCGGTACAGGGCGGAGTTCTCGTCGCCGTTGAAGTAGCCGGTGCCGTAGTCGAGGACGTACAGGGCGCCGTCCGGTCCGAAGGCCGTGTCCATCACCTGGGTGCCGCTCCAGGGGAAGGGGTTGATCGACTGCACGGTGCCGTCGGCGGTGATCTCGATCCGCTTGATCCAGCGGCGGCCGAACTCACCGGCGAAGAAGTCTCCGTCGTACTCCTGGGGGAACTTCACGTCGGAGGTGGAGGCGGCGTCGTAGCGGTAGACCGGGCCGGCCATGGGCGACTCCGAGCCGCCGCCGAACTCGGGGACGGAGGAGCCGTTGTACGGGATCCAGGCCGGCTGGGCGGGCGGCAGGTCGGTGAGGCCGGTGTTGCGCGGGGAGGTGTTCTTCGGGGCTGCGCAGTTGAACACCGCTCCCGAGGCTCCGGTGGCGAAGTCGTAGTCGGTGTAGGCGTTGTTGTCGCCCGTGCAGAACGGCCAGCCGAAGTTGCCCGCCTTGGTGATGCGGTTGAACTCGACCTGGCCCTCCGGCCCCCGGGTGGGCGAGGCGGTGCCCGAGTCGGGGCCGTAGTCGCCGAGGAAGACGGTGCCGGTGGCCTTGTCGACGCTCATCCGGAAGGGGTTGCGGAAGCCCATCGCGTAGATCTCGGGACGCGTCTTCGCCGTACCGGGTGCGAAGAGGTTGCCGCTGGGGATCGCGTAGGAGCCGTCGGTGTTCACCTTGATGCGCAGGACCTTGCCGCGGAGGTCGTTGGTGTTGCCGGCCGAGCGCTGGGCATCGTAGGCGGGGTTGCGGCCGGCCCGCTCGTCGATGGGGGTGAAGCCGTCCGAGGCGAAGGGGTTGCTGTCGTCGCCGGTGGACAGGTAGAGGTTGCCGGCGGCGTCGAAGTCGATGTCGCCGCCGACGTGGCAGCACAGGCCGCGGGAGGCGGGGACGTCCAGGATCCTCTTCTCGCTGGCGAGGTCGAGGGTGCCGTCCGTCCTGAGGGCGAACCTGGACAGGCGGTTGACCCCGTCGTACGGGGTGAAGTCGGCGGCCGTGCCGTCCGCGGGGGCGTCCCCGCCCGGCGTGGTCAGCTTGGGGGCGTAGTAGAGGTAGAGCTGCCGGTTGGACGAGAAGCCCGGGTCCGCCGCGACCCCCTGCAGGCCCTCCTCGTCGTGGCTGTAGACGTCGAGCTTGCCCGCCACGGTGGTGGTGCCCGCGGCGTCGGTCAGCCGGAGCGTGCCGTCGCGCGAGGTGTGCAGGACCGAGCGGTCCGGGAGCACGGCCAGGGTCATGGGCTCGCCGGTCTCGGATACGCCTTTGGCGAGCGTGACCTGCTGGAATTCCGGGGCGGCCGCGGCCGCGGCCGTGGTCCCGGTCCCGGCGTCGTGGTCCCGGTGAGCGGGCGTGGAGTGGGCCGGGGACACCGGCAGGAGGCAGCCGAGGGTGCATGCCACGGCGGTCAGCAAGGAGCGGGCGCGTCCGCGCCCGGGCGTTCTCATGCGCACAGAGGTCTCCCAGCAGGAGTGGGTGGGATGGTGGCACCCTCGGGGTGCTGCTGAGGGGGCACGGGCGTGCGCCGTCACGCCGCAGGAAACGGTCGACAGCTCATGACCGGTTCATTTCAAGGAAGTTAGCGGGCTTTGTCGAAGTCCGTAACCCGGTGTGCGCGAGTTTTCGTCACTTCATTCTCGCTGGGGACAAAGTATGGACGGTGTCGGGAGAAGTCCCTACTGTGTCCGACGCGGTGATGCGGACCCGTTCCCGTCCCGCCCGCAGCGCCTCCGTGTCCGGGCCGACGACGCGTCCCGGCAGCGGTGGATCCCTCCCTTGTCCGATCGAGTCCTTCATGCCCTGAAGGACCGTCAGGAGGTCACGTGTATCCACGGCTGTACCCCCACCGGCCGGCCAGACGTCTGGCCGGAACGCTCATCGCCTCGTTACTGACCGCCGCCCTGTCGGCCTCCCCGGCCTCTCCCGCTTCCCCGAAGCCTCCCCCGCCCCCGACCTCGCCGGCCTCGCCCGTCTCCTCGGGACCCGCCAGGGATCCCGCGGGCACCGACCGGCCCGTCCGCGTGAAGGGCGCCGCCGTCCCGGCCGGTTCCACCCTCGAGGGCCGCTCCGCCGCGGCGCTCCCCCCGCAGACGCCCGGCGTGACGCTCCGCGTCTTCGACGTGCAGGTCGCGCTCAACAACCTCTGCGTACTGAAGCCGGGGCAGACCCCCAACATCGACAAGCTGATGCCGGTGATCGACTGGTCCACGACCGCCGACTTCGGCCTGGACACCGGCTTCGTCACCCAGACGACCGGCAACCTCGACGTCGCGCAGGCGGGCAGCTACACCCTCCGCCTCGCCAGCGACGACGGCTCCCGCCTCCTGATCGACGACCAGGTAGTGATCAACCACGACGGTCTGCACGGTCCGGATCCCAAGGACGCGACCGTGAACCTGACGGCAGGCGTCCACGCGCTGCGCATCGAGCACTTCGAGCGCGACGGCGGCCAGCAGATCACGCTGTCCTGGAAGCCGCCGGGCGTCACCGGCTTCAGCGTCGTGCCGAACTCGGCCCTGAGCACGGACGCCGACGTCGTCCGGGTGACCGCGCCGGGCCGCAAGGAGTGCGAGGGCGTCGCGGACACGCCTGGCGACGGCCTCCCGCTCACCGGCGTGCACCCGAACTACACCCTCACCGGCCTCCGGCCCCAGGGCTTCGAGCCGCAGGTCTCCGCGATGGACTGGCTGCCGGACGGCCGCCTGGCCGTGACCACCTGGGGAGGGAGCAACAACACCACGGGCGAGGTCTACCTGCTCGGCAATGTCACGGGGAACACCGGTCCGGACAAGGTGACGGTGAAGAAGGTGGCCTCGGGTCTGAAGGAGCCGATGGGCGTCAAGTACGTCGACGGCAAGCTCTACGTCTCCCAGAAACATGAGCTGACCGAGCTGAACGACACCAACGGGGACGAGGTCGTCGACCAGTACCGGCGGGTGGCGACCTGGCCGTACGGCGGCAACTTCCACGAGTTCGCCTTCGGCCTCCTCTACAAGGACGGGTTCTTCTACCTGAACCTGTCGGTCTCCATCGACTACGGCGGGGCGACCACGAACCCGCAGCCGGCACCGAACCGCGGGACCACCATCAAGGTGAACCGTCAGACCGGCGAGGTCTCGTACGTGGCCGGCGGGCTGCGCACCCCGAACGGCATCGGGTGGGGCCCCGAGGGCGGCATCTTCGTCACTGACAACCAGGGCGGCTGGCTGCCCTCGTCGAAGCTGCTGCACATCAAGCAGGACCGATTCTTCAACCACTACATGAACCCGGCCGGCCCCTTCGACGCCCGGCCGGTGACCAAGCCGGTGCTCTGGTTGCCGCAGAACGAGATAGCCAACTCCCCCAGCACGCCCGTTCAGCTGACCGAGGGCCCGTTCACCGGGCAGATGCTGTTCGGCGACGTGACGTACGGCGGCGTGCAGCGCGCCTTCCTGGAGAAGGTGGGCGGCGAGTACCAGGGCGCGGTCTTCCGGCTGACACAGGGCCTGGAGGCGGGCGTGACCCGCATCAGCATCGGCCCGGACGGCGCGCTGTACGCGGGCGGGCTCGGCGCGGGTGGCAACTGGGGCCAGGAGGGCAAGCTCACCTTCGGCCTGCAAAAGCTGTCGCCGAACGGCGCCAACGCCTTCGACATCCGCGCCATGCGCGCCGTACCGGGCGGCTTCGCCCTGGAGTACACCCAGCCGCTGTCGACTCAGACGGCGACCGACCTGGCCAAGCACTACAAGATCGAGCAGTGGCGTTACGCGCCGACCGCCGCCTACGGCGGCCCGAAGACCAACGAGGAGACGCTGACCGCGCAGTCGGCCACCCTCTCCACCGACCGCAGGACGGTCACCCTGGCCATCCCCGGCCTCAAGAGCGACCGGGTGGTGCACGTCCGCTCACCGCGTCCCTTCAGCTCGTCCACCGGCGAGACCCTGTGGAGCACCGAGGCCTGGTACACGCTCAACCGGCTGGCCGGTGGTGTGCCCACGGGAGAGGTGCGGGGCCTCGGCGACAAGTGCCTGGACGTCGACGACTCCCAGACCGCGGACGGCACGAAGATCCAGGTGTGGGGCTGCAACGGCACCGGCGCCCAGCAGTGGACGGTGGCCACGGACGGCACGCTGAAGGTGCTCGGCAAGTGCCTGGACGTCTCCAACGGCGGCGCGGCGGACGGCACCAAGGTCCAACTGTGGACCTGCAACGGATCAGGCGCCCAGACCTGGCAGGCCCAGGCCGACGGCAGTCTGCGGAACCCGCAGTCCGCCAAGTGCCTGGACGTCGCGAGCGGCGCCACGGCGGACGGCACGAAGGTCCAGCTGTGGACCTGCAACGGGACGGGCGCCCAGAAGTGGGCCCTTCCCTGACGTGACGACGGGTGCGTGCACGTCGCCGAGCCCGTGGCACGGGGTCAGTCCTCGGTCTGGCTCCTGCCCCGGACGGCCCCCCGGTCGCGCGCCGAGGCCACGTGGCCGGCGGCTGCCACCACGGCCTCGACGAGCGGTTCCGTGCGGTTCTCCCTCAGCCAGGCGAGGCCCGCCGTAGACGGGGGCAGGTCCGTGACCTCGACGTAGCGGATGCCGGGGCGCGGGAAGAGGTCGCGCGCGGCGGCCGGCAGGAAACACATGCCCTTGCCCTGGGCAACGAGGTGCAGAAGGCCCTCCAGGTCCGAGGCGACGGGTCCGTAGCGGACCGGGGTGCCGTCGGGTCGCGGGTCGGCGGCCCAGAAGTCCCACCAGAGCCGTGGTACCTGGGGCGGGACGTCGATCACCGGGTGGCGGGCCAGCTCGGCGAGGGCGATCCGGTCGCGGTCCGCGAGCGGGTCGCTCGCCGGTAGACAGGCCGACCGGGGTTCCGTGGCGAGGTGTTGCACCTCGACGCCGGGCGGGACCGGTGGACGGAGGAAGGCGACATCGACGTCATGCCGGAACAGGGCGTCGAAGTGGTCGGCGAAGTGGAGGCTGCGCACGTCGACCTGGACCAACGGGTGCCGTTCGTGGCGCAGACGCAGCACGGCGCGGGTGTACGGCATCGCCGCCTCCGCGCCGATGGTGCCGACGACGAGGCGTCCGGAGAGCCTGCGCGCCTGGGTCGACGCGCTGCGGCTGAGCCGGTCCATGGCCGCCACCACGCCGCGCGCGTCCGCCAACAGCACCCGGCCCTGCGGCGTAAGGGAGACGGCCCGGCTCGAACGGTCGAACAGCCGCACACCGAGGCGTCTTTCCAGGTCCCGGATCTGCTGGCTCAGCGCCGACTGCGTCATGAACAGCCGGGCGGCGGCGCGCGAGAAGTGGAGTTCCTCCGCGAGGGCGACGAACAGCCGGAGTTGATGGGCGCTCGGCGTCCGCGGATCGGGGCCCGTCGGCGCGGCGCCTCCAGCGGCCGTATCGCCAGTAACCATGATGAATCCCTTATCGATCGTCTTTCATGTCGCATGGCCACAAGCGATGACATGAACAGAGTGCGAGTGGAAGGCTCGGCTCTCAAGCGACGCCCCGTGACAACCCCTCGGTTCCGCAGGGCAGTCCGACCATTGCTTTCTCGACAACGGGGGCCGAAACATGTCTGTGAGACGAGCGGTGGCGATGCTCGCCGCCCTCTTGGCCGTGCTGTTCAGCGCCGGCGCCGTTCAGGCGTCTTCGCCGCAGGCCGGCACCACCACCCGTGCGGTGCGGAGCGCGCCGCCCACGACCGAGGCCGCGCCCCTCGCGGCTCAGGCGTCGTGCACCGCCCGGAACGTCAGTCACTACGACGCGTACACCGGGCGCACCTGGACGCGTGACTGGGTGTGCGGCAATCGTGCCGGCGCCCCGCTGTACGGCTGCGCCGGCTTCATCGCCGCCTGCTCGGCGATCGGCTGGATCGACACGTCGACGAGCTGGTTCGTGTGCTGGGGCAGAGGCGCCGCGCACAGCGGCGGCAACAACATCTGGTACTACACCATGGGTGACCGCATCGCTCCCGGTCGCGAGCGCCATCACGGGTGGGGCTTCATCCCCGCCGTGGACGTGTGGACGTCGACCGATCCCTGGCCCGGCATGACGGAGTGCAACATCCCGTAGGGAGCCGTCCGCGCGGCCCGCTCCGGCGGAGCCCCTCGCGTCCCGCCGGGGGCTCCGCGCCCCGGTCCCGCCGCCCTCGTTCACCGCCCCTTGCCGACACCCGGGCAGACCGCTCTCCCACCCAGCGAGGATCCTCACGCCATGCTCCGCATCGTCAGGCACTCCCACCCCGCCGCTCGCCGTACGCCTCGGCGCCTGCTCGCCGCGACCGCGGCCTTCCTCTCCCTCTCCTTCACCGGCGCGGCGCTCCCGCACTCCGTCGCGGCCGCGACGGAACCGGCCGGTGGCTCCGTGCCGGTCACGCCCGCGAGCCCCCGGGTGCCCGCGGGGGTCACCGCGGGCGTGGCCGTGTTCGACCGGCAGACCGGGACGTTCACCGAACAGCTCGCCCCGGACGCCAGGTTCCGGTCCGCGTCGGTCGTCAAGCTCCTGATCGCCCTCGACGTCCTGTGGAACCGCAGCCCCGACACCCTCCCGGCCGCCGACCGCACGCGGCTGGACGTCATGCTCCGCGGCAGTCAGGACGCCGCCGCCAGCCACTACTGGTCGGCGTACGGCGGGCCGGCGATCGTCGAGCGCATGGTCACGCGGCTCGGGCTCGCCGACACCGCTCCTCCACCGGCGGGCTACGAGGGGTACTGGGGCTACACCGCCATGTCGGCCCGCGACACCGTGAAGACCTACCGGCACATCCTGGAGTCCGCTCCCGCACCGGTGCGTGACTTCATCATGGAGCGTCTGCGACGGTCGACCCGGTGCGCGTCGGACTCCTTCGACCAGCACTTCGGCATCGCCGCCGCGTTCGACCGTCCGTGGGCCGTGAAGCAGGGCTGGTCGGGGAGGTACGCGAAGGGGAACTGCGGCTCCGCAAGCACCGCTGAGGCTCGTGGCATCGACGCCTCGGCACCCACGTCCGCCGGCCCGGGTGACGCGAGCGTCGACCTGAGCCGGCCGGCGCTGCACACGACCGGCACCGTCGGAGCCGGTGACCGTTCGATCGTGGCCGTCCTCACGCTGCACGCGGACGGCACGTCGTACGGAAAGGCGTACACCGACCTCGGCCGGCTGACCCGTTCCCTGAACGTTCCCGGCGGAACGGCGCCGAAGGGGAAGTGGTACGGGACGTGGGGCCAGGACGTCGCCGTCCGTACGGAACCGGTCGTCGGGGACAACCTGCTGACCAGGCTCCCGGCCGGCGTGGAGGTGCTGGTGGGCTGCCAGAAGAAGGGGCAGCTCGTCTCCGTCCCGCCGTACACCAACGACTGGTGGGCGTATCTGCCGCAGTACGGGGGCTACGTCACCCACATCTATCTCAGCCATCCGGACAACCAGTTGCCGGACGTACCGCTGTGCACGAGTCAGAAGTGAACCCGGTGATTCCCGGAGAAGGAGTGACGATGTCACGTACCAGGCGTTCCACCCTCGGTGTGGTCGGTGCCCTCCTGTGGGTGCTGGTGTCCGCCTCCGCGGCGGGACCGGCCCAGGCGGCGGCCTCTGACGGGCCTCGCGAGGGCGGCGGCCGCACCGTGGTCATGCCGCCGGCGCCCAGGGGCGAGGGGCCGTCCTCGCGTGCCGTGGCGGCCGTGTCGCCGACGGTCTCGCCCTGGGCGGACTACGTGCACACGTCGTCGGGCAGCCCCGTCACGTGCGCGTCGGGGAATCTCTGCACCGGGGTCTGGGACCCGGTGGTCGGCAAGTACAAGGTCTTCTTCCTCTACCGGTGCCACCAGTACTCCCTGTCCCACTGGAACGGCGTGGGCCAGGTGGTGAACAACCAGGTCGGCGCCGCCGCGTTCTTCTACGGCCAGAACGGCCAGGTGCTGGACGTCGTCCTGCCGGAGCCCACGCCCTTCACGTACGACTGGGCGCCCGTGTGGTCCATCCGGAACTGCTGAGCGGCGCGCGTCGGCACGTCCGCGAACCAGGCGGCTCCGCCCGGTGGCCGTGGTCGCCTCCGGCGCCCTCGGCCGCCGGGCGGCCCGCGTGTCCACCGGCGTGGGGCAGGGATCCCCACCGGGATCCTGAACCGGTTCACGACGGTCGAGCGTTCGTACGGTCGATCCGGGGAACCGTGCGGGGAGGACAGGCGTGTACACCCGAGAAACGGGGGAGGCCCCCGGTACGACGTCGGGGAGGCGGGCCGGTGGGCGGAGCTACGGTACTTGCGGAACGGATCGCCGAGCGGCGGGCCGGGCTCGGTGATCCCAGGGAGCTGGTGGGGGAGCTGCGGCGTGCCCTCGTCCTCGTCCCGTTGGACTCCGAGGGCCTGTGGACGGCGGAGTTCGGCGGGGTGCGCTGGATCTGCGCCTTCACCGACGAGGCGGCGCTCGCCCGGTTCGCCCGGGCCCGGGACGCCGCCGGCGGGGACACCGGGCGCGAGGCGGGCGGTGCGTGGGAGTTCGCGGAACTGCGCGGGGCGCGGCTGCTCGACGAGATCGTCCCCGCTCTGGGCGTCCCCGCCGGGGTGGCCGTCGACATCGCCGATCCGGAGGGCGCGATGGCCTTCCCGCCGGTCCGGGGCATCGTGCCCGACGACGTGGCGATCGACGGGCCGCCCGACGGGCCGACGCCCTCTCCGCCCCACGGGCCGACCGCGGCCTCGGGGCCGGCCGGCGGCGGTGACGCCCGATGAGCGGGGGCGGGCAGGAGAACCTGCGGTTCGACGCGGAGAGCATCAAGAAGATCACCGAGGGGATCCGCGCGGCCACCGCCGAACTCCGGGACATCGGCACGGGCACGGGGGCCGTGCTCGGCAAGGGCTTCTCCGACCTCTCGATGACCGGCATGGAAGCCGGGCACCACGGTCTCTCGGTGGACTTCGAGGACTACTGCGAGCGCTGGGAATGGGGCGTACGGGCGCAGGTCCAGGACGCCAACACCCTCGCCGCGGCGCTGGGCCTCGCCGCCGGACTCGTCTGGGAGGAGGACCAGTACCTCCAGGGCACCTTCAAGATCGCCGTGAACTCCGCCGTGGGCAACCCGCACGCCTCCGAGGCCGACATCGTCAAGCAGGACTGGGGCGACGTGTTCACCCCGGACTACCTGAACCCCGACTGGAGTCCCGAGTCCTTCCAGCGCGCCGGGGACGAGGCCGCCCAGACCTGGAAGGACACCGGGCGGGAGGTCCTCACGGAGGGCCAGGGCGGGAGCCGGGCACGGATCCTCAACGAACTCCTCGGGGTGGACCAGGGCGACTTCGACCGTGCCGTGGACGAGACGTTCGGCCCGTCCCCTGAACAGCGGGCGCAGCAGCAGGACACCGGGGGGAACTGACCGTGGGTATCGGGGACTTCATCAGCGACATCACTCCGGATGTCGTCGAGGACGCGGTCGAGGACGGCGTCGAGTGGGTCGGCAACCGGGTCGAGGACGCCGGGAACTGGACCGCGGACCGGCTGGACGACGTCGGCTGGGAGTCCGGCGCCGACTGGGTGCGCGAGCAGTCGCGTTCGGTGGCGAACCGGATGGGCGCCGAGGTCGACGAGATGGACCTCGGGCAGACCGAGGACAAGACCAAGCTGATCTACGGCAGTCCCTCCAAGCTGAGGGACACCGCCTCCCATCTGCGGGACCTCCAGACCTCGTTCGAGAAGGTCGGCCAGGGGCTGAAGGGCCTCGACTCATCCGCGGTGAAGGGCGAGGCCGCCGACGCGTTCCGGGAGAAGGTCGCGGTCGAACCGCCCAAGTGGTTCAAGGGCGCGGACGCCTTCGGCAAGGCCGCGGACGCCTTGGCGAGCTTCGGCCTCACGGTCGAGTGGGCCCAGGGACAGGCCCAGACCGCCATCGACAAGTGGAAGGCGGGCACCAAGGCGTCCGCCGACGCGGCCGACGCGCACAACAAGAGCGTCGACGACTACAACAAGGCTGTCGACGGCTACAACGCCCAGCCCGCCGACAAACGGAACCCGGCCTCCCTGCCACCCAAGCCGGGCGCCTTCACCGACCCCGGCAAGGCGGGCATGCAGGAGGCGCAGGAGATCCTCGCCGAGGCCCGCAAGCAGCGCAACGCCGCCGCCGAGACGGCCCGCACCGCCGTCCGGGCCGCCCGCGACGCGGCCCCGCCCAAACCCTCGTACGCCGACCAGGCCATGGACGGGCTCGAAGAACTCCAGGTGATGCAGACCCACTTCGGCGGCGGCATCGTCAAGGGCACGGCAGGGCTGCTCAGTTTCGTCCGGAGCGTCAACCCCACCGACCCGTACAACCTCACCCACCCCGCCGAATACCTCCTGCAGCTCAACAGCCTCGCCTCCGGCCTCGTCCTCATGGCCAACGACCCGTGGGGCACGGGCAAGCAGATGATCGACAACTTCATGAAGGACCCGGCGGAAGGCTTCGGCCGACTCGTCCCCGACCTGCTGCTCACCGCCGCCACCGCCGGCGGTGGCGCGGCCGTCAAGGGCGTCCGGGTCGCGGCCGAGGGAGCGGACCTGGCGTCCGACGCCAACCGCGCCCGCCGCCTGATCGACGGATCGCCGAACGGCACCCACAACCGCCCCGACGCCCACCGACTCGTCGACGAGACCGACCCGGTGGACCTCGCCTCGGGCCGGATGTTCCTGCCCCAGACCGATGTCTCCCTCCCCGGCACCCTCCCGCTCACCTTCACCCGACGCGTCGAGTCCGGGTACACCGCCGGACGCTTCTTCGGCCCCTCGTGGTCCTCCACCGTCGACGAGCACCTGGAGATCGACGCGCAGGGGGTCGTCCATGTCACGGCCGACGGCCTCCTTCTCCCCTACCCGCACCCCGTGCCCGGCCTCCCGACGCTCCCCGAGTCCGGCACCGGCCGCCGGCCGCTCGCGCGCGACGAGTCCGGCGAGTACACGCTCACCGATCCGGACACCGGTCTGACCCGGCACTTCGCCGCGCCCGCCGGCACCGAACCGGGCGGCGACGGAGAGGCATGGCTCGTGCGGACGGTGGACCGCAACGGCCACGCCGTCACCGTCGACCGCACCGAGGACGGAACCCCGCTCGCCCTCGTCCACACCGCGGGCTACCACGTCGACGTCACGACCGACGACGGCCGGGTGACACGCCTCGCCCTGCGCCTTCCCGACGGCACCGGACAGGAACTCGTCCGCTACGGCCACACCGACGGCGACCTGACCGCGGTCACCAAGCCCTCCGGTGCCACCCTCGCCCTCGCCTACGACGACCGGCACCGGGTGATCACCTGGACCGACTCCAACGGCAGCCGCTACGACTACGCCTACGACGAGCACGACCGGGTCATCGGCGAGGGCGGCGAGGACGGCCACGTCCAGCTCACCCTCGCCTACGGCCACCCCGATCCGGCCACCGGCCACCGCACCACCACCCTCACCACCGCCGACGGACGGGTCACCCGCCATCTGATCGACGGCGCCTGCCACGTCCTCGCCACCGTCGACCCGCTCGGCCACACCACCCGGCTCGGCCACGACGCCCGCGGGAACCTCCTCACCCGCACCGACGCCCTCGGCCGGACGACGGCCTTCTCGTACGACGACGAGGGCCGGCTGCTCACGGTCCTCCGGGCCGACGGCAGCCGGCTCTCCACCGTCCGTGACGACCGGGGCCTGCCCGTGGAGTTCACCGACGCCGACGGCGGGCGGACCCGCCAGGAGTTCGACGACCTCGGCAACCTCACCGCCGTCACGGACCCCGCCGGCCACACCACGCGCTACGCCTACGACGCCCGGGGCCACCTCGCCACCACCACCGACCCCTCCGGCGCCGTCACCACCTTCCGCTGCGACCCCGCCGGACTCCCCCTCGAGGTCGGCGACCCCCTCGGCGGCACCACGCGGTGCGAGCGCGACGCCCACGGCCGGCTCGTCCGCGTCACCGACCCGCGGGGCGCCGTCACCAGCCTGGAGTGGACCGAGGACGGCGAACTCGCGCGGCGCGTCCGCCCGGACGGCACCGTCGAGGCATGGGCCTACGACGGTGAGGGCAACTGCACCGCGTACACCGATCCGAACGGCCTCACGACCCGCTTCGAATACACCCACTTCGACCTGCTCGCCGCCCGCACCGGCCCCGACGGCGCGCGCCACGCCTTCGAGCACGACGCCGCCCTCCGCCTCACCCGGGTCACCGACCCCCAGGGGCTGACCTGGGACTACACGTACGACCGGGCCGGCCGCACGGTCGCCGAGACCGACTTCGACGGGCGGACCGTCGCCTACGAACTGAACGCGGTCGGGCAGGTCGCCGCCCGCACCACCGCCACCGGCCAGACCGTCCGCTACGAGCGGGACGCGCTCGACCGGGTCGTCCGCAAGGAGGCGGGCGGAGCCGCCACCACCTACGCGTACGACGCCGCCGGCCGGATGGTCCGCGCCGAGGGCCCCGACGGCGAACTCGTCCGGCAGTACGACCGCCGCGGCGAACTCAAGGCAGAACTCGTCGACGGCCGCCCGCTCACCTATGCCTACGACGACACCGGACGACTCTCCCGCCGCATCACCCCCACCGGACACGTCACCAGCTACGCGTACGATGCCACCGGCCGGCTCGCCCAGCTCACCAGCGGCACCCGGCGGATCTCCTTCGCCCACGACACGACGGGACGGGAACTGCGCCGCGCCTTCGGCGACACCCTCGCGCTCACCTCGTCCTGGGACGGGTCCGGACGACTGGCCGGCCAGCACCTGACCGCGGGCGGCCGCACCGTCAACCGCCGCGCCTACACCTATCGCGCCGACGGCCACCTCACCGCGCTCGACGACGCCCTGCGCGGCTCCTTCCGCTACGGCCTCGACGCCACCGGCCGCGTCACCACGGTCACCGCCGCGGGCTGGAAGGAGTCGTACGCCTACGACGCCTCCGGCAACCAGACCTCCGCGTCCTGGCCCGGCGGCCACCCGGGCCAGGACGCCACGGGCCCCCGCAGCTACACCGGAACCACGCTCCTGCGCGCCGGAGCGGTCCGGTACGAGCACGACTCCGGCGGCCGGACCACCCTGCGCCGCCGGGTCACGCTCTCCGGAAAGGCGGACACCTGGCGGTTCACCTGGGACGCCGAGAGCCGCCTCACCGCCGTCACCACGCCCGACGGGACGCGCTGGCGCTACCGGTACGACCCGCTCGGCCGCCGCACCGCGAAGCAGCGGCTCGCCGACGACGGCGCGACGGTGGTCGAGGAGACCCTTTTCACCTGGGACGGCCCGACCCTGTGCGAACAGGTCACGACCGCACCCGGGCTGCCCCGCCCCGTCGCCCTCACCTGGGACCACCGGCACGCCAAGCCGCTGGCCCAGACCGAACGCGTCCTCAACGCCGACGCCTCCCAGGAGGCCGTCGACGAGCGCTTCTTCGCCATCGCCACCGACCTCGTCGGCACCCCCACCGAACTCGTCGACGAGACCGGCCGGGTGGCCTGGCACAGCCGCGCCACGCTCTGGGGCACCACCACGTGGAACGGCGGCGCCACCGCCTACACCCCGCTCCGGTTCCCCGGTCAGTACTTCGACCCCGAGACCGGTCTCCACCACAACTACTTCCGGCAGTACGACCCGGAGACCGCCCGCTACCTCACCCCCGACCCGCTGGGACTCCTCCCCGCCCCCAACCCGGCCTCCTACGTCCACAACCCGGTCACCTGGTCCGACCCGCTCGGCCTCTCCCCCTACCGCGGGCTCGGACTCAGCGACGAGGCGATGAACGCCATCCAGAAGCTGGAGAACATCAAGGCCGACCCGATCGGCCGCATCAACTCCGAGCCCAACCACAACCACTACTCGGCGGCGCGGCGCGAGGCGGGCGGCGAGGTGGTGGCCCGCAAGCCGGACGGCACCCCCTTCGACCACGTCCAGGACCTCACACAGGCCGCGAACGGACTGGAGAACGTCCGCAAGGCCCTGTGGAAGGAGATGGAGAAGCTGCCGGACGGCATGACCGAGCGCGGGCTCGAAGTGCTCCTCAAGAAGCACGACGAGACCGTCTACCACCTGGACCGTGTGAAAGGCTTCCTGCACCAGATCAAGCAGCAGCCATGACCGACCCCAGAAACGGAACAGTGCGCCCATGACCGACGAGAACAGCCACGCCACCGAGGTACGCGAGCGGTGGGCCCGCCCGGAGAACGCCGCCGCCCTCGACGGCATCCGCGCCGCCCTCGCCGGTGGTGGCGACTGGCGCGCGCTCGTGCGCGAGTGGACCCTGCCCTGGGGCACCGAGAACGATCTGGCCGGCATTCCGCTTGCCGGTGTGGGCCTCGGCGGCGTGGACCTGAAGGACGTCATCCTCAGCTACGCCGACCTGCGTGGCTGCGACCTGACCGGCTGCGACCTCACCGACGCGTTCCTGACGGGCACCGACCTCCGCGACGCCACGCTGGTGAACGCGACCCTCACCCGCGTGAACGCCGGGCTCTGCGACCTCAGCGGGGCCGACCTCAGCGGCGCGACCGCGGACGACGCCGTGTTCTCCCGTGCCCGCCTCGTCGGCACCCGGCTCTCCGGCGCCTCCCTGCGCCGGGTGAAGTTCGTCGCGGCCGAACTCGGCGACGCGGACTTCTCGGACGCGGACCTGTCGGACGCCGTGATGGTGGCGGCCAGGACGGCGGGCACGATCCTGGACGGCGCACGCCTGGAGGGGACCCGCCGCGGCTCACTGAGGCCGTAGACCCTCAGCTGTCGACGGACCACGAAGGTCCCCGCGCCTCGCGCTCCCCGTGAGAACACCGGCCGTCCGGTCAGCCGCCGTCCCGTACACAGGGGAAGGGTCCCAGCCCGGGGCGAACCGGGGTGGGACCCTTCCTTTTCGTGCGGCTCGTTCAGGCTACTCCTGGGCGCTGCGGCGACGCCGCGTCCACCACACCAGGACCGCGCCGATGACTGCGATCGCCGCGGCGATGCCGGAGATCAGGCCGATCGGGGTGTCCGATCCGGTGTCGGCGAGGCCGCCGTCCGGGTCCGGCCGGTTCGCCGGAGGCGTCGCGGCCCCACTGCCGCCGGTGTCACCGTTGCCGGGCTTGGTCGGGTCCGGGCCCGGCGACGTGGGGGGATCGGTCGGCGTCGGGTTCGGGGCCGGCGTCGGGGTCGGGTCGGGCTTCCCGTCATCCGTCAGAGCGGCGCCGTTGCCGCCCAGGAACGCGGTGTCGCTGTCGCGGTCGGAGGTCTCGCTGCGCACGGAGTCCTTCGTCGCGCGGGGCAGTTCACGATGCCGGGCGGTGAACTCGACGCTCGTGACGTTCCGCTTGGGGGCCTTCGCGAAGTCGATGCCGCCGACGAAGAACGTGTAGATCCGGCCGTCGCCGAGGGGCCATTCGTAGGTGAAGTCGCCCTTGGTGAAGGACTTCACCATCTCCTGCCACACGGTCCGCTTGTCCCAGTGGGCGTTCTCACCCCGCAGCGGCCAACGCTTCACGTCGTTGCTGTCGATGAGGGGACGGAAGTCGGTGGCCTTCTTCGCGTCCTGCTGGCGGATCCACTCGGCCGCGACGCGGGACTTGTAGACGCGGCGCAGGTCGGCGTACTTGGGCTCCGTGTTGATCTGCTTCTGGACGTGCGGAACGAGATACTGGCTGATCAGCCGGTGGCTGCGCTCCTTCTCCTCCTTGCTGAGCTTCTTCGAGCAGTCCTCTCCCGGTACGGGGGTGGTGAAGTCCATCGCCGCGTGGTTGACCTCCAGCGGGGCGTCGAGAATGTAGATCCCGCCGTCCTGCTCGCGGACCTTCGCCCGGCCGGGAACGATCCAGTTGCGTCCCGAGCCCCAGCACGGCACCCCGTCGACCTTGGGGGCGGCGTCCAGGAACTCCTTGCCCGGGGATTTCTTGGGGTCCATGGCACGGGAGAAGTCCCGCTTCATCTCCATGTCGGCCACGAGGAGGACACGGCCGGCGTCGGTCTCGCCGAAGGCCTTGTCCATGACGGTGTCGGGCTGGTCGGGGTTGAGGTTCACCCACTGCCGGTCCGGGGTGAGCGCCAGCCACGTGAACAGCGCGTCGGAGGCCAGTTCGAGCTTCGCCTGTCCGCCCCAGCCCGGGTTGTCGTCCTCATCGGGCATGAGGTCGGCCTTCATGGAGTAGTCCAGAGCCTTGCCCTTGACCGGGTTGCCGACGTACTGGAGCTCCAGAGTGGAGAAGTCCACCCCGCCCGGGCCCCGGCCGAGCGCCGACCGGGCGTTGTCGGCCACGTACTGGTTCTGCAACTGCCGGGCCTGGGCCGGGTTCTGTCCCGACCCGTAGGCCATCGACGCGCCCGGGCCCTGGGTGCCCCTGTTCGGCAGCGGGTTGAACACGTTGTACGTCTTCGTGTACTTCGTCTGCGGCCACTGACCCTTCGCGGTCGCCCGGCGCTCCGCGATCCGGACCGGGTTGTTCCCCGTCCCCCGCTCCGCCCGCAGCTTGTCGTTCTCGGCCTTGTAGTCGCGGAGGGTCGCCCCGTTCGGCTTCTCCGAGGTGAACATCGTCAGGCGGTGCCGGGTGAAGTCGTGCTTCGCGTCCTTGTGCCGCAGGATGATCCTGTCGGCGCGGAGCTGGGCCGGCTTCCGCTTCCCGTCGGACTTGAACTCCCCCAGCTCACCGGTGCGCTGGTTGTAGGAGTCGTACCGCCGGGAGGCGATCTTCTTGCCGTCCTTGTCGAAGATCTCGATCGTGACCTCGCACAGCCAGTCGGGGCCGACCATGTTGAAGTCCTGAACCGCCTTGACCTCGAACACGCCCCCCTTCTGCTTGCTGACCTGCGCGCTGATCAGGTTGACCTTCCAGCTGCCGAACGGCTTGGGGTTGTTCGACTCGTTCCGATGCCGCTGATAGCGGGCGTAGATCGCCTTACGCATGTCCTCCGGGTTCTTGGAGGCCGCATACGCCTTGTCCCACTTGTCGATGTCCGCTCGACTGCCGGTGACCTGCCCCAGCTCGGCCGCGGTGGGCGCCGGAACGTTCTCGAAACCCTTGAACGCGTTGTTGTAGTAGTACTCCTCGTCAGGCCCGGACCTCGTCCAGTGCTGCTGACCCGTCGGCGCACCCGAGTTGTTCGGCGTACGCGGGATGGTCTTCTTCAGGTGCATCTGATCGCACCGCTTGCCGCCCGTGATCTTCGCGTAGTCGCCGGGCGCGGCCGACGCCACGGACGGCAGGCCGACCAGCAGCACCGCCGCTGAGGAGACGACCGCCAGCGCGGCAGATAAGCGCCTCTTCAGGCGCTGTCGTATAGGTGTGCTCACGTAGTGTCCCTGGTCGTGGGGGCCATGGGACTCAAGACTGCGAGGGCAGGCCGGACAAGGGCCCCCGTATCTGCCCGCTCCTGCCGACGCACCACACTAGAGGCCGTCAACGCCTGACGTGAAAGGGGTTGTTGACGCGTCGTGTGATGACTCCGCGAAGATCCTGCGCGGGCGACAGCACGGTTCGGTAGGTTCTGGCCATGACCACACCCCACTCCGACTACGACTCCACCCGCCACCCCGATCTCCTGGTCTGGCTCACCGAACGCCGGGCCGCCTTCGAGAGCTGGGCGCGGGAATCCGGCGGCGTCGAGACGTTCGACTTCTCCGACGCCTCCCTCGACGCCTTGGAAGACCTGGTCAAGGAGAGATTCGCCGAGTCGGAGGAGATCACCGCCCAGCGCCGCTCCCCCTTCGTCCAGGGTGCCGCGTGGTACATCGGCGAGACCCTGCGCCGACGGCGCGAGGGCTGGGTGTGGAAGTTCGAACCGGACGTCACCTTCGGCCTGCTCCCGGCGTTCTACCCCGCGGTCCCGGACCCCGCATACCTGGACACCCCCTGCGTCGGCGCACCCGACGCCAAGCCCGGCGAACACTGGTACCCCCTGAACACGCTGCGCCGACTCCTCGTCACCGAGGACGAGTTCGACAACCCCATCGACGAACGGCTCGTCGGCATGGTCGAGGGCTGGTACGAGGAGGACGACGAGGACGACGAGTAGCCGGGGCTCGTCGGCCGGCGGGCTCCAGGGGGCCGCGTCCGGGTCAGCGGGTGATCGAGAGGGCGAAGGGGGCGAATCCGCTGGAGCGGATCACGTGGGGCACGAACAGGATCGCGGCCTCCGTCGCGCGGGCCGTCCTGATCCCGCCGAGATCGGTGATCCACTCGTTGTGCCAGCCGAGGTCCCTGAGGAGTTCACGCACGGTCTGCTTGGCCCAGGGGTCCTCGCCGGAGAGGAACGCCGTCGGCGCCTGGGTGAGCGTGGCCGGGGCGGTCATCACCGGGAAGAGCATGGTGTTGAGGGTCTTGACGACGTGCGTGTCGGGGAGTGCTTCCTGGAGTCGCTCGGCGAGGCTCGAGCCGGGGTGGAGCAAGTCGGCGGGCAGGCCGTCCGGTCCGTCCGTGGTGGCATTGGAGACGTCCACGAGGAGGGTGTCGCGCAGTTCGTCGCGCAGGGCGGCGAGCCGTTCCAGAGAGCCTGCGCCCGGGGTGGCGTTGATGACGATGCGGGCGCGACGGGCGGCTTCGGCGGCGGCGCCCGGTGTGCTGTCCGCGACGGTCACCTCGTGCCCCGCGCGGATGAGGGCGGCGGCCAGGTTGCCGCCGACGCGGCCGTTTCCGAGTACGGCGATCGTGGTCATGGTGGTGTGGCCCCTTGTCGTGTGTTCGGGTGGAGAGTGTTCGGTCAGCGTGAGAGGGTGCTGACGGCCTGGGCGTGGACGCCGGGCGCAGCCGCCAGGAAGCCGGCGCTCTGAGGGGTCCAGGGGCGGCCCTCGGCATCGGAGATCCGTCCGCCGGCCTCGGAGACGAGGAGCGCGCCGGGCAGCAGGTCCGCGCGGGCGCCGGCGAACTGCCAGAAGGCATCGAGCCGGCCGGAGGCCACGTTCAACAGGTGCAGGGTCGCCGGCACGGCGACGCGGACGACGAGTGCGTCGAGGAGCATCTCCGTGATCGAGGAGCCGACGCGCCGGACGACGTCCACGTTCTCGTCGGGCCGGGCCTGGCTGGTGGCCACGACGCTCAGACCGAGGTCCGCGGTCTGGGAGACGTGCAGGGGCCGGCCGTCGAGGTGAGCGCCCGCGCCGGTGAGCGCGGTGTAGGTCTGGTCGGTCAGCGGCAGATGGACCGCGGTGAGCACCGGCTGGTTGTCGCGTACGAGGGTGGCGGTCACCGCCCATTCGGGCAGGGCGTGCAGGTGGTTGATGTTGCCTTCGACCGGATCCACGACCCACCACTCGCCGGACGGCAGCGCGCCGCCGTCCAGCTCGTCCTCCACCCAGCCGGCGTCCGGGCGCAGGCGCGTGAGGCGGGGGCGCAGGACGCGGAGGGCCGTGTCGTCGTTGGCCGCGAGCGCGCTCATCAGCTCCTCGCGGGTCCGGTACGGGACCACCTCGCCGAACCGCTCGCGCAGTGCCGCGCCTGCCTCGCGCACGGCGGCCGCGGTCTGGGCGAGCAGGTCGGCGTCGGAGGCGGTGACGGTGGCGTCAGTGGCCTGAAGGGTTTCGGACATGGTGGTACTCCCGTCTGAGAAGGGGGTGTTGAAGAAGACCTCGGGCCAGTCCGCGCGTTCCGTCCTGCGCCGTGGTGACGACGCTACGCACCCTCTCCATTAGCATCAAGTGCATGTCAGACACGGGTGGGATTACTCCCATGCAATTGGATTTGAATCTGCTCACCGCGCTCGACGCGCTGCTGGAGGAAGGCAGCGTGGCCGAGGCGGCCGCACGCCTGCACGTCACCGCCCCCGCGATGAGCCGGAGTCTGGGCCGGATCCGGCGCACCACCGGGGACCAGATCCTGGTGCGCACCGGGCGCACCATGACCCCGACCCCCTACGCGATCGCCGTCCGGGAACAGGTGCACGAGCTGCTGCACCAGGTTCGGGATGTGCTGGCACCGAGTCGTGAACTCGATCCGGCGACACTGGAACGCACCTTCACACTCCGCTGGCACGATTCCCTCGTCACCCTCTACGGCCCCGCGCTGCTCGCTGCCGTACGCGAACAGGCCCCGGGCGTACGGCTGCGCTTCGTCGCGGAGTCGAGCACGGACACCCCCGGACTACGACGGGGTGAGGTCGATCTGGAGGCGAACGCGCATCGCCCAAGCGCGGCGGACATCCGCGCCGAGCAGGTGGGCGAGACCCGCCTCGTCGCCGTCGTCAGGCAGGAACACCCCCTCACCCGACTCCGGACCGTCACCGCGCAGCGGTACGCCGCCGCCGAACACGCCACCGTCTCGCGACGCGGAAACCTCGGCAATGCCATCGACGAGGCCCTCACCCGCCTCGGCCTCACCCGCCGGGTGGTGGCGGCCGTCCCCACGGAAGCGGCGGCGCTGATGTTCGCGCGCGGCACCGACCTCGTGATCAGCGTCCCCGAGATCACCACGCGCACCGCGGCGGCCGACCTCGGCCTGGCCGTGCTTCCTCTGCCCCTCGAACTCCCCTCGGCGCCGGTGTACCTGTCATGGCACCAGCGCCATGACACCGACCACGCCCACACCTGGCTGCGCGAACTCGCTCGAACCGCCCTGGCCACATGCGGAGCGTCGTAGCGGACGTTCGAAGCCCGGCACGGGTCAGCCCGGCGCGGCAAGGCGCGGCCCCAGACCCTTCCCCTGGACGTCCCGCGTGGAGCGGCGGCTCACGGGACGCCGTCCCGGGACGATGCGCGGGACAGCTCCCCGCGGTGCTCCTGCCGAGCGGGGAATGCGCACCGCCGGGACGGCCCGCCGGCCGGCCGGGACTCCTCCGGGACGCCCGGGACACCGGGACGCGGCTGAACCCGGTCTAGCGTTGCCGCCGTTCGGGAGCGGTCACCAATGCCGTCCTCGCCGAGCATCCCCTCCCCAGCGCCATCCGGTGCCCCTCCATCCACCGTCGGAACTCTTCCCGGAGAACATCGATGAAGCACACCGTGACCTCGCTCGGAGCCGCCGTCGTCCTCGCCGTCGGCCTGCTGGCCACCGGCACGACAACCGCGTCGGCGGCCATGCCCACCTGCACCGGCGCCAACACCTATGTGGATGCCGTCGGCTACACCATGCGGATGCCCACCGACTACGAGGACGGCTCCAACTTCTGCGTGATGGGACGCGGAGCCACGGGCAACGGCGTCGAGGCTCTGCAGTGGACCATGCACTTCTGCTACGGCCAGATCAATCTGGCCAAGGACGGAATCTTCGGTCCGGGCACCGAGGCCGCCCTGAAGAAGGTCCAGGCGTCCGAAGGCCTCGTCGCGGACGGTGTGTACGGCCCGAACACCCGTGACCGCATCAAGCACCACTGGGAGATCTGGGACCAGGGCATCCGCCGCTGCCTCCGCATGACCCAGGCTCCGGGGCCGATCCGGGGCTGATGCCCTGCCACCGTGCTGTACGGACAGGACCGCCGGCCGCACCCTCAGGTGTATGAACGGGGTCCGGCGCAAGCGTCTCGAACGGCGACGGGCCGACCGGCGGTCAGAACGTCGAGTGGTCACCCCGCAGCCGGCGTCGCAGGAACGTGGCGAACGTCCGGTCCTCCAGGCACGTGAGCGCCGACGCGTCCGGCTCGGTGCAGGCCACGCGCCACTCCTCGGGAGCGCCCTCGGCGGTGCGCCAGCCGAACGCACGGCCACCGGCCTCCCCCCACTGCAGGAACAGCCCGTCCTCGTCCGGCCGACGCAGGCTCGCAACGACGGGGAAGACCCGCACGCCGGCGACGACTCCGCCGGGGAACTCCCTCATGATCGCCAGGTAGTCCTCCGGGAGCGCGCCGAAGGACTCGCCCGCCCGGCCGAGCAGCTCCTCCGCGTACTGCCGGACGCCGGGGACGCCGATGCTCCGCACGCGGGTGACGATCTCCTCGACCGCCCCGATGTCGCGGTACGCCAGCACCGTGGCCGTCGCACGCTTGTCCTCGGCCACGGTCCAGAACGTGCCCGCCTCGTACTCCTGGTACGTCTCGAAGGCGGGCGTCCCCTCCCCACGTCCAGCGAGGGCCCGCGCGACGAACTCCGAAGCGGAGAAGGGAAGGTCCAGCCAGAACTGGAAGTCGGTGTCCGTGAGGACGGTCGTCCAGTCCGCCGTGTCCGTGGAGGTGGTGTCCCACAGCAGCACGCCGTCATTGGCGGTGCGCCCCCAGGGCACCATGCCACCGGGCCGCGGGTGCAGCGGCAGCCAGATCTCCTGCTCGCGGCTCTCCAGGGTCTCCTTCATGTCCGCGACGCGCGGCGCGGTGTCCCGCGTGAAGTCCTCCAGAAGACGCACCGGGACGTCGGTCCCTCCGAGCAGCACGGGGGACGCGATCACCCCCTGCGGCAGGGCCTGGACCAGCCACTCGAAGCCCTCGGGGACGATCTGGCCGTACCCCTCTCCCTCCGGCCGCACCGGGGCGTCGAGACCCAGCAGCCGTAAGACGTCGAGATGACTCATGTGTTCCTTCCCCTACACGCCGACGTCCGCCCGTCAGGCGCCTCTCACTCGCCCTGGTGGGCCGCCACTCCAGTACCGCGCGACTACCGTCACTCCGGGAGCAGCGTGGCGGCACCGCCCCTGAGAGAAGCTCGGGACGCTGCCGGGCCACGTGGATCAGGCCGGGATACGGGTCCCCGCGCCGCTGACCCTGATCCGCCGGTCGTCTGCCCGCAGTTCCACCGTCAGGACGCCGGGACGTCCCATGTCCTCCCCTTGGTGGAGGGTGAGGACGGTCGCCTCGGGCACGAGTCCGAGCTCACGGGCGTACGCGCCGAAGGCGGCGGCCGCCGCCCCGGTCGCCGGGTCCTCGACGACACCGCCCACCGGGAACGGGGCGCGGACGTGGAAGACCTCCGCAGAGGCGCGCCAGACCAACTCCAGCGTCGTCAGGTCGAGCCGGTGCATGAGGGCCTCCAGGCGGGCGAAGTCGTACGCCAGGTGGGCCAGGCGCTCGCGGCTCGCGGCGGCAAGGACCAGATGGCGGGCGCCCGCGAAGGCGATGCGGGGCGGCAGGGCGGGGTCGAGGTCGCCGGCCGGCCAGTCGAGCGCGGCGAGTGCCTCGGCCACGTCATCGGCCGCGACCTCCTCGATGTGCGGCTCGACGCTCGTGAGCGTGGCCCGCAGGGCCCCGCCCTCGCGCGTCACGGTGACCGGTACGGTCCCGGCCCGCGTGGTGAACACCAGGTCGCCGGGGCCGATGCGCTCGCCGAGGGCCACGGCCGTCGCGACGGTGGCGTGACCGCAGAAGGGCACTTCCGCCTTGGGGCTGAAGTAGCGGATGGTGTAGGTACGCCCGTCGTCCGGCGCGCCGGAGCCCGCTTGCTCGGACGGCACTGTCAGGAACGCGCTCTCGCTGTAGCCGACTTCGGCGGCGATCGCGAGCATCTCCTCGGCGCTGAGGCCCGTGGCGTCCAGAACGATTCCGGCGGGATTTCCTCCCTCGGGATCGTCGGAGAAAGCGGTGTAACGGAGGACGTCGGGAGTTTCCCGCGTGGAGTTCATGTCGGGGCAACGGCGGGGATCCCTCGGTTGATTCCCCGGACGGACACCCGGTGAAGGCGAACGAGTCGACGACGAATGCCGTCCACCAGGAGCCTTTGCGCTTCGCAACCAGCTGCCGGCCTCCTCGGTCATCTCGGAGGGCGCACCGCCCGCCCACCCCCGAAACCCCTGTCACCCCCTGGCCTCCCGCGGTCGTGTCGCGCCCAGGTCCTTCACTCGACGGGCTTCCCACCACCCCTGCGCACGCCCGGTTCCGTCCGGCAGATGATGGAGGGCTCCGAGCATCAGCACCGCGTCGAACGACATCTCCGGCTGGACGATTTGCCGCGCGTCACCGACGAGGGCAGGCGGGCCGTGGACCGGAGAGTGTCACGTTCCGCCACCCGGCGACCTGCGCTCTTCGCGTCGGCCTCGGCCGGCTTGGCGGCACGTTCCTGGAGTCCGGCGACGGGGTGGTGGCGGCCGGCCGCCAGCAGCTCGGCGACCTCTTCCAGCGAGTACCCGAGCCGCTGCGCGGCCTTGATCACCGCAGCCCGGTCACCGGACCGGGAGCCAGACGTGGCACCCATATTCGAACATGT
Source organism: Streptomyces sp. NBC_00691 (assembly GCF_036226665.1). NCBI lineage: Bacteria > Bacillati > Actinomycetota > Actinomycetes > Kitasatosporales > Streptomycetaceae > Streptomyces > Streptomyces sp. NBC_00691. The sequence continues at coordinate 7,781,053 of NZ_CP109007.1, read as the reverse complement.
GCTCCAATCGAGGGAGGTCTGCTTCCACCTGTTCCGGACCCGGCCGACACACCCGTCCGCAGGCACCGGCGAGCGGCACCCGTGGCGAGACAAGCCGCCGAACCTCCGCATGGCCCGGACGGTACTCGTCGTCCCACACGCCCGCGGGGCAGCCCGGGCCCGCTGGGGCGCGGGCGGCCGGAGTGCTGCGTACGCTGGTCTGTGGGGGCTCCTCTCGGGACGACGATCGGAACGTCTGTGAGGCCGGAGATCGACCACGGGGCGTTGTTCGCCGCGACGCCCAGCCCGTATCTGGTGCTGGCACCGGATCTGGTGATCGTGGACGTCAACGAGGCGTATCTGCGGGCGACCGGCCGCACCCGGGACGATCTGCTCGGGCAGCACGTGTTCGACGCGTTCCCCGACAATCCCGACGACCCGAACGCGGACGGCGTGAAGAACCTCGGAGCGTCGCTGGGGCGGGTACTGGCCACCGGTGAGCCCGACACCATGGCGGTGCAGAAGTACGACATCCCCGTCGTCTCGCAGCCCGGTGCGTTCGAGGAGCGCTGGTGGTCGCCGGTGAACACCCCGGTCAAGAACGCGGACGGGCGCGTCGCGTGGATCATCCACCGCGTGGAGGACGTGACGGCGTTCATGAGATCCCGACGGTTCCGGGGCCGGACCGAGGGACGGCGGATGACCGAGCGCGAGGAGGGGATGGAGGCCGAGCTGTACGCCCGCGCGCGGGAGCTGCAGCGGCTGAACGAGGAGCTGAGGGCCGCGCACGCCCGGGAGCGGGAGGTCGCCGTCACCTTGCAGGAGGCGATGCTGCACTCCCCCGACCTGGCCCGGCACAGTGACGTGGCGGTGCGCTATCTGCCGGCGATCGGTTCGCTGAACGTGTGCGGCGACTGGTACGACACCGTCGACCTGGCCGAGGGGCGGTTCACCGTCGCCGTGGGCGACGTCGTCGGGCACGGGCTGGAAGCGGCCACCGTGATGGGCATGCTCCGCAGCGCGCTGTCCGCGGCCAGTCGGGCGGTGGCCGGGCCCGCCGGGGCTCTGGAAGTCCTGGGTATGTACGCACGCTCGGTGGACGGCGCGCTCGCCGCGACCGCCGTCAGCGTGCTCGTGGACACCCGCTCGAAACTGCTCGTCTACTCCAGCGCGGGGCACCCGCCGCCGGTGCTGCTGCACGCCGACGGCACATGCGAGATGTTGGACCAGGCCACCGACCCGCCGTTGGGAGCCAGGCCTGAGCACGTTCCCCGGCCGCAGGCCGGCATCTCCTACCGCTCGGGTGACACGCTCGCCCTCTACACCGACGGACTGATCGAACGCCGCGACGAGGACATCGACACCGGCCTGGACCGGCTCACCACCGCCCTGGGCGACCTCGTCGGCCTCGACCCGGCCCAGCTGGCCGACGCGCTGCTCGCGCGCCTCGGCGTCGCCAGCGGAGCCCGGGACGACATCGCCCTCGTCATCGTCCGCGTCTGAGCCGGCTGTGCGGTGGTCGGCGGTGAGCCGGCGGGCGATCTCCTTGCACAGGGTCTACCTCCGCGGTGCGGGAACGAGGCGCAGCAGCCCGTGGAGGACAGCGTCGACGGTGTCCTGAGCGGGCTCGTCGGTCACATGGGTGAGCAGGCGGGCCAGGGTGCGCAGCACGTGGGGCGAGGCCATCACACGGGGATGCAGGACGGGCCGGAAGCCGTAGCGTGAGAGGACCAGATCCCCGACGAGGTTGCCCAGCCGGTAGTAGCGCGCCCATCGGCGCCCGATCTCGGCCGGGTACTGGTGCAAGGCGTGTTCCCTGCGGGGTCCTGCCGGGCGGGCCAGCGCCAGGGCGATGATGTCCGCCGCCACCTCTGCGGCCTCCATGGCCTGGGCGATGCCCTCGCCGCTCCACGGACTGACCATGCCGGCGCTGTCGCCCACGAGCAGCACGCCCCGCCGGTACTGAGGATGCCGGTTCAGTCCCATCGGCAGCGGCGCGCTGCGCAGCGGCGATTCGGCGGTCTCTTCGTCCAGCCCCCAGTCCGCGGGCAGGCGGGGCAGCCAGTGTTCCAGCGTCGCTCGCAGGTCCACCGGCCTGCGCCGCCGTTGCTGCGGAAGGACACCGAGACCCACGTTCACGCGCCCGTCCCCCAGGGGAAACACCCATCCGTATCCGGGCAGGTCCCGTCCGGTACGAGGACAGCGCAGGTCGGCCCAGAGCTCCAGGTAGGGGTCGTGCGTACGCGCCTCGCTGCGGTAGTACCGCCGGGCAGCGGCTGCGACGGGCCTCTTGCCGTCTCGTTCGAACCCCAGGCCGAGCGTCGTGCGCGCCGAGGCTCCGTCGGCGGCGACCACCAACGGCGCCCGGTAGCGGACCGGTTCCTGCCCCGGTCCGCGGGAGGCGGACACGCCGATGACGTGTCCTGCCCGGTCGGTCAGCGGGCCCGTCACCTTCACGTGGGTACGGAGGCGCGCTCCGGCGGCGCGGGCGTGAGCGGCGAGCAGGTCGTCGAAGTCGTGCCGGCTCCGGGTGAGCCCGAAGTCGGGAAGGGCACCCAGGCGCGGCCAGTCGAGCTCCGCCTGCTCGCCGCCGCAGACCCAGCGCATGCCCTTGTTGCGCATCCACCCCGGTGCATCGATGTCGATGCCCATCCGCACCAACTGGTACACGCCGCGCGGTGTCAGCCCGTCGCCGCACACCTTCTCCCGGGGGAAACCGCCCTTCTCCAGGAGCAGCACGTCCACACCCGCTCTCGCGAGGTGCAGCGCGGCGGAGGATCCCGCCGGACCCGCCCCCACCACGATGACCCGTGCCTCTTCGTCACCTGCGCCTTCAGGACCCGAGCCGCCCGCGTCGCGCCCGTCACCGGCCTCGCCACTTTTGGTGATCACGCAACCACTATGCCCAGGGCGGAAGGTGGTGGAACGTGAGGCGCGGCCGAGCCCTCGCCCTCGCCCAGATCGCACTCCCCGTCAGTGCCGCCGGAACGCCACCGCCGTCGGAGCCGGCCCCAGCGTCGTCGTGCCAGGGGGCGACCGGTGGCCCAGCCCCGTGCGGTACGCGTCCAGCGCGGCCTCGGTACGGCCGCCGCGGCGCAGGAGGTCGCCCAGCAGACGGCACAGGTCGGCGAGGTCGCCGCTCGCGCCGCTGCGCTCCAGCAGCCCCAGCGCCATGACGTAGTGCTCCTCGGCCGCCTCGCTGTCTCCTCGCTCCTCGGCGATCAGCCCGAGCAGTCTGTGCGCACCCCCCGCGTGCACGGCACCGTGCCGATCACCGGGCTCGAGAAAGGCGGAGAGCAGGTCCGACGCCTCGCCGTGCCGTCCCAGCCGCCGGAGGACATCGGCCAGCTCCACTTCCACGTGTGCGGTGAACAGCGCCGCGCGCTTGACGTTCAGCATGTCCCGGGCGGCACGCAACTCCCTTTCGGCCGCGGCGAGTTCTCCGTTCTGAGCCTGGACGTAGCCGCGCATCCAGTGGCAGTGCGCGAGATCGGTCCGCAGGCTGAGCTGCTGGTAGATCGCCTGCGCCTTGGCCAGTGAGGCATCCGCGTCAGCCGTGCGCCCCTCGGCGAGGAAGGTACGGGCCACCTGCCGGTGCATGCCCGCCACCAGCGCCGGGTCGTCGACCTGCGGCGCGAGCGCCAGGGCGAGCTCGGCGGCGTGCGCGGCGCGGGCGTGGGCGCCCATGTCCATGTACGGGCCGATCACGGCGGCGTACAGGATGACCAGCGCCTCGGGGTCGGCCAGTCCGCTCGCGCCGAGCTCGTCGATGGTGGACTCGAGGAGGTAGCAGGCGTAACGCAGTTCGCCGGCCAGGAGGTGCGCGACGGCACGGCCACGGATCGCGCGTGCGCGGCGGGGCAGCGGCTTCTCGGCGAGGAGCCGCTCGGCGGCTTGGAAGTGGTCGCCCGCGTCGACCAGTTCACCGGTCTCCAGGGCGCAGTCGCCGAGCCCGAGCCGCGCCTCGGCCTGCTCGGGCACGAGGCCGAGGTCCTCCGCGTCGGCGAGCAGACGCCGGTAGCTCACGGCGGCCTCCTCCGCCGTCCCGGTGTCCAGCTGCCGGCGCGCGTCGACGAGACCGAGCCGCAGCTCCGTGGCGAGGTGCGCGGGCCTGCCGGTGGCCAGCTCCTCGTACGACGTGCCGAGCCGCTCGGCGAGGAACCGCAGCGCGGTCTCCGAGGGCCTGACCTTGCCGGACTCCAGCGTCGACACATACGCGGGGGTGTAGGAAGGCTCGGCCAACTGGCGCTGCGTCAGCCCTCGTTGAGCGCGCAGCCGCTGGACTCGGTGGCCGATCGTGGCCGGATCGTCCATCTGGATCCCCCTGGTTCGTGAACTGCCCAGTATTCAGAAGCGGCAGGCATTGCGCACGCCCTCGACTCCCCCTAGGTTAAGCGACTTGTTCAGCACATTTACTGCTGCACTTAACTCGCCTGGCAAGGGGCTGATTTCATGCGTTCGGCACGACGAGGAGCCATGGCGGTCGGAGTGACCGTCGCCCTCACGGCGGTACTCGCCGCCGCACCCGGCAGTGCGGCCGCGGACCCGACGGCGCCCCCCACGGCCCGGGTCGAGGTCGAGATACCGGGGCCGGAACACGGGACGTCCGCCGGATCCGGCCACACACGTGTACCGGCGGAGGGCCGGAACCGGGCGGCCTCCCGTCTGACGGCGGCCGAGGTGGCCGCCGACGGCGAGGTGGCCAAGACGGTCGACAACGGCCCCACCGCCGACCGGCTCGACATCGTCGTCGTCGGAGACGGCTACACCGCCGCCGAACTGCCCCGCTTCCACGCCGACGCCCAGCGGAAATGGGCCGAGCTGACGGCCGTCGAGCCGTACACCACCTACCGCGGCCTCTTCAACGTCTGGACCGTCGACGCCGTCTCCAACGAGTCCGGCGTCTCCGGCGACCCCTCGCCCGACACCGTCCGGGACACGGCTCTCGGCTCGTACTTCTGGTGCGACTCGATCGAACGGCTGCTCTGCGTCGACCAGGACAAGGTCGACGGATACGTCGCGAAGGCACCGGAGGCCGACCTGGTGCTCGTCCTCGCCAACAGCACCAAATACGGTGGCGCGGGCTACAACGAGCGCAGTGAGACCCTCGGCTACGAGGGCATATCGACGGCCTCGGCGGGCAACGAGAAGTCCGGCCAGGTCGCGATCCACGAGACCGGCCACTCCTTGGGCAAGCTCGCCGACGAGTACTTCTACGCCGACTACCCCGGCTACGAGCGGTATCCGGGTCCCGAGCCCACCGATTCCAACATCACCACCCTCACCGCCGACGACATGGCCGACCGGGGCACCAAGTGGCACCGCTGGCTCGGTGAGCGGTCTCCCGACGGCGGCACCGTCGGCGCGTACGAGGGCGGCGGCTACTACGTCACCGGGCTCCGGCGCCCCACCGAGAACTCTCTGATGCGCTCCCTCGACAAGCCCTTCAACCTGCCTGGAGTGGAGGCGATGATCGCAGGCTTCTACCGCGAGGCGCGCATCGCCTCCCCCGTGACGGCCACCGGTCGCACCCTCCGCGCCCGCGACACCGCCAAGGCCCTCGTACCCCGGCTGACGGGGGCGGACGGGCGTCAACTCACGATCCGCTGGCATCTGGACGGGCGCGAGGTGAAGTCCCTCGCGGGCCGCACCGAGGTACGCGTGTCCGACCTGGCCCTACGACTGCTCGACCTTCGGAAGCACACACTGTCACTCACGGCCGAGGACCGCACGCCCTCGGTGCGGGACCGCGCCATCGCCCGGACGATGAGGTCCACGGTCAGCTGGACGGTCCGCCTCTGACGGTCTCCGGCGTGCATGACCTTCGCAACAGGCCGACTCCCACCGCGGGCCCGCGCAACGGCCCGCGGTGGGCCTCGGCTTCTCCGCTTCCGTGCGGCCCGGCACCGTCCGCGACGTCGCCCAAGAGGCGGAGGGCCGCGGCCCCGACGCCCTGGTGGTCGCCGAGGCGGCACGCGACCCGATACTCCCGCTCCCCCGCGCCGCGGGTTGGGCTGGGAGTGGGCGTGGCAGTCGCACTATTGCGGGCTGATCGGGGCATCTCGGCCGTCCGGCCCCGTCCTCGTCCGATGGGACGTCGAAGGATCCACGGACTCGCCTCATCAAGAGTGCGGGCCGCTGATCGATCGGAGCTCTCTCGTGCGTACTCGATCCACCGCTGCCTCTGCGGCCGCAGCCGCCGTGGTGGTCTCTCTGCTCTCCCCGGTCCTGGCTTCGGCGACGGTGGCGGGCGGCGATCCGTTCGGTCCGTCGGAGCGTGCCCGCCACGGCCTGATCAGCGTGGGCCTGACCTCGGACCAGCGTCTCGTCGGATTCGACGTCCGCGACCCGGCCGACACCTGGTCACTGGGGAAGGTCAGTGGCCTCCAGGGCGACGACAGGCTCGTCGGGATCGACTTCCGCGTCCAGAACGGCAAGCTGTACGGCGTCGGCGACAAGGGCGGCGTCTACTCGGTCGACAGCGCTGCCAAGGCCCTGAAGGTCTCGCAGTTGACCGTCGCGCTCCAGGGCCGGCACTTCGGCGTCGACTTCAACCCCGCCGCCAACCGCCTGCGCGTCATCAGCGACACCGGCCAGAACCTGCGTCACAACATCGACGACCCCGCCGCCCCGCTGACCACGACCGCCGACGGCACCCTCACCAACCCCACCGTGCCGCCGTCGACAGCCCTCGGCGTCACGGGTGCCGCGTACTCGAACAACGACCTCGACGCGGCCACCGCGACCACCCTGTTCGACATCGACACCACGAACGACCGCGTTTCGCTCCAGTCCCCCGCCAACGCCGGCACCCTCGCCCCCACCGGCAACCTCGGCGTCAACGCCGGCCCGTCCGCCGGTTTCGACATCTACCACCAGGCTTCCGACGGCTCGAACCGTGGCTATGCGGCCCTGTCCACCGGCGGTAGGCAGCGCTTCTACAAGGTCGATGTCCTGACCGGCAAGGCCACTTTGATCGGCGCCTTCCCGGCCGGTCGACAGATCGTCGACGTCGCCCTCCCCCTCGACCAGCGCTGACCAAGGCGCCGACGGCCGGCAGGCCATCCGCGCCTGCCGGCCGCTTGCCGAGCACAGCGGAGCCTGCGGCGGGGCTCTGACCCTCTCCTTGGTGACGGTGCCGGTCCGCAGGGTCTCGAAGCGTGTCCACCAGACCGGCCTGTATGACGGCGGCGACCGGAGTGGACAGCTCCGGCTTGTCGGAGGCCGCTTTGGCCACCAGGTCCCGGCGCGCCTCAGAGCAATGGAGGGCGGAGGAACGTTGCCGTCCTCCGCCCTCCGGCCCGTCCCTTCCACACCTATGACTCCGCCTCACGCGGGGTGTGATCGGTACGACGGACCCGCCGGCTCCCCCCGTCCCGGACACTCAAGGGGAGAAGCCGCCGCCCTTCACCCATGCTTCGGATCCGCATCTCGGACGGATGGGTCCGCCCGGCACCGCTCACTCCAAAGAGCTACCCATGGCGCATCAGTACGGACGACGAGCGGCTTTACGCGTATGCCGGGGTTGCGGCGGGTCACCGGTCCGCGCCACCCCGTCTTCTCGGCGGCGGACCGGGGACCATCCACCGCTCCGGCCGCCAGGGCGCAGCCAGACCCCACCGTCCACCGCTGTTCCCTCGAAGGGGGCAAGCACGCGTGGTGGAGGTGACGAAGAGCCCTCCCATCCGCGGGCCCGCCCGCTACGAAGAACAGGCGACACACGAACAGATTCCCCACGCCGGACCGTCTCCGGGGACGGTCCTGCCCCGTACGAGCGACGAAACAAGGAGCGGCATGCGATGGACGCCCCGCCCCCCGACGGCCGCCCCAGGCCGGCCCTTCGCCTCCTGCCCACGGCCGGAGCGGCGCAAGTGAACCGATCGATCCCCTTCAGCGCCGACCGGCCCGCCGACATCGACCGCAGCGACATCACCGACGTCATGCGGCAGGTCGCGCACGGCGACAAGCAGGCGTTCTCCGCCCTCTACGACGCTCTCGCCCCCATGGTCTTCGGCGTCGTTCTCAAAGTCGTGCGCGATCGTGCCCAGTCCGAGGAGGTCGCCCAGGAGGTCATGATCGAACTGTGGCGTCAGGCCGCCCGCTACCGCCCCGAGGCCGGCTCCGTCACCGCGTGGGCCGCGACCATCGCCCACCGTCGGGCCGTGGACCGGGTCCGCTCCGCCCAGGCAGCCACCGACCGGGAACACGCCCAGGCCGCCCGCGAGCACACCACCGCGTTCGACGAGGTGGCCGAACAGGTCGAGATCCGCCTGGAGTCCGAGCAGGTACGGCGCTGCCTGCGCGGCCTGACCGAAGTACAGCGCCAGGCCGTGACCCTGGCCTACTACCAGGGACTGACCTACCGTGAAGTCGCCGAATCCCTGCGCACACCGCTTCCCACCATCAAGACACGCATGCGCGACGGACTCATCCGGCTCCGCGACTGCATGGGGGTGACCACATGAAACACCAGACCACCGACGCCCACACCCTCGCCGCCGCCTACGCCCTCGGCGCACTCGACGACGCCGAGCGCAAGGACTTCGACGCCCACCTCCGGACGTGCGAGGCATGCCGTCAGGAGGCAGCCGAGTTCCAGGCCACCACTGCACGCCTCGCCGCGGCCGTCTCCCAGACGCCTCCGACGGCGGCCAAGGCGCAGGTCATGGCCGCCATCGACGGAGTACGCCAGCTGCCCCCGCGCATCCCCGCCCCCAGCCAGGCACCCCTCATCGGCGGCGTCCTGCGCCGTCGGGCAGTACCTCTGGCGCTCGCCGCCGGCGTCGCCGCCGCCGTGCTGGGCGGTGTGGCGGTATGGCAGACGCAGAACGGACAGGACCTCCGACAGCAGGCCCGCCAGGCCCAGCAGCAACTCGCCGCGGTCAACTCGGTGCTGGCGAACCCGGACGCGCGCACCGTCCACGGCAAGGCCGCCAACGGAGCGATGACCACGGTCGTCTCCTCCGACCAGCAGGACATGGCGGTCTTCACCGCCGCCAACCTGCCCGCACCCGGTGCCGGAAAGACCTACCAGCTGTGGCTCGACCACGACGGCACCATGCGCCCGGCCGGTCTCATCGACCGCGACGGCACGGTGATCCTCACCGGCAGCCCGGCGGACGCGGGCGCGGTCGGCCTCACCCTCGAACCCACCGGCGGATCCCCCCAACCCACCACGCCCCCCCTGCTCTTGATGGCGCTTCCCTCCTGATCCGGCTTCCGCCCCGACACATCGAGGTCCCTCGGAGTCCCCGGAGCGGAGACGCCGTCGGCGCCTTCCGCCTTGCTTTCCACGGAAAGCACGTCACCGCCATGGGCATCGAGAACGTCCCCATCCGACGGGCCGCCCGCTGCGAAGTACGGGTGAAACGCAGCAGCCGGGCTGAGTGTCGAGTGGCGGGAGCGGTCGTGCGGGAACCCCGGAGGACGGCCGTCGTGGGCGGGGGCGCGGGCCTGACACGGCCGCCGCAGGGTCGCGCAGCCCGTGCGGGACTCCTCTCCCGCCTGCTCAGCGTCAGGACTCTCCCGCAGCCCCTCCGTCCGCCGGCTCCTCCTTACCGAAGGGAACCCCCCGATGAGACCCGCCGCCGACCGACTCGCACAGCTCCTCGGCCACTTCCTGCCCGGCCCGCTCCCCGTCCGCATCCGCGCCTGGGACGGCAGCCAGACCGGTCCCGATGACGCGCCCCTGGTGGTCCTCCGCGCCCCCGAGGCCCTGCGCCGCCTGCTCTGGCAGCCCGGCGAGCTCGGACTCGCCGAGGCGTACATCACCGGAGACCTCGACGTCGAAGGCGACCTGGCCGACGCACTCTCCCAAGCAGGCCGAAACGTCCGAGCCCGGCCGTCGGCACGCCCCGGACCTTCGGGCATGGCCGCGGCCACCACCCTCGCGGTACGTATGGGTGTCGTCGGTCCGCCCCCGAAGCGCCCCGACGGGCGGGCGCGCCTGACAGGCGGCCTGCACAGCGTCTCCCGGGACCGGGCGGGGATCAGCCACCACTACGACCTCTCCAACGACTTCTACGCCCTCCTCCTGGACGAGTCGATGGCGTACTCCTGCGCCTACTGGACCCGGCCGGACGACCCCACGTACACCCTGGCCGACGCCCAGCGGGACAAACTCGAGCTGATCTGCCGCAAACTCGCCCTGGGCCCGGGGGACCGGCTCCTCGACGTCGGCTGCGGCTGGGGCTCCCTCACCGTCCACGCGGCCCGCGAGCACAAAGCCCGCGTCACCGCCGTGACCCTCTCCCGCGCGCAGCACGACTACGTCACCGCACGGGCCGCACGCGAAGGGGTGGCGGACCTCGTGAACGTCCAGCTGCGGCACTGGCGGGACATCGACGGCGGCGGCTACGACGCGGCCTCCGCCGTCGAGATGGGCGAACACGTCGGCGACGCCGAGTACCCCGCGTTCGCCACCAAGCTGTACAACGCGCTCAGCCCCGAAGGACGGCTCCTGATCCAGCAGATGTCCCGCGGCACGCACGCACCCGGCGGAGGCGCCTTCATCGAGACGTACATCGCCCCCGACATGCACATGCGCCCCGTCGGTCGCACCGTGGACCTTCTGGAAGCCGCGGGCCTGGAGGCCCGCTCCGTCGAATCGATCCGCGAGCACTACACGACCACCATCGACGCCTGGCGCTCCAACCTCGAACGACGCTGGAGCGCCATCGAGGACCAGGTCGGGCGCACCACCGCCCGGGTGTGGCGCCTGTACCTGGCAGGTGCCTCGCTCGCCTTCTCCGAACGTCGCATGGGCGTCGACCAGATCCTCGCCGTACGCCCCACCCTCGAAGGAGCGTCCGCCATGGCACCCACCCCCGCCGACTGGTACGCGCCGTGATCACGACGTGAACGGCTCGGCGGCGTCCGCCGCACCACGGCGGACTCGTCCCGGCCGCGGCCGACGGTGCCCAGGCTCGGCAGGGATGCGCGAACGTCACCCCCGTGCCCGGCCGGGTGCGCGACGGTTCACGCTCGCGCGCCCCTGCCGGTCCCGCGTGTGCGAGCCGGCCCGGGGCCGCGGCACCGGCCTGTGCGGGGCTCGTTTCCCGGAGCCGCCCGCACAGTCCGGTCGGGGCGGCCGGCTGTCGGATCTTCTCGCTGTCAGGCCTGCACCACGCCCGACAGCGCTTCGGGGGAGACGGCTCCGTGGGACGCCACGATCCGGGCGCTGCCGTCGGCGAGGTGGTACCCCAGTCCGACCACGGCGACCTCGCCCGCTTCGACCTGCTCCGACAGGACGCGGGAGCGCTCCAGAAGCAGGCTGACCGTGTGCCGTATGTGCTCGTCGACGATGTCGCTGTCCGCGGTCAGGCCCGCGGCTCGGGCGGCCAGCACGCTCGGGGTGACGCGCTCGACCACGTCGCGGACGAAGCCGCTCGCCGTGAAGCCGTCCTCGACCGCGGCCCGCGCCGCCGCGACAGCGCCGCAGGAGTCATGGCCCAGGACGACCACGAGGCGGCTGCCCAGCACCGTGGTGGCGTACTCGACGCTGCCCAGTACCTCGGAGCCGAGTACGTGACCCGCGGTGCGCACCACGAACAGGTCACCGAGCCCCTGGTCGAAGATGATCTCCGCTGCCAGGCGGGAGTCGGAGCATCCCAGGACGACGGCGAACGGTTCCTGGCCCGGGGCCAGCTCAGCTCGACGGGCGGCGTCCTGGTTGGGGTGCCCGGGCGTACCCGCCACGAATCGGCTGTTCCCGGCGAGGAGGGTTTCGAGGGCTACTGCGGGTGAGGTTCTAGGCATGCCACCACCTTACGAGACGCCTGACCGAAGGGCAGAGGCTGCCTGACCCCGGGATCCTTCGGTGGACGGCCGGACGTGGCCTCGGCGTGGTGCTGTCATCCGCCACCTCCCGGGTATCCGAGGATCCACGGGCCCGGAGAAGGTGGCCCGGCGCGGTGGCGCACTGTCACAGATGTACGGCCCCGTGGGCCGCGGCCTCGACCGAAGCCCGCCGTTGGGGCGGAGGTTTGCGCCGGTCCTCCCACTGAGGTGCGAGCCAGTCGAAGATCAGATGGTTGTGCCAGCGCCCTTCCTTGAAGTCGACCTCGCGGAAGAGACCTTGCTGCTGCATTCCGAGGGCGATGTAGAGGCGCTTGGCTCTGATGTTGTCCTCCCGGCACATGCACCAGAATCGGTGCAGCCCGAGTTCCTGAAAGCAGAATGCCGCCGTCAGCTGGGCGGCATCGGCACCGGCGAGGGCGAGGTTGCGTGCCCGCGGGTGCAGGACGAACGAATGCACGTACGCGCTGCTCCTGCCTTCCAGATTCACGGCCACGGCACCGACGAGCATATTGTCGTCACGCTGGGCAATCCCTAAGTGGTAGGTCCTGCGATGTGGCGACATGGCTGCCTGCGCAGCGCGGCGGAGGGTCTTCTCGGCCGCCTGCCGGCTCATCGGTTCCGCGGTCAGATAACGCGTGGCATCGGGGTCGCCCCACATCTCCGCCGCCTGATCCAGGTCGGCCGGTGCCAGTTCCCGGAGTAGGACGAACCGGCCGGAACGGGAGGCGGCTGTCCTAATCACGGGCAGCCCGCCCGCGGGACGGGAGGAAACGTGTCATGTGAGCTGTGCCTGTCGTTCTGATGCGCTGAGCGGGCGGCAGTGAGGAACGGCTCCGGGGCGGTGGCTCAGGTGCGAGGCCACGATCAGACCGTACTCATCGGGGCGTTCGATGTGGATCATGTGGCCGGCGTCCTCGACGACGGCGAACCTCCCCCGCGGGAAGCTCGAGGCCAGCTGGTGCGCTTCGCGGGGCGGGGTCAGGACGTCATTGACCCCTGTGAAGACCAGCACAGGAACGTCGGGCGTGGGTGAGGCCGCGCGTTGCTGAGGGAACCACGCGCGGTACAGATGGCTTCGGAGGTCTTCGAGAACCCCTGGGTCCAGCGATCCGATCCTGTCCCTGAACTGGGGCAGCACGCTTTGGTCCCCTCGCTCGCCGGCTGCTGATGCCGCCGAACCGAAGAACAGGCGCGTCGCCACGTGCAGCAGGGTGGCGCGGTCCCCGGAGTCGCTGGCGACTTCGGCGTTCCGCAGTTCGGCCCGCAGCTGCGGGCCCGGCCAGGGCCCCGCGCAGACGCCGGAGAGAACGACCCTGTTGACGCCCGGCCTGGCCTGCCGCAGCATCTGGTGCACCACGAATCCGCCCAGGCACTGACCGACGAGGTCGTACTGCTGGAAGCCGAGTCTCTCGACCGCCCGCCAGGCCGCGCCGGCCAGGAACGTGGCATCGTGCGTCGGGGGCAGGGAGTCGGCCGCGCCGAACCCCGGGAGGTCTACCGTGACGACAGCGGTCTGGGAGGGCAGAGCCCTCTCCAGCCTCCTCGCCCAACCGTGGTTGCGGTGGAGCGCACCGCCGAAGAGGAAGACCGGGGGGCGGGTGCCGTGCGGCCGCCGGTTGACGCGGCACGAGTAGCTGAAGCCCTCATGGGACAGCCGTACGGTCTCCTCACTCACGAGGTCTCCTCAGGTGCCGAAGAGACGGACGGGGCACCCGGCGCCCGGTGGGCGGCGGACGCTTCACAGGCTTCGGCCGAGACGGCCGGGCAGCGAAGTCGCGCCGGCGGAGAGCTCACTCCGTGATCATTCATGCAAGCCCAACGAACCGGCTCCGGGAACGGATACGGGTGGTGTCTGATGCTCGCCACGGTCTGGTCCGCCGGCAGCGCCACAGGAGTGACGCACGCAGAGTTCCGGATCCGACCGGACTCCACCGATCCAGGGGGAGAAGCGCGCCGAGGCGCCGGCCCGATTGCGGGAGACCGGAAAGGAATGTCCAGTATGTGGAATGGCGCCTGAGACGAATTCCGCCGGTGCTAGCGTGCACCTCATGCAGCACACCGCCACCCTCGCCATGATGCGAATGATGCCCCCGCCCCCGGAGGCGCTTCGCTAGCGAAGCCGTGTGCGCGCAGGACGCGACGGACCCTCCGGAAACGGAGGGTCCGTTTTTTGTCGTCCCGGCCCGGCCCCACACCTCGAAACCCCGCCCACCCCGTATCCGTACCCCTCGACAGAAGGGCGAAGTACCGCCATGCCCCTTCCCCCGGTCGTCTCCCTCACCGACTGCGCCGACCCCAACGCGCTCGCCCGCCAGTCCACCCGGATCGCCACCCTGTTCGGCTCCACGCCGACCGTCCTGCCGCTCGGCGGGCCGGACCCGGAGGGCGCCGCCGCCCTCACCCTGCTCGACCTGCTCCGCTCCACGGACCTGATCGGCGGCCCGAGCGGGCCGGTCGTGGTCCTCGTCAACATCGCGCCGCGGGACGGACACTGGCCCAACGGCGTGCCCTTCTGCTCCTTCCGCCACGGGAACCACCTGGTCGTCAGCACGCTGAACCAGCGGGTCCTCGCCCCGCTGGCGACCTACCTGGGTCTGACGGAGGTTCAGGTCACCGATGTCCGCGAGGTGCTGGAAGCCGCCGCCGCCGACTGGGCCGAGCTGACGCCGGCCGAGATCGAGGAGATGGTACGGACCCAGTTCCGGAGCCTCTGGTACGCGCCCCTGCTGGCCCGCTGGCTGGTGGACGGCCACCCCGTTCCCGCGCGGCCGACAGCGGTGCGCCCGGCCGCCGACGACGATGACGTGCGGATCGCCGTCGTCGACAACTTCGGCAACTGCAAGCTGGACCGCCCGGCCGCCGAACTGCCCGGCTACGACACCGCCGACAGCCTTCTCGTACGCAACCGGCTCGACGGTCGCGACATCCGGGTGCGCTGTTACGACCGACTCCCCGATGTCCCGCTCGGCGAGCCCGGAATCACCGTCGGGAGTTCCGGGGTCGGATTCGCCGAACTGGTGGTCCGCGGTGGTTCCGCGGCCGAGGCATTCGGACTGCGTCAAGGCGACCGGGTATTCCATCTCACCCGCTGACACGTTATCAACGCGTTACCCCGGCAACGGTCTTACTGATTGACGCCGGTCTCCGTGGGCCGGAATGCTGAAAGCATGTCCGGAACTCTCCCGCTGGTACGCCGCCGCCACGTGGACAACGTGCGCTGTGCGGCCGATCTGTGTCGCTGAGCGCACAGCACCGGCCCTGTTTCCCGAACCTTTCCCGGACTTCTCGCGAAGGACCTCCGATGTCCCGTACCCGCATATCCCTGGCGGCCTCCGCCGCCGCCCTCGTCGCGCTGGCCGCGGCCGGCTGCGCCCCGCAGCCGCAGAACACCCCCGAGGCGGCCGGCCCCGAGGACGCCTCCCGGTGCACGACCGACAGCCCGAGCCTCCACCAGAGTGGCCGACTCACCGTCGCGACCGACTCCCCTGCCTATGAACCGTGGTTCGACAGCAACACCCCGTCGAACGGAAAGGGCTTCGAAAGCGCCGTGGCCTATGCGGTGGCCGAGAAGCTGGGCTTCGAACGCGACCAGGTGAAATGGGTCGTCGAGCCTTTCGCCCATTCGTACGCCCCCGGCCCCAAGGCTTTCGACTTCGACATCAACCAGATCTCCATCACGCCGCAGCGCGCGAAGGCCGTCGATTTCTCGGCCAGTTACTACACGGCCAGTCAGGCCATCCTGACGCTCGACGGATCCCCGTACGCGAAGGCCACGTCCCTGAGCGCCTTCAAGGACGCCAGGATCGGCGTGCAGGTCGCGACGACCAGCTACCAGGCCGTGCTCGACCAGCTCAAGCCCTCGAAGCAGCCGAGCGTCTTCAGCACCACCAAGGACGAGGTCACCGCGCTGCGGAACGGTCAGATCGACGCGATCGTCACCGACCTGCCCACCGTCTTCTACCTGGCCGGGGCGGAACTGGAGAACGGCGAGATCGTCGGCCAGTTCGGCTACGCGGGCGGCACCCCCGAGAAGTTCGGTCTGCTGCTGCCCAAGAACAGCGGGTACACCTCCTGCGTCAACGAGGCCCTCGGCGCGCTCAAGGCCGACGGCACGCTCGCCAGGCTCACCGCCCAGTGGCTCTCCGCCTCGGCGAACGTCCCCGAGCTGAAGCGATAACCGGCTGTGGACATCGGCAAGACGGCCGTACCGAATCGGTCGGCCACCTCTCCGGACTCGCCCGACACCGGCTACCGGCCCAGCGACCACGAACGGGAGCGGCAGCGGTACCGCCGCTCCCGCAAGCGTCGCCACACCTGGGTCTCGACTCTCTGCACCCTGCTCGGCCTGGCGGCGGTGGGCGCGGCCGCGGTGGCCTCACCGGGCTGGGAGCGCGTCGACCGCCTGTTCTTCGACGGCGCCGAGCTCCGCTCCGCCTTCCCCGACCTTCTCCGGGGCTTCTGGCTCAACATCCAGATGTTCCTCGTCGCCGAGATGCTGATCCTCGTCCTGGGACTGCTGATCGCCCTGGTGCGGGTGACGCGCGCACCGGGCCTCCAGCCGCTGCGGCTCGCCGCCACGGTCTACGTGGACGTCTTCCGCGGGGTACCGACCCTGCTGCTGGTCTTCCTCGTCGGCTTCGGACTGCCCGCGCTGCAACTGCAGGGAACCCCCTCCGAGCCCTGGCTCCTCGGCGTGATCGCCCTCACCCTCTCCTACACCGCGTACGTCGCCGAGGTGTTCCGGGCGGGACTGAACTCGGTCCACCCGGCCCAGCGGAACGCCGCCCGAGCCCTGGGCCTCGACGAGCGTCAGACCCTGCGGCACGTCGTCCTGCCCCAGGCCGTACGGAACGTGCTGCCGCCCCTGCTCAACGACTTCATCGCCCTGCAGAAGGACACGGCGCTGGTCGCCGTCCTCGGCCCGCTCGAAGCGCTGCGGGCCGCGCAGATCAAGGCGGACTACGACTTCAACTACACCCCGTACCTGGGAGCGGCCCTCTTGTTCATCGCGGTGACCATCCCGCTGACCCGCTTCGCCGACCGGCTCCAGCGGCGGGCCGCCCGGCGCACCTGGGCGGGGGCGGACCGATGAGCCAGTCGCTGCTGCGCATCCGCGGCCTCCGCAAGCAGTACGAGGAGCGGCTGGTACTGCGCTCGATCGACCTGGACGTCGCCGAGCACCAGGTCGTCTGCCTGATCGGCGGCTCGGGTTCGGGCAAGTCCACCCTCCTGCGCTGTGTGGACCTGCTGGAGGTCGTCGACGACGGGACCGTCCACCTGAACGGGACCGAGCTGACCGATCCCCGTCTCGACCCGGACGTCGCCCGCCGTCGGATCGGCATCGTCTTCCAGGCGTACAACCTCTTCCCGCATCTGAGTGTCCTGGACAACATCACGCTCGCGCCCCGCCGGGTGCACGGCGTCCCGCGCGGGAAGGCCGAGGCCTCGGCGCGCGAGCTGCTCGACCGCCTCGGGCTCGCGGACAAGGCGCACGAACACCCCGACCGGCTCTCCGGCGGGCAGCAGCAGCGGGCGGCGATCGCCCGCGCCCTGGCCACCGAGCCGGAGCTGCTGCTCTTCGACGAGATCACCTCGGCCCTCGATCCCGAACTGGTCGGCGAGGTCCTGGAGGTCGTCGCCGACCTGAAACGGCGCGGCCTGACCATCCTGATGGCCACCCACGAGATGGACTTCGCCCGGCGGGTCGCGGACCGGGTCTGCTTCCTGGAGGGCGGCGTGATCGTGGAGCAGGGCACCGCGGAGCAGGTGCTCACCGCTCCACGGGAGCAGGCCACCCGGCGCTTCCTCTCCCGCGCACTCGACCGCTCCTGACTCCGTGCGCCCGGCTTCTTCTCAGGCATGAGGAGAGGCGCCCGCACGGGGCCTCCGCCCGTCAGGCGCCTCTCGGTCGGCCCGGGCCGGGCTCCACGGCGGCACGGGTCGCGCCGGCGGCACCTTCCGTACGGCGTGGGCGTCAGCGGCGGACGGGTACGGGTCCGCACAAGTGGTTGCCGGGTTCGGCCGGGTCGTCGCTGATCCAGAACTGGATCCACAGCTCGGTGAACTCGGGCCGGCTGAGGTAGCCGTCCCCGTCCTGATCGAGGTGGGCGAAGACGTCGCCGACCCCGACCTTCTCGCCGTGCCACGTGTCGACCAACCGCTGGTGCTCGGAGGGCGAGATGCGTCCGTCACCGTTCTCGTCGACGGCGTCGAAGACCGTCTCGGCGGTCGCGGCGACGACCTCGCGCATCGTGGGCAGCCGGTCGACCATGGCGAGGAGCTCGTCCAGGTCCACCCTGCCGTCGCCGTCCGCGTCCACGTGGGCGGCGAGGTGGTCCCACCAGCCCAGCATGACCGCATCGACGCGCACCGAGAGTTCGGATCCCGGTGTCACGCGCGGCAGGCGCCGCCAGCGCTCCGCCAGGGCGTGGAAGTCACGCTGATCGAGATAGCCGTTGTCGTCGGCGTCGAACGCCCGGAACATGTTGGTGATCTTGGCACGCTGGAACTCACTGGCCATGGTCTGCTCTCTTCGCGGGGGTCCGGTCGTCGGCGATCCTGCCCGCGAGTGATCGCGCCACAACAGCGCCCGGTGGCACGGGGAGGCTCGCGCGCCCCCCGTTCGCGCCCCCACCGGCGATGTCCACACCTCAGGCGCGCGCCGCGCCCCAGGCCGCCCGGCGCTGCGGCGTGGACCCCATGTCGCTCCGTCCCTCCCCACCCTTGGCAGGGGGTGCACGCTTGTTTACCCTGGGGGTGAACAGTTGTACACCCCCAGGGTTCCCCTCAGCCTCTCCCCCGGCCCGTCGCCCGCAGCCTCGCTCTCGCACCGCCCCTGGAGCACGATGACCCCCGCGACATCCGCGCCCGGCGCGACGCCCGCTACGACGCCCGGCCCCGCCCGTTCCCGGTTCGTCGTGCCCGTCCTCGCCTTCTGCGGCGTGGTCGTCGCGGTCATGCAGACCCTCGTCGTGCCGCTCCTGCCGCATGTGCCCGAGCTGACCGGGGCGAGCGCGGGCGCCGCGGGGTGGCTCGTGACCGTCACCCTGCTCACCGGCGCGGTGTTCACCCCCGTGCTCGGCCGGGTCGGCGACATGTACGGCAAGCGCCGGGTCCTGCTCGCCTCGCTCGGCGTACTCACCCTCGGTTCCGTACTCTGCGCGGTCAGCTCCGACATCGGCGTGCTGATCACCGGCCGGGCCCTCCAGGGCGCGGCCCTCGCGGTGATCCCGCTGGGCATCAGCATCATCCGCGACGAGCTCCCCGCCGAACGCGTCCTGCCCTCGATCGCGCTCATGAGCTCCACCCTCGGCATCGGCGCCGCCATCGGACTGCCGCTGGCCGCCGTCGTCACGGAGAACTTCGACTGGCACACCATGTTCTGGGCGTCCGCCGCGCTCGGTCTGCTCGACCTGGCGCTCGTGCTGTGGATCGTGCCGGAGTCGGCCGTCCGCTCCCCCGGTCGCTTCGACGTACCCGGCACGCTCGGCCTCGCCGCGGTGCTCGTCGGCGTGCTCCTGGCCATCACGCAGGGCTCGGGCTGGGGCTGGACCTCCCCGCTGACCCTCGGCCTGCTCGGCGCCTCGGCGGCCGTCGGACTGGTCTGGGGCCGGTACGAGCTGCGCACCCCGTCCCCGATCATGGACCTGCGGGTGTCCGCCCGGCCGGCCGTACTGCTCACCAACCTCGCGGCGCTGTTCATCGGCTTCTCGTTCTACGCCAACTCCCTGGTCACCGCGCAGCTCGTCCAGGAGCCCACGAGCACCGGATACGGTCTCGGCGCCTCCATCGTCGTCAGCGGACTCTGCCTGCTGCCCGGCGGCCTCGCGATGGTGGCGCTGTCCCCGCTCTCCGCGCGGATCTCCGCCACGTACGGAGCCCGCACCGCGCTCGCGCTCGCGGCCGTCGTGATGACCCTCGGCTACGTCGTGCGCTTCTTCACCACCCACAGCCTCTGGCTGATCGTCGCCGGTGCCACCGTGGTCGCCTGCGGCACCGCCATCGCGTACTCCGCGCTGCCCGCCCTCGTGATGCGGGCCGTGGCGGTCAGCGAGACGGCCTCGGCCAACGGTCTCAACACGCTGATGCGCTCGGTGGGCCAGGCGTGCTGCAGCGCCGTCGTCACCGCCGTACTGGCCCGCCTGACCTTCGTCACGCCCGGCGGCCCCGCGCCGACACTGCGCGCCTATCTGCTGATCTTCCTGGTCGCGGCCGGTGCGGCGCTCGTCGCCCTCGCCGCCACCCTGCTCCTGCCCTCCGACCGCCCCGGCCGGGACGCCCCGCGCGACGGCGACCGGACGGGCGGTACGGTCGCGGTGTCACCATCCACCAGTGCCACCCGGGGGAACGCATGAGCGCCGCCGACGAACCCAGCGCCCCGGCCACCGGTCAGACCGCCCCCGACACCGGCCCCGGGACCGGGCGCGAAGCCATCATCCTGGCCGCGCGACGGGCGTTCACGCTCAAGCCCTACGCCGAGGTCACCCTGCGCGGCATCGCCGCGGCCGCCGGGGTGAGCCCGTCGCTGATCGTCAAACGGTTCGGCAGCAAGGAGGCCCTGTTCAACACGGTCGTCGACTTCCGCCCGGCCGCCGCCGAACTCTTCGCCGCCCCGCTTCCCGACCTGGGCCGGCACCTCGTCCTGACGATGGTCGACCTCCGGGACCGGCTCCGCGGCGACCCGCTGCTGCGGGTCGTCTTCTCTCTCGGCATCGAGGACGAACGCACCCAGCTCCGCGCCCGCTTCCGCGAGCAGGTCACCGACCGGCTCACCGGCCTCCTCGCCGGTCCCGACGCCCGCCTGCGCGCAGAACTCGTCGCCGGCCAACTCCTGGGCCTGGGAGCCACCCTGAGTCTGCACCGACCCGACGGCGCCACCTCCCACGCCACCGCCGGACGGCTCGCGGAGCTCTACGCCCCCGGCATCCAGCACCTCGTCGACGGGACCTGAACGGCCGCCCGGCGCCTGTCAGTCGAGGATCGTGGCCATGCCCCGGCGCCGCAGCTCGTCCAGCCCGTCCCGCATGGCCTGGATCCGCTCCGGGGAGTGCCCGCGCCACCCCTCCAGTTCCGACACCACGCGCACGGGCTCGCGCGTGCGGTACGAACGGGTGGGATTACCAGGGAACTTCTTGTCGGTGACGTTGGGGTCGTCCTCCAGGCCGCCGGTCGGTTCCACCACGTAGATCCGCCCCGGGCCGTCACCGGCGGCGAGTTCGGCGCCCCAGGCGGCGGCGTCCAGGGTCTCGGAGACGTAGACGTGGCGGGACACCCGCCCGGCCTCGAAGTTCGAGTCGTGTCCCGCGCTCAGCAGGTCGCCGGGGGCGAGGTCCGCCTTCGTCCCGTGGAGGAGGGTGCCCGCCTCGTAGACCTGGAAGGGGACGGGTTCACTGCTCATGACCACTCCGTACGACGCCGTGACTGTGCCGGTGCCGGATACGCTACCCGTGTCTACGGCCGGATCCCGTCGCAGGCGATGCGCAGATGACGCGGCCCGCGGAGTACGGCGTTCTGGCGGTACGGGGGCGGGTCGTCCAGGAGGCGGGGGTTCTCCAGTCTCCTGGCCAGCTCCGACAGGGCGAGTTGGGCCTCCAGTCGGGCGAGCGGTGCGCCGAAACAGCTGTGGATGCCGCTGCCCAGGCCGAGGTGCTGGATGTCCGGACGATCCGGGTCGAAGCGGTCCGGGTTCTCGAAGCGCCCCGGGTCACGGTTGCCGGACGCCAGGACCAGCCAGAGGGCGGCGCCCTTGGGGATGGTGACGCCGCGTACCTCGATGTCGGTGAGCGTGGTGCGCTGCGGCAGCAGCTGGACCGGCGGCTCGAAGCGGAGCAGTTCCTCGACGAGGGGCACGGCCAGTCGCGGTTCGTTCCTCAGGCGCCCCAGGACGTCGGGGTTGCGCAGGAGCGTCAGCATTCCGTTGCTGATGAGGTTGACCGTGGTCTCATGTCCCGCGATCAGGAGCAGAGCCGCGGTGCTGAGCAGTTCCATGGTGGTCATCGGGCCGTCCTGGCCCTTCGCCGTCGCCAGCTGGGAGAGCATGTCGTCCCCGGGGTTCTTGCGGCGCTCCTCGATCAGGCCGGCGAGGTACATGCCCAGTTCCGTCCGGGCCTCGTGCGCGCCTCTGCCGCGCTCGGCGGGATCGGCGTCCGGGTCGGGGTCCAGGCCGGCGGCGAGGGTGTCCGCCCAGCTGTGGAAGCGTGCCTCGTCCTCGCGCGGCACGCCGAGCAGCCTGCAGATCACCGTCACCGGGAACGGGTAGGAGAACTCCTCCACCAGATCGATCCGGCCGGGATCGGCGAGGCCGTCGATGAGGCCGGAGACGATGTCGTCGAGCTCCGGGCGCATTCCGTCGACCCGGTGCGGGGAGTGCGGCGGGCCGAAGTGCCGGTTCGTCATGCGTCGCAGCCGGTCGTGTTCCGGTGGGTCGAGCCGGAGGAAGCTCGGGGGCAGGGCGCTCTCCTCGGGGGCCGGGTCCGCCAGCGGATCAGCACCGCCGGACGCCAGGTTGTGGGCGTCGGAGCTGATCCGGGGATCGTGCAGAAGGCTGCGGATCTCGTAGTACGTGCTGATCACGTACGGTCCGTCCGCCTCGTGGTGGACCGGGGTCCTCCGCAGCTCTTCGTAGATCGGGTACGGGTCGGCCCGGTTGGCGTAGTCCAGGATCTGGTGCAGCAGGGTGGGCGTCATGGCAGGTCCTTGTGGCCGTTCGGGTCAGTGCGCGGGGACGAACGTCATCCGGCGGTCGGCCGGCGAGTATCCGCTGAGGGTCACGGTGGGGCCGTGGCTGGGGACCGACGGGTCGGGGAAGTCCGCGTCCATCGGCCGTTGTCCGTCCGCGTGCCGGTCGACCGTGGGGAACTCCGGAGGGAACGGAGCGGTGCGCTCGATGAGTTCCTTGTAGAACGGCAGCCAACGGCCCTGGTCGAAGGAGACGGCACCGATGACGCGCCCCTGATATCCGTAGACACCGACGAAGCGGCGGCTGTCCAGCGAGCCCTGCGTGATCATGATGTCCGTCGCCATCGACGGCACTCCGACCGACTTGACGTTGACGCCGAACTGGGAGGACCAGAAGGCCGGCACGTCCATGTGCGGCAGTCGGTCGACGCTCTCGCTGAGCATGTTGTGCGCGGCGATCCCGGCCTGGGCGACGGCGTTGCCCCAGTGCTCCAGGGACAGGAACTGGTAGCCGAAGAGGGGATGAGGGCTGCGGGCGACGTCGCCCGCGGCGTAGATGTCGTCGGTGACGATGCCGCGGATGTCGAAGGCCCGGCAGCCGGCGTCGCAGGCGATACCGCGGGGGCCGGCCCCGAGTCCGGAACCGTCCAGCCATTCGGTGTTGCGGAGGGCGCCGAGCGAGACGACCACCACGTCGGTCTCCACGGTGGAGCCGTCGGACAGATGGGCGGCGCGCACCCGTCCCGAGGCGTCGCCCTCCAGAGCGGTCACCATGATCCCGCACCGCAGGTCCACACCGTGCTCGCGCTGGAGTCCCGCGGCCACCGCGGCGACCACCCCGCCGAGGGCGCCGACCAGGGGCGCGGCGCCCCGTTCGGCGACGGTGACGGGGATGCCGCGTTCGCGGCAGGCGGAGGCGACCTCCGAGCCCGCGAACCCTCCCCCGATGACGAGGACCCGTCGCGGTCCCCCGTCGAGCCGACGGGCGAGCGCGGCCCCCTCGTCGCGGGTCCGCAGCACGAAGACGCCGTCGAGTTCGGCCTCCTCCTCGCGCGGCCACGGCCGCGCCCGGACACCGGTGGCGATCAGCAGCCGGTCGTACGGCACCTCGTCGCCGTCGGCCAGCCGCACCTTCCGCCCGGCCATGTCCAGGGCGGTGGCGGGCACGCCGAGCCGCCAGGTCGCGTCGACGGTCCGGAGCCGGGGCAGCGCGGTGCGGTCCGCGCGCGCCCTGCCCAGGAGCACGCCCTTGGACAGCGGAGGCCGGTCGTACGGTTCGTGGGGCTCATCGCCGATCATGGTCAGAGATCCCGCGAAACCTTTGGCACGCAGGGTCTCGGCAGCCCGCAGGCCTGCCAGCGATGCGCCGACGACGACGATGCGGCCCTCATGTCTCAGCCGCTCCAGGGCTCCGTCACCGAGCACCGGGCACCGCCTCGGCCGGCTCGTCCACGGCGTCGACGAGGATGGCCTGCACGGGGCAGGCCGCGGCGGCCTGGGCCAGCTTCTCGCGTTGCGCCTCGTCGGCGTCCGGGTCGTACAGCAGCGCCTCGTCGCCGTGCATGGTGAAGATCTCGGGAGCGAGGAACGCGCACTGTGCGTACCCCTGGCAGCGGTTCAGATCGACGGCAATGCTCACCACGGGATCGGTCCTCTCCGACGGCCCGGTCAGGCCCACGCGCCCACTCTCGTCGTCGGGAGGGGCCACAGCGACGAGGAGCGGACCGATCGAGTGACACGGCGCGGCTCCGGTGGCGGTACGGCCGTGTCCGGCTCTCACCCGGCCCGTGGCGGTACGGCCGTGTCCCGCCCTCGTCCCCCCGGCAGGCGGCACGTCGGGTCCCGGGAACCGACGG
Source organism: Streptomyces sp. NBC_00691 (assembly GCF_036226665.1). Classification (NCBI taxonomy): domain Bacteria; kingdom Bacillati; phylum Actinomycetota; class Actinomycetes; order Kitasatosporales; family Streptomycetaceae; genus Streptomyces; species Streptomyces sp. NBC_00691. The sequence continues at coordinate 7,756,742 of NZ_CP109007.1, read as the reverse complement.
GAGCCGGCCCGGGGCCCCGTCCCGTCAGTCCTGCCCGGTGGTGTCCAGGGTGAGGATCAGGAGGGTGACATCGTCCTGGATCTTGGGGGCGTAGACGCTCAGGTCGGCCCAGATCTCGTCGGGCAGCTCGTCCAGGCCGACATCGGTCATCCGGGCGAGACGCTCGACGAAGGGGTAGAAGACGCCGGAGGCGTCCCGCGCCTCCAGGACGCCGTCCGACGCCAGGAGCAGGCGGTCCCCGGGCAGCAGCGACACCATGGCGGCGGCTCCGGGCAGGACGTCGGCGAGCCCCAGTCCCAGGGGCGGTCCGGGATCGAGTTCGAGGGTGCTCACGGCTCCGCCGCGCAGCAGGACCGGCGGCGGGTGGCCGCAGGCCAGGACCCGGACCTCCCGCCGGTGCGGCGCGAAGTCCAGGATGACGGCCGTGGCGAAGAGTTCCGCGTGCTCCGTCCGCGCCGAGTCGACCACGAGCCTGCGGTCCAGCCTCGCCGCGATCGACTCCGCGTCCGCGTCGTCCAGTACCGCCTCGCGGAACGCCCCCATGACCGAGGCGACCGTCGCGACGGCCGACAGACCGTGGCCCTGTACGTCGCCGAGGACCGCCCGCACCCCGTGGGGGCCGGGCCGGACGTCGAAGAAGTCGCCTCCCACCAGCGCGCCGCGCTCGGCGGCGCGGTACAGGCTGGCGCAGCGCACGGGTCCGACCCGCCGCCGTACGTCCGGCACGATGGCGCGCTGGGCCGTCTCGGCGATGGTGCGTTCCAGATCGAGCTGCTGGTCCCGGCGCCCTCGGACGAAGGAGACGAAGATGCTCAGGGTCGCGACGAAGCCGAGGGTGAAGAGATCGGTGTTGCCGGGCCGGTTCAGATGGAAGGCGGGGATGGTCAGCAGCCCGATCGTCGCCGCGCCGAGCATCGCCGTGGCCAGCGGTCCGTAGGCCAGGACGGCCAGCGGGGGCACGGCGCCGAGCAGGAAGCCGAGGTCCAGCGGAGCGGAGTCGGTCAGGGAGGCCGCTCCGACCCCGACGAGCAGCAGCACGGGCAGGACCCGCACCCAACGGGGCGGCGGGGCTCCACTCAGCCAGCTCCGCCGGTACGCGTCGGTCGCCGCCCTCCTTGGCTTCACCACACCACCAGGCTCCTACGCCGGAGTGCTCGGCGCACTCCACGGCCCGGGCGTTCTCCCGGGTAGCGGGGCGTTCCTCCCCGATACCGGTCGCATGCCGGCGACGAACCGTTTCCATACCCGCCGGTCCTAGCGTCCGGCACAGCCGTTGTGGCCGCCCCTTACCACCGTGCGAGGAGATGCCGTGCTCGAAGGCTTCGGCGAAGCGCTCGCGGACCGGGAGTACTACCGGCCGCTGACCTGCGTGGCGGACCCGGGGCCGCGCTTCGTTCCCGGCGAGGTGCCGCCAGGTGTGCGCGGCGCCGCCCAGGGCGTCTGGACGGTCTGGAGCGGTCCGCGCACCGTGCTCGCCGAGCAGGGCTGGAAGATCCACGTGTCCGCGCGGCTCGACCGGGCGCAGCACGTGCTCGACACGGTCGCCGGGATCTGCTTCTCCGAAGGTGTGCCGTTCAAGCACCTGAGCGCCCGGCTCTTCTTCCTCTTCCTCCATCACAAGCACGCAGAGCGGGCCCAGGCGGGCAAGTTCTGTGCCGTCTACCCGCCGGACACGGCCACTGCCCGCCGACTCCTCGAACGTCTGCGCGACGCGCTCGACGGTGAGGAGGGACCGTACGTCCTCACCGACCGGCGTTTCCGCGACTCGCGGACGGTCCACTACCGCTACGGCTCGTTCGGTGACCGCAGCAGGCTGCGCGCCGACGGCACCCGGGAGGGGCTCGTCCTCGACGGCTCCGGCCGCGAGACCGTGGACCTGCGGCTTCCGGCCTTCCACCTGCCCGCCGGGATCACGGACCCCTTCGTCGAGCAGGAGGAGCGGCCGCACGCCGGCCCGATCCTGATCCGCGACTACGAGGTGACCCGCGCGGTGCGCCTGAGCAACGCCGGTGGCACCTACCAGGCCCGGGACCGGCGGACCGGCCGCACCGTCTTCGTCAAGGAGGCCCGCGCCCACAACGGCCTGGTCCTCGACGGGACCGACGCGCGGCGGCGGCTGCGGCACGAGTACCGCGTCCTGCGCGAGCTCCACGCGGCCGCCCCCGGAGTGGGTCCGGAGCCGCTGGAGCACTTCACGGAGTGGGAGCACGACTTCCTCGTCACCGAGCACATCGCCGGGCAGCCGCTGGTGGGCTGGCTGAGCCGGTCCTCCCCGCTGGCCCGCGCCGACCGCACGGCCGCGTCCGTCGCCGCGTACTACGAGGCGTGCCGGCGCCTGCTGGACAGGCTGGACGCCGCGCTGGACCGGCTGCACGCCGCCGGCCACCGGTTCGGTGACCTCAGCCTGGGCAACGTCCTGGTCACGCCGGAGGGCGGGGTCCGGCTGGTGGACTTCGAGGCGGCCTCGGAGCTGTCCGCGCCGCCCTCCCCGATGGGCACCCCGGGGTTCACGCCGCCGCCCGGCCTGCTCCGGACCGCCGACGATCCGCTGCTGCAGGACCGGTACGGCATGTCGGCGGTCGCGTTCGCCTGCGTGGCGCCGTTCCACGAGATCGCCGAACACGCGCCCGCCAACCTCGCCCTGCTGCGCCGTGACCTGGCGGACGTGGCTCCGCCGCGGGACCTGTGGCAGCGGGCCACCGCCTTCCACCCCGTACGGGGCCGCGTCGTTCGTGACCCCCTGCCCTCCCCGGCCGAGCTGGACGCGGATCCGCGCGGCTGCCTGGCCCGGCTGGCCGAGGACGTGGCCGCGGGGCTGCTGGAGACGGCTGACGCCGACCGGCCGGAGTGGGCCTTCCCGCCCTCGCCCGAGGCCTTCCGGACCAACAACGTGTGTCTGGCCCACGGCACGGCGGGGGTGGTGCACGCCCTGCGTCGCGCCGGGGCAGCGGTCCCGGAGGAGATCCGCGGCCGGCTGCGTCGCGACACGCTCGCGCAGCGCCACGCGCTGCCTCCCGGACTGCTCGTCGGCACCGCCGGCATCGCCCGGGTCCTGGCCGGCCTCGGTCTGCTGGACGAGGCCGTCGACCTGCTCGGGGACGCCGACGACCACCCGCTCACCACCTCCTGCGGCACGCTGGCCGGCGGGCGGGCCGGGGTCGGTCTGGCGTGGCTCGCCCTGCACCGGCTGACCGGGGAGAGCGGCCACCTGGAGCGGGCCGCCGCGGCCGGAGAGGCCCTGCTGCGCACGACCGACCTGTCGGCCGTCCTCGGCGAGCACGACGCCCGCGGCCTGCTGCACGGCCGCTCGGGGCTCGCGCTCTTCCTGTACCGCCTGGCCCGCGCGACGGACGAGGCGCGCTGTCTGGAGGCTGGCCGCGCGTTGCTCCACCAGGAGCTGGACCGGACCTTCGCGCTGGACGACGGGTCCCTGTCCCTCTCCGACGACGCTCGGCTCACCCGTGCCATGCCGTACCTGGCCACGGGCGCGGCCGGCGTCGCGTCGGTGCTCACCCGCTACATGGCCACCGCGCCGGACGAACGCTGCGCCGAGGCGCTGCCGAGGCTGGTCGCCGGCATCCGGGTCTCCTGTGTCACGAAGGAGGTGGGGCTGCACCGGGGGCTGGCCGGGCTGACGTGGTTCCTGACCGAGCACGCCGAACTCACCGGCACGGACGCCGCCCGCGGGGACGCGGTGCGCGCCGCCACCGGGCTGCTGAAGTACGCCGTCCCGTACCGGCGCGGTGTCCGTTTCCTCGGAGCGGGTTCGCAGCGGTTCACCGCCGACCTGTCCAGCGGCGGGGCCGGGGTGCTGCTGACCCTCCACCGCCTGCTGGCCGGGCCCCTCCTGACGGAGCCCCACCACGCCCGTCCCCTGGCCCCGGCCGTCGGCTGACGGCGTCCGGAGGGCGTCCCACGAACACCCCGGCAGGGCGGCGATCCGCGCCGTGCCGGAGGTCCGCAGGTGCCGACCGGCACCACCCCGAGAAGAAGGCGGAGAACAGCCATGACCCAGATCCTCGCGCTCCAGACCCTGGACCCCGAGCCGGAGACCCACGCCCTTCCCCCGTGCTTCAGCGTCGCGTGGAGCATCAGCGACATCTTCCCCGAGCCGATGTAGCGTGCCGGTCCCCGGGACCGGTGGCCCCGCCACCGGCCCCGGCCAGGGCCGTTCGCCCGACGCCGTGGGGTGCCGGCACCTGATCGCGGGGCGCGCCGGGTGGTCAGCCGAGATGCTCCCAGAGTTCCCCCAGAGTGTTGTGCGCTCGCTGCTCCCAGGCCCCGGCCTCCTGCGGCCGGAAGTCCCGCACCTGCCGGCGCATCTCGCGGACCACTCCCTCCGCGCCGGCGTCGTCGCCCTCGACGACGCGGACGGCGGACCAGCCGATGTGCGACGTGAACCACCGCTCGGTGAACTCCGGTCGCCCTCGCGGTGCACCGTCCCACCCGACGTGCGAAGAGGGCGACCGCCTCAGGAGGGATCGGCCCCCGTGTCGCTGATGGTCTTGAGCGCACGCCGCTCGCCGCTCGTGGAGTCCACCGCGGCGTACACCGGGGTCACGGGCTGTACGTTGACACCCGGAGTCACCAGGGTGACCGGACGACCGGAAGGAACAGACGTGCAGGTTTCGATGTTCAGCCTCTGGGGTGCGGGCGCGTTCGGCGCCGTCATCGGCTGGATCGCCTACCGGACGCTGCGACGGGCCGCGAACGCGCCCAGGATCACCGATCTCATCACGGTGATCGCGGCGCTGGGCGGCGGCGCGGTCATCAACACGCAGTTCGCGGAGCCGGACCTCTTCGCCTGCTACGGCATCGGGTTGTTCGCCGGCTTCTTCGCGTACTTCGTCGTCGGACTCCTGGTCGACCGATGGGAGCGGAAGGCCCAGGCCAAGCGCGAGGCGGCGCGGATCCCCGGGCAGGCGACGCCGGTGGTGGAGGCGGCGCCCGCCGGGACGACCGAGCCGGTCGAGGCGGGGCCGCGCAGTTCGACCTGGATGGGCGACATCTGACGCCCCGTCGCACCGGCGGGCGGTCCGTCAGGAGGCGGAACTCAGCCGCAGGGCGGCCGAACAGTAGGCCGTGTAGGCCAGCCCGAGGACGTTGCCCTGCCCCAGAAGCTCCATCCGGACCTGGTGCAGGGCGCGTCCCACGTCGCTGCCGGCGAGGAGCAGCTCCCAGAACCGCTCGGCGAACCGGCCCGCCAGCCCCTGCTCGACGGTGATCTCCGTGCCGATCACTCCGGATGCCTGCAGTCCGGCGAAGGCCGTGACGAACGGCAGCCAGGACCGGGCGTCGTGGTCGGCCGTGTGGCAGCCGTTGAGAAAGACCAACGGGGCGACCTCCTCCCAGCTCTCCCACCCCGGGTCCTCGCCCCAGGCGTTCAGGTCCTCGGGCAGGATCCGGTCCGTGCCGCCGATCTCCAGGACGGTGGGTGTCGACACCTCCCCCGCCTGCGGACGCCGTCCATGGCCGTAGAAGTAGAGACAGTCGCCGGGGGCGTACGTCAGGGCCTCCCTGAGCGCCTGCTTCCGGTCATAGACGCGCAGGTCCGTGAAGCTCGCCCGCAGGGCGGTCACATGACGGCTCGCCACATCGTCGGCGAGTGCGCGGCTCCGTGCCACGGTGAGGGAGGGGGCGGCTCCTTCCCGGCCCGCCCGCAGACGGATCCGGCGTCCCCTCCGTACGGACGGAGGCTGCTCGATGATGTGCCGAAAGCCCCAGAACCCGTACGGGCAGAGCACGTTGAGCGGGTGCTCGGGGCCCTCCGGGCAGGAGCGGGCCGTGGGGTCCCTTCGTACCCGCTCCCACCCCGCGGCGCACGGTTCCAGCGTGGCGTCGCTCTCCACCGGGATGTCGTACAGGAGGGCCCAGGGGAAGACGAGGTCGTTCAGCTCGGTCCGGCACACCTGGATCTCGGCGGGCTCTCGCAGCACGTGACGCAGGGCGGTTCGTTCCGGGCGGCTGCGCGCGACCGTCTGGTAGAGCGTCCAGCCGAGCCGCGCGAGCCGTGTCGTGTCCCCGAGCAGTTCGGGGATGGCCTTGCCGTGGTTCTCGTCGAGGAGGTTCACCAGCCGCTCTTCTCCGCCCTCGACGCGTGACTCGGCGTGGCAGGCGAAGAGTGCCGCCCGTGCTCGTTCCAGCGCGGTGACGACCTGGTGCTCGCTGAGCCAGAACGTGGCGAGCGGCCCTTCGGCGGCGGTGACGTCGATGGTCATGGCGCTGCCCTGGCGCCCCACACGAACCGCCGCGGAGCGTCGGGGCAGCTCGCTCAACGCGGTGAATCCCGAGGTCAGCGTGTAGTCGACCACCGCTGTGGTCGCTCCTCCTCGTCCCTCGTCGGCGGCGATGGACGCGGTCAGGGTGACCGACTGCACCTGGTTGCCGCGGTACGACACGAACAGGCGCAGTCGAGCCGGGCCCGGCTCCTCCGGAGCGACGAACGGAATGTGAAGGTGCCGGCCACGATGTCCCGGCTCGCAGGTGTGCCGGCCTCCCGGCGGGCAGTGGCAGACCCACGCACTCCCCTCGCGGGGCAGGAAGAGCCAGTGCCGCGCGTCGCGAAGGATCAGGTCGTCGCTGACGACGGTGACCTGGAGCCAGTCACCGCTGCCGTCGTCGTCCGTGTGGTCGAGGCCGCTTTCGGGGAAGGGCTGGGCCTGCGCCGCGAGGAGGCTCTGGGGCTCCAGGCCGCCGATGTCCAAACGGAGTTCGTACGTCCTGCCTGAGGCGAGGAATCGGTCGGGGGGAACGACCCCGCGGGAGAGAGGCCACACGACCACGACGTTGAGGAAGCGCTCCACGAGGTCCGGCCGGTCGGCACCGTCCGGCCAGTCGGCAGCGTCCGCCTCGGGAGCGGCGTCGGACGCCTCCTCGCCCCACCCGTCGGACCCGACGTTCCACTCCTCCGGCACCTCGCCCTCGGGCACGCCCCGCAGGCCCTCCTGGTCCCGCCGCCGGAAGGCGTACCAGATCTCGATGGCGCCGGTGAAGTCGTCGTGCACCTCCTCGAACGCCTCGGTGAAGGCGTCGCCGTCGAGGTCCGGGTCGTTCAGCAGGGCGAGCCAGCCCGCGCGGGCCTCCTCCTCCAGCATGGCCGAGTGCCAGAGGTCGGATTCCCGAAGGGCTCGCAGGAGCCGCTCGTGTTCACACCGTGGTGCCCATCCGTATGTCACCGAGTCCCGCATCTCCACGCCCGATCGCCCCTCGCCTCCGACTGGTGGTGGCATTCTGGGGCAGGCCGGGGAACGGGGGCCAACCATGGACCGGGATCAGGACATCGTCGTTCGACTGTCGTGGCAGGGCGACGGGGTCACCGCGGTCGTCCTCGACGACCGGGGCGAGCCCCTCCACGAGGCCGCGCCGCCGGTCCGTGTGCGTCGGGGGATGTTCGTGCCCTGGGCACGGCCCGTCCTCCCCGCGGTGACCGGGATGCTGGGGGACGTTCTGCTGCCTCCGCCGGTGCGCGGGCACCTCGCGAGGCGTGCCGAGGAGATGGGCGGGCGGTACGCGCGGCTCCGGGTGGTCACTCCCGACGACGGCTCCCGTGACCTGGCCGGCCTGCGCTGGGAAGCGGTCCCCGTCCCCTCGGCGAAGGCCTCGCGCGCCGAATGGCACGACTGGGCGGCGGAGCCCTCGACGCCGCCCGCGGACGGCGGCTGCCCGCTGGGAGTCCATCCCTCGTTCGCTCTCGTCCGTGACGTCGTGGCCACCACCCCGGTGCCCGCGTCGACCCCCGTCACGGTCGGGAAGGTGACGATCGCCGACGCGACGGCCGTCCAGGGCGAGATCACCGCCGGCGGCCTCGACGAGCCGGTGACGCTGCACGGGCCCCCTCCGGGGACGCCGGGCGGCGCCGACGGCCTGATCGTCCGGCGCGTGGTGGACGGTTCACGGCTCTCGGCGCGCGTCGTGGACGCTCCGGCGACATCGGAGGCGCTCCGGCAGGCGCTGTCCGAGGGGACGCAGGTCTTCTACTTCGGTGGTCATCATGTGGCCTCCGGGCTCGTGATGAGCGCGGAGGCCGGTGACGGTCCGGAATGCCTGGACGTGGACACCCTGGCCGGCTGGCTGCTCGAGGCCGGCGTCCGGCTCGCGGTGCTCATGGCATGTGACTCGGCGGTGTCGGCCAACGGGGAGCAGCCCGACCAGTCGGCGGCCCGGCGGCTCGTGCGAGCCGGGGTGCCCCATGTCGTCGCGGTGATGGGCCAGGTGAGTCATGGTCAGGCGGCGGAGTTCGCCGGGGCCTTCTTCTCGGCGCTGACCCGGGGGGAGGAGATCGACCGCGCGCTCCTCGAGGGCCGGGCACGCCTCGAAGGAGCCGCCGCCGTGCCGGTGCTCTTCACCCGGCACGACGCCCGCGAGCTCGCCGTCGAGCTGCTTCCCGGGCTGCGGGACGCGCGGCGGGCGCCCGTGGCCCACCGTCTGCCCCTCGGAGAGGGAGCCTGGGCGCCCGAACCGGATGAACGGCACCGGGTGCACCTGGACGCCCGGTGGTGTCTCTTCGCGCGGCCCGTGCTCGACGTCCTGGCCGATCCCACGGCCGACGATCTGCCCCGGCTCATGCAGGATGCGGAACGGCTGCTGGTGCGGGCCCGCAACGCGGCGGGCCTCTCCGGCGAGGCACCACGCCGTTGGTACGTCCACGACGTCACGGCCGGCCGGCTGCCCCTCACGGAGTCGGAGCTCCGGGCCCGCGTCTCGCCCGCGTACGAGCGGCCGGTGCCCGGCGGCGACCGAGGCGTGGGGCTCGTCCTGCGCGTCGACGGCGCCGTTCCTCATGCCGGCTTCCGCCAGGAGCTCGACCGGTTGTACCGGTTCGGCTGGGACCTGCGCGTGGTGGTCCTGCAGATCAGGGACGAGGACCCCGCGCGGGTACGGGACGCCGCCGAGGAGCTGGCGCGCGCTCTCGGCCTGGACGAATACCTGCTCCGGGCTCCCGTCCCCCCGGCCGCGGTGTCCGGCACGGCCCCACGGCCGCGTCGCCCGCTGATGGCGAGCACGGGCTCCGACACCTCAGCCCGGGGTGCGAGCGATGTTCTCGCCTGGGCACGGGACGCGGACGAGAGGGGACGGCCGGGGCCCGTCTTCGAGGTCGCCCCCCTGGCCGTCGTCGAGGAACTCAACGCGGAGGCCGCGTGGGGCGGTCCGCGGGAGGAGCGGGGTGTCCTCGCCGTCGTCCGGCACTACTGGCCGACGCTGTACCACCCGCTGCTGGAGGCCTACGCGTCCGCGCGTTCGCGGCCGACGCGGGGTCTTTCGCTCCGGCTGGCGGCGTGTCGTGACGACGACCTGGACCGGTGGCTGCGAGCCGCCGGAGAGCGGCTGCCGTTCCCGGACGAGGTCGGCGCCCTGGACCGGGGGCACGCGTTCGTGGGCACGGTCGTCCTGGGGCTGCTGCGCGCCGGGCACACGGACACCGACGCCTTCGGGGAGTGGCTGGCGGAGGCGCCCCCGGAAGTCGTCGAAGCCGTCGCGACGGCGGAACGGGGACCGGCGACGATCCTCGGCAGGGATCTCGCCCTTCCCGACGTCGTCGTGGCACTGGACCGTGCCCGCGTGCTCGACGGCATCGACCCGGGGCGGCTGGATCCGGCCGGCAGGTGGAGAGGGACGTGGGCGCTGCTGGCCAGACGCCCGCTGACCGAGGCGACCGCCCGCTGGCTGTACGGCCTGCGTGAGGCCCCCCGCCGCGTCCTCGGGCTCGTCCCCTCGGCCGGTCCCGGTCCGGAGGCCGCTGACAGGGAGCTGGAGGTCCAGCTCACCGCGTACCAGGAGGCGCTGTTCCCTCCGCTGCCCCGGGGGCGGGAACGCTGCTGAGGGGCTTGTGACGACGTTCAGTTGGCGAGAATCCGTTGATTCGTCCGATCCTCTTCGTATGCTGGTCCACTCGCTCTTTCCTCCTGGCAACGTGGCCGGGAACCGCAGGCAAGGGGACGCCCATGCTCGAACACTGGTATTTCTGCGCCGCGTTGGGGCTGCCCCCACAGTCTGCCGCGATACAGCTCGACCTCCTGGCCGCCCTCCAGGAGCCGGTGGAGACGGACCGGTCCGAGGAGATCGTCTCCCTGGCGGTGGAGGGCCTCGCCCGTGCGGGGACGGTCACCGCGCTCTACGCCCTCCCCCATGTCCTGTCCGCTCAGCGGCGGTTCGCAGGTGTGACCGAGGTGGCCGCGCGGGCGGCGGCCTACTACCGGAGCATCGCGTCCGTGGCCCCGGAACACCTGCGGGCCCGCCTGGGCGCCGCCTTGCGCGCTTCCGCCGGCCCTGAGGTCGCACTGGCCGTGGTGGCACTGGGCGAACTCCTCGACGACGCGGGCGACAGCACGGCCGAGGCCGACACCTCGATCGTCCCGTACCACGATCTCGTCGAGCAACTGGCCCCGACGACGGCCCTGGTGATCGCCCGGTTCCTGGCCGGCCGTGACCCTCGGGCCGTCGGTGAACTCCTCGACGAGCGCCCGTCCCTGATCGAGGCGGCGCTCCGCGGCGACCACGGTCGGCTGGCGCTGCTCCAGGCGGCCGAGACGGTGGCGATGGTACGGCCGGAAGCGACCGACAGGATTCGGACAGCGCTCGCGGTGGTGTCACGCGGGGCGTTCGACATGGAGCCCGATCTCCTGGCGACCGCGGCCCGGGTCTCCTTCGCCCTGTCCGGCGGGATCGCGGGACCGGATGCGTCGCGTGGGAGCGGCACCCTGGACGCCGTGGAGCACGAGGCGTTGACTGGTGAGTCCCTCTTCGGCTGGCTCAAGGCGTGGACCGACGACGGCCTGCTGCCGCCGACGGACTGCGAGGCGCGGGAGCTGGCGTACCGGCGGCTCGGCGGGGTGGGCTCCGCCCGGGACTCCGCCATGCCGTCGGTCCTCTGGCAGTCGGCGCTGTGGTCCGTCGCGGCCGAGTACGCCCCGCGGCCGACCGTGGAGCGGCTGGCACGGTGGTGGCAGGCGCCCGATCCGTCCGGACGCACGGGTGATCCGGGCGCGCGGCACCGCGCGCACGCGAGCCCGACGGTGACGCTGCCCTACCGCTCGTACGACTTCGTCCTCCGGCACACCTACCGGTTGTCGTCCCTGCGTTATCCCGCCGGCCAGAACCCCACCCCCCTGTTCACGACCGGTCCGGCCGGGGAGACCGACGCGGGCACGGCGGCATGGCTGTGGTCGCCCTGGCTCCTCCACCACACTCCGCCGTCCCCGCCCAAGGCGCCGCGCCACCGGCCCGGCACGGCCGCCCAGGCGACTCAGGCGGCTCCGGCGACTCAGGCGCCGACTCCGAAGCTCTGGGGCGATCAGCCCGAACAACTGGTGCGTCTGCTCGGCGCGGGGCTGATCGCGGGCCGACTGCTCACCGGCGCCGCGCCCGACGAGGCCTGCCGCACGGCGGAGGGCGGCGCGAGCGGGCACCGGGACCACCTCCTGGTGCTGCTCGTCCATGTGCGCGACACCCTGTACCGGACGTTCAGCGCGCTGATGGACGTCGTCCACGGCAAGCCGCACCAGGCCCAGCTGTACGCCGGCCATCTGTCCTCCCTCCTCCTGCACACGGCGAGCGTCGCCGACTCGATCGGCAAGGGGGCGCGCGCCGGGGTCCATCCGGCCGAGATCGTGCGGGTGGTGGCCGCGCTCGCCGGTCCGCCGAGCAGCCCTCCGTATCCCCCGCTGCCGGACTGGGGCGCGCGTGGTGTGGCCCTGCACTGGGCGCAGGAGGCGTCGGCGGGAGGCACCGGGCCGCACCGGACCGAGGCCGGCGGACGGTGGTTCACCGGTGACCGGCCTCCGGCCGACACCCTGCTCTCGCTGATCCGGGAGCGGGAGACACTCCGCCACTCCGCGCGGGCGATCCGCGCGACCCAGTTGCATCGCGACCTCCACGCGCACTCCCGCTACGACGTGCTGCGCTGGGACTGGACGCCGGAGGGCCCCCGGACCGGCGACGGGGTGCTCCTCACGCACCTGGCCCCCGGCGCGCTGGCCCTCAGCGGCCCTGTCGACCCGAGCCGCGACTCCTTCTCCGTCGAGGAGTGGCGGGAGATGGCCCAGGGCGTGACCGACTTCCTCACGGAGACCGACAAGTACGCCATCACCCCGGTCACGGTCGGGACGCTACGGCTCGCGGCGCTGCTGGGACGGCCCGATCTCGGCGACGAGGGCGCGTTCCAGGACTGGGTCTCCGAATGGAGCGGCCGGGTCACGTCCCTCAACACGGCGGCACACCTGCCGCGTTACGTGCGCGCCCGGATGTTCGACATGTTCCGCTCGCCGACCGGCAGCGCCGGTTCGCAGGAGCGGCTGATGCAGGTCCTCGAACACGTGGTGGACGTGATCGTCGATCTGAGCGGTGCCGCCCAGTTCTACTACGACCGGCTGTTCGAGGAGCTGACGGCCCACGGGCTGCCGCCGGAGATGGCGAACCGGCTCCGGGTGCGGACGCTGCGGGCGGTCTACCACAAGTGGGGCGGGAACCCTCCGGTCGTGACGCACGGGAGCCCGTGGTCGACGTACCTCAGCCAGGTCTCCGGCCGGGGCACCGAGGCGGCGCTGGTCCGGTTCCTGCGGGCGACGGCGGCGGAGGAGCTCCAGGGGCAGGGGATGACGCTCGACGAGGTGATGTCCTCCCTGTGGAACCGTACACAGCGCCCCGCCCGTCTCCCGGCGTCCCGGCAGCCGTCGGGCCGGTCCGACGGGGACCGCCGGTTCGTCGAGGCGGTCGTCCGGGCCCGGCACGCCGGGGAGATCGTCGAGTACCGGCGGAACGAGAACAGCGGCGTCGGGATGTCGCGGTCGGCGCGACCGTACGTGCACGACCTGTTCCGGGACGGTCCCGGTGTCCGTCCCCATGAACAGGGCGCCTATGTGCTCGGCTTCGTCTCCTCGCCGCCCCGTCGCGGCAATCAGCCCACCCTCCAGGTCAATTGCGGCATGGACCAGCTCGCGCAGGTCCGCCTGGAGGCGCACGAGACGAGGAACTGGGAGCTCGGGGAGCCGGTGGCAGTCCGGCTCGGGGCCCCCGCCGACCCGAAGTCGTGGAGCGTCACCCGGCTCGCACCGCTGCCCCAGCACGACGGAGAGGTACGCGAGGCGGAACTCGCCCGCACGGAGGGCTTCCCCTGGCTCGCGCTCACCGTCGACGGCGTCGCCACCGACGCGTATCCCCGTGGAGGCGGCGAGAAGGACGTCATGGCCCGCCGCCGGTGGGACCCTGACCTCTCGCGGGCCTTCGGCGACCGGGGGACGACCGCCCGGCCCTCCGAGACCCTGGTCCGATGGCACCGGGAACTCAACCACTGGGTACCCGTCGACGCGGGTCTGCCGGAGCTGGCCGTCGCGGCCGGCGCCGCGGACGGCGGCCGGGCGACGCCGGTGCGCCTGGTGCTGTCCGGGGTCGCCAACGAGAGGTCCGGCTTCGGAACGGCCCGGCGGTTCGTCACCGAGCCCGGGCGCTGCTACGTCCTGGGGCCGTCCGCCTGGGACCCCGAGGACCGGGGGCGCGTCGAGGAGGAGTGCCTGGCGGCGCCGGCCGGGCTGATCCTCCACGCCGAGTTCCGTCCCGGGGAGAACCGGCTCCGCCTGGCGCCCGAGCGGCCGTTCGACCGGCGCAATGTGCAGTGGCTGGGGATCTTCGACCATGTGAACGGTCCTCGCGACCCGGCAGGGGACGAGGACGAGGACCAGACGAGGGACCGGCCCGCCCATGAGGAGGCGTTCCTCCGCTCCGACGCCGCCGGGCGTCCGGAGTGGCGGATCGACGTGCCCGCCGTCGAGGGCTTCCCCTCGTGGGTCAGGGCCGAGTTCGTCGGTGCGACCCCCAGGACCTCGCACGTGGTGTGCAGCGTCGAGTCCTGGGACGACACGGCCGCGCGGCGGCCGGAGGTGACCGTTCAGCCCTTCGAGGAGGAGGGCATCCGGGAGGAGAAGCCGACTCCCGAGCTGTACGCCTGGTTCTCGAAGGTGCCCACCCACACCGTCGTCGACCTCGTCTGGGCCACGCGGAAGGCCTTCGTCGCGGTGAACACCGCGGCCACGAAGGAGGGACTGCGGGGGCGGATCACCACGGAGTCGCTCACCCTCAGCGGCCACTTCCCGTTCCTGTCCCGCACCTCTCCGCGCCGCGCCGTCGTCACGTCCGACTATGCCGTGCCGCCGTACGCGGACCACCGCCGGGAGCCCACCACGGCTCTGTCGGCGGCGCAGCTGGCGAGCCATTGCGTTCCGCCGTGCGATCCGGCGCCGCTGGACGCGCCGTCGCTCGACGGCCTCGTCGTCGCCCGGACGAAGGAGGGCGGTCATGTCCGTGCCTGGTTCGACCTGGGCACGCACATCGCGGTGGCCGTGCTGCCGGTGGGCTGCCTGGACGTCGAGGCGCCGTCGGTGGGCGACCACCTCGTCGGGGCGCGGACGCCCGACGGCTGGGTGTTCCAGGTGCACCGACGCCTGCTGCACCTGGAGGCGCTGTGGGAGTGGGCGGAGACGCCGGGATCCGACTGGAAGGCGGTCGGGCACACCCGCGGCAATGACGGCACCTCGCTCCTGGTCCGGCAGGACGTCTCCGGGCGGCCCCGTCTGGCGACGGCGCCGGCCGACGACGGCCTCGGGACGAGCGGCCGGGCCGGTGCCCGGCGCGGCGGCAAGAAGCGGAACGACGGCTCCTTTCCGGTCGTGGTGCAGCACGAGGGCACCTACCGGGTCGGCCACACCACCGGTATCGAGCTGGTCACCGAGTTCCGTCCTGTCCACGTGGAACAGGAGGTCGTGGACGTGTGGGATGTGAGAACTCCCGCGCCACCGGGCCCCACGGGAGTGGACGACACCCGGTACGTGCGCGTGCGACGGCGGTTCGACCTGTCGCCCGTCGGCTCCGCACGTCCGTGGGAGACCGCGGGGGTCCCACAGGTGCAGGACCCTGCCGCCGCGTGGCAGCAACTCCTCGAACTGCCCGATCTCGCCCTCACCGGCCGGCTCGTCGACGACGACCACCTGGAGCTGACCGTCTGCGCGGCGCCGGACTCCGAGGGCGTGTACCGGCCGTGGCTCGAGCTGCTCGACGAGCCGTGGGCCTGGGTGGGGGGCCGGAACTACCCGACCGAGCTGGTACGGGCCTCGCCGGTGCCGAACGGTGCCGGGTACGCGGGGTCGTTCCTGCGGGCCGCGCCCCTGTCCGTCGCCGAGTTCATGACGACGTTCGTCCCGTACGCGACGCCGGACGGACGCCGCTGCGACTTCCGCGAACCACGGCACACCCGGGGGGCCCTGTTCTACGTGGGGATCGAGGAGAACGACGCCGGCCTCGCCGCCCGCTTCGAGTTCGGCCACGGGTGGTTCGTGGACATCCCCGTCGAGGCGCTCGTGGTCGGCGGAGAGCCGCTGGACCCGGACGGTCTGGCGCTCTTCCACGGCGACCGCATCCAGGCGATGGCCTTCCTGGCCGACGAGAACACGGCTTCCGGCGGACTCGTCGTGCACATCGAGCTGGCCGACATCTCCAAGGGCGTGGAGTGGCAGGTCCATACGGAGGCGACGACGGCCGATGTCGTCCACCTCCTCGAACTGACCGTCGACCGGGACCGCGGCCGGGTGACCGTGCACCGTGTCCTCACCCGTACACGGGAGCTCGGCCGCGGCGCCGAGGAGGACACCCACGCCAAGGAGCAGCCGGTGAGCGCCCGCATCGAGGCGCGCGACGCCCTGGCACTGCTCGCGTCCCTGGAGTCGGGCTCGCAGCGCCGGCTCATGCTCGGCCGACTCGTTCCCGAGGCGATCGGCCGACACCGCCGGGCCCTGCGCTTCGCCACGGTCGCCCCGTACGCGACGGCCGACGGGGGGGCCGGGCTGCGCAAGCACGACCGGCTCTACCTGGAGGCGGGGGTCATCCACGAGACCCACAACGACTTCCTGCTGCGGTTCGGACTGCCCGAGGAACTCCATCAGGAGGGCGACCCCCTCGCGGTGGTCGTGCCCCGGCGCGACTTCTCGCACCGCGAGAGCTGCCTCCGCCGCGCCGCGAAGACCGAGGGCCTCGCGGCGTACCGCGGGCGGGCACGCATGCTCGTACGCCTCGGGAACCACAACGAGGTCCCCGGTCAGTCGGCCAACCACTGGCACGGGTCCACGAAGTCGCCGCCGGCCCGCAGCACCGAGACCCTGCGCGGCCATCTGCGGCGCAGGCCGCAGGGGTGCTTCGGGGTGGTCGACTCCGGCGGGCTGCAGATCGAGCTGCGGCCGGGTGTGGTCTTCGCGCTCTCCGGGCTGCGGGTGACACACGGCATCGTCCCCGGATCCGTGGTCCGGCTCACTCTGGACGCGGCGGATGACATCCTCGTCCACCAGGCGATCCCCGCCGACATCAGCTATCTCGACGACAGGCCACGGCCCGCTGTGGTGTTCCCCAAGGACAGCCTCAAGACCGCCGAGGACATCCGGAACGCGGACGCCTACGGGCGCTTCACCGTCGCCGGACTCCCCGGTCTCAGCGCCACCGCCCAGCGGGGGACGGGCGCGGCCCTGCTGCACACGGAACACCCCAAGATCGCCGGGGTGATCCGCAAGGCGCTGCCGAGGGCGCAGACCCAACTGGTCCCCATGGACGACCCGCGTGCCGGGATCCTCGCGTTCGACGCCGACGCGCCCACGGAGGGCGTGCTGGTCCGGCCCGTCGGCGTCCCCACCGGCCCGGAGCCCGTGGCCGCCAGGCGCGTGGCCTGGGCACAGCTGTCGTTCCAGGACGCACCCGCGCGGCAGATCGCGGAGGCATGCGAGAAGGGCGGCTGGCGCTATCACGACTCCCGGACGCAGACGTGGCCGACGAACGGCGACGCTCCCCACCGGCGTGGTCTGCCGGCGACCGCCCGCGCCGTCGCCGAGCCGGTCTTCTTCTCGCCGAAGGGGGCCGGCTGGACCCTCCGGCACGACTCGAACTCCCTGCGTCAGCACGGCTTCCCCGCGACGGAGCTGCTGGAGGAGACCTTCCAGGATCTCTCGGGCGGACGGCGCACGCTTTGGGCGGTGGCCCGGACAGAGGGCAGGAGCGTCTGGCTGGAACTGACGCCGGGCCGGGTCGCCGAGGTCCGCGGCGAGCTGGTGCGCTTCTCCGACGGACACTCGCTGGCCGACCTCGACTGGTCGCGTCTCGCCCCGGGAGACCTGCTCTACGGACACGTCGACGGAGGCGTGAACGAGTGCGGGCACCTGGTGCTGGAGGACTGGCAGCCGGGGTTGCGGGGCTCGTTGCGGCCCAGGGGCCGCTCCCGGGTCCTCCTCCCCGTCACGCGCACGGACGATGTGGCCGGGGCCCTCCATCTCGGCGAGGGCGAGGCGGAGTTCCCCTATCCCGCGGAGCGGGAGCTGATCGAGCGGTGCCCCGTCGGCAGCAGCGCCTGGCTGGACCAGGCCAACGACGTGATCCCCGCGACCCCGGACTCCGTACGGGCGGGCGACGTGGTCCTCCTCGCGGCGGACGCGGCGGGCGGAGGCCTGCGGGTCGCCGGGCTGCAGCGGGCCCGGGTGCAGCTCGCGCCGCTCGCCAAGGACCACTGGTTCCACACACAGTGGCTGCGGGACGACCTGGCCGCGGCTGCCGGGACGGGCAGCACCGTCCTGCAGCAGCTGGGCGTGCTGCCCGTGACCGTCGAGGCCGTCGAGGACGGGCCCGAGCCGGTCGTCACGGTCTCCCGCAGGCATCAGCCGGGGGGCGTGTGGCCGGACGGTACGGTGCTGGCCCGTCCCGTGGCCGACCTCGGGAACGGCTTCGTCGTGATGCACAACGGTGCTGCGCTGGTGCGGGTGCACGTGGAGACGTTGCTGCCCGGGCTGCCGCCGGAGGCGACGGCGGCGACCGCGACCGCGCTCGTGGCGGACCGGCGGCTGCTCCGGCTGCACTGGGACCGGTCGACGAGGACCCTGCGGAGCGGACTGCCCACCGGGGGGACCGGGCTCGACGAGACGGTCGTCCAGGCGTTGTTCGCCGTCGACGGTCCGGACGGTGACTGCCTCGGCGTGCTCTGCCGGGACGAGCGCAGCCAGGCGCTCTGCTGGCTCCCGGCACGGGACGCGGCGTGGACCACGGGCGTGCCCGGCGAGCTGCTCGCCACGAGGCTGCGCGCCGCGCGGCAGCTGACCGTGCTGCGCCGCGACCGCTGCCAGGTCAGCCTGGTCCACCACCCTCTCGTCGCACGGGAATACGAGAACCTGACGCCCGGCCAGCTCGTGCGGGTGACCGTGGTCGGCGAGGGGGCCGCTGCCACCAAGCACTCCGCGAACCCGCTGCTCGTGGCCGTCGCGCCGCTCGGCCTGCTGGCCCAGTACGCGAGGGGCCGCACGGTGCGCGGGCCCGGCGACGACATGATGGCCGAGGTCGCCCGGCTGGAACGGATCGCGGACCGGGGCATCGTCCGGCTCGTGGAACCGGGGTTCCGGCGTACGGTCGTCGACCTGCCGGAGTGGCTGTGCGAGCGGCTCAAGAAGCTGTCCCTGCGGACGTTCGCCGAGCGTCCGAGGCCGGTCAAGGACCTGGTCCCCATCTGGTTCGGCAAATACCGGAACGCCTATCGGGCGGGGATCGAGGGCGAGCCGACGCCGACCGGGACCTCCGCCGGACGAAAGGTGATCTGGTCGCTCGGCGCGCTGGAGCACGCGTCCGGCGAGGAGCACGTGGAGGCGCGGCGGACCGCGACGGCCGCGGTGGCGGAGTGGCTCTGCTCCGACGTCGGCAGGCCGATCGTGCTCCAGGAGGACGCGGCCGTGGACCTCGCGCCGGTGCTGGCCGCTTGCCGGATCGGGGCCATGCTGCCGCCCGGTGCCGGCCAGCTGCCGTACGGCTGGCAGGCGTTCCTGCTGGCCCGCGTCGGTGACCGGGCGGTGTGCTCGCTGCACACGGAGTCGCTCGTGACCGAGTGGTTGACCCGGCCGGAACGCCATGTGCTGGACGGCGACTGGCGCAGGCTCCGGTCGCTCTATCTGACGCGGGAGCTGTCCTTCGGTCAGGTGGCCTCCGTCGAGGACTTCGCGCGGGCCGTCATGGAACGCCCGGCGGGAATGCCGCAGAGCGAGACCGGCCGGGTGGGGCGGGCACTGCTCGCCGCGGTGGGCCGGCTCCCCTCCGCGGAGCATCTGGTGCAGGACGCCCCGCTGCTTCACCGGCTGGCCCGCCTGGGGGTGAGCCTGACTCCGCCGGCCGGGTCGGCGGTACCGCGCTGGCAGCCGACACGGGAGCAGTACCTGGTGCTCCAGTCGGTCTTCCAGGCGGTGGTGCCGACCGGGCTGCCGATCACCTTGCTGCCGGCTCACGTACCGCTGCCGGAGACAGGCGCACGGTACGGGGAGACACTGCTCAAGGAGGCGGCAGCACACCTCATGCGGCCCTGATCGGCGGAGGCCCCGTCCTGCTCACGGCTCGGGCGGCCGCTCACTCCGGAGGGGTCGGGGCCTTCTCCATCGGGTCCGGTTCCTTCGGAAGGGCGCGGTCGCCCGGGTGACGGACGGCGCACAGGAAGCCGAGTCCCAGGGCGACGGCCATGCCGTAGAAGACCCACTGGTTGGCTTGGGCGAAGTCCATCTGGATCGAGGACATCGCGTCGCGGGTGGCCTCGGCGACCTGGCCTGTGCCGGTCGGCGGGGTGGAGTCGCCGTGGCCCGAGACGGAGTCGGTGATGCCTCGCGCGACCTGGTCCGCGACGGCGGGTGAGATGCCACGGGCCCGCAGGGTGTCCGTCACGTTCTCCGTCATGGCCCGGGACAGCAGGGTGCCGAACACCGCGAGGCCGACGCTCGCCGCGTAGTTGCGGACCGTCTGGGTGATGCCGGTGACCTCGCCGTACGAGGTGCCGATGGCCCGGTTCACCGCGTCGGTCGATGCCGGGGCCAGGATGAAGCCGATTCCCGCGCCCGCGAGGGCCGCGTAGGGCCATTGGTCGTGCATGGACAGGTTCGTCAACTCGTTGGCCCACAGGGCGAAGCCGACCGCCCCCAGGATCGTGCCCGCTTTCAGCGCGGGACGCGCGCCCCGTTTGTCGAGGATCCGGCCGCCCCACTGGGAGGCGAGGGCGAAGCCGGCGAAGAAGTAGAGCAGGAAGAGCGCCGCCTGGTTGGGAGAGGCGCTGAGGGACACCTGGGCGTAGACGGAGGAGAAGAAGAAGACCGGCACGAAGGCGAGCATCGCGAAGAACAGCACGGCCGAGTCGACCGTGAACGCCTTGTCCCCGAAGACCCTGAGGTCGATCAGCGGATGGCGGACGCCGCGCTCGTACCGTACGAACACGTACAGGATCGCGAGGCCTCCGACGACGCACAGCCAGGTCGCCCAGCTCCCCCAGCCCCATGACCACGCCTGCTGGAAGCCGAGGACGCTGAGGCCCATGCCGGCGGCGACGAGCACCGCGCCGGGCATGTCGAGGGTTCCGGAGCGCGGGCGGTCGGCGATGTGCGCGAGGGCGGTCAGGACGAGGGCGACGATCGCGACCGGCACGTTGACCCAGAAGACGGCGCGCCAGGTCCACGAGGCCGTGAGCCAGCCGCCGAGCAGGGGGCCGACGGCGGTCAGCGCGCCGGAGATCCCGAAGAACAGGGCGAGGGCCCTGCCCCGCCGTTCGACGGGGAACACCGCCACGACCACGGCCAGCGCGGCCGGGAAGAGCAGTGCCGCGCCGAACCCCTGCACGGCCCGGAAGGCGATGAGCCAGGGCTGGGCGTAGTCGCCGGAGGGGACGCAGCCGCAGAGGACCGACGCGATGACGAAGACGAGGGTGCCGATGACGACGATGCGCCGTGGCCCGTACAGGTCGGCAAGACGCCCGCCGAGGGCGAAGAACGCGGCGAGGGCGAGGAGGTAGGCGTTGACCACCCACTGCATGCCCGCGC
Source organism: Streptomyces sp. NBC_00691 (assembly GCF_036226665.1). Taxonomy (NCBI): domain Bacteria; kingdom Bacillati; phylum Actinomycetota; class Actinomycetes; order Kitasatosporales; family Streptomycetaceae; genus Streptomyces; species Streptomyces sp. NBC_00691. Next base: position 7,735,893 of record NZ_CP109007.1, on the reverse strand, counting down.
TGGAGAGTCCCAGTTCGCGCACGATGTCGGGAGCGGCGATGGAGACGATGGTCTGGTCGATGAAGGTCATCGCCACCGCGAACATCATGGCCGCGAGTGCCACTGTCTGATTCGGGAGCCGTCCGCCCTTGTTCTGCGCGGGGCGCGGCTGCGGGCCAGGTTCTGTCCGGCTGCTCACCCTGTCCAGTCTGATCCCGCCCGCCGCATCGCGCACGCCGCGCGCGTTCAGAAGGGGTATTCGGCGTACTCCGGGCGGGTCGGAGCGAGCCGGGCGGGCAGTGAGCCCTTCGGAGCGAGCACCGGGCGCGAGCGGGACCGTCGGGGCCTAGTCCGTCCCCGTCAGGGTCGCGTAGACCACGGTGTTGGCCCGATAGCCGGTGTCGCCGGACCAGTCGCCGCCGCAGGTGATCACCCGCAGCTCGGGGCGGCCCGCGTTGCCGTAGACCCTGCCGTCGGGGAAACGGTCCTTGGGATGGACCTCCACCGCGTCGACGGTGAAGAGGGCCGTACGGCCGTCGGCGCGGTCGATCTCGATCCTGGCGCCCCGGGAGAGGGTGTGGAGCCGGTGGAACACGGCGGGGCCGAGCGGGGTGTCCAGGTGTCCCGCGACGACGGCCGTGCCGAGGGCTCCGGGAGCGGTGCCGTCCGCGTACCAGCCCGCCACGGTGGGGGCCGTCGCGGGCGGGGGACGCAGCGCTCCCGAGCCGTCGAGGCCCAGCGGGACGAGGGGGACGTCGACCCCGATGGCCGGGATCCTGATCCGCGCCGCGTCGGACGAGGGCAGCGGCCGGGGTCGTGAGCGGTCCCGGTCGGCTCCGGCCGCGGGCCGGGCGAGCAGGGGCGAGGCCCGCGCCGGCGTCGGCGGCGGCGAGCCGGCGCCGTCCGGGACGTGGGCGAGCAGGAGGATGCCGACGAGCGTCGTCCAGGCCAGTGCCCTGACCGAGGGGACGCTCCGGGACGGCGCTCCGCCGGGCGCCGGCGACGAGCCGTTCTTCATGGGGATCGTGTCTCCGCTGCGTGCCACGGCCCCGGATCTCCTCGCGGAGCCGGGGCCCTGGCGGGTGGGGCGTCGGGGCGTGGGCTCAGGCGGAGTTCCGGGCCGCGGTGGCGCGACGGCGCATCCTGATGAGGACGCCGGCGCCGGCACCGCCGAGGAGCAGTGCGCCGAGGGCGTACGGGCCGGCGCCGTCTCCCCCGTCCGCACCGGCGCCCGCGGCCCAGCCGAAGCCGGCCTCCACGGCGCCGATCGGCCGGCCGGAGATCTGGTAGGTGACGGTCTGCTTGATGCGGGGCGGGCACTTGAGGGTCACGGTGTCCGTACCGGAGGCGGCGTCCAGCGGGAGCGTGAACCGACCCACCAGGACGCCCTTCCGATCGCCGGGCAGCAGGTGGAACTTCCCGCCCGCCACCGACTCGCCCTTGCCGTAGGTCTCGTTGCCGCAGGCGGTGGTGGTCACGGTGACGGTGCTGCCGGGGGACGCCTTCCCCGGGTTGACCCGGGCCTCACCGGCGGGCGCCGCGACGGAGGAGGGTGCGGACAGGGCGAGGGCGCCGAGGACCAGGGCGAGCTGGGTACCCGTACGTGCGAGACGCATGCTTCTCTCTCTTTCGCTGGAGCTTTCCTGGCCGGCTGGACCGCGCGGCTCCTGTGCTGTGCTCCATGCACGAGAAGATCCCCGGCCGGTGATCACCGCAACGGGAGGATCAGGCGCGATGTCCCCCGGTCGGGGGCTTGATCGTCCTTGACTGTGATCATCACCGCAGGTCACGGCGGCGTGTACGGTGCCCGGGAACGAGTGGCGTCCTGCGCGCGAATGGGTTGGTCGCCGCGGCCAGGTGGCCATGCGCCGTCTTGACGCCGGGTCGGTTCTCGGCCGGGAGCCGCCCCGGACACGCCGGTCACACGGGGGCCCGGTCGTCGGTGTGGCTCACCCACCGATGACCGGGCCCCGGGGCATCCCCGCCGTGCGGGCAGGGAGCGAGCGGTCAGTCCCGGTCCAGGATCGCCGCGAGGGCCTGTCGGAGCGCCGCTCCGGGGTCCGCCGCCGCTCCCTCGGACCGCCACGCCACGAACCCGTCGGGGCGGACCAGCACCGCGCCGTCCGGGGTGACGCCGTGGACCTCCGCCCAGTCCGTGTCGCCCTCGGGGGAGAGCTCGGCGTCGGGCCCGTGGCCGATCCGGAACGAGTCGAGCGGGACCGACAGTTCCTGTCCGGCGCGGGCGGCCGCGCTGTGCCAGCCGCCGTCGTCCGCGGCACTCAGAAGCACCAGGGACCGCTCGTACAGGTCGAGGGTGGAGACCCGGGTGCCGGCGCGGTTCAGCCACATGTGGGGTGCCCGGGTTCCTGGTTCGCCGGTCAGCCGCAGTCCGTCGGACACCACCGGCATCGTCGGGTCGGCGCCCTGGACCGCTCCCCGCGGATAGCGGTAGCCGAGCACCACGTTGAGGATGCCGCCCTTCCTGCCCCCGGGGCCGCCGGCTCCGGGGCCGGGGGCGTACCCGGGGTGGCTGTGTTCGACCGATCGCGCCGAAGCCCGGGCGCTCGTCGTCTCGGCGACCGGCCGGCGCTCCGCGTCGTAGGAGGTGAGCAGGCCGGGGCCGGCCCAGCCGCCCAGGACGGCGGCGAGCTTCCAGGCGAGGTTGTGGGCGTCCTGGATACCGGTGTTGGAGCCGAAGGCCCCGGTGGGCGGCATCTCATGGGCGGAGTCGCCGACGAGGAACACCCGTCCGTCCGCGTACCGTTCGGCGATCCGCTCGGCCGCGTGCCAGGGAGCCCTGCCCGTGATCTCCACGTGGAGGTCGGGGACCCCGACGGCGCGCCGGATGTGTTCCCTGCACCGCTCGTCGGTGAACTCCTCCAGGGTTTCGCCGTGTTCGGGGTGCCACGGGGCGTGGAACACCCAGCGCTCCTGGTTGTCGACCGGCAGCAGGGCTCCGTCGGCCTCCGGGTTCGTCAGGTAGCAGACGATGAACTTGCGGTCGCCGACGATGTCCGCGAGGTCTCGGGAGAGGAAGGTGATGCTCACGTTGTGGAAGAGGTCGCCGGGACCGTTCTGCCCGATGCCGAGCTGCTCGCGCACCGGGCTGCGGGGGCCGTCCGCCGCGACGAGGTAGTCGGCGCGGATGGTGGTGTGCTCACCGGTGTCGCGGTTCTTGACCTGGGCGGTCACCCCGTCGGCGTCCTGCTCGAAGGACATCAGCTCGGTCGCGAACCGCAGGTCTCCGCCCAGCTCGCCGGCGCGCTCGCGCAGCACCGGCTCGACGTCGTTCTGGCTGCACAGGCACCACCCGGAGGGGCTGAACCGGGCGACCCCGCCGCCGGGGTCGATCTCCTTGAACAGCCACTCGCCGGTCTCGCCCACCAGGCTCGGCGCCTGCAGGATGCCGTTGTTGCCGGCCAGGACCGAGGCTGCCTCCTGGATGGGCTGCTCGACCCCGGCACTGCGGAAGACCTCCATCGTGCGCACGTTGTTGCCGCGGCCGCGCGGGTGGATCGAGGTACCCGCGTGGCGCTCGACCAGGGTGCACGGTACTCCGAGGCGCCCCAGGAACAGTGCGGTGGACAGGCCCACCAGCGAGCCGCCGACGATGAGTACGGACGTGCGGTGACCGGGCTCTTCGCCGGCCGCGTCAGATCGGTTCATTGCTCGTCTCCGGCGTCACCTGCGACGCGAGTTGGGGATGGGATGCAGATTCCTTCCCTTCGGAGACGGGTCCGCCTGCCCGGGGCACCCGGATGACACGCGGTTCACTCGTCCGCTTCATGGGGCTCGCGCGCTTTCGGCGCTCCTGTCAAGGATCAACACATGACGGCCTCGGCGTTTCGGCCACACAGGTCGTCCCCCTCCCCCCACCGAGAAGAGAAGAGGTGTGCCGGATGGCCCCCTCGGGACGCATCTCGCAGTCTGTGTTCGACGGCTCCAGGTTGCGGGTGATCCTGCTGCTCGACCTGTACGAGGGAGCTCAGGAGCAGTTCCTGGACGCGTACGAACTCATGCGGAAGCAGGTCGCCTCCGTTCCCGGTCACATCAGTGACCAGCTCTGCCAGTCCATCGAGAACCCCTCGCAGTGGCTCATCACCAGCGAGTGGGAGAGCGCGCCGCCGTTCCTCGCCTGGGTGAACAGCGAGGAGCACGTCGAGACGGTCCGGCCGATGCACAGCTGCGTCAGGGACACCCGGTCGATGCGCTACAGCATCGTCCGTGAGACCGGTCCCCGTCATCAGGCGACCCCGGGCGCGACGCCCGCGGTCGAGCAGGTCGCGGCCCGCGTCGGCGACGGCGTGGCACGCCACGCCCTCACCTTCACCGTGAAGCCGGGCTCCGAGTCCAAGGTCGCGGAGCTCCTGGCCGGGTACCAGTCCCCCAAGGCCCAGGTCGACGAGAACACCCGGCTGCGCCGCACCTCGCTCTTCATGCACGGCAACCGCGTCGTGCGCGCCGTGGAGGTGGAGGGCGACCTCCTCGCGGCCCTGCGTCACGTCGCCCGCCAGCCCGAGGTACGAGCGGTCGAGGAGGCCATCAACCCGTACCTGGAGCAGGACCGTGACCTGACCGACCCCGAGTCGGCCCGCGTCTTCTTCACCCGGGCGGCCCTCCCGGCCGTGCACCACGTGGTGTCCGGCCGCCCCGCCCCCGACGACCTGCGACGCCACGCGCTGTTCTACCCGGCGAAGGAAGGCCGCGGGACGGACCTGGCCAAGCTGCTCGCCCAGCAGGACGAGGCGGCGGCGGACGACCCGGACAGCCCGGTGTGGGGCAGCACCGTCTTCCAGCGCGACGACATCGTCGTGCGCCTCATCGACATCACGGGCGACCTCGACGTCGACCCCGTCGCGTCCCTCGGTCTCACGGGCCCCCGGAAGGCGGCGGTCCTGGCGCGCCTCCTCGACGGTGCCGCGATCGGCGTCGAGGGAGCCCTCGACAACGACCGCAACATCAACCGGCTCCTGTCGCACGCGGACATGCTGCCCGTCACCGACCGCAGCTCGGCGGACTCCTGACGTTCGGCCGCGGCCTCCGGGCCGCGGCCCCTCCCCCGCACGTCACTGCCACACTCGGAGGTAACAACCATGCTCAAGCAGCACCCTCGCATCATCACCCTGAGCGAGACGGAACCCAACCGCAGGCGCGGAGGTGACCTGCGGGCCATGCTCACGCCGGCCACCGTGGGTTCCACCAGCGGCTTCATGGGCCTGGCCATCGTCCAACCCGGCGAGCGCATCGGTGAGCACTACCACCCGTACTCCGAGGAGTTCGTGTACGTCGTCTCGGGCGCGCTCGAAGTCGATCTGGACGGGGAGACGTACGCGCTCCAGCCCGACCACGGGCTGCTGATCCCCATCGACGTGCGGCACCGCTTCCGCAACGTCGGCGACGTGGAGGCCCGCATGGTCTTCCACCTGGGTCCGCTCGCACCGCGTCCGAGCCTGGGTCACGTCGACACGGAGGTCACCGACGAGGCGCAGCTCGCGGCCGCGGGCCCGCACCTGACCGTGGGCGACCCGGGACTGGTGTCCGAGCGAAGCGGGGCCATCGAGTGACCCGGCGAGTGGCCGTCACCGGTATCGGTGTGGTCGCTCCGGGCGGCACCGGAGCGAAGGCGTTCTGGGACCTCCTCGCCGCCGGCCGTACCGCGACCCGCGGCATCACCCTGTTCGACCCGGTCGGGCTGCGCTCACGCATAGCCGCCGAGTGCGACTTCGACCCGGCGGAACACGGCCTGGACCCTGAGCTGAGCCGGCACGCCGACCGTTACATCCAGTTCGCCGTCGTCGCCGCCGGCGAGGCCGTTCGCGACTCCGGACTCGACACCGGCGCCGAGGACCCCTGGCGCGTCGCCGTGTCCCTGGGCAGCGCCGTCGGCGGCACCACCCGGCTCGAAAGCGACTACGTCCTGGTCAGCGCGGGCGGGCAGCGGTGGGACGTGGACCACCGGGCGGCCGACCCCAAGCTGCACATGGCGTTCTCGCCGAGCACCCTCGCCTCGGTCGTGGCCGAACAGTTCGGCGCCCGCGGCCCGGTGCAGACCGTCTCCACGGGCTGCACCTCCGGCCTCGACGCCGTCGGCTACGCCTTCCACACCATCGAGGAGGGCCGGGCGGACGTCTGCATCGCCGGGGCGTCGGACTCCCCGATCTCCCCGATCACCATGGCCTGCTTCGATGCCATCAAGGCCACGTCGCCCGACAACGACGACCCGGAGCACGCCTCCCGGCCCTTCGACAACAACCGGAACGGTTTCGTCATGGGCGAAGGCGCGGCCGTCCTCGTCCTGGAGGAGTACGAACACGCCAGGGCCCGCGGTGCGCACATCTACTGCGAGATCGGCGGCTACGCCACCTTCGGGAACGCGTACCACATGACCGGTCTGACCGGTGAGGGACTGGAGATGTCCCGGGCGATCGATTCCACGCTCCACCAGGCCCGGCTCGATCCCACGCTGATCGACTACGTCAACGCGCACGGCTCGGGCACCCGGCAGAACGACCGGCACGAGACCGCCGCCGTGAAGCGGTCGCTGGGCGCACACGCCTACGAGACGCCGATGAGCTCCATCAAATCCATGGTGGGGCACTCGCTCGGCGCGATCGGCGCGATCGAGGTGGCCGCGTGCGTCCTCGCGCTGAAGCACCAGGTGGTACCTCCGACGGCGAACTACGAGACACCTGACCCCGAGTGCGACCTGGACTACGTGCCGCGCACCGCCCGCTCCCGGAAGCTCAGGAACGTGCTCTCCGTGGGCAGCGGTTTCGGCGGCTTCCAGTCCGCGGTGCTCCTGACGGGGCCGGGTGGGAGGACACGATGAGCACTGAGCGCCCAGGGCGGGCGGTCGTCACCGGGGTCGGTGTGATCGCGCCCAACGGATTGCGTGCCGACGCCTACTGGAAGTCGGTCCGGGAAGGGCTCGGCGTCCTGGACAGGATCACCCGCGAGGGGTGCCAGGACATGCCCCTCAAGGTCGCGGGCGAGGTCCGGGGCTTCGACGCCTCCGCCCTGATCGAGGAGCGCTTCCTCGTCCAGACCGACCGGTTCAGCCACTACGCCATGGCCGCGGCCCAGCTCGCCCTCGACGACGCCGGCCTCGCCCGTGAGGACCCGGCGGAGCCGTTCGAGATCGGTGTGGTCACCGCGGCCGGTTCCGGCGGTGGCGAGTTCGGCCAGCGCGAGCTCCAGAAGCTCTGGGGCCAGGGATCCAAGTTCGTCGGCCCGTACCAGTCCATCGCCTGGTTCTACGCGGCGAGCACGGGACAGATCTCCATCCGGAGCGGGTTCAAGGGACCGTGCGGAGTGGTCGCGAGCGACGAGGCGGGCGGGCTGGACGGCATCGCCCACGCCGCCCGTGCCGTACGCCGCGGTACGGGCGCGGTGATCGTCGGCGCGGCCGAGGCTCCCCTCGCCCCGTACTCGATGGTCTGCCAGCTCGGCTATCCCGAGCTGAGCACCGTCGAGGACCCGGACCGCGCCTATCGGCCCTTCACCGCCGGAGCCTGCGGCTTCGTCCCGGCGGAGGGCGGCGCGATGCTCGTCGTGGAGGACGAGCGCCGCGCCCGCGACCGGGGAGCGGCCGTCCGGGCCGTGGTGGCCGGACACGGCGCCACGTTCACCGGCGCCTCCCGGTGGGAGGAGTCCCGGGAGGGCCTCGCCCGCGCCGTCCGGGTCGCCCTCGAAGAGGCCGACTGCGCTCCCGAGGAGGTCGACGTCGTCTTCGCCGACGCCCTCGGTGTGCCGGAGGCGGACCGCGCCGAGGCGCTGGCGATCGCCGACGCCCTCGGCGCGCACGCCGCGCGCGTCCCCGTGACCGCGCCCAAGACGGGCATCGGCCGCGCCTACTGCGGGGCGCCCGTCCTGGACACCGCCGCCGCGGTCTTCGCGATGGAGCACGGCGTGGTGCCCCCCACCCCCAACGTGTTCGACATCTGCCACGACCTCGATCTGGTGGTGTCCCGTGCTCGCCCCGCCGAGCTGAACACGGCCCTCGTCCTCAGCCGGGGACTCATGGGATCCAACGCGGCGCTGGTCGTGCGCCGCGGCGACGACTCCGCCCGGTAGGACCGGGCGGGAAGGAGAGCACACATGATCATCACCGCACTGACCCACGACGAACTCGCCGCGCTGATGAAGCAGGCGGCCGGTGTCACCGTCGACGCCAGGGACCTGGAGAAGGCACCCGACGCGCCGTTCACCACCCTCGGCCTCGACTCGCTCGGCCTGCTGGGCATCGTCGGCGAGCTGGAGAACCGGTACGGCGTGGCGCTGCCGACGGACGCCGAGCGCTGCAAGACGCCGGCCGAGTTCCTCGACCTGGTCAACAGCGCGCTTCGGACGGGAGTCTGACGTGTCCGGACACACCGACAACAGCGTCACCATCGACGCCCCGCTCGACCTCGTGTGGGACGTCACCAACGACATCGAGAACTGGCCGAACCTCTTCAGCGAGTACGCCTCCCTCGAGGTGCTCTCCCGCGAGGGCGACTCCACCACCTTCCGCCTGACCATGCACCCGGACGATGCGGGGAAGGTCTGGAGCTGGGTGTCGGAGCGCACGGTCGACCGTGCCGGACGCACCGTCCGCGCCCGTCGTGTGGAGACCGGCCCGTTCGACCACATGAACATCCGGTGGGAGTACGAGGAGACGCCGGCGGGTGTCCACATGCGCTGGGTGCAGGACTTCGCGATGAAGCCCGAGGCTCCGGTCGACGACGACTGGATGACGGACAACATCAACCGCAACTCGCGGACGCAGATGGCCCTCATCAAGGACCGCATCGAGCAGGTCGCCCGCGACCGCCGGAGCGCCCCGGTCCTGCCCGGCTGACCTCACTCGGCCGCGCACGCCGGCGCGGCCGCCCCGCCCCACCCCCGCTCACCCCTCACCCCTCGCATCCAGGAAGGACGCTCGATGCATCACGCTCTGATCGTCGCCCGCATGGCGCCCGACTCGGCGCCGGACATCGCCGACGTGTTCGCCGCCTCCGACCGCGGAGAACTCCCGCACCTGGTCGGCGTCACCCGGCGTCGGCTCTTCCAGTTCGGTGATGTGTACCTGCATCTCATCGAGTCGGAGCAGGACCCGGCGCCGGCCATCGCGAAGCTGACGGGACACCCGGAGTTCCGTGACGCCAGCGAGAAGCTGTCGGCGTACGTCAGCGCGTACGACCCGAAGACGTGGCGCAGCCCCAAGGACGCCATGGCGCAGTGCTTCTACAGCTGGGAGCGGGACGCACGGTCCTGACCTCCCGGACACAGGCACGACGGAGAAACCCGAGGCCGCCCGCCCCGCGATCGACGCGGAGCGGGCGGCCTCGGGTTCTCCTCCCGCGTCCCGGTCAGGCGGGCACGGTGCACTCGAAGGCGTGGAGGTACGCGTTGACCGGGCGGATCTCACCGATGAGAAGCCCCGCCTCCGTGAGCCGGTCGACCATGCTCTGCCGGGTGTGCTTCGCACCGCCGACGTTGAGGAGCAGCAGGAGGTCCATCGCCGTCGTGAACTTCATCGACGGGGTGTCGTCGACGAGGTTCTCGATGACGACGACCCGGGCGCCGGGGCGCGCCGCCGCGCGGACGTTGGCGAGCGCCCTGCGGGTGCTCTCGTCGTCCCACTCCAGGATGTTCTTGATGATGTAGACATCGGCCTGGACGGGGATGTCCTCGCGGCAGTCGCCGGCCACGACACGGACCCGTGAGGCCAGCGCGCCGCCGTCCCGCAGGCGCGGATCGGCGTTGCCCACCACGCCCGGCAGGTCGAGCAGCGTGCCGCTCAGGGTGGGGTGCCGCTCCAGCAGACTCGCCAGGACGTGCCCCTGTCCGCCTCCGATGTCGGCGACCGAGGTGGCTCCCTGGAGGTCGAGCAGATCGGCGACGTCTCGGGCGGACTGCTGGCTGGATGTCGTCATGGCCCGGTTGAACACGTACGCGGACTCGGGTGCGTCCTCGTTGAGGTACGGGAAGAACTCCTTCTCGTACACGTCCTCGAAGACGTTGCGGCCGGAGCGCACCGCCTCGTCGAGCTTGGGCCAGACGTCCCAGGTCCACGGCTCCGTGCACCACAGGGCGATGTAGCGCAGGCTGTGCGGGTCGTCCTCGCGCAGCTGCCGGGACATGGCCGTGTGGGCGAACGTGCCGTCGGGGCGCTCCGTGAAGACGCCCTGGCTGGACAGGGCGCGCAGCAGTCGCCGCAGGGTCCGCGGCTGCGCCTTCACCGCGGCCGCCAGGTCCTCGACGGTCATGGGCGTGTCGTCCAGGGCGTCCGCCACTCCGAGGCGGACGGCCGCGCGTACGGCGGCGGCGCAGGCCGCCCCGAACACGAGCTCCCTGAGCCGCATGGGCGGCGGCGGAGTCTGATCGACAGGGGGGGAAACCGGATCAACAGTCGTCATCTGTCGCCTTGTCTGTGCTGTGGTGCCGTGGGTGGAGGGGGGAGCGGGACGGGCGTCAGCACATGCCCGCGGGCTCCGAGACCCCGCAGGTGTTGCCGCGGAAGGTGTTGCCCGTGCCGGTGTCACGGTTGGCGAGGTCGGCCGAGCCGTTGCGGAGCACGACGTTGTCGCGGATGTCGTTGCGCTCGTTGAGGGCGCCCACGAAGCTCTTGAAGAGCACGATGCCGCCGGACAGCGGCGAGGCGCCGACGTTGTCCACGATCCTGTTCTCCGCCACCAGCGTCTCCTCGGCGCCGGTGAGGACGATCCCGGAGCCCTGCAGGAAGGGCAGGCGGGGGGTCTTGGGGCAGTTCTTGTTGTTGGCGTGGATGTCGTTCCGGCGCAGGCTCATCGCCCCGGCACGCGGCGTGGACTCGTCGCCCACCACGAACACGGCGGCGCAGTTGCCCGTCGCCTCGTTGCGCTCGACGGTCAGGTTCCGCAGCCGCCGCACGGTGACGCCGATCCGGTTGCCCGACAGGCGGTTGTGGCTGATCACCGTCCCCTTGGTGTCGACGGCGCCCGCCTCGGTGTCGGTGGTGTTGGAGACGAACAGTCCGGCGTCGGCGTTGTCCCGGGCGACGTTGTGGGTCAGCACACTGCGCACAGAGCGCTCCAGGGCGATGCCCCAGTTGCCGTTCTTCTCGGCGGTGACCCGGTGGACCTTCAGCCGGTCGGTCCGCGAGGCCCACAGGCCGTTCCTGGTGAAGCCCTTGAGCGTCAGCGAGCGCACGGTGACGCCCTCGACGGGACTGCCGTCCTCGCCGGTCACGCAGATGCCGTGGCCGGCCGTGGCGCAGGTGTCCTCCGCGGCGGCCCTGCCGGGTTCGAGGACGGTGGGGAAGACGGTCGAGCCCCGCAGGGTCAGGTTCGAGGTCGTGATGCGGACGCTCTCACGGTAGGTGCCGGGAGAGAGGATCACCGTGTCCCCGGGCTTGGCCGCGTCCACCGCTTTCTGGATCGATCCGCCGGGCTTGACCCGGTGCACCGTCCGATGGTCGGCCGTCGGAGCGGCGGCCCCCATTCCCGAGACCACGAGGGTCACGGTGCATGCCAGGTAGGCGAGCTGTCGTTTGGTCATACGGCGAAGCTATGAGCGGCCCTTCGGCCCCGCCACCGCTGATCCTCCAGGCGGACCTAGGCATACCTCCCTGCGGTCCACGCTGTGGGCGTGGCGGCGGGTCCTGAGGGAGAACGCCGCTCGCGCGTGGATCATGGGCGCCGCCGGGGGCCCTCTTCGGTGCGGCGGGCGGCGAAGGGGTTCGGATGCGTAAGTGGGGGCCCTTGGCCGCGATCTGTCTGGGCACGTTCATGCTTCTCCTGGATGTCACGATCGTGACCGTGGCGCTGCCCGCCATGGCGGCGGACCTGGGCACCACGCTCTCCGACCTGGAGTGGGTGGTCGACGCCTACGCGCTGGCGCTGGCGTCCCTGCTGCTCGGTGTCGGTTCCCGCGCGGACCGGATCGGCCGCCGGAAGGTGTACCTGGCCGGCTTGATCGTCTTCACCGGGGCGTCGGTGGTCTGCGCGGTCGCGCCGGACGCGGGTGTGCTGGTCGGTGCCCGGGCGGTGCAGGGGCTGGGCGCCGCCGGGATGTTCGGTACGACGATCGCGCTGCTCGGCACGCACTACGGCGGCCGGGACCGGGGCGTGGCCTTCGCCGTGTGGGGCGCCACCAACTCGGTCGCCGCGGCGACCGGACCGATGGCCGGCGGACTCCTCACCCAGTACCTCGACTGGCGATGGATCTTCTTCGTGAACCTGCCGGTCTGTCTGGCCGCCGTCGTACTGACGCTGCGGTCGGTGCGGGAGGCCGAGGGACGGGGCCGTCAGCGTGCGGACGTGCTCGGCACGGTGACCTTCACGGTGGCGAGCGGGGCCCTCACGTTCGGGCTGATCCGCGCCCACTCCGAGGGCTGGACGACACCCTTCACCCTCGGTCTGTTCGCCACGGCGGCCGTCGCGCTCGCCCTCTTCGTGGTGGCCGAGACGAGGCACGAGCATCCCGTGCTCGATCTGTCGCTGTTCCGCGGACCGTCGTTCACGGGCATCATGGTCAGCGCCCTGTTCCTGCAGGGCGCGGCGTTCGCCTACCTGTTGTACGAGTCCCTGTGGATGCAGTCCGTCCTGGGGTACGAGCCCGTCGAAGCGGGTCTGTACCTCCTGCCGATGTGTGCCTCCGCGTTCGCCGTGTCCGCGCTGGCGGGCCGCTTCGGCCCCTGGCCCCCGAGGGCGACCATCGGGGGCGGGCTGGCGCTGATCGCCCTGGGCTCGGGGATGCAGGCCACGCTCGACGCGGGGTCCTCGGGCGGCGACCTCGTGGCGGGGCTGGTGGTCTCCGGGCTGGGCGTCGGACTCGTGACGCCGAGTCTGTCGGCGGCGGCCCTGGCCACCGTGCCGCCGGAGCGCGCGGGCATGGTGGGCGGTGCCGTCAACACCTTCCGGCAGCTGGGCTTCGCCTTGGGGATCGCCGTGTTCGGCCTGATCTTCCAGTCGCGGATCGAGCGGGTGCTCAGGGCCGACGGCGGTGTCGCGGACCCGCACGGGGCGGCCGTCGCGCTGAGCGGCGGGCAGGCCCGGTCGATCGTCGCCGGCCGGCCGGAGGGCGAACGCGCCGAGCTGGCGGGCCTGGTGCGGGAGGCGTTCGCCTCCGGCCTGAACGCGGTCCTGGTCGTGGCGGCGGCGCTCGGGGCGGTTGCCTCGGTGCTCGTCCTCGCGATGGTGCGCGTCCCCGCGGGCGACTCCGAGCGGCGGAGGCCTGAGGCGGACACCCACGCCCACGGCCCGGAGGCGCCGGCGGACGCCGCGCTGTAGGGGCGGGCGCGGCGCTCTCGCCGGACGGTGGGCGGGGGCCTGAGGGACGGTGCGGGGGCGCCTGCCGGACGGTGGGCGGGGCCTGCCGGACTGTGCCGGGGCGCCTAGGGCCTGTCGTCAAACTCCCGTCTGCCCCGCGACGCCTGGCACGCACTCTCGCCGCACCGGGCGAAAGCCCGAGTACGTCCAGTACGAGGGCTTCCTCCCGGCACACCGAGAGCACGCACCAGACGCCGCGGGGCCGCCCTCCGGGCGACGACGGGAGTTTGACGACAGGCCCTAGCGGAGGGTCGGGGGCCGGAGGGTCCCGGCCGCTGCCGCGGCCGCGTCCCGCTCATGGCCGCGGGCGACGACGGCCAGACCGGCATCGCCCAGGGCATCGGCGAGGCGGGCCCGCGCCGCCCAGTTGTACGAGCTGTCGGGCCGCAGTCCGATCCGCTCGCTGATGAGCACCCGGGCCCGGTCGTGCCGTCCGGAGCGGAGCGCGGAGTCGAGCAGGGTCTTCTGGAGCGCGTCGCGCTGCGCGTGACTGCCCCCGAACTCGTGCAGCCTGCGGCGCAGCGGCCACAGGAGCTCCACGACGGTGGCGTGTTCACCCTCCCCGTGCGCGACCAGCGCTTCGCACACCGGCAGACCGATGTCCGCGGTCATCCGCCGGTTGGTGACGGTGTCCGGACCTCCCTCGGCCAGCCAGCGCCGTCGGTCGGCGACGAGCCGCGCCGCCTCCCCGAGCCGCCCGGCCCCCACGAAGGACATGACGGCGTGCACGTCGTTGAACGCGTAGAAAGGGGGATCGGCTCGGGCGGCCCAGGCGTCGGCGAGCACCCCGTATCGGGATCCGGTCTCCCCACCCGCGAGCCGGATCCGCCACAGCAGCGCCGCGGCGTCCAGGAGTTCCATGGCCAGACCGGCCGACGCGTCGTTGTGCAGGGACGCGTCGTAGACGGTCAGGGCGGTGCCGGTGTCTCCCGCCTCCAGGGCGTAGAGGGCGTAGTGCCACCAGTTGTGGACGTCGAGGTAGTTGTCCCGCGCCCAGTCCTCGCGGCGGGCGTCCAGGTAGCCGATGCCGTCCGACACCCGGCCCTGCATCTCGTAGGTGTGCACCACGGCGTGGATCGCCCAGACGTCGCGGGGGTTCCGCTCGACCGCCGCGAGGCCCGCCTCCTCGGCCAGGCGGTAGTGACCCGACTCCTCCAGCCCGAAGGCGTACATGCCCAGCACCAGGCCGCGGTGGGGTTCGGCGGGATCCCAGGCCGAGAGGGCTCCCCCGATGCGATCGCGCAGGCGGACCGCGTCTCCGGTGAAGAAGTCCAGCTGGTGCCCCACGGCCAGGGCGAGCGCGTCCCTCGGGCACGCCAGGGACAGCTCCTCTAGCAGTCCGGCGGCCCCGACGAGGTCCCCGGCCAGCAGCGTCCCGGCCGCGGCGACGTGCAGACGTTCCCGCACGGGCAGGGCCGAGACGTCCACGCCGGCCGCGTACCGGTCGAACCGGCGCCGCGCGGCGAGGGCGTCGGCGGGCTCCGTGCCCAACGCCCCCAGGTAGGCCGCGAAGGACTGGGCGACCGGTGAGGTCGGCGCGCTCCCGAGGGCGTCGCCGACCGCTCGCTCCACCTCGGGGCTGAAGTGGAGCAGGGCCTCGACGGCCCGGTCCAGATGTGCGGCCGTCTCCTGGGTGCACTCGTGCAACGGGTTGCCGTACCGGTCAGTCACCATCAAGGATCACCTCGGCGCGTCGACGGGGTGGTACGCGGAGCGCGGCGGCACGCACGCCGCCGCACCCTCATGAAGCCACCACCGGGGCGTCCGGCGCCAGCCGGACATGCGCGGTCCGGCGAAGTGCCATGATCTGCCGCCCCGTCCCCCGCCGTCGACCCGGACTCCCGGGGCGGACGGGAGTCCGGCGACAGGCCCTAGGATGCCCGGGTTCGGACGTGCGGGACATCGGGGGTACGTGGCATGAGCGGATACGGCAGCGGCGGGTACGGCGACGGGGCGGGCAGCGCGGCGGGGGGTGGTGGGTCCGGTCACCCGCCGCAGGGTCACCCCCGCACTCCCCCGGTCCCTCCACAAGGGCACCCGGGCGCCCGGCCGGGTCCGCCGCCGGGGTATCCGTACGCACAGTCCGGGCCTCCCCCGGGCTACCCGTATCCGCGATCCGGCCCTCCGCCGGGTCACCCGTACCCGCCGGCCTACGCCCCGGTGCCGCCGTCGCACCCCGAGCCCTCCCGGGCCCGGAAGATCCTGCGTGGCGTCTACAACCCCCTGTACGCCGCGCAGCGGACCTTCCGTCCCTCCCGCCCCGGGATCGTCGACGACCGGGAGGTCCGCAGGCTCCAGTTGTGGCGGACCGGGCTCGGACTCGTCGCCTGGGTGGGCCTGATGGTCACCTACAACGCCGTCGCGAGCGCCGACGACGTCCAGGGCGTGGCGGGTGAACGTCTCGACCAGAGCTGGTCCAGCGTGCTCGTTCTCGTCTGCACCTTCCCCGTCGTGGTAGGCGCCTTCGTGGCGGCGGCACGGGACGGCCTGCGCCGGGTGTATCTGCGACGGGTCCTGCGTCCCCTCGGCTCCGTCCTGGCCATCATGGCGTCCATGGGCACCTCCGCCCTCGTCATGGCGCCGGAGCTGGCGGGCCTGCGGGACGCCGTGGGACTTCCCGGCAGGATCGTCCTCGTCACGCTGTTCATCTGGTCGCTCGGCTTCGCGCTCTACGGCATCGGACTGTCGTTGGTGCACGTGTTCCGCACGGCCGACATCCACGAGGTGCTGCCGCCGATCCTCGCCGGCGTCCTGGTGTGGGAGATGGCCCTCGTGGACGTGATCACCGGAAGCTACGCCCAGGTCCCGCCGGCCGCGCGGGCGGTCTTCGTCCTCGGTGCCCCCGTCACGGTGACGGCCCTGTCGGTCTGGGAGCTGTACCGGCTGCGGCGCCACCACGGACTCACGCTCCGGTCGGCCCTGGGTCGCTGACGCGCTCGCCCGGCGCCGTCGGTCCGCGCCGTGCGGCCGTCCGGCGGCGCCGCCTCGTCGCGGTGGGGGCGAGGACGGTGTGCGCGGTGGTCACGGCGGCGCGCCGGGGCCAACGGAGCCCGCACTCCGGTTACTTGTGGGTACGGACTCTTGTCAGCCGCTCCTTGTTCACGCGAACATGCTGCGGCACGGCTCCCATCCGTCCCCCACCTAAGGCCGTCATGAAGAAGTCACTGCTGGGGGTCGCGCTCGCCGCGGCCCTCGTCGTCGCGGGGGCCCCGGCCACCGCCGCACCGGCCCGCGCGAGCGGGCCCGCCCCCTCCCCCGCCGGTTCCCTGCTCGCCGAGAGCTGGCAGCCGCCGCTCAGCACCCGCGGCCGCTACGTCGTGGACGCCGACGGCGACCGCTTCAAGCTCAAGTCCGTGAACTGGCACGGCGCCCAGGGGTCGTACAACGGCAGCGGGGACGTGAACGACCCCGCCAGTCACCACGACGCCGAGAAGTCCGACCAGGTGCCCCTGGGCCTCGACCGTGTCCCCCTCGCGACGGTCCTCGCCGACTTCCACCGGCTCGGCGCCAACAGCATCCGACTGCCGTTCTCCAACGAGATGCTGCACGACCAGCGGGTCGTGCCGGACGCCGCCGTCGCGGCCAACCCGGCCCTCAGAGGCAGGACCCCGCTCCAGGTCTTCGACGCGGTGATCGCGGCGACCACCGCGGAGGGCTTCGCGGTCATCCTCAACAACCACACCAACACCTCCCGTTGGTGCTGCGGGCTGGACGGCAACGAACGGTGGAACACGAGCCAGTCCACCGCCCAGTGGGAGGCCGACTGGCTCTTCCTCGCCAAGCGCTACAAGAACGACAAGCGCGTCGTCGGCGCCGACCTCTACAACGAGGTCCGCCGCACGGTCATGGACGACGCCAACTGGGGCTGGGGCGACGACCACGACTGGTGGGCCGCCTCCCAGCGGGTCGGCGACCGGCTGCTCACCGAGGCCAACCCCGACCTCCTGGTCATCGTCGAGGGCATCAACTGGCAGGGCATACCCACCGACCTGACCCCGCACGGGCGGCCCACCCTCGAACCGGCCCGCGAGCTGTCCCACACCCTGGTCGCCTCGGACAAGCTCGTCTACTCGGCCCACTTCTACGGCTACACCGGCCCCCGGCACACCGGCGCGACCGGCACGGGCGAGACCAGCGACTGGCGGTACCAGGAACTCCCCCGCGCGGAGCTCTTCGAGACCCTGCGGCGCCAGGCTCTCTTCGTCGCCGACGACGCCCGGCGCCACTACACCGCGCCCGTCTGGATCAGCGAGTTCGGCATCGGCGCCGACGAGACCTCTCCGCAGGGCCGGACGTGGTTCGCGAACTTCGTCGACTACCTCGTCGCGCACGACGCCGACTTCGCCTACTGGCCGGCGGTCGGCTTCACCGGCCACGGCCGGTGGAAGCTGCTGGACTACGACACCGAGGGCCGGCGCTCCGGCATCCTCGACGGCGACGACTGGCGCGCCCCGCACTGGCAGCGGCTCGTCGGCACCCCCGGCAGGTCCGGCGCCGTACCCGTCGCCGACTCCTGGAACATGCTCAGCACGGACCACACCGACTTCGTCCAGTCACTGCGCGCCCGCGGGAAGGGCGACTGGGACCGCGGCGCCCGCAAGGCGGCCTGCCCCGACGGTGAGCGGATCGTCGGTCTCTCCCACGACGGCGGGCGCGGGCTGTGCACCGACACCGGAGCCCACGGACTCGCCGCGCCCGCCGGGGCGTTCACCGTGGTGACCGACGAGCGGCACGTCACCGACGGCGACTGGGCCGGCGGCTACACCAAGTTCCAGTGCCCGGCGAACCAGTTCATGGTCGGCTACAGCCTCCGCGGCCGGGCCGTGTCCGCCGTGCTGTGCGCCGAGGCCGCCCGGGCCCTGCCGAAGACCGGCCGCACGCTCTGGTTCGACCGCGGCGACAACCGTCCCGCCGGCGCGTCCGGCGGCGAGTTCGCCCTCGGCGACTACAAGGGCCAGTGCGGCGACGGCGAGTACGCGGCCGGCGTCGCGCACAGCGGTGCCTGGGCGAGGGGCGACAAGCCCGCCGCCCTCCTCTGCCGGCCCCTGTGAGCGCCGGCCGGTCGTGATCCGGCCGCCCACGACGGAGGTGCGGCGGGTGGCCGGGGACGGGCCCGTCCCCGGCCACCCGCCGCACCGCAGGACCGGAGCCACCACTCAGCGCAGGCCCCGCCGGTCGTCCTCGGTCACCGTCGGGGCGACCGGCGGAACGACGACCCGACGGCGCCGCAGGATGCTCGTGTACACGGCGGTGCCGACGATGCCGACGGCCATGAGGATCAGCCCCACGAGATCGAGGTCGACCCCCTCGATCTGCCAGTCGGCCGCGAACGCGAGGATGGCTCCGACGGCGATCAGGATGATGCAGACTCCCAGACCCATGTGTCCTCCCTTGGGGGTCGGATGCTGTTCGCGTACCCCGGACCTCGGCTCCCACCCCCGCGTCGGCGGATGTGTTTGGCGTACTCGCAGGCGGTCAGGCGTACAGGACGTATCTGTTCGTCTCATCCCTGGGGAGCACATGGAGAGCGCAATTCGCCTGGCGATCTCCGTCGGCGGCTCGGCGCTGGCGGCCCTCGCCGTATGCCGCGTGGCGGACCTGCTGGCACGGTTCGCCGACGCGCGGCATCCGGAGACCCCCTTGTGGGGGCTGCTGCGCCGCTGCCGCACGCCGCTGTACGTCGTCGTGATGGCCGCGCTGCTGCGCTGGACCTACCCGATGGCGTCGCCGGACCGGGGACCGCTCGTCGAGCACGCGGAGGCGGTGAGCCGCTTCCTGCTGCTGTGCCTGATCGGCGGCGGAGCCTGGCTGACGGTGCGGACGGTGGCGGCCGTCGTCGAGTCCTCGTACGCGCGGTACGCCGGACGCTCACGCGACGCCGCCCGGCTCCGCCGGGTCCGTACCCAGGTCACGCTGATCATGCGGGTGGTGTCTGTCGGCGTCGGGGTGATCGCCGCCGCCGCGGCCCTCGTCACCTTCCCCTCCTTCCGGACCCTCGGCACGTCCCTGCTCGCCTCGGCCGGCATCATCGGCATCGTGGCGGGCGTGGCGGCCCAGTCGACGCTGAGCAACCTCTTCGCCGGCTTCCAGATCGCGTTCGGCGACATGGTCCGCATCGGGGACACCGTCGTCGTGGACGGCGAATGGGGTGTCGTGGAGGAGGTGACCCTCACCTTCCTGACGGTCCGGACCTGGGACGAGCGCCGTGTCACGCTGCCCGTCTCGTACTTCACCTCGCGGCCGTTCGAGAACTGGTCGCGCGGCGGCGCGGAGATGACGGGGGCGGTCTTCGTCCACTGCGACCACACGACGCCGGTCGCCCTCGCGCGGAAGCACCTGGAGGAGTTCCTCGGCACGTGCGCCACATGGGACGGGCGGGCCTGGGACCTCGCGGTCACCGACACCTCGCCGACCGGCATCACGGTACGCGCGATCGTGACCGCCAAGGACGCCGACGACCTGTGGACGACGCGGTGCGCCGTACGGGAGGAGCTGGTCGGCTGGCTCGCGCGGGAGCACCCGGGCGCCCTCCCCAAGGTCGTCACCGCTCCCGCGGCCGACGCCGCCCAGGAGGAGCCCCTTCGGTCACGCCGCGAGCACGGCCTGGCCGACAGGGCGGCCCCCTGACTCCGCGCGGCCCGCGCACCCGGGCCGCCTCCATGACACCGGGCGTCCTCAGATCGCTCCGCGGTGCTACGCGCCGGCCCGTCGCTTGTTCCACACGTCGAAACCGACCGCCGCCAGCAGGACGAGCCCCTTGATGACCTGCTGCCAGTCGGTGCCGATGCCGACGAGGTTCATGCCGTTGTTCAGCACACCGAGCACGAGACCACCGATGATCGCGCCGAGCACCGTGCCGACGCCGCCGCTCATCGACGCGCCGCCGATGAACGAGGCGGCGATGGCCTCCAGTTCGAAGTTGAGGCCGGCCTTCGGGGAGGCGGCGTTGAAGCGGGCCGCGAAGACCAGACCCGCGAGTGCCGCCAGCATGCCCATGTTGAGGAAGACCAGGAACGTGACCTTGCGGTCCCGTACGCCGGACAGCTTCGCCGCCGGCAGATTGCCGCCGATGGCGTACACATGGCGGCCGATGACCGCGTTGCGCATCAGATAGCCGAAGCCGACCAGGAGCGCCGCCAGGATCAGCAGCACCACCGGCGCGCCCTTGTAACTGGCGAGCAGCAACGTGAAGACGAGGACCGAGGCCGTGAGCGCGGCGAGCTTCACCGCGAACAGCCGGGCCGGAAGCACGTCGAGCGCGTACGCGCTCTGCCGACGCCGGTCGCGGACCTCCTGCCGGATCACCACGGCGATCAGTACGAGGCCGAGCACCAGGGTCAGGTTGTGGTAGTTCGTGGTGGGGCCGACCTCGGGCAGGAAGCCGTTGGCGAGCTTCTGCAGGCCCTCGGGGAACGGGCCGAGGGTCCGGCCCTCCAGGAAGACCTCGGTGAGGCCCCGGAAGACCAGCATGCCGGCGAGCGTGACGATGAACGACGGCATCCCCGCATAGGCGATGAGCAGACCCTGAGCGGCGCCCGCGACGGCGCCGATGGCCAGGCACAGCAGCGCCGCGACGGGCCACGGGAGATCGTGCTGGACCATCAGCACGGCCGCCACACCGCCGACGAACGCGGTGATCGAGCCGACCGACAGGTCGATGTGCCCGGCCACGATGACGATCATCATGCCGATCGCGAGGATCAGGATGTAGCTGTTCTGCAGCACCAGGTTGGACACGTTGCGCGGCAGCAGCAGGTCGCCGCCGGTCCACACCGCGAACAGCGCCACGATGACGCCGAGCGCGATGAGCATGCCGTACTGGCGCATGTTGCGACGCATGCCGTCGAGCAGCGGCCGGATGGTTCCCCCGGCCGGTCGGGCCACCGGCTTCTCGGCCGTGACGTCAGCGCTCATCGTCGTTCTCCCTCGTGTCTTCCTTGGTCATGTGGCGCATCAGCACGTCCTGGCTCGCCTCCGAACGGGGCACCTCGGCGGTGAGCCGGCCCGCGGACATGGTGTAGATCCGGTCGCACATGCCGAGCAGCTCGGGCAGTTCGGAGGAGATGACGATCACCGCCTTGCCCTCGGCCGCCAGTCGGTCGACGACCGTGTAGATCTCGTACTTGGCGCCGACGTCGATGCCGCGCGTCGGCTCGTCCAGGATCAGCACGTCCGGCCCGGCGAAGATCCACTTGCTGAGGACGACCTTCTGCTGGTTGCCGCCGGACAGCCGTCCCACCGGTTCGAAGACGGTGGGCGCCTTGATGTTCATGGAGGTACGGAACCCCTCGGCGACCCTGCGCTCCTCGTGGGCGTCGACCACGCCCCGCCGGGCGACCCGGCCGAGCGCGCCGAGCGAGATGTTCCGCCCGATGGTGTCGATGAGGTTCAGCCCGTAGTGCTTGCGGTCCTCGGTGACGTACGCGATGCCGTGGGCGACGGCCTCCGGGACGCTGCGGGTGCGGATGGCCGTACCGCCCTTGAGGACCGTGCCGCCCCCGTACCGCCCGTACGAGCGGCCGAAGACGCTCATCGCCAGCTCGGTGCGGCCCGCGCCCATGAGGCCCGCGATGCCCACGATCTCGCCGCGCCGGACCGACAGCGACACCCCGTCGACGACCTTGCGCCGCCGGTCGATGGGGTGGAACACGGTCCAGTCGCGGATCTCCAGGGCAGGGGCGGTGCCCGGGTCGCCCGCGTAGGGTGTGCGGTCGGGGAACCGGTGGTCCAGGTCCCGGCCGATCATGCCGCTGATGATGCGGTCCTCGGTGGTGGCCGGATCCGCCACGTCGAGCGTCTCGACGCTCCGGCCGTCGCGCAGGATCGTCACCCTGTCGGCGACCCGCCGGATCTCCCCCAGTTTGTGGGAGATGATGATCGAGGTGATGCCCTGCCCCTGCAAATCGGCTATCAGACCGAGGAGTTGGGTGCTGTCCTCGTCGTTGAGAGCGGCGGTGGGCTCGTCCAGGACGAGCAGCTTCACCTCCTTGGACAGCGCCTTGGCGATCTCCACCAGCTGCTGCTTGCCGACGCCGATGTCCGCGACACGGGTCTGCGGATGCTCGTCGAGGCCGACCCGGCGCATCAGCCGGGCCGCCTCCTTCAGCGTCTCGTTCCAGCTGACGATTCCGCGCGTCGCCCGCTCGTTGCCGAGAAAGATGTTCTCGGCGATGGACAGGTACGGCACGAGCGCCAGTTCCTGATGGATGATCACAATCCCGAGGCGTTCGCTCGCCCGGATGTCCCGGAAGCGGCAGACCGCTCCCTCGAAGAGGATCTCTCCCTCGTAACCGCCGTGCGCGTGGACACCGGAGAGGACCTTCATCAGGGTCGACTTGCCGGCGCCGTTCTCCCCGCAGAGCGCGTGGACCTCGCCCCGGCGGACCGTCAGCGTGACGTCCGAGAGCGCCCGGACTCCGGGGAAGGTCTTGCCGATCGCACGCATCTCCAGGACGGGTCCCGTCATGGTCGCCTCCCCCGGTTACTTCAGGTCCGCGGCGGTGTAGTAGCCGCCTCCGACCAGGACCTGCTCGTAGTTGGCCTTGTCGACGCTCACCGGCTGGAGCAGGTAGGCGGGGACGACCTTGCTGCCGTTGTCGTAGGTCTTCTCGTCGTTGACCTCCGGCTTCTTGTCGTGCAGCACCGCGTCGATCATGTTCCCGGCGACCTTCGCGAGCTCCCGGGTGTCCTTGTAGACGGTCTGGGTCTGCTCGCTCGCGATGATCGACTTCACCGAGGCGAGTTCGGCGTCCTGGCCGGTGACCACCGGCAGCGGCTTCGACTTCGAGCCGTAGTCGTCGGACTTGAGCGCGGACAGGATGCCGATCGAGATGCCGTCGTAGGGGGAGAGCACCGCGTCGACCCGCTCGGTCTTGTAGGCGGAGGTCAGGATGTCGTCCATCCGTCGCTGCGCCTGGCCGCCGTCCCACCGCAGGGTGGTCACCTGGTTGAGGGCGGTCTGGCCGGATCCGACGACCAGCCGCTTCGTGTCGATGTACGGCTTGAGCACGCTCATGGCACCGTCGAAGAAGTACTTGGTGTTGTTGTCGTCGTTGGACCCGGCGAACAGCTCGATGCGGAACGGGCCCTTCTTCGAGCCGTCCTCCAGGCCGAGCCTCTCGACGATGTACGTGGCCTGGAGCTCTCCGACCTTCGTGTTGTCGAAGGAGGCGTAGTAGTCGACGTTCTTCGAGCCGAGGATCAGCCGGTCGTAGGCGATGACCGGGATGCCCGCGTCGGCGGCCTGCTGGAGCACGTTGTTCAGGGACTTGTTGTCGATCGCGGCGACGACGAGTGCCTTCACGCCCTGCGTGATCAGGTTCTCGATCTGGGCGACCTGCTGGTCCGGATCGTCCTCGCCGAAGACGAGCTTGGTCCGGTACCCCTTCGCCTCCAGGTTCTTGACGACGTTCCTGCCGTCGGCGATCCACCGCTCGGAGGACTGGGTCGGCATGGCGATGCCGATGGTGGCGCCCTCGGCGCCGCCCGAGTCGTCCTTGCCGCCGCCCTCCGCGTTCTGCCCGCAGGCGGTGAGCACGAGGGAGGCGGTCACGGCCAGGGCGCCGATCACGGCGGCGCTGCGGTTGCTCATGGTCATCGGTCCTCGTTCTTCTCGTCGTCGAGATCGAAGCGATTCAGGGGCCCCGGCAGCCGGGAGCCGAGCGGCGCCATCGCGCCGTCCGCGCCGTGCCGGGCGAGCAGGTCCAGGGCGAGGCGGCCGCGCCGCACCCGCTCCCTGGCGGTGTCCAGGGCGAGGGTCCGCAGATGGTGGCCGTACGGGTAGATCCCGGGAGCCCTGGACAGGCCGAACTTCAGGTAGAGCGGCGCGCCGCGCCGGATCAGCTCGGCGAGCTCGTACATCCGCACGGAGCCGCCGAGGTCGTCGGGCGCCTCGATGTACAGGTCCATGGGGGCCGCGGAAACCCGCCGGATGCCGGTGAGATGATCCGGCGTCAGGTCGCTCGGGACATTGATCGAGTCGGCGCCGAGCCCTTCGTACACCGCGTACGAGGCGGGGTTGACCGGGCCGATCAGCGCGGAGACCTTGAGCGTGGTGTCCGCCGGGAGGAGACCCTTGAGGCGCGCCCGGTGCAGGGTCCACAGCACGCCCTCGTCGGCGACGAGCAGGCATCTCACGCCGAGTTCGGTGGCGCGGACGGCGTCCTCGACGCACCCGGCGACGGCGTCGTGGCCCCGTGCGCGGGGTCCGGCCCCACGTGAGTCGGTGCGCACCGAGCCGCCGATGTCCCAGGTGCCGCGCGGGCCGGTGAACAGGCAGAGTTCGACGGCGCGTTCGGCGGTGGCGGCGACCATCTCGGCGATCTCCGCGTCGGTCAGCATCCACACGCCGCTGCCCTGGCTGATCCGGTGCACCGGGACGTCGAGCCGCTCGGCCTCCGCCAGGACGACGGCCAGCGCCTCGGGGCCCTCGCAGGACGGGATCTCGGTGCGCCAGCGGCCACCGCCGGGGAAGGTGTGCGGGGAGGAGTCGGCGGGCGCGGGGGCGGGCGCCCCCAGGCCGAGCACGGCGAGCGCGTGCTCGGCGGGCCGGCGGGAGGGCGGGGAGGAGTCGTCGGTCACAGACCGTCCTTCACGTTCGAGATTTCGGACATGGTTCGAGATCGCAGGCATGGATATCCGTGGCCTTCCGGCCGCGCGAACGGCGCGAAGGTCAGGCGGCGGACGATCCGGCCGACGCGTCCGCGCCCTTCGGATGGAAGAGACGCGCGCCGATAACCGTGATCCGCACAGCACTTGCCCCTTGCCGTTCGTTCGATATTTCGTCAGGCGTTCGAAATTCTGGCGCGACAGTAGGGAGGCCGCACGAGGCACGTCAAGGGGTCGCGCAACCCTCCGGACGACGCGGAGAACGCGCCGACGGCGAGGGCCGACCTGACCGACTCCGGGAGCGCACAGCGCTCCGACGCTGCCGTTCGCGTCAACATCAGGCCGATTCCATTCGAAAACGCTCGCACAGCACCGATGTCGCAGGGTGCTGTCCACCGGGGCGCATTACCCTTCGTTGACCCGCCCTTGGGCTTGCTTTGGTGAATTCCGATGAGGGTGTGACCAGCGGGAGGAGCGTTGTCGTCGATGTCCGTCCGTACCTCCGCCGCCCTGCGCGTGACGCTCCTCCTCCTCGCCCTCGTCTGCGGCACCTTCGTCCTGCCCGCCCCCTCCGGTCCCTCGCCCCTGGCCGAACAGTCCCGTGCCCAGCAGGCCGCGGCGCCCGCGTTCGCGGACGCCGGGGACGGCAAGGCCGACGCGTCCCAAGGGTCCGTCCTCCACCGTGACCGTCGGCGGTCCGGCACCGCGGCCGCGGGCCCTCCCGGTCCGCCACCGCTCGTCACGCGTACCGCACACCTCACGGACCGGCCGGCCGGCCGCGCCGGGGGCCCGGCCCGGACGAGACCGTTCGCCCGTCACGACTCCTCCGCCCTCCAGGTGTTCCTCTGCTGACAGGCGGCCTCACCACGCGCCGACCTGTCAGCCCGACGCGCCCCCGCGGCGCGCCAGGAGGAAACATTCATGCAGCCCCTCATCGACCATGCCCCCCTGCTCCGCGCACGCTCCTCCGCCCGCGTCGGACGGAGCCCGGCGGACGGCCTCCTCCCACCGCACGACAGCCACGGCCCCCGCGGCCGGGACCACGAGGTGCCCCCCGGCGCCGTCCTGGAGTGCCGCTCCGGGGCAGACGCCTTCGAGACGCCGTGACGGGGGACGTCCGGATGCCGCGCTCCTTCCCCTTCCTCCGCCAGGACTTCGCCGCCTCGCTCGTCGTCTTCCTCGTCGCCCTCCCCCTCTGCATCGGCGTCGCCGTCGCCTCCGGCGTCCCCGCCGAACTGGGTCTCATCACCGGCATCGTCGGCGGCATCGTCACCGGCCTGATGCGGGGCAGCAGCCTCCAGGTCTCCGGTCCCGCCGCCGGCCTCACCGTGCTCGTCCTCGAGACGGTCCGTACCTTCGGTCTCCCCGCGCTCGGAGTCGTCGCGCTGGCGGCCGGCCTGCTGCAGATCGCCATGGGCCTCCTCCGCTGGGGCCGCTGGTTCCGCGCGATCTCCCTCTCCGTCGTCGAGGGCATGCTCGCGGGCATCGGCCTGGTCATCATCGCCGGGCAGCTCTATGCGGCGGCGGGGATTCCCGCCCCCGACTCCGGCCTCGACAAACTCACCGGCCTGCCGGGGGCCCTGGTCGACGTCCTGGGCAGCCGTACGGCCCTGGTGTCGCTCGCCGTGGGGACCGGGACCGTCGTCCTCATCGTCGCCTGGCGCCGGATGCCGCGCCGGGCCCGAGCGGTACCCGGTGCCCTGGTGGCGGTTCTCCTGGCCTCCCTCGCGACCGCGCTGTTCGACCTTCCGGTGGGGACCGTGCGGGTGAGCGGCGTCCTGGAAGCCGTCCACCTGCCGGGGTCCGACGCCCTCTCCTCCCTCGCCGATCCCGCCCTCCTCGGCACGGTGCTCGCCTTCGCCCTGATCGCCTCCGCCGAGTCGCTGTTCAGCGCGGCGGCGGTCGACCGGCTGCACACCGGAGCGCGGACGGACTACGACAAGGAACTCGTCGCACAAGGCGCGGGCAACACCTTGTGCGGCCTGCTCGGAGCGCTGCCGCTCACGGCGGTCATCGTGCGCAGCTCGGCGAACGTCGAGGCGGGCGCCCGGACGAAGGCGTCCCGGGTCCTCCACGGTGTCTGGCTGCTGCTCTTCGTCGCGCTGCTGCCCGCCGTCCTCGCGTACATCCCGCTGGCCGCCCTGGCCGGGATCCTCGTGCACGCCGGCTGGAAGCTCATCCCGTTCAAGGGCGTACGGACACTCTGGCGCCGTCACCGGGGCGAGGCCTTCGTCCTGCTGGCGACGGCGACGTCCATCGTCGCGGTCGGCATGTTCGAGGGTGTGCTGATCGGCCTCGTCCTGTCGGTCGCGAAAGCCGCCTGGGAGGCCTCGCACCTGCGGATCGAGCACAGTGACGACGGACGTGACGCGGTCCGCGTACGGCTCCACGGGACGATCACGTTCCTGAGGCTGCCGCAGATACTCGACAGCCTGGAGGCCCTCCCCGGCGACCGCCGGGTGGTCCTGGACCTCACCGGGGTCCACCACCTCGACCACGCCTGCAGGGCGGCGCTCGAGACATGGGCCGAACGCCACAGCGGCGCGGACGCCGAGGCCGTCCGCGCCGACACCGCCCCGGACCGCCGCGCGGACCCGGCCGCGGACCCGGTACGCGCCCCGCGCTGAGGGCCGGAGGCGAAAGGGGGGCGACGCACGCGGCGTCGCCCCTTCTGGCGCTCCGCGGCCAGGGGCGCCGGGCGCGGGGTACGGGGGCGCGGAGGGTCCTGGGTACGGAGGTCCGACGGCCCAGGAGGCCTCCGGGTGCGCAAGCCTCCGCTGCGCCGCCCCTCGCCCCGGAGGCCCCCCGGGGCTTATGCGGTCACAATGGAACGCGGGCGCGATCGAGGGAACGTCCGAGCCTCGACTCCGCCCCGCGTGGTACCGAGGAGGTCGCCATGAGTCACTCCACGGACGACCGGCGTGTGCTCGCCGAGATCGAGCAGCGCCTCGCGCGCGACGATCCACAGCTCTTTGCTCTCTTCGCCACGCTGATCCAGCGGTTCCCGCCCGTACCGGAAGAGTCCCGCCCGTCGTCCGGCCGTAGGGGCAGACGAAATCTCCGCAGGCCGGCCGCCATCCTCTTCGCGCTGATCGCGGTGCTCGGCCTGATCCTCACCGCGCTCCTGAGCGCCCAGCCGTCCCCGCCGCCCGGTGAGGACACCCGACCGGGCACCCACTCCGGCGCCCTCCTGAATCCGCCGGCACGGTGACCGCGCCGGATCGTCTCCCGGACGGCACCGATGGCTCCTGAGGTGGAGAGGCCCGCGCCGGACGACGTCCCGGGCCCGGAGGACGCGAAAGAGGAGACCGCGAGAACTGAGGGATCCGACAGCGGCTCCGACGCCGCCCAGCCGGTCACGGGCCGTGGGAGGCGCCGTCCGCGTCTCCGTCTCACGCTCCCCGGCTGCTGGGGTGCGCTCCTCCTCGCCTGCCTCTCCTTCACCCCGTCGCTGCTGCCTCGCGGCGGGGTGCTCCAAGGGCTGATCTGCGGCATCAGCGCGGCCATCGGCTACGGGCTCGGTGTGGTCGCGGCCTCTGTGTGGCGCGCGTTCGCCGACCGCGAGGAGGCACGAGAGGCCTCGCGCGGGTCGTGGCAGGTCTTCGTCGTCTGCGCGATCGTGCTGTACGCCCTGTCGTTCGGGCTCGGCCAGTACTGGCAGCACGAGATCCGCTCGCTCATGGGGGTCACCGAGCACGACATCCTGACCACCGTCGTCTCCCCGCTCGTGGCCGTACTCGTCTTCTGGCTCCTGCTGCTCGCCGGCCGGGGGCTGCGCCGCCTGTACCGGTGGTGCGCCCGTCTCCTCCGCCGCTGGATCGGGCCGCGCGCGGCCCGGGTCGTCGGCTGGCTCGTGGTGGCGGGCCTGTCCTGGTCGGTCGTCAGCGGCGTCCTGCTGGCCGGGTTCGTGAACGGAGCCAACGAGGCGTTCTCGGTGCGTGACAACGAGACGCCGGAGGGTGTGCACCAGCCCACGTCCGCCCTGCGCTCCGGCGGGCCGGGATCGCTGGTGCCGTGGGACACCCTGGGCAGGGAGGGCCGGGTCTTCACCG
This sequence comes from Streptomyces sp. NBC_00691, assembly GCF_036226665.1. NCBI lineage: Bacteria > Bacillati > Actinomycetota > Actinomycetes > Kitasatosporales > Streptomycetaceae > Streptomyces > Streptomyces sp. NBC_00691. Next base: position 7,706,963 of record NZ_CP109007.1, on the reverse strand, counting down.
GCAGCGGTCCGTCGGCCACGGACATCGGCGCGTTCACCCACCGCCCGGCGCGGGAGCCGGTACGGGCCTACGCCGGACTCGCGACCTCCGACGACGCGGAGACCCGCGCCGAGCGGGCCGTCGCGGACCTCCTGCGGGCGGGCGGCTTCGAGCGCGCCAACCTGCTCGTCATGACGACCACGGGTAGCGGCTGGGTCGACCCCGCCGCCGTGGACTCCTTCGAGTACCTCGGCGACGGCGACTCGGCCACCGTGGCGATGCAGTACTCGTACCTGCCGTCGTGGCTCTCCTACCTCGTGGACCAGTCCAAGGCGCGCGAGGCCGGCCGGGAGCTCTTCGACTCCGTCTACGACGTCTGGTCCAAGCTGCCGCAGGACCGGCGCCCACGGCTGTTCGTCGCCGGCGAGAGCCTGGGGTCGTTCGGCGGCGAGGCGGCGTTCAGCGGCGAGTACGATCTGCGCAACCGCACCGCCGGCACCCTGTTCGCCGGCCCGCCGAACTTCAACACCCTGTTCCGCGAGTTCAGTGACCACCGCGACGCGGGAAGCCCGGAGATCGACCCCGTCTACAAGCAGGGCCGGACCGTGCGGTTCACGGACGACCCGACCACCGGGATCGCTCCGGAGGACGCCCCGTGGAACGGCACGCGGGTGCTGTACCTCGTCCACCCGTCCGATCCGATCGTCTGGTGGAGCCCGGATCTGGCGCTCTCCGAGCCCGACTGGATCGGCGAGGCCCCCGGCGGCGACGTGCTCGAAGGGATGGTCTGGATCCCCTTCGTCACCTTCTGGCAGGTCACGGCGGACCTGCCGTTCTCCACGGGGGTGCCGGACGGCCACGGTCACACGTACAAGGCCGCGTACGTCGACGGCTGGAACGCCGTGATGCGGCCTTCGGGCTTCACGCCGCAGGACCTGGAGCGGCTGCGCACGGTCATCCAGCCTCCGCCGCACTGACCCGGCCCTCGGGGCTTCCGCGGCCCACGTCCGACGCCCGGCCGCCTCGTCCCGCGGGCGCGCTCACCGCAGCAGGTAGCCGACGACATAACCGAACGCGTTGACCGCTGCGGGACGCCCTCGTACCGGGGGTCGCTCGGGTTCGTCCGGATCGCCGCAGGGCACTGGAGTGGTCCCGTCCTCGGCTGTCTCACCAGCGGGTCGTCCTGCCCCTCCGTCGATCCACGCTACCCGTCACCCGTGCCGTGCGCCCGGCACGGGAGGGGCGCACGGGGTGGGCGACGCCCGCGCCGGGAGCACCGTACAGAGCATCGCGGGGCAGACGGGAGTTTGACGACAGGCCCTAGGAGCGGTCGCGCCTGAGCGAGTCCCTGACGCCTTCCGCACGGCGTCGCACGCTCGTCGGCCGGCGTCGGATCTTGACCTTCGCCTGGTCCGTCCTGCCCTGTACACCGACGGCTCTCCCGGAACCCGCCGCGCGGCTCCGGACGCCCCTTCCACCTGCCCTTCGATCCCTTGATCGACGACAAGCGGAGCGAGGCCGACCACGTCCCCCGCCACCATGCCCCGCACTCGCCCCCGGCAGCCGGAAGACGGCAGGGGCGAAGGTCGGAGCGTGGCTCATCCACCCCTGGAAGAAGAACTGTTGACGGACAGTCAGGGCCGATCATACACACGGATGTTTAGGGGCACGTCGGTAGAACTCGGCGTGGACATGGAGGCTGATTCCGGGCAGCGGACGGCTCTTGACGGTGCTTTCGCGTTGTGCGAATCTCTCGACAGGTCTGGACCAATGGTCTTCATCGGGCGGGGCCGGAGATACCAGACGCCTCGGGGCATCCTGGCGTGTCCGGTGGTCCTGACCGCTCACGGCCGTCGACCGGTCCCCGGGGGGTGGACCTACGTCGCACGTCGGCCGGTGCCGTCACCGAACCAGGCCGCCCCGGACGCCGTCGGCGTCCTGGGCGGCGATACGCGGTAGCCCGTGCCCCATGCCGCGTCCGTACGTTCCCCCGCGCCGCTCCTCCACTCCGCTCCGACGTCCTAAGTGAGCCGCAGATGTCCGAAGCCCTCTCCCTGACCGACAGTATTCCGGCCTCCCCGGCTCAACAGGGGGTCTGGCTGACCGATCGGCTGGGACTGGCCCGCGAGGCGTTCCACATGCCTGTGCGGATCTCCTTCGACCTGATCGACACCGCGGCACTGGGCCGCGCCGTGGACGCCCTGACGAGACGTCATCCGGCCCTGGCCGCACGCCTGGTGGAGCGTGACGGCCAGGTCCGGCAGGAACCCGCCGTGCGGCGACCCGCACTGGTGACGCTCGAAGCGCCCGCGGACGAGGCCGACTTGGAGAAACGGCTGGAGGAGGACACCGCTCGTCCCTTCGCCCTGGAGGACGGCCCCCTCAGCCGCTTCACCCTGTACCGCCGCGCCGACGGGAGCGCCGAACTGCTGTTCACCGCGCACCACTCCGTCTTCGACGGCCATTCCAAGGACGTCCTGACCCGGGACCTCGCGACCGCGTACGCCTCCGCACCCCTGCCCGCCCCCGCCGCAGCGGCCGGGCCGACCGCGGATCCGGACACCGTGCGGCGGGCCGCCGAGTGGTACGGGCCGCGCTGGGCCGCCGCCACCGAACCGGTCCTGCCCGGCGCGCCGCGCACCCCGACCGCCGCCGGAGCCGGTGACGCGATCGAGTGGCGTGCCGGCGGGGCAGAGGTCCGCAAGCTGGCCGCCGCGGCGGCACGGGGCGGCACCACGGTCTTCGAGTTCCTGCTCGCAACCCTCCACGGACTGTTGCGCCGCTACGGAGGCGAAGCGGTGCCGGTGTCCGTGCCCTTCTCCACCCGGACTCCCGAACTGGCCGACGAGATAGGGATGTTCGTCAACGAGTTGCCCGTCCACGCACCTGCCGTCGAGGGGTCGCCGACCTTCGCCGCCTTCGCCTCCGCCGTCAGGGCCGAACTCCGGGCCGGATATCCGTACCGCGGCGTGCCGTTCGGCACCGCCGTCGCCGGGCTGGGTCCCCGCGTCGGCCTGGCCCCGGTCTCGCTCGGCTACCGTCGGCGCGGTCCGGACCCGGAGTTCGCGGGCACCGGTGCCCGGATCGACTGGTCCGTGTTCAACCGCACCGCCCGCAACACCCTCCACCTCCAGATCGTCGAGACCCCCGACACCGCCGACACCCCGGGCGGTGGCATCGACTTCAGCCTCCAGTACGACCCGGCCGTGCTCGCCCCGGACGCCGCCCGCCGGATCGCCCGCCACTACAGCACCCTGCTCGCCGGCGCGGTCGCCTCGCCCGCCGCGCCGCTGCTCGACCTGCCCCTTCTGGACGCCGCGGAACTCCGTTCCGTCACGACCGCTCCGAACGCCACCGACCGGCCCTACCCGGCCGACCGGACCGTGCTCGACCTGGTCCGCGCCCAGGCCGCCGCCACCCCCGAGGCGATCGCGGTCAGCGCCGTCGACCGCCGCCTCAGCTATCGTGAACTGCTCCTCCGTACAGATCAGTTGGCCGCAGCACTACGCGCCGAAGGCGTGCGGCCCGGCGACCTGGTCGCCCTCCATCTGAACCGCACCGCCGACCTGCCCGCCGCACTGCTCGCCACCCTCTCCACCGGCGCCGCCTACCTTCCGCTGGATCCCGGCTACCCTGCCGAACGCCTCGCGCTCGTCCTGCGCGATTCCGGAGCCGTCCTGGTGCTCGCCGACCGCGAGCCCGCGCCCCTGGTCGCCGATGCCGCCCCCGCGGTCCTGCGGCTCCCGGTGCCGTCGGCGGAGGCCGGCGACGGCCCATCGAGGCGGCGGCCCGCGCGCCAAGCCCCGGACGAGACCGCCCCCGACGCCTCCCCCGGTCCGGACGACGTGGCCTACGTCCTCTACACCTCCGGCTCCACGGGCCGCCCCAAGGGTGTCGCGGTCGGCCACCGGGCCCTGGTCAACCTGCTCACCTCCTTCGCCGGCCTGCTCGACTCCGGCCCCCGGCACGCCTGGCTCGGCCTGACCTCGCTCTCGTTCGACATCTCCGCCCTCGAGCTCTACCTGCCGCTGATCACCGGTGGCCGCCTGGTCCTGGCCCCCGACGGCCTCGCCGTGGACGGCCCCGGGCTGCTCGCGCTCATCGGCGGCGAGGGCGTCACCCATGTCCAGGCGACCCCGTCCGGATGGCGGGTCATGCTCACGGCGGGAGCCGGTGCCGAGGCACTCGGCACCGTCACGGGCCTGGCCGGCGGGGAGTCGCTGCCCCTCCCGCTCGCCCGCGATCTGCGCGCGCGGACCGCCCGGCTGTTCAATGTGTACGGGCCCACCGAGACCACCATCTGGTCCACCTGCGCCGAGATACCCGCCGAGCCCGAACGCGTCGGGATCGGCCGCCCGATCGCCAACACCCAGACCTACGTCGTCGACGCACAGCTGCGTCCCACGCCGCTCGGCATCCCCGGAGAGCTGCTGATCGGCGGCGACGGTGTCGCCCACGGCTACCTCGGCCGACCCGAACTCACCGCCGAACGCTTCGTGCCGAACCCGTTCGGCCCGCCCGGCACCCTGCTCTACCGCACCGGGGACCAGGCCGTCCGGACGCCCGACGGCGCACTCGACTTCCTCGGCCGGATCGACGACCAGGTCAAGATCCGCGGCCACCGGATCGAACTCGGCGAGATCGAGTCCGCGCTGCTCGACCACCCCGACATCGCCGAGGCCGCCGTCGCCGTGCGCACCGAGGAGGACGGTGAGCCCTTCCTGACCGGCTACCTGGTCCCGGCCACCGGTGCCCGGTCCCCCTCCCCCGCGGAACTGCGCGACCACCTGACGCGTACGCTGCCGGCCGCGATGGCGCCGCAGCGCTGGCTCACGATGGAACGTCTGCCGCTCACCCCGAACGGCAAGCTGGACCGGCGGGCCCTGCCCGTCCCGGCACGCGAGGTCCCGGCGCCACAGGCCACCGGCACGGCCGCCGCCCTCGACACAGCGAAGTCCGCGGACTCCGCCGACTCCACCGACTCGGCGGACTCCGCGGACGAGACCACCGCGACGGTCCGCGGGATCTGGGCCGAGGTACTGGGCCTGCCCGATGTCGGCCCCGAGGACGACCTGTTCGACCTCGGTGGGCACTCCCTGACGGTGGTGCAGATCGCCGCCCGGATCCGCGACGCACTCGGCGTGGACGTGGACTTCGACATCTTCTTCGACGTCCCGACCCCGTCGGGCATCGCCGCCGCCGTCCGCGCGCTCCGGTAGGCGCCGCACCCGCCCCACCGCGAGCCCGGCGTCGCCCCACCGCACGCCCGGCACCCCCCGATCACGCACTGCGGGGCCCGATCCGGCCTCCGCCGATCGCGCACAGCTCCGCCCCGAACCTGCGCCCGTCCCACCGGGCACAGGCCTCTCCGCCGTGCCCGGACCCGCCGCGCCCGCATCCTCCGATTCCCCTGCCGAACGCCCGAACAGGAACCCGATGACGGATACCCAGGACCTGCCCACCGGCTGGTCCGCAGCCAAGCGTGCCCTGCTCAGCCAGCGGCTGCGCGGCGCCGCAGCCCCCGCCCGGGTGGTGGACCCCCGCCCGGCGGACACCGCGCCACCGCTCTCCAGCGGTCAGGAACGGCTCTGGTTCATGGACCAGTTCGCACCCGGCTCCACCGCCTACACACTGGCACCCGCCCGCCGGTTCCGGGGCGCCTTCGACCGTGCCGCCCTCGATGCCGCGCTGACCGATCTGGTGGCCCGGCACGAGAGCCTGCGGATGACCTTCCGCACCACCGAGGCCGGCACCGCCGAGGTGAAGCTCGCCGAGCCCGCGCCGTTCGCCGCCGCGTACGTGGACGCCGGCGCGGACCCGGACCCCGAGGCGCGCGCCGCCGCCGCGCTCGGCGCGGTCATCGCGGAGCCCTTCGACCTCCAGGCCGGACCGCTGGTACGCGCTCTGGTGGTGCGCGTCTCCGAGGACGACCACGTCCTGGCGCTGGTGATGCACCACATCATCAGCGACGGCTGGTCGATCGACCTCCTCAACCGCGAGCTCGATCTCCGCTACGCCCACCACGCCCATGGCGCGCCGGGCGAACTCACGCCCCTCGATGTGCAGTTCGGCGACTACGCGGCCTGGCAGCGGGACCGCCTGGAGAGCGGTCGGCTCGACGCCTCCCGTGCGTACTGGCGCGCCGAGCTCGACGGCGTACCGGCCCTGGAACTGCCTTCCGACCGTCCCCGGCCTCCGCTGCTCACCTTCGACGGGGCCGCGACCGAGTTCCGCTGGAGCCCGGAGCTCTCCCTGCGGATCGGCGAGGTGGCGCGGTCCTACGGCGCCTCCACGTACATGGTGCTGATGGCCGCGTTCCAGGTCCTGTTGAGCCGGCACACCGGCCAACGCGACTTCGCCGTCGGATCCGCCGTCGCCGGCCGTCTCCACCGTGAACTGGAGAACGTGGTCGGGGCGTTCGTCAACATGCTGCCGATCCGCGCCCGGCTCTCCGCCGACCTCGCCTTCGGGCAGCTGATCAGCCGGGTCCGCGAGACCACGCTCGACGCGTACGCGCACCAGGAGGTGCCGTTCGAGCAGATGGTCAACGACCTCTCGGTGGAACGCGACGTGAGCCGCGCCGCCGTCTTCCAGACCACCTTCGCCTTCCAGAACTACGGCGACCACACCGCCGTGCCCGCGGGAGGTCCCGGGGGCCTGGACGCCGAGGGCTTCGGCTACGAGGCCACGACCACCCACGCCGATCTCGCCCTCTACATGCGCGAGGAGGCGGACGGCGGACTCTACGGTCTGTTCACGTATCGCACCGACCTCTTCGACGCCGGCACCGTCGAACGGTTCGTCGAGCGGTTCGAGCTGCTGGCCTCGGCCGGCACCGCCGACCCCGCCTTGCCGGTCGACCGGATCCCGATGCTCGGCGCGGCCGAGCGGACGGCCGTCCTGGAGACCTGGGCCGCCGGTCCGCCGCTGCCGGACGGCGGCCCCGCCACGCTCACCGAGGCCCTCGCCCGGGCGGCGGCACGGACGCCGGACGCGCCGGCGCTGGTCTTCGAGGACCGCACGCTGACCTACCGCGACCTCGACCGCCGGGCGAACGCCCTGGCCCGGCGCCTCCGGGCGCTGGGCGTGGGTGCCGACGACCGGGTGGCCGTCTGCCTGGAGCAGTCCGCCGAGCTGGCGGTCGCCCTGGTCGCCGTCCTCAAGGCCGGCGGCGGCTATCTGCCGCTCGACCCCGAGCAGCCCCCCGCCCGGCTCGCCCACCTGGTCGCCGACGCCGGTGCCAAGGTCCTGATCACCGACACCGTGCTCCGCGCGCGGTGCGGCGACCATACGGCGGTCGACCTGCTGACGGACGACGGCGCCGCCGCCACGGAGCAGGACGGAGCGCCCCTCGCCGAGGTGTCGGGCGCCGACCACCTCGCGTACGTGATCTACACCTCGGGCTCCACCGGTACGCCCAAGGGTGTCGCGGTGCAGCACCGCCAGTTCCTCAACTACCTGGCGGGGGCGGGCGAGCGGCTGCGGATCGCGCCCGGCGCCTCCTTCGGGCTGCTCCAGTCGCTCGCCTTCGACTTCAGCATGACCATGCTCTACCTGGCCCTGACGACCGGTGGCCGGGTGCACCTCCTGCCGCGCCGGATCGCAGGCGTGGAACTGGCCGAGGAGATCGAGCGGGCCGGCATCGACCACCTCAAGATGACGCCCTCCCATCTGGCCGCGCTGACCGCCGACGCGCCGCTGGAGCGGCTGCTGCCGCGCCGTGCGCTGGTTCTCGGCGGCGAGGCCAGCGGTCGGTCGTGGGCCGCGGGCATCGCCGCGCTCGGCCGGTGCGCGGTGTTCAACCACTACGGGCCGACCGAGGCGACGGTGGGGATCACCGTCCACGAGGTCACCGCCGACGGCCTGGACGCGCCGGGCAACACCCCGATCGGCACCCCGCTGGCGGGGGGCCGCTGCTACGTCCTCGACGAGGCCCGCAATCCCGTTCCGCCGGGTGTCACCGGTGAGTTGTACCTGGGCGGGGACCGGCTGGCCCGCGGCTATCTCGGGCGGCCGGACCTGACGGCCGAACGGTTCCTGCCGGATCCGTACGCCGCTCCGTACGCCGCTCCGTACGCCGCTCCGGTGGGCGCGAGGAAGGCCGGGGCGGACCCGTACGGCACCGGCCGGGGCGTCCCGGCGACCGGCGGCCCGGAGACCCCCGCGACCGGCGGGCCGCGGATGTACCGCACCGGCGACCTGGCACGCTGGCGCACCGACGGGACACTGGACTACCTCGGCCGTGGCGACGACCAGATCAAGGTCCGCGGCTACCGGGTCGAGCCGGGCGAGATCGAGGCCGCGCTCACCGCGCTGCCCGGCATCACCCAGGCGGTGGTCCTGGCCCGCGGCGAGGGCGTCAGGCAGAACCTCGTCGCCTATCTGGAACGCCCCGCCGGCGGCGCGGCACCGGCCGCCGCCGAGCTGCGCGCCGCCCTGGGCGAGGTCCTGCCGGACTACATGGTCCCGGCCCGCTACGTGGTCCTGGAGCGGCTGCCGCTGCTCGCCCACGGCAAGGTCGACCGGAAGGCGCTGCCCGCGCCGGCGGACGGCCCGGCGGCCGGCGCCCAGGTCGATCCCGAGGGCGAGACCGAGCAGGTGATCGCCGCCATGTGGGCGGACCTGCTGGACGTCCCCCGGGTCGGCGCCCTGGACGACTTCTTCGAACTCGGCGGTCACTCCCTGCTCGCCACGCAGGTGGTCGCACGGATGCGGCGGGCCTTCCCCGACCTGGCCACCCCGGTCGGTGTGATGGACCTCTTCAAGTACCCGACGGTCCGTCGGCTGGCCGGGCTGGTGGCCACCCCGGAGGGCGAACGCGGCCCGCGCCGGCTGCTGCACCTGCTCACCCCCGAGCGCCGCCAGGTGGCCGCGAGTGTGGTCTGCGCCCCCTACGGCGGTGGCAGCGCGCTGATCTACAAGCCGCTCGCCGACGCCATGCCCGCGGACTGGGCCCTGCACTCCATCGCCGTCCCCGGCCACGAGCTGGGCGAGGAGGCGCTCGACATCGACGAGGTCGCCCGGCTCTGCGCCGAGGAGATCGTCGCGAACGTCAAGGGACCGCTGGTGCTCTACGGGCACTGCGGGGTCGGCGTCCGGCTGACCGTGGAGATCGCCCGCCGGGTGGAGGCGGCCGGCCGGGAGATCGACGCCGTCCACCTCGGAGGCATCTTCCCCTTCGCCCGCCCGAAGGGCCGCGGCGCCGCGCTGGCCGAACGCTTCGCCGGACTGGCCGCCCGCCTCCGCAGCGACCAGGGCATGATCAACGCCCTGGCCGCGGCGGGTCTGGACGTGGACGAGGTGGACGAGGAGCAGCTGCGGCTGATCGTGCGCAACCGCCGGGTCGGGACCCAGGGTGCCGAGCGCTACTTCGGCGAGCTGTACGAGGGCGAGGGTGGCACCCTCACGGCGCCGGTGATCGCCGTCTGCGGCGACCGCGATCCGGCGACCGAGTTCTACCAGGAGCGGTTCCGCGAGTGGCACCGGATCACCGGAACCGCCGCCGTGGTGGTCCTCGACGAAGCCGGTCACTTCTATCTCAAGTACCGAGCCGAGGAGTTGGCCGACATCCTGACGGGGGTGCACCGTTCGATCGCCGCCGGTGAGGAGGCCCGGCACGAACGCACCGCCGACGCCACCTGGTGGCTGGCCGGCCTGTCCCGCGACGTCCCGGACACCGCACCTGCTCCTGAGCCGGATCCCGGACGGCAGGGGACGGCGGAGCGGTCCGGGCCGCCGGCGGAGTCCCGTGAAGCCCGCAGGCGCCGGCCCGTGCGCCCGACCATGGGCCGCTTCCTGACGATCGCCACCGGCCAGCAGCTGTCGATGATCGGCTCGGCCCTCACCGAGTTCGCCCTGCCGATCTGGATCTACCTGCAGAGCGGCTCGCTGCTCCACCTCGGCCTGCTCGCCGCCTTCGGACTGGTGCCCAGCATCGTGGTCGCCCCGCTGGCCGGCGCCATCGTCGACCGGGGCGACCGCCGCCGGGTGATGCTGTGGGGCGACATCGCGGCCGGTCTGACCCAGGCGGTGCTGCTGGCCCTCCACCTCAGCGGCTCGCTGGAGATCTGGCACGCCTACGTGATGATCTCCCTGCTGTCCGTCGCACTCGCGTTCCAGCGCGTCGCCTGGGGCTCGGCGGTGCCGCAGCTGGTGCCCAAGCGCTTCCTCGGCCGTGCCAACGGCGTGGTGCAGATGGCTCTCGGCCTGGCCCAGTTCCTCGTTCCGCTGATCGCCGTCGGCATCCTGCACGTGATCGGCCTCGGCGGCATCCTGGTCTTCGACGTCGTCAGTTACGTGATCGCCACGGGCATCACCCTGGCGGTGCGCTTCCCCGACGCGATGGCGGCCACCCGCCGCGAGAGCGTCGGCGCCGAGATCCGGGCGGGCTTCCGACGGGCGCTCGGCAGCCGCCACTTCAGGGCCATGCTGTTCTGGTTCGCGGTGCTCAACATCTTCCTCTCCCCGCTCTTCCTGCTCGTCACCCCGCTGGTGCTCTCCTTCTCCACGACCGCCGCGGCGGGCTGGGTCTCCACGGCGGCCGGCCTGGGCGCCGTTCTCGGCGGCCTCACCCTGCTGGTCTGGGGCGGCCCGCGCCGGATGCGTCTGCGCGGCGTCATGATCGCCACTCTCGGCCTGGCCGCCGCGTGCTTCGTCACCGGCCTGCGGCCCTCGGTGACCGTGGTCGCCGTCGGCGCGTTCGGCATGACCTACGGGCTCGCGCTGCTGAACGGCATCTACGCGACGGTCGTCCAGACCAAGGTGCCGATGCGCTTCCACGGCCGGGTGATCGCGGTGAACACCATGGTCGCCTGGTCCACCCTGCCGATCGGCTTCGCCCTGGTCGCTCCGGCGGGCCCCGGGCTGCTGCAGCCCCTGATGGACGAGGGCGGTGCACTGGCCTCCAGCGTCGGCGCGCTGATCGGCACCGGCGAAGGGCGCGGTATCGGCCTGCTCTATCTGGTGTTCGGCCTCGCCATGGCCGCGCTGGCCCTCGTCAGCTTCTGCATTCCCGTCCTGGCCCGCTTCGACCGGGAAGTCCCGGACGCCGAGTCCGACGATCTGATCGGCCTGGAGACCCTGCGGACCCGTGCGCGAGGCGCCGGTCCCGAGGCTCCGCAGGCCCGCGCGAAGAGTGAGAGGAACGCATGACCGCCCCGACCCCGATCGCCCGGCATCCGCTGACCGACGAGCAGCGCCGCCTCTGGTTCCTCCAGCAACTGAACCCGGAGGACGCCGGGTTCAACATGTACCTGAATCGACGCTGGAGCGGTCCGGTCGATCCGCGGGCACTGAGCGCGGCGCTCACCCGGCTCACCGCCCGCCACCGGGTGCTGCGCACCCGGTTCGCCACGGACGGCGAGCAGCCCGTCCAGCTCGTGGAGCCCGTGCGGGACATCGCACTCACCCTGGTTCCGATACGGGACGACGCGGAGGAGTCCTTCACCGCCGCGTGCGCCCCCTTCGTCAACGCGCCCTTCGACCTGGCCGAGCGGCCGCCGCTCCGGGCCGTCCTGGTCAGCGCCGGGGAGCACGAGCACGCCGTGAGCGTGGTGGTCCACCACATCGTCTCCGACGGATGGTCGTTCACCGTGCTGTGGCGCGACCTGCTCGCGCTGTACCGTGAGGAGATCGGCGAAGGACCCGCCGAACTCCCGCCCTTGGAAATGCAGTTCGGGGACTTCGCGCTCGCCGAACGGTCGAGGCTCGACGGCGGTGCGGCCGAGGACGCGTTCCGGTACTGGAGCGAACGGCTGACAGGCGTCGGCGCCCTGCGGATGCCGCTGGACCACCCGAGGCCCGCGGAACCCGCCCATCCGGCCGGCTTCGCCGAACTCGCCCTCGGGCCCGACCTCGTCTCCGGAGTCGACGCCCTGGCCCGTGAGCAGCGCTGCACCCCGTTCATGGTGCTGCTCGCCGCGTACCAGTGCGTCCTGGCCCGTTGGACCGGCACCACCGACTTCGCCGTCGGCACCCCGCTGGCCGGCCGCAACGAGACCGCCCACGAAGCCCTGCTCGGCTACTTCTCCCGTACCGGCGTGATCCGGGCCGACCTCACGGGCGATCCCGGCTTCCACACCGTGCTGCGCCGGGTGCGCTCCGCCACGATGGCCGCGCTGTCCCATCAGGACGTCCCGGTCGAGCGGGTGGCCGCCGCACTGGGGCTGCCCGTGCTGCCCGGCGTCGGCCCGCTCTACCAGGCGGTGTTCGTCCACCAGAGCCAGTACGAGCTGGCCGGCGCCGACGAGCGGACCGGCCTGCCCGCGGGCGTCCGGACGGCGAGCATGGACTCCGGTTTCGATCGGGCCAAGACCGATCTGCTGCTGGACAGCTGGCGCACCCCGGACGGCGGGATGACGCTGTCGTTCTGCTTCGACCGGGAGCTCTTCGAGCGTGCCACGGTCGAGGCCCTGGGCCGCCGGGTGCGCGACCTGCTCGCCCGGGCGGTCGTGGACGTGGAGGTCCCGCTGCACGGGGACTGGCTGCTGCCCGGGGAGGAGCGCGCCGCGCTGCTCGCCCTCGGCTCGGGACCCGCAGTCGCCGAGGGCGCCCGGCCGATCCTGCGCGGTTTCGCCGACCAGGTCGCCGCCCACCCCGACGCTCCCGCTCTCGCCTGCGCGGGGCGGATCATGACCTACGAGGAACTCGACCACGCCTCCGATGAGTTGGCCGGCCGACTGGGTCCCGTGGCGGGCCGTGCGGTGGGCGTCCGGATCGCCCCCTCCTTCGCGCTGGTCACCGCCCTGCTGGCGATCTGGAAGGCGGGCGCCGGCTATCTGCCGCTCGACCCCGCGCACCCGGTCGAGCGGCAGCGGCTGATGCTCGGCGAGGCGGACGCCGCCCTGCTGCTCACCGGGGTCGGAGGTCCGGAGCGGGGTGGACCCGAGCTGGGCGTCCCCCGACTGGATGTCCCGGAGCCCGGTCGCCCGGAGCCGGCCGTCGACGGTCCGCGCGGCACGGGCGGGCCCGCCGGACCGGTGGACGCCGGCTCCGGTAGCACGGGGCCCGCGGCGGCCGCGCCGCTGCCCGGGACCGTACCGGGCGGCCTCGCGTACATCCTCTACACCTCGGGATCCACCGGTGTCCCCAAGGGCGTCGCCGTCGAGCACGCGGCTCTGGCCGAGCGCGTGCGGTGGATGGCCGGACCGGAGGGCTACGGGCTCGGACCCGGCGACCGGATCGTCCAGTTCGCCTCCATCGGCTTCGACACCCACGCCGAGGAGATCTGGCCCGCTCTGACCGCGGGCGCCTGCGTCGTCCTGCTGCCCGACGGCGGCCGGAGCCTGCCCGACCTGCTGCGCGGCGAGTCCGGGCGCTCCGTCACCGTTCTCGACCTGCCCACCGCGTACTGGCAGGAACTGGTCTCGCTCGGAGACGCGACCCCGTGGCCACCGGCGCTGCGGCTGGTGATCCTCGGTGGTTCCGAGGCGCGCTCGGCCACCGTGGCCCAGTGGCGGGAGCGGCAGGGCGACATCGTCCGGCTGGTCAACACGTACGGCCCGACCGAGGCCACGGTCATCGTCACCGCGGGCGAACTCGGCGGCCGCCCCGTGGACGGGGCCGCCGCCGGACAGCGGCCGCCGCTCGGGCGTCCGCTGCCGGGGGTGCGGCTCTACGTCCTGGACGAGCGCGGCGGGCTGCTGCCCGCCGGATCCGAGGGCGAGCTGTACATCGGCGGGCACGGCCTGGCGCGCGGATACCCGGCCCGGCCCGAGCTGACGGCGGAGGCGTTCCTGCCGGATCCGTTCACCGATGTCCCGGACGGCCGGATGTACCGCACCGGGGACCGCGTACGGTGGCGCACCGACGGGCAGCTGGAGTTCCTCGGTCGAGCCGACGGCCAGGTGAAGATCCGCGGCTACCGGATCGAGCCCGCCGAGATCGAGGCCGCCCTCACCGCCCATCCGGCGGTCGGCCAGGCGGCCGTCGTGGTCCGCGACGGCCGCAGGCTGGTCGCCTACGCCGTCGTACGGCCGACCGCATCGGACGGGGCCGCGGCCGCTCCGGAGGCGGACGAGCTGCGCGAGCACCTGGCGCTGCGGCTGCCGGCCTTCATGGTGCCGGAGGCCGTGGTCCTCCTCGACACGCTTCCGCTCACCTCTCACGGCAAGCTCGACACCGCGGCTCTGCCCGACCCTGAGCCGGTGGGCGCGGTCGACGCGTATCTGGCGCCCCGCACGGATGCCGAGGCTCTGGTGGTCGAGCTCTGGCAGGAGGTGCTCGGCGTACCGAGGGTCGGCGTGCTGGACGACTTCCTCGCCCTCGGCGGGGACTCGCTCCTGGTCACCCGGGTCGCCGCCCGTATCCGGGCCGACGTCGGCCTCGACATGTCGATCCGCGACGTCTTCGAGAGCCCCACCCCGGCGGCCCTGGCGGCCCGGGTCGAGGCTCTGCTCATCGCGGAGATCGACGCGCTCAGCGAGGAGGAGGCCGTGGGCCGGCTGGACTGACACCTCCTTCGGACTTCGGATCCAGGTACGGATCCCGTCGTCGTGGAGTCCGGGCAGCCGCGGCCCGGACTCCACGACGGGGCCCGCCCGCCCTCGGCCCGACGCCGAATGCCGCTCAACCGCCGAATCGCCGAACCGCCGAACCGCCGAACCGCCGAATCCCACCGAATCGCACCGGAGATCGCCATCGCCACCACCGTGCCGCCCGCCGCGACGACCGTCCCGGAACTCCTCGACGCGCGGGCCACCGAACACCCGGACCGCTTGGCGCTGCAGGTCGTCGGCGGCGGGGAACTCACTTACCGCCGCTGGCGCGAGGAGGCACTGCGCGCCGCCGCCGGGCTGGCCGCCGCCGGAGTCGAGCCTCACGACAGGGTGGTGCTGCGGTTCTCCAACACACGCTGGGAGAGGTACGCGGTCGGCTTCCTCGCCGTCCAGTACGCGGGCGGGGTGCCCGTCCCGGCCCGTGAGGACCTCTCCGAGGCGGATACCGCGGCCCTCGCCGCGCTGGCCGAGGCCGGCACCGTTCTGACGGACGGTGGGCCACCCGCCGTACCGGGCCTGCCGGAACTGCGTCTGGACGCCCTTCTCGCGGCGCACCCCGAGCCGCCGGACGAGCCGCCGCACCGGGTGGGCCCCGCCGACCCGGCCCAGGTGATCGGCACCTCCGGCACCACCGGGGCGCCCAAGTGTGTCGTCGCCGCCCACGGCAACCTGACCGCCGGACTGGCCGCGTACCCCCGCCGCCGTGCGTACGCGCACTCGCGGCACGCCCTGCACGCCTTCCCGATCGGGACCAACGCGGGCCAGGTGATGCTGCTCACCGCGCTGACCGCCGCGCCCGCCGTCCTCAGCCTGCCCCGCTTCGACGCGGAGCAGTTCGGCGGCGCCGTCGAGAGGTTCGGGGTCGGGACCGCCTTCCTGGTGCCCTCCATGGTGATCGAACTGGTCAACGCGGGCACCGCGGAGAGGCACGACCTGCGGAGTCTGCGTCTGGTCAACTCCTCGGCCGCCGCGCTTCCCGTACCGGTGGCGGCCGCGCTGGCCGCGGCCCTGCCGGGCGCCACGCTGGTCAACACCTACACCTCCGCCGAGGCCTCCCCCGCGCAGATCTCCACCGTGGTGGACAGGCGCCGTCCCGGCTCGCTGGGCCGCCCGGCGGACCCCCGTGACCTCCGGATCCTCGGCCCGGACGGGCTGCCGCTGCCGACCGGGCAGGTCGGCGAGGTCTGGCTGCGCCAGCCCGGACCGCCCCGTGGGTATGTGGGCGACGGCGGGCGGAGCGCCCAGGTGTTCCGGGACGGCTGGGTGCGGATGGGCGATGTCGGACGCCTCGACGCGGACGGCTACCTGTACCTGGTCGACCGGGAGAGCGACGTCATCAAGAGCGGTGCCCTGAAGGTCTCCACGCTGCGGATCGAGGAGGTGCTGCACGAGCACCCCGCGGTCGCCGACGCCGCCGCGCTCGGGCTGCCCCACCCCGTGATGGGCGCCGTCCCGGTGGCGGTCGTGGTGGCCGGCCCCGGCGGCCTGGACCCGGACGAACTGCGGATGTTCCTGAGCGCCCGGCTGAGCCGGCCCGAGCTGCCGGTACGCATCCTGCTCGCGGACGACCTGCCCCGGAATCCGAGCGGCAAGGTGGTCAAGCACCGGCTCCGCCCGCTGTTCGACCTGCCCCCGGAGTCCACCGGTCCGGTTGCCGCTCCCGCGACCCCGACGGAACTCCGGCTGGCCGCGCTCTGGCGGCGGCTGCTCGGCCGGCCGGTCACCGATGTGGCCGCCGAGTTCTTCGCGCTCGGCGGCGACTCGTTCCGGGCGGTCCAGCTCGCCGCCGGCATCAGCGACGAGTTCGGGATCCGGGCGGGCACCGCCGTGGTCTTCGAGCGCCCCTCGCTGCGCGCCCAGGCGGCGTGGGTCGACAGCTCCGACCGGCGGCCGGCCGCCACTGCCGGATCGTCTGCGGGGGCGGAGACCGTGACGCCGTACCTGGCCGCGCTCCGTGCGCAGCCGCACGCCGTCGCCCTCACCTCGCAGCAGGAGAACTTCTTCCGCTGGATGGCCGACGCACCCGGGCGTGACGCCGGAGCGGTGACGGCGCTGTTCCGCGTCACCGACCGGCTCGAACCGACGACCCTGGGCCGGGCGCTCACCGAGGTGGTCCGGCGCCATCCGGCGCTGCGCACCCGGTTCGAGACGGTGGCGGACGGGGTGGTGCGGGCGGTCCTCGACGAGGAGCCACGGGTGCGGATCACCCTGACCGAGGCACCGGGGGCCGCGGACGCGGAGGTGGACGCCCTGCTCCTTGCCGAACGCGACCGTCTCACCGACCTGGCCCGCGACCCGATGACGCGCCTCCTGGTGGTCAGCCGCTCGGAGACCGACCACGTGGTCCTGGTCGCGACGCACCACATGGTGTCCGACGGCTGGTCGGTCGGTGTGCTCCTCGCCGACCTCGGCGTCTGCTACTCGGCGCTGCGGCGGGGCCGGTCGGCGCCGCCCGCCCGCTCCGGCCCGGGCTACCAGGAGCTGGTGGACTGGGCGAACGCGCACTGGCCCGCCTCGCGGGCCCACTTCGGGACGGCGCTGGCCGGAGCGCCGGAGGCCGTCGAGCAGTTCGCCGGCCGCCGCGCGGTGGAGGAGGTCCTCACCGAGGCGCACGAGTTCGAGGTGCCTGCGGCGTCGGCCGAAGCCCTGCGGGCCCGGGCGGCCGAACTGGGAGCCACCCCCTTCCTGGCCGTCGCCGCCGCCTGGACCGGACTGCTGGCGAGCCGCAGCGGTCATCCCGACCTGGTCGTGATGACCCCGGTGCCCGGACGCCCTCGCCCCGACGCCGAGCGGACGGTGGGCTGCTTCGTCCAGTCGCTGCTCCTGAGGGTCGACGCGAGCGGGCAGCCCGGTTTCGCCGAGCTGGTGGACCGGCTGCGGGTGGTCTACGCCGAGGCGCTGGACCACCAGCTGTACCCGTTCGCCGAGTTCAGCCCGTCCGCGCCGTTCGCGGCCTGGCTCCGCTACGAGGCGTGGGCCGCGCCCGCGCAGCTGCCGGGTCTGGCCTGCGAGCCGTGGGAGCTGCCGCGCGGCAGCACCGTTCCCTGGCCACTGCCGGGTGGCGACCGGGGCGTGCCCGAACTGACCGTGGTCGAGCAGCCGGAGGGCGGCCTGCGGTGCTGGCTGCAGTACAACGCCCTGGCGTTCGATCTCCCCGTGATCACCGGGCTCGCCGAGGAACTCACCGCAGCGCTGGCCGCCGCCTGCGGGTGACCCGGCCTCCGGGCCCACGGCCCTCGTCCGGGCACACGGCACGTGTCCGGCCCGCGCCCGCAGCGCCGCGGCTGCGCCCGGGAAGGACCGAGGCCGTGGTGTCAGTCCGCTGAAGTAGGCTTCCCGCCACCGAACACCGACTCGGAGGACCCAGAGAATTGACCGGCCTGTCTGCCTTCCCGCTCCCCTTCCACTCGTCCCGTTCCCTCTCGTTCGCGACCCCCCGGACGCTGCGGGAACTCGAGCTGATGGAGTGCAGCTCCCACATACGGGCGAAGCCGGAATGGTTCGACAAGAGGAACGACCCCGCCGTCGTCGCCCGCTGGACGAAGGAGGCGATCGCCCAGGGCCTCACGGAGGCGCAGGTCCGCTACGTGCTGGCGGAACTCGCGCACTACGCCGCCCTGCGGGACCCGCGGACCGGCCTCGAGGTGTCGGCCGTCGACGGGGTCTGGCAGTCGGACACCCTGATCGACGACAAGCTCCAGGCCCGGCTGCGCGAGGCGGTCCGGGTGCTCGAGGACGTCCCCGAAGCGGATCTGGACTGGCATCCCGGTTCCGACGGCCAGGTGCTCGACCTGGTGCACCCCTCGTTGTACTGCCTGGTGAAGGACGTGAGCGGGACACACGAGCGGGCCTGGAAGAACCCGACGAACCGCTACTCGACGTACGAGTTCTCGGAGCGGTTCCAGTGGCTGCCCACGGACGTCGACATCGACGACGACGGCGAGGTCTCCTTCCGCTCGTACGTCAACAACGTCCACCCCGAGGCCCATCGCGAACTGGCGGCCGTCCTGCCGGACCTGTTCGCCCGTATGCGTCCGCTGCTGGAGAACGTGCTCACCGACCTGCGTCATCCGCGGCCCGTGCGGATCGTGACCGATCCATGGGGGTGGTACGACTCCGAGCCGAAGCACCCGGAGAAGTCCGACCACAGTGACGACGCGGCGTACGCCGAAGCCGTCCGCGCCTGGGAGACGGCGCAGGACGACTGGTGGGAGAACCGCCGCCCGGTCGTGCCGGACGCCCCGGCCTTCACCGCGCCCGAGGTGCCCGACGCCTCCGCCCGGGTCGATCTGCGCGGCCGCGGTCTCCAGGTCATCGTCAAGCTCGCCACGATTCACCTGACCCCGGAGAAGCCCGAGTACGCGGGCGGCTCGTGGCACGTCGAGGGGATGGTGAACGAGCGGATCGTCTCGACCGGCATCTACTACTGGGACAGCGAGAACATCACCGAGAGCCGGCTGAGCTTCCGTGCGGCACTCGACGATCCGGAGTACGAGCAGAACGACGACAACGGTCTGCGTGACGTGTACGGGCTGGAGGACGAGGACTCGCTGAACCAGCTGCTCGGATCGGCCTCGACGCCGGCGGGCCGCTGCCTGGCGTTCCCGAACATCCTGCAGCACCGCGTCGGCTCGTTCCGCCTCGCGGATCCCACCCGGGCGGGACATCGTAAGATCCTCGCGTTCTTCCTGGTCGATCCGTCGGAGAAGATCGTCTCGACCTCGGACGTGCCGCCGCAGCAGCCGTGGTCCGACACCTCGACCATGACGCTCGACCAGGCCAGGGACTTCCGCGAACAGCTGATGCGGGAACGCAAGTTCTTCGTCGACGAGCACAACGAGCAGCTCTACGAGCGAGAGTTCTCGCTCTGCGAGCACTGAACCCGACGGGTGGCGGTCGGCCGCCAGGACGTGAGGTGCGTCAGCGCCGACGGCGACGGCCGCCGGGCCCCGTCGGCGTCCGCTCGTAGCGGAGCACGGTACGGACGCGGGAGGGGCGGCGGCGCGGCCACCGGGCGTGCCCCGGCCGGAACGTCCCGGACGACCCCGGGCCGGTGCCGGGTCATCCGTTCGTACGCCGAACGCGGGCACGCGCGGCGGAAGCCGCGCAGAGTGGGTCACGACGCCGAGACGGGGAGGTGGCGATGCCGACTCATACCATCCGCCGCTGCTCAGGGGAGCACGCGAGCGGACGCGGTCGTGTCTGAGCCGCCGATGACGACGGTGGGCGCGGGGCATGCGGCCGAACGTGTCGTCCGCCCGCGGCGGGCGCTGCGCGCCGGCATCACGCACGCGGTGGCCGCCGGCGTGGCGGTGGCGCTCGGCATCCTGCTCCCCGCGATCGACGGCGGCTCCCGGGTCGCCGGGGACCGCGCCGTTGCCGTCCTGAACGTGCTCGGTGTGGGCGTCCTCAGCGTCACCGCCCTGATCTTCTCGCTGATGTTCCTCGTCGTGCAGTGGGCCGCGGGCAACTTCAGCCATCGCCTCGCCCTGTTCCGCTCCGACCCGCTCGTATGGCGCGTGTTCGCCTTCGTCCTCGGTGTGCTGGTCTACTCCGTCACCGCGGTCCTGGCCATCGGCTCGCAGAGCACGGTGTCCGTGGCCGTGCCGATCGCCGCCCTGGTCATGGCCGCCGCCGCGTTCGTGTTCGTCCGTCGCCTCCAGCTCGTCGCGCTGCGCTCGATCCAGCTCTCCCATGTCCTCGACGAGCTGCGCGACCGTGGCCTCCACGTACTCGACGTCTACTGTCCGCCGGGCGAGGAGGCGGGCTTCCGGGACTCCCCGCCGGGAGCGCCCCTGCTGCCCGGTTCCGTCACCGCGTCGGTCCCCTGGCGGGGTGCGTCCGTGCTGGTGGAGCAGTTCAACCTGCTTCCGCTGGTGGCCGCGGCACGACGAGGGGGCGCGGCCGTCGTCCTGCGGGTGAAGGTGGGAGAGGTCCTGTACGACGGTGACCCGGTGGCCGACGTGCACCACGGCACGGTCAAGGCGGCCGAGGTCCTGAAGGCGGTCGTCGCCGGCTCCGAGCGCACCTTCCACCAGGACCCCGGGCTCGCCTTCCGGCTGCTGTCCGACATCGCTCTGCGGGCGCTGTCCTCGGCGATCAACGATCCGGCCACCGCCGTCCAGGCCCTGGACGCGGTCGAGGACCTGCTCCGCCGTGCCGCCGCGGGACCGGTCGGACAGGAGACCCGTGCGATCGCCGACGCGTCGGGCACCGTGCGGGTGATCCTGCCCGTGCCCGGCTGGGAGAGTCTCCTCCGGGTCGGTCTGGACGACATCCTCGTCATCGCGCCCGCGATGCCGATGGTGCTCGCGCGCTGCCGGAAGCTCCTGACCGGCGTGCTCTCCGTCGCACCCGCCCCCCTCCGCCCACCGCTCGAGGAGCGACTGGCGTGGACGGAGCAACAGCTGACGAACCGGCCCCCCTTCATGCGGGGCGAGGCTCGGTAGGACGAACCGGGCGGCCGAGGACGTGCTCGCCCACGCCGAGGCCGAGCACATCGCCTTCATCCCCTGGTTCCCGATCGCCACGGGCGAGCTCGGGCGCCGCGGCGGCCCGCTGGACGCCGCGTCGAAGGTGCACGACGCGAGCCCCCGCCGCGTGATCCGAGCCGGCGCGCCCCGGGGCGCGCGCCGGCCGGCCGGCTCAGACGCCGGAGGGGACCTCGGCCTTCTCGGTGGCTCCCGACTGTTCACCCTCGTCGGCCGCCAGCCTGCGGTTGCGTCGGACGGAGGACCAGAAGGACCAGGCGATCAGGACGACACCGATGAGTCCGGTGACGACCTCGGGGATCTGGTAGCGGATGGAGATCATGAGGATCACGGCCAGGGCGCCGATCGCGTAGTGCGCGCCGTGCTCCAGGTAGACGTAGTCGTCGAGGGTGCCCTGACGGACCAGGTAGACCGTCAGCGAACGGACGTACATCGCGCCGATTCCGAGGCCGAGCGACATCAGCACGATGTCGTTGGTGATGGCGAACGCGGCGATGACACCGTCGAACGAGAAGGACGCGTCCAGGACCTCCAGGTAGAGGAACATGAAGAACGCGGCCTTGCCGGCCATCACGACCGCCGGGACCTTCTTGCCGCTCTTGCGGGCCTCTTCCTCGGCCTCGTGCTCGCGCTCCTCCTCTTCCTCCAGCTTGTTCTCGAAGTAGCCGGAGAGACCGCCGACGACGAGGTACGTGATGAGACCGAAGACGCCGGAGAGCAGGACCGTGGCCGCCTTGTCGACGTGCAGGCCGCCGTGCTGGTGGGCCTGGGTCGCGAAGGTCATGGCGCTGACGGCCAGGACGACCAGGGCGATGCAGACCGACAGCATGTCGATCTTCCCGAGCTTGGCCAGCGGGCGCTCCAGCCAGCCGAGCCACTTGATGTCACGGTCCTCGAAGATGAACTCGAGGAAGATCATCAGCAGGAACATCCCGCCGAAGGCGGCGATCGACGGGTGGGCGTCGGTGACGAGCTGCTCGTAGCGCTCGGCGTCGTTGATCGCCAGATCGACGGCCTCGATGGGGCCGACCTTGGCGCTGATCGCCACGATCACGACGGGGAAGACCAGCCGCATGCCGAAGACGGCGATGAGCACACCGATGGTGAGGAAGATCTTCTGCCAGAAGGCGCTCATCTTCTTCAGGATCCCGGCGTTGACCACCGCGTTGTCGAAGGACACCGAGATCTCGAGGATGGACAGGATCGCCACGATCCCGAAGGCCGCCCATCCCCCGTACAGCACGGCCGCGACGAGGCCGAGCGCGGTCACCGCGAACGACCAGCCGAACGTCTTCAGAAGCACTGGCTACCCAATCGTTTTGTGCGGGGCTCCCCCCGCGAGCCGTACCTGGCTTTACCAAACCCTGACCGAGTCTAGAGCGAGACCTCGGCATCCCGCCGCACTCCGGCCAACGGTGTGGACCCTCCGCCGTTGCCATGGAACCAACACAACTCCCGTGCGGCCGACTTGACGGCACCTGGGACTCCGGAGGCCGTGACGAGTTGACTCCCGGGCGGTACACCGTACGCACCGACCCGCTTCCGATCACACCCTCGCCCCTTACTGAGAGGACGTCATATACGTGGCCTTTCCGTCGCGTTCGCACCCCGCTCTCCCTGGCATGGCTGAAAGAACCTCGCTGGAGAAATGGTTGAGATCATCCCGACGCACTCGGCGCACTGACGGCGGAATACACGTGTGGCAGACAGGCGCAATTCCCTCCCGGCTCCCCTTACGCTTCGGCGTGAACGCCTGACGACGTTCGTGCTGAACACACCGTTCTACAACCCCACCACTTCTCGCGCGTGATGTGGCGAGCATCGACCGTTTCGATGACGGGCGAATGGAGTTCGGGCTCGGCGCCGGCTACGTGAAGGCCGAGTTCGACGTTCAGGTTCCGTTCAAGGTCAACTGCGGAGGTACGAGGCTCCGTTGAGGTCGAGGATCGTTCCGGACGACCATTCCGCCGCAGGGGAGGCGAGCCACAGGACGGCCGCCGCGATCTCGGCGGGTTCGGCCACCCGGTCGAACGGGCTCTGGGCCCGGATCGCGGCGCCCTCGTCCCCCTCCAGGCGGGAGGAGACCCGTTCCGTGGCGAAGAATCCGGGCGCGACCGAGGCGACGGCGATCCCGTGCGGGGCGAGCGAGACCGCGAGCGACTGGCCGAGCGCGTGCACGGCCGCCTTGGTGGCACCGTAGGCCGGGTGGTCGGGTTCGCCGCGGAAGGCGCCGCGGGAGCCGATGTTCACGATGCGGCCGCCGGAGCCCTGGTCGATCATGCGGCGGGCCGCGAGATGGCTCAGATTCGCCGTGGCGAGCAGGTTCACGGACACGTGCTGCCGCCAGACCTCCACCCACTCCTCGTACGGGGTCTCGGGGAGGGGGTGACGGAGGTTCACCGCCGCGTTATTGACCAGTACGTCGATCCCGCCGAGCGCCCCGGCCGCCGCGTCGGCCACGGCCACGGCCCCGGCCGGGTCCGCGAGGTCGCCCCCGACGAGGACGTGGCCCGTTCCGTCGAGGGAGTCCAGGGTGACGCGGGCCTCCTCGGCGCGCGAGCCGAAGTGGACGGCGACCCGGTCACCGTTGGCCGCGAACGCCTGCGCGACCGCTCTCCCCAGCCCCCGGGAGGCACCACTGACGAGGACACGACGGCCGGAAGCGGGCAGGTTCATCGAGGGCCTTTCGAGGGCGGGACACGCGGATGATCATTCTCCACGGCGCCCCCGGGGCCCCGGGCGGCGGTACCGGGCCGGCGGGGGCGGGCCCGCCCCTGCCCGCCCGGGCCCGCCCCGTCCCCCGACTCAGGCGACCGTCAGGACGATCTTGCCCGTGGTCCGGCCCTGCTCGCCGATCGCGTGGGCCTTCGCCGCCTCCGCGAGCGGCACGACGACCTCGACCACAGGCCGCAGCCTCCCCTGCTCCACCAGGGCCGCGATCTCGCGCAGACCGAGGTGGTCGGGCTCCACCAGGACCCAGGCCGCCCGTACACCGTCGCGCGCGGCGGGGACGTCGTCCGGGCCCGGCAGGGTGATGAGCCTGCCCCCGTCGCGGAGCACCGCGAGGGAGCGCTCGGCCGTCTCCCCGCCGATACCGTCCAGGACGACGTCCACATCGGAGACGACGTCCTCGAAGCGGGTCTCGCGGTAGTCGATCACCTCGTCCGCGCCCAGCGTTCGCAACAGCTCGTGCTTCCCCGCGCTCGCCGTGCCGATGACGTACGCCCCGCGCGCCTTGGCGATCTGCACGGCGAGGTGTCCCACTCCCCCGGCCGCCGCGTGCACCAGCACCCGCTCCCCGGGGCGGACGTCCGCCGCGTCGACGAGGGCCTGCCAGGCGGTGAGCGCCGCCAGCGGCAGCGCCGCGGCCTCCACATGGGTCAGGGAGGCGGGCTTGGGGGCGAGGTGCCGCGCCGGGGCGACCACGTACTCGGCGTATCCGCCGGCCTGCCGGGGGAACAGCGGCATGCCGAAGACCTCGTCGCCGGGGTGGAAGATCCCCACGCCGGGGCCGACGGCATCCACCGTGCCGGAGACGTCCCATCCGACGGCCGGAACGGCGCCCCACTCGATGAGGGCACCGCCGGCCCGGGTCTTCCAGTCCACGGGGTTCACCCCTGCCGCGTGGACCCGCACCAGGACCTCGCCCAGGCCGGGCTCGGGGCGCTCCACCTCGCGCTCGACCAGGTTCTCGGGTCCGCCCCACTGCTCCACGACCACCGCACGCATGCTGTCCGCCTCGTTTCCGTCTCGATCCCTTCGCCCCGGACCGTTCCGGCGGCGATGCGTCCACGATCCGGTGCCGGAGCCCCTCACGGTGTTGGCCGTTTGGCCAGCATGTGACAGGATCTGGCCATGAGGATTTCAGCCGAAGCGACCAGCGGCACCGCACGGGAAGCGGCACCGACGCCGCACCGGGTCGCCGTCCTCGCCCTGCCCGGGGTGCCACCGTTCGAGCTCGGCATCCCCTCGCGGGTCTTCGGCAGCGCCGTGGACGCCGACGGCAGCCCCTTGTACGAGGTCACGATCTGCACGGCCGACGGCGCCCCGGTGCTCAGCGACGCCGGGTTCACCGTGCAGCCCGCGGCCGGTCCCGAGGCGCTCGCCGCCGCCGACACCGTGGTCCTCCCTCCCACGCACGCCATGCCGGAGCTCGGCCGCGGCGGCCCGCTGCCGCCCGAGGTCGCCGCGGCCATCGACGGCATCCGCCCCGGCACGCGACTGGTCTCGATCTGCACCGGGTCGTACGTGCTCGCCGCCGCCGGGCTGCTCGACGGCCGGCCGGCCACCACCCACTGGAACCTGGCGCCGGAGTTCCGCCGGGCCTATCCCCGGGTCAAGGTGGACGAGGACGTGCTCTTCGTCGACGACGGCGACGTGCTGACCTCCGCGGGCGTCGCCGCCGGGGTCGACCTGTGCCTCCACATGATCCGCCGCGACCACGGCGCCTCGGTCGCCAACCGGGCCGCCCGCATGTGCGTGGTGCCCCCCTGGCGGGACGGCGGGCAGGCCCAGTTCATCGACCGGCCCGTGCCCGAGCCCACCCTGGCCAGCACCACCGCCACCCGCGCCTGGGCCCTGGAACACCTCTCCGAGCCCCTCACCCTGGCCCGGCTCGCCGAGCACGCCCGGATGAGCCTGCGGTCCTTCACCCGGCGGTTCCGCGACGAGGTCGGGGCGACCCCGGTGCAGTGGCTCACGGCCCAGCGCCTCGAACTGGCCAGGCAACTCCTGGAGTCGACCGACCTTCCGATCGACCTCGTCGCCCATCGCGCCGGACTCGGCTCCGGGAACTCCCTGCGCGCGCACATGCGGACGGCCTTCGGCGTGTCGCCCGCCGCCTACCGCCGCGCGTTCGGCACGGGCGCCGTACCGGACCGGCGGCAGGACGGGGAAGCGTCCGCCTGAGCGGCGTGCTGGCTCGGGTCGGCGCGGCATTCGCCATACGCTGCCTCTCCACCGTCGGGACGAACCCGCCGGGACCGAGCCCCTCCGAAAGCACGGATGTCTTGCTTGCCGTCACCGTCATCGCCGGCATTCTGTTCACCTGGTGCGTCCTGTCGCGCCGGCTCGCGCTGTGGAGCATCACCGCACCGATCGCCATGATGGTGGCGGGCATCGCCCTCACCAGCGGCTCGGACCCGCCGCTCGTCTTCGACTTCGGCGACCTGGCCGGCTTCGAACGCGCGGTGGAGGTCGTCCTCGCGCTGCTGCTCTTCGTCGACGCGACCGAGGTTCCGGCCGGGGCCATCCGGAGGGAGCGGAGCGTCGTCGCCCGGCTCCTCGGCGGCGCGTTGCCGCTGACCCTGGGCGCCGCCTTCCTGGCCGCGCTCGCCTTCTTCCCCGACCGGCCCGGATGGGTGCTCGCGACCCTGGCGACGGTCGTCGTCCCCCTCGATCTGGCACCCGCCGCGGCACTCGTACGGGACGAGCGCATCCCGGCGCGTCTGCGGGAGCTGCTCAACGTCGAGGGTGGCCTGAGCGACGGCGTGGTCTCACCGGCGTTCCTGATCTGTGTCGCCGCGGCGGCCGAGTACCACACGGCCGGCGCCGACTACGCCGAGGCGCTCCTCGACGCCGTCGGCGCGGCGGGCTGGGCCGTCGGAGCCGGATCGCTCGTCGGCTGGCTGGCCGGACGGCTGTTGCGCCGGTCCTGGGCGAAGGGCTGGACGCTGCCCGCCGCGGCACGCCTCGCGGTGCTGAGCGTGCCCCTCGCCGCGTACTCCCTCTCCGTCTTCCTGGGCGGCAACGGCTTCGTCGCCTCGTTCGTGGCCGGTGTCTGCGTCGCCCCGGCGATGCGGCATCTCCCCGAGGGCACCGTGAGGATGACGGACGACCTGGTGACCCTGTCGACGCTCGCCCTGTGGTTCCTCTTCGGGCAGTTGGTCAGTGACGAGTTCTGGGACGGGTTCCATCTGTCCGTCGTGCTCTACGCCGTCCTCGCCTGCACCCTGGTGCGGATGGTGCCGGTGATGATCGCGCTCATCGGTACGGATCTGTCCCTCTCCGACCGGCTGTTCCTGGGGTGGATGGGGCCGCGAGGCGTGGCCTCGGTCGTCTTCGGCCTGCTCGCCGCGATCGAGCTGCCCGCAGCCGGTGGCGGTGACTTCGTCTCCCGGGTGATGGTGATCACCGTCATGGTCAGCATCGTGCTGCACGGACTGAGCGCCGAGCCCCTCGGCCGGCGGTACGCCCGGGGCCGGGGCACCCCGGCGAAGCCCGGGGTCCGGGGGTGAGGACGTGCGGAGGGCCGGGCCGGGGCTCACACACCCGGCCCGGCCCTTCGCACCCCGTCAGGACGGGAGCCACGTCCGCCAGGTGGCCTCGTTCTCCTTCACCCAGCGGCCCGCCGCCTCCTGCGGCGACAGCTTCTGGTCCGCGATCATCAGGGCGACGTCGTTCTGCATGCCGGTCGTCCAGCGGAACTTCTTCAGGAAGGCGGCCGCGTCGCCCCCGCCGTCCGCGAAGCGGGCGTTGAGGAACTTCTGCAGAGGCGTGTGCGGGTACGCGCACGCCACCTTCTCCGCGTCGGCGTCACAGCCCTCCTGGTAGGCGGGCAGCTTCACCTCCGTCATCGGGACCTTCTCGAAGAGCCACTGGGGCTTGTACCAGTAGCTCAGGAACGGCTTCCTCTCCTTGGCGAACTGCTTGATCTGCGTGATCTGCGCCGCCTCGGAGCCCGCGAACACGACCTGGTAGTCGAGGTCCAGGTTGTCCACCAGGGCCTTGTCGTTCGTCACGTACGACGGGGAGCCGTCGAGCAGCTGTCCCTTGCCGCCGCTCTCCGCGGTGCGGAGCTCGTCGGCGTACTTGTTCAGGTTCTTCCAGTCGGTGACGTCGGGGTGCCGCTCGGCGAAGTACGTCGGCACGAACCAGCCGATGTGGCCGGTCACCCCGAGATCGCCGCCGCGGCTGATCGTCCCCTTGTCGTCGATGTACCGCTTCTCCTGCTCCGGGTGGCCCCAGTCCTCCAGGATGGCGTCCACCCGGCCCTGGCTGAGCGCGTCCCAGGCGGGCACCTCGTCGATCTGTACGGTGTCCACGCGGTAGCCGAGCTCGTGCTCCAGCAGGTACTGGGCGACGGCGACGTTGGCCTGCGCGCCCACCCACGACTGCACGGAGAGCGTCACCGTACGGGAGCCCTTCGCGTCGGCGTACGGGGAGGACTGGCGGGTCATGTCGGCGGCGCCGCAGCCCGTGAGGCCGGCCGCCAGGGCGGCGGCGGTCACGAGGGCGGAGCCGCCGAGGGCGATACGTGTGCGAGCCATCTCAGGCCCCCTTTCCCGCGAGGTCACGGCGCTGGGTCGGCTGGGTGACGCGGTCGAGCATGAGGCCGAGGCAGACGATCGCCGCACCGGCCACCAGACCGGTGGCGAGGTCGCCCTGGGCGAGGCCGAACACCGCGTCGTAACCGAGCGCGCCGCCGCCCACGAGGCCGCCGATGACGACGACGGCGAGGACGAGCACCACGCCCTGGTTGACGGCGAGCAGCAGCGCGGGCCGGGCCAGCGGCAGTTGGACCTGGAACAGCTGCTGCCGTCCGGTCGCGCCGAGCGAGCGCGAGGACTCCATGGCGGCCGGGTCCACTCCGCGTACGCCCTGGGCCGTGATCCGTACGACCGCGGGCAGCGCGTAGACGACGGCGGCCGCGACGGCGGGGGCGCGGCCCACGCCGAACAGGGCGACCACGGGAATCAGGTACACGAACTGCGGCATCGTCTGGAAGACGTCGAGCACCGGACGCAGCGCGCGGCCCAGGCGGGTGTTGCGGGCCGCGGCGATCCCGAGCGAGACGCCGAGCAGCAGGGTCACGGCGACGGCGGCCAGTACCTGCGACAGGGTGTCCAGCGCCGGGTCCCAGACGCCGAGCACGCCGATCGCGGCCATCGCGAGGACGGCGGTCGCGGCGGTGCGCCAGGTGCCGATGAACAGGGCGAGGGCGCCGACCGTCAGCAGGACGGCCCACCAGGGCAGCCACTGCAGGCCGTCGCGCAGGGGGTTGAGGACCCAGGTGGTGAACCCGCTCGCCCAGTCGGCGGTACCGCCGACGAGGGGCACACCGGAATAGAGGTGGGCGGTCATCCAGTCGACGGCCGTGTTGACGGGCTCGGCCAGATCGACCGTCCACGCCTCGGGCCAGCCGAGCCGGTCGGTCAGCCGGCCGGCGACGGCGACGACGGCCGTCGCCCCGAGGGCGACGGCCCAGCCGAGCCGGGACCCGCGGGCCGGGGCCGCGCCGAGGCGCTCTCCGGCGGCGGCGGTGACCCGGTCCAGGACGATCGCGAGCAGCACGATCGGCACGCCGGCGGCGAGCGCGGCGCCGACGTCGACGGAGGCCAGGGCCTGGTAGACGCGGTCGCCGAGGCCGCCCGCTCCGATGACGGACGCGATGACGGCCATGCCGAGCGCCATCATGATCGACTGGTTGACACCGAGCAGGAGCTCCTTGCGGGCCAGCGGCAGCCGGGCCGTGAGCAGGCGCTGCCTGCCGGTGGCGCCGAGGGACGCGGCGGCCTCCATGACGCCGGCGTCCGCGCCGCGCAGCCCGAGGGCGGTGAGCCGGGCCATGGGCGGGGCGGCGTAGACGACGGTCGCCAGGACGGCGGCGGGGACGCCGATGCCGAAGACGAGGACGACGGGCAGCAGGTACGCGAAGGCCGGCAGCACCTGCATGGTGTCGAGGACCGGCCGCAGGATCCGGTGCATCCGGTCGGAGACGCCGGCGGCCAGGCCGAGGAGACCGCCGAGCAGTACGGAGGCGGCGACGGCGACGACCATCAGGGCGAGCGTCTGCATGGTCGGCACCCACATGCCGAGCAGTCCGCAGGCGCCGAAGGCGGCGACGGAGGTCAGTGCGAGGCGGACGCCCGCGACCCGCCAGGCCAGCAGCCCGGCGGCGGCGGTGACGCCGGCCCAGCCGAGGGCGAGCAGCAGCAGGTACACCGCGCGGACGGACACGACGACGACGTTGCTGACGTGCCCGAGGAAGTAGAGGAACAGCGGGTGGCCGTCACGGTTGTCGATGATCCAGTCGCTGGTGCGCTCCAGTGGTCCGGACAGGTCGACGGCGAGCGAGGCGGGCCAGCTGCCGCCGCCCAGGAGTACGGCTCCGAGGACCAGCGCCAGGGCGGCGCCGGCGCCGATCAGACGGCCGCGGTGGCGCGCGAGCGCGCGCAGCGCACCGGGCGCGGTGTCGGGGGCGGTCGTGGGGCGGGGGGAGGCGGGGGTGACGGTGGCGGTCATCGGCCCCACCGCCCCGTGGCGTCGGCGGCGGGCGCGGGGCGGCGCGTCACCCGGCCCGTGGCGGCGGTCGTGGCGCCGGGCCACGCGAGGGAGTTCGCGGCAGTGCCGCCCGGCGGCGGCCAGGTCGTATGGGCGTACATCAGGCCACCGCCTTCCCCGTCGCGGCCGGGACCCCGGCGACGACACCGAGGAGTCCGGCGTGGTCGACCACGCCGAGGCAGCGGCCGTTCTCGACGACCCGCGCGTTCACGCCCGTACGGGCGACGGCCTCGATGGCCTCGTGGACGGTGGCGCTCGGGGCGAGCGCGGCGCCCGCCTCGTGCTCGTCGGCGAGCGCGGGGCGCATCGCCGAGCGGACGGTCAGCACCTGTTCGCGCGGGACGTCCCGGACGAAGTCCCTGACGTAGTCGTCGGCGGGGGCGCCCACGATCTCCTCCGGCGTGCCGAGCTGCACGATCCGGCCGTCGCGCATCAGCGCGATGCGGTCGCCGAGCTTCAGCGCCTCG
Organism: Streptomyces sp. NBC_00691; assembly: GCF_036226665.1. Taxonomy (NCBI): domain Bacteria; kingdom Bacillati; phylum Actinomycetota; class Actinomycetes; order Kitasatosporales; family Streptomycetaceae; genus Streptomyces; species Streptomyces sp. NBC_00691. Next base: position 7,676,249 of record NZ_CP109007.1, on the reverse strand, counting down.
CTCAGGTCGTGGGTGATGAAGACCATCGTGCGGCCCTCCTCCCGGTGCAGCCGGACGACCTCCTCCTGCATGTCCCGGCGGATGAGCGGGTCGAGCGCGCTGAACGGCTCGTCGAACAGCAGGACTTCGGGATCCACGGCGAGCGCGCGGGCCAGTCCGACCCGCTGCTGCTGGCCGCCGGACAACTGGCTCGGCCTGCGGTTCTCCATGCCCTCCAGGCCGACCTTGGTGACGAACTCGGCCGCGCGTGCGCGCCGTTCGCCGCGTCCCACGCCCTGGATCTCCAGCCCGTACGCGATGTTGTCGAGCACGGTCCGGTGCGGGAGCAGCCCGAAGTGCTGGAAGACCATGGACGCGCGGTGCCGGCGCAGCTCGCGGAGCCGGCCGCTGTCCATGGACAGCACGTCCTCGCCATCGATGGAGATGCTGCCCGAGGTCGGTTCGATGAGCCGGGTGAGACAGCGGACGAGCGTCGACTTGCCCGAGCCGGAGAGGCCCATGACGACGAAGACCTCGCCCTTGCGGACGTCGAAGGAGACGTCGCGGACGGCGGCGGTGCAGCCGGTGCGCTCGCGCAGCTCCGCGGCGTCGAGCGAGGCGAGCTCCTTGTCGGCGGGCACGCGGTCGGCCTTCGGGCCGAAGACCTTCCACAGCTCGCGCACGGAGAAGACGGGCTCGGTGGTGTCCTGCGTCGGGTCGTTCATCGTCGGGTGCCTCCCAGCAGGTCCACACATTTCTCGCCGACCATGAGCACACCGATCATCGGGTTCACGGCGGTCATGGTCGGGAAGACGGACGCGTCGGCGATCCGGATGCCGTCGAGGCCCCGGATCCTCAGGTCGGGTGCGACGACGGCGAGTTCGTCGTCCGCGGAGCCCATCCGGCAGGTGCCGGCCGGGTGGTAGACGGTGTGCGCGACGTGGCGGGCGTAGGCGCTGAGCTCCTCGTCGGAGGTGACCTCGGGTCCGGGGCACACCTCGCGCTTCAGCCATCCGGCCAGCGGTTCGCTCGCGGCGATCTGCCGGGCGACGCGGATGCCGTCCACGAGCGTCCGGCCGTCGTAGTCGTCCTCGTCGGTGAAGTACCGGAAGTCGAGCGCGGGCTTGACCTCGGGGTCGGCGCTGGTGAGGTAGAGCCGGCCGCGGCTGCGCGGCTTGGGGATGTTCGGGGTCATCGACACGCCGTGCGCGGGCCGTTCGTAGCCGATCCGCTCGGGGTTGTCGGTGAAGGGGATCTGGTAGAAGTGGAACATCAGGTCCGGTCCCTCGGACTCCGGGTCGCGGCGGACGAAGAGCCCGGCGTCGGAGTCCATCGCGGAGTTCTCCGGGATGGGGCCGTGCGTCTCCCACACGATGACCGACTCGGGGTGGTCGAGGAGGTTCTCGCCGACGCCGGGCAGGTCGTGCACGACGGGGATGCCGAGCTTCTCCAGGTCCGCGCGCGGCCCGATGCCGGAGTGCAGCAGCAGGCGCGGGGTGTCCACCGCCCCGGCGCACACCAGGACCTCGCGCCGGGCGCGGACGACGTGCTCCGTGCCCTCCTTGGTGCGGATGTGCACGCCGGTGGCGCGGGTGCCCTCCAGCTCCAGGCGGAACGCCCAGGTCTCCAGGGCGATGTGCAGGTTCGGCCGGTCCAGGAACGGGTGCAGATAGGCGACCGAGGCGGACGACCGCTTGTTGTTCTCGGGGTGGTAGGCGAGGTCGAAGAAGCCGACGCCCTCGTGGAAGGGCTCCCGGTTGAAGCCTTCGACGCGCGGGACGCCGAGCGCGTTCTGCGCCGCGTCGACGAAGTCCCGGGCTATCGCGTTCCGGTCGGCCTCGTCGACGGGGACGATGTTGTTGCGCAGCCGGGCGAAGTACGGGTCCATCGACGCCGCGTCCCAGCCCTCGGCTCCGGCCCCGGCCCACTCGTCCCAGTCGGAGGGCAGGGGCTTGAAGGCGATGAGGGTGTTGTGCGAGGAACAGCCGCCGAGGACGCGTGCGCGGCTGTGGCGGATGTACGAGTTGCCGCGCGGCTGCTCGGTGGTGGGGTAGTCGTAGTCCAGCTCACCGCCGAGCAGGCCCATCCAGCGGCGCAGGGTGAGGACGTCGTCGCGGCCGACGTCGCTGGGGCCGCCCTCGATCACGGCGACGGTGACGTCGGGGTTCTCGGTCAGCCGGGAGGCGATCACCGAACCGGCGGTGCCGCCGCCGACGACGACGTAGTCGTAGACGTGCTGGTCGTTCATGCCCGGTCCTTCGCCGTCGTGCCCGCGAACCAGCGCACGGGGCGCGGGGCGAGGTTCTGGTAGATGTGCTTGGCCTCGCGGTACTCGGCGAGGCCGCTGGGGCCCAGTTCGCGGCCGATGCCGGACTTTCCGAAGCCGCCCCATTCGGCCTGGGGCAGATACGGGTGGAAGTCGTTGATCCAGACGGTGCCGTGGCGCAGCCGGGCCGCGACGCGGCGGGCGCGGTCCGGGTCGGAGGTCCAGACGGCTCCGGCGAGGCCGTACTCGGTGTCGTTCGCGAGGGTGACGGCCTCCTCCTCGGTGCGGAACGTCTCCACGGTGAGGACGGGGCCGAATATCTCCTCGCGGACGACGCGCATGCGGCGGTGGCAGCGGTCGAGGACGGTGGGCCGGTAGAAGTAGCCGGGGCCTTCGGGGCGCTCGCCGCCCGCGCGCAGGACGGCGCCCTCGCCGAGGGCGGAGGCCACGTACTCCTCGGTCCGCGCGACCTGGGCCGCGGAGACCAGCGGTCCGCACTCGACGCCCGCGTCGGTGCCGCGGCCGAGCCGGATCAGTCGGGCCCGGCGGGCGAGCTCGGCGACGAAACGTTCGCGCAGCGACTCCTCGACGATGAGGCGGGAGCCGGCGGAGCAGACCTGGCCGCTGTGGATGAAGGCGGCGTTGAGCGCCTGGTCGACGGCGGTGTCGAAGTCCTCGGGCGTCGCACAGGCGTCGGCGAAGACGACGTTGGGGTTCTTGCCGCCCAGTTCGAGGGCGACCTTCTTCACGCTGTCGGCGGCGGCCCTGGCGACCTTCGTGCCGCTGACGAGACCGCCGGTGAAGGAGACGAGGTCGACGGAGGGGTGCTCGGCGAGCCGGGCGCCGACGGTGTGGCCGGGGCCGGTGACGATGTTGGCCGCGCCGAGCGGCAGCCCGGCCTCCAGGAGCAGCTCGACCAGGACGACGGTGCTGAGCGGGGTGATCTCGCTGGGCTTGATCACGAAGGTGTTGCCGGCGGCGAGGGCGGGCGCGATCTTCCAGCTGGCCTGGAGCAGCGGGTAGTTCCACGGCGTGATCAGGGCGCAGACCCCGACGGGCTCGTGCACGACGACGCTGCGGATGTCGGCCGAACCCGCGTCGACGACCCGTCCGCCGTCCTCCTTCTCGACGAGGTCGGCGAAGTAGAGGAAGGCGTCGCGGACGCAGTCGACGTCGACGCGGCCCTCCTCCAGGGTCTTGCCCGCGTCCTGGCTCTCCAGGGCGCCGATCCGCTCGCGGTCGCGCTCCAGCAGGTCGGCGACCCGCCGCAGCAGGGCGGCGCGCTCGGCGACCGGTGTGCGCGGCCAGGAACCGTCGTCGAACGCGGCGCGTGCCGCCGCCACGGCCTCGTCGGTGTCCTGGACACCGCCCTCCGCGACGACCGCGAAGGCGGTCGCGTCGACGGGGTCGATGATCTCGCGCGTGGCTCCGGACAGGGCTGCGCGCCACTCTCCGCCCACATGGATGGTCTGTTGTGCTGCCGTCACGTCGCGTATGGCCTTTCGTTCCTCAGAGTCCCCCTGCCGGTGTCACCGGCGGTTCGGCCGCCTGCCCTGGGTTCCCGGATCCATGCGCAAAGCGTTGCGGAGAGTGTTCTGAGTCACGCTTTAAGTAGGGCCAAAGGGGCATATCGCAGACCGGCCCGCGTGGAGCAGGCTCGGCGTACGACGCCGGGGAGCGCGCCCGGCGTCGTACCCTGGCCATCGGCGCGCATCGGCGCGGCCTGGACCTCACGGAGGAAGGAGAGCGGCGTGGACGGCAACGTCTGGCTCGTCGTGGCCCTGGTTCTCCTGCTCGCGGTGGCGGCATGCGCCGCCGTTCTGCTCGTACGCGTCCTCCGCACCCGCCGGCTACTGGTGGACGCCGGGGTGCCGCTGCAGTCCAAGGCCCTGTTCTGGGCGGCGGTCGTCTACACGGTCTCGCCGATCGACCTGATCCCGGACCCTGTCTACCTGGACGACATCGGCGTCCTCCTGATCGCCCTGCGGGCGCTGCACACGGCGGTCGCCCGAAGCGCGGCGGCCCCCGAGGGCCTGCCCACGGGGGCCGAGGGCCCGGCCAGGAGTCAGGGCAAGCTGCCGCCCCGTCCGTGAGAGCGGACCCCAGGCACCTGACGCGTGGGCCCTCCGGTCAGGCACCTCTCGGCCCACACCTCCGTCACACAGCGCACCCGCCGCGTCCGGCCGGGTCAGCGCTCCGCCCGCGGGTCTCCGCGCGCTCAGACCGCAGCGCCGACCGTCTCCGCCGCCCGCTCCGCGGACTCCGCCCGCCGCTCGTGCGGGAAGAGCGCCAGTGGCGCCTCCCCCGCGAAGTACGTCTTCGCCCGGGTCAGCGCCCGCTCGTCGCCGTGCACCTGGCCCGGGCGGGAGCCGTTGCCGAGGAGGACTCCACCGAAGCGCATCCGGAGGTAGGCCGCCGTGTTGTTCAGGGTCGTGGCCATGCCGTCGGCGACAGCCTCGTCCTCGTCCGCCATGGCCGCCACCGCCCACAGCGTCCGGCCCGCCATCCGCTGCTTGAAGTCGAGGCCGGGAACGCCGAGCCAGCCCGACCAGTAGTCGAGGTAGCGCTTCGTCTGGGCGGAGAGGGTGTACCAGTACAGCGGTGAGGCGATCACGATGTCGGTGGCCTCCGTCGTGGCGTCCCGGAGGATCCGTTCGGCCTCCGAGACCGGCCAGTCGCCCTCCTCGTGGCGTCCGTCCTGGAAGTCCGGCAGCGGCAGCGTGTTCAGGTCGATCCAGCGCTGCGGGACGTCGGCGGGCAGCGCCTCGGCGGCGGCCCTCGCGAGTATCCCGGTGTTGCCGTCGGCGCGCGAGCTGCCCAGTACGAAGAGGAAGGAGCGGTCGGCGGGACGCGGGGAATGATTCGTCATGGCCCGACGCTAACCGTTGACACTGATGTCAAGGTCAACTCGCTCCCGGACGGAGCGGAAGGCGGGGTACGCATGCTGATCGGGGAGCTGTCCCGGCGCACCGGGGTGAGCACCCGGCTGCTGCGCTACTACGAGGCGCAGGGGCTGCTGGAGGCGCGTCGCGGCCCGAACGGCTATCGCGCGTACGACGAGGACGCGGTGGGTACCGTGCGCAAGGTCCGCGCCCTGCTGGCCGCGGGGCTGCCCACCGAGGTGATCCGGGTCGTCCTGCCGTGCACCGGTGAGGACGGGACGGCGTTCGACTGGTGCGCCGACATCCGGGATCTGATGCTCCGTGAACTGGCGTCCACCGACGCCCGTATCGACGACCTCCATCGCCGACGCACCACCCTCGCCGGGTACTTGGCCGGCTCCTGACCTCGCCGCCGGTACCGGCGGCGAGGCGCGGGCCGGGACGGGACCGGCGAGGAGGCGCAGGCCGGGACGGGACCGGCGAGAGGCCAGGACGGGGACCGGCGGCGCGCCGGGACAGGGCCCCCGCGTCACGGGGCCCCTGTCACTCGCCGTTCGTCGTGCGGGTCAGAAGCGGTCCAGGCCCGGGATGCCCGGCGGCGTCGGCAGCGGCAGGTCCAGACGGTTCTGCGCCTGGGCCGGCGTGGCCCGGCAGGTCACGTCGGCGGCCGGCAGCCTGCCCGTCGTCAGATAGGCGGTGGCGGTCACGTCGGCGCAGGACTTGGATCCGTAGACACCGTGGCCCTGGCCGCCGAGGACGGTGACCATCCGGGCGCCCTTCATCGTCCGGCGCAGCCCCTCGCCGCTGACCAGCGGCGTCTGGGAGTCCCACTCGTTCTGGAGGATGAGCGCTCCGACGGAGTTGTTCACCCTGGTGGCCGGCTCGGACCCGTTCTTCCAGAACGCGCACGGCTTGATGTTCGACGCGAAGTCGCCGTACAGCGGGTACCTGGCCTTGTCGCGGATCGCGTCGCGGCGGTACTGCTCCGGGTCGCGCGGCCACGAACGGGTGTCGGCGCACGCCACGGCCCAGAAGGCGGCGTCCGAGTTGTCCGAGGGGACGGCGCGGGCGAACGCGGGCGGTACGTGACGGGGCGTCGTGGCACGCTCCGAAGGCGCCGGGGAGGACGTCCCCTCGGCCGCCTTCCTGAGCTCGACGATCGCCTCGGCCGCGCCCTTCACGTCGAAGAACATGGCCCGGCCGGCGCGGATGTCGTCGCCGGTCACGAACGTGCCCTGGATGTCGATCGGCTCGCGCTCCGCCCGTGCGACCAGGCCCCAGTAGGTCTTCCCGACCTCGGCCGGGGTGTCGCCGAGCCCGTACGTGGCGTGCCGCTCGGCGGTCCACGCGGTCCAGCGCGCGAAGGCGGGCTCCGCGCCCTCCGCCCACACCTGGATCATGCCGCGCCAGATCCGCTCCGGGTCGACCGCGCTGTCCAGCACGAACCGGTCGGTCCGCCGCGGGAACATCTGCGTGTAGACGGCGCCCAGGTACGTGCCGTAGGAGTAGCCCAGGTACGAGACCTTCCTCTCGCCGAGCGCGGCACGGATGACGTCCATGTCCCGTGCGGTGTTGCGCGTGGTCAGGTGGGGCAGGACGTCGCCGCTCCTCGCCCGGCACTTCTCGGCGACGGTCCGCGCCCAGCGGACGTCCCTGTCGAACGTCGCCGCCTTGTACGGGCGCTGCCAGTCCGCTTCGTCCGCGTTCAGGCCGCAGCTCACGGGCGAGCTCCGCCCGACGCCGCGGGGGTCGAAGCCGATGAGGTCGTACCGCTCCTTCACCGCGTCCGGCAGCTCCGGCCCCATCCACAGCGGCATGTCGAGACCCGGGCCGCCGGGACCGCCGGGGTTGAGCAGCAGGACACCGTGTCGCTTCTGGGGGCTGGTCGCCCTGATCCGGGACACGGCGATGTCGAGCTTCCTGCCGTTCGGCCGGGAGTAGTCGAGCGGCACCTTGAGCGTCGCGCACTGGTAGTTCTCGGGTGCCTCGGCCTCGCAGCGCTTCCAGCGCGGTATCTGCTGGGTGTACTGCTTCAAGGGGTCGGCGGAGACCGTCCGGGAGGTGACCGGTTCGGCAGCGGAGGCGACGGCGGGCGTGAGAGCGGGCACGAGGGTCGCGACCGCGCTGATGGCCACGAGGGGAGCTATGCGGGTGCTTCGCACAGAGTCAGGTCCTTGCGGGAGGTGGACGATGCGTCTCATGCACCCTTGCGCACAAGGCAGTTGAGCGAAATCCCTCCCCCGGCCATCCCGGCGTCCGACCGCAGGAGGAGCCCGCCCCGGGAAATGGTTCCCGAGGCGGAGAACGCCACCCGCGGGTTTCGCGTCCGTCCTCTTCGACGTCAGGCCTCTTCGACGTCAGGCATCCGTGATGTCCGGCCTTCGTGATGTCGGGCCGACCGGGCCGCGCGGGGGCGCGGTCGCCAGGAAGTCGCGGATGTCGCGGATCTCCTGGGCGGAGATGCCGTGGCCCAGGTCCGGACAGGTCCACTCGCGCAGGTCCGCTCCGGACCGCTCCCGCAGCCAGGCGCCCGTGCGTGCGACCAGATCGGCGGGGATCACCGTGTCCGCGGTGTCGCGCCCCCAGAAGACCGGGAGCCCGGCGAGCCGACCGGTCTCCTCGGGCAGCCCGGCGTCCCAGGGCAGGGTGCCGGACAGCAGCACGGCGGCGGAGAAGCGCCGCGGTGCGGCCAGGACGAGCCGTGGCGAGCAGCCTGATGTCCCGCCGCGTGGAGCAGCAGCTCAAGGGCGACGAGGGCCTCTCGCATCCGCAGTACGAGGTCCTCGTGCGGCTGTCGGCGACGCCCGACGCCGCCCCCGGACACGTCGCCCTCGTCCGCGAGCTGTTCATCGACGCCCTCGAACCCGGGCAGATCGCCCTGCTCGCCGACGCACTGGAGACCGTGGGGCATCGGCTGCGCGGGGACGCCCCGCCCCCGCCCGGTCCCCCGGCGAGGTGACGGGTCGCCCCGCGCACACATGACCCCCGGTCAGGCCAGGACGTTCAGCGCGGCAGGCCGCACCCTGAGGGTCACTGGCAGCACAGCGTCGACCTCGCCGTCCGCGCCGTACGGAAGGGGACGGTCCGCTTCGAGGCGGACCTCCTTGCCGCGCAGGATCTCGACCTCGGGCCGGTTCACGTGCACGCCCGTCTTCAGCTCGTTCATCATGGCGAAGAAGAGCCGCTTGGGCGCCTGCTTGATGACCACGACGTCGAGCAGACCGTCATCGATCCGCGCGCCCGGTGCGACGTTCCTCCCGAAGCCGTAGTAGCCCGAGTTCGCCACGACCACGGTGTAGCCGGTGCGCCCGTGCCGCACCCCGTCGACGGTGACGCGGTACGTGGCGGGCTTCCAGCCGAGGACCGCCCGCAGCCCGCCCGCGTAGTACGAGGCCGCGCCGCGCAGCACGCGGGAGGCGTTGGCGTGGCGGTTGGCCACCGCGTCGACGCCCGCGTACACGCTGCCGAGCACGCAGGTCCTCGCGTGCACGGCGGACTCCACCTCGATGGTGTCGACGGCCCGCGGCTCGCCGTGGAGCAGTGTCTCGACGAGCTGCCGGGCGTCCGAGGGGAGGCCCAGGGCGCGGGCGAAGTCGTTGCCGCGCCCCGCCGGGACGAGGCCGAAGACCGTGTCCGTACCGCTGAGCGCGCCGCCGACGCAGCCGGCCATGCCGTCACCGCCGACGGCGAGCACGACGTGCCCCCGTGCTCCGGCTTCCTGGGCGAGCTCTCGGGCGTGCTCCAGGCTGCGGCTGTAGACGGTGTCGAGCCTGGCACCCGCCTCCCGCAGAAGACGGGCCAGCGGGAGCAGACCCGCCGTGCCGCTGGAACCCCCTGCGGTGGGGTTGACGACGGCGGTGAACTGTCGCATGGATCTGGCCTCCGGGCGGCAGAAGTAGGGTTCAGCGGACGGGGATGAGGACTCCGGGGCTGAGCACACCGGAGGGGTCGACCTCGGCCTTGACGGCCTGCAGCATGCGGATGCCGAGCGGGCCGATCTCCCGGGCGTACCAGTCGCGGTGGTCGGTGCCGACGCCATGGTGGTGGCTGATGGTGCCGCCCGCGGCCAGGATCGCGTCGTTGGCCGCCCGCTTCACCGGTTCCCAGTGCGCGACCGGGTCCTTCCCCTGCGCGGAGACGACGGTGAAGTACAGGGAGGCGCCGTTCTCGTACGTGTGCGAGATGTGGCACATGACGAGCGGCGGCGTGCCGGCCTCGGTGAGGGTGCTGGTCAGCGCGTCCCGCACGGCCGCGTAGAGGCCCGGGACGGCGGACCAGAAGGCCGCGGTCTCCAGCGTCTCGGCGAAGGCTCCGGCGTCGAGCAGCGCGTCCCTCAGGTAGGGAGCGTTGTACCGGCCGTGCTCCCACTTGTCGCCGGGCTCCTCGCCGATGAGCTCGCCGTCGCAGGCGAGGAGGATCTCGCAGGCGGCGGCACGGCGTGCGGCCGTCTCCTCCTCGGTGCCCTCGTAGCCGACGATGGCCATGCAGCCCGGGTTCTGCGGGACTTCGGCGCTGCCGATGGCGTCCGGCTGCGCGAGACCGATGAAGGTCTCCGACTCGTCCGAGAGCCGCAGCACGGTGGGGCGCGGACCGTCCTGGGCCAGTCGGCGCAGTGCCGCCGTGCCTGCCTCGAAAGAGGTGAAGCGCCAGCCCTCGTAGACCCGCTTCGCGGGGAGCGGACGGATGCGGACGGTCACGGCGGTGATCACTCCGAGGGCGCCCTCGGAGCCGAGGATCAGCTGGCGCAGGTCCGGGCCGGCCGCCGAGCGCGGGGCCCGGCCGGTCTCCAGGGTCCCCTCGGGGGTGGCGACCGTCAGGCCGAGGACCATCTCGTCGAAGCGGCCGTATCCGGCCGACGCCTGGCCGCTGGAGCGTGCCGCGGCGAAGCCGCCGACGGTCGCCCATTCGAAGGACTGCGGGAAGTGTCCGAGGGTCCAGCCGCGCTCGTTGAGGAGGGCCTCGCACCGCGGGCCGCGCAGGCCGGGCTGGAGCGTCGCGGTGCGGGAGACCTCGTCGACGGCGAGCAGCCGGTCGAGCCGCCGCAGGTCGAGCGCGACGAACGGGCGCTCGGTGGTGGGCGCGAGGCCGCCGACGACGGAGGTGCCGCCGCCGAAGGGCACGGCGGCGACGCCGTGTTCGGCGCAGGCGCGCAGCACGGCGAGGACCTCGTCGTGGTCGCCGGGCAGCACGACCGCGGCGGGGATGTCGTCGACCTCTCCGGCACGGATGCGCAGCAGGTCGGGGGTCGACTTGCCGCGGGTGTGCCGGACGCGGCTCTCCGCGTCCTCCCGCAGGCCGTCGGGCGCGCCGACGGCCTGCCGCAGCGCGGCGCGGGCCTCGTCGGCCAGCGCCGGGGCGGGCGGTTCTATGTCGGCGAGGTCCGCCGGGCCGCTCTCGCGCGGGGTGACGCCGAGCAGGTCACGCAGGAGGCCGGTGACCGAGTCGGGCAGGGGTGCCGCCTTGGCCGGGTCGCCCCAACCGCTCCACAACATGTCCACTTCGAAAGGGTTCCTTACGGTCTGTTTCACGGATGGCGCTGCCACGCGGCCGACGCTGGCATTACACTGTGACAGATGACGCCCATTCGTCACAACCATGAAGACGCAGATCCCGTGCTCGACGCCGCACGCGACTGCGTGCTCGCCGTCGGCGTACGGCGGACCACCCTCACCGACATCGCCCGGCGCGCGGGCGTGTCCCGGATGACGATCTACCGGCGCTGGCCCGATGTGCGCAGCCTCGTGGGCGACCTGATGACCCGTGAGTGGATCGCCGTGGCGGCCGGCGCGATGCCGCCCGCCGACGAGGACCGGCCCGAGCGGGAGCGGATCGTCGCGGGGCTCGTGGCGGGAGCCGCCGCGTTCCGGGCCCACCCGCTCTTCCACAAGATCATCGACGTCGATCCCGAGCTGCTGCTGCCGTACATCCTCGACCGCCGGGGCGCCAGCCAGGACGCCCTGCTCGGACTCCTCCACACGGCACTCGAGGACGGCCACGAGGACGGCTCCGTACGCCGCGTCCGGGCGGACCTGCAGGCCAGGTCCCTGCTGCTCGTCGTCCAGTCCTTCACGCTCTCGCTGCGCACCATGACCGACGACACCGATCCCGAACTGAGCGAAGCCGCCTTCCTCGACGAGCTGCGCACCCTGCTGGAGAGGACCATCGCCCCATGAACCCCACGAGCAGCCCCGCCCTGCCCGGCTCCTCCCTCGACGCGCGGCGGCGCCTGCGCGAACTGGACCGGCTCACCGGCGGAGCCGCCGACAGCGCGGTCGACGTCCTGGTCGTCGGCCTGGGTGCCACCGGCGCCGGTGCCGCGCTCGACGCGGCCACCCGCGGGCTCACCGTCGCCGCGATCGACGCCCACGATCTCGCTTTCGGGACGTCCCGCTGGAGCTCCAAACTGATCCACGGCGGACTGCGCTACCTCGCCTCCGGACAGCTCGACGTCGCCCACGAGAGCGCGGTCGAGCGCGGCATCCTCATGGAACGCACCGCCCCCCACCTCGTGCGCGCGCAGCCCTTCGTCCTCCCCCTGACCCCGCTCGTCAGCCGCGGCCAGGCCGCCCTGGCCCGCGCCGGATTCCTCGCGGGCGACCTGCTGCGCGTCGGCGCCCGCACCTCGCGGAGCACGCTGCCCCAGCCGCGCACGCTCTCCGCCGTCGAGACCCGGCACCTCGCCCCGGCCCTCCGCCCCACCGGGCTGCGCGGCGGACTGCTCTCCTGGGACGGCCGGCTCTCCGACGACGCCCGTCTGGTCACCGCGATCGCCCGCACGGCGGCGGCGTACGGCGCCCACGTACTCACCCGCACGCGGGCCCTGGAACTCCACCGCGACGGTGCTCTGGTCCGCGACGAGACCACGGGCCAGGAGCTGCGGATCCGCGCCCGTACGGTGATCAACGCGGCCGGCGTCTGGGCGGGCGGCCTCGTCGACGACGTCCGCCTGCGGCCTTCGCGCGGCACCCACCTCGTCCTGCGCTCCGAGCAGCTCGGCCGGCTCTCCGCGGGTCTGCACATCCCGATCCCCGGGGAGTCGAACCGCTTCGTGCTGGTCCTGCCCCAGGGTGACGGACGCGTGTACGTCGGCCTCACCGACGAACCCGTCGACGGCGACATCCCCGACGTTCCGGAGGTCCCCGAGACCGACATCGGCTTCCTCCTCGACGTCCTCGGCTCCGCCCTCGACGTGACCGTCCACCGCGCCGACGTGGTCGGGGCGTTCGCGGGCCTGCGTCCCCTGCTCGACACCCGGGACGCGGCGGGCCGCACCGCCGACATCTCCCGCAAGCACGCCGTGCTGACCTCGCCCTCCGGCGTCGTCACCGTGGTCGGCGGCAAGCTGACCACGTACCGCCGCATGGCCCAGGACGCCGTCGACGCCGCCGTGACCGCCGGCGGGCTGAGCGCCGGCCCGTGCCGCACCGCGTCCGTCCCGCTCGTCGGCGCCGCCCGGCCGCAGGTACTCGCCGGGCTCGACGTCCCGGCCCGGCTCGTGTACCGCTACGGCTCCGAGGCGCCCGCCGTGCACCGGCTCGGCCTGGAGGACCCCGCCCTCGCCCGGCCCGTCGTCCCCGGCCACCCGGTCACCGGCGCCGAGCTGGTGTGGGCCGTCCGCCACGAAGGCGCCCTCGACACCTCCGACCTCCTCGACCGCCGCACCCGTATCGGCCTGGTCCCGGAGGACCGGGCCGTGGCCGAGGAAGCGGCCCGAGCCGCCCTGTCGGAGACCTCGCAGGTGCCGTGACGTGCGGTGCCGTCCGGGTGCCCGACGGGTCGCGGCGCGGCGGAGACCGCCGGCACCTTCCCGGTCCGGCGGTCTCCGTGATGTCCGATCCGGCGCGCGCGGGCAGAATTGACGTGAGCATCCCGCTCCGCCGGTGAGCAGCTCGCCCGCCGTCCGTCCGTGCCCGGAAAGGGGGCCGTGTGTCCTCTCCTCGACCGGGGGGTCGGCCGGGGGACGAGCAGGCCCCGGGGCCGCTCTGGTCGGAGCCCGGGACACTGCTCGAACACGTGGCCGTGGCCGTGCTCGGCATCGACGAGGACGGGCTGATCTGCTACTGGGGGCCCGGTGCGCAGCGGCTCTTCGGACACGAGGCCGCGGAGGTGCTGTCCCGGCCGGCCGATGTGCTCTTTCCCGCCGCTCCCCTCGACGGGGCCGGTGCGGCGGAGCGTCTCGCGGAGCGCGGTCGCACGCTGGGCTACTGGCGGGCCCGGGTACCGACGCTGCACCGGGACGGCAGGGTCTTCGACTGCGGGTTCCGCGTCTTCCCGGTGACCGGCGCCGAGGGCCGGTCCGTCATTCTCGGCCTGGCCAGCGAGAGTGCCGGGCTCGACCGGGTGAAGACCAATCTGGCCTTTCTCGACGCGCTGTTCGCGACGTGTCCGATCGGCCTGGTGATGCTCGACGAGAACCTGCGGTACGTCCACCTCAACCAGGCCCTGGCGGACATGGACGGGACCCCGGTCGAGGACCACATCGGCCGGACCATGGCCGAGTTCATGATCACGCCCGACGGGGGTGAGTACGAGCGCATGCTGCGGGCGGTCGCCGAGGAGGGCCGGACCGTCGTGAGCACGCTGGTCGTGCTGCGCACCCCCGGCCGGCCCGACCGGGAGCAGGTCCGCTCCGTGAGCTTGTTCCCGCTCAGCCGGGCGGTCGGCTCGCGCGCGGGCGTGGGCGGTCTCCTCGTGGACGTCACCGACCGGGAGCAGGCCCTCGTGGAGGCGGCCGCCGGCAGACAGCGGCTGGCGCTCCTCGACCGGGCCGCGGCCCGTATCGGCACCACGCTGGACGTGAACGTCACGGCCCGCGAGCTGGTCGCGACGGCCGTTCCCGAGTTCTGCGACGCCTCCGTGGTGGAGGTCGTGGAGTGGAAGGACGAGCGCGAGGTGCTCGATCCGGAGTCGGCGCTGCTCACCCGCCGGATCGCGGCCGGCACCTGTCTGCCGCCGCCCGCCGCCGAACTGGTCGGCGGCCTGGAGCGCGTGACGTATCCGCCCGGATCGAGCATCCACCAGGCCCTCACGACGGGCCGCCCCGTCTGCGTACCGGTCGACGCCGACTTCATGACCCACACGGTCGTCCACCAGGCCCGCGCCCGGCTCCTGGTCGACAGCGGTCTCACCTCGCTGCTGATCGCTCCGTTGATCGCACGGGGCACGGTGCAGGGCATCACCATGTTCGGCCGCGCGGCCGGCCGTCCGGACTTCACCGAGGAGGACCTCAGCCTGGCCGGCGAGCTCGCCTCCCGTGCCGCGCTGTGCCTGGACAACGCACGGCTCTACAGCCGGGTGCAGGACATCGCGCTCACCCTCCAGCGCGCACTGTTGCCCACGGCCCTCGCGAGCAGCCCGTCGGTGCGCGTCGCCCACCGCTACCTGCCGGGCAGCCAGGCCACCGAGGTCGGCGGCGACTGGTACGACGTGATCGAACTGCCCGGCGGCCGGGTGGCCCTGGTGGTCGGCGACGTGATGGGTCACGGGGTGCCCGCGGCGGCGGCGATGGGGCGGCTCCGCATCACGGCCAGGGCGCTGGCCCGCCAGAACCTGGATCCCGACAGCCTCCTGGAGGAGCTCGACGTCTGCGCCCAGGACGCCGGCATCGCGTACGCCACGTGCCTCTACATCCGCTACGACCCGACGACCGGACTGGCCCGCGTCGCGAACGCGGGCCATCTGCCGCCGCTGCTCCGCCGGGCGGACGGCACGGTCGAGTCGGTCGACGAGGTGCTGGGGGTGCCGCTGGGCGTCGGCGGTGTGCCGTTCCGTACGACCGACATCGAGCTCCACGACGGCGACACCCTCGCGTTGTACACCGACGGCCTCGTCGAGGCCCGCGGCGTCGACATCGACGAGGGGATGGCGGCGCTGCGCGCCCGGCTCGAAGGCGCGGACGGCACGCTGGAGGAGACGGCGGACGACGTCCTGGCGCGACTGCTGCCCGAGGCGCCCACCGACGACGCCGTGATCGTGCTCGCCCGGATCCGGCGCGACGGCCCCGCACCGGGGCCGGGTGGCGCCCCCGGCTGACGGCGGGGACGACGTCGCGGGGACGACTTCGCCGGGGACGCGGAGGAGCGTCCGGCCCGTCCTGGGCGCCGTCCCGGGGGGCCCGTTCCGCTCAGCCGCCGCTGGAGGAGCGCACCCGCAGCCGCGGAAGGACGAACAGCCGGTGCCGGGGAGCGTCCGGCTGCTCGATCCTGCGCACCAGCAACTCCACGGCGGAAGCACCGACTTCGTGCTTCGCCGGGGCGATGGCGCTCAGCGGGATGTCGGCGAGTCCCGCCACCTCGTCGTCGTACGCCACGATCGCGACGTCGCCGGGGACCTGGACGGATCGCGCGCGAAGCCGTCTCAGCAGCGCGAGCGCGTGGTTGTCGGGATGGGCGATGACCGCGTCGACCCGGCCGGCCGTCACGGCCTCCAGGAGTTCCTCGACCGGTTCGTCGTACTGCGGGCTCCCGGGGCCCGCGTCGCCGGTGTCCAGGACGGACGTCGGCAGCGGGGCTTCGAGCCCGGCCGCGCGGACGCCGGCCTCGAAGCCCTCGATGATCCACTGCGCGGTCGGGCTGGTGCCGCGCACGAGCAGGGCGAGGCGGGTGCGACCGGCCTCCGCGAGATGCCGTACGGCGAGGCGCGCGCCGTGGACGTGGTCGGACACGACGTGGTCGATGCCGGCCATCTCGTCCGACTCGGGCCTGCGTTCCACGATCACGACGGGGACCGGCAGGTGCTCGTACCAACCGCGCGGCCCGGTCGGGACGACGAGGAGTCCGTCGACGCCGTCGCCGATCATCCGCTCGACCTGCGCGCGCTCCTCGTCCGCGTCGTATCCCGAGATGTCGAGGACCAGCCGGGCGCTGCGGGCGGCGGCGGCCTCGCGCGCGCCCTTGATGACCTCGGGGTAGTAGTAGTCGGCGGACGGCACGATCAGGCCGATGACACGCTCCCGGCGGCGGGCCGGTGCGACGGGGTCCGCGTCGGCGGGTGCGGTCTCCGCCCAGGTCTCGGGCAGCATGGCCCCGCCGTGCACCCGGGCGACCAGGCCGCGGTCGGCGAGCACCTCGACGTCGCGGCGGACGGTGACCGGGGAGACTCCCAGTTCGGCGGCGAAGTCGCTGCCCCGGAGGGAGCCCTCTTCGCGCAGCCTGCGCAGGATCGCCTGATGCCTGTGTTCCGCGTGCACTTCCCCGCTCCCCTCGAACGACGGCCCAGTTCAGGAGCAGTGTAGCCACCTTGCGATCGATCCTGTCTGTTCTTTATCGAACAGACAATCAGTGGCTGTTCCTGTCCAAAGCGTTGCTCTCTTGCTTTTCTGCGTGTTAGAAACCCCACGCTTACGAGCCAGCGACAGCGCCGAGGCAACGACGCGCTCCTCCCGTAAAGGTCGTCCCCCATGCCATCTCCCTGGCCTCGCCGCACCTTCCTCCACGCCGCCGGCGGGGGCGCGCTCGCCCTCGGACTCACCGGGACGCTCGCGCACCCGTCCGGCGCCTCCGAAGTCCCCGGCACCGCGGGGACGTTCACCGCCACGTCCGACGGGGAGTTCGACGTCCTGCGCGGCAAGTGGCGCGAGCTCATCCTCGGTACGGGCTTCAGCCCGACGGCCGAACCGTTCCGGGGCATCCTCGGCACGCTCGGCTCGACCGCGGCGGGCTACCTGGCGACCATGACGCCGGCGAGCGGCTCGCTCTGGCCGGGCCGCTCCTGGGCCGACCCGGAGCCCGATCTCGACGCCGAGTCGTACGCCTTCTCCGCGACCATGAACGACAGTTACAACCGGCTGCGGACCATGGCCGAGGCGTACGCGCAGCCGGGCACCGGACTCACCGGCGACACCGCGCTCCGCGACGCCGTCCTCACCGGCCTCGACCACCTCTACGCCGAGGTCTACAACGAGCGCACGACGCGGTACGGCAATTGGTACAACTGGCAGAT
Source organism: Streptomyces sp. NBC_00691 (assembly GCF_036226665.1). Classification (NCBI taxonomy): domain Bacteria; kingdom Bacillati; phylum Actinomycetota; class Actinomycetes; order Kitasatosporales; family Streptomycetaceae; genus Streptomyces; species Streptomyces sp. NBC_00691. Next base: position 7,659,182 of record NZ_CP109007.1, on the reverse strand, counting down.
CGGCGCTCCGCAGGCCCTGATGGACACCTGCGTACTGATGTACGACCACCTGTCGGCGACGCGGATAGCCGACTACTGCCGGGCCGTGGACGCGTTCGTGCCGGATACGGTCTTCGCCTCGTACACCGGGACCAGCACCGGTGCCAACCGGGTCGACCTGTGCCGCGGGGTCGTCCTGCGCGGAATCGTCGGCAAGGACCCCGCCAAGATCACGCTGGCGGCCCAGGCCCTGGCCCCCGTCTTCCCCTACGTCACCTCGGGCGACGGCTTCTACGACGACGGGTCCTTCGTCCAGCACCGCAAGGTCCCCTACATCGGCGGCTACGGCGCGGTCCTGCACGACGGCGTGGGCCGGCTGCTCGCCCTGCTGCGCGGTTCGAGCTGGGAGGTGACGGGGCCCGGCACGCAGCTCTTCCTCGACACGATCGAGAAGGCCGTCGCGCCGTTCATCCACAACGGCCTGATCATGGACAACGTCAGCAGCCGGGGCATCAGCCGCGTCGGCACCAGCGATCACCAGCGGGCCCACGGTCTGATGGCGACCATCCTGCTGGTCGGCCAGGGGGCGAGCCCCGAGGAGAACGCCCGCTGGCGGGCGATGGTCAAGGGCTGGCTCCAGCGCGACTCCTACTACCCGGCGCTCAAGAACCCCGGCCTCAGCCTGATCAGGGCATCGCTGCTGCAGGCGCTGCAGGACGACACCTCCGTGAAAGCCGCCCCCGAGCCCGTCGAGCACCGGCTGTTCCCCAGCATGGCGCGGGCCACCCACCGGCGCCGCGACTGGACGGCCTCCTTCTCCATGGCCTCGAACCGCATCGCCCACTACGAGTTCGGCAACGGCGAGCACGCCCGCGGCTACCACACGGGCGCCGGCTGGCTCTCCTGGTGGGGCGGCGACTTCGGTCTGGAGCAGTACTCGGACGCCTACTGGCCCACCGTCGACCCGTACCGGCTGCCCGGCATCACCGCCTCGCGCAAGCCGCTCGCCGACGGCGAGGGCGGCAACTGGGGGCAGCCCATGCCGGACGCGGCCTGGGTCGGCGGCACGACCGACGGCGAGTACGCCGCCATCGGCCAGCACCTCAAGGGGCTGTCCAGCACCCTGGACGCCAGGAAGTCCTGGTTCTGCCTCGACGACTCCGTCGTCTGCCTCGGCGCGGGCATCACCGCCACGGACGGCCACACCGTCGAGACCACCGTCGACAACCGCGCCCTCGGCGCCACGGGAGCCCCGGTGCTCACGGTCGACGGCCGGCCGCAGCCGGTGACCCAGGGGTGGAAGGCCACCTTCGGCGACGCCGACTGGGCCCATATCGCCGGGCAGGCGGGCTATGTCTTCCCCGGCGGCACCAGGCTCGGCGCGGTGCGCGAGGAACGCACCGGCTCCTGGCGCGACATCAACACCGGCGGCACCCCCGACCCCGTCACCCGCCGCTACCTGACCCTCTTCACCGACCACGGCGTCGACCCGACCGACGGCGACTACGCGTACGTCCTGCTCCCGGGGGCGAGCGCCCGGACCACCGCGCTCCGCGCCCACGACCGGGGATGGCTGCGGATCCTCGCCAACTCCCGTGCGCAGCAAGGCGTTCGGGTGCCGAGGCTGGGGCTCACCGCGGTGAACTTCTGGAGCGCGGGCACCGTCGAGCGGCTCCGGGCGAGCGCCCCCGCCTCCGTGCTCGTACGGGAACACCGCAACGGCACGGCGACCCTCGTCGTCTCGGACCCCGCCCGGCAGGCCACCTCACTGGACATCGTCTGGAACCGCAGGGTGACCAAGGTGCTGTCCACGCCCGCCACGGTCACCGCCGCCACGACCGGCGAGTCGCTGAAGCTCACCTTCGGCGACCTCACCGGCCGGGCCGGCGCACCCCAGAAGGTCACCGTCCGCCTCGGCTGAGCCCGAGCCGGAGACGCGCGCCCGGGGCGTGAACACCCCCAACACCACCCGGGCGCGCGCCTCTTGCCGACTCTGCTCTCCCCTCCGGAGGAATTCATGCATCACAGCGTCACCCGAGGTGCCCCCCGCGTCTCCCCCTCGGCCACCCCTCACTCCCCCGCCGACCGGCCGGCCCGCCGCCGGCGCCGGTGGCTGTCGGCCGTCGCGGCTCTCGCCGCGGCACTCCCGCCGGTCCTGGCGACGCCCGCGCACGCGTCCGTCGAGTGGAACGGCGACGCGGACAACGGCGGCACCGCCGTGTTCGACGCGGTCCTCTGCGACTCCCCGTCGTACGTCTACCAGCCGGACTGGGGCGACGGCCGCGGGAAGGTCTTCGGCTTCACCAAGGCGGTGGGGTCCGAGCGGTGCGAGGGGCACGGCATCGCCGGGCGCACCCTGACGTCCGGCCGGACGTACTGGTTCGGCTGGGAGTCCATGACGAAGACCGGAGACGCCCAGACCGTCTTCCAGTGGAAGTCGTGGGGCACCGGCGCCGAACACGACCAGAACTACCCGGTGATCATGAAGGTCGAGGACAGCCGGCTGAAGATCTGGTACGTCGCCCCGGGCGAGCAGTGGATCGCCCTCGGCGACGTCGCCTGGACGCCGGGCACATGGAACAGGATCGAGCTGGGCATCGACGCCCGGTCCTCCACGACCGGTTCCGTACTCCTCTATGTGAACGGCCGGTTGGTCGCGGACCGACGGAACGCGCGGACCTGGGATCTCAAGGGGAACGTCCCCCGCTGGGGCTCGTACGGCTCCACCATCACGGACGTCGAATCGGTCCACTGGGTCGACGGCCTGAGGATGGGCACGACACGGGCCGACGTCGACTGAAACATGCGACGGGGGGCGCGTGGTCTCCACAGGGGTCAGGACGGACGCACTTCGGCGCGAACAGGCTAAAGAACAAGCCAAGCACGACTCTCCCGGCACCTCCGCTTCGGCGCGGAACCGGAGGTGCCGGAAGCCCGGAGTGATCGCGTCGTCACAGGTCACCCGGCATGTACCCGTCGTCAAGGCGATCGGCGGCCGTCACCCTTCGGTGACTTCACCTTCAAAGGTTCAGCACAAATTGCATACATCCCCTCTCCAGACGGGCCCCGATGCTCTAGATTGACCATGCTTCACAGCTCGGACACCAGGCGACAAAACATGATCTTTCGATCCAGCGCCGGGGGCGGCCGTCAACGGCGTCCCCTGTCGCCTGAATGAGCGTGTTCACGTGACGCTGCAACACCGGTACGTCATGCCCGGGGAAGGCGGGGGCCCTCCCTGGTGAGAGGAACAGCGCGGCGCGGGAGGCGGGGGCCTCCCGAGGGGAGGAGCGGCGCGGGGGGCGGGGGTGCCTCCCGGGGGGAGGAACCGTGTGGAGCCAACACGTCGAGCCCACTGACGCCCTGGGGGGGTCTGTGCAGCAGGGTGAGTTAGTCAGTCCTTTTCCATCGGCGCCCGGGCGTCTGGAGAACGGATCGTTCAGTCGTGCCACGATCGACTGGGAACAGCGGTACCGCCGGACCGTGATCACCAGTGACACCGTGGCCACCGCCTTCGTGGTGGCGGCGATCGGTGGATTCTTCGGGGGCCGTGACGCGGCCAACTGGCACGAGAAGTGGAGGATCCTCGCCTTCGCCACCGAGCTGCTCGTGCTCGCGGCGCTCGCGGTGAGCCGGTCCTGGTCCCCGGCCGTACTCGGCCAGGGCGCCGAGGAGTTCCGCCGGCTCGGACGCTCCCTGTGCACGGCCGCCGTCGTCCTGGCGCTGGTCGGGATAGCCCTGACCTCGCGGAACATCAAACTCTGGATCTTCGTCGCGATACCGGTGATCGCGCTCGTCACCATGACCGAGCGCTATCTGCTCCGCCTCTGGCTCCACAGACAGAGGAAGGAGGGACGGTGTCTGCGCCCGGTGCTCGCCGCAGGCAGCCGGGCCACCGTGCGCGACCTGATCGACCGGACCCGCAAGTTCCCGCACCTCGGCTGGCGCGTGGAGGCGGTGTGCACGGCGGACAGCCCCGGCCTCGACGCCGACCAGGTGGACGGGGTGCCCGTCGTCGGTGAACTGGCCGACGTCGCGGGCCATGTGCGCCGCGACGGATACCGGGTCGTCGCGGTCACACCCGACCCTCACTGGTCGCCCGACCGGCTGCAGCGACTGGCGTGGAACCTCGAGGGCAGCGACGCCGAGATGGTCGTCGCCCCCGTCCTCATGGAGGTGGCGGGCCCGCGGCTGCACGTCGACGCGGTGCTCGGGATCCCGCTGCTGCGGGTCAGCATGCCGACCTTCACCGGCGGTCGCCGGGCGGTCAAGGAGGTCGTCGACCGGATGGGCGCGGCGCTCCTGCTGATGCTCTTCGCACCGCTGATGGCGCTGGTCGCGCTGCTCGTCCTGGTGGACAGCCGGGGCGGGGCGGTCTACCGCCAGCGCAGGGTCGGCAAGGACGGCCGGGAGTTCACCATTCTCAAGTTCCGCACCATGGTCGTCGGGGCCGACGCGGCGCGGGCCGAGCTGGCCCACCGCAACGAGGGCGCCGGCCTGCTGTTCAAGCTCCGCCGCGACCCGCGGGTGACCCGGGTGGGAACGGTGCTGCGCCGCTACTCGCTCGACGAACTGCCGCAGCTCTTCAACGTGCTCACCGGCTCCATGTCACTGGTCGGCCCACGGCCCCCGCTGCCGGAGGAGTCCGCCGCGTACGGCCCGGACATCCGGCGACGTCTCCTCGTGAAGCCCGGGCTCACCGGCCTGTGGCAGATCAGCGGACGGAGCGACCTGTCGTGGGAGGAGGCGGTCCGGCTGGACCTGCGCTACGTGGAGGACTGGTCGCTCGCCCTGGACACGGTGATCTTGTGGAAGACGCTGCGTGCGGTGATCCACGGAAAGGGGGCCTACTGATGCGCGGGGGACGTCGTCCGGTCGGCTCGGGGACGGCAGGCCGCAAGGGCCTGCCCAGGGGGAGGAACAGGGCATGAGAGTCAGCGTTTTCGGGCTCGGCTACGTGGGCTGCGTGTCGGCCGCGTGCCTGGCCAGCCTCGGTCACGAGGTCATCGGCGTGGATGTGAACCAGGTGAAGGTCGACCTGGTCAACGACGGCAAGGCCCCGGTGGTCGAGGAGCGGATCGGCGAGCTCATCGCCGACGTCGTGCGGGCCGGCACGTTACGCGCCACCCGGGACGTCCGTGAGGCGATCATGGGCAGCGATGTGTCGCTGGTCTGTGTGGGCACGCCGTCGGAGCCCAACGGCAGCCTGTGCACCACCTACCTGGAGCGGGTCACCGAGGAGATCGGCGCCGCAGTGGCCGAGCGGGGCGGCCGGCAGACCGTCGTGTTCCGCAGCACCATGCTGCCGGGCACGTGTCTGAACCTCCTGGTCCCGATCCTGGAGAAGTTCTCCGGCGGCACGGCCGGGGTGGACTTCGGGGTCGCGGTCAACCCGGAGTTCCTGCGCGAGGGCACGAGCGTGCGGGACTTCTTCGACCCGCCCAAGACCGTCATAGGCGAGCTCGACCCGGCGAGCGGCGACGTCGTCGCGGCACTGTACGACGGGCTGCCCGGCGAGGTGTTCCGGGTGCCGGTCCCGACGGCCGAGGCGATCAAGTACGCGGACAACGCCTTCCACGGCCTCAAGATCGGCTTCGCGAACGAACTCGGCGCCGTGTGCCAGGCGCTCGGAGTGGACTCGCACCAGGTGATGGACGTCTTCCTGGCCGACCGCAAACTCAACATCAGCCCCGCCTATCTGCGGCCCGGCTTCGCCTTCGGTGGCTCCTGCCTGCCGAAGGACCTGCGCAGCCTGGTCCACGCGGCACGGCGGCACGACGTCTCGGTGCCGATCCTCGCCCATGTGCTCCCCTCCAACGCCGACCATCTGCAGCGTGCGGTCGAGCTGGTCGAGCGCACCGGCAAACGCCGGGTGGGCATGTTCGGGCTGTCCTTCAAGCCCGGCACCGACGACCTCCGCGAGAGCCCGCTCGTCGAGCTGGCGGAGCGGCTCTTCGGCAAGGGGTACGACCTGCGGATCTACGACCCCAACGTGAACCTCTCCCGGCTGCTCGGCGCGAACCGCGAGTACATCGAGACCCGGCTGCCGCACCTCGCGCAGCTGCTCGCGGACTCCGTCGACGAGGTGCTCGACCATGCCGAGGTGTGCCTGGTCGGGACCGGGGATCCGGCCGTCCTGGCGGCGCTGCCCCATGGCGACAGCCCGGTGATCGTCGATCTCATCCATCTTCCCGACGCCGACGCGCGCCGGGCCGAACCGGGGTACGTGGGCCTTGCTTGGTGACATGAACGGGGACGACGGGCCGGCTCGGCGCGCGCTCGTCCTGGTGGAGAACCTGTCGGTGCCCTTCGACCGGCGGGTGTGGCAGGAGTGCACGACACTGCGCGACGCGGGCTGGGAGGTGCACGTCATCTGCCCCCGGGGAGAGAAGCGGGACACGGAGCCGGAGGCGGTGATCGACGGGGTGCGGATCCACCGCTACCCCTTGCGCGCCGCCACCGGCGGACCGGCCGGCTACCTGCGGGAGTACGGGACGGCGCTGTGGCACACGATCCGGCTGGCGCGCGAGGTCGGCCCGGTCGACGTGGTCCACGCCTGCAATCCGCCGGACCTGCTGTTCCTGCCGGCCCGCTGGCTGAAGCGGCGCGGCGCCCGGTTCGTCTTCGACCAGCACGACCTGGTGCCCGAGCTGTACCTCTCCCGGTTCGACCGAGGCGAGGACCTGCTCTACCGCGCCGTGTGCGCGCTGGAGCGGATGACCTACCGGGCCGCGGACGTGGTGCTCGCCACGAACGAGAGCTACCGGGACGTCGCGCTGCGCCGTGGCGGCCGACGGCCGGAGGACGTCTTCGTGGTGCGCAGCGCGCCCGACATCGACCGGTTCCACCCGGTGCCGCCCGAGCCGGAACTGAAGCACGGCAAGCCCCATCTGCTGTGCTACCTCGGTGTCATGGGACCGCAGGACGGCGTCGACTACGCCCTGCGGGCCCTCGCGAAGCTGCGCGACGAGCTCGGGCGGACCGACTGGCACGCCGTGTTCATCGGCTCCGGCGACGCCCACGACGCGATGGTCGAGCTGTCCCGGCGGCTCGGGCTCTCGGAACAGGTGGAGTTCACGGGCCGCATTCCGGACGCCGACCTGGCGCGCTACCTGTCCACCGCGGACGTGTGCCTCTCTCCCGACCCGCGCAATCCGCTCAACGACGTGTCGACGATGAACAAGGTCCTCGAGTACATGGTGATGGGCCGGCCCATCGTGTCGTTCGACCTCCGGGAGGCACGGGTCTCCGCCGGTGACGCAGCCGTGTACGCGCCCGCCAACGACGAGGCCGCGTTCGCCGGGCTCGTCGCGCGGCTCCTCGACGACCCGGAGGAGCGCGCCCGGATGGGCAAGATCGGCCAGGAACGCATCAGCGGGCAGCTCGCCTGGCGGCACTCGCAGCAGTCGCTGCTGGCCGCCTACGCCGCCGCCTGCCGTGATCAGACCCCCGTGTCGCTGAACGGCCCGGTCCGGACGGGGAGAAGGCCGCGCCGTTGAGCGATGACACCATACGTCTGGTCACGATCGGACGGATCCTCCGTCGGCGTGGGCGCCTTCTCACCGTCCTGGCCGTGGTGGGCGCGCTCCTCGGCTACGGCACCTCCCTGCTTCTTCCGCCCCGCTACACGACATCGGCATCGGTGCTGCTGCCCGGGGCGTGGGAGGAGCGCGAGCTGCTGACCCAGGCGGAGATCGCGACCAGTTCGGTGGTGGTCGACCGCGCGGCCGCCGAGCTCGGCTGGGCCGGTGTCGACGGCATCGAGCTGCGGGACCGGGTGAGCGCCAAGGCCGCGGACGGGAACATCATCAAGATCTCGGGCACGGCGGACACCCCGGAGCGCGCACAGCGTCTGTCCGACACGGTCGCCCAGCAGTTCGTCACCTTCGCCGCGCAGATCATGGGAGCCGAGAGCGACCCCGAGGCGGCGGCGCGGCCCGAGGCACTGCGGCAGCTGGTGGTGAAGACCACCCGCCGCATCAACGAGCTGGCCGACGAGGCCGGTCCGGGGCAGAGCGTGGAGAGCGTGCAGACCCGTACCGAGCTGGCGAAGCTGCGCACCGCGCTGCAGGAGGCCGTGGACAAGCTGGACAAGGCCGAGACGACCGACGACCGGCCCGCCATGGTCGTCATGGGCCCGGCGGCCCGGCCGGCCGGGGAGGCACCGCCGACGAGGGTGCAGCTCATCGTCGCCGGGGCGCTGCTGTTCGTCCTGTGCGCGGTCATCGGCCATCTCGCCGCCGCGCGCATGGGCCGTCGGCCGCGCACCGGGGCGGACATCACCGCGGCACTGGGCACGACGCTGCTCGGCGCCGTCGACGTCCCCGGTGAACGGGCCGCGCACCGGAAGAAGGGCGGTGGCCCCCGGGCACTGTTCCGCCGTCTGCTCGGCGTCGACGTCCGCTGGGACCTCCCGGCCCCGGGAGCCTCCGGGGACGACGAGAGCCGGCGGATCCGGTACCGGCGGGTGTGCGCCCGCCTCCGGGACCGGCTGCCGGCCCCCCGGCGGCTGCTGGTCGTCGTCCCGGACGGCGACGAGGTCGCCCGCCGGGCGGCCGAACAGCTCGTCGCCGAGGCCGGGAACGACTCCTCTCCGGACTCCTCGGGCGGCGGTCTGCTCGTCCTGCACGTCGTCGGGGTCTCGCTGTCCCGGCCGATGGTGCCGGACCGCGCGGGCGAGTCCGGTGCCGTGGTCGTGGTCAGCGCGGGCAGCTGGACCGCAGGGGAACTCGCGGGGATCGCCGAGGCCTGCGCCGACGCCCGGCACGAGGTCGTCGGCACCGTCCTCGCCGGCGCGGTCTGGGCCCGTCCCGCGCGCTCGTCCGGCCGTCCCCGCCGTACCGCCCCGCAGGCCGTCGCGGTCGGCGCCGACGCGACCGGGGGTGAAGGGTGACGACCCGCACGACGCCGGAGTCGGCGTCCCCCGCTCCCCTGCTCGACCTCCAGGTGCTGGTGGTGGCGGTCCGCAGGCGACGCCGCCTCTGGGGTTCCATGGCCCTCATCGGCCTCCTCCTCGGCGTGGCCATGGCCGTGCTGATGCCACCCCCGCCGACCGCGACGACCAAGCTCCTGGTGGCACACCAGGAGGACCAGCCCAACGACCCGGGGACCCTCATCCGGACCGACGCCGCGCTGCTGCAGACCACCCGGATCGCCGACCAGGCGCTGCGGTCCCTCGGCTCCCGGGAGAAGCCCGAGGAGTTCATGAAGGACTACGAGGGTGTCGGCCTGACCAACAACCTGCTGCGGATCGACGTGGCGGGTGACAGCGACGCGGAGGCCGTGGCGCGCGCCCGGGCGCTCGCCGACGCGTTCGTCGCGGACCACGTCAGGCGCATAAGGGAAGCCGCGAACGCCGAGTCCAAGGCCCTGCTCGACCAGCGGGACCGGCTGCGGGCCGACCTCGCCCAGGTCGACAAGGCCATCGGCGAGGGGTCCGCGGAGAACGGGCCGAAGGTGTCGGCGAACATGGAGTCGCTCTTCGCCCGCCGGGCCGAACTCACCTCGCAGATATCCGACTTCGGCCGACGCGCCGCGGAGGCGCGGATCGGCACGCCCCGGCTCATCGCCGGTACGCAGATCGTGGACGCGCCCCGCGCGGTGCGGCACTCCCTGCCCAGGACCGCCGCCATGAACGCCGCGATCGGGCTGGCCCTGGGGCTCGCCCTCGGGCTCGCGGTGGCCGCGGTGGGCGCGGTGGTGGCGGACCGCCCGGTGCTGCGCCGGGAGATCGCGGCGAACCTCGGCGCCTCCGTCATCGCCGAACTGCCCCGCCGGTCACCCCGGTTGTGGCAGCGCCGCCGGGCGCGGGCGGCCCGGACCCGGCTCACGGCATCCCTGGCCCGCACCGTCCGGGGCTCCGCGGGAGCGGTGTCGCTGCTCGAACTGGGCTCCGCCCGTGCCACCACCGGGATCGCCCTGGACCTGGCCGGCGCGCTCGCGGCGGACGGGCCCGTGGCCGTCATCGACGGTCTGCCCGGACTGCCGCTCACGCATCGCCGCCCGAAGCCGGAGGACCCGACGGTGGTGAGCGCCGAGCGCGCCGCCTCCGTGCCGCACCAGCAACGGCGCCTCGGCGTCGGCTCGGTGGCACCCGGTACGGCGTGGACCGACCTCCAGCACCTGGGCACCCGGACGGTCCTCGTCGTACGCGCCGGGCACGGCAGCGCCGCCTGGCTGCACACCGTGGCGCGGCACCTCGCGGACCAGCGCATCGCGGTCATCGGTGTGGTGCTGATCGACCCCGATCCGGCCGACCGGACCGACGGCACGCTGTGGGACGGGCCGCACGCCGCGCCGCGCGGCGAGGGCGAACGGCCGGCCCGGCCGAACGGGACCGGGCGGCGGAAGGCGGAGCGGCTGCCGATGTGGGCGGCGCGGGTTCCGGACAACGACGACCAGGAGGGGCGGTAGGACATGTGTGGCATCGCAGGCACGTACCGATGGCCGGACGGGAAGGTCGTGACCGACCGGCTCACCGACACCCTCGCGCACCGCGGTCCGGACGGGGCGGGCCGGTACAGCCATCGCGCCGGTGACGGCGAGGTGCACCTCGGGCACCGCCGGCTGGCGATCGTCGACCTGTCGGAGACCGGCGCGCAGCCGATGGTCTCCGACGGACTCGTGCTGACGTACAACGGCGAGCTGTACAACGCGCCCGAGCTGCGGGCCGAGCTGGCGGCGGGCGGGGTGCGCTTTCGCGGTACCTCGGACACGGAGGTGCTGCTGGAGGCGTGGCGGCGCTGGGGCTCGGACTGTCTGCCCCGGCTGCGCGGCATGTTCGCGTTCGGGATCTTCGACGAGCGCACCGGGGAGCTGGTGCTCGCCAGGGACCAGCTCGGCATCAAGCCGCTGTTCCTGCTCCGGCGCGGGGAGGGTCTGGTCTTCGCCTCCGAGCTGAAGGCGCTGGCCGCCGCCACCGGCGGATCGCTGGGGGTGGACGACGCGGCGCTGGTGGCCTCGCTCCTCTACTACTGGGTGCCGGACTCGCGATGCGCGTACCGCGAGGCGGAGAAACTGCCCCCGGGGAGCTGGCTGCGCGTCCGGCCCGACGGCCGGGTGGACCGGGGCCGGTACTGGAACCTGAAGGACGTCGCCGCCGAGGGCCGAGAGCGGGCCCTCGGGGGCGAACTGCCGGACGTGGCCGCCATCGTCGAGGAGTCGACCCGGCGCCATCTGCTCGCCGACGTGCCCGTGGCGACGTTCCTCTCCGGAGGGCTCGACTCCAGCTATCTGACCGCCCTGGCGGCCCGTGACCGGCCCGGGATCTCCGCTTACACCATCGGGTTCCGCGCCGAGGACGCCAAGTTCGAGGCGATGCCGGACGACCTCCGCTATGCGCGTCAGGTGGCCGAGCGGTTCGGCGTCGACCTGCACGAGATCGAGATCGCTCCGGACGTGCTCGATCTGCTGCCGCGGATGACGTACCACCTGGACGAGCCGATCGGCGACCCCGCCGCGATCAACACGTTCCTGATCTGCTCGGCCGCCCGGGAGGCCGGGGTCAAGGTGATGCTCTCGGGGATGGGGGCCGACGAGCTGTTCGCCGGGTACCGCAAGCACCTGGCCAACACGATCGCGCTGCGCTACCAGCGCGTCCCGGGCCCGCTGCGGCGCGGGGTGTCCGCGGCGGTGGACCGGCTGCCGGTGGCCACGGCCCGCCGGGGCTACCGGTCGGTGCGCTTCGCCAAGCGGTTCCTCTCCTTCGCCGACCTGCCGGAGGAGACCGCGTTCCGGCGCAGCTACACCATGTACGACCAGGAGGAGCTGCTCGCCCTGGTGAACCCGGATCTGGCCGGGACGGTCGGGGACGTGCTGACCGAGCACGCGGACGTCTACGAGGACAACGAGCTCGACGACTTCGTCAACCGCATGTGCCTGGGCGACGCCCGGATGTTCCTGCCGGGCCTGAACCTCGCGTACACGGACCGGTCGAGCATGGCCGCGTCCACCGAGGTGCGGGTGCCGTACGTGGACGTCGAGGTGGTCAGGGCGGCGTTCGCCGTGCCCGGCGACCGCAAGATCGTCGGGCGGCAGGGCAAGGCCGTCCTCAAGGAGGCGGCCACCTCGGTCCTGCCACGGGAGATCGTGTACCGGCCCAAGGGTCTGTTCAGCGCCCCGCTGCGGGCCTGGATGAGCCGGGATCTGGCCCCGCTGGTGCGCGAGGTGGTGAACGACGGCGTCCTCGTCCGGAACGGCTTCCTGCGCCGCGACGCGCTGGCGCGCATGGTCGCCGAGGACGCCGCCGGGCAGCGGGACTTCTCCAAGCATCTCTGGCACGTGCTGACCCTCGAGTACTGGTATCGCGGCGCGACCTCCGGGTCCGGCCGGGACACGCACGAGAAAGCTTAGGAACAAGGGGACTTCGGTGAAACAGGTTGTACAGAACTACAAGACCGGCGAACTCGCGGTGCTCGACGTGCCGGTACCGGGGTGCAAGCCGGGCGGCGTGCTCGTCCGCACCTCCTACTCGCTGATATCGACCGGGACCGAGCTGATGAAGGTCTCCGAGGCCGGCATGTCGATGCTGGGCAAGGCCCGCTCCCGCCCGGACCAGGTGGCCAAGGTCATGCAGAGCGTGGCGACCAACGGGCTTCCCGCCACCTACCAGAAGGTGATGGGCAAGCTGGACTCGTACACCCCGCTGGGCTATTCGCTGTGCGGCGTGGTGGAGCAGGTCGGCCCCGGCGTCGACGACGTGAAGGTCGGCGACGTCGTGGCCTGCGCGGGCAACGAGCACGCCCTGCACGCCGAGCTGAACTGGGTGCCGAAGAACCTCTACGCCAAGGTGCCGGACGGCCTCGCGCCGCGGTACGCGGCCTTCGGCACCGTCGGATCGATCGCGATGCAGGGCGTCCGGCAGGGCGAGCCGCAGCTCGGCGAAACGGCGCTCGTCATCGGTCTCGGGCTGATCGGGCAGCTGGTGGTGCAGCTCCTCACCGCCTCGGGCGTCCGCGTCGTCGGGGCCGACCCCGACCCGGCGCGGTGCGAGCTCGCCGAGCGCCTGGGCGCCGTGGCCTGCGGTGATCCCGGTTCCACGGCCGTGGAGGCCGCCGTCGCCGAACTCACCGACGGTCACGGCGTGGACCAGGTGTACCTGGCCGCCGGCGGCGGCAGCAATCAGCCCGTCGAGCTCGCCGCCCGGCTGTGCCGGGACCGCGGCCGCGTCGTCGACATCGGCAAGTGCCGCCTGGACCTGCCGTGGAACGCGTACTACGAGAAGGAGCTGGACGTCCGGTTCTCCCGCTCGTACGGCCCCGGGCGCTACGACCCGGAGTACGAGCTGGAGGGGCGGGACTACCCGATCGGCTACGTCCGCTGGACCGAGCGCCGCAACCTGGCGTGCTTCCTGGACCTCATGGCCCGCGGCAGTGTCGACGTGGAGCCCCTGGTGTCCCACGTCGCCGGCTTCGACGACGCCGTCGACACGTACCGGCGGCTGAAGGACGGCGACCTGAAGGCCGTGGCCGTGCTGTTCCGGTACCCGGAGGAGAAGGACGAGGCATCGGCCCCGGCACCGGCGGTGGCCGTGCCCGCGGTCCGCCGCGGTGCCGGAGCGCCCGCCCTGTCCCGGCCGGCGAACGCGCCGGTGCGCCTCGCGTTCGTCGGCGCGGGCAACTACGCGACGTCGATGCTGCTGCCGCACCTGGCCAAGCGCGACGGCGTCGAACTGTCCACCGTGGTCACCACGACCGCGCTGTCCGCGGCCAACGCGCAGCGGAAGTTCGGCTTCGCCGAGGCGACCACCGATCTCGACGCGGTGCTCGGCGACGCATCCATCGACGCGGTGTTCGTCGTCACCCGGCACAGCTCGCACGCCGAACTGACCCGCAGGGCGCTGCTCGCCGGCAAGTCGGTCTTCGTGGAGAAGCCCCTCGCCCTCTCCGAGGACGAGCTGGCCGGGGTCCTCTCGGCCGTGGAGGAGTCCGGCAACGACCGGCTGCAGGTCGGCTTCAACCGCCGGTTCGCGCCGCTGCTGCAGGAGGCCAAGGCCCGGTTCGGCGTCCGGACCGGCCCGGCGAACCTCCGTTACCTGGTCAACGCGGGCCGGCTGCAGCACGGCAGCTGGTACCTCCAGCAGGGCACCGAGGGCTCGCGGTTCGCCGGTGAGGGCGGCCACTTCATCGACACGGCGAGCTGGCTGCTCGGCGCCGATCCGGTCTCGGTGTACGCGGTCTCGACGTCCGGCAGCGACGACCTCCAGGTCGTGCTGCGCTACCCGGACGGGTCCACCGCCACCATCAGCTACGTCACCACCGGAGCGTCGAGCTTCCCCAAGGAGACGCTGGACCTCGTCGCCGACGGCAAGGTGCTGCGGCTCGACGACTTCGTCCGCGCCTCGGTCTACGGCACCAAGCGCTGGGTCAGCTCCCGGCTGCCGCAGGCCAGGAACAAGGGGCAGAACGCCGAGCTGGCCGCGTTCGTCAAGGCGGTGCGCACCGGTGGGCCGATGCCGGTGCCGCTGGAGTCCCTGGTCGCCACCACGGCGGCCACCCTCGCCGTACAGGCCGGTCTGGCCGGTGGCGCGCCCGTGACCCTGGCGGGCGCTCGATGACCATGAGTGCGGGCTGGTACCTCCGGCGGTTGTCCCGGATGGGGCCCCAGGAGGTCGGCGGACGGGTCGGCGACACGGTGCGCAGACGGCGCTGGCGGTCGGCGCTGCCGGACGCGCCGGACGTGACCGGCGCCCGCTTCACCGCCGTCCTGCCCGCCGGGACGATCGCCGCCGTGCCGCCGGACGCGGCGAAGCGGCTCGTCGCCGAGGCGGACCGGCTGATGGCCGGGCACGCCGAGTACTTCGGGGTGCACCGCGACGACCTGACCGACCCGGACTGGTGGTACGACCCGAAGACCGGGCGGCGGGCCCCGTGGGGGTACGCCTTCGACGTGCCCTACCGGAAGGAGGAGACGGTCGGGGACATCAAGCAGATCTGGGAGCTGTCCCGGCACCAGTACCTCACCGTGCTCGCCGCCGCCTACGCGGTCACCGGGGACGATCGGTACGCCGAGCGGGTGGCGAAGCACCTGCGGCTGTGGTGGGCGGCGAACGCGCCGCTGCGCGGGGTGCACTGGATCAGCGGCATCGAACTGGGGATCCGGCTCCTGTCCTGGGTGTGGATCCGCCGGCTGCTGGACGGCTGGCCGGGCGCGGCCGCGCTGTTCGAGGACAACCCGGTGGCGCGGAAGCAGATCTGGCACCACCAGCGCTGGCTGGCCGCCTTTCCCAGCCGGGGGTCCTCGGCGAACAACCACATCATCGCCGAGGCCGCCGGTCAGCTCGCCGCGGCCTGCGCGTTCGCGTGGTTCCCGTCGTCGGCGGGCTGGCGGGCCGACGCGATGCGGTCCCTCGACCGGCATCTGCGGAGCAACACCTTCGGCTCGGGCCTCAACCGTGAGCTGGCCACCGAGTACCACGGGCTGGTGCTCGAACTCGGCCTGGCCGCGGTCGCCGAGGCGGACGCGGCCGGCCTGCCGGTCCCCGCGACCGTCCGGCTGGTGCTGCTGCGGATGACAGACGCGCTCGCCGCCGTCGTGGACGGCCGGTTACGGCCGCCGCGGCAGGGCGACGCGGACGACGGGCACGGTCTCATCGTGGACGGCGCGGGCACCGATCGCTGGGCCTCGCTCCTCGCCACCGGGGGCGCCGTGTTCGGCCGGCTCGACTGGTGGCCGGAGGTGACGGGCACCGATGTCCGCACGCCGCTGCTCGCCGCGCTCGTCCGGCCGTACGCGAGCACGGGACCGGCGGTGACCCGCCCTGCGAGGCGGCCGGCCCACTTCGCCGACGCGGGCATGACGATCCTGCGCGGCCCCGGGGAGATCTGGTGCCGCTGCGACGGCGGCCCGCACGGGTTCCTGTCCATCGCCGCGCACGCCCACGCCGACGCGCTGTCCGTGGAGGTCCGGCACGACGGGGTCGACGTGCTCGCCGACCCGGGCACGTTCTGCTACCACGGGCAGCCCGAGTGGCGGCAGTACTTCCGGTCGACCCTCGGCCACAACACCCTGCAGTGGGACGGCGGCGACCAGTCCGTCTCGGGCGGTCCGTTCCTGTGGACCCGGCACGCCCGCACCCGCGTCCTGGTGGCGGACCCGTCGCCCGGCCCCGCCGGGGGAACGGCCCGCTGGTGCGCCGAGCACGACGGTTACCAGCGCTCCGTGCACCGCCGCCGGGTGGAACTGACCGCCGCCAGCCGGGAGCTGCGCGTGGTGGACGAGGTCCGCGGCGCCCCCGGTGCGGTGCGTCTCGCGTTCCACCTGGGTCCGGCCGTCTCCGCCGACCTGACGGGGAACCGGGCGCTGCTCACCTGGACCCGGGACGGCGAGGACCGCTCGGCGGTGCTCGACCTGCCCGGGGAGCTGTCCTGGCGGGCGCATCGCGGGGAGAACCACCCGCCGCTGGGCTGGTACTCCGCGGGCTTCGGGCGCAAGGAACCCGCCACC
The DNA here is from genome assembly GCF_036226665.1 of Streptomyces sp. NBC_00691. Lineage (NCBI taxonomy): Bacteria > Bacillati > Actinomycetota > Actinomycetes > Kitasatosporales > Streptomycetaceae > Streptomyces > Streptomyces sp. NBC_00691. The sequence goes on along the minus strand of NZ_CP109007.1, from coordinate 7,642,760 downwards.
ACGCTGGTCGGCACCGGCCACGCCGACGGCGTGTCCGGGTTCACCACCGTGCTCGGGTTCAGCGGCTAGGGGGGCGCGTGGGGATCAGGGGGCGGTACGGGGCCTGGGCGGTGACACCACTGACGGTGGTCCTGCTGGTGGCGACCGGCTGCACGAGCACACCGGACGCCCCGGCGCGGGCGACCGGAGGGTCCGGCGCGGCCGCCCCGTTCGGCGCGTCCGCCTCCTCCCACGTCTCCGAGGCGCCCGGCGCGCCCGCCACCTCCCGGGCCCGGGTGTGCGACCGGGCCGTACCCGGGCCGGTGACCGCGCCGCCGGGGGCGGTGACGGTCGACCCCGCGGTCGTCGGCGATCTGGCCACCAAGACCGAGAACAGCCCTCCGCACACCACGTTCTGGCTGCGACCGGGGAGGCACACTCTGGAGTCCGACCCCTACGCGCAGGTCATCGTCAAGGAGGGCGACCGCTACATCGGCGCGCCCGGCGCGGTGCTCGACGGCCGGAAGGTCAACCAGTACGCCTTCGGCGGCACGGCCACCGGCGTGACCCTCAGCCATCTGACCGTGGAGCGCTTCATCGCGCCGCACGACGAGGGCGTGGTCAACCACGACATGGCCGACGGGTGGGTGATCGAGCACACGACCGTCCAGTACAACTCCGGGGCCGGCCTGATGGCAGGTGCGCGCCAGCGGGTCCGCGCCAGCTGTCTGCGGGACAACGGCCAGTACGGCATGAACGCCTACAAGACCGGTGACTCCCTCCGCGGCCTGGTGGTCGAGGGCAACGAGATCGTCGGCAACAACACCGACGACTGGGAGCGGCGGCAGCCCGGCTGCGGCTGCACCGGCGGCATCAAGTTCTGGGCCGTCGACGGCGCCGACGTACGCGGCAACTGGGTGCACGCCAACCGCGGCGCCGGACTGTGGGCCGACAACAACAACAACGACTTCCTCGTCGAGGACAACCTGCTGGAGTCCAACGACGGTGCCGCGCTGATGTACGAGACCAGCTACAACGCGGTCGTCCGGAACAACACGATCCGGCGCAACAACTGGGTCGAGGGCCGCGCGTACGCGAGGGACGGCGACGACTTCCCGTACGCCACGGTCTACGTCTCCGAGGCCGGAGGCGAACCGCGAATCCCGGCCCGCACCGACAGGATCGAGATCTACGGCAACGTGCTGGAGAACAACTGGAACGGGATCACCCTCTGGGAGAACGCCGACCGGTTCTGCAACAGCCCGGCCAACACGTCCACCGGCTACTGCACCCTCCTGGTGAAGGACACCGGCCGCTGCGCGCGGCCCGCGATCGCCGTCGCACCGCTCTACGGAGACTGCCGGTGGAAGACGCAGCGGGTCGACATCCGGGGCAACCGCTTCGTCCTCGACCCGTCCGTCGTGGGCTGCGCGGCGGAGTGCGCGCGGATGGCGGTGTTCGCCAACGACGGCACCTCGCCGGACTGGTCGCCGTACAAGGGCGGGCGGGTGGCGGAGGCGATCACCCACCGGCAGCAGAACCGCTGGCACGGCAACCTGTACCAGGGTCCGTGGAACTTCGTCGCGGGCGACCGGAGCCGGGCGCTGGACTCCCGGCAGTGGCAGGGCGCACCGTACGGGCAGGACGCCGGCAGCAGCTTCGGCCCCCGGGCCGGTGGTTGAGATGGACGACGATCTGAGGCACGACCGGCCGCCGTTCGCGGCGGACCCGGCGGGCCCACGCCCCGCCGACGGGCCGCGCCCCGGCGGCACTCCGAAGGCCGTCGGGATCGTCTGGGCGCTGCTGGGCCTCAACACGCTGGGCTCGGCGGGGGCGAAGACCGTGGTCGCGATCCCCCGCTCCCTCATTCAGATGGCCACCATGGGCGCGCTGGTCGCGGCGTTCGCGCTGGCTCTGGCACTCAACCCCCGGCTGCGGATCCGGCCCAGCGCGTTCGTCCTCCTGCTCACGCTGCTGCTCGTGCCGAGTCTGATCGCCAGCGTGCAGCTGGAGGTCGGGGTCGGCGCGCTGTTCCGCTGCGCCCGGCTGGCTCTCTTCGTCGCCACGCTGTGGCTGCTCACCCGCTGGTGGGACGGCGGACTGACCTTCGTCCGCCACCACATACGGATGTACTTCGCGGTCCTGGTGCTGGTGGCCGCGGGCCTGGCCGTCTCACCGGCGACGGCCATGCCCGAGTACTACGGCGGGCGTCTGGTCGGCGCGCTGTGGCCGCTGACCCCGCCGCAGATCGGCCAGTACGCCGCGGTGGTCATCGGGCTCGCCGTGCTGCTCCTGCTCGGCCGCCGGACCACCGGCGCCGGTGCCGCGGTGGTCATCGTGCCGTCCCTCGTGCTGCTCGCGATGACCCACACCCGGACGGCCACGCTCGGCCTGCTCATCGGGCTCGTGCTGGCGATCGGCTCGCTCATCCTGACGAGCGCCGCCGCCCGCCGGTTCTTCGCCTGGGCGGTGCTGTGCGCGACGGTGGCCGCGGTGGTGTTCAGCTCCGCGCTGCGGGCGTGGTTCCTGCGCGGGCAGAGCCAGGAGAACTTCGCCAACCTGACCGGACGGGCCAAGGTCTGGGACGCGCTCCTCTCGGCGCCCCGGACGACCGGCGAGAGGGTGTTCGGCACGGGCCTGGGCGACAAGTCGTTCGACGGCCTGCCGATCGACAACAGCTGGCTGGCCGTCTACGACGAGCAGGGGCTGGTCGGCGTCACCCTCGTGGCGGCCATCGTCATCGTGCTCGGCGGTGTCGCGCTGCTGCGGCCGCCGTCGCTGCCGAGGGCCTGCGCGATCTTCCTGATCGGCTACTGCGGGATCTCCTCGTACACCGAGGTGGGTCTCGGCGACGCCTCCGCGTATCTGCTCCATCTGGCCCTGGCCGCCTCGCTCCTCGCGGTCCCCGCCCCGGCCACGCCCGTACCGACGCACGACATCACCCGACGCCGTATCCCGCTCTGGGCCAGGAGGTGACCTGAGCATGCATGTCCTCGTGGTCCACAACCGTTACTCCTCGGCGCAGCCGAGCGGGGAGAACCGGGTCGTCGACGAAGAGGTGGGGCTGCTGCGCGCGGCCGGCCACCGGGTCGACCTGTTCGAGCGGCGCAGTGACGACATCGCCGCCCGCTCCCTGCTGGGCAAGGTCGCGGTGCCGCTGCTCGTGCCGTGGAACCCGGCGTCCCGCGCGGAGCTCACCGCCCGGCTCCGCGCCGACCGGCCGGACGTGGTGCACGTCCACAACGTGTTCCCGCTCCTTTCGCCCTCGGTGCTCGCCGCCTGCGCGGACGTCGGCGTTCCCGTCGTCGCCACGCTGCACAACTACACCCAGGTGTGCCCGCCGGGGACGCTGCACCGGGCCGGGCGGCAGTGCACCGAGTGCGTGGGCTCGGCGGCGTCGCTGCCCGCCGTCCGGCACGGCTGCTACCGGAACTCCCGGCTGGCGACGGTGCCGCTCGCGGTCAGCCTGACGGTCAACCGGCGGCGCTGGTGGTCCGGTGTGGAGCGGTTCCTCTGCATCTCCTCGGCCCAGCGCGACGTCCTGGTCCGCTCCGGGATGCCGGCCGAGCGGCTGGCGGTGAAGCACAACTTCGTGCCCGACCCGGGCACCCTCCGGAAGGGCGCGGGCGAGCAGCTGCTCTTCCTCGGCCGGCTCGCGGAGACCAAGGGCGTACGGCTGCTCATGGCCGCCTGGGACGAGGTCGCGGCGGGCGGCGGTGTGGGCGTGCCGCTCGTGATCGCCGGGGCGGGGCCGCTGGAGCCCGAGGTGTCCGCCTGGGCGGCGGGCCGGGAGGACGTCCGGTACGCCGGGCTGTGGGACCCGGAGGAGTGCCGGAGGGCCGTCGCGCGGTCGGTGGCCGTGCTGGCTCCCTCGCTGGCCATGGAGACCTTCGGCCTGGTGGTCGCGGAGGCGATGGCGGCGGGGGTCCCGGCCGTCGCGGCCGCTCACGGCGCCTTCGTCGAACTCGTCGAGGACGGGGTGACCGGCCTGCTGCACCGGCCGGGCGATCCCGCCTCGCTCGCGTCCCGCATCCGCCGGATCGCGGCGGAGCCGGACCGCAACCGGGAGATGGGTGAGGCGGCCCGGCGCCGTTACGAGAAGGGGTTCAGCCCGTCCGTCGGGCTCGAACGCCTCCTTGAGGAGTACCGCACCGCGATCGCGGTGGGGTCGGGCGGCGGGACCAGCGCGCCGCCGGCAGGGCATGAAGAGACCGGCTCGCCGCGGGGCACCCGCGCGAGCGGAGATGGGGGGCAGGAGAAATGACACGATGCCGACTCTGCGGTTCGGCGGCGCTGGCCAGCGTCGTCGACCTGGGGGCGACTCCGCCGTGCGAGAGCTTTCTCGCCGCGGACCGACTGGACCGGCCCGAGCCCGCGTACCCGCTGCACCTGCGGGTCTGCACGGACTGCTGGCTCGCGCAGATCCCGCCGCTGATCACGCCGGAGGAGACGTTCCAGGAGTACGCGTACTTCTCCTCGTACTCGACCTCCTGGGTGGAGCACGCGCGCACCTACGTCGCCGACGCCGTGCGGCGGGTCGGGCTCGGCCCCGACGCCTTCGTGGTCGAGGTCGCGAGCAATGACGGGTACCTGCTGAAGCACGTGGTGGACCGGGGGATCCGCTGCCTCGGCATCGAGCCGTCGGTGAACGTCGGTGCGGCGGCCCGGGACGCGGGGGTGCCCACGCTCACGGCGTTCCTTTCGCCGGAGACGGGCTCGGCCGTCCGCGCCCAGCACGGCCCGGCGGACCTGGTCGTCGCCAACAACGTGTACGCGCACATCCCCGACGTGGTCGGCTTCACCGAAGGGCTGCGCGCCCTGGTCGCGGACGACGGCTGGGTCTCCGTCGAGGTGCAGCACCTGCTGACCCTGATCGAGGAGAACCAGTACGACACGATCTACCACGAGCACTTCCAGTACTACACGGTGGCGTCCGCCGCCCGGGCGCTCGCGAGCGGCGGGCTCACGCTCGTCGACGTCGAGCTGCTGCCCACGCACGGCGGCTCCATCCGGCTGTGGGCGCGGCCGTCCGAGGTGGCCGGCGAGCCGAGCCGCCGGGTGGCGGAGGTCCTCGACCGGGAGAAGGCCGCCGGGCTCCAGGAGCTGTCCGGGTACGCGGAGTTCTCCGCCCGGGTGGCCAAGGTGCGCCGGGACCTCCTGCGGTTCCTCATCGACGCCGCCGAGCGCGGCGAGACGGTGGTCGGCTACGGCGCCCCGGGCAAGGGCAACACCCTCCTCAACCACTGCGGCATCCGGCCCGACCTGCTCGCCTACACGGTCGACCGCAACCCCTACAAGCACGGCCGTTTCACGCCGGGCACCCGCATCCCGATCCTGCCGCCCGAGCGGATCGCCGCCGACCGGCCGGACTACGTCCTCGTCCTCCCGTGGAACCTGCGGGACGAGCTGGTCGAGCAGCTGTCCTTCGTGCACGAGTGGGGCGGCCGGCTCGTCTTCCCCATCCCGGAACTGAGCGTTGTCGAGGTGAAGGCATGAAGGTCGTCCTGTTCTGCGGCGGTTACGGGCTGCGGATGCGCAGCGGAGCCACCGACGACATCCCCAAGCCGATGGCGATGGTCGGTCCCCGCCCGCTGATCTGGCACGTCATGCGCTACTACGCGTCCTTCGGGCACACGGAGTTCATCCTGTGCCTCGGGTACGGGGCCCACCACATCAAGAACTTCTTCCTCACCTACGAGGAGACGACGTCCAACGACTTCGTCCTGCGGGGCGGGAGGACCGAGCTGCTCTCCACCGACATCGCCGACTGGACGATCACGTTCGCGCAGACCGGCATCGAGTCGCCGATCGGCGAGCGGCTGCGCCGGGTGCGCCACCATCTGGACGGCGACGAGATGTTCCTCGCCAACTACGCCGACGTGCTCACCGACGCCCCGCTGCCGGAGATGATCGACCGGTTCTCCCGGCGTGACGCCGGCGCGTCGATGATGGTGGTGCCGCCGCAGTCCTCGTTCCACTGCGTGGACCTGGGTGACGACGGTCTGGTGGGCGGCATCACGGCGGTGAGCGACATGCCGCTGTGGGAGAACGGCGGCTACTTCGTGCTCCGCCAGGAGGTCTTCGACCACATACCCGAGAACGGCGACCTGGTCGCCGACGGCTGTGCCCAACTGGCCAAGCGCGGAAGGCTGGTGGCCTACCAGCACCGCGGCTTCTGGAAGCCGACCGACACCGTGAAGGAGCGGGCCGCGCTCGACGCCGCGTACACCCGCGGCGACCGCCCGTGGGCCGTGTGGGAGCGGGACGGCGTGAGCACGGGCGCGTCGGCGGGGTCCGCGTGATCCGGCTCGGCTCCGGGAGCCTGGAGCGGATCGTCGCGGTGGGGGCGCACTGCGACGACATCGCCATCGGCGCGGGCGGCACGCTGCTGACCCTGTGCCTCGCGCGGCCGGGCGTACGGGTCGACGCGCTGGTGCTCTCCGGCGGCGGCGGCGAGCGTGAGGAGGAGGAGCGCGCCGCGCTCGCCGCCTTCTGCCCGGGAGCCGACCTGCGGCTGACCGTGCTCAAGCTGCCGGACGGCCGGCTGCCCGCGCACTGGGAGGAGGCCAAGTCCGCGGTCGAGGAGCTGCGCGCCCGGACCGAGCCCGACGTGATCCTCGCGCCGCGCACCGACGACGCGCACCAGGATCATCGCGGCCTGGCACGGCTGCTTCCCACCGCGTTCCGCGACCATCTCGTACTCGGCTACGAGATCGTCAAGTGGGACGGCGACCTCGGTCGGCCGATGGCGTACCAACCGCTGTCGCCGGAGGTCGCCGAGGAGAAGGTACGGCTGCTGCAGGAGCACTACCCCTCGCAGCGGCACCGTCCCTGGTACGACCGGGAGGCCTTCCTCGGCCTGGCCCGGATCCGCGGTATCGAATGCCACGCGCGGTACGCCGAGGCGTTCGCGGTCACCAAACTCACTCTCGATCTGGGGGAATGAACCTTGCGCGTACTGCTGACGGGACACCAGGGCTACCTGGGCACCGTGATGGCCCCGGTCCTCTCCGCCGCCGGGCACGAGGTCGTCGGTCTCGACTCCGGCCTGTTCGCGGACTGCGTGCTCGGCCCGTCGCCGGCGGACCCGTCCGGACATCGGGTGGACCTGCGCGACGTGACGGCCGAGCACGTGGCCGGGGTGGACGCCGTGATCCATCTGGCCGCGCTCTCCAACGACCCGCTGGGGTCGCTGGCGCCGGACCTCACCTACGACATCAACCACCACGCCTCCGTACGGCTCGCCCGACTGGCCAAGGAGGCCGGGGTGGGGCGCTTCCTGTACGCGTCCACCTGTTCCGTCTACGGCGCCGCGGGCGGTGACGCGCTGGTGGCGGAGGACGCCCCGCTGCGCCCCGTGACGCCGTACGCGGAGTCCAAGGTGCGGGTGGAGGACGATCTGCACGCGCTCGCCGACGGCCACTTCAGCCCGGTGTACATGCGCAACGCCACCGCGTTCGGCTTCTCGCCGCGGCTGCGCGCCGACATCGTGCTGAACAACCTGGTGGGCCACGCCCTGCTGTCCGGCGAGGTGCTCGTGATGTCCGACGGCACGCCCTGGCGTCCGCTGGTGCACGCCGCCGACATCGCGCGGGCCTTCACCGCCGCGCTGACGGCTCCGCGCGAGGCGGTGCACGACCGGGCGTTCAACATCGGCAGCGAGATCAACAACGTCACGGTCGCCGAGATCGCCGGGCAGGTCGCCGAGGCGGTGTCGGGCTCGAAGGTGGTGATCACCGGGGAGACCGGTGCCGATCCGCGCTCGTACCGGGTGGACTTCTCCCGGTTCCGGGCCGCGCTGCCCGGTTTCGACTGCGAGTGGTCGGTGAAGCGCGGCGCGCTCGAACTCGCCGACGCCTACCGCGAGTTCGCCCTCACGCGGGAAGGCTTCGAGCGTCGCTTCACCCGGCTCGCCGTGCTGCGCGCGGCGTCCGAGAACGGCACCGTCGACGACACCCTGCGGTGGCGCCGATGACCGCGGCCGGCGAGGAGCCGACGACCTCGGCCGGCGGGCGGATGCACGCACTGGTGGAGCGGCTCTACCCGCTCTGCCGGAGCATCACCGGCGACGGGGTGCGCGCCACCCTGGACATTGTCGGCGAGTACGTTCCGCTGGAGGTGCACGAGGTGCCGACCGGGACGCAGGTGCTCGACTGGACGGTGCCCCAGGAGTGGAACATCCGGGACGCGTACATCGCCGACGCGGCGGGCAACCGGGTCGTCGACTTCGCGGCGTCCAGCCTGCACGTGCTCGGCTACAGCGTGCCGGTGGCGCGGACCATGCCGCTGTCGGAGCTGCGGGAGCATCTGCACACCCTGCCGGACCACCCGACGTGGGTGCCGTACCGGACCAGTTACTACACGCCGGAATGGGGGTTCTGCCTGGCCCAGGAGACCCTGGACGCGCTGCCGGACGGCGAGTACGAGGTGTGCGTCGACTCCACGCTCGCGGACGGGCACCTCACCTACGCCGAGCACGTGGTCCCCGGGCAGGTCGCCGAGGAGGTGATCGTCTCCTGTCACGTCTGCCACCCCTCGCTGGCCAACGACAACCTGGCCGGCATCGCGGTGGCGACGTTCCTGGCGATGGCGCTGGCCGAGGAGACGCCGTACTACACCTACCGGTTCATCTACGCGCCCGGCACCATCGGTGCGATCACCTGGCTCGCCCGCAACGCGGAGCGGATCGAGAAGGTCAGGCACGGGCTCGTGCTGGCCTGTGCCGGCGACCCCGGCCGGCTGACGTACAAGCGGAGCAGGCGCGGCGACGCGGAGATCGACCGGGTGCTGCGGCACGTCCTGACCTCCTCCGAACGCCCGCACCACATCACCGAGTTCACTCCGTACGGCTACGACGAGCGGCAGTACTGCTCGCCCGGCTTCGATCTCGGTGTCGGTTCGCTCAGCCGGACCCCGTACGCCGGGTACCCCGAGTACCACACCTCGGCGGACAACCCCGGCTTCGTCTCCCCGGAGGCGATGGAGGACACGCTGACCGTCTGCCGGGAGGCGTTCTCCCTGCTCGACCGCAACCGGCGGTACGTCAACCTCAGCCCGTACGGTGAACCGCAGTTGGGACGCCGCGGGCTGTACGACTCGCTCGGCGGCCGCAGCGACGCCAAGCAGGCCCAGATGGCCATGCTGTGGGTGCTCAGCATGGCCGACGGCGAGCGCGGTCTGCTGGATGTCGCCGAGCGGTCCGGGCTGCCGTTCGACTCGGTGGCCGGCGCGGCCGACGCGCTGGCCTCCGCCGGACTGATCAAGGCGTGATGTGACGAGCACCGAGAGGGAGAGGACGACGACGCCCGCGGACCCGGCCGGACCCGGCCGGCCGGCCGCGCGGCGTGCCATGGCCGGCCGGCTGTCCTGGGGGCTCGCCGACCAGGCGGCGTCGAGCGCGACCAACTTCGTGGTGGGCATCTATGTGGCGCGCTCGCTCGGGCTGGACGCGTTCGGCGTGTTCAGCCTGGCCTGGGTGACCTTCGGCGTGGTGCTCGGCATCTCCCGCGGGCTGGCCACCGACCCGCTCATGGTCCGTTTCAGCGGCGTGCCGGAGGCGTCCTGGCGCGGGGCGGTGGCCCGGTCGTCGGGTACCGCGCTCGGTGTCGGCGTCGTCGTCGGCACGGTGTGCCTGGCCCTCGGGCTCGGGGTCGGCGGCCCCGTGGGCTCCGCGTTCGCCTGCCTCGGTGTGGTGCTGCCGGGGCTGCTCCTCCAGGACGCCTGGCGGTTCTCGTTCTTCGCCGCGGGTGCCGGGCGCAAGGCGTTCGTCAACGACGTCGTGATGGGCGTCGCCCTGGTCCCGGCCATGGTCGTGGCGGCCCGCGTGGGCAGCGTGGCCGCCTTCGTGCTCGCCTGGGGGGCGTCGGCCGCGGTCGCCGCGGGATACGGCTACCTCCAGTCCGGTATCGCGCCCCGGCCGGCCGGGGCGCGCTCGTGGATGCGCGAGCAGCGCGACCTCGGCTACCGGTACCTCGTCGAGAACGTGGGCGTCAGCGGCGCGGGCCAGCTGCGGGCGTACGGGCTCGGCGCGATCGTCGGCGTCAGCGCGGTCGGGGTGGTCCGGGGCGCCGAGCTCCTGCTCGGCCCGTTCCTGGCCGTCCTGATGGGCCTGTCGCTGGTGACCGTCGCGGAGGCGGCACGGGTGCTGCGGCAGGCGCCGCACCGCCTGCGCGTGTTCTGCCTCCTGCTCGGCGGCGGGCAGGCCGTCGCCGCGCTGCTCTGGGGCGCGGCACTGCTGCTCGTGCCGGACCGGCTCGGCGAGCTCGTCCTCGGCGACGTCTGGCAGGCCGCCTCGGAGCTCATCGTGCCGGCCGCGCTCGGCGTCGCGGCCGCGAGCCTGGGCACCGGCGCGGCCGCCGGGCTCCGCGCGCTCGCCGCGGCCCGGCGCAGCCTGCGCTGCCAGCTGATCGCCTCCACCCTCTATGTCGGCGGCGGGCTCGGCGGGGCGGTCGCCGCGGGCACGGTCGGCTCGGCCTGGGGTGTCGCCGCCGCGACCCTCGGCAGCTCGGCCGTGTGGTGGCTGGAGCTGCGCTCCGCCCTGCGCGAGCACCACCAGAACCCCCTTCCCGAAGTGAGGACATCATGACCGCCCCACCCCGGCTCGGCATCGGCCTGCCCGTGTACAACGGCGAGGAGTACCTCGCCGAGGCGCTCGACGCCCTGCTCGGTCAGACCTACGAGGACTTCGAGCTGGTCATCTCCGACAACGCCTCGACCGACGGCACCCAGGACATCTGCCGCACGTACGCGGCGAAGGACGCGCGCATCCGGTACATCCGGCTGCCCCGGAACATCGGCGCCGCACCGAACCACAACTACGTGTTCACCCAGTGCCGCGGCGAACTGTTCAAGTGGGCCTCGCACGACGACCTGTACGCGCGGGACCTGCTGCGGCGCTGCGTGGACGCGCTGGACGAGCGGCCCGACGTGATCCTGGCCCATGCCGACCAGGCCGTCATCGACGGCGAGGGCCGGGTCAAGGTGCCGTACGAGTACACGCTCTCCACCGACTCGCCGCGCGCGCCGGAGCGCTTCCGCAGCATGCTGTTCGAGCCCGGCGGTGACGACTTCTACGGGGTGATGCGGGCCGACGTGCTGCGCCGGGTGAAGCCGCACGACAGCTATCACCACGCGGACCGCACGTTCGTCTCCGAGATCGGCCTGCACGGGCCCTTCCACCAGGTGCCGGAGCTGCTGTACTTCCGCCGGGACCACCCCACCCGCGCCGAGCGGGCCAACCCCTCCAAGCGTTCCCGGTGCGTCAACCTGGACCCGCGCCGGGCCGGTCCGCTGCACCCGACGCCCCGGCTGCTCGCCGAGTACGTCTGGGGCTTCGTCGCGGCGATCCGACGGGCGCCGTTGACCTCCGCCGACCGGCGCGCCTGCTACGGCCACCTGGTCTCCTGGGCCACCAGCCGGGTCCGGCCGGGCGCCGGTGAGCGGGTCGAGGACCGCGCCCCGGTCGACCCGGCGCGGCTCACCGTCTCCCTCGACGCGATCGTGGCCGGCCGGGAAGGCAGGCGGACATGAGGCCTCCGGCGGGGCACCCGGTCCGCGTCGGACTGTTCGGACTGCTCGGCTCGGGCAACCTCGGCAACGACGGGTCGATGGAGGCCGTGCTCGCCTATCTCCGCCGGGACCACGGGGAAGCGGTCGTGGACGCGATGTGCGGCGGTCCCGAGGTCGTACGGCTCCGGCACGGGCTCCCCGCGACACGGCTGCACTGGTACCGCGGGGAGTACCGGACCGCGTCACGGGCGGGCGCGGTCGTGGGCAAGGGGATCGGCAAACTCGTCGACGCCGTCCGCACCGCCGCCTGGGTGCGCCGGCACGACGTGGTGATCGTGCCGGGCATGGGCGTCCTGGAGGCCACGCTGCCGTTGCGGCCGTGGGGCTTCCCGTACGCCCTGCTCCTGCTCTGCGCGTCCGGCAGGCTGTTCGGCACCCGGGTCGCGCTGGTCGGCGTCGGCGCCGCCCCGATCGGCAACCGGGCGACCCGGGCCCTGGTCCGCCGGTCGGCACGGCTCGCCGCGTACCGGTCGTACCGCGACGAGCAGTCCCGCGACGCCCTGCGGGCGATGGGTGTCGACACCGCTCGCGACGAGGTCCACCCGGACCTCGCCTTCGCCCTCCCGACGCCGCCGTCGAGCACCCCGTCGGAGAGGCCCGGCCCGGTGTGCGTCGGCGTCATGGCCTTCCACGGCGGCGACGACGACCGCGCCCGGGCCGAGGAGATCCACCGGCGCTACCTGGACGGGACGACCCGCTTCGTCCGCGCCCTGGCCGAGGACGGCAGGCCGGTCCGGCTGCTCACCGGCGACGACGTCGACCGCGAGGTGGTCGACGCGATCCTCGCCGCGGTGGACTCCCCGCTGGTCACGGCAGCCGAGACCGCCTCGCTCGCCGACCTCATGAAGGAGATGGCGGCCGCCGACACCGTGGTGGCGACCCGGTACCACAACCTGGTCTGCGCGCTGAAGGTCGGCGCGCCGACGCTCGCGCTCAGCTACGCGGCGAAGAGCGACGCGCTCATGGACCGGATGGGCCTCGGCGCGTACTGCCACCCGGCCCGAGAGGTCGACGCCGACCGGCTGCTCGACCGGTTCCGGGAACTGGAGCGGCGGGCGCCGGAGCTGCGGCGGACCCTCGCCGAGCGGAACCTGACCGTCGCCCGGCAGCTCGACGACCAGTTCACCGCACTGACCGCGGCCGTGTTCCCGAGGACCGGCCATGCCCACGCCCACGCCCTGCGGGAGACACCATGAAAGCGATCGCAGTCCCGGAGATCGACGGCGCGTACCTGTTCGAGCCCACCCCGTACGCCGACGAACGCGGCTTCTTCTGCCGCACGTTCGACGCCGATGTGATCCGCTCGGTCGGTCTCGACCCGCACGCCTTCGTCCAGGACAGCGTGTCCCGTTCGGTCCGGGGCGTGCTGCGCGGCATGCACCTGCGCTCCGGCGCCGGCGAGGCCAAGCTGGTGCGGTGCTCGTACGGCAGGATCTTCGACGTCGTCGTGGACCTGCGGACGGACTCGCCGACCTACCGCAACCGGGCTTTCTTCGAGCTGTCCGGCGAGACGCAGACGACCCTGTACATCCCGGCGGGGTGCGCGCACGGCTTCCAGGCGCTGACCGAGACCGCCGACACCTCGTACCGGATCGACCGCCCGCACGATCCGGCCGAGGACGTGACGATCGCGTTCGACGACCCGGAACTCGCCATCCCCTGGCCGCTGCCGCCCGTGTCGATGTCCCCGCGGGACCGGGAGGCGCCGAGCCTCGCCGAGGCCCTCAAGCACAAGCACTGACGCCCTGGAGAGTGAAGTCCGCGTGGACACCGAAGAGACCGAAGAGTTCCGGCTGCCCCGCTCGCGGCAGGCCAACGAGCGGCTGCACGCCCTGATCCCCGGGGGCGCGCACACCTACGCCAAGGGCGACGACCAGTACCCCGAGCACCTGGCCCCGGTCATCAGTCACGGCCGCGGCGCCCATGTGTGGGACGTCGACGGCAATCGCTACATCGAGTACGGCTCCGGGCTCCGGTCGGTCAGTCTCGGGCACGCCCACCCGCGCGTGCTCGAAGCGGTACGGCGGGAGATCGACCGCGGCGGCAACTTCGTCCGGCCGTCCATCCTGGAGGTCGAGACCGCGGAACGGTTCCTGGCCACGGTGCCGACCGCCGAGATGGTCAAGTTCGCGAAGAACGGCTCCGACGTCACCACCGCCGCCGTACGCCTCGCCCGCGCCGTCACCGGGCGCCCGCGGGTGGCCGTCTGCGGCGACCACCCGTTCTTCTCCGTCGACGACTGGTTCATCGGCACCACGCCGATGTCCGCCGGCATCCCGGCGGCGACCACCGAGCTCACCGTGGCGTTCCCCTACGGGGACCTGGCCGCCACGGAGGAGCTGCTCACCCGCCACCGGGACGAGGTGGCCTGCCTCATCCTCGAACCGGCCGGGCACACGGAGCCCCCGCCCGGGTACCTCGCGGGACTGCGCGAGCTGGCCGACCGGCACGGCTGCGTCCTGGTCTTCGACGAGATGATCACCGGTCTGCGCTGGTCCGAGGCGGGGGCGCAGGGCCTGTACGGGGTCGTCCCCGACCTCTCCACGTTCGGCAAGGCGCTGGGCAACGGGTTCGCCGTCTCCGCGCTCGCCGGGCGCCGCGAACTGATGGAGTGGGGCGGGCTGCGCCACTCCGGAGACCGGGTGTTCCTGCTGTCCACCACGCACGGCGCGGAGACGCACGCGCTCGCCGCGGCGACGGCGGTGCAGACCACCTATGTCGAGGAGGGCATCACCGCGCGCCTGCACGCCCTCGGCGAGCGGCTTGCCGCCGGGGTCCGCGAGGCCGCGGCCGCCATGGGCGTCGGCGACCACCTCGTCGTGCGGGGCCGGGCCAGCAACCTGGTGTTCGGAACCCTCGACGAGAACCTGCAGCCGTCGCAGGAGTACCGCACGCTGTTCCTGCGCCGGCTCCTCGCGGGCGGGGTGCTCGCCCCGTCGTTCGTGGTGAGCAGCGCGCTCGACGACGAGGACATCGACCGCACGGTCGACGTGGTGGCCCAGGCGTGCGCGGTGTACCGGAAGGCCCTGGACGCCGCCGACCCCACCCCGTGGCTGGGCGGGCGGCCGGTGAAGCCCGTCTTCCGGCGCGTGGTGTGAGTGGCTCGGCGTGACGTCACCCCGTGGGGGTGACGTCACGTCAGCCGGCCTTCCGCCGAACGGAGTCGGCCACCCGGTCGACCGCCCACGCGGTCGCCGGGATCACCGCCAGCGCGGTGAACCAGCCGCCGAGGGCGTCGGTCGGGTAGTGGGCGCCCAGGACGACCTGGGCCCAGCCCATGGCGACGCCCGCGACCAGTGCCACGAGCAGCACGAGTGCGGTGCCGGCCGTCCTGCCGAGGCCGGTCCGGCCGGTCGCGAGCAGCGTCACGACGAGGACGAGCGCGGTGAGGAAGGCGGTGTGCCCGCTCGGGTACGACAGGTTCTCGTCGCCGTGGATGGTGCGTCCCACGAGATGCTTGAGGAGCCTGGTGGTCACCACGGCGATGCCGACGCCCGCGACGACGAGCACCGCCGCCCGAGGCCGCCGCAGCAGCAGACAGCCCGTGACGACGGCCGCGACCAGGGCCGCCGCGCCCAGGGGTTCCCCCAGGAAGTCCGTGGCCAGGGCGACGTCCCGCGCCCGGGGGCCCACTCCCTCGACCGCGGCCAGGATCCGCGCGTCCACGCTGCCTGGCCGGCCGGCGTCGGTGTACAGGACCCCGAGGGCGACGACCACCAGGGCGGCGACGACCGCCGTGAGCCCGAGTCCTCCCCGCATCCGCGGGGGCAGCACCGCGGGCGCGGGCCGGTCCTCTTCGGCCAGGCGTTCCAATGCGAGCCCCCCGTCGCGTCCGGCCGTCGCGTCCGGGCCGGTCTCCAGCGACCCTATACCGCCGCTGGGGACGGTTTTGGAACGATTCCTGTCCTCCTCCGGGGGCGGGGATACCGTGGGCCCATGATCACCACTCCGTCACGGGTCGCACTGCACCCGCTCACCCTCGCCGACCAGGAAGAGTTCTGCTCGCTCGTGCGCGCCAGCTCCGAGCTGCACGGGCCCTGGATGCAACTGCCCACCACCGCGGAGGAGTTCCGGACCTGGATGGGCCGTTTCGACGACGGCACCAACCGGGGCCTGCTGATCCGGGTCCGGGAGACCGGCGCGGCAGCCGGCATGGTCAACATCAACTCGATCATCCGGGGCCGCTACCAGGGCGCCTCCCTCGGCTACGCGGCCTTCGCCCCGTCCGCGGGGCGCGGCTACATGACCGAGGGGCTCACCGCCGTCCTGGAGTACGCGTTCACCGAGCTGCGGCTCCACCGTCTCGAAGCCAACATCCAGCCGGGGAACACGGCCTCACTCGCCGTGGTCCGGCGACTGGGCTTCCGCCACGAGGGCCTCTCCCCCGCCTACCTCTACATCGACGGGGACTGGCGGGACCACGAACGCTGGGCCATCACCGCACCGACCCCGTGGACGTCCCATCCGTCCCTTCCCGAGGTCTGAGGTCCGGGGGCGGCGGTCCGGGGTCCGCGCCGGACGAGGCGGCCCGGCGGCGGGCCGAGCGGTGCCGTGGGGCCGCCCGCCCGTAGACGACGGCGAGCCGTCGCCTAAGGGACCGAGCGGATACGGCGTACCAGGACCGATCCCGCGAGGGCCAGGGCTCCAGCGAGGGCGTAGAGGGCCGTGTAGCCGCCGAAGCGGGTGACGACCGGGGCGGCGATCACGGGGGCGAGGACCTGCGGCAGCGCGTTGGCGATGTTGATGACGCCCAGGTCCTTGCCGCGGTCCTCCGCCGTCGGCAGCACGTCCGTGAGCAGGGCGAAGTCCACGGCCGTGTACACGCCGAAACCGAGGCCGAGCACCAGGGAGGCGACGACGGCGCCCGTCCAGGTCTGCCAGACGGCGAGCAGCAGGGTGGCCGCGGAGATGACGAGGCCGGACCGGATCACGTACCACTTCCGCCGGCCGCTGCGGTCCGACCGGATGCCACTGATCACCACCGTGGAGAGCAGGGTGAGCGCGTTGAGCGCCGTGAGGACGAGTACGCCGTTGTCCGCGTCACCGTCGTAGCGCACGGCGTCGGTCAGGTAGTAGAGCAGGTACATCGTGCTGATGGAGTACGACAGGTTCATCAGGAACCGGGTGAGCCAGGCCCATCCGAAGTCGGGATGGCGGCGCGGGTCGATCCAGAAGCCGCCGAGGAACGTCCGCCACCGGAAGACCGGCCGGTCGGCCGGGGCGAGCGGGGTGTCGCGCCGCATCACGACGTACGGAACGGCCGCGAGCACGGTGAAGACCGCGCAGGCCAGGTATCCGCCGACCACCCCGCCCGCGACCGTGGCCAGCGCCGTGCCCACCAGGATGCCGACGACCTGGGAGACGCCGAGCCAGCCGCCGACCAGCCCGCGGCGCCGCGGCGGCACCTGGTCGGGGACGGCCGCCGTGAGCGCGGCGAAGGCCGCGTTGAGGGCGAGCTGGACCAGGCACCAGCCCACGATCACGGTCGCGACGCTCTGCGCCGCGGCGAGGACGAGCAGTCCGGCCGCGCCGCCCGCCACTCCGCCGATCACCCAGGGGATCCGCCGGCCCACGGACGCCGTCGTCCGGTCGGAGAGCGCGCCGAAGACCGGGTTGGCGACCATCGACACCGCCGCGCCGACCCCCGTCACCAGGGCGAGGGTGGACGCCTTGTGGTCGGGGGTGAGCTGTTCGGCCTGGCGTGCCAGGAGCAGTTGGAGCGGGCCGAACCAGCCGACCCAGACCCCGAGGTTGGCGAGGGAGAGCGCGCCCACCCATCGCCCGCCGGCCGGGGTGCCGGTCCCGGGGGCCGGCGCGGCGGCGGTTCCGTCCGCCGTCGTCCCCTCGGCGGTCATCTGCCGCTCTTGATCAGGTCGCGGTACCAGGCGAACGACTCCTTGGGCGTGCGCGCCAGCGTCTCGTAGTCGACGTGGACGAGCCCGAAGCGCTGCCGGAACCCCTCCGCCCACTCGAAGTTGTCGAGGATCGACCAGATGAAGTAGCCGCGGACGTCGGTACCCTCGGCCATCGCCTCGTGCAGCGCGCGGACGTGGCCGTCGTGGTACGCGATCCGGCGGGCGTCGTCGATCCGCCCCGTCTCGCGGTCCGGGCCGTCCCCGTAGGAGCAGCCGTTCTCGGTGATGCAGACGGGCGGCAGCCGGTCGCCGTAGCGCTCGCGCATGGTGGCGAGGAGTTCGCGCAGTCCGTCCGGGACCACCGGCCAGCCGAAGTCGGTGAGTTCGCGTCCTTCGATCTGCCGGATGTCGAACGGGAGGTCCGGGGGTATCTCGATGCCGCCGAACGAGGACCCGGCGGTCGGCGCCTCGGTGGACGCGTCGGCGGCCGGCCGCGGGGCGCCGACCAGCATCGGGTTGTAGTAGTTGATCCCGTACCAGTCGAGGGGCTCCGAGATCGTCCTGAGGTCGTCCGCGACGGGTCCGGGCAGGAGCGAGGCAAGGCCGGCCGGGTAGGCGCCGGTCAGGAGGGGGTCGGCGAAGAGGCGGTTCGTGAGCGTGTCGTACAGCTCGGCGGCCGCCCGGTCGTCGTCGGTGTCGCCGGCGGTCCAGACGGGGCTGTGGGAGACGGCGACGCCGATCTCGCGGGCGCCCGCCGCGCGCAGGGCCTGTACGCCGAGTCCATGGGCCAGGAGCTGGTGGTGGGCGGCGGGCAGGGCGTCGAAGACCAGACGTCTGCCGGGGGCGTGCTCGCCGAGGCCGTAGCCGAGGAGGGTGACCTCGGCGGGTTCGTTGATGGTGATCCACCGGGGTACGCGGTCGGCGAGCCGGTCGGCGACCACCGAGGCGTACGCCGCGAAACGCTCGGCGGTGTCCCGGACGAGCCAGCCGCCCTCCTTCTCCAGGGCGAGCGGGGTGTCCCAGTGGAAGAGCGTGGGCACCGGGGCGATCCCCGAGGCGCAGAGTTCGTCGACGAGCCGGTCGTAGAAGTCCAGTCCCTTGTCGTTGACGCGGCCGTGCCCCTCGGGCAGGACGCGGGACCAGGAGACCGAGAACCGGTAGGCGCCGACGCCGAGTTCGGCCATCAGGGCGACGTCCTCGCGGTAGCGCCGGTAGTGGTCGGTGGCCACGTCCGCGCGGGAGCCGTCCTTGACGCGGCCCTCTTCGACGGTGAAGGCGTCCCAGCTGGAGGGGCCGCGTCCGTCGGCCGTGAGCGAGCCTTCGATCTGGAAGGCGGAGGCGGAGACTCCCCAGAGGAAACCGGCCGGGAACTCGGGTAGGGGCGCTGTCATGAGGACTCGCTTCGATCGGCGGCGTGCGGATGGCTCACGGCACTTTCGGGTCCCCGGACCCGCCCTGTCAATGGAAAGTGAACAACTCTCATGTTTACCGGTGCGGTACGCCGGCCGGCGTCCAGGGCGCGGGCGACGGGGAACCGAGCGCCCAGGGTCGCGATCAAGCCCTTCCCGGGGCGCGGCGCATGGCTCGGGAGACGATGGGCACCCATGCCCGCGTGCCCCTCACAGACGAGTCACAGCGCTTCACCTCCCTGTCGGCACGGCTGACCGGTTTCGACGGAGCGGAGCTGGACGCCACCGGGATGGCCGAGGCGTACCGTGCGGTCGCCGCGGAGCAGCTCGGCGCGCGGCGGTACGCGCGGTTGCTGCGCGAACTGCCGGAGGAACCCGACGACGCCGGGGACCCGGAGCTGCGGAGTGCGGCGGAGGCGGTCACCCACCTCTGGTACACGGGCAGTTGGCCGGGACCACCGCCCTTCCTGGTCTCCCCGCGCGCCTACGCCGAGGGCCTGGTGTGGAAGGCGGCCGGGCTCCGGGCCCCCGCCACGGAGCCTGGTGGATACGGGAGTTGGGCCGAGGCTCCCGGCCGCCACGAAGGCCTCGGCACGATCGAGGGGAGCGGGCCGTGACGCGCTACGACGTGATCGTGGTCGGTGCCGGGGTCGCGGGCTCGCTCGTCGCCCACCGGCTCGGACGGTACGGGCGCCGGGTGCTGGTCCTGGAGGCGGGCGCAGCGGATCCTGGAGGCGGGTCCGCCCGCGATCCCCTCACCACGTATCTCGCGGCCTCCGGCATGGTTCCCGGTTCGCCCCTCGGGCCCCGTACGGAAGCGCCCTCGCCCGGGGTGACGGACCTCGTCGGCGCCGACGGGACCCCCGGCTACCGGACGGCCGGGCACCTCCCGCAGGACGGCCCGCTGCCCTACGCCAGCGGTTACGTCCGCGCCAACGGCGGCACCGGCAACGTCTGGACCGGACTCGCGCCGCGCATGCTCCCGGAGGACTTCGACACCGAGGCCTTCGGGTACGGGCGGCGGTGGCCGCTCGGCTACGCGGACCTGGAGCCCGACTACCGGGCGGCCGAGGAGGAGCTGGGGGTGGCCGGCGACGCCGACGAGCAGCGCGAGCAGCTCGGGCTGCCGCTCCCCGACGGCTATGTCTTCCCCATGCGGCCGCTGCCGGCCGCCCGTCTGGACCGCGTCCTCGCCGCCCGCCTCGACGGGCGGCGCGTGCGGGATCCGGTGGCCCGGCGCGAGGTCGAGCTGCGGGTGGTCGGCACCCCACACGCGCGCAACGGCGTCCCGGACCCCCGGTACGACGCCGGTCGCGGGTACGTCCCGCGCGGCCGCCACGGACGGCCGGACCCGGAGAGCCGCTGCGTGGGCAGTGCGAGCTGCATCCCGCACTGCCCCTCGTACGCGAAGTACACACCCCTCAAGACCCAGGGCCGCTGGAGCGACGGCGTCACCCTCCGGGACCGGTCCGTGGTGAGCCGCGTCCTCGTCGACGGGGGCGGGCGGGCCACGGGCGTCGAGTACCACGCGGCGGACGGGAGGGTCTCCGTCGCGCACGCCGATGTCGTGGTGCTCGCCGCGCACGCGGTGGAGAACGCCCGGCTGCTGCTCCTCTCCGGGCTCGCCGAACGCAGCGGCCAGCTCGGCCGGAACCTGATGGACCATCCCGTCCTGCTGACCTGGGGCCTGCTGCCCGAGGACGCCGGGCCGTACCGGGGTCCCGGCTCGGTCTCCGGCTTCGAGGGCTTCCGGGCGGGCCCGGCGCGCCGGCTCCGGGCGCCGTTCCGTGTGGAGTTCGGGACCTGGGGCTGGGTCTGGGCCAAGGGGCCCGTCGACACCGACGTGCGGCACTTCCTCCACGGACGCGGCCTCTTCGGGGCCGACCTGAGGAAGGCGGTCGGCGACCGGATCCGCCGTCAGTTCACCCTCCAGTTCGAGATGGAGCAGAGCGCCGACCCCGCGAACCGGGTCACGCTCCACCCGTCCGAGCGTGATCCGCTGGGACTGCCCCGCCCGCTCGTCACCTACGACCTCGACGCGCACGTGAAGGCGGGGATGGCGGCGGCCGGGGCGGTGTCGGACCAGCTCTTCGAGCTCCTGGGAGCCGAGGAGCACACCGACTACACCCCGGCGGCGGCCTGGCCCGGCCGCTTCGAGCACGACGGCCGCGTGTACGGCTATCGCGGGGCGGGCCACGCCGCCGGCACCCACGTCATGGGCGACTCCCCCGCCACCTCGGTGGTCGACTCCTGGCAGGCCTGCTGGGACCACCCCGGCCTGTACGCGGTCGGCTGCGGCAGCATGCCCTCGGTGGCCACCTCCAACCCGACGCTGACCATGGCCGCGCTCGCCCTGCGCAGCGCGGAGCGCGTCGAGGCGGACCTGGCGTCCCGCGACCGCCCGGTGTCCCTCGCCACGCCCCCGACCTCCCGCACCGACAGTGAGACCTCACCGATCCGAGGAGTCCCGGAATGACCGCACCGTCGAACCCGCCGTCCCCGCTGCCCCTGCCGCCGGTGTCCGAGCCCTTCCGGCTCCCCTTCCACTACGGGGCGTTGCACCAGATCGGCGTGGACTGGCTGGTCGCGCCCGGGCCGGTACGGGAGCTGCTCGCGAAGCACCACCCGGATCTGACCGCGGCCTCGTTCGAGGACGGGCGCGCCCTCGTCTCGGTCGACTACCAGCTGTACTTCGCGCAGTACGCGTTCGGTGGCGGCGTCACCCAGGAGATCGAGTTCAACGTGGTCGCCTTCCCGAGCGGCACGGAGGGGCGGCTGCCGCGGCTGAGCTACGCCCAGTACGCGCAGGGCTGGGACCAGACGAAGCTGCTCGGCATCGCGCGCGTCCATGTCGTCTGCGACAACCCGTTCGCGATCAGGGCCGGACGCGAGCTCTACGCCGAACCGAAGTACCCGGGCCGGTTCGAGGTCGACCTGCCGTCGCTCAACGGGCCCGCGGGCGAGACCTGGAGCGTACGGTGCGCGGCGGCGGCGATCGGCGCGGACGGCACCCTGGAGCAGGACCTGGGTCCGCTGGTCGGCCTCACGGCGGAACTCGACGGACTCGTCCCCGCCGTCGCCAACTCCGCCCCGGTCACCGGCTACGGCACCGATCTGGAGGGACGCCTGCTCGCCGGCCCGATGAACGTCTATCAGCCGTACCGCTGGTACGACCTGGCCGCGCCCGCGCACGCGGGGCGCGCCCGGCTGGCGGTGCACGCCCCGGAGAGCGACCTCGGGCGCGACGTCCTGGCCCTCGTCGGCGACGCGACGGCGGCGGCCGGTGCCTGGTCGTACCAGTCCCCTCCCGTGGCCGCGCACAACCGTCCGTACTACGTACCGACCGCGCTTCGCCCCTGACCGGTCGGGGGCGGCTCGCGGCGGTGCCCCGGCCGCCCCCGTCGGGAGGTCGCGCGGAGCCGTCCGTCGGGAGGTCGCGCGGAGCCGTCCGTCAGCAGGTCGCGCGGACGTACCCGGCCTTCCCCGCGGGGCGGACGTCCGTGTCGCGCAGGACGACCGAGAGCCTGCCGCCCCAGCGCGCGCAGGCGCGGGCCAGGCCCGTCCGCTCGTACTCGATGACGAGCACCCGGTCGTCGAAGGCGGTCGCGTAGGGGCCGCACTCGTCGTACTGGCCGCACTCCTCGGCGACCGCGAAGTCGAAGCCGAGCCTCCGGCCCCGCTGTGCGAGATCGGGGGCGTTCTTCTGCCCGATCGCGAGTCCGGCGGCGTGGGCGCGGGCGACGAGCAGCCCGGCGAAGGCGAGGTCGTGTTCGGGGGTGAGGAGGCCCCGGGACCGTTCGTACGAGTCGAGGTTGTCCGCCTCGACGGCCTGGTAGCCCGCGTCGGCGCAGCCGCCGATCCACTCGCCGACGATCTCGGCGAGGCGCTCCCGCTTGGCCGGTGTGGAGACGTCGAAGAGGGCCTCGTCCCAGTCCTCGTCGACGACCGGTTCTCCCCCGGCGTCGCGCAGGAGGAGGTCGGGGTGGTGCTCCTCCCACCAGTCGGTGGCGTCCGGCTGGGCCTGGAAGGCGTTGACGTAGCAGATGTTGTACAGCCCCTTCGCCGGCTCCGCCGTACGGTCGCGCGAGACGGCGCGCACCCCGGGCGGCGGGGCGTAGGGTCCGCCGATCTGGTAGTCGAATCCGACGTGGGGCTCGGGCGGGACGACCGGCCGGGCGGCGGCGGGCGGCCGGGAGGTGGGCGCGGAGTCGCCGTCCCCCTGGTCACCGGACGAGGTGCATGCGGCCGCCCCGGCGGCGAGGAGGCAGGCCAGGGCCGACAGCCGGCGGCGGCGCCGGCGCACGCTGCGGAGGGGACGGGGTTCGCGGGCGATCACGGTGCGGGGCTCCTGGTCGTCGATTCCTCGGGGCGGCGCTCGGCCGCCCAAGGACCTACGGTACGGGCGCCTTCCGGTCGGTCCGTCGCGGCTTGCCGGACGCCGCGTGAACGGTGCGAGACCGTCCGCACGTCGCGGCGACCGTTCGGACCTCGGCGGCCTGACCGCCCGAGGAGCGGGGCGGCTCGCGCCGGCGCGAGCCGCCCCGTTCCCGTCAGCGGGCGCCGAAGACCTGGGTCCAGTACGGGCCGCCCTGGGAATGGATGCCGATCCCTATCTCCTTGAAGTCGCAGTTGAGGATGTTCGCCCGGTGGCCCGGGCTGTTCATCCACGACTCCATGACCTGCGCGGGGCTGCTCTGGCCCATGGCGATGTTCTCGCCGTACGTCGACCACGGGTACCCGGCGGCCGTCACCCGCTCCCCCGGTCCCGCGCCGTCGGGGTTGGTGTGGTCGAAGAAGTCGCGGGCCGCCATGTCGTCGGAGTGGCCCTGCGCCGCCCTGGTCAGGGTCGCGTTCGCGCTCAGCGGGCCGCATCCCGCCTTGGCGCGCTCCGCGTTGACCAGGGCGATGACCTGGTCGGCCTCCGAGCCCTGCCCCTGGTCGTTCTGCGGGCCCGTGCCCGTCCCGTTCCCGGCCTCGTCACCCGAGCCGGGCCTGGTCGCGTCCGGGGTCGGAGCCTGGGTGCGTGGCGGGGTCGTCTTCACCGGGGCGGGCTTGGCCGTGCGGACCGGGCGGGGCGAGGCGGTGGTGGGCCGCGCGCCGGGCGTGGCCGAGGCGGTGGGGTGTGCGGAGGCGGACCTGGAGGCGGACGGGGAGGTGGAGGGGGTCGTCGCCGCCGCGGAGGGGGACCCGGAGTGGGTGGACGGGTCCTGGTCGAGGGGCAGGTCCAGCTCCGGGGCCGTCACACGGTTCGCCTCGAGGATCTCGTCGTCCCCGCCGCGGCCCCCCGACAGTGAGAACGCCCCACCCGTGACCGCCATGACCACCACACCGGCGGCGATGACGGCGCGGCGCCGGCTCCGCTCCTGCGTCTGGCGACGGCGCCGGAGGGCCGCGCGCGTGCCGTTCCTGCCTGGCGCCTGGGAGGCCGCGGAGGCGGGTGCGGACCGGGGTACGCGGGGCCGGGTGTGTCCCGCGGTGCCGGCCAGCAGGTACGGCTCCGTCAGATCCGCCGCGTGGTCGGGCTCGTGCTCGCCGAGCCGGGCCGTGTCGTACGGGTCGGCGCCTTCGGACGTGCGGTACGGGTCACCGCCGGTGGCCGTGTACGGGCCGGGGGCGGCGGCGAACGCGGAGGCCGGCGTCGTCGGCCCCCACGGTGCCTCGTCCGTGCGTGCCGCCAGGACGGGAGAGGCGGCTGCCAGCAGGAGTTCCGCCGGGACCAGCGCGTGCCAGCGCGGGGCGCAGTGCCCGCAGCCGAGCGTGTGGTGGGCCAGGTGGTCACGCCAGGGGGCGGAGGGCCGGCCGTCCCAGTCCGCCGCCTCCCGGGCCAGGAAGGGGCAGGCCGGGTTCGCCGCCACCGCGCCGGCGACGACACGCGCGGCGTCGAGCCGGGCCCGGACGGCCTCGATCCGGGCCGGTGCCTCCTCGGCGGGCCAGCGCAGGGCGGCCGCCGTCTCGTAGCGGGTCAGTTCGCCCGCGCACTCCAGCCACCACAGGGCCAGCTGTTCGCCGTCGTCCGGGTCCAGCCAGCGGGCCGCCTCGGTGATCTCGTACGCCTCCCCCGTCGCGTGGAGCTGTCCGGCGGCCGCGCTGTCGCCGTACCCGGCGGGCTGCTGGTGCCGGTGCCGCCGGATCCCGTCCACGGCGATGGCGACCAGCCAGGGCCGGAAGACCCCGGGGTCGGTCAGGGTGGAGAGCCCGTCCAGGGCGCGGAGCATCGTCTCCCGCACGACGTGCTCGACGTGTTCGGCACCGTGGCGGCCGTGCATGGCGAGTGCCACGGTGGTGTGGATGAGGGGCAGGTGGGCGGTGATCAGCTGGTCCCTCGCCCACGGGTCACCGTTCCGCGCCGCGAGGACCAGCTCCGTGTCCCGCTCGATTCCTGTGCTCTGCCGCACGCCGACCGTCCCGTTCGTTGGAGATGCTTGCGCAGGGGAGAGCCTGGAGCGGAGCGCCGATAACGAAAAGGCGCCGGCGGTGAAAGTGATGTGGGTCACGCCGGCCCGTACGCCCCGCCGCGCGGGCACGGCCGGCCCCGGCCGGGCCCGGCCGTGCCCGCGCGGCGTTCAGTGGTGGTGGGTCCCGCCGGAGGGCTGCGCGGCCGGCGCCTCCTTCGCCGGCGCTCCGTTCGCCGGCGCCGCCCTCGCCGGCCCGTCCTTCGCCGTCGCCGCGCCGTGGGCTCCGTGGTCCCCGTGGCCCGGTACGGTGCCGTCCGGCTTGGCCACCAGGAAGAGACCGGCCATGCCCATGTCGGAGTGGCTCTGGACGTGACAGTGGTACATCCAGGCCCCGGCCCCGACGTGCTCGCCCGCGATGACCTGGAACCCGAACGAGTCCGCGGGTCCGGTGATCTTGTTGTCGATGACCCGGCTCACGTCCTCGGGGCCGGCGAGGAGGCCGGTGCGATTGTCGGCCCAGCGATGACCGTGCATATGGAACGTGTGGTAGTACTCGCCGTGCGTGATCATGATGATCTCCACCCGGTCGCCCACGGTGGCGAGGAAGTCCGGCGGGTCCGCGGCCGGCCGGTTGTTGATCGTCATGTCGTTGAAGACGATGGTGAACTGCTTGTCCGGCAGGATGTCGCCCTTGCGGCGCACCACCAGACCGCCGTAGAGGCCCTTGCGGATGCCGCCGGTCCCGTGGTCCGTGCCCACGACGTGGTCGTGGTAGTGCCAGTACCCGGCGCTGCCCGGCCGCCAGGTGCCGTCGGGGCGGCGGCCGGGGGCGTGGGTGCGCCAGGTGTACGTGCGGGTGGCGCCCGCTTCGACATGGCTCCCGCTCATCCGCGTACCGTCGTTGTCGATGTCGTAGTCCACGCCGTGCGGGTGGAGGCTCACCGGAACGTCCATCAGGTTCTCGAACTCGATGTGGAGGGTGTCGCCCTCGTTGAGTTCGATGAGGGGGCCGGGCACGGTGGCCTTGCCCTTCTCCAGGCCGTATCCCATACGCCCGTCGGCCGACTTCTCCGCGTACAGCTTGAGACGGCGTATCTGACCTCCGGCCGGGGCAGTCCTCAGCGGGGCCGCCGCGGCGGCCGTGTCGGATGTGGCACTGGAGGCGGAGGCGAGAGACAACGATGTCACGCCGGTGGCGGCGACGGCCCCGCCCGCGAGCAGGCGACGGTTGAAGCTGCGTCTGTCCATGTCGAACTCTCCGGTCTTCAGAGGAGATTGACGGGGGGCGGGGCCAACGGGGGCCCCTGGGGACGGCCCACACCGTAGCGGGACGGCAGTGGTTTATCCACACCCAGGACAAAGTTCGTCCGGTTGCAGCCATAGCCCTTGGCGAACCGTGCAAAGAGGTCTAGCTTCAACGGCTGTCGTTGTGACCTCAGAGGGATGGGTGACCCATGAAGCGCACACCACATCACCGGTCGAGATCGAGAACAGGTATGGCAGTGGCGGCACTTGGGGCGGGCGCCCTGGCCGTCTCCCTGCTCGGCGGCCCGCCGGCCGCCGCCGAGCCGGATCCGGACCCGCCGTCGGCCAGGGCGGCGACAACGTTATCCCTGCCGTCACCGCCGGGCGGCGCGAACGTACGGGTGCTCGTCTTCCACGGCTCGGCGACGGCCGAGTCGCCGACGGTCGACGCGGGCATCGCCGCCGTCGAGAGCATCGGCCTCACCGGCCCGGCCGCCGGCCGCTTCCGTACGGAGGCCACCGACGACCCGGCCGTGTTCACCAACGCCAAGCGGCTCGGCACGTTCAACGCGGTGGTCTTCCTCACCGGGGGCGGCGATGTGCTCGACCCCGAGCAGGAAGCGGGGCTCGAGGCCTACATGGAGGCGGGCGGCGGTTTCGTCGGCGTCCACGAGGCCGCCCGCACCGAGCCGTACTCCCGCTGGTTCACCGGCCTGATCGGCGCCCGCCCCACCGGCGCCCCGAGCGGCACGCAACGCGCGGTGGTGGAGGTCGGCGACCGGCAGCACCCGGCCACGAAGTCCCTGCCGCTGGAGTGGAAGCGACCCGACAAGTGGTTCAACTGGGACCGCAACCCGTCCGGAACCGTCCACACCGTGGCCCGGCTCCGGGAGTCCTCGTTCCAGCCCGCCGCCAAGCCCAACGGCTGGGACCACCCGGTGTCCTGGTGCCGTGACTACGACGGCGGCCGGTCGTTCTACACCGCCATGGGCGGCACCGTCGACAGCTACGCCGAGGCCGACTTCCGCGACCATCTGCGCGGCGCGATCGCCTGGACCGCGCGGATCTCCCGGGCGGACTGCAAGGCGACCATCGACGCCAACTACACCGCCGAGCGCGTCACCAAGCCCAACCAGCCCGGGCAGAACGACCAGATCGGCGAGCCCCACGGCCTGGTCGCCGCCCCGGACGGCCGCGTCCTGTACATCGGCCGCGGCGGCGCCGACTCCAGCGTCCCGGTCGTCACCGACTGGAACGACCCGGACGTCGGCAAGGGCAACGGCGAGATCCACGTCTACGACCCGAAGACCCGGCAGGTCACCAAGGCCGGGGCGCTCACCGTCTTCGGCAACAAGGGCGGCGGCGACGAGCTGATCAAGAACGAGGAGGGACTGCTGGGCATCGAGCTCGACCCCGGTTTCATGACCAACGGCTGGGTCTACCTCCACTACACGCCGCACTCCCGGATCGACCGTGTCGAGCACACGGGCGAGCGGCGGGTCTCCCGCTTCACGCTCGATCTCGCGACGAACAGGCTCGACCTGGCGAGCGAGAAGGTGCTGCTGAGCTGGCCGGTCCAGATCCACAGCTGCTGCCACGCGGGCGGCGGGATGGCCTGGGACTCCAAGGGCAATCTGTACATCGCCACCGGAGACACCAACTCGTCCGGCTCCAGCGGCGGTTACTCGGGCAACAACCCCGCACCGAACTTCCGGGGCGTCTCCTTCGCGGACGCGCGCCGCACCGCGGGCAACACCAACAACCTCAACGGCAAGATCCTGCGGATCCACCCCGAGGCCGACGGCACCTACACCCTCCCGGCGGGCAACCTCTTCACCGGCGAGGAGAGCGACGAGGGCGGCGGCAAGACCCGCGGCGAGATCTACGTGATGGGTGTGCGCAACCCCGCGCGCATCTCCGTCGACCGGACGACCGACATCCTCTACGCGGGCTGGGTCGGCCCCGACGCGGGCGCGCCGTCGACGACCTGGGGCCCGGCGAAGTACGACACCTTCGCCGCGATCACCAGGGCGGGCAACCACGGCTGGCCGTACTGCATGGGCAACAAGCAGCCCTACCGGGACCGCGGTCTGCCCGACCCGAGCAAGCCGCTCGGCTGGTACGACTGCGACGCGCCGAAGAACGAGTCCCCCAACAACGACGGCCTGGTGAACCTGCCGCCGGTGACGGGGAACACGATCTGGTACTCGCCGCAGGGCGGCGGCGTGGACTACCCCAGGGACGCCGCCGGCGTCCCGAGCTACAAGCAGGAGGAGCAGAAGCTGCTGCTGCCGTGGCTCAAGGGCGGCGGGCAGGCGACCATGAACGGTCCGCTCTACCGCTACGACGCGGCGAGCGACTCCGCGGTCAAGTGGCCGTCTTACTGGGACGGCAAGTGGTTCGTCGGTGACTTCTACGACGGGGACCAGCCGCGGCACGCCGTGCTCACCGATCCGAAGACCGTCGGCAAGGGCGGACTCCCGGTGCACGCCGAGTCCCTCAAGAAGATCATCCCGGTCGGCCAGGGCGGCATCCGCAACCTGATGGACTGGAAGTTCGCCCCGGACGGTTCGCTGTACGTCCTCGACTACGGGCGCGGCTTCTTCACCTCGCATGCCGAGTCGGCGCTGTGGCGCGTCACCTACAAGGGCGGCGGGCCCACCCCGGCCGCGGACCAGCTGGCACGGAGGGCGGCGCAGTGATCACGAGACACCGAGGCGCGAGCCTCTGGGCGGCCCTGCTGGCCGCCGTGGCGATGGTCGTCGGCCTGACCTCGGCGGCAGCCTACGGCAGGGCGGACGACGCCCGACGCGGCGACGACGGGCGCCGGACCGCGGCGGCGCAGGTGCTGACCTGGAAGGCGGGCGACCCGATCGACCGCTATCTGGAGTTCCCGACCACGGCGGTGGCCGGGGCGACGACGATCGTCTTCGAGAACAGCGCGGCGACCGGCAACACGACCGGCATGCCGCACACCCTGACGTTCGACGTCTCCGACCCGGAGTACAACAACGACGTCCCGCTCAACATCCTGGCCAACCCGAGCGACGCGAACGGCGGCCGGCACACGGCCGAGGTGACGCTGACCCCGGGCCGGTACCTGTTCAAGTGCACGATCCCCGGGCACGGCCAGATGCAGGGCATCCTCACGGTCACCGAGGGCGGCGGCGAGGACACCACCGCGCCGGAGACCACCGCGAAGGTCGAGGGCGACCGCAACGCCGACGGCGCCTACGTCGGCCAGGCGACCGTCACGCTCGGGGCGACGGACGCCGGTTCGGGCGTCGACAAGGTCGAGTACGCGGTCGGCGCGGACGGCCCGTGGCAGCCGTACACGGTACCGGTGATCGTCGACCAGGTCGGCGCGCACACGATCCGGTACCGGGCCGGCGACAAGGCGGGCAACACGGCCGCCGAGAAGACCGCCGCGTTCTCGGTCGTCGCCCGGCCCACCGACGACACGACGGCACCCGAGACCTCGGCGACCGTGTCGGGCGAGCGGGACGACCAGGGCCGCTATCTCGACATGGCCACGGTGACGGTGACCGCGTCCGACACCGGGTCGGGCGTCAACACCATCGAGTACGCGCTCGGCGACGGCGCCTGGCAGACCTACACCGCTCCGGTGATGGTGCATGAGGCGGGCGAGCACACGGTCCGCTACCGGGCCACCGACAAGGCGGGGAACACCGCCCCGGTGAAGTCGGCGGCCTTCACGGTCGTCACCCAGCCCGCCCCCGACACCACCGCCCCCGAGGCCGCCGCCTCGGTCGCGGGCGTGCGCGACTCCGACGGCGCGTACATCACCAGCGCCACGGTCACGCTGTCGGCGTTCGACGCGGACTCGGGCGTCGAGCGGATCGAGTACTCGCTCGACGGCGGACCGTACCTCGCGTACACCACCCCGGTGATCGTCGACCGGGTCGGCCGTCACACGGTGCTGTACCGGGCGACGGACAAGGCCGGCAACACCTCCGCGGCCCGGAGCACGGCCTTCACCGTCGCCGAGGGCGGCGGGGTGCCCGCGCCGAACTGTCCCGAGTTCGACGAGCGGCTGACCGTCATCGTCGGGACCGTCGACACCGGTGTCCCGAACCGGATGACGAACAGCCGCTGCACGGTCAACGAACTCATCGAGGACGAGAAGGACTGGTCCTCGCACGCGCTGTTCCTCAAGCACGTGGACACGGTGATCGACCGGCTGCTCGCCGACGGTGTCATCGACACCCGCGAGCACGGGAAGATCTACCGCGCGGCCAAGCAGTCGGGCATCGGCAGGCCGGGCCGGACCGAGGGGTACCGCGACCTGTTCGACGGCACCGCGGCGAGCTTCTCGAAGTGGCAGCACGTCGGCGGCGGGAAGTTCGGACTGAGCGCGGACGGCGCCATGACCAGCAGCACCACGGTGCCGGGCATGGGCATGCTGTGGTTCCCGCAACGGCAGTACGGCGACTTCTCGCTCAAGCTCCAGTGGCGCGACGACGCCCCCGGCGCGGGCAACGCCAACGGCGGGGTCTTCGTCCGCTTCCCCTACGTCCACGACAACCCCGAGGAGTCCCGTCCGGAGTGGGTCGCGATCAAGTACGGCCATGAGATCCAGGTCCTGGACCGGCCCGACGGCGACATGTACAAGACGGGCTCGCTCTACGGCTTCGACCGCGTCGGCCTCGCCGGTGCCGGGGTGACGCCCAAGGGCACCTGGAACGACTACGAGATCCGGGTGGAGGGCCAGCACTACTCGGTCTTCCGCAACGGCAAGCTGATCAACGAGTTCGACAACACGGGCGGGCAGCTCTTCCAGCCTCCGCGCGGCGACGACCCGGGCACGGACGGCCGGCGCTACGCCTCCGGCTACATCGGGCTCCAGGTCCACGGCACGACGGACGTCATCTCCTACCGCAACATCCGGGTGAAGGAGCTCTAGTCCGCGGAAGTGCCCCTCTCCCCCGGTGGGAGAGGGGCACTTCCCCGTTCCTCAGTCGGGCAGGTTCTGCTCCGCCCACACCACCTTGCCGGAGACGGTGCGGCACGAGCCCCAGCGGCGGCACAGCATGTTGATGAGCTGGAGACCCCGGCCGCCCTCGTCGCTGAGGTCCGCGTGCTGGATCTGGGGCAGGTCGGGCCCCGTGTCCGAGACCTCCACCACCAGGCGTTCGCCGCGCAGCAGCCGCAGCCGTCCGGGGCCGTTCCCGTACCGCAGGGCGTTGCCCACGAGCTCGGAGACGACGAGTTCGCAGACGTCGGCGAGCTCCGCCAGATCCCATGCGTCGAGCTGGTCCGTGACCAGACCGCGGGCGACGGACGCGGCCCGCCCCTCCTGCGGCAGCTGCCACTCGCACAGCTCGTCCGGGGTGCCCGACGCGGTCGTCGCGACGAGCAGCACGGCCTCGTCGAAGCGGCTGGAGTCGGTGGGGGCGCAGTCCGTGAGGCCCCCTCGTTCGAGTGCCTCGGGGGTGAGGCGGCGGGCCGCCGACCGCAGCCGCTCCAGCTGGTGGTCGAGGTCCGCGTGCCGGGACTTCACCAGGCCGTCCGTGTACATGACCAGATGGCCGCCCACCGGGACCCGCAAGCGGATCGGGTCGTACGGGATCACTCCCGCGCCGAGCGGGGCGCCGATCGGTACGTCCACGAAGGCTGCCGAGCCGTCGCCGTCGACCAGCAGCGGGGGCAGATGACCGGCGCTGGCCAGGGTGTAGGTGGAGTCGGCCGGGTCGTGGACGGCGCAGAGGAAGGTGGCGACCTGCTCGTCCTCCAGGTCACGGGTGGCGAGGTCGAGCCGGGCGAGGACCCGCTCCGGCGCCATGTCGAGGGTCATCAGGGTGCGGGCCACCGCGCGCAGCCGGCCCATGGTGGCGGCGGCGGGCAGTCCGTGGCCCATGACGTCGCCCACCATCAGGGCCGTCCGTCCGCCGGGCAGGGCCATCACGTCGTACCAGTCGCCGCCCACGCCGTGGTGGGCCGTCGAGGGCGTGTACTCGGCGTGCACGCGCAGCCCCGGCGTCACCGGGGTCGCCCGGGGCAGCAGGCTGCGCTGCAGGGAGACGACGTGCTGGCGCTCGCGTCCGTACAGCCGGGCGTTGTCGATGTAGACGGCGGCCTGGGAGGCCAGCTGCTCGGCCAGGGCGAGGTCCGTGGCCGAGAACGGGGGCGTTCCGGGGCCGCGGACGAAGTCGGCGCTGCCGAGCAGCAGACCGCGGGCGATCAGCGGCACCGCCAGATAGCTGTGGACTCCCGCGGCGCGCATCTTCGCCGCGGCGCTCTCCGTCGGCGCGACCCTGAGAAAGTCCTCGTGGCGCATGCGGCTGACGAGGACGGGCCTGCCCTGCCGCAGGCAGTACCGGTGGAGGAGCGTCTCGTGGGTCTCCTCGGTCTGGACGAAGGTCTCGCCGACCGGGGTGGGCTCCAGGGAGACCAGCGTGTCGACGAAGCTCAGCGCGGTGGCGCGCAGGAGCGGGACGCCCGTACCCGTCCAGCGTGAGCCCTCCTCGCCCCGCAGGACGCTCTCCAGGATGTCGACGGCGGCGCCGTCGGCCAGAGTGGGCACGGTGAACTCGGCCAGTTCCTGAGCGGTGCGCTCCAGGTCGAGGGTGGTGCCGATCCTGGAACCCGCGGAATTCAGCCAGGCGAGCCGGCCGCGAGTGGTGACGCGGTCGAGGGGGACGTCCCCGTCGCTCCGGCCGAGCCGTCCGCGGGCACCGGCCGAGCGGAGGACCGAGGCGCCCTTTCCGGCCGAGGCGCGGCGGGCAAGGCGCCGTCTCCCGTTGCCATCGTTCACTCTTTCGGCCTCCAGACAGAAACTCGTCCGCTGTTGGTGCACATCATGCACCTGACTTCCCCTCCTGGCCGATCAGGGCGGCACGTCCTGTCACTGTCTTGTGGCGCAAGGCAGTGGCCGACTACCATGCGCCGCATGACAAAGGAGCTGCCGACAGCCGGTGACCAACGGCGGAGTCAGCTCCTGCGAGGGGTGCTCGACCTGTGCCTGCTCTCACTGATCGCCGAACGACCGCGGTACGGGTACGAGTTCATCGAGGCCCTCACGGAGAGCGGGCTCGAACTCGTCGGCGAGGGCAGCATCTATCCGCTGCTGGCCAGGATGGAGCGCGCCGGGCTCGTCGAGCCGTTCCGCGCGCCGTCGTCCAGCGGCGGGGCGCCGCGCAAGTACTACCGGCTGTCCGAGGCCGGCCGGGCCGAGCTGGAGCACGGCCGGACCGTCTGGCAGGGGTTCACCGCCCAGGCCGACCGGATCCTCGCTCGAACGACCCACGGGGGAACGACACCATGACCAACGAGCACGTCCTCGCGGTCTGCCGCAGCAACTGGGAGTACCGGGGCGTCGACGACGCGTCCGTACGCGAGATGCTCGCCGAACTCACGGCCCACCTGGAGGACGCCGCGGCGGCCGGACGCACTCCGCGGGACGTCGTCGGCCGGAACGTCAGGTCCTTCGCCGCGTCCTGGGCCAGGGCCCGGACGCCGCTGCACCGGCGGCTGCCGAGGATGGCGGCGCTGGTTCCGCTCGTCGTGGGCGGGCTGCTGCTGATGTCGCACCTCGTCCACCGGACGACGGTCGTGGACATCGACGCCGGGCGGCTGGCCTTCTGGGTGAGCATCGGCACCGCGACCGTGGTCCTCGAACTGCGTCGCGGCACCCTCGGCTTCGGCAAGGGCTGGCTCGTGGCCCTGGTCGTCGGCCTTCCGGTCATGCTCCTGACGCGGAGGCTGGCCGGCGAGGAGACGCTGTTCCTCCTGCCCCTGTGGGGCAGCGCCCTGCTGACACTGCCGGGCCTCGCGTACCTCCTCGTCGAACGGCGGCGCGCCCCGCGCCCCCCGGCCGCCTGAGGCCGGCCGGGGTCTCACCCGCACGGCCCGGCAGGGATGCCCGCCCGTCCCGGAACGTGAACGCTGGGGGCACGGACCGGGCCGAGAGGTGGGACACGGGATGAGCCAGGACGGCAGGGGCGGTACGCGGACGACGGGATCCGGTGCGGGAACCGCGGCGCGCTTCCTGGCCCGGATCGCCGTGCTCGCGGCGGTCGGCTCCCTGGTCGTCCTGGTGCTCACGATCGGCGACGGCGGCCTCGTGGTCGTGCTGGCCGGTCTGCTGGGGCTCGTGGTCTGTGCCGCGGGCGTGTGGTGGTTCCTGGCGCACCGCGGCGCGGTCCGCCTGCTGGGGGCCCTCGTCGCGGTCGCCGCCCCGGCCGGCGTCGTGGTCCTCTACGCCCACGACGGGCTGTGGCGCACGGCGCTGGTGCTGGTCCTGTGCTGGGCCGTCTCCCTGGCCTGCGCGCGGACCGCGCTGCACCGGGCCCGGCCCCGGCGGAAGACCCCGTCGTTCCCGGCCCGCCGGCCCCAGCGGGCGTTCCTCATCATGAATCCGAAGTCGGGGGACGGGAAGGTCGGCCGCTTCGGTCTCGTCGACCGGGCGGAGGCCCTGGGTGCCCGGGTGACCGTGCTCGATCCCGACGCCCCGGCCGATGTGGCCGCGCTGGCCCGCGAGGCGGTGGCCGAGGGCGCGGACCTGCTCGGCGTCGCGGGCGGCGACGGCACGCAGGCGCTGGTGGCGGCGGTCGCCGCCGAGCACGATCTGCCGTTCCTCGTCATCTCGGCCGGGACCCGCAACCACCTCGCGATGGACCTCGGCCTCGACCGTTCCGACCCGGCCCGCTGCCTCGACGCGCTCACGGACGGGGAGGAGCTCCGGATCGACCTCGGCGACGTCGGAGGCCGTCCCTTCGTCAACACCGTGTCCTTCGGGGTCTACGCCGATGTCGTGCAGCGCCCCGAATACCGTGACGACAAGGCGGGCACGGCGCTCACCCTCATGCCCGACCTGCTGGTCGGCGAAGGGGTGCGACGGCTCGACGCACGGATCGACGGCACGACCCTGACGTCCCAGCAGGCTCTCCTGGTCAGCAACAACGCGTACGCCTCGCCCGACGTGCTGAGTGGCGGAGGCCGTCGGCCCAGCCTCGACGACGGCGAGCTGGGCGTGCTGGGCATCCGGGTGGAGGGCGCCGCGGAGGCCGCGGACCTCGCGGTGCGCGGTGCGCAGTCCACCGGGCTGACCGTCACGACCGCCCGCCGCGTCGAGGTGACCTCGACCGTGACGGGCGAGGCGGACGCGAGCGGCTCGGACACGGACGGGGCGGGGACGGACGGTTCCGGGGACGGATCGGACGCTGACGGCGCGGATACGGACGGTTCCGGCGCGGACGGTCCCGACGCGGGTGCCGCCCGGAACGGCTCCCCGGGCGCGGGCGAGATCCCCGTCGCGGTCGACGGTGAGGCCTTGCGCATGACCACGCCGGTCGTCTGCACGCTGCGTCCGGGCGCCCTGCGGGTCCTGGTGCCGCGCGACCGCCCCGGCGTCGTCGTCCCCGCCCCGCGCGTGGACTGGCGACGGCTCTTCGACCTGGCCTTCGGCCGTCCGGTGCCGAGCTCCCCGGGACGGGACGGCTGACGACGTCCGTCCGCACCCGAACGGCCCGGGACAATGGCACCCCCGGGCCGTTCCGCGGACGTACGCGGTCGTGGCCCGGCCGAGCGGAGAGACGAAGGACCGATGACGCTGAAAGTGGGCCGGCGCGTACAGCTGGCGGTGGAACTCACCCTGACGGGTCAGGTCGCCCTGGCCGGGGAATCCCCGGGGGAGCCGGGCACCGTCGTCGGATTGCTCGCCCTGGCCGCGGGCACCGAGGGCACCGTCGAAGAGGTGGACGACGACCGTCGGGAGAGCGAGGAGGTACGCGAGTACGCCCGGCTCAAGTCGCTCCTCGACGACTTCGGCCACCAGATGCCGCCGGGGAGCAGGGGGCAGCTGGAGGAGCGGGTCGCCGCGCTCGAACCGGCGTGGATCGCCTACCAGGAGGCGGAGATCCCGGTGCGGGTCCGCGTGCGGCTCGACAACGGGTTCGTCCTCCGCGACACGGCGGGGGACGTCTTCGTCACGGTCTGACCCACGTGTTCGCCGCCGCCGGACCCGCGTGTCGCGGCGGGCCGCCGGTCGTACCGGCACCCGCCGCTCACGTCGGCGGGGCGGGCCGGTCACGGTCCCTTCGTCGGCAGCGGCCGTCTGATCAGATACGCGGCGGCGGAGACGACGAGCACCAGCATGCAGGCGATGAACACCAGCCCGGCCCCCTCCAGGCCGAGTGGATCGGCGAGCAGTCCCACGCCG
Organism: Streptomyces sp. NBC_00691; assembly: GCF_036226665.1. Taxonomy (NCBI): domain Bacteria; kingdom Bacillati; phylum Actinomycetota; class Actinomycetes; order Kitasatosporales; family Streptomycetaceae; genus Streptomyces; species Streptomyces sp. NBC_00691. The sequence goes on along the minus strand of NZ_CP109007.1, from coordinate 7,606,129 downwards.
ACCACCGGGATGGAGATACCGGTGTACGCGACCACGAACAGCGTCGAGATCACCGCCGCGCGCCGGTCCGGCGGTGCCGCGGCGGCGACGGAGGCCAGGGCCGCGCGGAAGGCGAGGCCCTGGCCCACGCCGCTGACCACCGCGGAGAGGACGATCAGCACCAGCAGGTCCGTGTACAACGCCGCCCCGAGGAGGACGAGTCCTCCGAAGAGCACCGCACAGCCCAGGGGCAGCGAGCGCGCCACCCCGACGCGGTCGACGGCCAGTTGCCCGGCGGTGGAGGCGAAGAAGGCGATGGCCACGACCAGGCCGCTCACTGCGTGGTTGTCGACGTGCAGGTACCGGGCGAGGAACGCGGGACTCACCGAGGTGAACACGCCGAAGAGCGCGAACCCCGCGAACGAGGCGATCGCCGCCGGCACGAACACCGGCCGCACCTGCGGCGGCAGCGCGGGCCGCCGCGGTCGCACGGCGAACGGTCCCCGCCGTTCCCGTACGGTCTCGGGGAGCCACAGCAGGACGCCGGCCGATACCGCCACCAGGCCGAGGTGCACCGCGAACGGCAGGACCAGCGGCTCGGGGGCGTACTCCGCGAGGAGTCCGGCGAGCAGCGGCCCGCAGCCGAGCCCTCCCATGTTGGCGGCCGTGGCCACGAACGTCGCCCGGGAGCCGCCGCCGCGCGGGGCGAGCTCCATGACGTACGCCGTGGCGGCGCCGGTGAAGAGACCGGCTGACAGACCGGAGAGCAGCCGGCCCGCGTACAGCCAGCCCAGGGAGTCGGCGAGCAGGAAGCATCCGGCGCTCGCCGCCGCGAACAGCAGGCCGCAGAACAGGGTGGGGCGTCTGCCGACGGTGTCCGACGCGTTGCCCGCCAGGAGGAGTACGCCGATGACCCCGAAGGCGTACACGGCGTAGACGACGGTCACCGTCAGCTCGGAGAACCCGAACTTCTCCTGGTAGAGGGGATAGAGCGGGGTCGGCAGCGTGGTGCCGGCCATGCACACGACGAACACGGCTCCGGCGAGCAGACACCGCAGCCAGCCCCGGCTGCCACCCGGGTCACCCTGCACGCCGGGTCCACCTCGCACGCCGGTGTCGTCCTTCATGTCCCGCACGTCTTCCGCACCACGATCGCGTTCCAGGCCCTGGTCACCTTCCATGCAGCGGACCGTATCCCCGCCGACCACCGACCCCGGGGCGCGAACTGCGGCAATGGCGTGGACGTCACCCGGTCGACGAGGACGGCGAGCGGTCCGTGCCCCGCTGGAAGCACCGAGGGCGGGACCGCGCCGCTCCTGCCGCTGCCGCTGGACGAGGCGCGGGCCGGCCTGCGGGCCGCGTGGTCACGGGGTGACCGGGCCGCGCTCGTGCGGGATCCTCTCCCCGGCCTCGACCGCGACGGGCAGCCGGTTCTCGGCCGGGGGCAGGGGGCAGGTCGCGAAGTCGGTGTACGCGCAGGGGAGATTGGTGGCCCGGTTGAAGTCGAGCACGACGGCGCCGTCGGGGCCGGGCGCGTCGATCCGCAGGCTGCGGTTGGCCGCGTACGTGGTGACGCCCGAGGTCTCGTCGGTGAAGAGCACCGTGAAGCCGCCGGGGGTGTATCCGTTGAAGGCGGTCAGGCCGAGGTCCCGGCCGTCGAGGTGGAAGGTGATCCTGCCCGGTGCGTCGTAGACGTGCCGCAGGCCTTCGACGGAGGCGCCGACGGTGGTCGGCCGCGGCTCGTCGAAGGGCTCGTACCGGCCGGTGACGACCCAGCGCGGGTCGGGCGCGTACGCGGGTGTCCCGGCGAACGCGACCCGCAGCGGGTGGCCGGGACGCCTCGGCCGGACGATGTGGTGGCCGCCGCGCTTGGCGACCTCGATCACGGTGTCGCCCCAGACGGCGTCGACGCCGCCGCGCTCGGGGATGACGCCGAAGTCGTACCGTCCGCGGACGACGGTGCCGTCGACGACGAGTTCGGTCCCCTCGTCGAGTTCGACGGTGACGCTGTCGGGTCCGGTCGACCAGAGCCCGGGGGCGTCGGTGACGCGCTGCGGCTCGTCGGTGAGCCAGTGCAGGCCGGTGATGGCGAGGAAGCCGTGCTCGGCGGCGAGCCGGGCGTCCTTGTCGCGGTGCCACTCCTCCCACTCGGCGGTGAAGGCCTTCGCCTCGGTGTCGACGCCGGTCTCGGTCGTGGGGGCGGGGGCGTTGCTCGTGGTCATGGATCCTCCTGATGTCGTCTGCGCAGCGCGTACGGGGCTTGCACCGGGAGGCCTCTCGCGCCGGCCCGTGCCGACGTGCCCGCAGGGGCGGTCGGGGGTGACGCTCAGGGGTGTGACGGGGGCTCGGTGGTCGCGCGGGCGACGGCCGGCTGCCGGGACGAGGGCCTCGGGGTCAGCCGGAACAGGACGTGGTCGTGACGCGCACGTAGTCCACGTGTCGGCGCGTCACGAGCAGGGTCATACGGCCAGCAAAGCACAACTGCCGTGCTCCGGACCAGTGATCCCGGGTTCCGGATCACCGGTGCGGAGCACGGCGGGCGCCGGTCCGGGGCCTGTCGTCGGACTCCCGTCGTCGCCCGGGGACGGGAGTTGGACGACAGGACCTAGCGGCCCTGGAGGGCCTTCACGTTGTCGCCGAACGTCCAGCCCTTGGAACCGTCCCAGTTCGCCGACCAGGTCATGAGGCCCTTGAGCGCCCCGCCGTAGTGGTTCCACGCCTGCTTCACGAGCGACGGCGCCATGTGGCCACCGCCCGCGCCCGGCTGGGCGGGCAGGCCGGGGACCTGCTTGTCGTACGGCACCCGGATGGTGGTGCCCTGGATCACCAGGCCGCGGTTCAGGCAGTCGGTCTGCGCGACGAACCCGGCGACGGTGCCGGCCGAGTAGGAGTCGCCCGAGCAGCCGTACATGCTGCCGTTGTAGTACTGCATGTTGAGCCACCACAGGCGCCCGTTGTCGGCGTACTTCTTGACGATGGGCAGGTACGCGCCCCAGATCGAGCCGTACGCGACGCTGCCCCCGGTGACGTAGGCGGTCTCGGGTGCCATCGTCAGTCCGAACCCGGCGGGCATCCGGGCGAGGACGCCGTCGATGATGTACACCAGGTTGGCCTGCGACGCGGACAGGGTGCCGATGCTGCCGCTGCCGACCAGTCCGGTCTCGATGTCGATGTCGATCCCGTCGAAGTTGTACGTCTTCAGGATGGGCACGACGGTCGCGATGAACCGGTCCGCGACGGCACGGGAGTTGAGGTCGATCCCGGCGGCCGCGCCGCCGATGGACATGAGGAGCGTCGCTCCGGCCGCCTTGGCGTTGCACATCTGCGCCGGGGTGGAGACCCGGACGGTGCTGTCCATGCCGTCCTCCCACAGCACCGTCCCGTCGGAACGGATCACGGGGAAGGCGGCGTTGATGACGTTGTAGCCGTGGGCGGCGAAGCGCGGGTCGTCGATGGGCGCCCAGCCGAAGGGCGGGTGGACGCCGTTGGCCGCGCCGTCCCAGTTCTCCCAGTAGCCCTGGAGCACCTTGCCCGCGGGCTTCTGCTTGAGGGCGCAGGTGTCGGCCGCGGCTGCGGACGGGCCGGTGGCGGCGGCGGACGGGGCGGCCGTGGCGGCGGGTGCCGCGAGGGCGGCCGCGGCGAGCAGGGTGGCGAGACCTGCTCCGAGGAGACGAGCGATCCGGGGCGCTGGCATGCGTGCTCCTGGGGACGTGGGGGGGGGTTCCTAGGTGTGGCGCGCGCTCCAGCAGACCGTAGGTTGGTCCAGACCATTCGTCAACCACCCTCGCGGGCACGGGTGTTGTGGGTCCCCCTCAGTCCGTCACGCCGTGTGCAGCGTCAGGCCGTAGCGGCCGAGGATCTCGTTCACGGGCTGGAACCAGGTCTCTCCGCCGGACGAGCAGTTGCCCCAGCCGCCGGATGTGACGCCCTGGGCCTGGTCGCCGCTGATGAACGCGCCGCCGGAGTCACCGCCCTCCGCGCAGACACTGGTCTTCGTCATCTGCAGCACCGCGCCCTGGCTGTAGTTCACCGTCTCGTTCTTGGCCAGGACACTGCCGCAGTGCCACTTGGTGGTGGAGCCGGAGCGGCAGATCGAGGCGCCGATCGGCGCCTCTGCGGAACCGCGGACGAGCCGGTCGGATACCGTCCCCCAGCCGAGCACCACGGGCACCGTCCACCAGCCGCTGTGGATGCTCACGTACGCGTAGTCGTTCCCGGGGAACGAGGAGCCCTGGAAGGTGCCCATCGCGGATCCGTCCCAGCCCCGCACCGCCGCGCCCGCTCCGCCGCAGTGCCCGGCGGTGACGAAGCCGCCGTACACGGAGAAGCCGATGGAGCAGCGGACGTTGCCGGTGTAGTACGGGTCGCCGCCGACGGTTCCGGCGGCGTACGTACGGGGCGCGTTCGCCGTCTCGGCGACGGTGACGGACCCGGCCTCCCGGGCCCGCTCGACGAAGGCCCGTACGGCGGGGGCGTTCCGCTCGGCGCGGACGACGGTGACGACGACGCTGTTGGTGCGCGGGTCGACGTGCCAGCCGGCCACACCGCTCGGGGCGGAGCGGGCGTCGAGCCGGGCCTTGGCCCGGTCGAGCGCACCGGCACTGTGCCGGACGAGCCGGGTGTCTGCGCCGAGCGCCTTGACCTCGGCCTCCTCGGCGCGGTCGGTGAGGGCGACGACGAGCCGCCCGGTGCCGGCGTCGAACCAGGAGCCGCCGTACGCGCCGCCGGCGGCCTTCTTGGCCGCGGACTCGACGCGGGCCGCCGTGCGTTCGGCCGTGAGCCGTTCCTCGGCCTGCCGCGCGGTGAGCCCGAGGTCCTGGCGCATGGCGTCGAGGAGTCCCGCCGACGCGCTGGGCGGGCCGGGGGTGGGGACGGCACTCGCGGGCATGGCCTGGGCGGCGCCGAGGCCGACGGTGAGCAGAAGGGCCGCGGCGGCGGCGCGCAGGGCGGACGTACGTTTCACAGGGGCCTCCTGGTGTGGGGGGAGCAGGCACTGAGAGCGCTCTCAAGCGAGCACGGGAGCCACCGTAGCGACAGTGCACTTGTCAGGTCCATACCATGACCGGACTTTCGAGCCGGAGGACACGGAGGCCGGATCCCGACCGCCCCTCACTGCAACCTCTTGCCGCAACACTCTGAAAGTTCTTGCCGACGGGTTCACGGGCTGCTTGACTCACCAGCGATCACGGGCAGTTGAGCCGCCCCGCGCGCACGAGAGGAACTTTGATGAGCAGTCGGTACGACGTCCTCGTCCTGGGTAGGTCCGGCGTCGACACGATCGTGTACGTGCCCGAGCTCCCCCTCCCCTACGCCGACAGCTACATGATCCGGCCGGGCATCGAGACCCGCGCCGGACAGACCGGCGACTTCGTGGCCCTCGGCCTGAGCTCGCTCGGCCTGCGGACGCACCACATCGACATGATCGGCGACGACCCCTCGGGCGACCTCGTCCGGGCGTTCCACCGCGACCGCGGCATCGGTCTCACCGAGGTGCCCCTGCCCGGCGGGACGAAGCGGGCCGTCAATCTCGTCGGCCCCGACGGCCGCCGGCTCTCGCTCTACGACGACAGCCGCTCCCGGGAGTCCGACCGGCTGCCCGAGGAGCTGCTCCGCCCGCTGGCCGCGGCGAGCCGGCACGCCCATGTCTCGATCACGTACCCCTGCGCCTTCGCCCTGCCGCTGCTGCGTGAGGCGGGGCTCAGCCTCTCCACGGACCTGCACGACTGGGACGGCGAGAACCCGTACCACGAGCCCTTCGCCTACGGCGCGGACATCGTCTTCGTCTCGGCCACCGCCCTCACGGACACGGAGCGGACGATGCGCCGCATCCTGGAGCGGGGCCGCGCCGAGGTCGTCATCGCCACCGCCGGGGCCGCGGGCGCCTCCCTGCTGACCGCCGCCGGGCTCGTCCGCGTACCCGCCGTCGCGCCCCGTGGTCCGGTGGTCGATTCCAACGGCGCGGGCGACGCCTTCGCCGCCGGCTTCCTCTTCGGCCGCCTGACCGGCGAGGACCTCGGCACGTGCGCGCTCTACGGCGCGGTGGCGGGTGCCTACGCCTGCACCGTACCGGCCACCGGGAGCGACGCCATCGACCGCGCGCGACTGCTCGACGAGGTCGCCGCGGCACGGGTCTGAGGGGGAACGCCCCGAAGGGCCCGGTCCGTCGTACGACGGACCGGGCCCTTCGGTACACCCGGAGCCGGAGGGATCAGACCCGGTCGGCGGCGATCAGGACGTACTGGAACGAGCCGTCCCTGTACGAGTTGATGAACGCCTCCTCGATACCGGTGACCAGCGACGACGTGGCGCGCAGCTCCCAGTAGGGCAGGGTGTCCGGCGTCAGGTCGATGACCGCCTGCGGGACGAGACGGTTGTCGGCCATCGCACGCAGGTACTCACGGCGGGAGTGGATGTTGCACTCGAAGTGCGCGTTGATCTGGGAGACCCACTTCGAGGGCTGGCCGTACCGCGGGTTCCAGCAGCCGGTGATGGTCACGTAGCGGCCGCCGACCTTGAGGAAGCGCGCGTGCTCGGCGAAGAGGTCGTCGAGGTCGACGTACATGCTCGACTCGTTGTTCCACGAGGCGGCGATGCTGCCCTTCTCGAACGGGGTGTCCAGCATGTTGCAGACCTGGGCATGGACGTGGCCGTCGATGCCCAGCTCCTTCGCGCGCTGGTTGCCGAACTCGGCCTGCGTGGAGGAGAGGGTGACCCCCTCGACCTTGCAGCCGAAGCGCTGGTGCGCCATGACGCTCGAACCGCCGCGGCCGCAGCCGGCGTCCACGAGCGTGTCGTCACGCCCGATGACACCGAGGTTGTCCAGGAGGACCTCGGCCTGCGCGGACTCCAGCCGGTGCAGCTCGCTGATCAGCCTCTTCTCGTACCCGCTGTCCTCGGTGTCCCCGAGGGCGGCGTGGTCGACGTCGCCGATGCCGTAGTGGTGGTGGTAGAGCCCGTCGACATCGCCCAGGCGCAGGTTCACGGGCCTGGCCTCGTTGTTCCAGTAGCGGGCGATGTCCCCCTGGTACGGCGTCGCCGGGGACGGGACGAACGCGGAGGTGCCGTGGACAGTGGTGAACTCGGTGCTGGTCACAGGTAATCCATTTCTTACCAGAAATCGGGCAGGCTGTAGCGATAGGTGTTGGTCTGGTGCCAGTAGTGGTTGCCGTCGACCCACACGGCCACGCCCCGAAGGAAGCGCTGCACGGTCGGGACGGGGCAGGCGGCGGCGAGGGCGGCGGCCTCGGCCTCGAAGTCGCGCATCAGGTCGTTGTGGACCTCGACGGCCTTCAGATATCCCTCTCGGTCGGAGACGCCTTCGCGTTCGGCGATCACCACGGGCAGGTTCAGGTGCTTACCGGGGCTGTCGAGTTCCTTCATGTACGAGTACAGGTCGTTCACGATGGTGGTCGCGTTCCCCGCGAGCGCGAGGACGCGCTGCATGGCCGGCTGGGCGTGCAGGTCCGCGGGGAGTTCGTAGCCGCCGACGGTGTCGGTGATGGTGGGGCAGGGGCGGAAGTTGTTGAACTGCCGCATCGCCAGGTACTCCCACACCTCCGGCATGTGGTCGGTCTCGGCCCAGGCGGCCTCGGCGAGGTATCCCATGTGCAGCCGGGCCATGTCGTGCCGGAACCGGTCGGCCTGCGAGGGGGTCGACTGCCCGACGAAGTACTCCATGGCGGAGCGGTAGGCGCGCCGCGGGGCGTCCTCGTGCAGCGACTCCGCCCAGAGGGGCTGGTACTCCGTCGTCGTGTGGAGCGGGTCCAGGGCGGTGTGCGCGAGGAGGAGCCGTCCGCCGAGACCGATGGGCGAGCCGCCGTGGTCCTCGCAGTAGCAGTCGTCGACGGCGTTCTCGGCGACCATCAGGCGGGTGGCGAGCATCAGGTGCTCGACGGTCGGGGCGTCGGGGTGGCAGGCGACCATGTAGCGCCCGACGGAGAACCCGTCGAACTCGCCCTCCCAGTCGTCGGGGTAGAGCTGCACCTCGTCGAGCGCCCAGGCCTTGATCCTGCGGCTGACCTCGTCCACGCGTACGGGGTCGGGCTCGGGTACCGGGTGGAAGTAGAGGCCCGGGATCGGCCGGCCCTCGACCGGTGCCGACGGCTCCGGCAGCGCGGGGACCGCCTCGCGCCGGGCCAGGGACAGTCCCGCCGTGCCGAGGCCGGTCGGCCCGGGCAGGACGTACCCCGGCCCGGGAACGGCCGGCGCGGTCACGACGGCGCCGGCCGACGGCACGGGAGCGGCCGCAGGTGTGGTGCCTGCACCGGTCGCGGCGGCGGCCGCGGCCGTGAGAGCGGCTGCCCCGGCCGTGTCGGTGGGAGCGGCCGCCCGTCCGAGGACGTGGAGTCCGAAGTAGGCGGCGGCGGTGGGCAGGCTCGACTGCAGAGGGGAAGGCCCGGGTTCGGGCATCCGTGGCTCCTTGGTGAGGGTGGTGGGCTGTCCGGGGTCCCGGGCACGGTCGGCCGGCCCGGGACGCTCCGGACCGTCGCGGCCGTCGTGGCGGCCGCGGAACAGCTCCTCTGGGTCCTGTCGTCACACCGGCGGAGGGGACCCTCCCGAGGACCTGTCGTCCGACTTCCTTCGTCGCCCGCGGGGCAGACGGCAGTTCGACGACAGGACCTAGTGCCTGCGGGCGATCTCCACGTTCTCCAGCACGCCCAGCGCGTTCGGCACGAGGATGGCGGCGGAGTAGTAGGTGGTCACCAGGTACGACATGATCGCCTGCTCGCTGATGCCCATGAAGCGCACCGAGAGGCCGGGCTCGTACTCCTCCGGAAGACCGGTCTGACGGAGGCCGATGACGCCCTGGTTGTCCTCGCCGAGGCGCATGGCGAGGATCGAGCTGGTGTTCTCCTTGGTGATCGGGATCTTGTTGCAGGGCAGCAGCGGGACTCCGCGCCAGCTCAGGACCTGCTGGCCGTCGAGGTCGACGGTGCCCGGGTTGAGGCCGCGGGCGTTCCACTCGCGGCCGATCGCGGCGATGGTCCGGGGGTGGGCGAGGAAGAGCTTGGTGCCGCGGCGGCGGCAGAGCAGTTCGTCGAGGTCGTCCGGGGTGGGCGGGCCGGAGTGGGTCTGGATCCGCTGCTTGAAGTCGGCGTTGTGGAGCAGACCGAACTCCCGGTTGTTGATGAGCTCGTGCTCCTGGCGCTCGCGCAGCGCCTCGATGGTGAGCCTGAGCTGCTCCTCGGTCTGGTTCATCGGCCCGTTGTAGAGGTCGGCGACCCTGGTGTGGACCCGCAGGACGGTCTGGGCGACGGAGAGTTCGTACTCGCGCGGCTTGAGCTCGTAGTCGACGAAGGCGCCCGGCAGCGCGACCTCGCCGGTGTGACCGGCCGACATCGCGATCTCGGCCTCGCCGTGCTTGTTCTGGCGCTGCAGCGGGAGCGAGCTGAACTCCTCGATGTGGGCCTGGAGGGCCGACGACGAGGCGAGCACGGCGGCGAACTCGGCGCGGGAGAGGGTGAGCAGCGTGCCGGCGGTCTCGGCGGTGGCGGTGTAGTCCCAGCGGGCGTCGGCGTCCAGCAGGGCGTTCTCGCCGAAGCGGTCGCCGTCGGCGAGGACCGCGACGGCGACCTCGTCGTCGTACTTGCCGAGGGATGTCTGGTTGATGCGCCCGTGGGCGACGAGGTGGATCTCGTCCGCGGGGGTGCCGCGCGTGACCAGCACCTCGCCTGCGCCGAAGTCGCGCTGGACGCACCGGCCTGCCAGCGCGTTCAGCACCTCCTCGTCCTCGAAGCCGCGCAGCAGGGCGAGTTCGCCGAGCTCACGGGGGATCACCCGGACGTGGGCCCCGTCCTGGACGAACTCGATGCGCCCGTCCCCGACGGTGTAGCTCAGCCGGCGGTTGACCCGGTAGGCACCGCCCTTGGTCTCCACCCAGGGAAGCATCCGCAGCAGCCAGCGGGAGCTGATCTCCTGCATCTGCGGGGCGGACTTGGTCGTGGTGGCGAGGTTCCGGGCGGCGGCGGTGCTGAGGCTGGACTGCTTCGGCGCGTCCTGCTGGGCTTCCGGGCTCGTGTCGACGGTCATGGGGCGGGCTCTCCTTCGCAGGGGGGTGGTGACCGGCGCACGGGTGCCCCGGTCAGTGGAAGAGGAGAAAGACGAGAAGGCAGGGAAATGCTGTGAATGAGGGAGAAAGGGGGATGAAGATCTGGGAATCCGTCCAGATCCCGGGGAACAGTAACGGCCGGTGACCCCGGTACACCCCATCGATTCGAGGGCATTACCTCGAAACGGCGATCTTGCCCCATTCGAGGTTTAACCCGATGATCTGCAGCATTCGGGCCACGTGGCCGAGAGCCCGTGGGTCGAGCCGTCGATGCGTCAGATGCCGCCGCGAGAGCCACACTCAGGTTCGATTCATCTCCGGCGGAGATCTCCGCGCCTCGATACACAAGGGGCGCGAATGGTTGCCTATTGCGACAAAACGTCCCGATCCGGCTAGATTCGGCTTCCAGTCATCTCTCGTCGCCCGGTCGTCCACCGCGCCCGTCCCCGCTCAGCGTCCTCCACGGCGTCACCGACCCACCGGATCGAGAGGATCCCGAGGACCGAGCCGCCGGGGGACCCCACCGAGTCGCCCTCGAGGTAGGTCATGCCGAACGCTGATACCGGAACAGACGCGAGCACCGCCGGGGCCTCGCCCACGGCCAAACTGACCCTCGTCACGCTGACGGCGATGGTCGTCGGCTCCATGGTCGGCGCCGGCGTCTTCTCGCTGCCCCGGCGGTTCGCCCAGGAGACGGGTGTCGCGGGCGCGCTCATCGCCTGGGCGATCGCGGGCTTCGGCATGCTGATGCTCGCCTTCGTCTTCCAGGCGCTCGCGGTGCGCCGCCCGGACCTGGACGCCGGTGTCTACGCGTACGCGAAGGCCGGTTTCGGCGAGTACCTGGGCTTCTTCTCGGCGTTCGGCTACTGGGCGAGCGCCTGCGTCGGCAACGTGACGTACTGGGTGCTCATCATGTCGACGATCGGCGCGATCTGGCCGGCGCTCGGTGACGGCGACACCGGCCTCGCGATCGTCCTGTCCTCGGTCGGACTGTGGGCGTTCTTCCTGCTCATCCGGCGCGGGGTGAAGGAGGCCGCCGCGATCAACCGGATCGTGACGGTGGCGAAGGTCGTGCCCATCATCGTCTTCGTCATCCTGGCCCTCTTCTCCTTCGACGCCTCCGTCTTCGCCGACAACTGGGGCGGCGCCGACTACGCGGGCTCGCTGTTCAACCAGGTCCGCGGCACCATGCTCGCCACCGTCTTCGTCTTCCTCGGGGTCGAGGGCGCCAGCGTGTACTCCCGGCACGCCAAGCGCCGCGAGGACGTGGGCCGGGCGACGATCCTGGGCTTCCTCAGCGTCTTCTCCGTCTTCGCCTCGGTGACCATCGTGTCGTACGGCATCATGCCGATGGGCGAGATCGCCGAGCTGCGGCAGCCCTCCATGGCGGGGGTCCTGGAGGCGGCCGTCGGCACCTGGGGCCAGGTCTTCGTCAGCGTCGGCCTCATCGTCTCCGTCCTCGGCGCCTATCTCGCCTGGACCCTGATGGCCGCCGAGGTGCTCTTCGTGGCGGCCAGGGACGAGGACATGCCGCGCTTCCTGGGGCGCTCCAGCGGCGACGACGTCCCCGTCCCGGCCCTGCTGATGACCACGGCGCTCAGCCAGGTCGTCCTCGTCGTCACGGCGTTCTCCGACGACGCCTTCAACTTCGCCCTCGACCTGACCAGCGCGCTCAGCCTGATCCCGTTCCTGCTCGCGGCCGCCTTCGCGGTGAAGATCGCGGTGCGGCCCGAGCGGGAGAAGGTGGCGGGGCGGAGCACCCGCGGCGAGCTGATCGTGGCCGCCCTCGCCACGGTGTACACGGCGTTCCTGCTGTTCGCGGCCGGTCTCAAGTTCGTCCTGGTCTCCTTCATCCTCTACGCCCCCGCGACCTTCCTGTTCGTCAAGGCCCGGCGCGAGCAGGGCAGGCAGCTCTTCTCCCCGCGCGAGCTGGTGATCCTCGTCGTCTCGATCGCGGGTGCCGTCATGGGTGTCGTGGCGCTCGCGAGCGGCTGGATCAGCCTCTGAACCACGTCGCCCCTCCGACCCGTCCCCTCCTCACCCCGTACCCGAAAGGCCCCGCATGACCAGCAACGACGCTTCCGCCAAGCCCGCGCTCGGCGTGTACTCCGAGGTCGGACGGCTCCGCAAGGTCCTTGTCTGCTCCCCGGGGCTCGCCCACCGCCGGCTGACCCCGACCAACTCGGACGATCTGCTGTTCGACGACGTGATGTGGGTGGAGAACGCCCAGCGCGACCACGCCGACTTCGTCAACAAGCTGACCCAGCGGGGCGTCGAGGTCGTGGAGCTGCACACTCTGCTCACCGAGACGATGGCGATCCCCGAGGCGCGGGCCTGGCTCCTCGACCGGAAGATCATCGCCAATGAGGTCGGCCTGGGCCTGATCGACGACACCCGCGCCTTCCTGGACTCCGTCGCGGCCCGCGATCTGGCCGAGTACCTGATCGGCGGCCTGTCGACGGCCGACCTGCCCGACGCGTTCCGTTCCGGGTACGTCTCCCTGGCCCGCGAGGCCACGGGGGTGCGCGAGTACCTGATGCCGCCGCTGCCGAACACCCTCTACACGCGTGACACCACCTGCTGGCTGTACGGCGGCGTGACCCTCAATCCGCTGTACTGGCCGGCGCGGCACGGCGAGACGCTGCTCATGAAGGCGATCTACGGCTTCCATCCCGACTACAAGGACGCCACCGTCTGGTGGGGCGACCCCGAGCGGGACTGGGGCCAGGCCACCTTCGAGGGCGGCGACATCATGCCCGTCGGCAACGGCGTGGTCCTCATGGGCATGAGCGAGCGCACCTCCCGGCAGGCCATCACCCAGGTCGCCGCCTCGCTGTTCGCGAACGGCGCGGCCGACCGGGTCATCGTCGCGGGCATGCCGAAACTGCGCTCCGCGATGCACCTGGACACCGTCTTCACCTTCGCCGACCGGGACATCGTCACGCTCTACCCGAAGATCATGGACTCGGTCCATACCTTCACCCTGCGGCCCGGCGACACGGGCCCCGGCGTGGACATCACCGACGAGGAGGGCACCCCGTTCGTGGACGTGGTCGCCAGGGGCCTCGGCCTGTCGAAGCTCCGGGTCATCGAGACCGGCGGCGACGAGTACGCCTCCGAGCGGCAGCAGTGGGACAGCGGCAACAACGCCGTCGCCCTCGAACCCGGTGTCGTCTTCACGTACGACCGCAACACCCAGACGAACACGCTGCTGCGCAAGGCGGGCGTCGAGGTCATCACCATCGTGGGCGCCGAGCTCGGCCGGGGGCGCGGCGGCGGCCACTGCATGACGTGCCCGCTGATCCGGGAGGCCGTCGAGTTCTGAGGACGTGCGAACGGACCGGCCACCCCCCGTGGGAGGGTGGCCGGTCCGGTGTCTCCGGGCGGGGCCGTCAGCCGGTGTCTCCGTGCGGGGAGGTCACCCGGTGTCTCCGTGCGGGCCGGTCAGCCGGTCGGGTCGGGGCCCGCCAGCTGCTCGGCGAGCTCCCGCTCGCTCTCCTCCGACAGCGAGGTCTTGAGCACGGTTCCCCCGAACTGCTCCACGGCCGCGGCGAACCTGTTCTCGTCGACCGCCGACGCCATGACCACGACGGCGGACGAGCCGGGTGTCAGCAGCGACTGGACCTTGTCGCGGAACGTGTTGTCGACGCCCATCTGGTTCAGCTTGCCGATGAGCCCGCCGACGGCGGCGCCCACCACGCCGATCCCCGGCGTGAGGATGATCATGCCGAAGACCATGCCCCAGAGGGCGCCCGCGGTGGCCGAGAGAGCGGCCTCGCCCTTCCGTCTCGCCGGGGTGTCCACATGGGTCCGGCCGTCCGCGTCCACCGAGACGACGGCGAGTCCGGTCAGCTCGATCGCATGACCGTCCCCGAGCTTCTGCACCTCCTCGAAGACCCTGCCGGCGACGGCGCGATCCTCGTAGCCGAGGACGATGAGTTCGGACATACGGCTCTCCTCCTGTGTCAGTCCTGGCGTCAGTAGCGCTGTGCCTTGGTGAGCCGCGGGGTGAGCACGGGCTCGGAGGGCTGCCGGCTGATGACCAACGGCTGTTGGCGTTCGCCCGGTCCGAGGTCCTCGACGCCGGTGAACTGCGTCTCGACGACCTTCCCCGAGGGGTCGAGGAAGTCGACCTGCACGGCGTAGGAGGCTTCCTCGTCCGTCTTGTTGGTGATGTTCAGGACGACCGTCAGGACGCCGCCGGTGTCGGCGCGGGGCTTGCCGGTCATCGCGACCTCGTTCAGCGCGTTGCCCGGGGCCTTCACGTCCTCCAGCTCGTCCTCGGCCTCCTTCCGCGTGCGCTCCACCTCGGCGCCGATGGACGCCTTGCGCTCGGCCTCCCGTGCGGAGGCCGAGGCCGCCGCGGAGGAGGCGGAGGCGCGCGCGGACTCGACCGCCGCCGCCCCCGACGAGGCGACGGAGGACGGCAGTTCGCCCGAGAATCCGGCGGTGTCGGGGGCCGTGGGGCGTTCGCTGACGGCGGTACCGCCGGTGTCGTCGTTCCCCGTGTCGCAGGACACGAGGCCGACCGCGCCGAGGGCCGTGACGACGACGGCCGCGGCCGCGCTCGCCGCCCGTCCCGCGCGCGCCGTTGTGGGGTTCACAGGATGCGTCCTCTTCTCGTGAGCGTTCGTCGAACGGTCGGTCCGCGGTCGGCGTGGGGGCTCGGCGCGGTCGTCAGTAGCGCAGGACGCCGGCGATGCGGCCCATGTCGAGCAGGGCGTCGTCGCGGACGAACTGGACCTCGGCGCCCGTGTCGAGCGCCCGCTCGACGATCTCGTCGACCATGTCGTCCCGCGACCCCGGCTCGGTGGGCTCGGCGGGTTCCAGATGGCCGCCCTCGTCGCGTACGACGGTCCGGTAGTGGTCCTCGACGGCGAGCAGCCGGATCCGGCCCTCCTTCACCGCCTGCCACACCTCGTCGATGCCGCCGGCGAACTCGCGGCGTCCCCGGGCGGCGTCGAGTTCGGCCAGCACCGTGGTCGCCGCGGCGGCCTCGCGGGCGAGGCGGGCCGGCTCGACGGCCTCCTGGATCGCGCCGGCCGGTCCCTTGGCGAGCCCTCCGCGGTGAACGGGCGTCGCGCCCGGCCGGAGCGGTCCGGTGTCCTCCAGGAGGGCGAGGGCGGCGGGCTCACCGATCACGTACAGCGGGCGCGGCGCGGAGGCGAGGACGGCGCGCAGGGCCGTGTGCGCCTCGCGCAGGAACTGGCGGGTGGCCTCGTCCTGGAAGGTGCTGGGCAGGTCGCCGACCCGCTCCTTGCGCTCCGCGTCCGGGTCTTCGAGGCTGCGGGTGAGCGGGAAGCCGTCCCCGGTGTGCTCGGTGACCCGCTCGGGGCTTCCGCTCCACAGCGAGACGCGGTCGGCCGAGACGGCGAGCGCCCAGGAGGGCTGCTCGGCGGCCTGGGCGGCGACGAGGTTCCGGGTGAGGAAGGTGTCGGCGAGGACGACGCGTTCGGGGACCGACCGGGCCACCGTCCACACGTAGTGCTCCCCCGGGGCGACGAGGACGATCAGGCCGTCCTCGGCATGAGCGAGGTCGGTCTCGGCCACCGCACGGCTCAGCTGGTCCATGACGTCGGCGCGCCGCTCGCGGGTGACCGCCGGATCGTCCTGGATCGCCTTCTCCGCCGCGGCCACGAGGTTGCGAAGGCGCACGGGGTCCTGGGTGTTGTCCGGCTCGCGGCGATGGGTGGGCATCACGAGGGACACGGCGGGGTACGGGCGGGGCTGACGCAGCTTCGCGAGTACGTCGCTGCCGAGCACGGGGTCCATGAGGAAGCCTTCCTGGCGAATTCCGGCGGTTCTGCGGTGGGGGCGGACGGTTACTGAGGGCCGGTGAGCTGCTCGGCCAGGTCCTTCTCGTCCTCGTCGCTGAGCGAGGTCTTGAGGACGGTGCCGCCGTGCGGTCGCATGGCCACGGTGAACTTGTCGTCGGTGACCTTCGAGGCCATGATCACGACCGCGGCCGTACCGGGCTTGAGGAGGTCCTGCACCTGCTGGCGGAACCGGTCGTCGACGCCGGACTTGCTGATCTTCCCGACGAGCCCGCCGAGGGCGGCTCCGGCCAGCAGTCCCACGCCGGGGAGCAGGAAGAGGAGGCCGAAAATGGCTCCCCACACGGCACCGGAGGCGGCGGAGGCACCGACGAGACGGCTGTCGGTGTCGACGTGGGTGCTGCCGTCGGCGTCGACGGAGACGATCGCGAGACCGTTGAGGTGCACGACGTAGTCGCGTTGCAGTTCCTGCACCGTGCCGTACGCCTGCTCGGCCACCCGGGGGTCCTCGTATCCGATGACGATGAGCTCAGCCATTCCCGCCTCCTGCGGAGAAGGGGCCATGAAGTGTCATCGTGTCCCGATATATCCACCCTCGCGACTCGGTGTTCCCCTCAATGGGCGTACGGGGCCCACCGGCGGCGCGCGACGGACGCGGAGGCTCGGGGCGCGCGAAGGACGCGCGGCCGCGCGACCCGGCGGTCGGCTTCCGCCCCGGTCGTCCGGTCGCCCGGACGACGGATCGCCGCCCGGCCGACTCCTACTGCCGGTTCAGCGCGGCCAGCTCCACGTCGACGGCTTCCCGCAGCAGCGTGCGCGCGTGGTCGATCGCGATGCCGCCGCTCAGCCAGCGCATGCTCAGACCCTCCAGAAGCGCGGTGAGCCGTTCCGCGGCGGCGGCGAGCGTGGCCGCCGGCGCCATCGGCCGCACCTGACCGAGGAGCGCGGCCACTTCCTGCACCCAGATCAGGGTCGCCCGCGCGAGGTCCTCGCGCAGGACCGGGTCGAAGACGGCGCTCGCCCGCAGCTCGCCCCAGGCCGAGCTGTTCTCCCGTACCTCCGGCGTGTCCTGGAGTTCCAGGAGGAGGACCTCGTCGAGTTCCCCGCGGGGGCCGAGGGGCTCCTCGTCGGGGTCGCGCTGCGTGGTGTACCGCTCGGCGCGGTCGTTGATGAACTCCAGCGTGTGCCGCAGGATCCCGGTCCGGTCCTTGAAGTGGTAGTAGATCAGGCCGGTGGAGACCCCGGCCTCCGCGGCGAGTTCCTCCACGCGCAGACCGCGCACCCCGCGCCGGGCGATCACCCGGGCGGCCGCTTCCAGGATCTGAGTACTGCGAGACGACATGCCCCGAACCCTATCCGCTCCCCTCCTCCGGCCGTCCGGCCGATCCCCGCCCACCAGGGAGGACGTCGCCCTTCCGCTGCCCGATCGCACTCGGCCGCCGCCCGGGCGGCGCGGTCACGCGGCCGGCTCCCGCATTGACCGGCTTTTCAGGTTCCACAACCCGGGAACCCCTCTTCCGGCGGCTCCGAGAGGGTCCAGGCAGGAGGGAGCCTTGCAGGCCAGGCGCTGCACGAGCTTGACTGAAAATCCAGTCAGTGCCAGAGTGGCGCCACGGCCCGCCCCCACTCATGTCCGGGTGTCCGACCGTCTCCGGGCGCCGGTCATCCGTGTGAAGCCCAGGCCCGCGAATCCGCCACGCCGCGCGCGTTTCGTCACGATCCGCCCGCCGCCGCTGGATAGTCTCGCCAGCCCACGATCGGAGCACAGCGTGTCCCACCCCTCTCCCACCCGCCGCACGGCCCTCCGCGCCTTCGCCGGAATCGGTGGCACCCTCGCCTTCGGCGCCGCGGCCTGCGGCCCCGGCGACCCCACGCCGGCCGGCGCCACCGGCTCCTCCACCCGCCCGGCCACCGGCTCCTCCCGCCCCGCCTCCGAGGGCGGCGAGCGCCGCTTCGGCGCCGAGTGGGACAGCCACGTCCGTACGTTCATGTCGTGGCCCGCGCTCGCCTCCGTCTGGGGCGACGACCTGCCCTACGTACGCGAGGACATCGCCCGCATCGCCCGGGCCGTCGCCGAGTACGAGGCCGTCGTCATGATGGCCCGGCCGGCCCAGGTCGCCGAGGCGCAGCGCGCCTGCGGCTCGCAGGTCGAGGTCATCGCGATGCCGGTCGACGACCTGTGGGCCCGCGACACCGTGCCCGTCTTCGTGGAGGACGGCGACCGGCTCATCGGGGTGGACTTCAACTTCAACGGCTGGGGCGACAAGCAGGAGCACACCAACGACGCCCAGGTGGGCCGTCTGCTGCTCCGCAAGTACGGCATCCCCCGCGAGGTGGCACCGCTCGTCGCCGAGGGCGGCTCCTTCGAGACCGACGGCGAGGGCACCCTCCTCGTCACCGAGAGCTCGATCGTCAACGACAACCGCAACCGGGGGAAGACCCGGGACCAGATCGAGGACGAGCTGATCGAGACCCTCGGCGTCGAGAAGGTGGTCTGGCTGGCGGGCGTCCGCGGCGAGGACATCACCGACGCCCACGTGGACAGCCTCGTCCGCTTCACCGCGCCCGGCGTGGTCCTCCTCGACCAGGCGTTCCCCGGCTCTCCCCCGGACTCCTGGTCCCGCTCGGCCGACCAGGCACGCTCGGTCCTGGAGAAGGCGACCGACGCCCGGGGCCGCCGCTTCGAGATCATCGACCTGCCGCAGCCCGACCTCGACCGGATCACCGGCGAGGGCGACGACTTCGTCTCCACCTACGCCAACTTCTACGTCGCCAACGACTCGGTCTTCATGCCCAGGTTCGGTGACAAGGCGGCCGACGACCGGGCCCGGGGCATCCTCCAGGAGCAGTTCCCCAAGCGGGACGTCGTCCAGGTGCAGATCGACACCATCGCCTCCGGCGGCGGCGGGATCCACTGCGCGACCCACGACCAGCCGGGCAGGCCCGCCGCCTGAGCCGCCCGCCCCTTCACCCCTCCCTCCCCGTCCTCCTCCCGTCTGGAGCACGTTCGTGTCCGTCAAGCGACGTCAACCGCGGTCCCCCGGCGGGCCGCTGAGCGTGGGACTCGTGCTCCTGGCCGTCGTGGCGGCCGCTCTCTGCGGGCTCTGGCTCCAGTTCGGCGAGCGCCAGGACCTGGACACCCGGTACACCGCCGGCGGCCAGGCTCCCGACCGGATCGACATCGACGCCTCCGTGCAGCGCGTCGACGCCGCCGGCCGGGAGCTCGTCCTGCGGCTCCTCGTCACTCCCCGCGGCGCCCTCGCGGAGGCGGGCGGCATCTCCCCCGCGGAGGACCTCACGCTCCAGACCTCGTCCTCCGTACGCGGGGACCTCACGTTCCCCGCCCACAGCCGGATCGCCACCGTCGACGTGCCCGTCACGCTGACGGGCGGCCCGATCACGGACTATCCGTTCGACGCGTACGAGACGGACATGGAGTTCGGTGCCGTGCAGGGCGGCGAGAGCGTCCCCGTACGCATGACGCTCACCAACCGGGACGCCCTGTTCTCGCTCGCCGTCGACACCTCGGAGATCAAGGGCGCGGCCGTCTTCTCGGCGGAGGTGGCGCGCTCCCGCAGCGTGCTGGTCTTCTCCGTGTTCATGATGCTGGCGATGTGGGCGCTCGCCGTCGCCGTCCTCCTGGGCGGCCGGCACCTCGTCAGGCGACGGATGGGGCTGACCTGGCCGGCGCTCGGCTGGATGGCGGCCACGCTGTTCGCCCTGGCCGCCTTCCGGAACACCGCCCCGGGGACGCCGCCCATCGGCAGCCTCCTCGACTACCTGGCCTTCTTCTGGGCCGAGATGCTCATCGCGTTCTGCGTCATCGTGGTGGTCGTCCGGGCCGTCCGGGCGGAGGGTCCGCCGCCACCGCGCGACACACCCGTCCCCTGACGCGAGGCCGTGCGCGCGCGGGCCGGCGTCGGCCTTCCCGGGGCGGAGGCGCCACGGGGCGGAGACGCAAGGCTGCGGAGGCGCCACGGGGCGGCCGCGGCGGCGTCCCCGGCGGAACCGTCACGGGGCGGCTCGCGCCGGCCGTCGCACGACGCGTCCGGACGGGGCTGTCGTCTGCCCCACACGGGCGGGTCTCGCGCGGTCCGCGGAGTGTTCACCGCAGGTCGCCGCCCCGCCCGGACATAGTGCGGGGCATGACGCACACCCCCCTCCCCCCGCGCACGCGCACGCGTGCGCGGTCGCGCGCAGCTCTGCTCTGCGCCGCCCTCCTCGCCCTCACCGTCCAGACGACGGCCGTGGCACCCGCGCTCGCCGAAGGGCCGGGCGGCCGCGGCGGATCCGACTGCGTACGGACCGAGGGCCGCCTCGACGGCAAGGCCCGCAAGGTCCTGGACATCACCCGCACGGCCAAGAAGGACCTCCGGCTGAACGCCGTGCAGGTGCGGGTCACGGTCGACGGGCGCGAGGTCCTCACGGACGCGCTCGGCGAGTCCATGACCGGTGTCCCGGCCGAGCCCGGTATGCACTTCCGCGCCGGCTCCGTGGCCTTCGCCCACATCTCGACCGCCCTCCTCAAGCTGGTCGAGGAGCGGCGGGTCCGGCTCGACGACACCGTCGAGCGCTGGCTGCCCGACCTGCCCAAGGCGGACCGGATCACCCTGCGCATGCTGGCGTCCAACACCACGGGCCTCCACGACTACGTCACCGACCCGGAGTTCCTGAAGGAGCTGGAGGCCCACCCCTTCCGGGCCTGGACCCCCGAGCAACTCGTCGCGTATCCGCTCCGCCACTCCTTCTGGTACGAGCCGGGCACGAGCTGGAGCTACTCCCACGCCAACTACGTCTACCTGGTCGAGGCGCTGGAGAAGATCACCGGAGTACGGATCGACCGTCTGGTGAGGGAGAAGGTCACGGGGCCCCTGGAGCTGCGGAACACGCGGAACAACTTCACGCCCGACATCCCGCGGCCCGTCCTGCACGCCTTCACCTCGGACCGCGGCATCTACGAGGAGTCCACGTTCTGGAACCCGTCGTGGACCACCGCGCCCGGGGCCGTCATCACCACCGACATCTGTGACCTGGCGCGCTCGGCGCGGGGCATCGGCAGCGGCGAGCTCCTCTCGCCCCGCTCGTACCGCACCCTGCTCGACCCGGGCACGGTCGGCCTCGGCGGCGGGACCGCGACCTGCCCCGCGACGATCTGTCTGAAGCAGACCGAGGCGGCGCACTTCGGCCTCGGGGTCATCGTGGTCAACGGCTGGATCCTGCAGAACCCCTCGTTCTCCGGGTACGCCGCCATCCAGGCGTACCTCCCGTCCAAGCGTCTCGCCATCGCGGTCTCCGCGACCAAGACGGCGACCACGCCCGACGGCAACCAGGCCGAGGTGGTCGCCGAGCGGATCGCGGCCGCGCTCGCCCCTGGGGACCCGCTCGCGATCAGCTGATCCCCGGGCGACGCGATCCGGACCATCGCGCGATCCGCACCGAGGCTCCGCCGCCCACCGGCGGAGCCTCACCGTCGCCGACCGGCCCGCGCACCGATCTGAGTAGCCGTACTCATGGCCCGGAGCGGGGCCCGGCGGGACCATGGCGCGAGGGTGTGGACAGGCTCTGAGGGGGGCGGCATGAACAAGGTCGTGGGTGTGTTCGTGGCTGCGGGACTCGCGGTCGGCGCGCTGGTCCTGGCGTACGCGGTGGGGGTGCCGCCGGGCACGCTGCTCGCCGTGGGGGCCGGCGCCCTCGGTCTGCTGTGGCTGCTGCTGCTCCTCACCGCTCCGTGGAACCTGTACTTCCGCGCCCATGCGGTCCTCGCCGAGATCGCGGTCAGCCGGGAGAAGGGCATCACCGTCCCCAAGGAGCGGGACACCGAGGCGCGGCGGATCGCGCGCGTGATGCTGCGGGCCGCCGTCGCCGGGCACGTGGTGACGGCCGGCGTGGCCCTCGCCGTGGCCGCGGCGACCGGCCGCGAGGCGGGCTACTGGTTCGCCGGGTTCTTCCTCCTCAGCACCTTCTTCAGGCCGGCCGGGGCGTACTTCGGCCAGCTGCGGCGGAGGCTCGGCGTCCTGCTCAAGGACGTGACGTTCCCACGGGACGACGTGGTGGCGCTGACCGGCCGGGTCGCCGCCCTGGAGAACGGGGCCTCGGTGCTCGACGGCAAGGCGGAGGAGCAGTACCGGGCCCTCGCCGAGCTGCGCCGTACGGTGGACGCCGTCGCGCTCTCCGCGCACGAGCGTGCCGACGGGACCGACCGGAGGATCGCGGCGCTGGCGAGGGAGTTCGAGTCCACGGTGAACCGCCTCACCGACAACGAGGAGATCATCACCGGCCTCAAGGCCTTCCTGCGGCTGCTGCGCGCCACCGATGTCACCGGAGGCTCCACCGCTTCGTGACGTCGAGCCCCGCTCGCGAGACCGGTCCGGCAGCGGCGTCCACGCGCGCGTACCCACGGTTCTCACACCGCGCCCGCCGCCGCTGTGTGACCGGTGTTACGGACCATGATCCGCCGGGTTGACACAGGTGTAACGGGCATTTCGTACGGTCGGGGCTCGAACGGTTCCACAGAGAGGCGCCCCGGTGACCCGACAGGACACGCCGACCCCCCTGCGCGGTACGGCCGGTACGCCCGACCGGGTGCGGACCGTCTGCTCGTACTGCGGTGTCGGGTGCGGCCTGCTCCTGGACATCGGCACCGGACCCGACGGGCGCCGCACCGTCCTGAAGGCGACGGGCGACAAGGACCACCCCGCCAACCGGGGGCGCCTGTGCACCAAGGGCGCCACCACCGCCGATCTGCTCGCTGCCCCCGGACGTCTGACCACCGCGCTCGTACGGGAGGAACGCGGGGGCGATCCCGTGCCGGCCGACACCGACCGGGCCCTCACCGAGACCGCCCGCCGACTGCGCGCGATCATCGACGAGCACGGGCCCGACGCCTTCGCGCTCTACGTCTCCGGCCAGATGAGCCTGGAGGCCCAGTACCTCGCCAACAAGCTCGCCAAGGGCTTCATCGGCACCAACCAGATCGAGTCCAACTCGCGGCTCTGCATGGCGAGCGCCGGCACCGGCTACAAGCTCTCCCTCGGCGCCGACGGCCCTCCCGGCTCCTACGACGACCTCGACCGGGCCGATGTCTTCCTCGTCATCGGCTCCAACATGGCCGACTGCCACCCCATCCTGTTCCTCCGCATGATGGAGCGGGTCAAGGCCGGGGCGAAGCTGATCGTCGTCGACCCCCGCCGCACCGCCACCGCCGACAAGGCCGACCTCTTTCTGCGGATCAAGCCCGGGACGGACCTCGCTCTGCTCAACGGACTCCTGCACCTGCTGCACGAGAACGGCCGCACCGACGCCGGCTTCATCGCCGCGCACACCGAGGGCTGGGAGGCGATGCCCCCGTTCCTCGCCGACTACGCGCCCGCCGCCGTCGCCCGTACCACCGGAATACCCGAGGCCGACATCCGTACCGCCGCCGAGTGGATCGGCGCGGCGGGCGAATGGACCAGCTGCTGGACCATGGGCCTCAACCAGTCCACCCACGGCACCTGGAACACCAACGCCCTGATCAACCTGCACCTGGCGACCGGGGCGATCTGCCGCCCCGGCTCGGGCCCCTTCTCCCTGACCGGCCAGCCCAACGCGATGGGCGGCCGGGAGATGGGCTACATGGGCCCCGGCCTCCCCGGCCAGCGTTCGGTCCTGGTCGCCGAGGACCGGGCCTTCGCCGAGGACCTCTGGGACCTCCCGCCCGGCACGATCCGCGAGGACGGCTCCGGGCAGGGCACCATCGACCTCTTCCGGCGCATGGCGGACGGCGAGATCAAGGCCTGCTGGATCATCTGCACCAACCCGGTCGCCTCCGTCGGCAACCGCGGCACCGTAGTCGAGGGCCTGCGGGCCGCCGAACTCGTCATCACCCAGGACGCGTTCGCCGACACCGAGACCAACGCGTACGCGGACGTCGTCCTGCCCGCCGCCCTCTGGACGGAGACCGAGGGCGTACTGATCAACAGCGAGCGCGGCCTCACCCTCACCCGGCCGGCCGTCGAACCGCCCGGGGAGGCGCTCGCCGACTGGCGGATCATCGCCCGTGTCGCGTGCGCGATGGGGTACGAGAAGGCGTTCTCGTACGACAGCGCCGAGGAGGTCTTCGAGGAGATCAGGCGCGCCGGGAACCCCCGGACCGGATACGACCTGAGCGGGGTGACGTACGAGCGGCTGCGGGGCACCCCCGTCCAGTGGCCCGCGGCGGGCGGGGGTCCGGCGCGGAACCCGATCCGGTACGTGGAGGGGAGCGGCGACGGGCGGGGGAAGGGGCCCGTCTTCCCGACGGCGAGCGGCCGGGCCGTCTTCCACGCCCGGCCGCACATCGACCCCGCCGAGATGCCCGACGACGCCTTTCCGTTCGTGCTCAACACCGGGCGGCTCCAGCACCAGTGGCACACCCTCACCAAGACCGGCAAGGTCCCCAAGCTCAACAGGCTCAACCCGGCGCCCTTCGTCGAACTGCACCCCGAGGACGCCGCGCGGCTCGGCATCGCGGAGGACGACCCCGTGGAGATCGCCTCGCGGCGCGGGAAGGCCGTGCTGCCGGCCGTGGTCACCGACCGGGTGGCGCCGGGGAGCTGCTTCGCGCCGTTCCACTGGAACGACCTCTTCGGCGACGGCCTGTGCGTGAACGCCGTCACCAACGACGCCGTCGATCCGCTGTCCTTCCAGCCCGAGCTGAAGGTGTGCGCGGTGGCGCTGACGAAGGCGGCGGTTCCGGTGGTCGCGCCGGCCCCGGCGCCGGCCGCGGAGGCGCCCGTGGTCCCGCTGGTCCCGAAGGTGGTCATCCCGAGCGGTGGCATGGCGCCCGGCCCCGCGGCCGCCTTCGGCCTCGAACCCAGCCCGCCGCCCGTCCTCTCCGCCGAGGAGCGGCAGTATCTGGTCGGCTTCCTCGCCGGTCTGGAGTCGGGTGCGCCCGGAGTACCCGTCCTGCCGCCCGGCGCGCCGTTCCGCACGGAGCACGCGCGGTGGGTGAACGGGGTGCTGGCCGGCCTGTACTCCCGGGCGCCGCAGACCGCCCCGGCCGAGGGCGCGGGCGCGGCGGGCCGTGAGGTCGTCGTGCTGTGGGCCTCGCAGACCGGCAACGCCGAGGACTTCGCCGCCGCCACCGCCGAGCGGCTCCTCTCCGCGGGGCACCGGGCCGCGCTCACGGGCATGGACCAGACCGACCTCACGGCGCTGCCTCCCGCCGCCGACCTGCTGCTGATCACCAGTACGTTCGGGGACGGGGACGCGCCGGACAACGGCTCCGGCTTCTGGGACGCGCTGGCCGCGCCCGACACCCCGCGCCTCGACGGTCGCCGCTATGCCGTGCTCGCCCTCGGGGACTCCTCGTACGGTGACTTCTGCGGCCACGGGCGGCGCCTGGACCATCGTCTCGACGAGCTCGGGGGCGTCCGCCTGGCACCCCGTACCGACTGCGAACCGGACTACGAGACCTCCGCCCGCGCCTGGCTCGACCAGGTCCTGGCCGGGCTCTCGGACGTGCCTGAGGCGCTCTCCGAGGCACCCGCTCCTCCCGCCGTCCCCGCTTCGGTTCCCGCACCCGCTCCGGCCCGTCGCCCCGGCCCGGCCACCACCCCCGCCCGGCTCGTCGGCAACCGGCTGCTCAGCCTGCCGGGCGCGGGCAAGGAGGTCCGGCGGTTCACCTTCGACACCAGCGAGAGCGGGGCGCCGCTCGGCTACGAGAGCAGCGACGCGCTCGGCGTACGGCCCGTCAACTGTCCGGATCTCGTGGCCGAATGGCTGGCCGTCACCGGTCTCGACGCGGACTCCCCCGTGGAGCTGCCCGGCCAGGAGCCGGTGCCCTTCGGCGAAGCCCTCCACCGCCACCTCGACATCACCCGTGCCACCCCCTCGCTCCTCGGCTTCGTCACCGAGCGGACCGGCGACCGCGACCTCAAGCGCCTCCTCCGGCCCGACAACAAGGACGGGCTCGCCCAGTGGGCCTGGGGGCGGCAGGCCGTGGACGTCCTCGCCGAGCATCCCGTGCGCGCCTCCGCCCAGGAGTGGGCCGAGGTCCTCGGCCGTCTCAGGCCGCGCCTGTACTCGATCTCCTCGAGTCCCCTCACCGACCCCCATCAGGTGTCCCTGACCGTCTCCGTGGTGCGCTACGAGAACCGTCACGGGCGCCTGCGCAAGGGCGTCTGCTCGCCGTTCCTCGCCGACGCCGAAGCCGGCGCCCCCGTCCCCGTGTACGTCCAGCGGGCCCCGCACTTCCGGCCTCCCGCCGATCCGTCGACCCCGATGGTGATGGTGGGGCCGGGCACGGGGGTGGCGCCCTTCCTCGGCTTCCTCGACGAGCGCCGGGCACTCGGCCACCGGGCCCCGAACTGGCTCTTCTTCGGCGAGCAGCACCGCGCCACGGACTTCTACTACGAGGAGGAGCTCGGCGCCCTCCTCGCCGACGGCACCCTCGACCGTCTCGACACGGCCTTCTCCCGCGACCAGCGCGCCAAGGTCTACGTACAGGACCGGATGCGCGAGCACGGGCCGCAGCTGTGGTCGTGGCTGCAGTCCGGCGCGCACTTCTACGTCTGCGGGGACGCGGCCCGGATGGCGAAGGACGTCGACCGGGCGCTGCGCGACATCGCCGTGGCGCACGGCGGGCTCGACGAGGAGTCGGCGGGGGTGTACGTCAAGCAGCTGGCCGCCGACAAGCGGTACGTGCGGGACGTGTACTGACGGTCCGCGGCCCGGGGGCGACCGGGCTCACCCTCCGTCGGCCGCCCGGCGCTCCGCGGCCGTCCGGGCCCCTCGGCCGGTCAGCCAGCCGGCCACCTCGTCCGCCTTCTCGGCGCGGGCGATGTCGAGCGGGGTGAGACCGTTCCAGCCGATCCGGTCGATGTCCGCCCGGGCGTCCAGGAGCCGTACGGCGACGGCGAGCCGGCCGCCCTGGCAGGCGCCCCAGAACGCCTCGTCGATCTCCTGCGGCGTGGGGGCGGGGTCGGCGGTGAGGCGCGCCTCGACCCGGTCGAGGAGGCCGAGGGTCGCGGCGTCCTGGAAGGTGGGGCGGGCTCCGAGTTCGAGCAGTCTGCGGGCGGCGCGCCACTGTCCGAAGGCGCGGGCGTCGGTCAGCGGCGTACCGTCGGCGATGACCGCTCCGTCGGCCTCGATGTCGGCTCCGGCGGCGACGAGCGCGTCGATCATCAGGACGTCGTCGTTGCTCGCCGCCCAGTGCAGGGGGGTCTCCCGGTGGGCTCCGGTGAAACGGGCGTCCGGGTCGGCGCCGGCCTCGACGAGGACGGCGACGGTCTCCGGGCCGCGCGGCCGGTGGCCGGGCCAGTCGGTGGCGAGGTGCAGCAGGCTCCGGCCGCCGGGGCCGCGGCCCTCCCGGTCCTCGACGACCCGGGCACCGGCCAGGCCGGGGTGCCCGGCGAGCAGTCCGCGCAGGGCGTCGAGGTCGCCGGTGACGATGGCCTCGGTGACGGCGACGGCCACCGGATCCCGGGAGCTGAGCGTGCGCGGAGTCGGCATGCCGCCAGGGTGCCGCACCGGGGACGGCGGCGCACGGACCGGGTCCGTCGCGGCGGCGGGGGGACCGGCCGGAGCCGGGTCACCCGCTTGCCGGTCCTCAGCTTGACGCTAATGTCGATATATAGGCCACATGTGCATCCTCCGTCCCGCACTCATCAGGCGGCGGGAGGCGGAGTACGGAAGGAGCCTCCCATGACCCGTACATTGCGGGGCGCGATAGCCCTCGCCGGAGCCACCGCCCTCTGTCTGGGCGCCGTGGCGACCAGCGGGGCGGCCCAGCCGGGGGCGGCGGCACAGGACGATGTGAGGATCGGCCTGCTGCTGCCGGAGAGCAAGACCACGCGGTACGAGAAGTTCGACCGGCCGTACATCGAGGCCAAGATCAAGGAACTGGCACCCGGCGCCCAGATCGACTACTACAACGCCGCGGAGAGCGCCACCACCCAGCAACAGCAGGTGAACACCGCGCTGGCCAAGGGCGACAAGGTCCTGATCCTGGACGCCGTGGACGCGAAGTCGATCCAGTCCTCCGTGCAGAAGGCCCATGACGCGGGCGTGAAGGTCGTCGCGTACGACCGCCTCGCGCAGGGCCCGGTCGACTCGTACGTCTCGTACGACAACCGCAAGGTGGGTGAGCTGCAGGGCCAGGCGCTCCTCGACGCGCTCGGCGACAAGGCGTCGAGCGGCCAGATCGTGATGCACAACGGGTCGCCGACCGACCCGAACGCGGCGGAGTTCAAGGCCGGCGCACACTCGGTCCTGGACGGCAAGGTGAAGATCGGCAAGGAGTACGACACGCCGAACTGGGACCCGAACAACGCCAACCAGCAGATGTCCGGCGCGATCAGCGCCCTGGGCAAGGACAACATCGTCGGCGTGTACTCGGCCAACGACGGACTGGCCGCCGGTATCGCCACGGCCCTGAAGGCGGCGGGCATCAACGTGCCGCTGACCGGCCAGGACGCCCAGCTCGACGCGATCCAGCGGATCCTGCTCGGCACGCAGACGATCACCATCATGAAGCCGTACAAGCCGGAGGCGGACATCGCGGCCCAGATGGCGGTCGACTTCGCCGAGGGCAAGCCGCTCCCGTCGGACCTGGTGCCCACCACCGTCACCAGCGGCAGTGGCCAGAAGGTCCCGGCCAACCTGCTCACGCCGGTCGTGGTCGACAAGACCAACATCAAGGACACCGTCGTGAAGGACGGCCTGTACACGGTTCAGGAGATCTGCACCCCGACGTACGCCGCTGCCTGCAAGGACGCCGGCCTCCAGTAGCCGCGCGGTGATTCCGTCCCGGCGCACACCATTCCGCCCGGGCGCACGGCAGTTCCGTCCCGGGCGCACCGGTCCCGGGCTTCCATCCCGACGCGCGGCCCTTCCGCCCCCCTCGGGGGCGGAGCGGCCCGCGCGGACGGGCGAGCGGAGGAGGCGGTTCCTTTGCCGGAGCCACCCGTGCTCTCACTGCGGGGGATCTCCAAGCGGTTCGGCGCGGTCCAGGCGCTGAAGGACTTCGACCTGGACGTGCACCCCGGTGAGGTGGTCGCGCTGGTCGGCGACAACGGCGCCGGCAAGTCGACCGCCGTCAAGTCGATCGCCGGGGTGAACCCGCCCGACGAGGGCGTCATCACCTGGGAGGGAAAGCCGGTCTCCATCAGCCGGCCGCACGACGCCCAGAACCTCGGAATCGCCACGGTCTACCAGGACCTGGCGCTGTGCGACAACCTCGACGTGGTCGCCAACCTGTTCCTCGGCCGGGAACTGCGGCGCTTCGGCGTGCTCGACGAGGTCCGCATGGACCAGCGGGCCCGTGAGCTGCTCGACACCCTGTCCATCCGCATCCCGAGCGTCCGCATCCCCGTGGCCTCGCTCTCCGGCGGTCAGCGCCAGACGGTGGCGATCGCCCGTTCCCTGATCGGCGCTCCGAAGGTCGTCATCCTGGACGAACCCACCGCCGCTCTCGGCGTGGAGCAGACGGCCGAGGTCCTCGACCTGGTCGAACGGCTCCGCGAGCAGGGCCTCGGGACCATCCTGATCAGCCACAACATGGTGGACGTGATGGCCGTCGCCGACCGGATCGCGGTGATGCGCCTCGGCCGGAACAACGGCTTCTTCGACAAGCGCTCGACGACCACCGAGGAGATCATCTCCGCGATCACGGGGGCCACCGACAGTGCCGTCACCCGCCGCCAGGCGCGTAAGCGGGAGCAGGAGGAGGAGTGATGAGACGCGACCGAGGCCGCGACCCCTCCGGCGCCGGCGACTCCGCGAGCCAGGAGCCGGCATCCGGTGCCGTACCCGCCGTCGACACCCGTCTGCTCGTCCGCGAGGAGGGCGTGAAGGGGTACGTCGACGAGTTCCGGCGCAAGCTGCGCAGCGGCGAACTGGGTTCGCTGCCCGTCGTACTCGCCGTGATCATCATCTGGACCGTTTTCGGCAGCCTGAACAGCACGTTCCTCTCGGCGCAGAACCTGTCCGACCTCAGCCAGCAGATCGTCGGCACGGGCATGATCGCGGTCGGCATCGTCTTCGTGCTGCTGCTCGGCGAGATCGACCTGTCCGTCGGCTCGGTGAGCGGCCTGTGCGCCGCGATCTTCGCCGTGCTCAACGTCCTGAACGGCATGAACGAGTGGCTGGCGCTGCTCGTCGCCATCGCGGGCGGCGCCGCCGTCGGGCTCATCCAGGGCTTCTTCTTCGCGAAAGTCGGCGTGCCGGCGTTCGTGGTGACCCTGGCGGGCAACCTCGCCTGGAACGGACTCATGCTCCAGGTGCTGGGCTCCAGCGGCACGGTCAACATTCCCAGCGAGAGCATCGTCTCCAAGCTGTACTCGACGATCTACCACAGCCCGGCGGCCGCCTACGTGGCGGCGGCGGTCGGGGTCGGCCTGTTCCTGGCGGCCTCGCTGCTGGACGCCCAGCGCCGCAGGGCGGCCCGGGTGCCGTTCCGGCCGATCGCCGAGATCGTCCTGCGGACGGTGGTCATCGCCGCGATCGCCTTCGTCACCGCGTACATCCTCAACCAGTACCAGGGGCTGCCGCTGGCGCTGCTGATCTTCCTGATCCTGCTGGTGCTCCTGGACTTCGTGCTGCGGCGCACCACGTACGGCCGCCGGATCT
Source organism: Streptomyces sp. NBC_00691 (assembly GCF_036226665.1). Taxonomy (NCBI): domain Bacteria; kingdom Bacillati; phylum Actinomycetota; class Actinomycetes; order Kitasatosporales; family Streptomycetaceae; genus Streptomyces; species Streptomyces sp. NBC_00691. Next base: position 7,575,739 of record NZ_CP109007.1, on the reverse strand, counting down.
TCGCGGTCGGCGGCAACATCGAGGGCGCGCGCAGGGCCGGCATCAGCGTGCCGTTCATCCGGATGACGGTCTTCTCGATCGCCGGGACGATGGCGGCGGTCGGCGGCCTCTTCCTCGCCGGGCAGATCCAGTCCGCGAGTCAGACGTCCGGCGGCGGCAACCTCCTGATGAACGTGATCGCCGCGGCCGTCATCGGCGGTACGAGCCTCTTCGGCGGCCGCGGCACCGTCTGGTCGGCGCTGCTCGGCGCGCTGGTGATCGGCTCCATCCAGTCGGGCATGAACATCATGGGCGTGAGCAACGCCGTCCAGTTCATGATCACTGGTTCGGTGCTGCTGGCCGCCGTGGTCGTGGACTCCCTGTCCCGCCGCACCCAGAAGGCGGCGGGCAGGGCGTGAACGGCCGCGCGGGGTTCAGGGCGCGTCGGTGTCCTGGGTGCCGGGGCCGATCCTCAGCTCGAAGTCGCCGTCGTACTGCTCGTGGCCGGCGATCACCGCGAGTTCGACGACCTCCACACCCACCTCGCCGCGGACGATCAGCGGGTCCTTGCGGAGGTCCCGCATCAGGGCCACGCACATGCCGATCATCACCAGCACGAACGGGGCCGCCACCAAGATCGTCAGATTCTGCAGACCCGCGAGGGCATCGCCCTGGCCGTCGCCGATGAGGAGCATGATGGCGGCGACCGCGCCGGTCACGACGCCCCAGAACACCACCACGGGGCGGGTGGGTTCGAAGGCGCCGCGCTGGGAGAGCGTGCCCATGACGATCGAGGCGGCGTCCGCGCCCGAGACGAAGAAGATGCCGACGAGGATCATCACGAGCAGACTCATGGTGCCGGTGAGCGGGAACTCCTGCAGCACTCCGAAGAGTTGACCTTCCGGGGTCGACTCGCCCGCCAGGTCGCCCTGCTCGCTGAGCTTCATCGCCGTGCCGCCGAAGATGGCGAACCACACCAGGCTGACCGTGCTGGGCACCAGGATGACGCCGCCGACGAACTGACGGATGGTGCGGCCCCGGCTGATCCGGGCGATGAACATGCCGACGAAGGGCGTCCACGAGATCCACCAGGCCCAGTAGAAGACCGTCCAGCTGCCCAGCCAGTCATGGATCTCCGCACCGCTGGTGGCCTCCGTGCGGCCGGCGAGCTGCGGCAGTTCGTCGATGTAGGCGGCGATCGACGTGGGCAGCAGGTCGAGCACGATGATGGTGGGGCCCGCGATGAACACGAACAGGGCGAGCACCCCGGCGAGCACCATGTTGATGTTGGAGAGCCACTGGATGCCCTTCTCCACACCGGACACGGCGGAGAAGACGAAGGCCACGGTCAGCACGGCGATGATGGCGACGAGCAGCCCCGTGCCGGTCTTCTCCATCCAGCCCAGCTCCTCGAAACCGCTGCCGATCTGGAGCGCGCCCAGACCGAGCGAGGCCGCGGAGCCGAAGAGGGTGGCGAAGATGGCCAGGATGTCGATGACCCGCCCGGGCCCTCCGTACGCCGCCTTCTCACCGATCAGGGGGACGAACACGGCGCTGATGGTCTGACGGCGCCGCCGCCGGAACGTGGAGTACGCGATGGCGAGGCCGACGACCGCGTAGATCGCCCACGGATGGAGCGTCCAGTGGAAGAGGGTGGTGGCCATGGCGGTCTGCATGCGCTCGGCGGAGTCCGCGGGGTGGGTGCCGGGCGGCGGGGTTCCGTAGTGGGCGAGCGGCTCGCTCACCCCGTAGAACATCAGGCCGATCCCCATACCGGCGCTGAACATCATGGCGATCCATGACACCGTCCGGAACTCCGGGCCCTCGCTCTCCTGGCCGAGCTTGATCCGGCCGTAGCGGCTGATGGCCAGCCAGAGCGCGAAGACCACGAAGCCGGACGCGGCCAGCATGAACGCCCAGCCGCCGTTGCGGATGAGCCCTTCGAGGAGATCGCTCGACGCGCTCTCCAGGCTGTCCGTGGCCGTGGAGCCCCAGACGACGAACGCCACGGTGAGGACTGCGGTGACACCGAACACGATCCGGTCGGTACGGGCGCGCTGGTGGTGGTCTGGGCGGCCCGGGAGGTCCGCCGTCACCGGCAGCCCTTCCCGCCCGCCCCGTTCGGCGCCTGTTCGGCGACCGTCCGGCCCCTGATCTTCCTGCGACACAGATGGCACCTTTCCCGGGCAAAGCGGTATTTCATCACAAACCTGACGATGTCTCTGTAAGGCAGTACCACAGCCGGGGCCGAACCGTGCGGACCAACAGACCCCGACGGCTTGACCGGTGACCGCCGACCGGCCGACGTATCCTCGCCCCGGGCACCCCGAACGGGGGACGAGCGGCACGGCGGAGCAGGGAAGAGGTCGGGGCGAGTGACGGACGGACGACGGGCCGACTCGACGGCCGCGGGGGACGGGACGGCGAGCACGAGCCCCGCACCGGGGCCGGGCCCGGCCCACGCCACCTCCTCGCCTGCGCCGCTGAGCACGCGCGCGCGTGAGGCGGTCCTGCAGCGGATCGTGGACCGGCGGTACGCCCAGGGCGCCCGTCTCGTCGAGCGCGAGGTCGCGGAGGAGCTCGGCATGTCGCGCGTGCCGGTGCGCGAGGCGCTGCGTGCCCTGGCCACCGAGGGTCTCCTGGAGCTGCTCCCGCACAGCGGCGTGCGCGTCCGCCGCCTGGAACCCGCCGACGTGGAGCACCTGTACGAGGTGTGGGAACCGCTCACGGTCCAGGCGTCCCGGCTGGCCGCGCGGGCGCGCGCCGCGGGCGACTCCGAGGGGCTGGCCGCCCTCGAAGCGGCGCTGCACCAGGCCGAGTCGGCGGCCGCCGCGGACGAGGCGACCCGCGAGGTGGCCGCCCACACGGCGTTCCACGAGCGCATGGTGGCGATGTCGGGCAACCCGCTGCTGGCCCGCACGATGGAGCAGCTGAGCTGGCAGCTGCGGCTCGTGTTCGGCCTGCGCGAGGAGCCCGCGCACATGCGGGCCCAGCACGCCGAGATGTACCGGCACATCGCGGCGGGGGACGCGGAGGCGGCCGCGGCGAGCGCGCTGCTGCACGTCCGGGACAGCAGGGCCGTGGCGCTGCGGTCCCTCTTCGGCGAAGCCTGAGGGCGGAGGCGGCCGGACGCCGCCCCCCATTCGTATACCAAGACGCCCGATCACGCACCCCTCAAGACGCCGAGGCGGGCATCAACTAGGACACATCCGGACCGGAACGGGTGTTTCCGATTCCTTGGATCATCGCCCTTGTCCGCCGCCTCTCACTTGGTATACAAAATGCGGAAGCCGTCGACCCACTCCCCCAAGGAGCACCCATGTGCGTCGAAGCCATCCCGCCGCCCTCCAGCACACTGACCCGCCGCGGGATCCTCGCCGGGGCGGCCGCCCTCGCGGGCACCATGGCCGCGGCGGGGCAGGCGACCGCCGCCGTCGACGGCCGCGGAGCCTCCTCCGGGCGCCGCGCCCCCGGCACCGCCGCACGGCTGGGACACCTCGTGATCCAGGGCGGCACCCTCCTGGACCCGGCCACCGGCGAGGTCACCGAGAACGCCGTCGTCGTCATCGAGGACGGCACCGTCCGGGCCGCCGGCCGCCGGGGCGCAGTCGCCGTACCGCAGGGCGTCGAGGTGCTCGACGCGCACGGCCGCTGGATCCTGCCGGGCCTGGTCGACGCGCACATCCACCTCAGCACCGCGGCCGAGGCACGCGACGCCGTCCGCAAGGGCGCGACGAGCGCGCGCAGCGGATCGACCTCCTTCTACCAGGACATCGCCGTCCGCGAACTCGCCCGGCACAGCCCCGCGCTCGCGCCGCGTCTGACGGCCGCCGGCGTGTTCGTGACCCCGGACCTCGGCGACACCGTGCTCGCCGACCCCGACCTCACCCCGCTCGCCCGTCTCAAGGACGGAGTGCGCTCGGCGGAGGCGCTGCGGCGGGTGGTGGAGGTGAACCTCGCCCGCGGCGCGGACGTGATCAAGACCCGGGTCAACGAACGCGCCGGGCTCCCTGAGCAGGACCCGCTGGCCCAGGTCTACTCGCGCGAACAGCTCGCCGAGATCGTGGCGGCGGCCCGGCGCCGCGGCAAGGGCGTCCTCTGCCACAGCTACAGCGAGCAGGGCTGCCACGACGCCGTCATGGCGGGCATCCGCTCCCTGGAGCACGGCGCGTTCGTCGGCGAGCACACGCTGCGCGAAATGCGCCGCCGGGGGACGTACTTCACGCCGACCCTCACCGCGATCGCCGGACTGGCCGAGTCGTCCGACCCGGTCCTCGCCGAGCGCGGACGCACCTACCTGCCGGTCCTGAAGCGCGCGGTCCTCGCCGCGCACGAACTCGGGGTCCCGCTCGCCGCCGGCACCGATTCGTCGGGCGGCGTCGTGGACCCGATCGGCGGTGAGGTCGTCCTGATGCACTCCGCGGGCCTGTCTCCGCTCGACGCGATCCGCACGGCGACGACGGGCGCGGCCCGTCTGCTGGGCCTCGACCGCACGGCGGGCCGCCTCACCCGCGGCCACGCCGGCGACGCACTCCTGCTGTCGGGCGACCCGCTGGCGGACCTGACCGTGCTGGAGCGTCCCGTGGGGGTGGTACGGGCGGGAGTCGTGGCCTGAGCCGTCCCGCGCGTACGGCACCCCCGGCCCGGCACGCCACCGCCCACGGCTCCCCCACGACGGCCGCCCTCCGCCGCCCCCTCTCCCCACCGGAGTCGTCACGCATCCGGCGTGCGACCTCCACCGGCGTCGCCGCAGATCCGGCAGGCGGCCCGCACCGGCGTCTCCGCACATCCGGCAGGCGGCCCCATCCGTGTTGCCCGCCCTCACCGCGACGGCGTCGCCGTCCCGTCCCGCCCCTCGAAGGAGCCCCCATGCAGTCGTCCTCCCCCTCCTCCCCCGGCCCGCTGTCCCGTCGCACGATGCTGGCGGGAGCCGCAGCGCTGGCGGGTGCCACGGCCTCCGCGGCCGCCACGGCCGGGCCCGCGACGGCGGCGGCCCCGGCCGCCTCCGGAACGGCGACATCCGGCACCTCGGGGCGCAGGACCAGGACGGTCGTCTTCCGCGACGTCCGCCCGTTCGGCGCGGCGAGGGTCAGGGACCTCGTGGTCGTCGACGGCCGGATCTCGGACCGTCCGGCGCCGCACGGCGCGAAGGTCGTCGACGGGGGCGGCCGGATCGCGCTGCCGTCGCTCGTCGACGCGCACATCCACCCCGACAAGACGACCTGGGGCGGTTCGTGGGTGTCCCGGCGGCCGGCGAGCGCGATCGCCGACTACGTGGCGCAGGACGTCGAGCTGTTCCGCAGCCAGCGGCGCCCGGTGGTCGAACGGGCCTACGGGCTGATGTCGCACGCCGTGTCCCGGGGCACCCGCGGCATGCGGGCCCACGCGGACGTGGCACCGGCGTACGGCCTGGCGGGGGTGGAGGGCGTGGCCGAGGCCCGTGAGCGGTTGCGTCACGCCCTCGACGTCCAGATCGTGGCGTTCCCGCAGCACGGGGTGATCCGGACGCCCGGCACCGCCGCGCTCCTGGAGAAGGCCGCGCGCGAGGGCCTCATCGACATGATCGGCGGCATCGACCCGATCGGTTTCGACAACGCCCTCGACGATCAGCTGGACGTCGTGTTCGGCATCGCGGACCGCCACGGTGTGGGCGTGGACATCCACCTGCACGACCGGGGCGAGAAGGGCATGAAGGCGATGCGCGGCATCGTGGACCGCACGCGCGCGCTGTCCCTGGCAGGAAAGGTGACGGTCAGTCACGTGTTCTGTCTGCCGGGCCTGACGGACCGTGAACTGGGTTCGATCGCAGCCGACCTGGGTGATCAGGACATCGCGCTGACCACGGTCGCGCCCTCGGACTCACTGGTCCTCCCGATCGCGCGCCTGCGGGAGCACGGAGTGCGCGTCGGGCTCGGGTCGGACGGCGTGCGGGACTCGTGGAGCCCCTTCGGGAACGCCGACATGATGCATCGGGCGCACATCCTCGGCTGGGTGACGGATGTACGGCTGGACGACGAGCTGAGGGACTGTTACGACGTCGCGGCGCACGGGGGCGCGGACGTGATGGGTCTGGCGCACGCGGACTTCACGGCCGGATCCCCGGCCGACTTCGTCCTGGTCCGGGGCGAGTGCCTGCCGCAGGTGGTCGTGGACATGCCTCGCCGCGACATGGTGGTGCACGGCGGGGTCGTGGTGGCCAGGGACGGCGAGTTCCTGGCCTGAGGCAGGGCCGCGGTCCGGCCGGGCACCAGGCCGGTGCCCGGCCGGACTCGACTCGCCCTACAGGTAGGGCCGAGTGATCAGCTCGAACGCGTGACCGCCCGGGTCCTTGAAATAGACCCCCCGGCCACCGTGCTCGTCGTTCGTCTCACCGGGCCGCTTCATCTGCGGGTCGGCCCAGTGCTCGACGCCCTGGTCGCGGAGTCGCTGGTGGGCCCGCTCGAAGAGCTCGTCGTCGACGAGGAAGGCGTAGTGCTGCATCTGGATCTCGACCGGCGGCTCGGCGAACTGGATGAGCACGCCGTCGGCCAGCTGGACGTTGACGAAGGGCCCCCAGGACGGCGCTTCGGGGAGTTCCAGCAACTCCCGGAAGAACCGCGCGGACTCGTGGCGGTCCTTGGCGGCGATGATGGTGTGGTTGAACGTGACTGCCATGTGGATGACCTCGCTGTTGATTCGGCACGAAAAGGGACTCGTCGCAGTGCCTGAGCACTGGGGGTCCGCGTGCCGAACCGCGGGGGTGCGTCGAACGCACCCGCGGAGCGATCAGTCGTCCACCGGATGGCCCGTCTGTGTATGGCGTCGAATCGCCGGTCCGGTGTTCACGCCCAGGGACGTTACTTGATCATTCTCGCGAGGACAAGGGGAAGCCGCCCCGGCGGCCACCGACCGGAGCTCCGCCGCCGCCAGGTCCTCACCGGGGAACACCGCCGACCATCGCGCTGACGCCGACCTCTCCGGCCGACTGTGGACCCGCGTCCGATCGCCGCCGCTCGGGCATCGCTCGGGCTTCTCCGTCGATCGAACTTCTTTGTCGCGTACGGAGGTTGGGGGACTCGGGATGCGTTCGAGGTCGCGGCCCCACGCGCCCCCTCCCCCGCCCCGGCCCCTCCGCGGCAGCCCGGCGCCTCACCTACGGAGGTCTTGCGCGGAGCCTTGCCACGCTCCTGGACGCGTCCTATTGTCCCGGGCAGAAAGCGCTTTCTTTCTGCGCTTTCCTTCTGTCGACGGACAGACCTTTCCCCGCGCGCACCTCGCTCCGCAACCGCACCGCATCCCGGGAACCACCCCCCAGCGTTCGAAGACGAGAAGGACGGCGAGCATGAGACGACCAGTCGCACTTCGGCTCCACGCGGCAATGGCCACCCTGGCCCTCGCGGCCGCGACCGGCGTAGTGCTGTCGATGCCCCAGGCATCGGCGGCGACCGGTGGCGCCACCGGTTACGCCACCCAGAACGGCGGGACCACCGGCGGTGCCGGAGGCCAGACCGTGCGGGCCACCACGGGCACCGCGATCCACGCGGCTCTGTGCTCACGGGCCAGCAGCAGCACCCCGATCACCATCGAGGTCGAGGGAACGATCAACCACGCCAACACCGCCAAGGTGTCCGGCAGCAGCTGCAACACCGCCGCCGGGGTGATCGAGCTCAAGCAGATCAGCAACGTCACCCTCGTCGGGGTCGGATCCGGCGCGGTCTTCGACCAACTCGGCATCCACATCCGCGAGTCCAGCAACATCATCATCCAGAACGTGACCGTCCGGAACGTCAAGAAGTCCGGTTCGCCGATCTCCAACGGCGGCGACGCCATCGGCATGGAGAGCGACGTCCGCAACGTCTGGGTCGATCACACCACCCTGGAGGCCTCGGGCGGCGAGTCGGAGGGCTACGACGGCCTCTTCGACATGAAGGACAACACCCAGTACGTGACCCTGTCCTACAGCGTCCTGCGCAACTCCGGACGTGGCGGCCTCGTCGGCTCCAGCGAGACCGAGCTCTCGAACAGCTTCATCACGTACCACCACAACCTCTACGAGAACATCGACTCACGCGCTCCCCTGCTGCGCGGCGGCATCGCCCACATGTACGACAACCACTACCTGCGGATCAACGAGTCCGGCATCAACTCCCGTGCCGGTGCCCGCGCCAAGGTCGACAACAACTACTTCGAGGACTCCAAGGACGTCCTCGGCACCTTCTACACCGACGCGGCCGGGTACTGGCAGGTCGGCGGCAACATCTTCGACAACGTGACCTGGTCAGCCCGCGGTTCCGAGAACAACCCGGCGGGACCGGACCCGCAGTCCAACACCACCGTCACCATCCCGTACGCCTTCACCCTCGACTCCGCCGCCTGCGTGCCGGACATCGTCGGCCGGACGGCCGGTGCGGGTAAGGGACTCCTCGTGTCGAACGGCAGCTGCTCCCCGCAGACCCCCAACCCCACTCCGACGGCGACCTCCACATCGCCGACCCCGGCCCCCACCACTCCCACACCCGGACCGACCGCCCCCGGCGGGACCAACCTGAGCATCGGGGCCGGCGCCGACGGCTCCAGCAAGGCCGACGGCACGAGCTACGGCAACGTCCGGGACGGCGACCTCGGCACCTACTGGTCGCCCGCCGGCCCGACCGGTTCGGTGTCCGTCAAGTGGGGCTCCGCCACCACCGTGTCCGCGATCACCGTCCGTGAGGCGGCCGGCTCCGCCGGGGCCATCGGGGCCTGGCGCGTCCTGAACGGCGACACCGGAGCCGTCCTCGCCTCGGGCAGCGGGGCCGGGGCCATCGCCGTCCCCCGTACCGCACTCAAGAAGATCACCTTCGAGATCGTCGGCTCGACGGGCACTCCCCGCGTCGCCGAGTTCGAGACGTACGCCGGGTAGGCGAGGCGAGGGGCGATCGGCGCGCCGCGCCGACCCCGTTCGTTCATCTGTACCGGTCCGGGTCCGGGGCGATCACAGCCCCGGACCCGTGCCCGCACCGGTGCCCGGACCGCCCGGAGCCGGGGGTCGTCCGGTCCGTGACGACACGCGGTGCGTACGCGTCGGCGGCGGCCCGCTGATCGACACCCTCGCCTTCTGCGTGAGGCTCCCGGGAGGCCTCATGGCGCCAGGTCCGCGAGCCCTCGGACGAGAAGCGTGAGGCCGAAGTCGAACTCGTCGTCCGGCGCCACGGACGTGAGGGACCGGGCAGCGCGGAGGAGGGCGGGGTAGGACGCCGGGTCGAGTCCGCCGTAGAAGGCGGCGAGTCCGGCGCTGTGGTCGGGGGCGGCGCCGGGGCCGTACTGCTGGACGGCGAAGCCGATGACGTAGTGCGTGACGGCCGTGAAGGCTCGGGCCGCCAGGTCGGCCGGCAGTCCGTGGTCGAGGAGGGCCGCCAGGACGCGCTCGCGTCGGGCGAGGCCATGGGGGCCCACGGGGACGTACGCCATGAGCAGCGGCAGGATGTTCGGGTGGCGGCGCAGGGTGTCGTGGAACCCGTGGGCCGTCACGGTGAGCGCCTCGCGCCCGTCGGAGGTCGCGGCCAGCGCGTCGAGGTCCACCTCGCCCAGGACCCGGTCGACGACGTACGCCATGATCTCGTCCTTGCCGTCGAAGTGACGGTAGAGCGTGGCCGTACCGGAGTTCAGGGCGTCGGCGAGCAGGCGGAGCGAGAAGGCCTGGGTGCCGTGCTCGTCGACCAGCCGCAGCGCCGTGCCGACGATGTGCGCGGTGTCGAGCGACGGGCGGCCGCGCCTCGGCTCGGCGGCCGCGGCGGACGGAGCCACGGGGTCCGGGCGTGCGGCCCACCAGGCCGGGCTGCCGGGGGGTGGCGGGGTGGCGGCCATGCGCGGGGCTCTCTCTCGCTGGGGCGGGTCGTCGCCGCCTGCGCGTCACGGCTCCCGGCGGCCATCGGTGGTGCGGTGCCACGGTACCGGTCGTGCGCGGGCGGGCCGGGCAGGGCCTCCGGCCCGCCGGAGCGCCGGCCTCAGCCGGCCGTCAGGCGGGCGATCGCCGGGGACGCGGGGCGCGCCTCCTTCTCGTGCGGTGCCTCCGCGGCGCCGGGGGCTTCGGCCGTGGGGCTGATGTCGCCGATGTAGCCGTCCGGGCGGATGAGCACGAGCGTGTCCGAGGTGATGCCGTACGCGGTGAGCAGGGCCGCTTCGGCCGGCGTACGCGGTGCGGTGCGCGTCAGCACGGTGTGGCGGTGCAACGGAGCACCGCCGGGCGGCCAGGGGAGGCGGGCCAGCGCCGTGGCGGCGCCGGCGCCGAACGCGAGGGCGGTGAAGTGCGGGCCCCGGTAGAGGTCGAAGAGACGGCTCGCCGACCCGGTCGCGGCCGTCGTCTCCGGCAGCGCCGCGTCCGGGGCCCGGTCGCCGCAGCGCAGGGTCGCGGTGCGGGGCCCGTCCGGCGGGGCCAGCGGGCCGCCGAAGTAGGAGATGCCGAGCTGGTGTTCGCCGGGGCCCCGGGTGAGCCCTCCGGGACGGGTGCGGCGCAGTCCCTCGTACAGCTCGGTGGAGCGGCCGAGGACCTGCGCGGCGACGGGGCGTCGCTCCCGCTCGTAGCTGTCCAGGAGCATGTCGTCGGCGCCCGCCAGGACCTGCTGGAGTTTCCAGCCGAGGTTGTGGGAGTCCTGGACACCGGTGTTGAGGCCCTGCGCGCCGGCGGGCGTGTGGACGTGGGCGGCGTCGCCGCACAGCAGGAGCCGGCCGTTGCGGTAGCGCTCGGCGAGACGGATGTTGGGGCGGAAGACCGAGGACCAGGTGATGTCGCGCAGGGTGAGGGAGCCGCCCGCACGGCGGCGCAGGAGGGCGGCGAGGGCGGTCGCCGTGAGGTCGACGGGGTCGTCGGGACGGATCTTGATCATGATCTGGAAGCGGCCGTCCTCGCCCGGCAGGGGGCATGCCGCGATGCCGCGCCCGCGCGGTCGGGGCCAGATGTGCCAGTGATCCCGGGACAGTCCGTCGACGGCGCCGTCGACGAGGATCATGCGGTCGGTCTCGTCCGTGGTGCCCTCGAACGCGATGCCCGCGGCCTTGCGGACGGTGCTGGAGCCGCCGTCGGCGCCGACCACGTACCGGCTCCTGAGCACCCGGCCGTCTTCCAGGCGCACCGCGCACGCCCTCTCGTCCTGGGTGATCTCGACAGCGCGGGCGCCGAAGTCGACGCGTACGCCGAGGCGTTCGACGGCGTCGTGGAGGAGCGTGGTGGTGGCGTACTGAGGGAGCAGGAGGATGTCGGGGTAGGGGGTGCCGATGCTGTCGGGGGCGGTGGCGTGCATCTGCCAGGCCTTGGTGAACGGGCCGACGTGAAGACCCATGGGCGGGTACGCACCGCCTGCCGCGCGGGCGGCGTCGGCGAGGCCGAGGTCGTCGAGGACCTCCAGGGTGCGCGGTTGGACGCCCTTGGCCCGTGAGCCCTGGAAGCGCTTCCCGTCGCGCTCGACGACGCGGACCCGGACCCCGCGACGGGCCAGGTCGAGGGTGAGCGCGAGGCCCGCGGGCCCCGCGCCGATGACGGTGACGTCGGTGTCGGGCGCGCCCGACGCCGTGCCTGGTTTTTTCGATTCCGCCATGTCCGATGCTCCTCGCCGCCCGGGGTGCGCGAAGGGGTACGCGCACCACGATCCCAGTTTCGGCTACAGCGTATCCGAAACTGGGATCGCCGGGGGCGCGCGCTGTGTCCCGCGCGCCCTGCGGTCGGCTCAGCCGTTCGGGAGGATGACCGCCCGTCCCTCGACACGTCCCTCGTGCAGCCGCTCGTAGGCCTTCGGCGCCTCGTCCAGGGTGTACGTCTCGGTGTGGACGTCGACCTCTCCCGCCCGGGCCAGGTCGAGCACCTCGATCAGCTCGGCCCGGGTTCCCCAGTACGGGGAGGTGACCGAGACCTCGTACGGCAGGGCGCCGAATCCGACGGGCAGGGTACCGCCGCCGAGACCGACGATGGTGACGTCCCCCTCGACCGCGACCATCGCGCCGGCGGCCGTCACGGTCGGCTGGGCGCCCACGAAGTCGAGGACCACCTCGGCGCCGCGTCCGCCGGTCAGCGCGCGGACCGCGGGGGCCGCCGACGCGTCCGACAGGACCGTCTCGTGCGCGCCCACCGCGCGAGCCAGGGCCAGCTTCTCCTCGGTGACGTCCAGGGCGACGACCCTGGCCGCGGTCATGGCACGCAGCAGCTGGACGGCGACGTGGCCGAGCCCGCCCGCACCGATGACGACGGCGGTGCTTCCGGGAACCAGCTTGGGGAGCGAGCGCTTGACCGCGTGGTACGGGGTGAGGCCGGCGTCCGTGAGCGATACGGCCCGGACAGGATCGAGGCCGCCGAGCGGGACGAGGTGACGGGGGCTGTCGACGATCATGTACTCGGCGATGGCGCCGGGGGCACCGAGTCCCGGCGGCCTGATGCCGAGTTCGGCGGCCCTCAGACAGTAGTTCTCCTTGCCCTGGGCGCACATGGAGCAGCTGCCGCAGCCCCAGGGGCCGTAGACGGCGACGGCGTCACCGACGGCGAAGCCCCCGGCGCCGGCGCCGAGGGCCGCCACCGTGCCCACGCCCTCGTGGCCGAGGGTCAGCGGCAGCGGGAAGGGCAGCTGGTCGGCGGACCAGCTCATCACCGCGATGTCGGAGTGACAGACACCGGCGGCCGTCACCTTCAGGAGCACCTGGCCGGGGCCGGGCTCGGGGTCGGGGACGGTGACGACCTCGGGCGGGGCGCCCACCGTGCGGTACTGCAGTGCCTTCATGACGCTTTCCTTTCGGGTTGCGCTTCTCTGACGGGCGGCGTCGCGGACAGCGCGCCTCGCCCCGCCCCTCCCGCGGACGCGTGACTCAGCGGGCGGCGTAGGCGCCGTCGACGAGGTGATAGCTGCCGTGGACGAAGGACGCGCGCTCCGAGAGCAGGAACGCGACGAGCTCGGCGACCTCCTCGGCGCGGCCGAGCCGTCCCGCCGGGTGGAGGGCGACCAGGGCGTCGTACGCCTCCTGCCCGATGCCGGCGAGGAGGGGCGTGTCGATGTAGCCGGGGCCGACGGCGTTGATACGTACCCCCTGGGAGGCGTATTCGAGCGCGGCCGTCTTGGTGAGACCGACGACGCCGTGCTTGGCCGCGACGTAGGCGGCGCTGCCGGCGGAGCCGTTGGTCCCGAGGATGGAGGACATGTTCACGACGGCGCCGCCGCCGGAGGCGAGGATCGCGGGGAGCTCGTGGCGGAGCGAGTGGAAGACGCCGTCCAGGTTGGTGGACACGACGCGCCGCCACTCCTCGGCCGGGGTCTCGGCGACCGGGACGCGCGCACCGGCGACGCCCGCGTTGTTGACCGCCAAGTGGAGGCCGCCGAAGGCGGCGACCGTGGCCTCTACGCCCTCCCGGACGGAGCTGTCGTCGGTGACGTCCATGCCGACGGCGACGGCCTCGGCGCCGCGCTCGGTCAGTTCGGCGACGGCGGCGGCCGCGCGGTCGGCGTCGTGGTCGGCGACCGCCACGGCGGCACCCGCGTCCGCGAGGCGGCGGGCGACGGCGAGCCCGATGCCGGAGGCGCCGCCGGTGACGAGGGCGATCCTTCCGGCGAACTCCCGCGAGTCGACGCTCCGGGAGTCACGGGTGCGGGCCTCGGTGGTCTGCGGGGCGGTGGTCTGGGGGCCGGTGGTCTGCGGGTCGGTGGTGCGGGCGCCGGTGGCGACGCTGTCGGTGGTGCGGGGGTGCGTCATGGTGGTTCCTCAATCGGTTGTACGGGTTTCCACCGGCGGCGGCTCCGTCGCCAGCAGGCCGAAGGCCTCCTCCACGAGGCCGGGCAGCGCCCCCCGGGGGCCTCCGAGCACCCAGGCGCGGGTGGCCGCGAGGAGTGTGGCGGCGCCCGATCCGACGGCGACGGCGGGCCGCAGGTCGTCCTCCGGGTCGGTGCCGATGCGGGTCGCGACCAGCCGGACCGACGCGGCCTCGCCCTCCAGGAGGACACGCCGGAGGACGGCGCGGAGCGGGGCCTCGGTCTCGGCGAGGCGGAGGATCTCCCGCACGCCCTCGCGGCGGTGCCAGGCCGGGTGGACCGGGTCGGCGAGCCAGCTGCGCACGGCCGCCCGGTAGGCGGTGAGCGGGGTCTCGCTCGCCGGGCGCGCGGCGAGGGCCTCGTTGATGCGCGCGCAGTCGGCGCGGAAGCCGTCGAGGGCGGCCTCCTCCTTGGAGCCGAAGTAGCGGCTGAAGGTCCGGCGGGAGACGCCGACGGCGTCGGTGACGTTCTCGACGGAGACTCCGGCCGGCCCTCGCTCCAGGACGAGCCGCAGCGCGGCCTCGCCCAGCGCCTCGCGGGTCCGTGTCCCCTTCGGCCCGCGCCGCGGAACGCGGCCGCCTCGCCCGGTAGTCATACCTGCACCGTACACCTACTAATGTCCCAGTGAGACATTCGGCGGGAATTCCCGCTTCACACGGCAGAGCGGCGCTTGTGACGACTTGTCGCCAATAGGCCCTATTCCCCGCATGAACGGCACCGGCTTGGGCAGATCGTTCGCGGGCCGACCCGGCCCGCGCGAAAGGAGCGTGCCGTGCTGTCCGACCTCTTCGACCGGCTGTTCAGGCGCCGCGGCTCGGCCAGCCGCCCCGGGACGGGCCCCAGGGGGCCCGCGCGGACACCGGGGAGGGTCGTGCTCGACGCGGACTTCTCCTCGACCGATCAGTGGGTCGCCGGCCACTCCTGGGCCTATCCCGGGGGCGGGCCGACCAACCCGGGCGACAACAAGCTCGACCATCTCGTGGAGGACCCCGCGTACAGCAGGAGCGGAGTGTTCCGGGCGACCCGACGGCCGGACGGGAAGTGGGACGCGGGACTGCTCACGACGGAGGGCAGCGCGGAGGCCTTCCTGGTGCGGGCCGACGACGTCCTGGAGGCCCGGGTGCGCCTTCCGGTGGAGACGGGGGCGTGGCCCGCCATCTGGACCTGGCTCGACGGAGGACAGGAGATCGACGTCTTCGAGTACCACCCCGACAATCCCGACCTGCTGGAACTGTCGAACCGGATCAGGGGACGCCATCTCTACTACCGGAACGCGGCGATCCGTCCGGGGGCCTGGGTCGACCTGCGGGTCGAGTTCGGTGCCCGCAACGTGGTGTGGTGGGTGAACGGCGCGCGGGTCTTCGACGACCGCCGCGGGGTGGGGCGTTCCTGGCGGGCCCACCTCATCGTGAACCTGTCGGTCTGCGCGGGCCGCTACCACCCGGCGCCGGACGCCGGGGTGTCGGAGATGTCGTACGAGGTACCGCAGTTGCGGGTGTACCGGGACTGATCCGCCGCCGGGGCCAGCCGAGGCACGTCGCGACGGATCATGACGGTTCGTGAGCCGGCGGGCGGCGGCGACGCGCGCAGGGGAGGGGGGATGCGGGCCCCGAGGGAACGGGCGTTGCGTAGGCTCGAAGAGAGCGTTCCGCGCACCCGCACCGCGCCGCCCGTACGACGAGGAGGACCCTCCCATGCACACCGCCGACGAGGGACGGCAGCAGCAGCTGGACGTGGCCAGCGTCCACAACGCCAAGACCACCCTCCTCCAGCTTCTCGCGCGGGCGGGGGTCTACACCGGCGACGCCGAGGAACTCATCGGGCTGGTCGAGGCGGGCGCGCTCGCCCTCGCGCACGCGGAGATCACCGAAGCGCGGCCGGGCGCTCCGCGCGAGGAGGGGGACGAGAAGGGCGAGGCCTACGCGTCGGGCCGGTCCGACGGGGCCCTGGCCGTCACCGAGATGCTCGGCACCATCACCGAGCGGGCGCTGATCCGGGCCGTCACCACCGGCCCGTCGGCCGACTCCCCCGACGAGCGCTCCCCCGTCGGGCGGGCGGAGATGGAACGGGCCAAGGTGGCTGTGACACCGCTCTACCTCTCGTTCGCCGATGTCTCCGACCTCGACCCGGAGGTCACCGAGCAGGTACTGGGCGCGGTCCTGCGCACGATGACCCCACGGCAACGGGCCGGGTATCCCGGGCGGCTGACCCGGTTCGCGTCCGCCCACCAGGCTCACCTGGAACGGTTGTACGCGGAGTACGGCCCGGGAAGCCCGATCGCGATCCACGGCCGCTACTCCCTCGTCCACTCCCCCACCAGCGTGGCCGTGCTCGAGCGCCTCGCCGAGACGCCGTCGGCCCTGCACGAGGAATGGGACGCCGCCGAACTCCCGCCGGCCTGGCTGGACGGCCTGACGACGGCGTGGGGGTCACCGGCCTGACGGGGGGCTTCCCCCACGGAACCCGCGGGACCCGGCAGGACCGGCAGGCCCCGTCCCGGCTCCAACTCGGCCCGGCCGCAGCGGAGCTGAACACCACTCACCTGATCCGGTGCCTTGCATCCGCGATTCCACCACCAGGGGTACTTAGGTTAGGCTAAGTTAAGTTTCGGTGCGCCGAACGCGGGTTGTCCACCCTCGGTGCGCGCCACGTCCCCATTCATCAGGAGAGACGGAAGAACATGACCTTGCGGGTCGCGGTGGCCGGAGCCAGTGGCTATGCCGGTGGGGAGATCCTCCGCCTGATCGCCTCACATCCCGGTCTCGACGTCGGCGTCCTCACCGCCCACAGCAGCGCCGGCCGCACGCTCGGCGAGGTGCAGCCCCAGCTGACCTCGCTCGCCGAACGCGTGCTGGCGGAGACCTCGGCGGAGACACTCGGCGGACACGACGTCGTGTTCCTCGCCCTGCCGCACGGGCAGTCGGGCGCGCTCGCCGGGGAGTTGGGCGGTGACACCCTGGTCGTCGACTGCGGGGCGGACTTCCGCCTGCGCGACCCCGACGAGTGGAGACGTTTCTACGGCTCCGAGCACGCGGGCACCTGGCCGTACGGACTCCCGGAGATGCCCGGAGCCCGGGACGACCTCAAGGGGACCACCCGCGTCGCCGTCCCGGGGTGCTACCCGACCGCCGTCACCCTCGCGCTCTACCCGGCGCACGCCGCACGCCTCGTGGAACCCGAGGTCGTCGTCGTGGCGGCGAGCGGGACCTCGGGAGCCGGCCGCGCGGCCAAGGGCCGTCTGCTCGGCTCCGAGGTGATGGGCTCCATGACCCCGTACGGCGTCGGCGGCGGCCACCGGCACACCCCCGAGCTCACCCAGAACCTGTCCCTCGTGGCGGGCGAGCCGGTGACCGTGTCCTTCACCCCCACCCTGGCCCCGATGCCCCGCGGCATCCTCGCCACCTGCTCCGCACGACTGCGCCCGCACGTGGCCGACGCCGGGGGTCCGGACGAGGTCCGTGAGGTCTTCGAGGCGGCGTACGCCGACGAACCGTTCGTCCGGCTGCTACCGCGGGGACAGTGGCCGTCCACGGCCTCGGTGCTCGGATCCAACACCGTGCAGGTGCAGGTGGCGCTCGATCCGACCGCCCGCCGCCTCATCTGTGTGAGCGCGATCGACAACCTGACGAAGGGCACCGCCGGTGGCGCGGTGCAGAGCATGAACGTCGCCCTCGGCCTGCCCGAAGGGCTCGGCCTGCCCATGAATGGAGTGGCTCCGTGACCGTGACCGCCGCCCGAGGATTCCTCGCCAGCGGGGTGGCCGCCGGCGTCAAGGCGTCCGGCGATCCCGACCTCGCCCTGGTGGTGAACCAGGGCCCCGCACCGGCCGCCGCGGGCGTCTTCACCTCCAACCGGATCCAGGCCGCACCGGTCCGCTGGTCACGGCGGGCCCTCGCCGCGGGCCGGGTCTCCGCGGTCGTCCTCAACTCCGGAGGCGCCAACGCGTGCACCGGAGCGGCCGGCGCCGACGACGCCCGGACCATGGCCGAGCACACCGCGCTCGCCGTCGGCGTCACCCCGGACGACGTGGCCGTCTGCTCCACCGGGCTCATCGGCGTCCCGCTGCCCATGGACCGGATCACGGCCGGGATCGCCCTCGCGGCGGACCGGCTCGCCGACGACGGCGGCGAGGACGCGGCCGTCGCGATCAAGACGACGGACTCGGTGCACAAGACCGCGGCCGTCACCCGCTCCGGCTGGACGGTCGGCGGGATGGCGAAGGGCGCGGGGATGCTCGCGCCGGGTCTCGCCACGATGCTCGTGGTCCTGGCCACCGACGCCGTGGCGGCCGGCCCGACGCTCGACTCCGCCCTGCGCGCCGCCGTACGGACCACCTTCGACCGGGTGGACTCCGACGGCTGCATGTCCACCAACGACACCGTGCTGCTGCTCGCCTCGGGCGCCTCCGGAGTGAGCCCGCCGGACGGGGACCTCGCCGAAGCGGTGCACGCCGTCTGCCTCGACCTGGCCCGCCAGCTCGTCGCGGACGCCGAGGGCGCGTCGAAGGAGATCGAGGTGGCGGTCGTCGGCGCCGCGTCCGAGGACGACGCCGTGACCGTGGGCCGCTCGATCGCCAGGAACAACCTCCTCAAGTGCGCCCTGCACGGCGAGGACCCGAACTGGGGCCGGGTGCTCTCGGCGATCGGCACCACCGACGCGGAGTTCGACCCCGACCGCCTGGACGTGGCGATCAACGGGGTGTGGGTCTGCCGGGACGGCGCGGCCGGGGAACCCCGGGAGAAGGTCGACATGTCCGGCCGCCGGATCACGATCACGGTCGACCTGCGGGCCGGAGAGGCGTCCGCGGAGATCTGGACCAACGACCTGACGGCCGAGTACGTGCACGAGAACAGCGCCTACAGCTCATGAGCCGAGGGAGTACGGGAATGAGGACGCTCGGCGAGCAGCCTGCCGTGCGACGCGTGGACGCCGTGCGGAGCGCGGGCGGCGTGCGGCGGCGTGGGGACGCGGCACGGCCGGTGGACGCCGCGGGGAGTGCGAGCGCCCCCGGGAGCGCGGGCGCCGTCGGCCTCCCGGCCACGGACGTCCCCTGGTCCGAGGAGCTCCAGGGCCGGACGGTCGTCGTCAAGTGCGGTGGCAGCAGCCTGGAGGACCCGGCGCTGCGCCGGTCGTTCGCCCAGGAC
Source organism: Streptomyces sp. NBC_00691 (assembly GCF_036226665.1). Taxonomy (NCBI): domain Bacteria; kingdom Bacillati; phylum Actinomycetota; class Actinomycetes; order Kitasatosporales; family Streptomycetaceae; genus Streptomyces; species Streptomyces sp. NBC_00691. The sequence continues at coordinate 7,556,874 of NZ_CP109007.1, read as the reverse complement.
GTCGTCGAACTGTGGCAGGCGGGCCTGAACCCGGTCGTGGTGCACGGCGGCGGACCCCAGATCAGCTCGATGCTCGACCGCCTCGCCCTGGAGGTCCGGTTCGAGGCGGGCATGCGGGTGACCACCCCGGAGGCCATGGACGTCGTCCGCATGGTGCTGACCGGGCAGGTCCAGCGGGATCTCGTCGGCGCCATCAACGCCCACGGGCCCTTCGCCGTCGGCATGTCGGGCGAGGACGCCCACACCCTGACCGCCGAGCGCCGCCCCGCCTGGGTGGACGGCCGGGCCGTCGACATCGGCCTCGTCGGCGACATCGTGAACGTCGCTCCGGACGCCGTACGGAACCTCCTCGCCGGCGGCCGTATCCCGGTCGTGTCCCCCGTCGCACGGGGTGCGGACGGGCAGACGTACAACGTGAACGCCGACCTCGCGGCCTCCGCCCTGGCCGTCGCCCTCGGCGCCGACCGGCTCGTGATGCTCACCGACGTCCCCGGCCTGTACGCGGACTGGCCGCGCAGCACCGAGGTGGTCCCCCGGCTGACGGCCGAGGAGCTGGAGACACTGCTCCCGGGGCTCGCGGGCGGGATGCTGCCGAAGATGGAGGGCTGCCTGCGGGCGGTGCGGTCGGGAGTCGGCCGGGTCCATGTCCTCGACGGCCGGACACCGCACGCCGTCCTCAGGGGGGTCCTCACCGAGGAGAACCCCGGCACCACGGTCCTGCCCGACGCGGCGCCCGACATGACGTCGGAGGTCGCCCCGGCCGTCGCGCCGCGCGCGGAGGAGACCCCCGCATGACCGTCCCCGTTCCCCTCAGGGCCCGCTGGCGTGCCGTGATGACGGACAACTACGGCACTCCCCCGCTGGCCCTGGTCCGTGGCGAGGGCTGCACCGTCTGGGACGAGGCCGGCCGTGCGTACACGGACTTCACCGGCGGGATCGCGGTCAACACCCTCGGGCACGCCCACCCCGCCGTGGTCGCGGCCGTCACCGAGCAGGTCGCGCGGCTCGGGCATGTCTCGAACCTGTTCGTCGCCGAGCCCCCGGTGGCGCTCGCCGAGCGGCTCCTCGGGCTCTTCGGCAGGCCGGGCGGCCGGGTCTTCTTCTCCAACTCCGGGGCGGAGGCGGCCGAGGCGGCCTTCAAGGTCGCCCGGCGCACCGGGCGCCCGCGGATCGTCGCGATGGAGGGCGGCTTCCACGGCCGGACGATGGGCGCGCTCGCGGTCACGGGCCAGCGGGCGAAGCGCGAGCCGTTCCTGCCGCTGCCCGGGGACGTCACGCATGTGCCGTTCGGCGATGTCGAGGCCCTGCGCGCGGCGGTCTCGGAGGACACGGCGGCGGTCTTCGTCGAGCCCGTGCAGGGCGAGGCGGGGGTGATTCCCGCGCCCGACGGGTTCCTGCGGGCCGCCCGTGAGATCACCCGCGCCGCGGGCAGCCTGCTCGTCCTCGACGAGGTGCAGACCGGGATCGGCCGGACCGGCCACTGGTTCGCGCACCAGGCGGAGCCGGGGGTGGCCCCGGACGTGGTGACGTTGGCCAAGGGGCTGGGGGGCGGCCTTCCGATCGGCGCCACGGTGGTGTTCGGAGCGGCCGCCGACCTGCTGGGTCCCGGCCAGCACGGATCTACCTTCGGCGGCAATCCGGTGGCGTGCGCGGCGGGTTCGGCCGTGCTGAGGACCATCGCGGCGGAGGGTCTGCTGGAGCACACGGTACGGATGGGTTCGCTGCTGCGGGCGGGGGTGGAGGCGTTGCGGCACCCCCTGGTGGCCGAGGTCCGGGGCGCGGGGCTGCTGCTCGGCGTCGTCCTGACCGAGCCGGTCGCCGTCCAGGTGCAGGCGGCGGCGCAGGAGGCCGGGTTCCTCGTCAACGCCGCGGGCCCCGGGACCGTACGCCTGGCTCCGGCGCTGACCGTGTCGGCACGTCAGGTCGAGGAGCTGGTGGAGGCGTTGCCGGGGATCCTCGACCCGCGCTAGGGCCTGTCGATCAGGACGGCTGGGGCCGGCACCCCCGGGGGGGCGCCGGCCTCAGCCGTGCTGCCGACCCTCGCCCTCGCCCTGGTGCCGGCCTCAGCCGTCCCACGGGTCGCGTCCGGCGGTCTTGGGTCCGCTCACGTCGAGCCCTTCGCGACCCGCCCGTCGACGTACGTCGCCACGACCTCGATGTCCCCGATCCGGGAGGTGGCGACGGCCCGGGGATCGTCGCCCAGGACCACCAGGTCCGCGCGCTTGCCGGGGGTGAGGCTGCCCGCGCTGTCGTCCCAGTGGCAGGCGTACGCCCCGGCCGCCGTGTAGGCGTGCAGGGCCTCGTCGACGGTGATGCCCTCGTCCGGGCCGATCCGCCGGCCGGAGGCGGAGGCCCGTTCGACCATGAACTGGATCGCGCGGAGCGGTGAGCCGTCCGTGACCGGCCGGTCGGAACTGCCGACGAGGGTGACCCCGTGGTCGAGGAAGCCCCTCCCCCGGTACATCCAGGGCGCCCGTCGCTCTCCCATGACGTCCGCGTAGTCGTCGCCGAAGGAGCGGAGGAAGTGGGGCTGCACCACGGCGCTGACGCCGAGCCGGGCGAAGCGCGGCAGCTGGTCCGGGCGGATCAGGCCCGCGTGCTCGACACGGTGGCGGGCGGCCGGCCGGGGCCTGAGCGTCTGCGCGCGTTCCAGGGCGTCCAGGGCGAGGTCGGCGGCGCGGTCGCCGATGGCGTGGATGGCGAGCTGCCATCCCGCGAGGTGGCCGTCGACGACGAGCTCGGCGATCCGCTCGGGCTCGTCCTGGAGCTGTCCGGTGTGGGACGTGCCCTCGTACGGCTCGGTGAGGGCCGCCGTACGGGCCATCATGCCGCCGTCGGTGTAGATCTTGAGGGCCCCGAGGGAGAGCCAGTCGTCGCCGAAGCCGGTACGCAGCCCGAGGTCGAGGGCGCGCGGGATGCCGTCGTCCCGGTGCGCGGCGCGTGGGCGGAGGGTGTCGCCGGCGGCCATGAGCTGGACGCGGAGGGGCAGTCGGCCCTGGTCCCTGAGGAGTTGGTACGCGCCGAGTTCGACGGGGCTGTGGCCGAGGAGGCCGCCTCCGATGCCGGCCTCGGCGCAGGCGGTGATGCCCTCGGCGAGGCAGGTGCGGCCGGCGCGCTCGATCGCGTCGGCGAGTTCCTGCTGGGAGTACGGCAGCCGGAGTCGCCGTACGGCGGTCATGGCGCTCTCGGCGAGGAAGCCCTCCTGGTGCGGCACGTCGGGCGGGAGGAGGTCGAGGACGGCGCTGTTGACGACACAGGCGTGGCCTGAGTCGTGCATGAGGAAGATCTTGCGGCCGTGGCTGACCCGGTCGATCTCGGCGGCGGTGAGGTGGCGTCCCAGGGCGCGCTGGTCGTAGCCGGCGACGTCGACCCAGACCCCGGGCTCGGCCTTCCGGGAGGCGGCCTCCCCGATGACGGCGAGGACGTCCTCGATCCTCTCGCAGGGGGCGATGCTCGGGGTGTCGGCCTTCAGTCCCGCCCAGGCCAGGTGGACATGGCTGTCGATGAAGCCGGGCAGCACGGTGGCGCCCTGGAGGTCGACGACCTCGCGGGCGGGGAGCGAGGTGACGGCCTCGTCCAGACCGACGATCCGTCCCCGCCAGATGCCGAGGTCGTGGGCGACGGGGTGGTCCGGGTCCATGGTGAGAATGCGCGCGTTCGTCAGCCTCGTGCAGAGCATGGGTGCTCCGTCTCCCCTCGTCAGGTGGTCTTGGCCAGCACGGTGTCGGCCGTGTCCGTCCCTGTCCCCTTCGCCTTCCCGTCGGCGTCCGCGTCGCCGTCGGTGCTGCCCGTCCCCCCGGCGGGGGCGTACCCCCTGGGTGCGGAGGGCACCATGAGCGGGGTGCCGGTCTCGGGGTCGGGGATGATCCGGCAGGGCAGTCCGAAGACGTCCTCGACCAGCTCGGCGGTCATGACCGTCCTCGGGTCGCCCTCGGCCGCGATGATGCCTCCGGGTCGCATGACGATCAGGTGGGTGGCGTAACGGCAGGCCTGGTTGAGGTCGTGCAGGACCGCGACGACCGTGTGGCCGCGGCGGGCGTGGAGTTCGGCGCACAGGTCGAGGACCTCGACCTGGTGGGCGATGTCGAGGAAGGTGGTCGGCTCGTCGAGCAGCAGGATCTCGGTCTGCTGGGCGAGGACCATGGAGAGCCAGACGCGCTGGCGCTGGCCTCCGGAGAGGTCGTCGACGGGCCGTTCGGCGAGTTCGAGGACGCCGGTCTGCCGCATCGCCTCGACGACGGCGGCCTCGTCCTCGGCCGACCACTGCCTGAGCATGCCCTGGTGGGGGTAGCGGCCGCGGGCGACCAGGTCGCCCACGGTGATGCCGCCGGGCGCGGTGGAGGACTGCGGGAGGAGTCCGAGTCGGCGGGCGACCTCGCGGGATCGGTACGAGGAGATGGCGGCGCCGTCGAGGTAGACCTGTCCGGCGCGTGGCTTGAGCATCCGGGCGAGGGCGGTGAGCAGGGTGGACTTGCCGCAGGCGTTGGGGCCGATGATGACGGTGAAGGAGCGGTCGGGGATCTCGACGTCGAGGTCGCTCGCCACGGTCCGCTGGTCGTAGGAGAGGGTCAGGTTCTCGGCGCGGAGGCGGGAGCCCGGACGGTTCGTTGCTGTCATGCGCGGCTCTTTCGCGACTCGGTGACCAGTAGCCAGATGAGGTAGAGCCCGCCGACGCAGCCGGTCGCCGTGCCCACCGGGAGGAGCGCGGGCGCGAAGAGGCGCTGCACGGCGAGGTCGCTCAGGGCGAGCATGACGGCGCCCATGAGGGCGGACGGCAGCAGGGCGGGGCCGGACGATCCGGTGATCTTGCGGGCCACCTGGGGCGCGGCCAGGGCGACGAACCAGATGGGTCCGGTCACGGCGGTGGCGAACGCGGCCAGGGCGACGCTGATCACGAGCAGGAGGGTGCGGGTGCGTCTGACGTCGACGCCGAGGGCCATGGCGGTGGTGTCGCCCATCTCGACCATGGAGAGGCGGCGGGAGAGGAAGAAGGCGAGGGGCAGGAGGACGGCGACGGCGAGGCCGATGGCCTGGGCGTGGATCCAGAGCCGGTTGCCGAGGCTGCCGATCAGCCAGGACTGCGCCTCCAGGGCTTCCTGGAAGGTGGCGCGGGTGATCAGGTACGAGTTGACGGCGAGGAGCAGGGCACTGACCCCGATGCCGACGACGACGAGGCGGAAGCCCTGGATGCCCCGGCCGATCATGAGGAGATGGACGGCGAGGGCGGTGCCGAGGCCGCCGGCGAGGGCGCCGAGGGCGATCTCGGCCATGCTGCCGTGCAGCAGGACGATGACGACGAGCGCGCCGACGGCGGAGCCGTTGGTGAAGCCGATGATGTCGGGGCTGCCCAGGGGGTTTCCCGTGATGCTCTGCAGGATCGCGCCGCTGACGGCGAGGGCCGCGCCGACGCACAGCGCGGTCACGAGCCGTGGCATGCGGAGGGTGTTGACGACGAAGTCGGCGATGCCGCTTCCGTTTCCGGTCAGTGCCTGGATCACCTCGCCGACGGAGAGGTCGAAGTCGCCGGTGGTCAGGGTGATGCCGGCGACGACGAGGAGGGCGGCGAGGAGGGCCGCGGTGGCGGCGGCGGTTCGGCCCCGGACGCGGAGCGACACGCTGCCGGAGCGGGTGCGGACGACCCGGCCGGTGATGACTCGGGGCAGGTCGGGCGCGGTCGCCCCGCCGGGGCCCTCGCGGGGTGCCGGGTCGGGCGCGGAGGCCTTCGCCTCCCGTACGGCAGTCACAGCATGACCAGCTTTCGGCGGCGGCACAGGGCGATGAACAGGGGGGCGCCGATGAACGCGGTGACGATGCCGACCTGGAGTTCGCCGGGGGCGCCGAGCACCCGGCCGAGGACGTCCGAGCCCAGGAGCAGGACGGGGGCGATGAGCATCGAGTACGCGAACACCCACCGCTGGTCGGGTCCGACGACGAACCGGGCGATGTGCGGCACGGCGAGGCCCACGAAGCCGATCGGTCCCGCGGCGGCGGTGGCGGCCCCGCAGAGGAGCATCACGGCGACGGCGCCGAGGGCGCGGGTCAGGCCGACGTTGACCCCGAGTGCCCGGCCCACCTGGTCGCCCATGGCCAGGGCGTTGAGCGAAGGGGCGAGGACGAGGGCCAGGACGAGGCCGACGCCGATGAAGGGCAGGGCCATCACGACGATGTCGTCGTAGCGGCCCGCGAGGGAGCCGACGGTCCAGAAGCGGAACTGGTCGAAGGCCCGCGGGTCGAGCAGCAGGACCGCCCAGTTGAAGGCGTACAGCACGGCGGTCACGGCGGCGCCGGCGACGACGAGCCGCTCGGGTGAGGCGATCTTCCGGCCGGAGGACCCGAGCAGATAGACGCCGACGGACGCGGCGGCGGCACCGGCGAGGGCGAACCACACATAGCCGAGCGGGGCCGCGACGCCGAAGAAGGCGATGGCCACGACGACACCGGCGGAGGCGCCGAGGTTGACGCCGAGCATGCCGGGGTCGGCGAGCGGATTGCGCGTCAGGGCCTGCATCAGGGCGCCGGCCAGACCGAGGGCGAGGCCGACGAGGATGCCGAGGAGGGTGCGGGGGATGCGGTAGTCGTGGATGATGACCGACGTCTCCGACCCGTCGGGGTTCCACAGCGCGTCCCAGGTGGCGGTGAAGGGGATGCCCCGGGTGCCGACCCAGACGCTCAGGAGTCCGACGAGGACGAGCGCGGCGAGGGCGAGCAGCAGCCCTAAGCCCCGGTACGTGTTCCCCGCGCGGCCGATCCGCGGCGGCCCGGCGGGACCTGGCGGAGCGCCGGCCTCCCCCGCGGGATGTGCCTCGGCCTGCGGTCCCGCTACCACCCGGGATTCGACGGACAACGACAACTCCCCCTGGCGGCGGTACAGATGTACGACGGGAACCTGACGGCGCGAGACCGAAGGATCACGACTTAGGTGAGGCTAACCGAACCGCGTCGCGGGGTCAACGCGCCCGGCAGGCCCCGTCCGGCGCCCCGACCGGAGGCCCCCGCGACCTGTCCGCACCCGCCCCGACCCCGATCGAACTCAGAGTAGGCTTACCTAATCAACCATCCACCTCCGTGAAGGAGTCTCATGCCAACGGGCGGACCGACGGGGGGACTTGTCCTCCGCCAGGCGATCAGAGGACAACGCCGCCGAGTGATCACGGCATCTCTGCTCGGTATGACCCACCAAGGCTGCGAGGCCCTGGTACCGGTGGTCATCGGCGCCACCATCGACACGGCGGTCGCCACCGGCTCCTCCTCGGCGCTGCTGCGCCTGCTCATCGTCCTCGGCGTGCTCTTCCTGGTCCTGTCGACCTGCTACCGCACCAGCGCCCGGATCACCGAGGGCAGCGGCGAACTCGCCGCGCACCGGCTCCGGCTCGACCTGGCCACCCGGGTGCTCGACCCCCGGGGCGGCGCCGACGCGAACCGCCTGCCCGGTGCGCTGACCAGCATCGCCACCAATGACGCCCGCCGCGTGGGCTCGGTGGCCACCGTCATCGCGTACGGGGTGTCGGCGGTCGCCGCCCTCGTGATCAGCGCCGTCGCGCTCCTCAGGATCTCCGTCCCCCTCGGCCTGCTCGTCCTCCTCGGCATCCCGCCGCTGCTGTGGCTCGGCCACCGCATCAGCCGGCCGCTCGAACAGCGCAGCGAGGCCGAGCAGGAGCGCGCGGCCCACGCCTCGGGCGTCGCCGCCGACCTCGTCTCCGGACTCCGCGTCCTCAAGGGCATGGGCGCCGAGTCGGCGGCCGTGGCCCGCTACCGCACCACGAGCCAGGACTCGTTGTCCGCCGCCCTGCGCGCCGCGCGCAGCCGGGCCGGACACGAGGGCGCCGTCCTCGCCCTGACCGGCGTCTTCATCGCCGTCATCGGCGTGGTCGGCGCCTACCTCGCCATGGACGGCAGCATCAGCGTCGGCGACCTGGTCGCCGCCGTCGGTCTCGCGCAGTTCCTCCTCGGCCCGTTCCAGCTGCTCGGCTATGTGAACGCCGAGCTCGCCCAGGGCCGTGCCTCGGCCAAGCGGATCGCCGAGGTCCTGGCCTCGCCCGAAGCCGTCGCGACCGGACAGGACGTGCCCGCCGACGGGGCTGCCGGACGTCTCGCCCTGCGCGGGGTGACGCTCGGCGCGCTCCGGGGCGTCGACCTCGAACTCCCGGCCGGCAGCCTCACCGGAATCGTCGCCCGGGACGCGGCCGCCGCCAACGACCTGCTCGTCTGCCTGGCCCGCGAGGCGGACCCCACCGAAGGCGCCGTCGAGCTCGACGGCACGCCGCTGACCTCGCTCGACCCCGACGCGCTGCGCCGGGTCGTCCTGGTCGCCCACCACGACGCCGACCTGTTCGAGAGCACGCTGCTCGACAACGTCCGGGCCGGCGCCGGCGACGACACCCCGGCCGTCGAGCGGGCTCTCAGGGCCTCGGCCGCCGACGAGGTCGCCCGGCTCCTCCCGGACGGCGGGGACACCCTCCTCGCCGAGCGCGGCCGCTCGCTCTCCGGCGGTCAGCGCCAGCGCGTCGCCCTCGCCCGCGCGCTCGCCGCCGACCGGCCCGTCCTCGTGCTGCACGACCCGACGACCGCGGTGGACACCGTCACCGAGTCCCACATCGCCGCCCGGCTGCGCGAGGTCCGCCGCGACCGCACCACGGTCCTCGTCACCACCAGCCCCGCTCTCCTCGCCGTGACCGACCGCGTGATCGTCCTGGAGGACGGCGCCGTACAGGCGACCGGCCACCACACCGAACTCCTCGCGGCCGACGCGACGTACCGGGCGGCGGTGCTCGCATGACGCTCGCCGACGAGACACGGACCGACAGCCGGCCGCGGCAGGACGAAGGACGGACGAGGGAGACGGAACAGACCATGAGCGGAACCAGCCCGGACCGCGTGCTCCTGCCGACCGCCACCGGAGCCGAGTCGGTCGCGGCGCTCCGCACCATGCTGCACGGCCATCGGGTCCTCGCCGCGGTGGCGATCGTCGTCCTCGTCGCCGGCACCGCCGTCGGACTGCTCACCGCTCCCCTGCTCGGACACATCGTGGACCTCGTGGTCGACAAGAAGGGGGCGGCCGCACTCACCCTCCCCCTGGTCCTGCTCGTCGTCGTCGCCGTCGCCCGGGGCGCGGCCGCGGCCGTCGGCAGCACCCTCGTGGCCCGGCTGGGCGAGACCGTCCTGGCCGCGCTGCGGGAGCAGTTCATCGAGCGGGCGCTGCGCCTGCCGCTGGACCGCGTCGAGGCGGCCGGTTCGGGCGACCTGGTCTCCCGGGTCACCAGTGACGTGTCGATGATCGGCAAGTCGGTGCGTCAGGCACTGCCGGAGTTCAGCCGCTCCGCCCTGACCATCCTGCTCACCTTCGTCGGACTCGCCGTCCTCGACTGGCGCTTCCTGATCGCGGCGCTCCTCGCGTCCCCGGTCCAGGTGATCGCGGTGCGCTGGTACACGCGCCGGGCCGCGCCCGTGTACGGAGAGCACCGCGTCGCCACCGGCGCCCTGCAGCACCAGCTGCTCGACAGCGTCGGCGGGGTCCGGACCGTTCGGGCGTTCCGCCTCGACGGCACGCACACCGACCTCCTGGAGAAGCGGTCCGCGGCCGCCCGCGACCTGGGCCTGCGAGGCATCCACATCGTCACCGGGTTCTTCTCCCGCCTCAACCTCGGCGAGTTCATCGGTCTCGCCGCGATGCTCGCGACCGGGTTCGTCCTGGTCGACGACGGCTCCGTCAGCATCGGTACGGCCACGGCCGCCGCGCTGTACTTCCACAGCCTCTTCAACCCCATCAACGCGACCCTCTACCTCCTGGACGACGCCCAGTCGGCCGGGGCGAGCTTCGCCCGCCTCGTCGGCGTGTCGAACCTCCCGGCCGAGCGGGCCGAGAGCGAGGCGCACGCCCTCGCCGACGGCTCGGTCGAGGTGTCCGGGCTCAGCCACGCCTACGGCTCCGGCGCGCCGGTCCTGCACGAGGTCGACCTGCGGGTGCGGAGCGGGGAGCGGGTCGCCCTGGTGGGCGCGAGCGGCGCCGGCAAGACCACCCTGGCCAAGCTGATCGCCGGTGTCCACAGCCCTGCCTCCGGCTCGATCTCCCTCGGTGGCGTCGACACCGGGGAGCTGGGCCCGGCGGGGGTCCGCCGCTCGGTGGCGCTCATCAGCCAGGAGGTGCACGTCTTCGCCGGAACCCTCGCCGACGACCTGCGCCTGGCCCGGCCCGAGGCCGACGACGAGCAGCTTCGCGCGGCGCTCGACCGCGTCGACGCGCTGGAGTGGGCCGAGGCACTTCCCGAGGGCCTCGCCACGGTCGTCGGCGAGGGCGGCCATCGGCTGACGGTCACACAGGCGCAGCACCTGGCCCTGGCCCGGCTGGTCCTGGCGGACCCTCCCATCGCGATCCTCGACGAGGCCACCGCCGACGCGGGCAGCGCCGGCGCGCGCGTCCTGGAGGAGGCGGCGGCACGGGCCCTGGAGGGCCGCACGGGGCTGCTCGTCGCGCACCGGCTGCCGCAGGCCGCGGCCGCCGACCGGGTGGTCGTCCTCGACCAGGGCCGTGTCGTGGAGACCGGCACGCACGAGGAACTGGTGGCGGCGGGCGGCCGGTACGCCGTCCTGTGGGCCGCGTGGTCGGCCAGCCGCCAGGAGCCCGGGGAGCAGGTGCCCCGGCCCGCTCCGGACCCCGACGCCCAGGCCTCGCCGGTCGGCTGAGGCAGCGGGCGGCACACCGAGGGGGCGGTACGACGAGCGTCGTACCGCCCCCTTCGCGCTGTCCGCGCCCTGGCCGGTCGCCGTCACCGGCCCCGCCACCGATCGCCGCCCGCGGGGGAGTTCCCCTCGCGGGCGGCGGTGTGGGGCGCGACCCCCGTGGCGGCCGGGTCAGTCCTGGAGGGCGATGAGGCTCGCCGGGCGCAGATCGGTCCAGTGGGTCTCCACGTAGGCCAGGCACCCCTCGCGGGTGTCCTCGCCGAAGACGGTCCGCCACCCGGCGGGGACCTCGGCGAAGGAGGGCCACAGCGAGTGCTGGTTCTCGTCGTTGACCAGAACCAGGAAACGGCCCTGCGGGTCCTCGAACGGGTTGGTGTTCATGCGTTCTCACTCCTCTTGTGTGTCACGCCGAACAGCTGGGACAGAAGCTGTTCGGAGTCGTCTGTCACGGTGCGCAGCAGGGTCTGGAGCTCCTCGGCGAGCCGGCGCGCCTTCTCGGCGCCGAGCCGCTCCGTCGCGTGGATCAGGCCGCAGTGGACGGGGCCTTCGCCCCGGGGCTCGTAGAAGCTGAGGGTCAGTTCCGCGCGGGTGGATCCGGTCGGCACGGCGACCAGGTCGCCGACGCCGCCTTCGAGTCGTTCCAGGTCGGCCTGCTCGTGGTGGATCACCATGACCTGGGGACCCTCCGGCCGCAGTCCGGCGGTACGGACGACGTCGTCGAAGGGGACGTCCTGGCGGTCGAGGGCGCTCAGCGTGGTCTCCCGTACGCGGGTCAGGAGCTCCGCGAAGGAGGGGTCGCCCGCCGTGTCGGTGCGCAGCACGACCGTGTTGAAGAAGCAGCCGACGAGGTCGGCCAGCTGGTCGTCGCCGCGCCCGGCGACCATCGTGCCGATGGGCAGGTCGGTGCCCGCGCCGTGGCTGGTGAGCAGGGCGGCGAGGGCCGCGTGCAGCACCATGAACATGCTGGTGCCGGTGGCCCGCGCGAGCCGGTCCACGTCCGCGTGCAGCCGCTCGTCGAGGGTGAACTCCACGATTCCCGCGGCCCGGCTCCCCCGCTGCGGGGACACGGAGGTGCGCGCTTCGGTCGGCAGGGCCAGCTCGCGCGGTGCGTCGGCGAGTGTCCTTCGCCAGTAGGCCAGTTGGCGTGCGCCCCGGCTGTCGGGGTCGGCCAGGTCGCCGAGGACCTCGCTCGCCCAGCGGGCGTAGTCGCCGTAACTCACCGGGAGCGGTTGCCAGTCGGGCGCCCGGCCGGCCGTCCGCGCCCCGTAGGCGGTGGTGAGGTCGCGGAAGAGCGGGACGACCGACCACTCGTCGACGGCCAGATAGTGCAGGGTGAGCAGCACCGCCTGGGCGCCGTCGGCGGCGGTGAGGAGCCGGGCCCGCAGCGGGGCCTCCCGCGTCAGGTCCGGTGCGGTGGACGCCAGTTCGGCGAGTCGGGCGTCCAGGTCAGCGCACTGCTCCAGAGCCAGGACGGGTGCCTCGACGGCTCTGCGGAGCAGGGTTCCGTCGTGGTCGGCGAAGGCGGTGCGGAGCGGTTCGTGGCGGGTGGTCACATCGGCGAGCGCCGCGGCGAGCGCGTCGGCGTCCAGGCCGCCGGGCGAGCGCAGGACGAGCGCGTGGTCGAAACCGGGGTCGCGCCGGTACGCCTGCCACTGCCACCGCTGTACGGGCGCCACGGGAGGTTCCGTGCCGTCGGGGGCCCCGGGCCCGGCCGGGCGCAGGGCGGGGCGTGCCGCGCTCGCGCCCTCCAGCTTGCCCGCGATGCCGGCGACGGTGAGGGCGTCGAAGACGTCGCGGATGCTCAGTTCGACGCCGAACTCGGCGCGGATGCGGCCCAGAAGACGCATGGAGGCCATCGAGTGGCCGCCGAGGGCGAAGAAGCTGTCGTGGACGCCGACGGCGTCCAGCTTGAGGATCTCGCAGAACAGCTCCGCGATCCGCTTCTGCGTCTCGGTCGCCGGAGCGGCGTCGCCGGTCATCGCCGCCCAGTCCGGCGCGGGCAGCGCCTTGTGGTCCAGCTTGCCGTTCGGGGTGAGCGGCAGCGGGCCGTCGAGCGGGACGACGAGGGCGGGGACCATGTACTCGGGCAGGATCGCGGCCACGTGGGCGCGGAGTTCCTGCGGGTCGAGTGCGGTGTTCGCGCCGGGCTCGGGCACGGCGTAGCCGACGAGGCGGACGATGTCTCCGTCACGGTCGGGCAGGACGGCGGCCTGGGCGACCGAGAGGTGCCCGGCGAGGGCTGCCTCGATCTCGCCCAGTTCGATGCGGAAGCCGCGGATCTTGACCTGGGTGTCGACCCGGCCGAGGAAGTCCAGGTTGCCGTCGGCGCGCCAGCGGGCCCGGTCGCCGGTGCGGTACATCCGGCTGCCGGGGGCACCGTACGGGTCGGCGACGAAGCGTTCGGCGCTGAGCGCGGCCTGCCCGAGGTAGCCCCGGGCGAGGCCGCGGCCCGCCACGTACAGCTCGCCGATCACGCCCGGCGGGACGGGCCGGAGGTGGTCGTCGAGCACGTAGCAGCGGGTGTTCGGGTCGGGGCGGCCGATGGGCACCCGGCCGGAGGCGCGGCCCCCGTGCTCACGGGCGGGCCACAGGGTGGAGTTGACGGTCGCCTCGGTGAGCCCGTACGCGCAGATCAGGTTCGCGGTGGCGCCGAAGCGTTCGAACAGGTCCGGCGGCACGGTCTCGGTGCCGACCAGGACGGTCGACCCCTCGGGCAGCCGGCAGCCGGGCGGCAGGGCCGACACCAGCGACGGCGGCAGGATCATGTGGGTGATCCGCTGCTCCTCGAGGAAGTCGGTGAGGGCGGGTCCGGCGACCCGGGCCTCGTCGGTGATGAGGACGAGCCGTCCGCCGTGGCAGAGCGCCATGGCCAGTTCGAACGCGAAGACGTCGAAGCCGATGGAGGCGAACTGGAGCACCCGGCTGCCGTGTTCCAGGCCCATCCGGTCGACCGCCGTGGCGACCAGACTGGCGATGCCCTCGTGCGGGACGACGACGCCCTTGGGGCGGCCGGTGGAGCCGGAGGTGTAGATGACGTACGCGGCCTGGTCGAGGCCGACCGGACCGCCGGCCGGCGGAGTCGCGGGCAGGGCGTCGAGCTCGGCGGTGACGTCCGGGGCGTCGAGCAGCAGCACCGGGACGCCGTCGACGTCGGGGATCTTCCCGGCGACGGGCTCGGTGCCGACCACGACGGCCGCCCCGGAGTTCTCGATCATGTAGCTGAGGCGGTCGCCGGGGTGGACGAGGTCCAGCGGCAGGAACGCGGCCCCGAGCTTCAGGGCGGCGACGACCGTGGCGATCATGTCGACGGAGCGCGGGACGGCAACACCGACGACGCTCTCGGCGCCGACCCCGCGGTCGGCGAGCAGCCGGGCGAGCCGGTCGGCGCGGGCGTCGAGCTGCGCGTACGTCACCGAGCGGGAGCGGTCGACGACGGCGACGGCGTCGGGGCGCTCGGCCACCCACCGGGCGAAGAGCCCGGGCAGGGTGCGCGCGTCGACCTCGCGGGGCAGGCCGTTGAAGCCGTGCAGGACGAGGTGGTGCTCCTCGTCGGTGAGGATGCCGGCCTCGGACAGCGGCCGGTCGGGGGCCGCGGCCAGGGTTCCCACCAACCTGCCGAGGCGGTCGGCGATGCGCTCGGCGGTCTCCTGGTCGAAGAGTTCGGTGGCGAACTCCAGACGGCAGACGAGGGAGTCGGCGACGCCGTCGGCCGAGGTGTGCTCGGTGAAGCTGAACACGAGGTCGAACTTGGCGGTGCCGATCCGGTGCGGCAGGTAACCCGCCTGGAGCCCCGGCAGCCGCAGGGCCTCGTCGGTGCGGGCGTGGTAGCCGACCATCACCTGGAACAGCGGGTTCCGGGAGAGGGAGCGGGTCGGGTTGAGCTTCTCCACGACCGACTCGAAGGGCACGTCCGCGTGGGAGAACGCGGCGAGGTCGGTCTCCCGCACCCGGCCGAGGAGTTCGGTGAACGACGGGTCTCCGCCGAGGTCGGTGCGGAGCACCAGGGTGTTGACGAAGAAGCCGACGAGCTCGTCCAGGGCCTCGTCGCCGCGGCCCGCGATGGGTGCGCCGAGCGGGATGTCGGTGCCGGCGCCGAGCCGGTGGAGCAGTGCGGCCACGGCCGCGTGGGCGACCATGAACATGCTGGCGCCGGTGTCGCGGGCGAGCCGCCGCAGGCCCTCGTGGACGGTGCGGTCGAAGGTGATGTCGAGTTCGGCGCCGGTGAAGGCGGGGCGGGCGGGCCGCGGCCGGTCGGTGGGGAGTTCCAGCTCCTCGGGGGCGCCGGCCAGGGCCGTGCGCCAGTGCTCCAGCTGCCGGGCGGCGAGGCTGTCGGGGTCGCCCGGGTCGCCCAGGAGCCGCTGCTGCCACAGGGCGTAGTCGGCGTACTGGACGGGCAGCGGATCCCAGTCGGGCGCGGTGTCCGCGAGGCGGGCGGTGTAGGCGGTGGTCAGGTCCCGCAGGAAGGGGCGGTCGGACCACTCGTCGGTGGTGATGTGGTGCAGCAGCAGGACGACGACGTGCTCGTCGGGCGCCACCTCCACGACCGTGGCACGGATCGGCAGCTCGGAGGCGAGGTCGAACGGCCGCCGCACGGCGGCGTCGACGAGGGCGGGCACCTCGTCCTCGGTGGCGCGCAGATGCCCCACAACCGGGGCGGCCGAGCCGGCGGGCAGGATCCGCTGGTACGCCTGGCCGTCGCTCTCGCGCGCGGCGAAGAGCGTCCGCAGGGCCTCGTGGCGGTCGGTCACATCGGCGAGGGCGGCGGTCCAGGCCGCGCGGTCGAAGGTGCCGCTCAGCCGCATGACCAGGGGGAAGTTGTACGCGGCGGAGGTGCACTCGATCTGCTGGATGACCCACAGGCGCTGCTGGGCGTGCGAGAGCGGCAGTTCTTCGGGGCGCTCGGCCGCGACGAGCGCCGAGCGGGCGGGGCCGCGCGAGGCGGCCGCGCGCTCGACGAGTTCGGCGACGGTCGGTGCCTCGAAGAGGTCGCGGATCGCCAGCTCGGTGTCGAGGGCGGTCCGGGCCCGGCTGACGAGGCGGGTGGCGAGGAGCGAGTGTCCTCCGAGGTCGAAGAAGTCGCTGTCGATGCCGACGCTTCCCCCGGCGAGGCCGAGGACCTCCGCGAAGAGCCCGCACAGGGTCTCCTCCTGCGGGGTGCGCGGGGCGCGGCTCGTGCCGGTGCCGGTGAGGTCGGGGGCGGGCAGTGCCTTGACGTCGAGCTTGCCGTTGACGGTCAGCGGCAGGGTGGCGACGGGGACCAGGGCGGACGGGACCATGTAGTCGGGGAGGCGGGTCCTGAGGTGGTCGCGGAGCTCCTTGACGAGGTCGTCGTCCGTGCCTCCGGCCGTGGCGTCGGAGCTTTCCTCCTCCCGTACGACGTAGCCGACGAGGCGCTTGGTGCCGGCGGTCTCGTGGACGACGACGGCGGCGTGGGCGACGTCGGGGTGGGCGGACAGGGCCGTGGAGATCTCGCCGAGTTCGATGCGGTAGCCGCGGATCTTGACCTGGTCGTCGGTGCGGCCGAGGAAGTCGATCAGTCCGTCGGGGCGCTGCCGGACCAGGTCGCCGGTGCGGTACATGCGCTCGCCGGGCTCCCCGAAGGGGTCGGCCACGAACCGCTCGGCGGTCAGCGCGGCCCGGTCGTGGTAGCCGCGGGCGAGACCGGTGCCGGCGATGTACAGCTCGCCGGGGCAGCCCGGCGGGACGGGCCGCAGCATCGTGTCGAGGACGTGGGCGCGGGTGTTGCGGATGGGCCGCCCGACGGTGGGGGTGGCGCTCTCGGTGGTGGAGCCGCCGAGGGTATTGATCGTGTACTCGGTGGGGCCGTAGAGGTTGTACCCGTAGGTGCCCTCGGTACGGCGCAGCTGCGTCCATACGGTGTCGGAGACGGCCTCGCCACCGAGCAGGACGAGCGCCGGCCGGTGCTTGCCGGTGGCCACGTCCCGGTCGAGGAGGCCCTCCTCGATGAGGAGCTGGGCGTAGGTGGGCGTCACGTTGACGACGTCGACGCGGTGCTCGTCGCAGTAGGCGACCAGCGCTTCGGCGTCGCGGCGGAGTTCTTCGTCGCAGACGTGCACCTCGTGGCCCTCGACGAGCCAAAGCAGCTCCTCCCAGGACATGTCGAAGGCGAAGGAGACGGTGTGCGCGATGCGCAGGCGTCGGCCGCCGGCGGAGGCGATGGCCGGGTCGAAGATCTCCTTCTGGTGGTTGAGCTGCATGTTCGTGAGGCCCCGGTAGGGGGTGACGACGCCCTTGGGGCGGCCGGTGGAGCCGGAGGTGTAGATGACGTACGCCGGGAACTCCAGGCGGTCGGGCACCCCGTGGGCGAACGCGGGCCGCTCGGTGTCGGTGATCCCGTCCCCGGCCAGCGCGGCGAGTTCGGCGAGGACGGCCTCGTCGTCGAGGAGCACCTCGGGGGCCACGGGGCCGTCCTCGCGTCGCAGCGTCGGGGCGACGGCGGTGGTGGACAGCAGGCAGAGCGGCCCGGTGTCCTCGGCCATCAGGCGGAGCCGGTCGGCGGGGTGGTCGAGGTCGAGCGGCAGGTACGCGGCGCCGGTCCGCAGGACGGCGAACAGCGCGGCGACCATCTCGATGGACCGGGGCAGCGCGAGCGCCACGACCTTCTCGGGCCCGGCGCCCCGGGCGAGCAGCAGCCGGGCGAGCCGGTTGACCTGCGCGTCGAGTTCGGCGTACGTGAGGGCGCGCGCGCCGAAGACCAGCGCGACCGCGTCGGGGGTACGGGCGACCTGGGCGGTGAGCATGTCGGCGACGGTCTCGTCCGGCACCGGCTCGCGACCTGACTCCCGGGCGGTGAGCAGGGCGGCGCTCTCCTCCGGGAGCAGCAGGTCCACGCCGACGGTGCGCGCGGTCGCGGCGGCGGGCCCCGCGAGGGCCTCGCCGAGACGGTCGAGGACGGTGGTGAACCGGGCGAGGATCGTGCCTGCGGCGTCCGCGTCGAAGAGGTCGGGGCGGGCGGCCAGGGTGACCTTCAGGCGGGCGCCCGGGGTGACGATCAGCGTGAGCGGGAAGTGGGTGCCGTCCACGTTCGACACGTCGGTGATGCCGTGGCGTTCGCGGAGGGCGGCGGCGCGGTCCTCGCCGTCGGCCGAGCGGAGCACGAAGAGGGTGTCGAAGAGGCGGCGGTGGCCGGTCTCCTGCTGGAGGGTGCCCAGGCCCACGTGCTCGTACGGCATGACGGCGGCGCGCTCGGACTGCATGCGGCGCAGCAGGGCGAGCAGCGGCTCGTCCGGGCCGAAGGCGACCCGGGCGGGGATCGTGTTCAGGAACATGCCGATGATGCCGGCCACCTGGGGGACGTCCGCCGGGCGTCCGGCGACGGCCGTGCCGAAGGCGACGTCGGCGCGGCCCGTCATGGCCGAGAGCACCAGGGCCCAGGCGGCGTTGAGGACGGTGTTCAGGGTGAGTCCGTGGCTGCGGGCGACGGTGCGGAGCCGGTCGCCGGACTCCTGGCTGAGCAGGGTGTCGAAGTCCACGGGGATGACCGGGCCGGTGTCGCGGCCTGACGGGGCGAGCAGCGTCGGCTCGTCGAAACCGGCGAGGGCCCCGCGCCAGGCGTCGAGGGCGACCGAGGTGTCCTGGGCATCCAGCCAGGCGAGGTGGTCGCGGTACGAGCCGGGCAGCGGGAGGCCGGTGGGGTCACCGGCCCGCTCGTACAGGGTGAACAGCTCCTCGAGGAACAGCCAGGCGGACCAGCCGTCCCAGAGGATGAGGTGGTGGGTGACGACGAGCTTGTCCCGGCCGTCGCCGAGGCGGATGAGGAGCAGTCGGCAGAGGGGCGCGGCGGAGAGGTCGAAGCGCTGCCTGCGGTCGGCGGCGAGGAGTTCCTCGGTCCGGATGCGCTGCTCGTCGGCGGGCAGTCCGGACAGGTCGGCCTCGACGAGCGGGATCTCGGTGCCGTCCACGATGAACTGGACGGGGGTGGGCAGGCCGTCGCTGGTGAATCCGGCGCGGAGGCCGGTGTTGCGGTCGAGGAGGGTGCGGCAGGCGGCGCGCAGCCGGCCGGCGTCGATCCGGCGGTCGAGGTCCAGGGTCTCCTGGGACTGGTAGACGTCGAGTGCGTCGCCCGCGTCGTAGGTGGCGTGGAAGTACATGCCCTCCTGGAGCGGGGAGAGCGGCCATACGTCCGTGACGGGCAGCCCGGCGGCGGCGTGGACGCGGGCGGTCTCCTCCGGGGAGAGTTCCGGTCCGCGGAGCGGCGCGGGGGCAGGGGGTTCCGGGGCCGGGAGCGGTGCGGCGGCGGTCAGCTGGTCGAGGAGGGCCCGCAGCGCGGGGTCGACGGCGGCGCCGGACTGCTGCTGGAGGGCGAGGACGGCCTGGAGGGCGGCGGCTGCCTGCCCGGCGTCGGAGGCGGAGACGGTCACGCCGTCGGAGTGCACGGGTACCTCGGTGGAGTCAGGGGTGAGGGGCGTCTCGGCGTCCCCGTGGGGGGTGGCGGCCGCGGCGAGGGCGGCGGGGGTGCGGTGCTCGAACACGTCGCGGGGGCTGAGGGTCAGGCCCCTCTCACGCGCCCGCGTGGCGACGGCGATGGAACTGAGGCTGTCGCCGCCGAGGACGAAGAAGTCGTCTTCGACGCCGGTTCCGGAGACCCCGAGGCCCCTGAGGACCTCGTCGAAGATCTCGCACAGGGCGCGCTCGCGGTCGTCGCGCGGTGCGCGGCCGGCGGGCCGGGGTGCGCTCTCGGGTGCGGGCAGGGCGTTCTGGTCGAGCTTGCCGCTGGGGGTCAGCGGCAGTTCGGTGAGGACGACGACGGCGCTCGGCACCATGGCGGCGGGCAGCGCCTCGGTGAGGGCGGCGTGCAGGGCCTCGGAGGCGGGAGCGGCGCCGGGGGTGGGGACGGCATATCCGACGAGGGCGCCCTCGCGGACGATCACGGCGGCGCGGGCGACGCCGGTCAGCGCGGCCAGGGCGGTCTCGATATCGCCGAGTTCGACGCGGTTGCCGCGGATCTTGACCTGTCGGTCGGTGCGGCCGAGGTACTCGACAGCTCCGTCGGCGCGGCGGCGCACCAGGTCGCCGGTGCGGTACATCCGCTCCCCCGGCGCGCCGAAGGGGTCGGCGACGAACCGTTCGGCGGTGAGGCCGGGGCGGTCGTGGTAGCCGCGGGCCAGCTGGACGCCGGCGAGGTGCAGCTCGCCGGGGACCCCGTCGGGCACCGGGCGGAGGAACGGGTCCAGGACGTGGAGCCTGGTGTTCCAGACGGGGCGGCCGATCGGCACGGCGGGCTCGGTGCCGCCCTCGTAGGGGAAGAAGGTGACGTCGACGGCCGCCTCGGTGGGGCCGTACAGGTTGTGCAGCGGTACGGGCGTGCGTCCGGAGCGTGCGGTCAGCTCCCACCAGCGCCGTGCGTCGGCCCCGGTGAGCGCCTCGCCGCTGCAGAAGACCCGGCGCAGGCTCGCCGCCCAGTCGGGGGCGTCCCGGGTCGCCTCCATGGACCGGACGAACGCGGCCAGCATCGACGGTACGAAGTGGGTGGTGGTGACGGCCCGTTCGGCGATGAGCCGGGCCAGGTACTCCGGGTCGCGGTGGCCGTCCGGGCGGGCGAGGACGACGGTGGCGCCCTCGGTGATCGCCCAGAAGAACTCCCAGACCGACACGTCGAAGCTGGACGGGGTCTTCTGCAGGACCCGGTCGTCGGCGGTGAGACCGTACGCGCCCTGCATCCAGGCGAGCCGGTTCACGATGGCGCGGTGGGTGACGGCGACGCCCTTGGGGCGGCCGGTGGAGCCGGAGGTGTAGATGAGGTAGGCGGGGTGGTCGGGGCCGGCGGAGCGTACGGGGGTGTCGGCGGGGCTCTCGGCGGGCTCCCCGGCCCCGACGACGATCCGTTCGAGCGCGGCCTCGGCGGGGATGCGTCCGGCGGCCTCGGCGGTCGTCACGACCAGGCGCGCGCCCGAGTCGGCGAGCATGAACGCGACCCGGTCGGCCGGGTAGTCGAGGTCGACGGGCAGGTAGGCGGCGCCGGCCTTGTGGACGCCGAGCAGGGCGACCATCAGCTCGGCCGAGCGCGGGACGGCGACGGCCACGTACTGCTCGGGGCCCGCGCCGCGCGCCCGGAGGCGCCGGGCCAGGGCCTCGGCCCGCCGGTCGAGTTCGGCATAGCTGAGGGTGGTGTCCTCGTAGGCGACGGCGGGGGCGTCCGGGGTACGGGCGGCCTGGTCGGCGAAGAGCGAGGTGAGCGTCGCCTCGGCGACGGGGCGGGTGGTGGCGTTGAGCTCGGTGAGGTGCGCGCGCTCGCGGCCGGACAGCAGGTCGGTGCGCGCGACGAGACGGTCGGGCTCGGCGACCACGGTCCGCAGGAGGGCGGTGAACCGGTTGGCGAGGACGGCCACGGCCACCTGGTCGAGCCGCGCGGCATGGTGCTTGAACCGCAGGAGCAGTCCGTCGTCGGCGGGCTCGACCACGAGCGCGAGCGGGTAGTGCACGGCGTCGAAGACCTCGGCGCCGGTGACGAGCTGTTCTCCGGCGTCCTGTCGCGCTGCGCCGCCGGGGTGGTTCTCGAACACCACGAGGGTGTCGAAGAGTTCGCCGCCGCCCGCGATCCGCTGGATGTCGGCGAGCCCGAGGTGCTGGTGGTCGAGGAGGGCCGCGTGCTCGTCCTGGACGCGGCGGAGGAGTTCGGTCAGCGTCTCCTCGGGGCGCAGGGTGACCCGGGCGGGGACGGTGTTGATGAACAGGCCGACGGCGGAGTCCAGGCCCGCGACCTCGGTGGTGCGCCCGGAGACGGTGGTGCCGAAGACGATGTCACGGCCGCCGGTGAGGGCGCCGAGCAGCAGCCCCCACACGCCGTGGAAGACGCTGCCCAGGGTCAGTCCGCGGGTCCTGGCGTACGTGGTGAGCGCTTGGGTGAGGTCGTGGGGCAGGCGCGTGTCGACGTGCTCGGGTCGGGCGGGCTCCTCGGCCTCGCCTCCCGGGGCGGTGAGCGCGGGGAGCCGCGTCGGTTCGTCGAGGCCGGCGAGCGCATGCCGCCACGCCTCGCGCGCGGTGTCGCGGTCGCGGCCGGCGAGCCAGGAGAGGTACGGCTCCGGGGCCGCGGGCTCCGGCAGCGTGGCGCCCCGGTAGGCATCGGTCAGTTCGCGCAGCAGGACGGCGACCGACCAGCCGTCGGCGACGATGTGGTGGAGGGTCAGGAGGAGCCGGTGGTGACGGCCGTCCTTGATGAGCGTGGCGCGCAGGAGCGGCGGCCGGTCGAGGGCGAACCGTTCGGCGCGGTCGGCGCGGAGGATGTCGTCCAGGGCGGTGTCGGCGGTGTCGGCCTCGCGCCACGGGAGGGTGACGTGGTCGGCGAGCCGCTGGACGACCTCGCCGCCGGGCAGCTGCCGGAACGAGGCGCGCAGCAGCGGGTGCCGGTCGAGGAGCAGCTGGAGCGCGCGGCGGAGCCGGTCGGGGGCGACGGGCCCGGCGAGGTCGAGGACTTCCTGGACGAAGTAGAGGTCCGCGGCCTGGTGGTCGTACTCCGCGTGGAAGAAGAAACCTTCCTGGAGCGGGGAGACCGGCAGCGCGTCCGGGTCGAGCGCCACCCGCGGCCGGACCGGTGTGGTACCGGTCTCGGCGGCGGTGCGGGCGAGGGCGGCTACGGTCCGGCCGCGGAACACGTCACGCGGGGTGATCGCGAGCCCGGCCTCGCGGGCGCGGTTGACCAGCTGGATGGCGACGATGCTGTCGCCGCCGAGTTCGAAGAAGCTGTCGTGGACGCCGACCGCCGGGAGGCCCAGGACGTCGGCGAACAGTGCGGCGAGCGCGGCCTCGGCGGGAGTGCCCGGGGTGTCGGTACCGGTGAGGGAGGTCCAGCGGGGCTCGGGCAGCGCCTTGGCATCGAGCTTGCCGTTCGGGGTCAGCGGCAGCGGGCCGTCGAGGACGACGACCGCCGAGGGCACCATGTGGTCGGGCAGCGTGTCGGTCACGCGCGCGCGTGCGGCGGTCACGGCCGGCTCGCCGCCCTCGTCCGTCCCTTCGGGTACCAGGTACGCGACCAGCCGCTTCGCTCCCCGGTGGTCCTCGCGGGCCAGCACGGCGGCCTGGGCGATGCCCTCGCAGGCCATGAAGGCGCTCTCGATCTCGCCCGGCTCCACGCGGTGGCCGCGGATCTTGATCTGGCCGTCGGCACGGCCGAGGAACTCCAGGTTGCCGTCGGCGCCCCAGCGGACCCGGTCGCCCGTGCGGTACATGCGGGTGCCGGGAGGCCCGTACGGATCGGCGACGAACCGCTCCGAGGTCAGCGCGTGGCGGCCCAGGTATCCGCGTGCGAGGCCGCGTCCGGAGACGTACAGCTCGCCCTCCGCGCCGACGGGGACGGGCCGGAGCGCGGTGTCGAGGACGTACGCGCGCGTGTTGGGGTCCGGTCGGCCGATGGGCGCGGGGCCCGGGCGGTCGGGGTCGGCGAGCCAGAGCGTGGAGTTGACGGTGGCCTCGGTGAGTCCGTACGCGACGACGACCCGGAGCCGGCCGCCCCAGCGGGCGATCAGCTCGCTGGGAACGGCCTCGGTGCCGACGATCAGCACGGCGCCCTGAGGGAGTTCGCACTCCTGCGGCAGCGCGGAGACGAGCGAGGGCGGCAGGATCATGTGGGTGGCCCGGTGCCGGGCGATGTACTCGGTGAGCGCGGGGCCCGCGACGCGGCGCTCGGCGGGGACGACGATGATCCGTCCGCCGACGCACAGCGACATGATCAGGTCCCAGACCGTCACGTCGAAGCCGACGGAGGCGAACTGGACGACCCGGCTCCCGGCGGTGACGCCGATCCGGTCGGTGGCGGTGGCGATGAGGCTGCCGACGCCGTCGTGCGAGACGACGACGCCCTTGGGGCGGCCCGTCGAGCCGGAGGTGTAGATGACGTACGCAGCCTGGTCGAGGGCGATCTCCGGTGCCGGGCCGGGGTCGCTCGCGGCGGCGAGGGCGGCCTCGGTGGCCGGGTCGTCGAGCAACAGACGGGTGATCCCCGCCGTGCCGGGGAGGTCGCCCGCGAGGTCGCGCACGGTGACGACGGTGCGGGCGCCGGCGTCGGACAGCATGTAGGCGATGCGGTCCTGCGGATGGTCCGCGTCCAGCGGCAGATAGGCGGCGCCGGCCTTCATCACGGCGAGCAGAGCCACCACGAGTTCCGGCGAGCGGGGCAGGGCCACGCCGACCACGTCCTCGGCGCCGACGCCCCGGGAGCGGAGGTGGCGGGAGAGGCGGTCGGCGGCGTCGTTCAGTGCGGCGTACGTCAGTTCCCGGTCCTCGCAGACGAGCGCGACGGCCTCGGGGCTGCGGCGGACCTGACGCTCGAACGCGGCGGGCCAGGAGAGTTCCGGGACCTCACGGGGCGCGACGCCGAACTCGTCGAGGATACCGGCTCGTTCGGCGGCGGAGGTGAGTTCGATGCGGCCGACGGGGCGGTCCAGGTCGTCGGCGAAGGCGTCGAGGAGGGCGAGGAAGCGGCGCTCGTGATCGGCGAGGGTCGCCTCGTCGCAGACGTCGGCGTCCACGTCGAGGTGGACGGTGCAGCCGTGGCCGTCGGTGCCCTCGGCGAAGCCGAACGCCAGGTCGCTGACCGGGCCGAGCCACTCCGGACGGAGTTCGGCGGGGTGGTCGTCGAAGCGGAGGTCCCGGGAGCGGGGCAGGATGTTGACGGTCGGGCCGACGAGTTCCGGTACGCCGTCGACGAGGCCCAGTTCCCTGGCCAGGTCCTCGGCCCGGTAGCGCCCGTGGGCGACGGCGTCGGCGACGGTCTCCCGGACCTGGGCGACGAGGGCGGCGCCGGTCGTGCCGGGGTGGACGACGAGGCGCAGCGGGACGATGTTGGACACCATGCCGGGGACGGTCGCGGAGACCTCGTCCTCGCGGGCGGCGACCGGCAGGCCGAGGACGAGGTCCTGTTCGCCGCCGGCGCGGTGCAGATGGGCGGCGACGGCGGCGAGCAGGATCCGGGACGGCCGTACGCCCGCTGTCCGGGCGGCGGCCTCCAGCCGCTCGACGGTGGCGGGCGACAGCTCCGCGGTCCGCCGCAGCCGGCGGGTCATGGGGGTGGCGGCCCGGTCGACGAGCCGTACGGGCTCGGTCCGGCCGGCCATCCGCTCCAGCCACCAAGCGCGGTCGGCCGCGTGCCGGTCGGAGGCGCGGTACGCGCGGTCGGCTGCGACGAGCCGGGAGAGCGACCAGTCAGGTGCCGCGGGCGCCTGGTCCCCGGCGGTGTAGAGCTCGCCGGCCCGCCGGGTGACGAGCGCGACGCCCATCCCGTCCAGCACGATGTGGTGGTAGCGCTGGCACCACAGGACGCGGTCTTCGGCGAGCCGCAGCAGGGCGTGGCCGAAGAGCGGATCGAGGGCGAGGTTGACGGGCCGGTCGCGGTCGGCGGCCATCCAGGCGGAGGCCGCCTCGTCGGGGTCGGCGGCGTCGCGGAGGTCCACGACGCCGACGTCGACGGGGAGGGCGAGGGAGCGGGGCGTCTGGCGCGGGCCGTCGTCCCCGGGGGTGACCCGTACGTGCAGGCACTCGGCCTCTTCGACGGCCTGGCGGACGGCGGCGGTGAGCCGGTCGAGGTCGAGGGCGCCGCGGAGGTGCAGCGCGAAGACGATGTTGTAGGCGGAGCTGTCCGGTTCGATCTGCTGGGCCAGCCAGATGCCGGATTGCCCGCCGGTGACGGGGAGGCCGGAGGGGGTGTTCCGGTCCGACGACTCGACGTCAAACATCGTACGAAGTGGCCTTTCCCTGGGGGTGCGTGGCAGGCGGACGGCGGGCGGAAACCGCCGACGGCGTGGCGAGAGGTTCCGCCACGCCGTCGGTCGGGTGAGCTGGTGCTCGGTGGCGCGTCAGCCGGTGGTCGTCACTTGACGGCCGCGAGGAGCGGCTCGATCTCGTCGATGGCGTACGGGATCGACAGGACGGTGTTGAAGGAGAACGCGGCGCCGATGTCCGGGTTCTGGTACGGCACGAACAGGTCGCGCTTCTCCTGGTTGACCTTGAGCTTCTTGTAGAGCGGCTCGGCCTTGATCCGGTCGTTGGCCTCGGTGCTGGAGGTGACCCAGACGAGCCGGTCGACGTCGAGGACGTTGAGCTTCTCCGCGCTGAGGTCGGCGACGTTGAAGCCCGGCTTGGACAGCGTGTCGATCTCGGGCTTGAGCTTGAAGCCCAGCTCCTGGAAGAAGATCGACTTCGGGTCGGTCCTCGTGAAGGCCGAGTACTTGCCGGCCTCGAAGCTGTCGGCGACGGCGAGCGTCCTGGTGGCCCACTCGGGGTGCTTCTCGCGGGTGGCCTTGAAGCGGGCGTCGATGTCCGAGATCAGCTTGGCGGCCTCGGCGTCCTTGCCCAGCGACTTGCCGATCTGCTGGGTCATCAGCTGCCAGGGGGCGCCGTAGTCCGGGTGGTCCTTGGGCTGGGCGACGACCTTGGTGAACTTGGAGAGCGTGTCGTACTGCTCCTTCTTCATCCCCGAGTACTGGGCGATCACGAGGTCGGGCTTGAGCGCCGCGATCTTCTCGATGTTGTACTCGTCGCGCTCACCGACGATCTCCGGTTGGGTCGATCCCCACTTGTCCTTGGTCCAGGGCCACTTGCCGTACGGCTTCTCCTTGAACCAGTCGATCGCGCCGGCCGGCTTCACACCGAGCGCGAGGACGGCGTCCTGGTCGGAGAGACCCAGGGTGACGATCGTCCTCGGCTCCTCGTCGATGGTCGTGGAGCCGTACTTGTGCTCGACCGTGACGGGGAACGCGGCGGGCTTGGCTCCCCCGTCGGTGGGGGCCGACGTGGCGGAGGGGGACGGCGAGCCGGACTTCTCGGTCCCTCCGCCGCAGGCGGCGAGGGCGAGGGCCGCCACCGCGAGGACAGCCACTCGGGGGGCGGACCTGGCGAACCGGGCCAGAGCGGGACGTGCACCAGCGGACACGGACGTTCCTTTCGGGGATTCACAGTGCTGCCACGCCCGCCGGGGCACGGGGTGCCGTTGCGGCGGGGGTGGTGATCGGCGCGTGGGGGGGGTGGAGCGGGGGGACGCTAGCGCGCGGTGCCCACGCCGTCGACCACGGACCTGACGACCTCGTCGGCGGAAGAGGGGGCGGGGACGGAGGCCGGAGCGGGGGTGCGGTCGAGGACCGAGTCGAGGATCTCGCCGACCCTGATCGCGGTGTTGGAGAGCAGCGAGGACGTGATGCCGTGGGTGTGCTCGGTCCCGCCCTGGAGGTAGATGCCGCACCGCAGTTCGGGGTCGGTGGCCAGGCGGTAGTCCCGCTCGACGCGGACGCGTCCCTGGTCGTCGCGGTGGCAGCGGTCGCCGACCGGGCCGAGGAGACCGAGGGGCTCGGCGGGGGTGTACCCGGTGGCGTAGACGACGATGTCGGCTTCGAGCACGGACTCCTCGCCGGTGACGAGGGAGGTGACGAAGGCGCGGACCTTGTCCGGGCCGTCCTCGACGCCGGTCAGCCGGGAGATGTTGATGAAGCGCAGCCGCTCGGTGCCGAGGACCTTCTCCTGGTACGCCTGCCGGTACAGGTCGTCGATGAGATCGATGTCCACCACGGAGTAGTTGGTGTTCCCGTGATAGTCCATCAGCTTGCGCTTGATGGCGTCGGGAGCCGTGAAGTACTCGTCGACGGCGTCGGGGTCGAAGATCCGGTTGGCGAAGGCGCTGTCGTCGGCGGGGCTGTAGCCGTACCGCGAGAAGACGGCGCAGATCTCGGCCTCGGGGAAGCGGCGGTGCAGATAGGCCACGTTCTCGGCGGCGCTCTGTCCGGCCCCGACGACGACGATCCGCTCGGGGGTCGTGCCCTCCAGGCTCTCGACCTTGCGGAGCAGGTCGGAGTTGTGCCAGACACGGTCGCTGCGCTCGACGCCCTCCGGCATCTTCGCGCGAAGTCCCGTACCCAGAACGAGGTTTCGGGCCCGGTGGACGACCACTTCGTCGCCCGCACGGGCGGTCACGTCGAGGTACTCGACGACGCCGTCGCGCTCGACCGGCTCCACGGAGACGATCTCGTGGCCGTAGGAGACCATGTCGTCGACCTTGGACGCGGCCCACTCGAAGTAGTCGTGGAACTCGACCCGCAGCGGGAAGAGGTTCTTGTGGTTGACGAAGTCGATCAGCCGGCCCTTGCTCTGCAGGTAGCAGAGGAAGCTGTACTCGCTGGTCGGATTGCGCAGCGTCACCAGGTCCTTGAGGAAGGACACCTGCATGGTCGCGTCGTCGATCAGCATGCCGCGGTGCCAGCCGAACTGCGGCTGACGCTCGAAGAAGTGGGCGGTGACCGCTTCCTGCCTTCCGACGCGTGCGTTGTGCTCGCTGAGCGCTATCGCCATGGCCACATTGGACGGCCCGAAGCCGATTCCGATGAGGTCGTGGACCAGAGGTGCGTCACCAGGAGAACCCTGCGACATGTCACTCCCATCGTGCGGGAAAGAAGCTGGGGAAACGGGGCGTCGAGCACACCGGTGTCACCGGCAGCCCCGCAGAACTTAGGTAAAGCTAACCTGATTAAGCGTGACTGTCGACGGGATGAAACGGACATGGAGCGAAGGTCATCGGCTAACGACCGTATAAATCAAGCCAGTTGCGTCGTTAGGTAAGCCTTGCTTTACTTGCTGACGGTCAATCGCTCTTCTGAGGAGGAACCCCATATGCGGGTCGTCATGTTCGGCTATCAGACCTGGGGCCACCGCACCCTCCAAGCGCTCCTGGACTCCGAACACGACGTGGTGCTCGTCGTGACGCACCCCAAGAGCGAGCACGCCTACGAGAAGATCTGGAGCGACTCGGTCGCCGACCTGGCGGAGGAGCACGGCGTGCCGGTCGTGATCCGCAACAGGCCTGACGACGACGAGCTGTTCGCGCGCCTCAAGGAGGCGGAGCCGGACATCATCGTCGCCAACAACTGGCGTACGTGGATCCCGCCGCACATCTACGACCTGCCCCGCCACGGCACGCTGAACATCCACGACTCGCTGCTGCCCACGTACGCCGGCTTCTCGCCGCTCATCTGGGCCCTCATCAACGGCGAGCCCGAAGTCGGTGTCACCGCCCACATGATGGACGAGGTGCTCGACGCAGGCGACATCGTCCAGCAGCACGCGGTCCCCGTCGGCCCGACGGACACGACGACCGACCTCTTCCACAAGACGGTCGACCTCATCGCCCCCGTCACGATCGGCGCGCTCGACCAGATCGCCTCCGGACAGGCCACGTTCACGAAGCAGGACCGCTCCCGGGCCAGCTTCTTCCACAAGCGGGCCGAGGAGGACATCCGGATCGACTGGAACTGGCCCGCCGACGCCCTGGAGCGACTCGTCCGCGCCCAGTCCGCGCCCTACCCGAGCGCCTTCACCTTCCACCGGGGCAAGCGGCTCGAGGTCCTCGCCGCGGTCGTCTCCGAGGGACGGTACGGCGGCACTCCGGGCCGCATCTTCTACCGTGAGGGCGAGGGTGTCGTCATCGTCGCCGGCGCCGACGCCCGCACGGGCCGCAACCACGGCCTGGCCATCACCCGGGTCCGGACGGAGGACGGCCGCGAGCTGCCCGCGACCGAGTACTTCACCGCCATGGGCGGCTACCTCGTCGCCCGTCCCTGACGGCCATGGGCTCCGAGAACGTCGACGGGGGTCGCCGGTCACGCCCGGGCAGGAGAACGGCCCCCGTGTCGGATCCGGGTAGGTTGACCCAACCTATCGGTGAGGCCCGGCGGTCGGCATCCGACCGCTCGGACAGTGAGGCGCAGCGATGGAACAGCCGATCGTCAACGGTGTGGCGTGCGAGGCCTCGGGGGCCGCGTTCGCCGTCATCGGCATATCGAACATGCCGACCGACTGGGCGAAGGTCTTCGGCTCCCTCGCCAACGCCGACCTGACGCTCGGCGGGGCCGAGGGCCGCGCCGGTGGCGAGCAGGCCCTGCTGCGCGCCGTCGCCGAGGCGGCCGCCACCGGAGCGGCGGGCGGCGACACCCCCGCCGACGTCTCCCCGCCCTCCCTGAGCATGACCCCTCCCAGCGTCCTCGACCTGAACGCGTACCTCATGTACGCGCTCGGCAAGGTGGCGCGCCGGAGACTCACGGAACGGCTGGAGGCCCGGGGGCTGCGGTTGTGGCATCTCACCGTGATGGCCCTCCTCGCGGACCTCGGCCCGCAGATGAAAACGGCCCTCGCCTCGCGGCTCGACATGAACGCCAGCGACCTGGTGAAGATCGTCAACGACCTCGCCCGCATCGGGCAGGTGCACTGCGTCCGCGACCGGACGGACCGGCGCCGTGTCGTCGTCCAGCTCACCCCGGAGGGCCGGACGTACCTCGCCGGCCTCAGCGCGGAGATCGCCTCCGCCGACGACGAGATCCTGGCCCCGCTCGACGCGGCGGAACGCGAACAGCTCGCCTCCCTGCTGCGCCGCGTGCACGGCCACCTCGAACGGCCCAGGGCCGGCGCGGCCCGCGGGCGCGGAGGCGTGCCGCCGGCTCCGGGCACCGGTTCCTGACGACCCGCCGGATCCACACGACGCCTCGCGAGGAGACCACCTGGACCGCGGCGGTCTCCGCCCCCGCCGGTACGGACCGCGTCCGTACCGGCCTCACCCACGTTCAGCCGAGAGCCCGCACCAGGACCCGGGAGCCCCGCGCCGGGTCGAGGCGGGCGCGCCACTCCGGGGGCGCCTCCGCCTCACCGCCCACGGTGAATCCATGGCGCAGGAAGAGCAGTCCGCTGCCCTTGGTCGCGGTGAACACCCGGGAGACGCCCTGGGCCGCGGCCTCGGCGAGCACGGCTCGCAGCAGCGCGGAGCCGATGCCGCACCTCTGACTCCCGGCCGCCACACAGAAGTTGTAGAGCACGGCCGCCGCCCGGCCGCGCGCGTCGGGCCGACGGCGCCAAGCGACGCAGCCCGCCAGGTCCCCGTGCGCCGCCTCGGCGACGAGGAAGTCCGCCACGTCACGGGCGTATCGGCTCGCGGGGCGGTCGCGCAGCGCGCCCTGACGCACGAAGGGCGCGGACAGCCGGTGCACGGCGCCGGCGTCGGACAGGTAGGCGGCACGGACGACCGCGACGGGCTCCGACCGGAAGCCCGGGCGGGGCGTGGCTGCGGTCAACGGCGTCTCACTCTCATGGGGTTGAACGCGGCGGACCCGCCGGGGAGCACCGCCGCTCGACTCCCCCAGCTTAGAGATTTAGGTAAGGCTTGCCTAATCAAAGCCTGCCCGTCGTGGCATCCACCCCGCCCGCACTGCCGGACGGGATCGCTCAGGCCATGGGGGTGCCGGCGGGAGCGGCGATCCGCAGCGAGTCCACCAGGTCGCTGTAGAGGGTGTCCGAGACGAGCAGTTCCTCGTGCCGGCCCTGAGCCCGGATCCGGCCCGCCTCCATGACGACGATGGTGTCCGCGTCGACCACGGTCGACAGGCGGTGCGCGATCGTCACGACCGCACCGGTGTCCGCGCGGGCGCGGACGCACTCCTGCACGGCCGCCTCGGTGAGCCCGTCGAGCTGGGCGGTGGCCTCGTCCAGGAGCAGCACGTCGGGGGTGGCGAGCAGGGCGCGCGCCAGGGCGATGCGCTGCCGCTCCCCGCCCGACACGTTCGCGGTGGCGAGGGGGGTGTCCAGTCCCTCATCCAGGGCGTCGACCGCCTCCGTGAGCCGTACGTCGTGCAGAACGCGCCGCAGTTCCTCCGTTGTGGCGTCGGGCCGGGCGAGCAGCAGGTTGTCGCGGAGGGTACCCGGGACGACGGGGGTGTCCTGCTCGACGTAGGCGAGGCGGGCCCGGATGTCGCCGTGGGCGTGGTCGCGGTACGGCCGTCCGTCGAGGAGCAGTTCGCCGCCGGTCGGCTCCAGGAACCGCAGCACCAGGGAGAGCAGGGTGGTCTTGCCCGCTCCCGAGGGGCCGACGACCGCGATGTGGCCGCGCCGGGGGATGACGAGGTCGATGTCCCGTACGGCCGCCTCGGTGTCCGGGCCGTAGGCCGCGGTGACGTTCCGCAGCTCCAGGACGGGCCCGTCGCCGCGGGGCTCCCGGGGGTGCTGGAGGTCCTGGAGTTCGGGGAGCCTCCGCAGCTCCTGGCATACCCGGGCGGCGTTCCCCGCGGACGACGAGGCCTCCTCGGACGGGAGGGCGTCGGCCTGCCGGATGCGTTCGGCGGCGGCGATGCCGGACTGGCCAGGCGGTGGTCCAGGCGAGCGCCTCGCGGCGGACGGCCCGTACCCCGTGTTCGGCCGAGGCGCGCGCGTCGGCCAGGATCCGCTCGGTCATGCGGTCCTCGGCGCGGTTGACCTTGACGGTACGGATGGCCCGCAGCGTACCTTCGAGGATGCCGCCCAGCCGTCCCACGTGCTCCTGTGACTGCTGCTGCGACTGTGCGATGCCGGGCATGAGGAGGCCGAAGACCACGCCGACCAGGGCGACGGCGGCCACCGTGGCGGCGAGCAGCACCGGGTCGAGGAGGCCCATGAGGACGAGGCTGCCCACCAGCATGACCGCCCCGTTGATCAGGCCGACGAAGGAGGAGGCGGCGGCCTCCCGGAGCAGCTCGGTGTCGGAGGTGACGCGGGTGACGAGTTCACCGGTGGGGCTCCGGGTGACGCCGGGCACGGTGGCCCGCAGGAAGCGCCGCACGATCGACTCGCGGGCGTCGAGGACCACCCGCTCCCCCAGCGCCCCGAGCAGGGTCCACTGCCGGTACGACACCGCGGCGCCGACGACGAGCAGGACGACGAGCGCCGCCACGGGTCCCGTGAGGGAGGAGGCGCTGCCCAGTGCGTCGAGCACGTGCTTGGTGACCATGGGCGTGGCGAGGCCCAGGGCGGAGGCGACCAGGGCGAGGCAGAGCCCCTGGATCAGGGTGCGCCGGTGCGGGCGGGCGAAGGACCACAGGACGCTCAGACGAGGCGCGAGGGAGGTCGGCATACCCACAATGGAACATCTCTGTTCCAATAAGGTCAAAGAGTTTCCGAAACGGTATGAGGGGTTACCGTGTGCGCATGGGGTCCGACGACACGCCCGCGCACGGCGCGGCCACCCGCGAGAGCGCCACCCGCGCCCGCACCCGGCGCGCGATCCTCGACGCCGCCGTCTCCGTGCTCACCGCCGACCACGGCGCCTCGCTCGGCGATGTCGCCGAGGCGGCCGGGGTGGGCCGGACCACCGTCCACCGCTACTTCCCCGAGCGCTCCGACCTGCTCGCAGCGATCGGCACGGACGTGCGGGACCGGGTCGCGGCGGCGGCCGACCGGGCACGGCTCGACGACGGGCCGGCGCCCGAGGCGATGGAGCGGCTCTGCCTGGAGTACTTCGAACTCGGCGACCGGCTGCTGCTGTTGTACGACGTGCCGCAGTTCGTGGCGTGGTCCGGCATCGAGGAGGAGTCCGCGACCGACCTGGCCCTGCTCGCCCTCGTCCGGCGCGGCCAGAAGGAGGGGGCGCTCGATCCCGAGGTCGACGCCGGCTGGCTCCAGGACGTCCTGTGGGCACTGCTCTACGCCGCCTGGATGCAGGCCCGCGACCAGGGCACTCCGAAGCACACGGCCCTCTCCCTGTGCCTGCGGACGCTGCGGAAGGCCGTCGCGCCGTAGGGAGTCGGGCCGGGGTGCCGCAGGACCTCCGGCCGGAGCGCCGTGCCGATCACACCGGGAGCGCACCCCCTGGCGCCGGAGGCCGGGCAGGAATAGGTTAGGCTCACCTAACAAGCACCGAGTTGGGCGCTGCCCCGCGGACCACCGTCCGCGGGGCCGTCAGTCGGGGCCTCGTACATCCCCCTGCCCGGAGACAAGGATCCACCATGCCTTCTGTGTTCACCCCCCTTCACCGTCGCGTCCTCGTGGCGGGCGCCGCCGCGGTCTCGCTCGGCCTGATGGTGACCGGGTGCGGCTCGGACGACAAAAAGGACGACGCGGCAGGGTCGGCGAGCAAGGCCCCGGCGGGCGCCTTCCCCGTGACCATCAAGAGCGCCCTCGGTTCGGCCGTCATCAAGGACAAGCCGAAGCGCGTGGTGACCCTCGGTCAGGGCTCGGCGGAGACCGCCATCGCCCTCGGCAACGTCCCGGTCGGCATCGAGGAGTACCCCTGGGGCAGCGACAAGAGCGGCTACCTCCCCTGGATCCACGACGCGGTGAAGAAGTCCGGCGCCACGCTGCCCAAGCAGTTCAAGGGCGGCGAGGAGCTCGACATCGAGGCCATCACCGAGCTCGAGCCCGACGTCATCCTCGCCCCGTGGTCCGGTCTGACGCAGAAGCAGTACGACATCCTCAAGGACATCGCGCCCACCGTCGCCTACCCCGAGAAGGCGTGGAGCACGAACTGGGACCAGCAGATCGAGATCATCGCCAAGGCGCTCGGTCAGCCGGAGAAGGCCAAGGACCTCGAGTCGAAGATCGAGAAGCAGCTCGCCGACGCGGCCGCCTCCCGCCCCGCGTACAAGAACGTCACGTTCTCGTACATCTACAACACCGGCCCCGGCACCCTCGGCATCTTCAAGCCCGAGGAGCAGCGCGTGGCGATGGTCTCCAAGCTCGGCCTCAAGGTCGACCCGATCGTGAACACCTTCCCGGAGACCGAGGGCACCGACTCCTCCCTCATCGGCCTGGAGAACGCCAACAAGCTGGCGAAGAGCGACATCGCCTTCACGTTCTACATGGACGAGAAGTCCCGCGAGGCCGTCGAGGCCCAGCCGCTGTACGCGGCCATCCCCGCCGTGAAGAAGGACGCGCTCGTCTACAGCCACGACACGCCCTTCGTCACCGCCTCCTCGATGATCAACCCGCTGACGGTGCCGTACAGCATCGAGCGCTACCTCCCGATGATCGACAAGGCCGTCGCCAAGGCCGGGAAGTAACCACGGGTCCCCAGCGTGACCACTCTCTCCCAGACCGCTCAAGGCCCCGCCGTCGCACGGCGGGGCCTTGGCCGGCATGTCATGGCCGCCGTCCTGTGCCTGGTGCTGCTCGCTCTGGCGCTGCTCGCCAGCGTGATGTTCGGCAGCAGGCCGACGTCCGCCGGTGACGTCCTGCGGGTCGTCACGGGCGGCGGCGACGAGTACACCCGTACCGTCATCGAGAGCCGCTACCCCCGCACCGTCCTCGGTGTGCTCGCGGGTCTCTGCCTCGCCGTCGCCGGCACCCTGATGCAGGGCATCACCCGCAACCCGCTCGCCGAACCGGGACTGCTCGGCATCAACGCGGGCGCCTCCGCGAGCATCGTCGCCGCGACCGCGTTCCTCGGCGCCTCCGGGCAGCGGGAGACGATCTGGTGGGCGCTCCTCGGCGCGCTCCTGACCGGTGTCGTCGTCCATGTCGTCGGCACCGCCGGCGGCGGCGGTGGACCGGTCCGGCTGGTGCTCGCCGGCGCGGTGCTCTCCGCCGTCCTCGCCGCCTTCATCCAGGCCGTCGCCCTGTCCAGGCCGCAGGTGTTCGACACGTACCGCTACTGGGTGGTGGGCGCGCTCGGCGGTCGCGGCTTCGACGCCTTCTGGGCGGTCCTGCCGTTCGCCGCGGTCGGCCTCCTGCTCGCCCTGCTGCTCGCCCCGGGGCTCAACGCCATGGCCATGGGCGACGACAAGGCCGCCTCCCTCGGCATCAGCCCCGCCCGCGTCAAGGGCGCCGGACTGCTCGCCGCGACGCTGCTCGCCGCCGCCGCGACGGCGGCCGTCGGCCCCATCGCCTTCGTCGGCCTCGCCGTCCCGCACGTCGTGCGGGCGCTGGTGGGCGCCGACTTCCGGGCGCAGATCCTCTTCACCGCCGTGGCGGGACCGACGCTGCTGCTGTTCGCCGATGTCATCGGCCGGGTCGTGCTGCGCCCGCAGGAACTCATGGTCGGGGTCGTCACCGCCTTCGTCGGTGCGCCCGCCCTGCTCTTCGCCGTTCGCCGTATGAGGGGAGCGGGATGAAGACCGCCGACCGGACCGACACTCCGGACACCACGGAGGTGACGAAGCCGCGTGCGGCCCGGCCCGCGGGCCGTGGCGTGCTGCGGATCGGCCCCTGGGTCGCCGTGCCGGTGCGCCGAACCACCGTGATCGCCGCCGTGGTGTCCCTGCTGCTGCTCTGTGCCGCGGCCGTGGCCACGCTGTCGATGGGCAGGCTCGGCATCGACCTGACCGATCTGCCGTCCGCCCTCGCGGGCGACGCCACGGGCAAGAACGCCTTCGTCCTGAACCGGCTGCGCGGCCCGCGGCTCGTGGTGGCCATCGCCACCGGCGCGGCCTTCGGCCTGTCCGGGGCCCTCTTCCAGTCCGTCACGCGCAATCCGCTGGGCAGTCCCGACGTCATCGGCCTCGGCGCCGGAGCGGGAGCGGGAGCGGCGGCCGCCGCCCTGTTCCTGCCCGACGTGATGCCGGTGGCCGTCGGCGCCCTGCTCGGCGCGATCCTCGCGATGGCGGTCGTGTTCCTGGCCACCGGCACCGGGTTCCGCAGCCCGGGGCGGCTCGTGGTGGCCGGCATCGGTGTGGCCGCGATGGCGACCGCGCTGACCCAGTACGTGGTGTACGCCGTCGAGCGCGACAAGGCCAGCGCCCTGACCGCCTACATCAACGGCAGTCTCTCCGCCCGCTCCTGGGACGACGCGGCGACCATCTGGACGGTGCTGCTCGTCTCCCTGCCGTTCGCCGCGCTCCTCGCCCGGCCCCTGAGCATCGGCGAGATGGGCGACGACCTCTCCACCGGCCTCGGGGCCCGCCCGGGCCGGACGGCCACCTGGGCGGTCGTGCTGTCGATCGTCCTCTCCGCCGGAGCGGTGAGCGTGGCGGGACCGATCGCGTTCATCTCCCTGACCGCGCCGCAGATCGCCAAGCGGGTCACCCGCGGCGGCGGCCCGCACCTGGTCATGTCCACCCTGCTCGGGGCCCTGCTGCTGGTCCTGGCCGACCTGACCGCGCAGCAGTTGCCGCTCTTCGACAACCTGCCCGTCGGCCTCTACACGATGGCCGTCGGCGGCGCGTACCTGGGCTATCTGCTGCTGCGTGAGTGGAGGCGTCCCGCCGCCTGACCGTCAGGACCTTCGAGGGGCTTCAAGGAGCTTCAAGGAGCTTCAAGGAGCTTCAAGAGGTTTCACCGAGGGGTCTGTTCGGGCCTGAGCGGCTCGCCGACGCGGAGGTTCCAGCGCTCGGCGCGCCCGCTCAGGTGCACGGCGGTCAGGGGGCGTACGTCGAGCCGCCGGGCCGCCTCGTCCGGTGCCCCGAGGACGTGGACGAGGGCGGCGCGGATGACGTCCGGTTCGGCGACGACCGTGACGCGCCCCGATTCCTCCCGCAGTCCGTCGAGCCAGGCACCGACCCGGATCCGCAGCTCGCGCGCGGACTCCCCGCCGTGGGGGGCCGCCGTCGGGTCGGACAGCCAAACACCGAGCGCCGCCTCCTCGGCGGCGGCGACGGTCGCGAGGGTCTGCCCCCGCCAACGCCCCATGGCACAGCCGGCCAGCGCCGTCACCGCCGCCACGTCCACCACCGCCGAGAGACCGAGGGCCTCCGCCGTCTGCCGGCAGCGCGCCGAGGGCGAGCGGTACGCGCGCGAGGACGGGTCGACGGCGAAGGCGACCGACT
Source organism: Streptomyces sp. NBC_00691 (assembly GCF_036226665.1). NCBI lineage: Bacteria > Bacillati > Actinomycetota > Actinomycetes > Kitasatosporales > Streptomycetaceae > Streptomyces > Streptomyces sp. NBC_00691. Next base: position 7,519,711 of record NZ_CP109007.1, on the reverse strand, counting down.
CGGCCCGGGCGATTCCCTCGGGGTCGAGGGGGCTGTCGTCGTCGAAACCGACGTCGCGCGGCGATCCGCTCATGGCGGGGGAGATCAGCGTCAGCCGGACGGTCATCGGCGTCCTTCTCTGTCGGGTCCTGGGGCGGCGCCCAGGGTAGCGCCGGGCCGGCCCGCGGACCGCGCCGAGCCCGGATCGTCGTACCTGGGGGCGCGCGAACGTGATTCAGGCCTCACGCCCTTGGCGGCGCACCCCCTGCGCGGTACGGTCGGGCGACATTTGAACAGCGTGACGACGGCGAGACGGAAGTCCGGTGAGAATCCGGCACGGTCGCGCCACTGTGAGCCGGGCGCCGCGCCTCCGATCAGGAGGCGGTGCCACGGTGAGTCAGACCCGTGGACCGTCGTCCTGCACCACCGTCCGGGACGCGAGTTCCCGCAGGAGGTTCCATCATGGCCGAGGCTGTCGTCTCCCTTGCCGTATCCGCCCCTTCCGTGGCCGTTCCGGCCCCGTTGCCCGTCCGGGCCGTTCTGCCCTGGGCGTTCTTCGTCGGCCTTCTCGCGCTGATCGCGCTGTACTTCGTAGGTGCCGAGCAGGGCGCCACCTCCCTGATCGCGGGCTCCGACGTGCACGAGTGGGTGCACGACGGTCGTCATCTGCTCGGCTTCCCCTGCCACTGAGAGGCGATACGCACATGCACGCCTCCACTGTCAGATCCCTGCTGGTCCGTGGCATGCTCACGGGCCTGATCGCCGGGCTCCTCGCCTTCACCGTCGCCTACGTGGTGGGTGAGCCTCCCGTGAACGGCGCGATCGCCGTCGAGGAGGCCCAGGCCGCCCAGGAGGCACACCCCGCTCCCGACGCCCACACGGGCCACGGCGGCACCGCCTCCGCGGCCGCGGAGGAAGAGGAGGAGGCTGTCAGCCGCCCCGTCCAGTCGACCTTCGGCCTGGCGACCGGTGTCCTCGTGTACGGGGTGGCACTCGGCGGCATCGCCGCGCTCGCCTTCTCCTTCGCGCTGGGCCGCATCGGCCGGTTCAGCCCGCGGGCGACGGCGGCGCTCACCGCGGCGGCGGCGTTCACCACCGTCTATCTGGTGCCGTTCCTGAAGTATCCGGCGACCCCGCCGGCCGTCGGCAACCCTGACACCATCGGGAAGCGCACCACCCTGTTCTTCCTGATGATCCTGCTCAGTGTGCTGCTCGGGCTCGCCGCGGTGATCGCGGGGCGGCGCCTCGCACCGCGACTGGGCAACTGGAACGCGACCCTGGTCGCCGCGGCCGGTTTCCTCGTCGTGACCGGTGTCGCCTTCGCCCTCCTCCCGGCGAACGACGACGCGGTCAAGGCGGGCTTCCCCGCCGCGCTGCTCTGGGAGTTCAGGCTGGCCTCCCTGGCCGTCCAGGCGGTGCTGTGGGCGGCGTTCGGCGTGGTCTTCGGCGTCCTGGCCCAGAAGGTCCTCGCCGACCGGACGTCCACCGCCGACGCTCCGGCCCCGGTCGGGGCACCGATCCCGGGCTGACCGGCCGAACGGCCCCACGCGGACCGCTCACCGACCGCCCCGTACGCCCGGCGTACGGGGCGGTTCCGTGTTTCCGCGGCGCTCCGCGCGGCGACGCGCACGTGACGGTTCGAAGGCGTGACGGGGTGACGGCGTGACTGGATGACGGGGTGCCGGGGCGCCGTCGGTGACGCTGCGGTCGGCTCCGTCAGACGAGGCGCCGCATCCACCCGTGGGGGTCTTCCGCCCGGCCGAACTGGATGTCCACCAGTCGACGGCGCAGGCGCAGCGTCACCGAGTCCTCGGCGCCCGTGTCCGGCGCGACGACCTCGCCGTCGGACCAGACGAGACGCCCTACCGGGGTCACCGCCGCACCGGTGCCGCAGGCGAAGACCTCGCGGATCGCGCCGGTCCGCGCGCCCTCCTGCCATTCGGTGATCTCGACGGCCCGTTCCTCGATGTCGAGGCCCATCTCCTTGGCGAGGGCGAGGATCGACGCGCGGGTCACGCCTTCGAGGATGGTGCCGAGCCCCGGCGTGACGAGGCGGCCGTCGTCGGTGACGAAGAACAGGTTCATGCCGCCGAGCTCCTCGACGTACCGGCCCTCGGTGCCGTCGAGGAAGCAGACCTGGTCGCAGCCGTGCTCACCGGCCTCCAGCATCGGCGCGAGGCTCGCCGCGTAGTTGCCGCCGCACTTGGCGGCCCCGGTGCCGCCGCGTCCGGCGCGGGTGTACTCGGTGGAGAGCCAGATCGAGACCGGCTTGACGCCGCCGGAGAAGTACGGGCCGACGGGCGAGGCGATCACCATGTACGTGACCTCCGCGGCGGGACGCACACCGAAGAAGGCCTCCGAGGCGAACATGAACGGGCGCAGGTAGAGGCTCTGTTCCTCGCCGGTCGGCACCCACGCCTCGTCGGCGCGGACGAGCGCCGTGACGGATTCGAGGAAGGCCGGCAGCGGGAGTTCGGGCAGGGCCAGGCGCCGCGCGGAACGGGCGAACCGCTCGCCGTTGGCCTCCGGGCGGAACGTCCAGACCGATCCGTCCGCGTGCCGGTAGGCCTTCATCCCCTCGAAGATCTCCTGCGCGTAGTGCAGGACCGCGGCCCCCGGGTGCATGGGGATCGGCGCGAACGGAACCACCACCGCGTCGTTCCACCCGCGGTCCGAGGTCCACACCGCGCGGGCCATGTGGTCGGTGAAGTACTGCCCGAACCCGGGGTCGGTGAGGATCTCGGCGCGTCGCTCGGCACTCGTGGGAGTGGGGTTGGGCTGAAGCGTGAACCGCAGACTCATCGCGGGGACCCTCTCGGTGGGCGCTCGGTAGTGGCGCGTACGTACTCCATGATGGAGGACGGCTCGACACGGTGACGGCCGATTTCCTTACGGTGCGCGACAGTTGAGGCCTCGACGGGCCGACTCCTGAGGCACTGCGGCGCGGGCCCCGGCACCGGCCACCGCCGGCGCGCGGCCACGCCGTGCGCCCATCCGCCCGTGCGCCCGTCCGCCTGTCCGGCCGTCCACGCCGAACCCGCGACCGCGCCGGGATCGAGGGCTCCCCTCGATCCCGGCGACGGCCGGGCCGGGACCCGGCGTCCGTGTCAGGCTCGCTGCTCCCGCTCCCACGCCTCCGCGAACATCTCGTGCGGCGGGGCCGTCGGCAGCAGCCGTACGAACGGGGAGCGGATCCGGTCGCTCCACAGCGTGCGCACCCGGTGGCTCGCCAGCTTCACCTCCTCCAGCGGGAGGTGCGGGGCCTTCAACTCGGTCCACTCGCCGGGCAGGAACAGGGTCCGGCCCGCCCGTGACCGCTTCGCCTCCAAGACCGCGCCGGTGGCGAGGACGTCCGCCCGGACCTCCGCGAACCGCTTGGTCGTCCAGCCGTTCCACCTGCGCACGTTGCGGTCGGTGGGGGCGGCCAGCGTCGCGAGCTGGAGGTACAGGGCGGCGGCGTCCCTGCCGGTGCCGAGTGCGCCGGCCACGCGCGCGACCAGTTCCGGGCAGGACTGCCGGGGATCCACCTCGTACGCGCCGTCCGGTACGGCTCCGGAGGCGGCGCGCCGCCACATCCGGTCGAGTCCGCCGCCGACGAGCAGCGGTGCCACCCGGTCCAGTTCCTCCGCGAGGTCGGTGGTCTCGCGGACCCGGCGCCACACCTCGGGGTCGGCGACCTCGGCGGGCCGCAGGAAGGCGTTGCCGCCGGGGGCGCACACCACCAGGGGGCCGGAGTCGTACGCCGTCATGGACGGCATCTCGCCCTCCTCCTTCCGGCGGTCCAGGGAGACCGGCAGCGTCGCGGGCCCGAACCGCTCGGCGATTCGCGCCGAGGTGTCCCGGACGCGCCCGCCGGGCAGCTCGACGAGCAGCTCCGGACGGGACAGCTCGGCCCGGAGCCGTTCGTGCAGGGCCGTCGCTCCGGCCACCGCCGGGTCGCCGGCGGGCCGGTCGGTCCACGCCCACACCAGTGCGCTCGCGATCTGCTCGACCGCGAGGCCGACGGGGGTGCCGTAGGGCGGCTCGGGGCCCTCCGGCGGCAGGGCCCTCACCTCCACGCCCAGGCCGTACCGGGGTGCCGCGAGGTCCCAGCCCGCCGCGGGAACGGTCGTGTCATCGGCGGCCTCGTAGCCGCCCGCGAGGCGTCGAGCCCACACCTCGGGGAGGCCGAGGTCGGCCTCCAAGGTGTCGGCCGCCTCGTCGTGCACCGGGGGCAGTCCCCCGATCCGCTCCCGCCACACGTCCGCCATCCGCTCCACGGCCGCGTCGACGCCGCCGGGCCGCCACAGCTCGGCCGGGTCCCCGGGCAGCGCGGCCGCGAGAACGGCCCTCCGGCCGGCGCCGCCGAGGCGGGCACGGAGCCGCTCATAGGCCTCGGCCGTCATCGGACTGGCCTTGTACGGCGCCTTGCGGGCCAGGGCGCGGTCCTCGTCCCGGTCGAAGCGCCCGACGAGACCGGCGACCACGAGCCGGGCCACGGGCCGCCGTACGCCCGTCAGTTCGGCGAACCGGGCCGCGGCCGACTCCGGGACGGGCAGGGGTCCGTGTGCGTCGATCGCCGCGAGGAGGGCTCGCAGCCGGCCCGCGTCGTCCCGTTCCACCCGGACGAGCCGCGCGTCGGCGACCGCCGCCGGCACGGGGTCGCCGTCCGTCCCGTCGGTGGCGGGGGCGACGAACCAGCAGGCCTTCCCGGCGTCCCAGCGCGCTGCGGACACCACGGGGGTCCCGCCGGCCCTCAGTCCGTCCAGGGGTGCGACCCCGGACGTGCGGCCGACCCACCACCGACCGCCCTCGCGGGCGAACGGCTGGTCGGCCCAGGTCTCCAGGAGGGCGCGCAGGGCGGCCCGCTCCGGGTCCGGGGTGGGCGCGACCGCCGCGCGCCAGGCGACGGCGTCGATAGCGCCGAGCAGCTGCGACCAGTCGTGCGGCAGGGCGGGCGGGGAGAGCCGCCGGACCTCCTCCACGATCGTCCCGGCCAGGCAGGCGCCGTCGGCGGCGAGCGCGCTCAGGGTCGCGGGCTGACCGACGTCCCCGCTCCGCTGCCGGCTGTCGTCCTTCCCGTCCGCGACGAGGCCGCACAGCGCCGGCATCAGCTCGGTGTCCGGCACGGCGCGGCCCGGCAGGACGGGCGGTGCCTCGGCGAGCAGGGTGACGCGGCGGTGCAGGGCGTGCCGGCGCTCCTCCACGCGGGCGGCCCGCTCGCCCACCGCGACGACGGCCTCGACCAGGACCGGGTCGGTGACCTCGGGCAACTCCCGTGCCACGGCGGCGCGCAGTGCGTCGGGGCCGTCGAGGGCGGCGGTCAGGAGGGTGTCGGCCGTCGCCTGTTCCACGGTCCGCAGAGCCTTGGAACCGGCCGTGTCCCGGGTCCGGAGCAGATACCAGAAGGCGGGCGGCAGAGCCACGCCGTGGGAGGCGGTGACACGGCGGGGCGGCTTCACGCGCGGGTGGGCGGGCGAGTGGTGGCCGTCCAGTTCCCACAGCAGGACGCCGTCCGCGGCGTACGCGCGCACGCCCGTGCGGGTCTGTGCCTCGGCGAGGACGACGTCCTCCAGGGCGCCCTCGGGTGCCGCCCAGAGTCCCCAGGGCTCCTGTCCGGGCCGGTCGATGTCGAAGCGGGCCTTGCGGCCGTCGATGCTCTCCAGGAGGTAGTGGTCGGGCGCGTTGTCCCGGTAGCGGGTGCGGAACAGCACCCGCGTGCCGACGAGTCCGTCGCGGCTGCCCAGCGGGGAGTCGGTCATGCCGGCGGGCAGCGGGGCGAGTTGCAGCGCCTCGCGGTCGAGGGTCTTGTCCGCCTCGGTCGGCTCCAGGGCCGGATCGGTGCTCGCGGGGCGGCCGGGGAAGTGGGGCAGCGGGGTCGGGCCCTGACGCTCGCCGGTGACCGGGTCGACGACCTCCCAGTCCCGTCGGCCGTAGACGGCGTTGGTCCAGATCCGGGTGCCGTCGCCGAGCTGCAGCTCCTCCCGGTCGATGCCCTCCGTGCCGCCGGGCCGGGTCACCCGCAGGCCGCCGTGCCGCCCGCCTCCGTCGGCGGTCTCGAACTGGAAGCCGTACGCCCCGTCCAGGCTGCCGCCGAACGGCACCATGCCGCCCATGTCCTCCGGGGTGAACGGCTCCTCGGGCCGGTCCGCCCAGACGGCGGTGTCGCAGTAGTACGGGCGCGGCTTGAGGCTCCAGCTGACGAGGAACGAACCGCCGACGTAGTGGACGGCGAACAGGGTCGCGTCCTCCGGCACCGTGAACCGGCAGGAGCCCCTTACCCCGTCCGGGGCGACGGCGACGGCGCGGTCGCGTCCGAAGACGGTCAGCACGGGCCAGGTGCTGGTCACACCGGCCACGCCGGGCAGTCCGGCGGCACCGATCAGGTCGACGGCTGCGCAGGCGTCCGCCGCGGTGCCCGGACCGGCCGCATCTCCGGCGTCCGCCGCACCGGTGGTGTCCCCGGTGCCGACGGCGTCCGCCGCGAACTCCTCGTACACGGCCTCGAGGGCGGGCCAGGCCAGTTCCTCCGGCAGACCGGCCGCGAGCGAACGCCGCAGCGCGCCCCCGGCGGACGCGGCCGCGAGGGCGTCGCCGATCCCGCCGAGCACCGTCACCGTCGGCCGGTCGAGGAGGGTCTCCAGCTCGGCGACGGACTCCTCGGCGCCCGCCATGCCGCCGCCTCCGACGGCGTCGACGAGCTTGCCGACCCGGACGGCCACCTCGTGGGCGATGCCCTCGTTGCCGGGGAGCAGGGTCACCGCGGATCCCGGCTTGCGGGCGGGTGCGCCGTACCAGGTGGGCTTGAGGCGGGCGTGCACGGTGCCTTCGAGGCGGGGGCCGAACACGGGGTCGGCGGCGAGGGCGGTGAGGTCACGCCGGGACCGCTCGCCCCAGAAGCGCATCCGGGCCTCCGGGCCGGGGTCGACGACGGTGGCCCCGGCCGCCAGGCAGGCGTCCAGGACGTCGGCGTCGAAGCCCTGGTAGTGGTGGCGGGTGGTGTGCGCGGTCACGGCACCCTCGGCGGCCCTCAGCCGGGGCCCGAGCCTGACCACGAGGTCGAGGAACTCGGGCGGCAGCTGCTGGCGCCCGACGCCGCCGCCGGACACGCGCGTGTACTGGTACATGTGGACGAAGTGGCCGACCCAGTGGTGCAGTCCGCCCTCCGGCACGAGCCGTCCCGCTTCCATCGCCTCCGTGGCGCCGCATCCGATCAGCACCCGCAGCCACGGGCCGCCGTCGGTGGCGCCCTCGGGGAAGACCTCGACGAGTCCGGCGGCGACCTCGTCCGTCGGCCGGTGGGCCGTCAGGACCGGCTCGGCGCCGACGAGGAGGGCGTCCGGCACGGACTTCTTCCGAGCGACCGACAGCATCGTGCCGACCACGCGCGCGACCTCGTCGTCCCCGTGCCCGGCGGCCTTGGCGGAGGCCCGCACGCGGCGCACGAGGTCGGCCGGGAGATCGGCCTTCGATCCCGCCCAGGCGGTCAGGAACTCCCCGAGCGCGGCATGGGCCTCGACGGGATCGAGCGACTCGGCGAGGAACTTCTGATGGGCACCGAACTCCTTCGCGGGCATGGCCCCGCCCCGGGCGAACAACAGTCCGTTGGCCCGGCGGTAGGCAGGATCCACGGTCAGGCCGTGCTCGGCCTCGACGGCCCGCGCGGCCACGAAGGCACGGCCGCCGGGGCGGCTCCCGTATCCGATCAGCCGGTGCCCGACGGTGTCCCAGAACCACGGGAGGTGCGCGAGGGGCAACTGCCGTGCCCGCCGGGCCATCAGGTCGACGAACGCTCCGGGCTTGGTCCAGGACCGCGCGAGCTCGGACCCCATCTCCTCGACCAGCCGGGTGGCGGCCGCGAGCGCGTCCGGGTCGTGCGCGGCGACCCAGTCGGCGTACGTGGTCGAGACGTGTGACGTGCCGCTGGCGGGCAACAGGGTGTCGAGCGAGGCGATCATGTCCGGAATCGTCGCACGCACCACTGACACGGCCCGGAGCGGCGGGTGTTCACCGCGGAACGCCTCGGCGCCGGCGGTGGTGGAGCACGCCGATGAGGGTAGCGAGGTCGGCCGCGCCCGCCGGGTCGTCCGCGTAGCGGGTCGTCTGGAGGGGGCCGACCTCGGGGAGGACGATCTCCTCCCGGGCCAGTACATGGACCAGGGTCAGCAGCGCGGCGCGGGCGTTGCCGTCGGCGAAGGGGTGGAAGAACGCCACGTCGAGGTAGGCGCGGGCCGCGCGGGCCGCCGGCGGGAGGGCCGGGTCGGTCGCCTCGCGCAGGCAGGAGGCGAAGTCCGCGCGGGTTCGGGGCGTCAGGCCGTAGCGCTCACGGCCGGCCTTCGCGTAGGCGTCGCCCACGCGGAAGGGTGCCTCGGGCACGGCGAGGACCTCGCGCTGCCAGCCCGCCAGCAGAGCGAAGTCCAGCGGGGCGCGGCGTGCGGCGTCCGCTCGGGCCACGGCGTACGCGGCGAGCAGTCGCTCGGCGCGCGCCGGGTCGCGTCGGCGCACCGGTCCCTCGCACCAGGACCGGAACCCGTCGCGGTCGGGCGTGACGCGGTGAAGGGCCGGTGCGCTCCGCCAGTCGGCCTCACGGCGCACGCGCAGCCACACCGCCAGGCTGTCAGGAGCGGTCGTGGAGATGCTCCAGCTCCTCCCTCTCGCGGTGGTCCTGGTACGGGGTGTGCCCGGTGAGGCCGACGGCGAGGTCCTCGGCCACGGATTCGATCAGCGTGTGCTTCGGAACGACCCAGCTCTCGAACCGGCCGCCGATCGCACGCTCCACCGCTCGCCCGGCCTCGACCGGGTCCAGGCCGGTGCTGGTGAGGAACCAGCCGAGGACGAACGAGGTCTGGCCGCGCCAGGCGTTGTCCGCGCACGAGTCCATCGCGTAGGTCACGAGCCGGACGCAGGCCCGTTCCAGGTACCAGCTGCGGTCCTCGGGCGGGACGTCGGGCGGCGGCGCCAGTTCGGCGAAACGCCGGGCCGTGCGCTCCAGCCACGCCCGCCACTCCAGGAGCGCGGCGACGACGCGTGCCGCGGTCTCGTCCGGGGTCGTCACCGAGGTCGCCCCGCCGGCCCAGTGGCCGATGGGCCCGCCGTCGCGATAGCACCAGTTCCAGCCCCAGGCCCAGGTGCCGTATCGCTCCCGGACGAGCGCGCCTATCTGGCTTGCGCACCACTGTTCGCCCTGCCACCAGCCGTCCATGCCGGAGAGCACGGGCGGCACCCACTCCCGGACCATTGAGCGGAGGCGCGCCTCCTCGTCCTCGTCCCAGGCGAACGGCTGACGGGCGGGGTCGAACGTCCCCCAGTCCCGGATGGCCTCGAAGGTGACCATGGGCACGCGGTTGGCGGGGAAGGGCAGGGTGTCAAGGTTGTAGGTCAGCGCTGGTCACTCGTCCCGTTCGAAGTGGTCGACCCCTCAGTCTGGGCTCGGAGCCCGTGGGATCGCGACTGGTTTTCGGGCCGCGCCCCGCGGGGCGTCCGTGACCGGCGCCCTGCCCAGGGGAAAGTGGCGGCCGATCCTTCTGGGAGCGCTCTCAGAGGGTGGGGGCTACAGATATCCTGATCCGTACGGGAACGTACACCGCACGCGACCCCAGCCCCACCCACGCAGCCGAGGAGCGCACGCCTTGCCCGAGCAGACCACGGGGCCACGCCCCACGCTGGAAGCCGTCGCCGCTCGCGCCGGCGTGTCCCGCGCCACGGCCTCGCGGGTCGTCAACGGGGGCGCGGGCGTACGGCCTCCGCTGGTCGAGAAGGTCCGCCGGGCGGTCGACGAACTCGGTTACGTGCCCAATCACGCGGCCCGCACCCTGGTCACCCGGCGCAACGGCGCCGTGGCGGTGATCATCGCGGAGCCCGAGTTCAGGATCTTCTCGGACCCGTTCTTCGAGCAGCAGGTACGGGGCATCAGCCGGGAACTGACCGCGCACGACGCCCAGCTGGTGCTGCTGTGGGTGGAGGGTCCGGGGGACCACGACAGGATCGCCCGCTATCTCGGGGGCGGGCACGTCGACGGCGCCCTGGCGTTCTCGCTGCACAACGACGACGCCCTGCCCGCCGTCATCGACCGGACGCGGATCCCGGTGGTCTACGGCGGTCGGCCGGCTCCCGGTACGAGTCCGACCGTTCCGTTCGTCGACTGCGACAACCGCGGGGGCGCCCGCGAGGCGGTGCGGCATCTGGTGGATCTCGGCCGCCGGAACATCGCCCACATCTCCGGGCCCGACGACCAGACGTCGGCCATCGACCGGCTCCACGGCTATCGCGACGTCCTGATCGACGCCGACCCCGCCCTGCTGTCCCGGGGGGACTTCACCGAGGAGAGCGGCGCCCGCGCGATGGCGGAGCTGCTCGACCGGCGGCCCGACGTCGACGCCGTGTTCGTCGCCAACGACCTGATGGCGTCGGGTGCGTTGCTGACGCTGCGCGAGCGCGGTGTGCGGGTGCCGGAGGACGTGGCGGTCGTCGGTTTCGACGACATGGCCTCGGTGGTGCGCAGGACGTCCCCGTCCCTGACCACCGTGCGCCAGGACATCGAGGACATGGGCCGGCTGATGGTGAAGCTGCTGATGCGGCTGCTCGACGGGACCGGCTCCGTGAACCCGGCGTCCGTGATCACGCCGACGGCGCTCGTCCTCCGCGACTCGGCCTGAGGGCGCGCCTGCGGCGAGGTCCCCGGGGCACGGCCGGCCGGCGGACAGGGAGCGGCGGGCCGGGTGAGGAGGAACCCGGCCCGCCGCTCCGTTCCCCGAAGGGATCGGACGGTCAGTCGAAGGGGATGACCACCACCGACCGGTCCGTGCCCGTCTGGACGCGCGAGTCGCCGTTGCCGATCGCGCTCCAGACCTCCAGGCGCACCGTGCCGCCCGTCAGGTTGCCGAGCGTCCCGGTGGCGGACTTGAGGCCGCGGGACTGGCCGTACTCCTCCCAGCCGGTGACCGGGTCGGTGGCGAAGTAGTGGTACGTCTCCGTCCGCTCGAAGGTGCCGTCACCGGTGAGGTCGTAGCTGATCCGGGCCTGCTGGCCCAGCCCGACGGCGGTGCCCGCGTCGATCTGGAGGCGGAAGGCGGTGGAACCGCCGGCCTTCAGCGTGCCGTTGACCCCCCGGGCCTCGTAGACGACCGGCCGGCTGGGGGTGCCGTCGTGGTTGCCGCCCTGCGCGGAGAGGACGGTGTCGCTGCCCGCCGTGGCGCCGGTGGCCGTGGTGAGCGTGCCGCCCGTGCGGAGCTGGAAGGTGTTGCCGGTGGACGGCTCCGGGTCCGGGCCGGGGTCGGTGCCGCCCGTCCCCGTGCCGCTGGCGGTGGAACGTGCGGGTACGGAGAGCGACTTGCCGTCGGAGAAGGTGACGGTACGGGCGCTGGTGCCGTGGTTGTGGGCGACGTACGTCCGCGTGGTGCCCTTGGTGAAGACGGCGGAGGTGGGGATGGACCCGGTGACCGTCGCGTCGGGGGCGCCGAGCGTGTCGAGTGCGGTGAGCCAGTGGTAGGTGTGGGCCTTGGACTCGCCCGCCTCCGGCGTGTAACCGGCGTTGCCCGCGTCCCACTTGGCCTTCGCGGCGGCCGGATCTGCGAAGGACTGGAACTCCCAGAGGATGTCGCGCCATTCGACGGCGGGTCCGGGGTTCTCCCGTTCCATCTCGGCGATGTTGCGGCGGACGGCGTCCTTGTGACCGCCGAGGTGGAGTGAACCGCCGGTCACCGGGAGGACGTTGATGCCGTGGATCTCCTCGGGGTTGGCGGTCCACCAGGTGGCGTAGGCGGCTCCGCTGCCCCAGACCATGCCGGCGGTGTCGTGCTGGAAGGCGCCGGGGAAGACCTGCTGGTCGGCGTCGAACCAGTACTGGGCGATGGCCTCGCCCTCGGTGGTGAGCAAGTACGTGCCGAGGTCGCGGAGTTGGTTGTTGCCGGTGGCCGATCCCCAGAGGACGAGGGCGGCGCTGAGGTTGGTCGACTCGGAGGAGGACTCCTGGTTGTTGCCGGCGGCGAAGCCCTGGTGTCCGCTGGCCCAGCTGTGTCCGGCGTAGACGTCGAAGCCGCGGAGGAAGGGGAAGGCGCTGTCGGTGCGGCTGGGGTTGGCGGTGTCGCGGACCAGGGTCTTCACCATCGCGCCCCAGGCGGAGTCCGCGGCCCAGCCCGCGTCGTACTGGGCGACGATCGCGGCGGCGTACACGTAGTAGCCGTAGTGGAAGTGGTGGTCGTTGAGTTCGGTGTCGCTGCCGTACGAGGCCGGATAGCCGGTGAGGGTCTTCCAGGCGGTGTCGTACGAGAACTCGCTTGCGCCGCCTGCCGTGAACCAGTCCTGGAGGCGGCCCTTGATCTGGCCGAGGAGCTTGTCGCGGAGCGCGGTCTCGCCTATCTGGTCCGCGAGCGGCACCAGTTGGGCGAGCTTGCCGAGCGCCTTGCCGGTCCAGTACGTGTCGACCGCCCCGGAGAAGGGATCGGCGGAGTTCGCGACCTCGTTCAGGTAGCCGCGCAGGCGGGCGGTGTCGACGCCGCTGCCGCCGGGCAGGCCGGGCAGCGTGGCGGCCGCCTTCTGGCTGGTGGTGAAGGAGGCCGACTCCCGGACCTTCATGGTGCCTCGGGGCGAGACATAGGTGTAGGGGGTGAGCGGGTCGGTGGTGTTCAGCCACTGGTGGCGGTAGAGCGCCTGGAGGGTGCCGCGCTCGGTGCCCTCCTTCGCCTCGGTGGTGAGGGAGTAGGTGGCGCGGACGGTGCCCGCGTCGTAGCTCCAGTTCACGGTGGATCCGGTGACGAAGCTGTAGGCGTACTTGCGGTAGGTGGCGAGGGCGTCGGTGGAGGGCAGGACGGCGACGGAGAAGTAGTCCTTGCCGCCGAGCCCGGCGGTGACGCTGGAGCCGGAGACGGTCCAGTCGGTGCCGCTGGGGGCGAAGAGGGCGTAGTGGTGGCCCGCGACGGTGATGCCGAGGACGTTGCCCTGGTCGGCGAAGACGGTGGGCGCGCCGGCGGTGGTGATCCGGGCGTCGCCGCCGGTGCCCTTGGCGTACACGAAGGGCATGCCGTGGCCGATGGTGGTGCGCAGGGTGCGGGCGCCGTCGGACCAGTAGGGGGTGACGGTCCAGTCGGACCAGGCGTCGGCCTTGGTGTCGGGCGAGTTGAGCCCGGTGAGCCCGAGGGTGAGGTCGGCCTTGTGGGCGAACTCGTACTGGCGTCCGTCGCCGACGATGGCGGGGGTGGTGGGGTAGCCCAGCTCGAGGCCGCCGGCGACGGCCTGGTAGGTGAGCGGGTGGCCGTACATGGGGGTGGAGTACGGGTTGTCCCCGTAGCGCTGGAAGGCGAGGGAGGACCACCAGTCGTTGGTGGGGACGGGCTTGCCCTGGGCGGCGGCGGTGACCTTGGGGGTGACCGGTGCGCCGGTGTTGGTGGTGGGGCCGGAGGTTCCGGCGGGTCGGGTGTCGGAGTAGCTTCCGGCGCCCGTGGGGACGGTGGCCGCTGCCGCGGGGGCGGCGGCGGGGCCGAGTCCCAGGGCGGCGAGGGCGGAGACCAGGACCAGCGCGGCGGCCGGTCTCGTGCGGGGGGCTGGCATGTACGGCACCTCATGTCGTTCGCGACGAGTGGGGCACGGAGGGGATGCGCGGGGCGGGGATGCGCGGGAAGAGGGGACGGTCTCGTGGTGGACGCCGGGGGCGAACACTCCGAGAGAGCGCTCTCAAGACGCCGGAAACGTAAAACCGCCGAAACACGTGTGTCAAGAGATTGAACACAGGCCGGACTTGAGAGCTCCTCCCGTCCGTTACGCCTTCGAGCCTTGACGGATGGGCTCCATCACAGGCACGCTCCCCCCGCACGCTTGAGAGCGCTCTCAGTCGCTCTCGCTCGTTCCGGAGCCAAGGGAGGCTTCCCATGCCCATCGCCCGAGCCGCCATCACGACCACCGCCAGGAGAGCCGTCGTCCGCCTGGGGGCGGTCGCGCTCACCGGGGCCCTGCTCGCCGCCTGCGGAGGCGCGTCGGACGACACCTCCACCGATGGCGCGGGAGGCGAGGTCACGATCACCGTCGACCTGTTCGGCTCCTTCGGGTACAAGGAGGCCGGGCTCTACGCCGAGTACGAGAAGCTCCACCCCGGTGTCACCATCAAGCAGACGGACACCGAGGACGAGGCCGACTACTGGAAGTCCCTCCAGACCCGCCTCGCCGGCGGTGCCGGCCTGGCCGACGTGCAGGGCATAGAGGTGGGCCGGATCGCCTCCGTCACCCAGCAGCAGGCCGACCGGTTCGAGGACCTCAGGAAGTACGGCGCGGACTCCCTCAAGGACCAGTTCGCCCCGGCGAAGTGGGCCGCCGCCGGCGGCAAGGGCGGCGAGGTGCTCGGCCTCGGCACCGACGTCGGCCCCGAGGCGATGTGCTACCGCACCGACCTCTTCAAGCAGGCCGGACTCCCCACCGACCGCGCGGAGCTCGCCCAGAAGTGGTCCACCTGGGACGGCTACCTGGCCCTCGGCAAGCAGTACAAGGCGAAGGCGCCCGGGAAGAGCTCCTGGATCGACAGCACCGGCAGCCTCTACTCGATCATCATCGGGCAGGAGAAGGAGCGGTACTACGACGCCTCCGGGAAGCTGATCTGGGAGCAGAACCCCGCCCTGCGCAACGCCTGGGACCACGCCGTCAAGGCGGCCCAGGACGGGCTGACCGCCAAGCTCGACCAGTGGTCCCCGCAGTGGAACCAGGCCTTCGCCGGCGGCTCCTTCGCCACCATCCCGTGCCCCGCCTGGATGCTCGGCTACATCAAGGGCCAGGCCGGTGAGGCCGGCAAGGGCAAGTGGGACGTCGCCAAGCTTCCCGGTGGCGCCGGCAACTGGGGCGGCTCGTACCTCTCGGTCCCGAAGGCCGCCAAGCACAAGAAGGAGGCGTACGAGCTGGTGAAGTGGCTCACCGCCCCCGAGCAGCAGACGAAGCTCTTCCAGAAGCAGGGCAACTTCCCCTCCGCCACGGGTGCGATCGAGAAGGTCGCCGGCGCGAAGGACCCGTTCTTCTCCGACGCCCCCATCGGACAGATCTTCGGCGACGCGGCGAAGGCGGCCCCGGTCCAGGTGCTCGGCGTGCACGACCAGAACATCACGACCCAGATCACGAACGCGCTGAGCGAGGTCGAGCGCAAGGGGACCTCTCCGGAGCAGGCCTGGTCGAACGCGAAGAAGGGCGTCGAGAACACCATCGGCTGACCCTCGCCGACGTCCCCTCCCCACGTCTCCTCCACTCCTCCGAAGGGCCGCGCCGTGACCCTCACCGCACCCGAGACGCCGGCCCCGCCGAAGCCGGTCCCGCCGCCCGCGCGGCGGGGGTCCGCCCGGCGGGCCTGGCAGTCGTTCTCCCCGTACGCCTACCTCGCCCCGTTCTTCACCCTGTTCGTCGCCTTCGGGCTCTTCCCGCTGCTCTACACGGCCTTCGTCTCGCTCTACCGGGTGGAGCTCCAGACGCCCGGTGACATGGAGTGGCGTGGCCTCGGCAACTACACCGCGCTCTTCGGCGACTCGTACTTCTGGCTCTCGCTGCGGAACACGTTCACCATCGGTGTGCTCTCCACCGTGCCGCAGCTCGTCATGGCCCTCGGGCTCGCGCATCTGCTGAACTACAAGATGCGCGGCCGCACCTTCCTGCGGACCGCGGTCCTCCTTCCGTACGCGACGTCGGTGGCCGCCGCCACCCTCGTCTTCGCCCAGCTCTTCGGGCGTGACTTCGGCCTGATCAACTACGCGCTCGGTCTGGTCGGCATCGACCCCGTCGACTGGCAGAACGGCACGGTCGCCTCACAGATCGCCGTGTCGACCGTCGTCGTCTGGCGCTGGACCGGCTACAACGCGCTGATCTACCTGGCCGGCATGCAGTCGATCCCCCATGAGCTGTACGAGGCCGCCGCGATGGACGGGGCCTCGCGGTGGCGGCAGTTCTTCCACGTCACGCTGCCGGGGCTGCGGCCCACGATCCTGTTCACCGTCATCGTCTCGACGATCGGCGCGACGCAGCTGTTCGGCGAGCCGCTGCTGCTCGAAGGATCCGTCTCGGGCGGCATCTCGCACCAGTACCAGACGCTCGGCCTGTACATGTACGAGCAGGGCTGGGGCTTCTTCCACCTGGGCCGGGCCGCCGCCATCGCCTGGGTGATGTTCCTGCTCATCGTGGTGCTCGTCGGGGCCAACGCCCTGATCGCGCGCCGCCGTTCCCGCAAGGAGGCCGGCCGATGACCGCGCCCGGTCCCACCGTGACGCGAGACCCCGCCCGGACCGGCGGCACGCCCGGTCCCACGGTGTCACGAGGCCCCTCCCGGGCCGGCCGCACCCTGCACGCGGGCCCGCTCGCGTACGGGATCCTCGTCGTCGCCGTCCTGTTCTCCGCGTTCCCCTTCTACTGGACGATCGTCGCGGCGAGCCGCTCCAACGCCGACCTGGCGAAGGTGCCGCCGACGCTGCTGCCGGGCCCGAACCTGATCCGCAACTTCGAGGCGGTCCTCGAAGAGGCGGACATCGGAAAGGCCCTGCTCAACTCCCTCATCGTGTCCGGCTCGATCACCCTCGGCACCGTGCTGTGCTGCACGCTCGCCGGTTTCGCCTTCGCCAAGCTCCGCTTCCGGGGCCGCGGCGCGCTCCTGGCGATCACCGTCGGCACCATGATGATCCCGCCGCAGCTGGGAGTGATCCCGCTGTTCATGCTGATCGCCGAGCTGGGCTGGGTGAACCAGCTCCAGGCGGTGATCCTGCCGGGCCTGGTGTCCGCGTTCGGTGTGTTCTTCATGCGCCAGTACCTGATGCAGTCGCTGCCTGACGAGCTGATCGAGGCGGCGCGGGTGGACGGCGCGTCCACCGCCCGGATCTTCTGGTCGATCGTGGTGCCGATCGCCCGGCCCGGCATGGCGGTCCTGGGGCTGCTGACCTTCATGGCCGCCTGGAACGACTTCTTCTGGCCGGTCGTCGCCCTCACCTCCTCCGAGCCCACGGTCCAGGTCGCCCTGCGCCAGCTCGGCGGCGGATACGTCCACGACCAGTCCGTGATCATGGCGGGCACGCTGCTCGGCACCCTGCCGGTGCTCCTGGTCTTCGGCCTGCTGGGCCGGCAGATCGTCGGCGGCATCATGCAGGGCGCGGTCAAGGGCTGACCCCTCCGCCCGGCACCCCCCTCGCCGCTCCACCATCCCCCAGACCTCTCACTCCAGGGAGTTCCCATCCCATGACCGCGCTCGACGCACGTACCGACACGACGACCGCCCTCCGCTTCCCCGAGGGCTTCCGCTGGGGCACCGCCACGGCCGCCTACCAGATCGAGGGGGCGGCGGGGGAGGACGGCCGCACCCCCTCCATCTGGGACACGTTCAGCCGTACGCCCGGCAAGGTGCGCAACGGCGACACCGGTGACATCGCCGCCGACCACTACCACCGGGTCGACGAGGACGTCGAGCTGATGCGGCGGCTCGGCGTCACCGACTACCGCTTCTCCGTCGCCTGGCCCCGGGTGCAGCCCACCGGGCGCGGCCCCGCCGTCCGCAAGGGTCTGGACTTCTACCGGCGGCTCGTCGACCGCCTCATCGACGCCGGCATCCGGCCGGTGGCGACGCTCTACCACTGGGACCTGCCGCAGGAGCTGGAGGACGCCGGCGGCTGGCCGCAGCGGGACACCGCGCACCGGTTCGCCGAGTACGCGGCCATCATGGCGGACGCCCTCGGCGACCGGGTGGCGACCTGGACCACGCTCAACGAGCCCTGGTGCGCGGCCTTCCTCGGCTACGGCAACGGCGTGCACGCCCCGGGCCGCACCAGCGCGCTCGCCTCGCTGCGGGCCGCCCACCACCTGAACCTGGCGCACGGGCTCGCGGCGCGCACTCTGCGCGGGGCCCTGCCCGGCTCGGCCGAGGTGTCGCTGACCCTCAACCTCCACGCGGTACGGCCCTGTTCGCAGTCTCCGGAGGATCTGGACGCGGCGCGCCGGATCGACGCGGTCGGCAACCGGATCTTCCTGGACCCGGTCTTCCACGGCCGGCTCCCGGAGGACCTGGTCCGCGACACGGCGTCGGTCACGGACTGGTCCTTCGTGCGGGACGGCGACCTGGCGGCGGCGGCCGCGCCGATCGACTCGCTCGGCATCAACTACTACTCCCCCTCGGTCGTCGGGGCGGGCAGCTCGGAGTCGCCCTCGCCGTGGGCGGGCGCGGAGCGGCACGTCCGGTTCGAGCCGGCGCCGGGGCCGCGTACGGCGATGGACTGGCCGGTCGACGCGGACGGGCTGCACGAGCTCCTGATCCGGCTGCGGGACGAACTGCCGGACGTACCGCTGGTGATCACGGAGAACGGTGCGGCGTACGACGACTACGCCGACCCCTCCGGCAACGTGAAGGACCCCGAGCGGGTGACGTACCTCCACCAGCACCTGGCGGCCGTGCACCGCGCGCTCGTCGACGGCGCGGACGTCCGGGGGTACTTCCTGTGGTCGCTCCTGGACAACTTCGAGTGGGCGTACGGCTACAGCAAGCGGTTCGGCATCGTGCACGTGGACTTCGCGACGCAGCGGCGGACCCTGAAGGACAGCGCCCGCTGGTACGCGGGGGTCATCGCGCGCGGGGGCCTGGCGGAGGCCTGACGGGCGGCCGGCCTGATCGACGAGACAGACCCTAGGTCCGCAGCGCGCCGGCGACGAAGGACCGGGTCCACGGGACGGCCGACTCCACGGGGATGTACTGATCGTCCGCCGGGAAGAAGTCGACGACCCCCGCCGCCCCGTAGTTCGCCCAGAAGCAGGTGGTCATCGGGAAGGTGTCGGTGACGTTCTGCCGGCACTTGACGACGAGGGCGCTGTCCGTGGCGGTCTCGGCCTCGCCGACGAAGTCGCGGCCGTCGCTCGTCGCGTTGTCCGTGGACGCGGCGAAGATCTTGTTCAGCGCGGCGGCGGGGTCCGCCACCTTCTCGTACAGATGGCTCCTGGCCGTGAACATGGGCGCCGAGGCCGACATCGTGCCCTTGCGGAGGATGTTCCTCGGGCTGCCGAAGCACGACACCTCGTCGGCGACGTCGTTGCTGTCACCCTCGATCTCCTTGAGGTCGTCGTCGCCGCTGACGCGCATGTCGAGGCCGCTCCCGTAGTGGAAGCCTCCGTCGCCCTCGTCGCAGACGAGTCCCTCCAGCTGGGGGACGGCGATGGCCGTGTAGCGGACGCCGTTGTCGGCGGCGAGCCCGGCGGCGGCCGGGGAGGTCCCGGCCTCTCCGCCGCCGGAGGCCGAACCTCCGTCGGCGGACCGTCCCACCGAAGCCTTCCCCGTCGAGGGTTGCCCCGCCGCCCCGGTGGCCTCCGCGGGCTCGCCGGAGCCGCAGCCCGTCAGTGTCACCGCCACGGACGAGGTGAGGACGACCGAAGCCACGACTGCCCGAATCCTGCTCATGTGCCGACTCCCCCGCGAGGCGCACGTGCCGTTCCGACGACGGCACCCTGTCGTTGACCAAGACTGTCGATCAAGATCGCGGTGATCCTACGGGGAACGCGAGGGGGTGCCGCGACACCCCCCTCGGGTCCACGGCACCCCCGGTCACTATTCGGCCAGGGTCACAGGCCCTGCCACAGGGCCGGGACGTTCGGCGGCTGCCAGCCCGCCTGGGCCTGGTGGCCCTGCAGGCAGCGGTAGCTCGCTCCGCCGTACGTGACCACATCCCCGGCCACGTAGACCTTTCCGGCCGTCCAGCTGCCGCCAGGCTCCGGCTCGCCCGGCCCGGGCCCCGGGTCGGTACCGGTGGTCTTCAGGGTGAGCCCGTAGTTCTGGAGCAGCGGGTTCAGTGGCTGGAAGAAGGTGGTGCCGCCGCTGGAGCAGTTACCGGAACCGCCGGACGTGACGCCCTGGGCCTGGCTGCCGGAGATGTACGAGCCGCCGGAGTCGCCGGGCTCGGCGCAGACGGTCGTACGGGTCACCCCGGAGATGGTGCCCTCGGGGTAGGTGACGCTCGTGCCGTGCTGCTGCACGGTGCCGCAGTGCCAGCCGGTGGTCGAGCCGGAGCGGCACACGGAGGAGCCGACGGGCTGCAGCACCGAGCCGGTCACCTGGACGTTCGCACCGCCGGAGCCCTTGACGTACGGGGTGGAGGTCCAGTTGGTGTTGGCGGCGACCCAGGCCATGTCGTTGCCGGGGAAGACCGAGCCCTGGAAGCTGCCCTGCGCCACCTGGTTGAAGCCGCTGGTGGTGGTACCGGCCCGGCCGCAGTGACCCGCGGTGGCGAATCCCTGGGTGGTGCCCCGCGTCACCGCGAAGCCCACCGAGCAGCGGCCGCCCGCGCCCATGTAGTACGCGTCGCCGCCCCGGATGTCGTACAGCGGGCGGGGTGCCTGGCCGGTGCGGACGACCCGCACCAGCGCGCGCGGTACACCGGTGGCCGCCAGGAGCCGCTCCCCGGCGCCCGTCCTGGTCTCCTCGACGACCAGGACGTTGGCGCGGACGTCGACGTAGCGGACGGGCGCGTCGACGCCGGCGGACCGGTCGAGGCGCTGCTTCGCCCGTTCCAGGTCGGTCAGACTGTGCGTCACGAGCCGCGCCCGCGCGCCCGTGGCCCGTATCGCGGTGGTGTCGGCGGGGCGGGTGGTGGCCACGGTCAGGGTGCCGGCCTCGGCGCCGTCCACCCAGGCACCGGCGAAGGCGCCGCCGAGGCCCTGGCGGAGCAGGGCCGCGGTGGCGCCCGCCTCCGCCTCGTTGGCGAGGCGGGTCAGGGCCTGGGAGCGGGTGAGTCCCAGGTCCCGCCGCATGGCGTCGAGCAACTCGGGCCGGGCGGAGCCGGCACCGAGCGCCTGGGCGGCGGTCAGCGCGGTCGGTGCCCGGTGCGGGTCCCGGGCGTCCGGGGCCGCCGCGGCGGAGCCGGCCTGGAGTCCGGCCAGCGCCATTCCGGCGGCGACGAGGGCGGTACACGCCGCGCGGGCGTGTCGTCGGAGCATGGGGAGTCTCCTCGGTTCTCGGATCGCGGTCCGGGACGTCTCGGCCCGGATCCTGGATCGCGGCGGGGGATCTGCTGGAACCGTAGGAGTCGCGGCGAGGAGACGGCAGTTGCCAGTCGGCCCCTGCCACGGCGTTATGCCGGGGGTGCCACCCCCGTGTGGAGCCGGCCCGCGCTGCTCGCCAGCGCCTCGGCGTGGGCGGCCCGGGTGTGGCCGAGGACGGCGGCGGACCGGGAGGCCGCGCGCCCCTCGGGATGCCAGCCGAGCAGGTGCCGCCACATGAGGGGGGCGCCGGCGAGGGGCCGGGTGACGAGGCCCGGGGTGACGGGGAAGGTCGCCCGGCACAGCCCGACGGCCCGGCCGACCTGCACCAGATGCACACAGGAGGCGGTGTCCGTCTCGTAGACGCAGGCCGGGGTGAACCCGGCCCGCACGCAGGCGGCGGCGAAACAGTCGCCGAAGCAGCCGTCGCCCGGGACGTCGGTCCAGGCCTCCGCCGCCAGTTCGGCCAGGTCGATCACGGCGCGGGGTGCCAGCGGATGGTCGGCGGCCAGCATCACGTACACCGGGTCGCGGGCGACCTCCGTCCAGGCCAGTCGGCCCGCCTCGGGCGGACCGCTCTCGCCGCAGACCCCGACGAGGGCGAAGTCGAGGCGGCCGTCGGCGACCCCGCCGGCGATCTCGCGCTCCGACCACGAGATGTACGTGGTGACGGGGGCGCCGGGGTCGTCGCGCGCGATCCGGTCGACCAGGCCGCCGAGCAGCGGCCCGTGGGTGCCCCCGAGCCGGTAGCCCCCCGCCCCGCCGCGGGCGAACCGCACCGCCTCCTCCTGCAGCTCGCAGACGGCGGGCAGCACCACCCGCGCCCGTTCGAGCACCAGGTCCCCGAGCGCCGTGGCCCGTACGCCCTCCCGTCCCCGCTCGAACAGGGCACCGCCCAGAGCCCGTTCGATCCTCTTGAGCTGAGCACTGAGCGCCGGCTGGGCGAGCCCGAGCGCGGTCGCGGCGCGTGTGAGGCTCCCCGCGTCGGCGATGGCCCGGATCGTCTTGAGGTGCCTCAGCTCCAAGTCCATAGCGAGAGCTTGACGCCCCGACCCGCTGCGGTCCAGACCAGAGCGCGCCCCGAATTCCGCCGCACCCGGAGAACGACGCAGGTCACAGCGGAGGGCGGCACGCCGACGGGAACCGCACCCGTGTTCCCGTCGTCCTCAGGGACGAAGGGCGCCGGGGGACGGTCGACGTCTCGGGGCGCCGCACACGCGCGCGTGCGGACGGTCGCACGCGGAAGGTAAGGGGTACGGGGTGGCGGTCACGCTCGCGGAGGAGATCATGCTGCTGTCCCTGGACGATGTGTCCGGGGTCGCGCAGGAGCGGCAGACCGCCGCGTGGGCGGTCGCGGGCGGCATCCTGCTCGATCTCGTCCTGGCGGGACGCGTGTCGGTGGACGACGGACGGCTGCGGGTGACGGACGCGACGCCCACCGAGGTGCCGCTGCTCGACGACCGGCTGCGGCAGGTCACGGCCTGGTGCGCGAAGAAGGGCAATGCGCCGAAGGTCACCGAGTGGTTGACGAAGGACCACCTCAAGGCGGTGAAGGCCACGGTCGAGAGCCTCCGCGAGCGCGGTCTGGTGCGTGAGGAGCGGCAGCGGGTGATGGGCCTCTTCCCCGTCGTCCGCTACCCGGAGGCCGACGGCTCGGTCGAGCGCGAGCTGCGGGCCAGACTGCACACGGTCCTCGCCGACGGGCCGGCCCACAGCGCCCGCACGACGGGGCTCCTCGCCCTGATCCACGGTGCCAGGCTCCACCGCCTCGCCTTCCCCGACATGCCTCGCAAGGAGGTCGCCGCCCGCCTGGAGGAGCTGACGGCCGGGCAGTGGGCCGCGGAGGGCGTACGCCGGGCGATCCGGGACATGCAGGCCGCGATGCTCGTGGTCACGACGGCCACGGTGGTGGCGGTCACCAGCTGAACGGGCGCGGAGGACGCTGTCCGGCTCGCCGTGCGGAGCGGGCCGGGGCAGGCCCCCACGGCCCGCCCCGGTCCGCCCACAACTCTCCCTCCCGCCACTCACGTCTCACTCACGTTCCGCTAACGCAGGCGAGCGGGTGCGGCGCGCCGCGGTCGGGACCTCGCCTCCGGGCTCCGGGCTCCAGGCTCCGGGCTCCGGGCTCCGGGCGGTAGTCTGCTCGCCCTTCCGATCACGTACCCGATTCCTCAGGGAAGCGAGCGACGCAGATGACCGATCTGAGCCGGACATACGTGGACGAGTGCCTGGCCGGCAACCGCGGGCTCGCCGAGGCCGTGGCGCGCGCCGAGCTGCCGCCGGCCTTCGAGGAGGCGTGGCGCGCTCATCTGCTGCCCCGCCCCTGGTTCGTACGGGCCCCGGAGACGGCCGCCTTCGCGCGGGACCTGGAGGGCCTCTTCGAACTGCTCGTGTCCCTGCCGCTCCGGCTCTTCGACGGGGACGTCGACCGGTACGCGGCGGAGGTCGGGATCGCTCCTCCCCTCGCCGCGCTGCTCCGCCGGGGCGGCTCCGGCGTCCCGGCCAAGTTCGGCCGCGCCGACGCCTATCACGACGGCGCCGGGTACAGGCTCCTGGAACTCAACCTCGGCAGCGAGGTCGGCGGTCTCGACATGGCCGTGTTCAACCAAGGCCTGCTGGGCGTCCCCGAGTTCGCGGACTTCGCGCGCGTGCACCGGCTCGACCACGTGGACATCGCCGCGCGGACGGCCGCCGTCCTGCGCGACCGCGCCGAACCGGCGCTGTCCGGCGGCGGGGACCCGGTGGTAGGGCTGATCGAGGGGCGCGGCGGCGTCGCCCCGTACGGACGGCTCATGCGGGCCACGGTCGAGGCGATGGCCCGGCAGGGCATCGATCTGCGGATCGGGGAGATCGACGACGTACGCACCCGGGCCGACGGAAAACTCACCCTGGACGGCACCCCGCTGGACCTCGTCCTGCGGAACTTCGCGGCGAGTCAGCTGCTCGACGACCCGGCGGGTCCCGACGCGGCGGAGCCGTTCTTCCGCGCCCACCGGGCCGGCCGGACCGTCCTGTTCACCTCGCTCGAGAGCGGCTTCTACGCGAACAAGGGCGCCCTCGCCCTGCTCACCGATCCGCGTCGGCGCAGCTCGTTCGACGCCGACGAGCGGGCGCTCGTCGACCGGGTCCTGCCGTGGAGCCGCACGCTCCACACCTCCGCGGCCGTCGAGCTGGTCGATCTCTGCCGGGAGCGGCGGGAACGGCTGATCCTCAAGCCGGGCGCCGGGTACGGCGGGCTGGACACCTTCGTCGGCTGGGAGTGCACGGCCGCGGAGTGGGACGAGGCGATGCGCGCCGCCGTGGGGCGCGGTGGTTACGTGGCGCAGGAGCGGGTCGTACCCAGGCCGGAGCCGGTGTACGACCCGGCGACCGGTGACGTCGACGACTGGATCGCGGCGCTCGGCGTCTTCCTCACCGACGAGGGGTACGCGGGCACGCACGCGCGTGCCAACCGCGCCGACGGGGGTGCGATCGTCGGGATGAGCAGCAACCCGGACACCCGGATGGTGGGTGTCTTCTCCCACCCGTGACGTGCGGAGGGGGCGCTACTCCTCGTCCTTCTTCCAGGGGCCGACACCGAGCCTGCCCGTCGTACCGAGGTCGAGTTCGGGGATCACCGTCACCGGGGCGGCGCCGGGCTTCGCCCACACGCGCGCGTAGGGGGCGTTCACGGGCCCGTCGACTCCCCCCTCGACGGTGTTGCGCCAGACCAGTCCGGCGTGCGCCCGCTCGCCCGGCAGCAGTTCGAGCCGTCTCGGCGGCCCCTCGGCGCCGGTGCCTCCGGCGATGGCCTCACCGCCCTGGACGATCGACACGCTTCCGACGCGCTCGTGGTCCTCGTCGCGGATCTCGATCCGGGGGTAGCCGTTGAGGCGGTACGGGCGGGTGCCGCAGTTCTCCAGGTGGAGCCCGACGACCCGCAGCCCCATGGCGGCGTCGCCTTCGTCGGCGTACACCCGCACGCCGGTGGGCGGACAGGCACCGCTCGTGCTCGGCGCCTCGGCGGTCGGGAAGCCGCGCACCTTCAGGACCTTCGCGTCGGCCGTGCCGACGGCGTCGGGGGAAAGGCCGGAGCCGTTGACGGTACGCCGGACCGTACGGCCGGGGGCGACGGTCTCGACGGTGTCGTCGACGTTGCCGAGTGCCCGGCCCGATTCCGACCGGAAGGCGATGGTGACGACGTAGGTGAAGGGCTGGGGCTCTCTGTTGGTGAGGGTGTACACCGCGCAGGGGCGGGCGGAGGCACCGGAGTCGGCCCCTCCACCGGTCCCGAGGACCGTGACGCCGTCCTCGTCCGTGGTGGCGGCCGGTGTGGGCGTCTCGGCACTCGCGGAGGGGTTCGATCCGGGACCGCACACCGGAGGTGGGCCGGCCGTCTCGCCCCCGGACCCGCACGCGGTGAGCAGGAGGAGGCCGGCGACGGCGGGGAGTGCCGAGCGATGGGATCGGGTGAGGCGGTGGAGAAGAGTGCGGCGCATGGGGAGAGTTGACCAGAACCGTCGCGCTGCGGCCATGGCGGACGTCACGCGACCGGGCGTCCTCCCCTCCGTCCGGGGCGGCGGGGCCACGAAGATGTCCCGGAGGTTCTCGTCGCGGACCCTGCTGCGTTCCGGCGAGGTTCCTCAGGCGCCGGCGGCCAGTTCGGCGTTGGCGCGGTCCGTGATCAGGGTCAGCACGCGGCCGGTGATCACCAGGTCCTCGTCGGGGATGCCCTCGTACAGCCGGGCCGCGATCTCGGCGGATTCGGCCGTGGTCGTCTCGTACGACGTCCGGCCGGCGTCGGTGAGTCGCACACGGTCCGCCTCCGCCGGATCCGCTTCCAGCAGCTTCGCGGCCGTCAGCTCCTCGATCACGCCGGTCACGACCGACGCGTCGGTCTTCAGGGAACCGGTGACGTCGCCGACGAGCTCGTCGCGGCCGACGGACTCGCCCGCGACCGCGACGGCCCGCAGGGTGACGCTCTGGTGGAACGTGATGCCGTGACGGGTCAGGACGCCTTCCAGGAGGACGCGTCCCGCGTGGTGCGCCAGGGCCAGGACCCGGCCGTTGGCGCGGGGGGCGGTGGTGGAGGTGGTGGTCATGACTGCTCCTCATCGTTCTCGCTGTGCGGATCAAGAGGTACGTCGAGCAGGAGGGCCAGCTCACGGGTGAACTCCCGGGTACGCGTGCCGGTCCGGCCCCCGAGCGGCCCCAGCAACTGGTCCAGGAGTCCCTGGACGACCGTGATCGCCCGGCCCGTGACGTCGAGCCCCTGCTCGGTGAGCGACAGGCGCATGGCGCGCGGGTCGTCCGGGTCGCGGGTGCGGTCCAGGAGCCCGTTCGCCTCCAGGGCGCGGGCGAGTTTGGAGACGTACAACGCCTCCATTCCCGTCCGGTCGGCGAGCCCGCGCTGGCTGGGCCGCAGTCCGGAGAGCGACATGCCGTACAACGACGCCATGACCACGTACTGGGCGTGGGTCAGGCCCAGCGGTCCGACCGCCCGGTCGACGGCCACACGCCACTTCATGGAGAGGCGCCAGACGAGAAATCCGGCCGAGGCGCCTTCGGTTGCTGAACTCACCCTGAATACCGTACATGGCTACTATGTATATGGCTACTATTTTCGACGTCTCGTGTACGCGCCGAGCGGAGCGGCGCCGGCCGTCGGTCAGTCCCTCAGATGCCCGAGCACGGAGCGCATCGCCCGCTCCACGCACGCGCGGGACTCCTCGGTGGGGTCGACCAGTTCGAAGCTGTGGCGGCCGTGCGGGACGTCGACGGTCTCGACGGCCGCCCCGCTCTTCCCGGCGGCGGCCAGGAACTCCTCGACCGTCGCCGCGAACGCCGGGTGCTCCCGTCCGGCCCGGGTGAGCACGATCGGGGGGCCGCCCGCCGTACCCACGAGGTCGACGGGCCGGAAGCGGGACTCCACGCCGCCCCAGCCGGGGAGCGGGGCCAGGGCGGGGTAGCTCGCCGCCAGACAGCGCAGCCACGGCGGGGGCGCGGCCAGCCAGTCCGCCGCGAGGAGTCCGCCCACGGAGAAGAACCAGAGCGCGATCCGCTCCCCGTCGACGCGCGGGTCGGCGCGGACGAGGGCGACGGCCTCGGCGAGGTCGTCGGCCGCGAGGGGCAGGTCGGCGATGCCGTGCAGCCGGTGGTCCAGGGTGACGCCGATCGCGCCGAGACTCGCCGCGTAGCGGGCGTAACCGAGGAGGAACGGGGTGTCCCGCGGGGTGGGCCGCTGCTCGGGGGCGACCGGGCCGCCGTGGACGAAGACGACGGCCGGCCGGGGCCCGCCGCCCGCGGTCGGCGACCCGAGTCCGCCCGGCAGGTGCAGATCGACCCGTCCTCGCCGCTCGCGCGGCACCTCGGGTACGTCGAGGAGGAAGGGCAGCAGGTGCGTCGGCCGTTCGTCCGAGCCTTCGGGCGCGGTCACCCGACGGCCCTCCCCGGCCGCCGCCCGGCGCAGCACCTCGGCCAGCTCCTCGGGGGCGGAGAGCATCGGCCAGTGACCGGTGCCGAGGTCGATGAAGCGGATCCTGTCGTCGGCGAGCGCCCGGAACCGGGGCGGCCCCGAGTCCACCAGCATCTGCACCAGGTCGACGCTGGAGCCGTTGGCGTTGCACAGCACGCCGGTGACCGGAAGGGCGGCGGCCGCGCCGGTCAGCCGGAGCGGCTGGGTGAGCGTGCGGACCGGCTGCGGTGCGGCGAGGCGGTCGAGTCGGCCGAGCGCCTGGGCCGGGACGCCCTCGGTGCTGCCCCAGCGGGACCAGCCGCCCGCCTCGGGCGGCGCGATCCACGTACCGGCCCCGTCCGTAGCGGCCCCGTGGGCGCCGTCACCGCCGGCCAGTCGTGTCCGTACCTCGGGGTCGGGCACGGAGCGCGCGGCGGCCTCTCCGTCCTCGGGCAGGCCGGTGTCGAGGGAGACGATCCGGGCGACGCGCTCGGGACGCCGGTCGGCGGCGCCGAGGACGGGGTGGAGCCCGTAGCCGTGCCCGACGAGCACCACGCGGGACAACGGGATGCCGTCGATCAGCCGCACCAGGTCCCGGATGTGCGTCTCCAGGTCGATCCCGGTGTCGACCCGCCGGTCCCCCGTTCCCGGGAGGGTCACGGGATACGCCTGCGAACCCGCCGCCCGGAGCCGGGCCACGGTCTCCTCCCAGACCCAGCCACCGGTGAACGGGCCCGACACCAGCACAAACACGGTCATGTTCGTCTCCTCGCGACTCCTCGGCGATGCCTCGCCGTCACGCTAGGAACTCCCCCTGGGGGAGATTCAAGGAGCCGTGGAAACGGGCTCCGGGGAGGGGCCGTACCTCACACTGAGGCCATGGTGTCCGAGGGACTGTGGAGCATCGGAGAGCTCGCCCGGCGGGCCGGTGTCGGTGTGAAGGCCGTGCGGTACTACTCCGACCGGGGGCTGCTGCCCGAGGCCGGGCGCAGTTCCGGTGGGCATCGGCGGTACGGGGCGGGGGCGCTCGACCGGCTCCGGCTGATCCGGTCCCTGCGCGGTCTCGGTCTGCCCGTCCCCGAGGTCGAGCGGGTCCTCGCCCGGGACGAGGCCCTGGAGGAGGTCGTCACGGGGCAGTTGCGGAAGCTGGAGTCGCAACTGGCCGCGCTGCGCTGGCGCGAGGCCTCGTTGCGGCTGCTCCAGGACTGTCCTCCCGGGGAGCGGGCCGGGCGGCTGCGGCTGATCGGCGCGGTGTCCGTGCCGCCCGACACGGCGGCCCTGGCCCGGTTCTGGCGCCGGAACCTCCCCGTTCGGCTGCCGGCGCGGGTGGTGTCCACGGTGCTCGACTCGGTGGTGCCGAGGCTTCCGGAGGAACCGAGCCCCGGACAGGTCCTCGACTTCGCCCGGCTGCACGCCCTGGTGTCCGATCCGCGCGTCCACCTCCCCGAGTCGCGGCCGGCGCCGCCGCTGCCGGACGGCGAGTACCGCCCGGCCGTGCTGTACGAGGGTCTGGCGGAGGCGTACGCCCTGGCCGCCGTGGAACGTGAGGCCGGGCGCGCCCTGCGGGAGGGTGGCGCGCTGGACTGTTTCGTCGCCGCCTACGCCCGCGCGCGCGGGACGGTGGACTCCCCCGATTTCAGGCGCGGGCTGCTCCCGCTGCTCGCCCGGAGCGACGGGCCGGTGATCACCCGGTACTGGAAGCTCGCGGCCGGCCTGTTCGCGCCGGGCGAGCCGGTGCTCGGCGCGCTCCACCACCAGCTCTCCGTCGCCCTGCACCTCCAGGTCGAGGCCCGGGCCGGCTGACCCTTCCCGCATGGTGGGCGGCCAGGCGTCCACGTGGTGGGCGGCAGGGTGGCGGATCTCTGCACCCGTCCGGAATCATCGCAGGTCAGGGCGGTGCATACGGGATGTCAGGTGGCGCAATACTGCCGCAACACCATCCGGCGCGGCCCGCCGCTACGTTCCTTGCCATGCCCGCCGAACCCGCCTCCGCCGCCCGACCCGTCGCCGCCGCCCGCCGTCTGCGGCTGCGTGCGGACCGGGCACGGCAGCTCGCCGACCTGCTGCGTCATCAGATCCTGGCGGGCGGCTTCCCCGGCGGGGTCCTGCCGCTGGAGGACGTGATCGCGTCCGACTACCGGGCCAGCCGGAACACCGTCCGGCAGGCGCTCGACCTGCTGCGCGGCGAGCAGATCGTCGCACGGCAGCCGGGAGTCGGCACGGTGGTGGTGTGCGAGAAGTACCCGCACGGCCTGGACCGGCTCCAGGGGCTCGCCGAGACCCTGCGCGAGCACGGGCAGGTCACCAACGAGGTCCGGACCATGGGGCCGGTCGCCGCTCCGGCGCCGGTGGCCCACCGGCTGGGGCTGCCGGAGCACTCCGACGTGCTCTGCGTCGAGCGGTTGCGCCGGCTCAACGGGCTGCCGCTCTCCCTCGACCTGTCGTACCTCCCGATGGACATCGGCGGCGAACTCCTCGGCTGCGACCTGGAGAACACCGATGTGTTCCGGCTCCTGGAGCAGTTGACCGGCGGTCCGCTCGGCCACGCGGAGATCACCCTGGAGGCCGTCAACGCCGACGCGCACTCCGCCGCCGTGCTCCAGGCCCCGCGCGGGGCCGCCGTCCTGATGCTGGAGCGGCTGACCTGTCTGCCCGACGGACGGCCGGTGGACCTGGAGTTCATCCGGTTCCGCGGCGACCGCATCACCATGGGCGGCGTCCTGCGCCGCTCCCTCTGATCACCTTCCCTCCCCCGGTCCCTCGGGCCCTCCCGCCCCTCCGTTTCCTGCCGACCCCTTTCCTGGAGACAGCCATGCCTCTGGTCCCCCAGCGCGCCGACGTGCCCGTGACCATCGACGAGTCGAAGTGCATCGACGGATGCACGCTCTGCGTCGACATGTGTCCGCTGGACTCGCTCGCGATCCGCGAGGAGGACGGCAAGGCGTTCATGCACGTGGACGAGTGCTGGTACTGCGGCCCCTGCGCCGCCCGCTGCCCCACCGGCGCGGTCACCGTCAACATGCCCTACCTGCTCCGGTGAAAGGCCCAACACCCATGTCCCGAGGAAGACTTCCTCTGCTCCACCGCCGGGCAGCCGGCCGGCTCGCCCTCCCGCTCGCTCTGCTGCTGCCCCTCGCCACCGCCTGCGGCGGGACCGAGGCCGGGAGTTCGTCCGACGGGAAGACGGTCACGGTGACCGTCGGGTACCAGTCGAAGACCATCAACACCGTGACCGCCGGCACCCTGCTGCGTTCCCTCGGCTACTTCGAGGAGGAGCTCGCGGACCGGGGCCGGAAGGACGGCCTCACCTATCGGGTCGTCTGGCAGGACTACGCGACCGGGGCGCCGATCACGGCGCAGATGACGGCCGGAAAGATCGACATCGGTTCGATGGGCGACTTCCCGCTGCTGATCAACGCGGCTCGCGGGAGGCAGCTCAAGGAGCCGACGCGGCTCGTCGCGGTCACCGGCTACAACCTCCGCGGCGGCCTCAACACCGTGGTCACCGAGCCCGGTTCACCCCTCGGGTCCCTCGCGGACCTGAAGGGCCGCAAGGTGTCCACCAGTGTCGGATCGGCCGCCGACGGCACACTCGTACGGGCCCTTCGCCGCGCCGGTGTCGATCCCGCGAAGGACATCCGCAAGCTCAACCAGCAGCCGAGCGTGGGGGCTTCGGCCCTGGCGGCCGGCAGCGTCGACGCCCTGTCCCAGTTCGTCGCCTGGCCGGGCCTGCTCGCCTTCCAGGGCAAGGCGACAGCGCTGTACGACGGGGCCGAGCTGAACCTGCCGACCTTCCACGGGGTCACCGTCCGCGAGGAGTTCGCGAAGCGGCGGCCCGCCGTCCTCGACGCCTTCCTGCGGGCGCAGAACCGCGCCACGGATCACCTGCGGAAGCAGCCCGTCGCCGCCGCCGAGTCGGTCGCGAAGGAGACGGGGCTGCCCGCCGAGGTGGTCTACCTCTACAACGGCGCCCAGGGCATCGCGACCTTCGACCCGGCGCTCCGCCCGGAGCTGATCGCCGCGCTCAAGGAGGACGTGCCGGTCCTGAAGGAGGCCGGCCTGGTGACGGACGTCGACGTGGACGCGTTCGTCGACCCTGCGCCGCTGCGCCGGGCGGTGCCGGACCTCGCGTACCCGAAGGCGGCCGGTCCGAAGGCCGAGCTGTGGCTGAAGGGCCAGAGCGCGATCCGTACCTTCGACAGCCCCGCCGCGCTCCTCAGGGCCGTCAAGGGGGCCTCCGTGCGGGCCGCCTACGTGCCGGACGCGGTGACGGGGACGCTGTGGTTCGCGGAACGGGCGGTGTGGGTCGCGGACGGCGCGGAGTGGCGGGCCTTCGTCACCCGCTCGGGCGCCGAGCGGTACGTCTCCGGGCACTCCGGGGCGCGCGTCGTCCCGTACGCGGACGCCGTGAGGCTCGCGTCATGAGCGCGGGAAACCGCCGGACCGCCGCCACGAGCACCGGCCGCCGACTGGTCCGGGTGGCCTCCCCGCTCGCGGCCCTCGGGCTCTGGCAGCTGCTGACCTCCTACGACGTCGACCTGTGGCTGCGGTTCGCACAGTTCCCCACGGTCGTCGAGGTCGCCTCCGCCCTCGGGGACCGGATCGGCACCGAGGCGTACTGGCAGGATCTCGGCCACAGTCTGCGCCGGATCACGATCGGCTTCCTCCTGGCCGCCGTCCTCGGGGTGGCGGGCGGGACCGCCGTCGCCCGGTCCCGGTGGGCCGCCGACGTCCTGGGCCCGCTCGTCGAGGTGGTGCGGCCGATCCCGGCCATCGCCCTGGTGCCGGTCGCGATCCTGCTGCTCCCCACCAACGAGCAGGGCATCGTCTTCATCACCTGCGCCGCGGCCCTCTTCCCCGTCCTCGTGTCGACCCGGCACGCCGTGCGGGCCCTGAACCCGGTGTGGGAGGAGGCGGTGCTCACTCTCGGCGGGAGCCGGGCGCGGGTGCTGTTCTCGGTGGTGCTGCCGGGCGCCCTGCCGGGGATCTTCGGCGGCCTCTCCGTGGGCATCGGCGTCTCGTGGATCTGCGTGATCTCGGCGGAGATGATCTCCGGCGAGTACGGGGTGGGCTACCGCACCTGGCAGGACTACACGATCGTCGACTACCCCGGTGTCTTCGTCGGCATGGCCACGATCGGCGCCCTGGGCTGGCTCACCTCCACCGCGGTCGAGACGATGGGCCGCCGGGTGACCTCGTGGCTGCCGCGCCCCACCGCCCGGGTGCCGGCGGGCGGCCCCGCAGGCGCGGCGGGCCCGTCCGCGGCCACCCCGCCCACCCCCGCCCGTCGCCCCGAGAAGGAGCCGGTCGCATGAGCACCGTGAGCCCGTCCGCCGTGTCCGCGAAGCCGTCCGTCCCGACGGCACCGACGGCCTCCACCGGCGCGGAACTCGCCCTGCACGGCGTCCGCCTCGGCCACCCCGACGGGGTGGCCGTGCCCGGCCCCGTGGACCTGCGCATCGCCGCCGGCGAACTGCTGACCGTGGTCGGTCCCTCGGGCTGCGGCAAGACCACCCTGCTGCGCACGCTCGCCGGACTGCTGCCCCCGCTGGAGGGGCGGGTCACCCAGGACGGGGAGCCGATCCACCGGCCGGGCGCCGACCGTGCCCTGGTCTTCCAGCACGACGCGCTGCTGCCCTGGCGATCGGTCCGCGCCAATGTCGAACTGCCCCTCGCCATCCGGCGGGTGCCCCGCGCGGAGCGGCGCCGCTCGGCCGAGGAGTGGCTGGAGCGGGTCGGTCTCGGCGGGCACGCGCGCAGGCTCCCGCACCAGCTGTCCGGCGGGCAGCGCCAGCGCGTCCAGCTGGCCCGCGCCCTCGCGGCCCGCCCCCGGGCGGTCCTGATGGACGAGCCGTTCGGCGCGCTCGACGCCCATACCCGCGCCGGGATGCAGGACCTCCTGGTGGAGATCCTGCGCGGCACGGGCGCGACCGTCGTCTTCGTCACCCATGACGTCGACGAGGCGATCCATCTCGGCGACCGGGTCGCCCTGTTCGCGACCGGCGACGTCCTGGACGTGCCCCACCCGCGTGCGCGCGACGCCCGGCAGGCGCCGGACACGGCCGCGCTGCGCCGTCGCGTCCTCGACTCCCTCTGAGGGTCCGGCCCGCGGCACCGGAAGGCACGCCGGGGCCGCCCGGCAGGCCGGGCGGTCCCGCCGGAAGGACCGGGCCGCCCGACGCGCTCGCCCGTACCCGTAGCCGCGGGCCCGTGCACCCCCGCATCCCCGAAGCTCCGAAGCTCCGAAAGGCACTCCCGTGGACATCCCCCTGACCGTGCCCGATCTCGCCGACGCGACCGAGCTGTCCTGCGACGTGCTCGTCGTCGGCGGCGGCACCGCCGGCACGATGGCCGCGCTGACCGCCGCCGAGCGCGGGGCGAACGTCCTGCTCCTGGAGAAGGCGCACGTCCGGCACTCCGGCGCCCTCGCCATGGGCATGGACGGCGTCAACAACGCGGTCGTGCCGGGCCGCGCCGAGCCCGACGACTACGTCGCCGAGATCACCCGCGCCAACGACGGCCTGGTGGATCAGTCCACGGTCCGGCAGACGGCGACCCGGGGCTTCGGCATGGTCCAGCGCCTCGAGTCGTACGGGGTGAAGTTCGAGAAGGACGAGCACGGCGAGTACGCGGTCCGGCAGGTGCACCGGTCCGGCTCGTACGTGCTGCCGATGCCCGAGGGCAAGGACGTCAAGAAGGTGCTCTACCGGCAGTTGCGCCGGCGTGAGATGCGGGAGCGGATCCGGATCGAGAACCGGGTCATGCCGGTCCGCGTCCTCACCCACCCCGAGGACGGCCGGGCGGTCGGCGCGGCCGCGTTCAACACCCGCACGGGCGAGTTCGTCATCGTCCGGGCGGGGGCGGTGATCCTCGCCACCGGTCCCTGCGGGCGCCTCGGCCTGCCCGCCTCGGGCTATCTGTACGGCACGTACGAGAACCCGACGAACGCGGGTGACGGCTACGCCATGGCGTACCACGCGGGGGCGGCGCTCACCGGGATCGAGTGCTTCCAGATCAACCCCCTGATCAAGGACTACAACGGCCCCGCCTGCGCCTATGTCGCCAACCCCTTCGGCGGCTACCAGGTGAACCGGCACGGCGAGCGGTTCGTCGAGTCCGACTACTGGTCGGGGCAGATGATGGCGGAGTTCGCGGCCGAACTCGCCTCGGACCGGGCCCCGGTGTACCTGAAGCTGAGCCATCTCCCCGAGGAGACCATCGACGCCGTCGAGTCGATCCTGCACACCACGGAGCGGCCCACCCGGGGCACCTTCCACGAGAACCGGGGGCACGACTACCGGACCCACGACATCGAGATGCACATCTCGGAGATCGGCCTGTGCGGCGGTCATTCGGCGTCGGGGGTACGGGTGGACTCCCACGCCCGGACGACGGTGCCGCGCCTGTACGCGGCCGGCGACCTGGCCTCCGTACCGCACAACTACATGATCGGCGCGTTCGTCTTCGGCGACCTGGCGGGTGAGGACGCCTCGCGGTACACGGCGTACGAGGGCGAGTTGGACGGCGGGCAGCTCGCGGCCGCGCATGAACTCGTCTACCGGCCGCTGCGCCACCCGGAGGGTCCGCCCCAGCCCCAGGTCGAGTTCAAGCTGCGGCGGTTCGTCAACGACTACGTGGCGCCGCCGAAGACGGGCGCCAAACTCTCCCTCGCCGTCGAGGCGTTCGAGCGGATGTCGGAGGAGATCGCCGGAATGGGGGCGCGCTCGGCCCATGAGCTGATGCGGTGCGCGGAGGTGTCGTTCATCCGGGACTGCGCCGAGATGGCCGCGCGGGCCTCGCTCGCCCGCACCGAGTCGCGCTGGGGGCTCTACCACGAGCGGCTCGACCACCCGGAG
This sequence comes from Streptomyces sp. NBC_00691, assembly GCF_036226665.1. Taxonomy (NCBI): domain Bacteria; kingdom Bacillati; phylum Actinomycetota; class Actinomycetes; order Kitasatosporales; family Streptomycetaceae; genus Streptomyces; species Streptomyces sp. NBC_00691. The sequence goes on along the minus strand of NZ_CP109007.1, from coordinate 7,484,509 downwards.
CGGGACGACGCCGGCTGGCTGCACCACCTCGATCTCCGCAAGTCCCCTTCCGGCGCGATGGAGTTCACCGCGCGTCCGGTGGAGCCCTACCTCGTGCCGGTGCCCGAGTTCGCGCCGCCGGGCGGCCCCGAGCGGCACCTCGGCGAGGTGCAGCTGGTGCCGGTCGCCACGGCCGGCCCGCGGGACACGGCTCCGGCCGCACGGCCGCGGACGCACACCGCGGCCGCGGTCGAGGTTCCGGAGGTCGCGTCACCCCATCCGCGCCTCCTGCGGCTCCTCTCCCTGATCGAGGAGTCCCCCGATGTCGACGCGCTCGGCCCCTACCTGGAGGACCCGGATCCGTCCGTACGGGCCGCCGCCGTCACGGCCCTCGGCGAGACCGCGCCGACCGGTACCGGGCCCGTGCTCGCCGAACGGCTGCGGGACGACGCGCCGCTCGTCCGGGCCGCCGCGGCGGCCGCCCTGCGCGAGCTGGTCGAGGTGCTGCCCGCCGAGCCGGCGCTCGGGGCCGGTCTGCGGGAGGCGCTCGTCGTGCCCGACGCGGCCGTGCGGTCCGCCGCGCTGGAGGTCCTGCGGGCCCTGCGGCTCGGGGACGCCGGTCTCTACGGCGGGGCGCTCGCCGACGCGACCGTCGAGGTGCGCGTCCAGGCCGTCCGGGCCCTGGTCTCGGTGGACGCCGTCGCGGGGCTCGCGGTGGCGGCGGCCGATCCGGCCCGTGAGGTCCGGGTCGCGGTGGCCCGGGGTCTGGCGGCCGTGCGGAACCCGGCGCCGGAGCCGCTGGGTCCGCTGCTCGACGACACCGATCCGCTGGTCCGGGGGGCGGCGCTCGCCGCCCTGGCCGGGACCGGCTGCCCGGCCGCGTACGCGGCGCGTGCCGAGGCCGCTCTCGGCGATCCGGCCTGGCAGGTCCGCGCGGGCGCCGCGACCGCGCTGCGGGCAGCCCCGGCCGACCCGGCCGTCCCCGCGCTCGCGAAGGCGCTCGCCGACGCGAACGCGGACGTCCGGAAGGCCGCGGTCCTCTCCCTGCTCGTCCACCGGGCCGCCCCCGAGGCCCGTACGGCACTGGCCGGGGCGTCGGGCGACCCCGACGCGGACGTACGCGCCTACGCGGCCCGCGCGGCGCGCTGAGCCCCGGGCGGAGTCCGGGGGACGGCCGCCGTGTGGAGGTGCTGGGCGCGCGGCCGGGCGGGCGGGGCGGCGGGGAGTGTTCCGGTGAGCGGGAATCCGCAGGCGAGGGCGGTCCGGCACGATCCCTCGTTGCCGACCGCGTGGACGAGCTCCGGGGTGCGGCCGGCGAAGGGCCCGGTCTCGTCCGCGACCCAGCGGGCGACGCGGGTCAGCGCCCGGGAGGCGATCCCGCGCCCGCGTGCCCGCGGCGCGGTCCAGTAGCCGACGCGTACGGCTGCCGCTCCCTCGACGGTGACGGCGATGTGCCCGAGCGGCGCCCTGCGGCCCGTCGCCGTGTCCTCGACGATCGCGAAGGCCGCCCGGGTCCCGGCGGCCCAGCCGGCGTTCTGGGCGTCCACCCATGCGCGTGCCTGCCGGGTGGTGTCCAGGTGAGTGGCGAGCCAGGCGCGCAGGTCCGGGTCCCGGTGGTGGCGTACGAGCGCCTCGACGTCCTCCTCCGTCCAGGGCCTCAGCAGGAGCGCGGGGACGGACGGGGCCGTTCGGTTCTCGGGGATCTCACGGAGCGGGGGCTGCCGGCTGCTCATGACAGGACGGTAACCCCCGGTGTCCGCGGTCGGCGCACCCGGGCGTGTGATGTTCGGCGGCACTCGGGTGAGTGGGCGCATGCGGGGCGGCGGACCGGGGAAGGGGCGCACGACGCACGCAGCGAGGCAGGACGGAACAGGAGGTGGTGCCGGTGTCGGGGCCGACGACCGGAGAGGTGGTGGGAGCGCCGTGCTGGCTGAGCCTGACCGCGCGGGATCTCGACGCGGCGGAGCGCTTCTACGGGGCCGTACTGGGCTGGACCTTCCGGCGGGACGACGGCGGGGACCGGGAGTACGCGGTGGGCCGGCTCGGTGAGCAGCCCGTGGCCGTGATCGCCGCGGTGGCGACGGAGCTGTCCGTGCGGGTGGCGTGGACGGCGTTCTTCACGGTGGACGACGTGGACCAGGCGGTGGCGCGGATCCGGGAGCGCGGCGGCACGGTGGGGGTGGGGCCGGTCGGCTACCCGCCGCACGGGCGGGCGGCGCTCGCCGCCGACCGCGAGGGTGCGGCGTTCGGTGTCTGGGAGGGGCGGACGGAGAACCGTTCGAACATCGGCATGGACTCGGCTCCGGCCTGGCTGGAGCTGCACACTCGGGACGCGTTCGAGGCGGCGGTGTTCTACGGGGAGGTGCTCCGCTGGGCGGACGAGGCCCCGGCCGGTTTCGAGGTCTCGTACGAGCAGGACAAGGTGGTGCTGCGCCGGGACGGGGCGGCCGTGGCCCGGCTGAACAGCGGGCCGGTCGAGTCCGGCTCGCCCCGGCCGCAGCTGCGTCCGCGCTGGCTGGTGCGGTTCCGGGTGCCGGATCCGGAGGCGGCGGCGGTGGCGGTGGTGGCGTACGGCGGGACCGTCGTGCCCGGCGGCGACTGGGGCGGGGTGCGCGGTCCGGAGGACGTCGACGGGCGCCGGGTGGTGGTGGTCCGGGACCCGGAGGGCGCGCTCTTCGCCCTGGAGGCGGCGGAGACCAAGGGCTGACCGGGAGGCGCCGGAGAACGGTGGGCGCCCGAGCCCGTGGGGCGGCGCGGGCCGGTGGGCGCCCAAGACCTTGGGCGCCGGGAACGGTGGGCGGCGCGGGTCCGGGAAGAGACCCGGGCCCGCGCCGCCCGCCGTTCGGTCGGGTCGCTCAGGCGGCGGCCTCGGTGGCGGCCCGCGGCGCGGCCCCCGGTTCCGTGCCCGCCGGGTCGCCGGCCGGTGCGGCGGCGGCCCGGCCCGGGATGAACGCGGCGACGGCCGCGGCCACCAGGCCGACGCCGCAGCCGATGAGCATGGCGACGCGGAAGCCGTCCTCGGACGGCAGCGCGTGGCCGCCCAGGGTGGTGGTCATCTGGGCGAGGACGACACCGATGACGGCGGCGGAGACCGAGGTGCCGATGGACCGCATCAGGGTGTTGAAGCTGTTGGCGGAGGCGGTCTCCTCCTGCGGGACGGCCCCCATGATGAGCGCCGGCATGGCCCCGTAGGCGAGCCCCACACCGGTGTTGCAGATGAGGGTCACGACGAGCAGGCCCCAGGTGGTGCCCATCAGGGCGAGCGAGGAGCCGTATCCGACGGCGATGACGAGGGCGCCGACGGAGAGCGTGACCTTGGGGCCGCGGGCGGCCGAGAGCTTGGCGCCGAGCGGCGCGAGGACCATCATCATCAGGCCCGCGGGGGCCATCCAGAGGCCCATGGCCATCATCGACTGGCCGAGCCCGTAACCGGTCGCCTCGGGCAACTGGAAGAGCTGCGGAACGACCAGCGACTGCGCGTACATGGCGAATCCGACGAGGACCGACGCCAGGTTGGTCATCAGGACGACCGGTCGGGCGGTGACGCGCAGGTCGACGAGGGGGTCACGGGTACGCAGCTCCCACCGGCCCCAGGCGAGCAGGACGACCACGGCGACGGCGAGGAGACCGAGGGTGGTGGCGCTGCCCCAGCCCCAGGTCGCGCCCTTGGAGACGGCGAGCAGCAGGGCGACGAGCCCGACGCCGAGGCCGAGCGCTCCCGGTACGTCGAATCGGCCGGGCGCGGCGGCGCGGCGGCCCGCGGGTGCGACGCGCCAGATCAGGACGCCGACCACGACGCTGAGCGCGGCGGCGACCCAGAAGAGGACGCGCCAGCTGGCGTTCTCGGCGACGGCCGCGGAGAACGGCAGACCGAGGGCGCCGCCGACGCCCATGGAGGCGCTCATCAGGGCGATGGAGCCGCCGAGCTTCTCGGGCGGGAGGATGTCGCGCAGCAGGCTGATGCCGAGCGGGACGACGCCCATCCCGAGGCCCTGGAGACCGCGTCCGACGATCATCGGGACGACGGAGGAGGCGAGCGCGCAGACCACCGAGCCGACGACCAGCGGGATCACCGAGACGAGCAGGACGCGTCGCTTGCCGAGGGTGTCGCCGAGCCGGCCGGCCACCGGGGTGGCGACGGCACCCGCGAGCAGGGTGGCGGTGATCACCCAGGAGGCGTTGGACGCGCTGGTGTCGAGCAGCTTGGGGAGGTCGCCGATGAGCGGCACCACCAGTGTCTGCATGAGTGCGGCCACGATGCCCGCGAGCGCGAGGACGCCCACGACGCCTCCGGGTCGGGCGTCGGGCTTGGTGCCGTCCACGTGTTCTCCCTCGATCGTCCACGGCGGTCGTCCGCCATGGCTCCATATGCATGGTGCACATGTATGGTGTCATACACAAGTCATGCATGATGCACATTCGATCACGGCGAGGGACAATGGCCTCATGGACAAGCCCGAGGACAAACCCCTTCACCTGGTCGAGTTCGAGACCATGCTGCTCGGTCGGCACGCCCATCTGTACGCGCCCCGCTCCCGGGCCGCCGGCGGCCACCTGGACCGCAGCGCGTACGTCCTCCTGAGCCGCATCCGGATGCACGGGCCGATGTCCATCGGGCAGCTCAGCGAGGCCTTCGGGCTCGACGCCTCCACCCTCAACCGTCAGACCGCGGCGATGCTGCGCGCCGGGGTCGTGGAGCGCATCCCCGACCCGGAGGGCGGGATCGCCCGCAAGTTCCGCATCACGGAGGAGGGCGAGCGACGCCTGGAGGCCGACCGGAACTCGAACATCGAGGGACTCGACCGGGTCATGGAGCACTGGTCGCCGGAGGACGTGGCCCGCTTCGCGGGCTTCCTGGAACGCTTCAACCGGGACATCGAACGCCTGGAGGGGCGTCCCTGGCCCCGCCCCTGAGGGGGTGTCACCGAGCGGTTCAGGCCGCCGCGCGCGCCCGGCGGTCCATCGTCGCGAGTGCGGTGTTGAGCACGGCCACGACGGCGAAGGCGACCGCTCCGCCCTGACGCCCCAGGGCATGGAGCGCGACCGCGGCGGCGCCGAACACCAGCGCCTTCACGGCGAGGACGCCCGCGACCGGTAGGCGCACCCGCGCCTTCGGCGCGGCGAACAGCCCCACAGGACGGCCGCCGCCGCGGGCGTGGCGACGGCGAGGAGGAGGCGCGGGGCCAAGCTCTCCGCGCTCTCCCAGCCCCACCACGCGAGCAGGGCCAGCGCCGCGACCTCCAGGAGGAAGGCCAGCCCCTCGTTCAGCACGTACAAGGGCGTGGGGAGCTTCATCGGTTGCCTTCCTTCACCGCGGGCGCGGCCGACAGAGGCGCCCACTTTCCCACACGTCCGTACGCACGTCCGTACGTCCGCACTTCTGCCGAACCTCTTTACGCGGCAGTCGCGCGACGATACGTTCCGGCCACGCAAGATGTTTCTGCAAGTTTCCGACAGCGTTTCCAAAGAGCTTCGACTCCCGTCCGGGGCAGAGCTCTGCCCGGTGACGCACGGACCCGCCTGGAGACTCGGATGACTCGCTCCGCCGGACTGACACCCCCTCACCGACGGTTCCCCCTACGCTCGTCGGCCGCCCTGGCGGTCGCCGCCGGCGTCCTCGGCCTGGTGACCGCACCGTCCGGGGGCCCCGCCCCGGACTCCGCCCCGCGTACGGCCCCGGCCGCCGCCACGGCCGAGAACACCACGACGGTCTTCTACTGGACGAAGACCAGGAACTGGCCTCGGTACAACCTCCATTGGGCCCCGGACGGCGGCTCCTGGACCACCGTCCCCGGGGTGGCCATGGAGGCCGCCTGTACCGACTGGGTGAAGAAGACCGTCTCCCTCGGTACGGCCACCGGCCTCCAGGCGACCTTCAACAACGGCGGCGGCACCTGGGACAACAACGGGGGCAAGAACTACGCCCTCGGCACCGGAGCCCTCACCGTCAAGGACGGGGTGATCGCCCACTCCGACCCCTGCGCCGGAACCGACCCCGAACCGACGCCGACGCCGGGCGCGAAGGCCACCGTCTACTACTCGACGGAGGCGCTGGGCTGGTCGACCGCCAACCTCCACTACCAGCCGGCCGGTGGCGTCTGGACCGCGGTCCCCGGCGTCGGCATGCAGTCCGCCTGTGCCGGCTGGTGGAAGCGGGAGGTCGACCTCGGCACCGCCACCTCCCTCAAGGCCGCGTTCAACAACGGCAACGGCACCTGGGACAACAACGGCGGCGCCGACTACACGATCGGCACGGGCGTCAGCACCGTACGGAACAACACGGTGACGGCGAACGCGACCGACCCGTGCGCCGCCGAAGTGCCCGACACCCAGGCCCCGACCGCCCCCACCAAGGTGACCGCCGCCGCGGACGGCACCGCGGTCCTGCTCACCTGGGATCCCGCCACCGACAACGAGGGCGTGACGAAATACCAGGTCACGCGGGTCGGCGGCAGCGGTGGAACCGTGGTCACCGATGTCGGCTCCACCGTGTTCTCCGACACGGGCCTCGCCGAACGGACCGCCTACACCTACACGGTGAAGGCGGTGGACGCGGCGGGCAACGTCTCCGCCGCCTCCTCGCCCGCGACGGCCACCACCGGCGACAGGCCGGCGAATCCCGCCACCGGGAAGCCGCTCGGCACCGACCCGCGCAAGGACCCGATCTACTTCGTGCTCACGGCCCGCTTCAACGACGGCGACCCGTCGAACAACCGCGGCGGCAGCCAGCACGTCAAGTCGGGCAACGCCGCCAACGACGACCCCATGTTCCGGGGCGACTTCAAGGGCCTCGTCCAGAAGCTGGACTACGTCAAGGGCCTCGGCTTCTCGGCGATCTGGGTGACCCCCGTGGTCCTCAACCGGTCCGACTACGACTACCACGGGTACCACGGCTACGACTTCTACAAGGTCGACCCGCGCCTGGAGTCGGCCGGCGCCTCCTACCAGGACCTGATCGACGCCGCCCACGCCAAGGGCATGAAGATCTACCAGGACGTCGTCTACAACCACTCCTCGCGCTGGGGCGCCAAGGGCCTGTTCACACCCACCGTGTACGGCGTGCGGGACAGCCAGTGGAGCTGGTACTACGACGAGAAGCAGCCCGGCCTCGAGTACGACGGCCTGACGATCGACGCGAAGACCGGCAAGTCGTACTACAACGGTGACCTGTGGTCGACGGCCGAGCCGGCCGGGAACACCTGCCTCAACTGGGGCAAGCCCACCGGCGGCAAGAGCGCCGAGGGGTACACCCTCTACAACTGCCAGTGGCCGAGCCCGACGTCCGGGATGTTCCCGAAGGCCCTCTTCCACCAGTGCTGGATCGGCAACTGGGAGGGCGAGGACTCGCGTTCGTGCTGGCTGCACGAGGACCTGGCGGACTTCGACACCGAGAACCCGACCGTCCAGAACTATCTGATCGGCGCCTACGACAAGTACATCGACATGGGCGTGGACGGTTTCCGCGTCGACACCGCCGTGCACATCCCGCGCACCACCTGGAACCGCCGTTTCCTGCCCGCCATCCAGGAGCGGGTGACGCGGAGCCACGGCGCGGAGGCCGCGAAGAACTTCTTCGTCTTCGGCGAGGTCGCCGCCTTCGTGAACGACAAGTGGAACCGCGGCTCGGTGAACCACTCGGCGCAGTTCTTCACCTGGAAGGAACGCAAGGAGTACGACGCGGACGACGCCAAGGCCGCGCTGGAGATGTACGACTACGAGCAGCAGCAGGGCACCGGCAGCCAGCCCACCTCCACCAACGCCTTCCTGAACGGCAACAGCTACCACACGCCGGACCACAGCCGCTTCTCGGGCATGAACGTCATCGACATGCGCATGCACATGAACTTCGGTGACGCGTCCAACGCCTTCTTCAACGGCAAGGACTCGGACGACAGTTACAACGACGCCACCTACAACGTCGTCTATGTCGACAGCCACGACTACGGCCCCAACAAGTCGAGCGAACGGTACGCGGGCGGCACCGACGCCTGGGCCGAGAACATGTCCCTGATGTGGACCTTCCGCGGCATCCCCACGCTGTACTACGGCTCCGAGATCGAGTTCCAGGCCGGCAAGAAGATCGACTGCGGGCCGTCCTGCCCGCTGGCCACCACCGGCCGCGCGTACTTCGGCGACCACGTCGCCGGCTCGGTCACGGCCTCGGACTTCTCCCAGGTCTCGGCGGCCTCCGGAGCGGTCGCCACGACGCTCGCGCAGCCTCTGGTCAAGCACGTGCAGCGGCTCAACCAGATCCGCCGGGCGATCCCGGCCCTCCAGATGGGCCAGTACTCCACGGAGGGCATCTCGGGCGGCATGGCCTTCAAGCGCCGCTACACCAGCGGGAGCACGGACAGCTTCGCCCTGGTCACGATCTCGGGCGGGGCCACGTACACGGGCATCCCGAACGGCACGTACACCGACGCGGTCACCGGCGACGTGAGGACCGTCACCGGCGGCACGCTCTCGGTCGGCGCACCGGGCAAGGGCAACGTGCGGGTGTACGTCCTGAACGGTCCCGGCAGGATCGGCACGGCGGGCCCGTACCTGAAGTAGGCCGACCGTCCGGGCGATCACCGCCGGGGTGGTACGGGCCCTGCCCGTGCTACCCCGGCGGTGTGCGGTGGAGGGTGACCAGCAGGCGCCAGACCTGGTGGGCGATCCGGTCGGAGTCGCCCTCCACGAGGCCGTGCAGCCAGTCGGCGAGGACGCCTCCGAAGGTCGCGGCCACGGCCGAGGCGATCAGCTCCGGCTCGGGGGCCCCGGCCAGACTGCGCTCGTGGAGGCTGCGGGCCCGCAGGTCCTCGTGGAGCACGAGGCCGAGCGGTCCGCCGCCGCCCGGGCGCAGCAGCGCGCGGTAGAGGCCCGCGTGCGGGGCGAGTTCGGCGAGGAAGCCGAGCAGCGCGGGCGGCGGGGACGCCGGGTCGGGGGTGCCGCGCCAGGCGTGCAGGGCGTCCACCGCGTCGCGGACGACATCGGCGCAGGCGTCGACGGCCAGGGCTTCCAGGTCGCCGTAGTGGACGTAGAAGGTGGCGCGGCCGACGCCGGCCCGGCGTACGAGGGTGGCGATGGTGACGTCGGCCAGCGGGCGCTCGGCGCACTCGTCGAAGAGGGCCCGGCGCAGCTTGGCCCGGGTCCTGGCCGCCCGGGGGTCTCCCGGTGTCGCGGTCACGGCCGGGTCACCGGCTCAGCAGGACGGCGCCGAGGGCGAGGGCGCCCGGCAGCGCCTGGGCGACCAGGATGCGGCGGTTGGCGGTGACGCCGCCGTACAGACCGGCGATGACGACGCAGCCGAGGAAGAAGACCTGGACCCGGAAGCCGGTCGGGTCGTCGGCGATCAGGCCCCAGACGAGTCCGGCGGCGAGGAAGCCGTTGTAGAGGCCCTGGTTCGCGGCGAGCGGCGCGGTGGCGCGGGCCATGTCGGCATCGAAGCCGGAGAGTCCGCGCCCCGGGCTCTTCTCCCACAGGAACATCTCCAGAACCAGGATGTAGGCGTGCAGGGCGGCCACCAGGCCCACCAGCACGTTCGCCGTCGTCTCCACCGTCGTCTCCTCCGTGTACAACCTGTCCCGGCTTTCCTGGACAGGTGTCCACTATATCTGGACACTCGTCCAGAAAATGACCGCTCCCGGTCAACAGTGCGTAACGCGAACAGGCTTCTCGGACTGAACGCTTCCTTCCGCCTCGCGACTCTGGGATCTTGCGTCCACCCCACACATCACAGGGCCCGGCGGGCGCCACCCGCGCCACCGGGTCATCGGAGGACGCATTGTTTTCCCTCATATCCAGCCGGTTGAGAACGTCGGCCATGGCCGCCGCGGCGCTCGGTACGACCGTGGCGCTCGCCGCTCCCGCGGGATTCGCCCAGGCAGCACCGAACGACACGGAGCCCGTCGCGGCCCGTGCGGCGGGGGCGGCGCGGAGCACCACCACGACGACACCGGCGGCGGCTCCGGCCGCCTGGGCCGCGGGCACCCGCGCGTACCTGGTCATCACGGCCCCGGGCGGCACCTCGGCGGTCAGCGGCGCGGTCACGAGCAACGGCGGTTCGGTCTTCGCCGCGTACGACGCGATCGGCGTGATCGTGGCGCACTCGACGTCCACGTCGTTCGCCTCGGCGATGCGCACCGTGAGCGGTGTCCAGCAGGTCGGCGCGACCCGCACCTCGGACGTCCCCGCCGACGCCTACAGCCCGGCACTCCCGGCCAACCCCTCGCAGTCGGCGACCACGCTCACGGAGTCGAACCGCTGGGACATGACGCAGATCAAGGCCGACCAGGCCTGGGCGGTCACCACCGGTTCGGCGACGGTGAAGGTCGGCGTCCTCGACACCGGCGTCGACGACCAGCACCAGGACATCGCGCCCAACTTCAACGCCGCCGACTCGGCCTCCTGCGCCTACGGCAAGGCGGACACGCGCGCGGGTGCCTGGCGTGACGTCGGCACCCACGGAACGCACGTCGCGGGCACGATCGCGGCCGCCAAGAACGGCAAGGGCGTCATCGGCGTCGCGCCGGGCGTGAAGATCTCCTCCGTCCGCATCGCGGAGCCGACCAGCAGCCTGTTCTTCGCGGAGAACACCGTCTGCGGCTTCATGTGGGCCGGTGACCACGGCTTCAAGGTCACCAACAACAGCTACTACACGGACCCGTGGCAGTTCAACTGCCCGGACAACGTGGACCAGGCCGCCATCATCGAGGGTGTCCGCCGGGCGCAGGCGTACGCCGAGGGCAAGGGCTCGCTCCAGGTGGCCGCCGCCGGCAACTCCAACTACGACCTGGCGAACAAGACGACCGACTCCGAGAGCCCCAACGACTCGACCCCGGTCACCCGCACCATCACCAACGCCTGCATCGACATCCCGACCGAGCTGCCGGGCGTCGTGACCGTCGCCTCGCAGGCCAGCGGCGGTGCCAAGGCCTCGTACTCCAACTTCGGCAACGGCGTGATCGACGTCGCCGCGCCGGGCGGTGACGGCTCCACCCAGGTGTACTCGACGCTGCCGGGCGGCAAGTACGGCAACATGAGCGGCACGTCGATGGCCTCCCCGCACGTGGCGGGTGTCGCGGCGCTGATCGCGAGCGCCAACCCGACGTTCACCCCGGCGCAGATCCGGGACCAGCTGGGCGTCCAGGCCACGGACCGCGCGTGCCCCTCGGACACCCGCTGCAAGGGCACCACGACCAAGAACGGCTTCTTCGGCGAGGGCGCGGTCGACGCGCTGAAGGCCGTCGGCGGCAGCACCCCGCCGCCCGGCGCGTACTTCGAGAACCTCACCGACGTGACGATCGCGGACAACGCGACGGTCGAGAGCCCGATCACGGTCAGCGGTGTGACGGGCAACGCGCCGGCCACGCTCAAGGTCGGCGTGGACATCAAGCACACCTACATCGGTGACCTGAAGGTCGACCTCGTGGCGCCGGACGGCACGGTCTACACGGTCCACAACCGGACGGGCAGCGGTACGGACAACATCGCCCAGACGTTCACGGTCAACGCTTCGGCGGAGGTCGCGAACGGGGTCTGGAAGCTCCGTGTGAACGACAACGCGAGCCAGGACACGGGCAGGATCGACGCCTGGAACCTGACCTTCTGACACTGGGGCCACCGCTTCACGCGACCCTCCGACGGGGCCGGAACCCACTGGGTTTCCGGCCCCGTTCGCATGCCCGCGGGAAAAAATCCGTACCGGGGGGTAGGCCTGCCGGGGAGCCTTGCTATACGTTCCGTCTAACAAGCTTGCTAGACGCTACGTCTAATAAGTGCCCGAACCGCCGATCGCGCGATCCAAGGAGCCGCACCATGGCAAGCAGCACCGTTCGCCCGGACCACGAGGACCGTGACGTCACCGACTCGGACGTCGCCGAGCGGCTGCTCCGGTCGGCCGCCAAGCTGTCGTACGACCCCGCCGTCGAGGTCGACTGGGACACGCCCCTGGACAAGGACTTCCACGGCCAGAGCCCCGAGTGGAACTCCCTCTACGGCACGGACTACTGGAACGAGATGACCGAGGAGCAGCGCAAGGAGCTGACCCGGCAGGAGACCGCCTCGGTCGCCAGCACCGGCATCTGGTTCGAGATGATCCTCCAGCAGATGGTGCTCCGCGACATCTACCTCATGGACCACACCGACCCCCGGTTCCAGTGGGCCCTCACCGAGATCGCCGACGAGTGCCGGCACTCGATCATGTTCGCCCGGGGCTCCGAGAAGCTCGGCGCGCCCGCGTACCGGCCCAGGCGGGCCGTCCTCGAACTCGGGCGCTTCATGAAGACCGTCGGCTTCGGCGAGGCCGCGTACGCCGGCATCCTGGTCGCCGAGGAGGTCCTCGACGTCATGCAGCGCGACTGGATGCGCGACGAGCGGGTCGTCCCCTTCGTCCGCACCATCAGCAACATCCATGTCGTCGAGGAGTCCCGGCACATGAAGTTCGCCCGGGACGAGACGCGCCGCAGCCTCGCCCGCGCGAGCCGGGCCCGCCGCCACTTCCAGGCGCTCGTGGTCGCCATCGCCGCGTACTACATCATCACCAGCCTGGTGAACCCGGAGGTGTACGTGCGGGCCGGGCTCGACCCCGAGCGGGCCCGCCGCGAGGCCGCCGCCAACGCGCACTACAAGGCACAGCTGCGCGCCAGTTGCTCCGGACTGATGGAGTTCCTGGCCGACGTCGGGATGCTGACCCGGCCCGCGCTCTTCTTCTACCAGCGCGCCCACCTGGTCTGACCCCACCGAGCCGAGCAGAGCAGAGCCGACGACATGACCTACGCGATCACCCAGACCTGCTGCAACGACGCCACCTGCGTCGCCGTCTGCCCGGTCAACTGCATCCATCCGACGCCCGAGGAACCGGACTTCGGCACCACGGAGATGCTGTACATCGACCCCCGGGCCTGCATCGACTGCGGCGCCTGCGCCGACGCCTGCCCCGTCGACGCGATCTTCCCGGCGGACCGGCTCACCGGACGGCTGCGGGAGTACGAGGCCGTCAACTCCGCTTACTACGCCGGCCGGTCGCCCGCACCGGCCCTCGCCTCCCCCAACTTCCACCCGTGGGGCGAACCCTCGTTCCCCCGCTCCCTGCCCGCCGACTTCGGCGCGCTCCGGATCGCCGTCGTCGGGACGGGGCCCGCGGGCATGTACGCGGCCGAGGACCTCCTCCTGCACACCGACGCCGAGGTCACCCTGATCGACCGGCTGCCGGTGGCCGGCGGACTCCTGCGGTACGGCGTGGCACCGGACCACCCGGCGACCAAGGGTGCCGGGGAGGCCTTCGCCCGCTTCCACACCCACCCCCGGGTCCGGATGCGGCTGGGGGTGGAGATAGGCAAGGAGGTCACCGTCGAGGAACTCGCCGCGCACCACGACGCGGTGGTCTACGCGGTGGGCGCGCCCTCCGACCGACGGCTCGGCATTCCCGGCGAGGACCTGCCGGGCAGTGTCTCGGCGACCTCCGTCGTCTCCTGGTACAACGCGCATCCCGAGACCGGCGCGGACGCCGTCCGGCTCGCCGCCGAGCGCGTCGTCGTGGTCGGCAACGGCAATGTGGCGCTCGACGTCGCCCGGATCCTCGTCTCGGACCCGGACGACCTCGCCGGTACGGACATCGCCGACCACGCCCTCGCCGCCCTGCGCGGCACCCGCGTGCGCGAGGTGGTGCTGCTCGGCCGCCGGGGCCCCGAGGACGCGGCGTACACGAACTCCGAACTGCTCGCCCTCAAGCACCTCCCGGGCGTGGACCTGGTCGTCGACGACCGCGACCCGCGCACCGGCGCGAGCGTGGACGCGGCGGCGGACGGGGAGAAGGCCGCACTGCTGCGGGGCGTCACGCGGGAGACGGTGGACTGGGCGCGGACCCCGGCGGCGGACCGGCGCCGGATCGTGCTCCGCTTCCACTCCGCCCCGGTCGAGGCCGTCGGCACCGACGCCGTCCGCGCGGTCCGGGTCACCGAGCACGGATCGCCGTCCGGTACGGAGATAGGGGCGGGTCTCCTCGTCCGGGCGATCGGCTACCGGGGGGTGCCGCTGGCGGGGCTGCCCTTCGACGAGGCGACCGGCACGGTGCCGCACGAGGCCGGACGGGTGGCCGGGCTGCCCGGCGGCTACGTCGTCGGCTGGATCAAGCGCGGGCCCTCCGGCGGCATCGGGGCCAACCGGGCCTGTGCGGAGGAGACCGTCGGGACACTGCTCGCGGACGCGGTCGCCGGTGCGCTGCCGAAGCCGACGGGCACGGCGCGGGAGTTCCGCCGGCTGGCGCGGAGGCGGAGCCGCCATCTCGTCGACGCGCGCGGTCTCGCGGCGATCGACCGGACCGAGCGGGCGAGGGGGGAGGACGCGGGCCGGCCGCGGGTCAAGCTCGCCACGGTGCCGGAGCTCGTGGCGGCGGCGCGGAGCGCTCGGCGACGTCTGAAGGCCTGAGGGCCGGGAGGGCCGGGACGGTCCGAGGGTCCGGCCCGGGACGGCGGGCCGGCGCGATCCACCGCGACGGGGGACGTCAGGCCACGAGGTCCAGGGCCTGGCGGACCACGATCGCGTTGAGCCGGACCGCGAACGGCACGATGTCCGTCAGCTCCAGGGCGACGGCCCGCGCCTTCGGAAGCTCGACGGTCACGTCGACGCAGAAGGCCAGGGCGTACATGTGCTCCCCGGTCTCCTCGTCCTGCAGGGCGAAGAACAGGTCCCGGTAGAACCGGGTCCGCTCCCCCGACTCCTCGTAGAAGGAGAGGCCGGGCTGCCCCTCCTGCGCGGCGAGGCCGGTGAAGGCCTGGACGAGCTCCCGCTCGACGGTGGCCCAGAACCCGGCCTCCGCGCACTCCGGCGGGAGCGCCTGCCGGACGGCCTCCTTGAGGGAGAGGACCATGACCAGGACGGGGGCGTACTCCTGGAGCCCCCAGCCCCGCACCATCTTCACCACGGTGCTGTCCGGGACGGCCGCGGCGGCCTCCCGTATCGCCTCGAAGTCGAAGTTGACGGTCGCCGGAGCGATCGCCTCCTGGAACACCCGGTCGATGGACCGGGCCTGCGCGAGATGGTCCGCTCCCACCTCGACGACGGTCCTGAAACTGGCGGCCAAAGCTCCTCCTGGATGATCTCGATGATCAGGAGGGGTCAGTATGCCGAGCAGCCGCCCGTCGGAGGGAGCGGCGTCCGCCGTACGGACGGGGGCGGCCCGGGACGGCCGAGAGAGACGCTCAGGACTTCTTGCGGGGCTTTCCGCCCGTACGGCCCCGGCCCGAACCCCCGGCGCCGCCGCTCTTGCGGGCCGCGGGCCTGCCCGCCGTACGGGAACCGGCACCCGGCTTCCCGGACCGGCCGGGCTTGGCGGCGGCGCCCTTCCGCTCCTTCTGGTCCTTCGGCTGCTTCTGGCCCTTCTGGGCCTCGGCGCGGCGGCCCCTGGTGCTGTTCACCGTGCGGCCGCGCACGATGCCGATGAACTCCTCCACCAGATCGGGCGCCTCGTCGGCGGCCTGCCAGGACAGCGCCACCCGCGACTGCGGGACCTCGGTCAGGGTCCGGTAGGTGAGGTCCTTGCGGTGGTGCAGGCGGGCGAGCGACTGCGGCAAGGCGAGGACGCCGACGCCCGCCGCGACCAGTTCGATCGCGTCGGCGGTCGTCGCGGGGCGCTCGTTCGCCGGGAGTCCGGGCAGCTGCTCCCAGCCGAGGGTGTCGTCGAGCGGGTGCAGGACGAGCTCCTCGGCGAGGTCCTCGACCGTGACCTCCTCCGCCGCGGCGAGCAGGTGGTCCTTGGGGATGACGACGACGGTCGTCTCCGTGTAGAGCGGGATGGCGCTCAGGTCGTCCCGGTCGACGGGGAGCCGGACGAGACCGGCGTCGGCCGTGCCCTCGCGCAGGGCTCCGAAGGCCTCGGCGGGCGTCAGGGCGAGCAGTGTCAGAGGTACGTCGGGCAGGCGCTCGTTCCAGACCCGCACCCACTTCGAGGGCGTCACTCCGGGCACGAAGGCGAGCCTGAAGGAGGAAGGGGAGGAGGAGGGGGAAGTGGGGGAATCCGCGGGGGAAGCGTCCGAGCCTGTCACCCCGCCAGGTTACCGGTAGCTGCCGTGGTCGGAACTCGCCCGCACGCTCGATACCCTTGACACATGACGTCGCACCAGAGCACCCAGACGATGAAGCCCGCCACCGCGGCGAAGAAGCTGGGTGTGTACCTCGAGGCCACCCCCGCAGAGTTCCAGGAGGGTGTCGTCTCGCGCACCGAGCTGAGCGAGCTCCAGGCCGACCCCCCGGCCTGGCTCCAGGAGCTCCGGAAGAACGGTCCGCACCCCCGCCCCGTGGTCGCGCAGCGGCTCGGCATCTCCATCGCCGGTCTCGCCCGCGGCGGCATCACCGACCCGCTGACCACCGAGCAGATCGAGGAGCTCCGCCAGGAGCTCCCCGAGTGGCTGCGGAAGGAGCGTGCCACCCAGGCGGAGGTCCGCAAGGAGACCGTCCGTATCAAGGAGCGCGACGCGGAGCGCGCGGAGCGCCGCCGGCAGGGCGCCTGATCGTCTCACCGCCGGACCGGTCCCGAGGGTCTCCCCCTCGGCACCGGTCCGGCGCCGTTTCCCCACCGGGCCGGACGGGACGGCCGGGCCCCACCGGTGTGGCGCACGCCCGGCCGCGGGAGTCATTCCCCCATGAGTGACACGAACACCGCGTCCGAGCCGCCGGTCGTCGTCGGAGTGGACGGGTCCGAGCACAGTCTCCGGGCCCTCGCATGGGCCCTGAGCACCGCCGAGCACCTGGGATCACCGCTGGTCGTGGCCCATGTGCGCTCCGACGCCCTGCAGCTCGGCGCCGCCCGTATCGCCTCCCTCGGCCCCTCCCCCGAGCTGCCGGACTCCGTCATGGCGGCCGTACGGACGTCCGTCGAGGAGCGCGGGCACGACATGCCCGTGCGGTACGAGTCGCTCGACGGCTCGGTGACCGACGCCCTGCCGGCGACGGCCCGGGGCGCGCGGCTCCTGGTGACCGGCTCCCGGGGGCACGGCGGCTTCGCGAGCCTGCTGCTCGGCTCGACCAGCCGCACCCTCGCCGCGACGGCGCCCTGCCCGCTCGTCGTCGTCCCGCACGAGGCGCGCGCGGCAACCCTGGAAAGCGGGGCGAAGGCGGGACGGGTGCTGCTGGGGCTGCACCCGGAGGAGACTCCGGACGAGGTGGTGGCCTTCGCGTTCGAGGCGGCGCACCACCGCGGCGTCCCGCTGGAGGCCGTGACGGCGTTCCGGCTGCCGCCGCAGCCGACCAGTGCCGTCGTGTCCCCCGCCCCGGCGCTCCAGGTACCTCCGACGCTGCCCCTCGCGGACGCCGCGCAGGCCTTCGTTCGGGAGGCGGAGCGGGAGCAGGAGGAGCGGCTGCGGCCCTTCGCCGCCCGGTGGCCGAAGGTCGAGGTGGTGCCGACGGCGGTGCCGGCGGACGCCGCGGGCCTTCTCGTGGAGGGCTCGCGGGACGCCGGACTGGTGGTCGTGGGCCGTCATCACCGGCATCGGTTCGGCTCGCTGCTCATCGGCTCGGTCGCCCACGCGGTGCTGCACCACGCGCACTGTCCGGTCGCGGTGGTTCCCCCCGTGCCGTCGGCCTGAGGGATACGTCTCGGGTCCTTCCACCGCTGTACGCTCGGCCGGCTGCCGGGCCGAGCAGCCCCGGCCCGCTCAGCCCTGGAGGGTGCGGGCGAGCCGGAAGCCGACGTCGTCGATCCGCAGGGTCGGGTGGCTGCGGCGGCGGACCGAGGCGCGGCAGCTCCAGTGCTCGTCGAACCAGCCGCCGCCGCGCAGCACCCGGTAGCTGCCGTAGACCTCGGGGTCGTACACGTCCCAGCACCACTCCCAGACGTTGCCGAGCATGTCGTGGAGGCCCCAGTCGTTGGGCCGCCGGCCGCCGACCTCGTGGAGGCGTTCGCCGGAGTTGCCGCGGTGCCAGGCGATCTCGTCGAGTGGTCCGTAGCGGGCCTCCGTGGTCCCGGCCCGGCAGGCGTGCTCCCACTCGGCCTCGGTGGGAAGGCGGTACCCGTCGGCGGCGCGGTCCCAGTCCGGTGCGCCGGCGTCGTCCGCGGGAGCACGGTAGGCGGGGCGGAGCCCCTCGCGTACGGACAGCGCGTCGCAGAAGCGGACGGCGTCGGTCCAGGAGACTCCCTCGACGGGCAGCCGGTCGCCGTGCGGGGTGCTCGGCCCCTCGCCCATGACCTGCTCGTACAGTCCCCGTGTGACCGGGACGGCGCCCAGGGCGAACGGGTCGACGTCGACCGCCCAGCGCCGCTCCGTACGCCGGTCCGAGAGCGTGACCCGGCCCGCCGGTACCTCGGTCATCGCGTGGTCCCCCTGTGTCCTCATGGCCCTGATGGTCGCAGCTCCCGCGAACCGGTGCGCCGTGTCACCGCGCGGTCGGGGGCGAGCGTGACTAGCGTGGCTCACAGGAACACATCATCGAAATCGGAAGTGGGAGTCACCGTCATGGCCGTACGACCTGAGGGCACGCCTGTCTGGGCCGACGCGATGTTCAAGGACGTCGAGGTTGCCAAGACGTTCTACGGCGACGTGCTCGGCTGGACCTTCGGCGAGTCCTCCACGGAATTCGGCAACTACACGCAGGCGTACCGGAACGGGAAGGCGGTCGCGGCGGTCGTCCCGCCGATGCCGGGGCAGGACGGCGAGGATCAGTCGACCTGGTGTCTGTACTTCGCCTCTCCCGACGCCGCCGCGACGGCGGAGAAGATCAAGGCCGCGGGCGGCACCGTCCTGATGGAGCCGATGCAGGTCGGCGACTTCGGGTCGATGTGCCTCGCGCAGGACCCGACGGGCGCCGTGTTCGGCATCTGGCAGGCGGGGCGGCACGAGGGCTTCGAGCTGGAGGGCGAGAGCGGCGCGTACGTCTGGGCCGAGGTCTTCACCCGGGAGCCGGCGAAGGCCGACCCCTTCTACACGACCGTCTTCGGCTACAACTCGAAGAAGATGCAGGACGAGGACATGGACTACCGGGTCTTCGACCTCGGCGCCGACCCGGTGCTCGGACGCATGGAGATGACGGCGGAGGACTTCCCGCCGGAGATCCCCTCGTACATCCAAGTGTACTTCGCCGTCGACAACTGCGACAAGGCCGTCGAGGCGGCCGAGCGGCTCAACGGGCGGAAGGTGTTCGGGCCGATGGACAGCCCGTTCGGCCGTTTCGCGGCGATCGTGGACCCGCAGGGTGCCGCGTTCGCCGTGATCGACGTGCGGACCACCGTCGGCGAGATGCCCGAGTGGGTCTGAGCGGTACGGGAGGAACGGAGCCGCCCCGGGACCTCGGTCCCGGGGCGGCTCCGCGCGGGTCAGGCGCTGTCGCGGACCGCGACGATGCCGTTGAAGACACCGACGTACGCGGTGCCGTCGGGTCCGAGGGTGATCGGGGCCCAGTTGTTGTCGTAGGCGAGGCCGGTGCCGGTGAAGCGGCTGAAGACCCGGTCGCCGGTGCGGAAGTCGACGGCCGTGAGGTACCAGGCGTCGATGCCCAAGGAGTGGGGGCGCTTCTCGTAGAAGTAGAGCAGTCCGTTGGCGGTGGACAGCTTCGGCACGGTCGAGGGCGAGCGGACGTCGCTCTCCCAGACGGTGTCGCAGCCGCTGCCGTCGGCGCGGACGTCGATCCGGGTCGCGCCGCCGACGACACTCCGGCCGAGGAGGAGCGTACTCGGGTTCTCGTAGCCGTAGTTGTTCTCGACGACGAGGCTGTTGCCCCAGCTGATCAGGGAGTTGTCGGTGGTGGACGCCCCGGAGCCGAAGACCGGCACCTTGCAGACGAGGCGCTCGGCGGCGGAGACGCCCGCGCCGCGCCGGTAGACCAGCACGTTCATCCGGTCGTCGGCGTTGTCGGTGATGGCGACGTACTCGTCGTGGAGGCCGAAGAGGTCGGGGGTGGTGCCCGAACCCTGGTTCACCGAACCGGGCTTGGTGCCGGTCCCCCGGTCGTACGTCTCGCGCCAGCGCACCCGCGGGACGCCGTCCGCGTCTGCCCCGAAGCTGTACAGGGCATGGTCGGTGACGAGGGAGACGCCGTCCTCGGCGACGGAGAAGGAGTTCTGGATCTCCTCGCCCCCGAGGCGGATCGCGCGCAGCGCGCCCGTCGCCGGGTCGACGGTGCCGACGCGTCCGAGGCGGGTGACCCACCAGATGCGGCCGTCCCAGTCCGGCATGACGGAGGTGACGGGGTCGCAGACGCCGCTGGGGAAGAGGTTGGTCCAGGTGACGCAGTCGTGCGGGACGAGGGACGTGAGGTCCCAGTCGTTCTCGACGACGAACTCCCATGTCCCGTCGGTCTTCTGCCGGTGCGAGATGCGCTGGATGTGCTGCCGGGAATCGGCG
The DNA here is from genome assembly GCF_036226665.1 of Streptomyces sp. NBC_00691. Classification (NCBI taxonomy): domain Bacteria; kingdom Bacillati; phylum Actinomycetota; class Actinomycetes; order Kitasatosporales; family Streptomycetaceae; genus Streptomyces; species Streptomyces sp. NBC_00691. Next base: position 7,464,215 of record NZ_CP109007.1, on the reverse strand, counting down.
AGGACGACGCGGTCCCGGTCGTCGAGGTAGAAGTACGCGCCGCCGGAGGTGTCCTTGAAGATCTTCTCGAAGTCGAGGCGGGTGATGGCCTCGACGGTGGAGGAGCGCTGCGGCAGCTTGTACTCGGCGAGGGTGTCCAGGGTGCCCGGGTCGAGCAGTTTCAGCAGGAAGCCGTTGAAGGTGCCGCAGACGGTGACGAGCCGGCCGCCGGAGTCGAAGGTGACGGTGGCGCACTCGCCGCCGACGGGGGCGATCTTCTCGCTGTCCACGCGCGGTGCGCGGCCCAGCGGCCCCGGGTACGGGTGGGTGCCGCTGCCCGCGCCGTCGGCGTGCATGCCGCTGCGCCCGTTGGGGGCGAGGTACGGGTGCTGCGCGGTGCCCTTGCCCGGCACGGGCCGCGCGGTGGCGGGGGCGCCCTCGTAGTGCTCCACGAGGCGGTGGCCGATCCCGAGGGGGATCTCCTGGGCCTGCGCGACGGGGGCGGACCCCACCAGGACGGCGGCGGCGAGCGCGATCAGCGTGAGCGCGCGGGCTCGTCTTCGGGGCGGGTGCGTGGCCAATGCTGCTCCTCGGGTTGCTGACACTCTGTCGCGCAGGCGGCCGACGCTAGGCCCGAGTCCATGAGATGTACATGCAACGGCCCTGTGTTTCACAGGCAGTTCATGATCGAGCAATGATCACGGCTTGAGGCTGGAGACCACGTTGGCAGTGGCGGCGACCCCGTTGTGGATGGTGGGCGCCATGCTGGTGCCGGCGAGGAAGAAGCCCAGCAGTGCGCAGACGAGCGCATGGGTGACCTTGAGTCCGCCGTTGCGCAGGAAGATCACGGCCAGCACCAGCAGCAGCACCACGACAGAAATGGAAACGGCCATCGCGTTCACGTCCCTCCGTCGCCGCACCGGAATTGCGGCGTTCGGCGGACAGTGTGACGGAGTGCGCGGCCCGTCCGGGCGAACGGCGGGGCGGCCATACGGGTGAGATTCGGCCGGGATCAGCCGCCGGGGGTCTCGGCGATGCCCGGCCGGCGGACGGTGTCGAGCTCGGTGCCGGCGGGCAGGCAGTCCTTCCATTCCACCGTACGGTCGCACCAGCGCCGCAGCAGGACCCGGTCGTGGCCGACGGCGAGGAGACCCGCGCCGGTCTCCTCGCGGTAGGTCTCGACGGCGGCGACCAGGGCGGCCGTGGTGGAGGCGTCCAGCATCGCGGTCATCTCGTCGCAGACCAGCCAGCGGGGGCGCAGGGCCAGTGCCCTTCCCAGACAGGCGCGTTGGAGCTGCCCGTCGCTCACCTCGTACGGGCGGCGGCCGAGCAGGTCGGGGGTGAGACCGACGGCCGGGGCGAGTTCGGCGAGGCGGGCCGCAGCCTCGCCGCGGCGTCCGGTGGCCCGGAGGGGTTCGACGAGGAGGTCGGCGAGGGTGAGCCGGGGGTCGGCGGCGGTGCGGGGCTGCTGGAACACGACGCCGACGGCGGTGCGCAGCGCGCGGGGTGCGCGGTGGCGCCAGGCCGTGACCTCGGTGCCGTCGAGGACGAGACGGCCCGCGTCCGGGCGGTGCAGGAGGGCCGCGACCCGGGCGAGGGTGGACTTGCCGCAGCCGCTGGGGCCGAGGAGTCCGACGGACTCGCCGGGGGCGACGGTGAGCGAGGCACCCCGGAAGACGGGGGCGCGGCGGTCGTGACCGGCGGTGACGGTGTCGAGTTCAAGCACGGGGCTGCTCCGGGTGGTGACAGGCCAGGTGGGCCGTGAACTCCGGCCGGGTGGTGCAGAGTTCGGTGGCCAGCGGGCAGCGCGGGGCGAAGGCGCAGCCCTCCGGCAGGGCGGAGAGCTCCGGCGGCATGCCGGGGATCGGGGTGAACGCCCGGTCGGGCAGCGCGTCGAGCAGTCCACGGGCGTAGGGGTGGCGGGGTCCGGTCGGGCCGAAGAACCGGTGGGCGGGGGCGATTTCGACGATGCGGCCCGCGTACATCACGGCGACCCGGTCGGCGATCCGTGCCGCGGCCGCCAGGTCGTGGGTGATGAGGAGCAGGGCGCGGCCGTCGTCGGCGTGGCGGCGCAGTTCGTCGACGGTGCGGTCGACGAGGTCGCGGTCGAGACCGGTGGTCGGCTCGTCGGCGAGCAGCAGCCGTGCGTCGCCGATGAGGGCGAGGGCGGTGGCGGCGCGCTGGGCGAGTCCGCCGGACAGCTCGTGCGGGTACCGGTCGAGGTGCCCGGCGGGGAAGGCGGCCCGCTCGGCGGCGTCCTCGGCGGCCTTGCGGCGGCCCCGGCGGGAGGTGCCGGTGAGCGCGCGGACGGTCTCCTCCAGCTGGGACCGTACGGTGCGGACGGGGGTGAGGTGGGCGGCGGGGCTCTGCGGTACGAGCCCGACGCGGCGGCCCCGTACCGTGCGGGCGAAGGTCTTCTCGTCCGCCGCGAGCAGGTCGGTCGCGACGGCGCCCCCAGGGCCCGCCAGCAGTGCCGCGCCGGACGTCTCGGCGTTGGCGGGGAGCAGGCCGAGGAGAGCGGAGGCCAGCACGGACTTGCCACAGCCGCTCTCGCCGACGAGGGCGAGGCACTCCCCCGCCGCGAGGTCGAAGCCGGCGTCGCCGACGGCCTCGACGGTCCGGCCGCCGCGCATCCTGAACCGGACGCTCAGGTCGCGGACGCTGAGGACGGCGTCCTCCGCGCGCTCGGCGGAGACGGCTTCCAGGGCGCGGAGCACGTTCTCGGCGGTCACAGCATCAGCTCCGATCGGCGGCGCGGGTTGAGCCGGTCGCGCCAGACGCCTGCCAGGCCGGCGAGGGCGAGGGTCGGCACGATGAGCAGCAGCCCGGGGAAGACGGTGGGCCAGCCGTGTCCGGCGAGGAGCGAGGAGCGGGCGTTCTGGACGAGGTTGCCGAGGCTCGCCTGGTGGCTCGGGAGGCCGAGGCCGAGGAAGGAGAGCGCGGACTCGTGCCACATGGCGTGCGGGACCATCAGGACGGCCGCGAGGCCCGCCTGCGGCAGGACCGCGGGGAGCAGGTGGCGGACGGCGACGCGCCACCGGGTCGCACCGCCCGAGATCGCGGCTTCGACGAAGGGCCGGGTGCGCAGGGAGAGGACCTCGGAACGCACGATCCGGGCGGTGGAGAGCCAGTGGGTGACGGCCACGGAGGCGATCACCGGCCAGACGCCGGGGCGGAAGAGGGCGACCACGAAGATGCCGAGCAGCAGGTGCGGCACGGAGGAGAAGGCGTCGACGAGCCGCATGAGGGTGCGGTCGGTCCAGCCTCCGAGCGCGCCGGCGGCCGCGCCGACCGCGGTGCCGACGACGGTGGCCACGAGGGCGGCGACCAGTCCGACGAGCAGCGAGATCCGCAGGCCGTAGACGCAGCGCAGGAACAGGTCGCGGCCGAGGTCGTCGGTGCCGAAGGGGTGGTCCCAGGAGGGCGGGAGGAGCTTCCGCGAGAGGTCGACGGCCTGTTCGTCGAGCTGGACGAGCGGGGGCACGAGCAGGACGGCGAGGACGACGGCGCCGACGACGAGGGCGGAGCTCCAGAGCCGCAGGCGGTGGGTGCGCGGGTCAGCCATCGAAGCCCACCCTCGGGTCGGCGAGTCCGTACAGGAGGTCGGAGAGGAGGTTCCCGAGGAGGACGGCGGCGGTGGCGAGGACCGTGAGCGCGGCGAGCAGCGGGAAGTCCACGGAGGTGGCGGCCTGGACGGTGGCGGCGGCGATGCCGGGCCAGCTGAAGACGGTCTCCACGAGCAGGGCGCCGGTGATGAGTTCGGGCACGCGGGAGCCGATGAGGGTGAGCATGGGCAGCATTCCGGAGCGCAGGGCGTGGCCGGTGAGGACGGTGCGTTCGCGCAGGCCGCGGGCGCGGGCGCCGCGTACGGGGTCCTCGTCGAGGGCGTCGCCGACGCCCTGGCGGACGTACAGGAAGAACCAGGGCAGCTGGGAGACGCCGAGGACGAGCGCGGGCAGCACCAGGTGGCGGGCGACCTGGTCGGCGGTGACGGTGTCGCTCGCGGTGTCGGTGAGTCCGCCGGCGGGCAGCGCGCCGAGCTTCAGGGCGAAGAACCAGATGGCGAGGAGGCCGAGCCAGAAGGCCGGCGCGGCTTCGAGGGTGTACGCGACGGAGCTGACGGCCCGGTCGACGAGGCCGCCGCGGCGGCGGCCGGCGAGGACGCCGAGGAGGGTGCCGAGGGCGATGGCCACGAGGAACGCGGTGACGGCGAGGAGGACGGACCAGCCGAGGCGTTCGCCGATGACCTCGGCCACGGGCCTGCGCAGGACGGCGGAGTCGCCGAGGTCTCCGGTGAGGGCCGAGGTGAGCCACTCCCACCAGCGGGTGACGAGGGGCCGGTCGACGCCGAGGTTGGCGCGGAGCTGGTCGAGGTTCTCCTGCGAGGCGGTGAGCCCGGCGGTGCCGGCGTAGGCCTTGACGGGGTCGAACGGGGAGGCCTCGGCGACGGCGAACACCGCGAAGGTGACGGCGAGGAGGACGGGGACGGCGGCCAGGGCGCGCCGTCCCGTCATCCGCGCCATGGGCCCCCAGGGGAGGCGGCGCTTCACTTCTTCGTCGCTCCGGCGGTCTCGGTCGCGCCCTTCGGCTTCCAGCTCTCGACGTTCCACCAGGGGCCGGAGGCGAGGCCGTGGTCGTGCGGCTCGGTCTGGGTGCTCGGCCCGTCCCAGGCGTCGTCGACGACGTAGAGGTGGTCGATGTGGGTGAGGAAGGTGTAGCCGGGGTTCTTCACCAGTTCGCGCTGGACGGTGTCGTACGCGGCACGGCGCTTGGGGAGGTCGTCCGTGCGGCGGCCCTCGTCGAGGGCGCGGTCGACGGTCTTGTTGTCGTACCAGGCCATGTTGTTGAAGCCGTCGCCGGCGAGGCTCGACTTGAGCAGCAGGTACTGGTCGAAGTCGGGGTCGCCGGGCGCGCCGCCGCCCGCGAGGACGGCGTCGGTCTTCATCCGGGGCTCGATGACCTCCCAGGTGCCGCCCTGGGCGGTGATGTCGATGCCGGCCTTCTTGGCGTCGGAGACGTACGCGAGGGCGTGGTCCTGGCGGAGCTTGTCGCCGGAGAGGTACCAGAGCGGGAAGGAGGCGCGGACGCCGTTCTTGACGCGGACGCCGTCGGGGCCGGGCTTCCAGCCCGCCTCGTCGAGGATCTTCTGCGCGCCGGCGAGGTCGTGGCGGCGCTCGGTGCCCTTCGCGAACCAGGGGCTGTCGGTGGGCACGGGCCCGTAGGCGGGCTTTCCGGCCCCTTCGAGGATCTTGTCGACCATGGTCTGCCGGTCGACGGCGATGTCGAGGGCGCGGCGGACGGCGGTGTCGCCGGTGACCCGGTGGTGGGTGGGGAGGGTGACGGTGCGGTAGTCGTACGTCGTCGCCGTCCAGGTCTTCTTCGTGGTGTCGCCCTTGAATCCGGCGGCGAGATTGGGCGGCAGGACGGCGCCGTCGAGGTCGCCGGCGCGGAGCCGGGTGGCGCGGACGTCGTCGTCCTTGATGATCGCCATGGTGAACCTCTTCACCGCGGGTGCGCCGTTCCAGTAGCTCGGGTTGGCCTTGAAGCTGAGCTTCTCGCCCTTGGACCAGCCGGTGAGGATGTACGGGCCGGTGCCTATCGGCTTGCTGGTGAAGGCGCCGGTGTTGACGTCCTGCCTCGCCGCGACGTGCTCGGGGGCGATGGCGTGGACGGTGCGCTCGGCGAAGGGCGCGTAGGCGTACTTGAGGTGGAAGACGACGGTGTCGTCGCCGACCGCCTCGACGCTCTTGAGGGCGTCGAGTTCGGTGCGCGAGGCGTTGTTCGTCTTCGGGTCGAGGATCGTCCGGTAGGTGAAGACGACGTCGTCGGCCGTGAAGGGTGCGCCGTCGCTGAACGTGACCCCGTCGCGGAGGGTGTACGTGTAGGTGAGCCCGCCGTCGGCGATCTGCGGCAGCCCGGTGGCGAGCGCCGGCTTCAGCTTCATGTCGGCGTCGAAGGCGAGGAGCCCGTCGAAGATCTTGGAGTTGCCATCCTTGCCGTAGCCGAGGAGGGGGCTGAGCGTCTCGGGCTCGTAGGCGATGCCGACGACCGCGGAATCCCTGGGTCCGCCGGAGGCCCCGGCGGGCGAGCCAGGGTTCGTGCAGGCCGCCGCGGTGAGGGCCGTGGCCCCCGCGAGCGTCGCGGCGGCCGTGCCGCGGAGGAATCGGGCGGTCATCGTGTCCACACCCCTTTTGGAGATCAACTGTTGTTGCGAACAGCTCGCAATTAAACAGTATGTAAAGGGGTGCGGACTCGGCGGCCCCTTACCAGGGGCCACCGGCTCCGCCGGAAGGGGCGGAGCCGTGCCGACCGACCGGGTGCACCGACCGGCTAGCCGGGCGGCGCCAGGCCGACCAGGGCGGCGATCGCGTCCTGGTGCCGGCCCGTGGAGCCGAGCGCGATCTGGTCCGCCTTGGCCCGCTTGAGCGCCAGGTGCGCCGGGTGCTCCCAGGTCATCCCGATCCCGCCGTGCAGCTGTACGCACTCCTCGGCCGCCCGGACGGCGACCCTGGAGCAGTACGCCTGCGCGACGGCCGCGATCAGCGGGGCGTCGGCGCTGCCGGTGGCGAGCGCGTCGGCGGCGGCGCGGGCCGCCGCCCGGGCCCCGACCAGGTCCAGCCAGAGCTGGGCCATGCGGTGCTTGAGGGCCTGGAAGGAGCCGACCGGCCGGTTGAACTGGTGCCGCTCCCGGGTGTACCGGACGGTCTCCTCCAGGCACCACTCGGCGAGGCCGAGCTGCTCCGAGGCGAGGAGTCCCGCCCCGGCGAGCAGCCCGCGCCGGACCGCGGCGCGGGCCGCGTCGGGGCCGGCGAGCCGGGCGCCGCTCCCGGCACCGGTGGTGACCGTGGCCAGGGGCCGCGTGAGGTCGAGCGGGGTCTGCGGCGCGACAGTCGCCTCGTCGGCGGGCACGGCGTACAGACCGTCGGCGCGCAGGACGAGGAAGACGTCGGCGGCGCCGGCGTCGGCGACCGCCCCGACCGTCGCCCCGAGCGGGAGCTCGGCGTCGGGTGCCGTCGACAGCGGTACGGCGAGGGCCGCGACCGTCCGGCCGCCCGCCAGTTCCGTGAGCAGTCCGGCCGCCGCGTCGCTCTCCCCCTCCAGGGCGAGCAGGGTCTCGGTGGCCACCACCGCGCTCGTGAGGTAGGGCAGCGGGGTCACCGCGCGGCCCAGCTCCTCCAGGACGACGGCGGCCTCGCGGTGGCTCGCGCCCTGGCCGCCGAGGTTCTCCGGGACGAGGAGTCCCGCGACGCCGATGTCGCCCGCGAGGGACTTCCACAGACCGGGGACGTAGGGGCTGTCCGTCTCGATCCGGCCGAGGAGGGTCTGGTGGCCGGCCCGGTCGGCGAGCAGGGCGCGGACGGCGGCCCGCAGGTCGTCCTCGGTCTCGGAGTAGAGGAGGTCGAGCGGCTGTTCCGTCGGTTCTGACGATTCCGTCATCGGGCGAGGTCCTTCCAGGCGACGTCCTTGTCGTTACGGGGCTCGGGCGGCAGGCCCAGGACCCGCTCGGCGACGATGTTGAGCAGCACCTCGCTGGTGCCGCCCTCGATCGAGTTGCCCTTGGACCGCAGATAGCGGTAGCCGGCGTCGCGGCCGGTGAAGTCGACGAGTTCGGGTCGGCGCATCTCCCACTCCCCGTACAACAGGCCCTCGTCGCCGAGCAGTTCGACCTCCAGGCCGCTGATGGCCTGGTTGAGGCGGGCGAACGCGAGCTTCATGGCGCTGCCCTCGGGGCCGGGGCGGCCCGCGACGAGCTGCTGACGGAGCCGCTCGCCCGCGAGCCGGGCGACCTCGGCGTCGACCCAGTGGTCGAGAAGGCGCCGGTGCAGCTCGTGCGTACGTAGCTCGGGGCGCGCGCGCCAGGTCGCGGCGACCTTCCCGATCATGCCGCCCTCGCGGGGGATACGGGCTCCGCCGATGGAGACCCGCTCGTTCATGAGGGTGGTCTGGGCGACCCGCCAGCCGTCGCCGACCTCACCGAGGCGGTGGGCGTCGGGGATGCGGACGCCGGTGAGGAAGACCTCGTTGAACTCGGCCTCGCCGGTGATCTGGCGCAGCGGCCGGACCTCGACGCCGGGGTCGGTCATGTCGCAGACGAAGTAGGTGATGCCCCGGTGCTTGGGTGCGTCCGGGTCGGTGCGGGCGATGAGGATGGCCCAGCGGGCCGTGTGGGCGCTGGACGTCCACACCTTCTGCCCGTCCACCACCCAGTCCTCGCCGTCCCGGACGGCCCTGGTGGCGAGCGCGGCGAGGTCGGATCCGGCCCCGGGCTCGCTGAACAGCTGGCACCAGACCTCCTCGCCGACCCACAGCGGGCGGAGGAAGCGCTCCTTGACCTCGTCGGTGCCGTGGGCGAGGACGGTGGGGGCCGCCATGCCCAGGCCGATGCCGATCTTGCGCGGGTCGTTGTCGGGGGCTCCGGCGGCGGCGAGTTCGGCGTCGACGACGGCCTGGAGGGCACGCGGCGCGTCGAGTCCGCCGAGGCCGACGGGGTAGTGCACCCAGGCGAGGCCGGCGTCGAAGCGGGCACGCAGGAAGTCGGTGCGGTCGGTGTCGGCGGGCGGGTGATCCGCCAGCAACTTCCGGGTGCGTGCGAGGAGTTCCTCGACGTCGGTCATGCGCGGGCCCCTTCCGGGAGGACGACCAGGCGGCCGGTGGTGGTGCCGTCGGCGACCCGCTGGACAGCGTCCGCCGCGCCCGCGAAGGGCACGCGTTCGCCGATGAGCGGCTTGATGAGGCCCTTGGCCGCGTAGGCCGTGAGGGTCTCGTGACAGCGGCCGATCGAGGCCGGGTCCTTCGCGGCGTAGAGCCCCCAGTGGAGGCCGAGGACCGAGTAGTTCTTCACCAGGGCGTGGTTGAGGGCGGGCGCCGGGACCGTGCCGCTCGCGAAGCCGACGATCACGATCCGCCCCTCGAAGGCGACGCACTTCGCGGACTGCTGGTAGGCCTCGCCGCCGACGGGGTCGTAGACGACGTCGGCGCCGCGGCCGCCGGTCGCGGCCTTGACGGCGGCGACGACGTCCTCGGAGCGCCGGTCGATCACCACGTCACAGCCGAGCGCGCGGGCGACGGCTGCCTTCTCGGTTCCGCCGACGACCCCGATGACGGTGGCACCGGCGGCCTTGCCGAGCTGGACGGCGGCGCTGCCGACGCCGCCGGCCGCCGCGTGGACGAGGAGGGTCTCGCCCTCCCGCAGGGCGGCGCGGCGGTGCAGGCCGAACCAGCCGGTCTGGTAGCCGATGTGGAGCGCGGCGGCCTCGGCGTCGTCGAGCGACTCGGGGGCGGGGAGCAGTCCGGCGGCGTCGGCGAGGACGTGGTCGGCGAAGCCGCCGTGCGGGAGGGCCGCGGTGGTGATCACCCTGCGGCCGTCCTCGGTCTCGGCGCAGACCTCGACGCCGGGGGTGAAGGGCAGCGGGGGGCGGATCTGGTAGTGGCCGCGGCAGAGCAGCGCGTCGGGGAAGTTGACGTTCGCGGCGCGGACCTTGAGGAGGACCTGGCCGTCGCCCGGCGTGGGCGGTGCCACCTCCTCGCGGCGCATCACCGCGCGCGGTTCCCCGTTCTCGTACACACGCCATGCCTGCATCCGGAAGCCTCCTCCGTACCGAGCGGTCGGTCGCATACTAAGCGGTCGCTTGATCTGAAAGGAACCACTCAGTCGGACTTCTTCGGACGGGCCCTGACGTGCATCCGCTCCCCCTGCGGCCCGTACAGGCTCAGGAACTCCACCGGACCGTCGGGCGTCGGGCCGAACCAGTGCGGGACGCGGGTGTCGAACTCGGCCGCCTCACCGGGGCCGAGGACGACGTCGTGCTCCCCCAGGACGAGCCGGAGCCTCCCGGAGAGCACGTACAGCCATTCGTAGCCCTCGTGGACGCGCGGCTCCGGCTCCTCCTCCTGCGGCTTCTCCTGGATGACCTTGTACGCCTGGAGGCCGCCGGGCTGCCGGGTCAGCGGGTACATCGTGCGGCCGTGCCGGACGATGGGCCTGGCCCGGATCCGGGGGTCGCCGGTCGCCGGGGCGCCGACCAGTTCGTCGAGCGCGACCTGATGGGCGCGGGCGAGCGGGAGGAGCAGTTCGAGGCTGGGCCTGCGCTGCCCGGACTCCAGCCGGGAGAGGGTGCTCACGGAGATTCCGGTGTCCGCGGAGAGCTCGGCCAGGGTCACCCCGCGGTCCCGGCGGACCCGGCGGAGGCGGGGGCCGACCTCGTTGAGCACGGCGTCGATGCGATCGTCTTCGGTCATACGTCCAGTTTTGCAGAAACGGCAAGCTCACTTGCTCTTCTCGCGGACCCGGGTGACGCTCGGCCCATGAACGCACACCTGGAGAACAACACGTACGAGGCGGTCGTCGTCGGCGGTGGCGCGGCCGGGCTCAGCGCCGCCCTGCTCCTGGGGCGGTCGCGGCGCCGGACCCTGGTCGTCGACGCGGGCGAGCCGCGCAACGCGCCCACCGCGCACATGCAGGGCGTCCTGTCCCGGGACGGCATGAACCCGGCCGACTACCTGGCGGCCGGGCGTGCGGAGATCGCCGGATACGGGGTCGAGCTGCGCACCGGCGAGGTGACGGGCGCGGCACCGGACGGGGACGGCGGCTTCGTCCTCACCCTGGCGGACGGGGAGACGGTCGGCGCGCGGCGGCTCGTCGTCACCACCGGGCTCGTCGACGAGCTCCCCGCGATCGACGGGCTGGCCGGGCGGTGGGGACGGGACGTACTGCACTGCCCGTACTGCCACGGCTGGGAGGTCCGCGACGAGGCCTTCGGCGTCATCGCGCATCCGACGATGCCGGCGCACCAGGCACTGATGGTGGCGCACTGGTCGAAGGACGTGACCCTGTTCCTGCACACCTCGGCCGAGCCGTCGGAGCACGAGGCGGCGCTCCTCGACGCGGCGGGCGTGCGGGTCGAGCGGGGTGAGGTCGTGGGGTTCGCCGTGGAGGACGACCGGCTGACCGGGGTGCGGCTCGCCGACGGGCGGACCGTGGCCCGTTCCGTGGTCTTCGCGGCGGCCACCCGACTGGCGGCCCGCGACGGGGTGCTGCGGCAGCTGGGTGCGGAGCTGCGCGAGACCCCGTTCGGGGAGTTCGTGGTGGTGGACGAGGTGGGGCGGACGAGCGTGCCGGGCGTGTGGGCGGCCGGGAACGTGACCGGGCCGCAGGAACAGGTGGTCAACGCGGTGAGCCGGGGCTACCGTGCCGCGGCCGCGCTCAACAACGAGCTGGTCTTCGGCGACCTGGAGGAGAGGGCGGCCGGTCGGCCGGTCGGATGAACCCCGGCGGTTGAGGCTGCGCCGCGCGGGCCGAGGAACGAGGATCGGTCACGGTGGCCGGAAACGGCACACGGACGACGGCTCACGGCTCACGGCTCACGGCTCACGGCTCACGGAAGGACGGGACACCTCCCATGCTCGGTACGCAGTTCACCAAGGGCTCTCCCTGCTGGATCGACCTCGGCAGCCCGGACACCAAGGCGGCGGCCGCCTTCTACACCGCCGTCCTCGGCTGGGAGTTCAGCTCCGGGGGGCCCGAGGCCGGCGGATACGGCTTCTTCCAGCAGGACGGCCACACGGTCGCCGCGCTCGGCCCGCTCACCGAGGAGGGGGCGTCCAGCGCCTGGACCGTGTACTTCCGGACCCCGGACGCCGACGCCACGGCGGAGGACACGGCGTCCGCGGGCGGCACCGTGCGCCTCGCGCCGTTCGACGTCATGGAGGCCGGGCGGATGGCCGCCCTCACCGACCCGGGCGGCGCCCAGTTCGCGGTCTGGCAGCCCGGCACGACCAAGGGCCTCGACCGCACGTCGTCGACGAACACCCTCGTCTGGGTGGAACTGCACACCGCGGACCCGGAGGGCACCCTCGCCTTCTACCGGACGCTGTTCGGCTGGCGCTCGGCGGAGATGGACGCGCCCGGCATGAGGTACCGGGTCCTGTCGACCGCCGACGGCGACCAGCAGGACGCCTCCTTCGGCGGCGCGGCCGAACTCCAGGACACGCACCAGGGCCCGCGCTGGATCGTGTACTTCGCCGTCGCGGACGTGGACGCGATCGTCACGGCGGCCCAGGGCAACGGCGGTTCGGTCCTGATGCCCGCGGCCGACATCCCGGACGTCGGCCGCATCGCCTGGCTCGCCGACCCCTTCGACGCGGCCTTCGCGGTCCTCAAGCCGGCTCCGATGAGCTGACCGGGAAGCACCGTTCCCCACCGGCGAAAGTCGGTGGCCCGGTCGGTGCCCGGTGGGTAGCGTCGTCGTTCGTGATCCCCACGCTGCGCACCGAGCGCCTTCTGTTCGAGCCGTACGACCCCGCGGACGAGGAGGCCTTCGTGGCCCTCTTCCAGGATCCGAGGGTGTCGGCGTGGATGGGCGACGGACCGGCGTCCGAGGAGGACGACCGAGCCCTGTTCGGGCGGATCTTCACGAAGGTCTACGCCCAGGAGCTCTTCGCCGTCTGGGCCGTGCGGCGGAACGGGGTGCTGGTCGGGCATGCCGAGATCAAGCCGTCGGAGGACGTCGGCGGGCACGAGATCGTCTACGCGCTCGCCCCGGCGGCCTGGGGTGCGGGGCTCGGGACGGAGGTGGCCGAGGCCCTCGTGGACTACGGCTTCGGCACGCTCGGCCTGGCCGAGGTGCACGCCACCGTGGCCGCGCCCAACGCCGCCTCGCTGAAGCTGCTCGGCAGGATCGGGTTCGCGCACGTCCGGGACGTCACCGAGGACGACGGCAGCACCACCCGCGTGCTGACCCGTCGCCCCTGAGGCCCCGGCCCGGCTCCGTCAGCGCCCGAAGAGCTCGAAGGCCACCGCCGGGCGGCCGCCGAAGCGGGCGGACGCCTGGCTCGTCGTCGCGGTGAGGAAGGACCGGACGTACTGCTCCGGGTCCTCGTCCGTCAGGACCTCGATGTAGGCGCGGTGGCAGAGCAGCGAGCGGATGGCACGGTCCAGGCCCGGGGCCGCGTCCACCGCGTGGGTCGGGGTGCTGGACGCCGCGACCGCCACCCAGCGCACCCCGTTCCAGGGCTCGAGGCCACGGTCGGCCAGCTCGGGGAAGATCCAGCGGTTGCCCGCGTCCCCCGCCGCGTCGAGCGTGGCCCGGCCCACGGCCACGTGGTCGGGCGTGTTCCAGGGGGCGCCGGGGCTCCCGCCCCAGGTGTCGCGGTGGTTGAGGGTGATGACGAGCTCCGGGCGGTGCCTGCGGATCGCCGCCGCGATGTCGCGGCGCAGCCCGAGGCCGTACTCGATCGCACCGTCCCGGTGGTCGAGGAACTCGACCGTGTCCACGCCGACGACCGCGGCGCTGTCCCGCTGCTCCCGCTCGCGCAGCGGACCGCAGACGTCCGGGGCGACGGTGTCGATGCCGGCCTCACCGCGGGTCGCCAGGACGTAGGCCACGTCCTTCCCCGCGTCCGTCCAGGCGGCGACGGCGGCCGCGCAGCCGTACTCCAGGTCGTCGGGGTGGGCGACGACGGCGAGGGCGCGCTGCCAGTCGCCGGGCATCTCCGCGAGGTCCGTGACATCGGTTCCGGTCATGACCGCAGAATACGGGCCGCCTCCGCCGCGGTCGGGCGGAACGCTCCGGAAAGGATCACCGAACGCGAGACGTTCCTGGGCCGGTCGGGGTTGAGTCCGCGGCGCACCGCGAGAGCGACCGCGAGCCGCTGGGCGCGGACGAGCGCGGCGACCGGGTCGATGGCGTCGGCCGCGAACAGGGCACCGGTGGACTCCACTTCGTCCTTGAGGCCCGAGGGGGCGGGACCGAGGCACCACACGAGACTGGACCGGTCGCTGATGCTGATCGGCCCGTGGCGGTACTCCATCGCCGCGTACGACTCCGTCCAGACGCGGGCCACCTCGCGCAGTTTGAGGGCGGCCTCGTCGGCGAGTCCGACGGTCCATCCGGTGCCGAGGAAGGTGAACTGGCCACGTCGTTCCCAGGCGGCGGGCAGCCGCTCGTAGAGGACGAGTTCGGCGTCGGCGATGGCGGCGCCGAGGTCCACCCCGAGTCCGGCGCGCAGGAGTTGGAGCGCGGTGGTCGCGAACCGGGTCTGGACGACAGAGCGTTCGTCGGCGAACCCGAGGTCGAGAACGCGGTCGGCGAGCTGTCCGGCGGGGCTGTCGGGCACGCCGGTGAGGACGAGGGTCGGGATGCGCCCCGCCGCGCCGGCGAGGAGCTGGACGACCTCCGTGGTGGTGCCGGAGCGGGTGAGGGCCACGACACGGTCGTAACCGCGCCCGAGCGGGGTGGAGTCGGAGGCGGGGAACGCGTCGGTCTCGCCCGCGCCGAGCGACTCGCGCAGCGCCGCGTAGGCGCGGGCGATGAAGTACGAGGTGCCGCAGCCGACCACCGCCACCCGCTCGCCGCGGGCCGGCAGCAGATCGGCGTCGCGGCGGGCGATCTCGGCGGCGCGGCGCCAGCAGTCGGGCTGGCCGGCGATCTCCGCGCTGACGTGGGTGCTCATGTCCGGGTCCTCTCCTCGGAAGGCCCCGCACGGGGCCCGGACCGAGTTCTACCGGCACCGTCGGGCGCACTCCATGAGCAAGGGCGGCCCACCCCTTGGACTTTTGCGCGCCGGCGGCCGCCCTCCGCTCCCCCGGCCGTCAGGTCTCGTCGCGGGCGAGGGCGAGGAGCCGGTCCAGGACGCGCGGCCCCCCGGCCCGTACCCCGTCGTGCTCGAACTCGTCCGTCACCCAGGTGCGCAGCCCGCGGATCGTGCGGGCGGTGTCGAGGGAGTGGCCGGTGTCCACGTACATGTCGTCGTGGTAGACGGCAGCGGCGACCGGGACCAGGTTGGCGGCGAGGCGCTCGGGGTCGTACAGCGGGGTCCAGTGGGTACGGGCGGCGAGGAGTTCCGCCGTCTCGCGGAGCGGGCGGAGGGCGGGGTCGGTGGTGAAGTGCCAGGGGTGGACCGTCTCGCCGGTGAAGAGCGGCGCCCGCCCCTCGGTGAGCGCCTCTCGGGCGTCGAACTCGGGGTGCTCGGCGCGGATCCGCTCGGCCGCCCAGTCGGTGGGGCCCTTCCCCTGGGCGTAGATGGCCTCGTGGAGCACGGCGTACAGCGGGTGTCCGGCGTAGGACAGGTGGGCCTGGACCTGTTCCAGGAAGGCGTCGGCGAGCGCGGGCCCGCCGGGGGTGGGGAGGAACGCGCCCTCCAGGAGCAGATGGAGCTGATGGGTGCCGTCGCCGGAGCCGAGGAGGATGCCGAGGGACTGGAAGGCCTCGGGGGTGAGCAGCCCGCCGCCGGGCAGGGTGACCTCGTGGTCGAGGAGGTGGGCGACGACGGCGCGGGCCCGTTCGGCGTCCTGCGGGTAGCGGGTGTAGTGGGCCTCGTTCTTGCGCCGGATGCGAGGGTAGGCGGCGCGGTAGACCTCGTCGGCGGTGGCGTGCAGGGACGGCAGACCGCCGGTGATCAGGACGCGCTCCAGGCCCTCCGGGGCGGTCGAGAGGTAGTGGGTGGCGCAGAAGCCGCCGAAGCTCTGGCCGAGGACGGTCCAGGGGGCGCCGCCGGTGAGCCGGCGCCGGATGAGCTCGCAGTCCGCGACGATCGAGTCGGCGCGGAAGTGGGCGAGGTAGTCGGCCTGCTCGGCGGGGGTGCCGCGGAGTGGCAGGGTCTGGCGGTTGGCGGGGGTAGAGCGGCCGGTGCCCCGCTGGTCGAGGAGGAGGACGCGGAACTCCCGGACGGCCCGGCCGAGCCAGGCCTGCGGGCCGATGAACCGGCGGGCGCCGAAGCCGGGACCGCCCTCCAGGTAGACCAGCCAGGGGAGCTGCTCGCGGCCCGGGCCGGCGTTGCCGCTCGCGACGACCTCACGGCCGAAGACCTCGATCCGCTCGCCGTCGGGGCGGGTGTGGTCGAGGGGCACGGGGAAGCGGTGGTCGGTGAGGACGAGTCCCGGCTGCCGGTAGGTGGTCACGCTGTTGCCGCTCCTGTTCGGTACGCCCCCGCCAGGACAGTGGATCACATGGCGGGGGCGTACCGGAGGAGGGGCGTCAGGAGGTCGGGAAGTCGTCCGCCGTCCTGATGCGGTCGCGGATCCAGACGCCGGCGGGCTTCAGCGAGCCGGTGCCCGCCCAGGGGCCGCCGGAGTCGCAGGTGCCGGTCTTGAAGACGGCGCCGCTGCGCTCGTCGTCGGAGAAGTTCCAGTTGACCCAGCTGATCTTCTTCGCGGCCATGAGGTCGAGGAACCGCTGGGACATCGCGAAGTCGTTGCCTCCCTCACCGGCGTAGTTCTGGGTTCCGAACTCGGTGACGAAGACGGGCAGCTTGTCGGCGGCGCGGGAGAGGGCGTTCAGGTACTCGTCGCGGTGCGAGAACGCGTAGAAGTGGAAGGTGTACATGATGTTGGTCGCGTTCACCGGGCTGGACACGACCTCGGACTCGTTCGCGCCGTCGGAGACTCCGAACGAGGACCACGCGCGCGTGCCGACGAGGATCGGGGTCTCGGCGTCCTTGGCGCGGATGACCGGGATGAGCTGCTCGGCGTAGCTCTTGACGCGGGACCAGGCGACGCCGTTGGGCTCGTTGGCGATCTCGTACAGCAGGTTGGTCTTGGAGCCGTGGCGCTGGGCGATCTCGGTGAAGAAGGTCTTGGCGCGGGCGAGGTTGTAGTGCGGGTCGCCCGGGTCGAGCATGTGCCAGTCGACGATCACGTACATGCCGCGCGCGGTGGCCTGCTCGATGAGGGAGTGGGCGAGGTCGGTGTACTTGCGCGGGTCGGTCTCGTAGCCCTCCTCCTGGACGTACGTGGAGACGCGCAGGACGTCGGCGTTCCAGTCCTTCGCGAGGGCGTCGAGCGAGCCGCCGGTCAGACACTGGCTGTACCACTGGGTGCCGTGGCTGGACATGCCGCGCAGCTGGATCGGTTTGCCGTAGGAGTTGCAGAGCTTGGTGCCGCAGACCTTGAGCTGGCCGTTGACAGCGGCGGGGGTGGTGCCGGTGGGCGGCTGTGTGGTGCCGTTGTCGACCTTGATGTGGTCGACGTTGGGGCCGCCGTTGGCGGTGGTGGCGGTGGCGCGGATCGTGTTGACGCCGGCCTTGAGGGTGGTGGTGACGGTGGTGGTCGCCCAGCTGGTCCAGGCGCCGGTGCCGGCGAAGGACTTGCCGGAGGCGGCGACGGCGCCGTTGACGGCGATGTCCATGGGGCGGTCGGTGGTGGTGCCGTTGGCGAAGCGCAGCGTGAGGGTCGCGGGGCCCGCCTGCTCGGCGTTGACGTTCCACTGGACGTAACCGCCGCTGGCGTTGTCGTAGTTGACGAAGCCGCCGCCGGTGAATCCGGTGTGGTTGGACTCGACGGCCCCCTGGGAGACGGTGGCCGTCTCCGCCTCGTAGGTGACGGGGGCGGCGGTCGCGGTGGACGGGGTGACGGCGAAGCCGAGGATCAGGGCGCCGAGGGCGGTGCCGGCGACGCCGAGGCGCCGGACGCCGGGCCGATGGCCGATGCGGTGTCGTACGGATCGTGCCGAAGTCATGGGGGTCTCCACGGAACGACGAACGAGGCCTTGAGGCAGGCCGGAAGGGGTGCGGACGGATGCGCCGCTGGACTGGAAGGAAACTTTCCTAACGGATGAATAGCAGGGTCGCGAACCGCCTCGCAAGGGTCATGACAAGAGACGCAGTTCAGCGGGCTGACAGAAGCGGCCCCTCCGGCTCAGCGCGTGATGAGTCCTTTCGACACGAGGTAGTTGCGCGCCACGTCCTCCGGGAGGCGCCGCCAGCTGTCGACCTGTTCGTTGAGCAGCGTCAGATCGGCCGTGGTCAGGACCGTGTTCAGCCGGGAGAGCGCCCGGGTGACGCCCTCTCCGCCGGCGCGGGCGCGGTTCACGACCGGGACGACGTGGTCGGCGTTCTGCAGGTTCTGGTCGTCGGCGAGCAGGACCAGCCCGAACTCGTCGAGTGTGGCATCGGTGGTGGTGGTGAGCACCAGCTGGTCCTGGCCGTTCTGGACGGCCTGTTTGGCCGGGGTCGTACCGACGCCCTTGGGGTCGACGGCGGTGATGTCGATGTTGTAGACCTCCCTCAGACCGGGGGCACAGTACGGACGTCTGACGCATTCGTCACCGGCGGCGAGACGGATCGGCAGGCCGGTGGCGCCGAGGTCGCTGAGGGTCCTCAGGCGGTGTTCGGCGGCGAACTCGGCCGTGACGGCGAAGGCGTTCTGGTCGACGGCCCGGCCCGCGTCGAGGACGGAGAGCCCGCGGGGTGCGGCCAGCGCGCGGAGGGCCTTCATCGTCGCGTCCAGGTCGGGCGAGCCGACGGGCGGCGCGTCGGCCCCGTGGACCTTGGCGTTCAGCCAGTCGGCGAAGGTCGCCGCGTACTCCGTCACGACATCGATCTGACCGCGCTCCAGGGCCGGTTCGTACAGCTCGCGATTGGTGACGGAGAGGATCTTCGTACCGTAACCCGCGTCCTCCAGGAGCAGCGCGTACATCTGGGCCAGCAGGTCGCTCTCGGTGAACCCGGCCGAGCCGACGGTCAGGTGACGGCTGTCTCCCGGGGGCGCCGTGACCTCGCCCTGGGCCTCCAGCGAGGGCCCCGTGGCGCAGCCGCCGAGGACGGCGCAGACCGCGAGGAGGAGACCGAGGGCGGCCGCCCGGGCCGGGCGCGGCCCGCTCACGGGCCGCTCCCCCGTACGCCGCCGGGAGCGAGCCGCTGGACCCCCTCGAAGACCCCTTCCACCAGCAGCGCGAGAACGGCGACGAGACACGCCCCGGCGACGACCTGCGGGGTGGAGGCGAGGTTGAACCCGGCCGTGATGATCCGGCCTAGCCCGCCCCCGCCGGCGAGCGCCGCCACGGTGGCGGTGGCGACGAGCTGGACGGCCGCGATCCGCACCCCGGTCAGGATCAGGGGCAGCGCGAGCGGCACCTCGACCAGGGCCAGGGTCTGGCGGCCCGTCATCCCCATGCCCCGGGCCGCCCGTACGACGTCGGGGTCGACGCCGCGCATCCCCACGTACGCGTTGGTCAGCAGCGGGGGCACGGCGAACAGGACCAGCGCGATGATCGTCGGCCACTCGCCGTACGAGCCGATCGGGCTGAGCAGGAGAAGCACGAGGACGGCGAAGGTGGGAACGGCCCGGCCGACGTTCGAGAGGTTCACGGCGAGCGCTCCGCCCTTGCCGAGGTGCCCGAGGACGAGGGCGACGGGCAGGGCGATCGCACAGCTGATCGCGAGGCAGACGACGGTGAGGAAGAGGTGCTCGGCGAGCCGGTGCCAGACGCCGTTCTCGCCGGACCAGTGCGCGGAGGTGGTGAGCCAGGACCAGGCGTCGGCGAGGGTGGTCATGCGGCCCGGCCGCGGGTCCAGGGGGTGAGCAGCCGCTGCGTGCCGAGGAGGAGCAGGTCGGCGGCGACCGCGATCACGACGCAGAGCACGGAGGCGGTGAGCACCTGGGCCTTGAAGTAGCTGTTCATTCCCGAGTAGATGAGGTTGCCGAGTCCGCCGTGGCCGACGATCGCGCCGATCGTGACGAGGGAGACGGCCGAGACGGTGGCGATCCGGAGCCCGGCCATGGCGGCGGGCACGGCGAGCGGCAGCTCGACGGCGAGCAGCAGCCGGATCGGCCCGTATCCGAGGCCGCGGGCGGCCTGGCGGGTCTCCTCGGGGACGGCGCGGAGCCCGGCCAGGATGTTCCGGACGAGGAGCGTCAGGGAGTACAGGACGAGGCCGGCCACGACCAGGGCGGCGGACAGCCCGTACACGGGCAGGAGCAGCGAGAACATCGCGAGCGCCGGAATCGTGTACAGGAGGGTGGTGACCCCGAGGATCGGCCCCGCCGCCCAGCGCCACCGACGGGCGGCGATCGCGAGCGGGAGGGCGAGCAACAGGCCGAGGGCGACGGAGACGGCCGTCAGCTGGAGGTGCTGGACGACGGCGTCGGTGAGGATCCCGCTCCGGGTGGAGAGATAGGCGCCGCAGATCCACTCGTTGCGGGCGAGGCAGTCGTCGGGCGGCGCGATCACCCTCCCATTCGAGGCGGTACGGGTCCGCCGCGCACGCGGGCCGGTCCGTTCGGGGCGGGGCCGGTGCGGGCGCCCGGAGTCGGTGCGGGCGCCGGAGTCGGTGCGCGGTGCAGGCGCGGGTGCCTGTGCCGGGGCCAGTGCCTGTGCCGATGCCTGTGCCGGTGGCGCTGACCGTGACCGCGACGGCGACGAAGACCGCGCCCGACCGCTACGCCGGCGCCCGGGTGACGCCGGTCAGTTCTCCTGGAGCACCGACAGGACGTTGCCCGCCGGGTCGGTGAACCACGCGATGGCAGGCCCGCCGTCGACCCGCACGATGCCCTTCGCGTCGGCCTCGAACCCCTCGTAGCGCTCCAGGGCCACCCCGCGCCCCGTGAGGTCGTCCACGGCCCGGTCGATGTCGTCGACGGCGAAATTGAGGATCGTGAAGGAGGCGGGGGTGTGGTCGTCCTTCGGGTAGACGAAGACCCGGGCCCCGCCCGCCAGGGTGAGGAAGAGCATCCGCATCTCGCCCTCTCCCTCCTCGCCCACCTGGAGACCGAGGGTCTCGCCGTAGAAGCGCCGGGCGGCGTCCAGGTCGTCGACCGAGAACCCGCTGAACGCCGGGGTTTCGCCGAACATGGCGTGCTCCTTTCCGGGCGCCCCCTCCGGGCACCCCTTCCAGGATCCGCCGGGTGTCCGCCGCCCGCCGCTCGGAGTGGGGCGCGCGGGGCTCAGGGCGCGATCGGCAGCTGCCGCTTGTGCTCGGTGAGCTCGTAGCGGCGCACGATCGTGGCGAACGCGGCCTCGGTGACCGGCTTGCCCTCCAGGAAGTCGTCGATGTCGTCGTACGTGACACCGAGGGCGTCCTCGTCGGGCTTGCCCGGGTCCAGGGTCTCCAGGTCGGCCGTGGGCGTCTTCCAGACCAGCTCGGCGGGGGCGTCGAGCTCGGCGGCGACCGCGCGGACGCGTCGCTTGGTCAGTCCGGTGAGCGGAACGACGTCGGCGGCGCCGTCGCCGAACTTGGTGAAGAAGCCGGAGACGGCCTCGGCGGCGTGGTCGGTGCCGACGACGAGCCCGTCATGGGCTCCGGCGACCGCGTACTGGGCGATCATCCGCTGGCGGGCCTTGATGTTGCCCTGCACGAAGTCCTGGTGGTGGGCGTCGCGGAAGACGACGCCACCGGCGAGAGCGGCCTCCAGGGCCGCGTCGCTCGCGGCCTTGACGTCCACGGTGAGCACCTCGTCGGCCCGGATGAAGCCGAGCGCGGTCTGCGCGTCCTTCTCGTCGGCCTGCACCCCGTACGGCAGTCGCATCGCGAAGAACCTGGCGTCGTGTCCGGCGGCGCGGGCGCGCTCCACGGCGAGCTGGCAGAGGCGTCCGGCGGTGGTGGAGTCGACGCCGCCGCTGATGCCGAGGACGAGGGAGCGCAGGCCGGTGGAGGTGAGGCGCTCGCTCAGGAAGGCCACGCGGCGCTCGATCTCGGCCCGCGGGTCGAAGGTCTCGGCCACCTGGAGGTCCCGGGCGATCTGCTGCTGGCGGGCGGTGGACGCCGGGTCGGTCACGGGAGTCTCCTCGTCGGGTTCGGGGCTGCGGGAGTCGACTTTACGCACCGGGGCGGCGGCGGGGCCGGCCGGGAGCCTCAGCGGCCGGGGGCTCAGGCGCCGGGGGCGCAGAGGACCTCGACCCGCTGGACGAGGTTGTTGGCGAATCCGCCGCGGTTCCAGGGCTCGACCACCGGCTGGACGTTGCCGTCGGCGTCCGTGGCCCGCACGGTCAGATGACGCAGACCCGGGGTCGCCGTCCAGGTCGTACGCCAGGCGGACCAGGCCCAGGGGTGCGCGGGGTCCCGTTCGAGCTCCGCCTCGGTCCAGGCCGCCCCGCCGTCCTCGCTCACCTCGACGCGGGTGACGGGGCCGTGGCCCGACCAGGCGCGACCGGTGATCGGGACGGGCCCGGGGCGGACCACGCGGGTCCGGGACATGAAGTCGGGGAATCCGGGCGGCACCATCAGGGCCCGGGGCGCGATGAGGGTGACGGGAGCCCCCTCGTCCTCGGGCGCCTGCCGTACGCGATAGGCCACGGCCTGCTGGAAGCCGGTGTACGGGGTGTCGGTGAGCGTGATGTCGTGGAGCCACTTCACATGGGCCATGCCGTACCAGCCGGGGACGACGAGCCGGAGCGGGCTGCCGTGCTGCGGCGGCAGGGGTGCCCCGTTCATGGCGTACGCGACGAGGACGTCCCGGGCCGGGTCGGCCGCCGTCGTGAGGGGCAGGCTCCGCCGGTAGTCCTGCTCGACGCCCCGCTCCACCCCGTGGTCGGCGCCGGTGAACACCGCCTCGACCGCGTCCTCCGCGACACCCGCCTCGGCGAGGAGCGAGGCGAGGGGGACACCGGTCCAGTCGGCGGTTCCGACGGCCTCGACGAGCCAGGGCTGGCTGACCGGCCGGGGCGTCAGCCGGGCCCGTCCGTTCCCGGCGCACTCCAGGGTCACCCGGCGGGTGACGGACGGCCGGGAGCGGAGCGCTTCGAGGCCGAGGTCGAGGGCCCGCAGCACGCGGCCGCCCACGGTCAGCCGCCAGCCGTCGGCGACGGTGTCGGGGATGTCGTAGTGGACGAGGACGTAGTGCAGCCCGGGCGGCGTGACGTCGTACCGCAGCGCCTCCAGGGGCAGCCCGTGATTGCGGGCGGCCAGGGCCAACTCCTGCACGGAGAGGCCCTCGTCCGGGCCGGCCAGGCGCCCCGGTGCGCTGATGTCGCCCAGACCGCTCACGGATCCGTCCATGTCCTCATGGTGCGCCGCCGCCCGGGGCCCGGCACCTCGGCGGGGAGGGGTCCGGGGCGGGCCGGCTCACGTCCGGCGGGGGCCTCGGAGGGCTCGGTCCAGCCCGTCCTGGGGAAGCCCGGTCAGGGCGCGTACGAAGATCTCCTCGTAGGCCGGTTCACCGATCGTCGCGCGGGCGGTGTCCGTGTACTTCTCGTGCAGCGCCCGCAGACCCGGCAGGCCGCGGCGGGGCTGGCCCGTGGAGCGCCAGTACGCCTCCCCCGTGCCCGAGACGTCGGCCGCCCGTTCGCCGTCACCGGCCGCCGCGAGCGCCGTGGCGAGGACGTCGAGCCCGAGCGCCACCCCCAGGCTCGCGCCGAGCCCTCGCGTCCCTTCGAGCATCGCGCGCGCGTGCCCGGCCGCCGTCGCCGGGTCGCCCTCCAGGAGACCCGTGAGGGCCAGCTGGTACTCCAGGGCCGTCCGGGTCCAGTGTTCGTCCAGCTCCTCGCACACGGTCCGCAGGGCCAGCGCCCGGTCGCGGGCCTCGCCGATCCGGCCGAGGCCCGTCAGGGCGAAGACCTGGACGAGATGGCAGCGGAGCCGGGCGGCGGAGTCGGCGGGGCCGCCCCGGGCGGCGTCGAGGACATGGCCCACGACGACGGACGCGGCCATCGGGCGGCCCGTGGTCAGGGCGAGGAGCCCGGCGAGGGCGGCGGCGTCCAGGGTCAGGTCGCCGGGCCGGCCATGGTGGCCGGCGCGCCCGCCGTCGGCCGCCTCCCCGGTGTACGCCGTGTACTCCGTGTACCGGGCCTCCCGGGCACAGCGTTCGCTCACCTCCTGCGCCGGACCGGACTCCCCCTGGAGTACGAGGGTGACGCCGAGTGCCCACAACGCGCGGGCCCGGGTGCGGCCGCGCGCGCCGCTCAGCAGCAGGGCCTGTTCGAGGCCGTCGCGGGCCTCGCGCAGACGGCCCCGGCAGGACCAGGCGAAGGCGACCGAGCCGATCAGGTCGAGGGCGGCGTCGGGGTCGGTCCGCAGCAGCCGGTCGAGGGCGGTGCGCAGGTCGGTGTGGTGGGCGTCCACGGTCCGGTACCAGCTCAGTTGGCGCGCGCCGTGCCATTCGGCCTCACCCCGGCGCGCGAGCCCTTGGAAGTGGGCGGCGTGCCGGTCGGCGACCGTCCCGGTCTCCCCGGTCCGGTCCAGCCAGGTCGCCCCGTACGCGCGGATCGTGTCGAGCATCCGCAGTCGGCCGCCCGCGTCCGGCGGGCGGACCACGGAGGCGCGGACGAGCCCGTCGAGGGCACCCGGCAGGGTCGCCCGGTTCAGCGGGCCGCCGATGCACACGGCGGTCGCCGACGCCAGGTCGAAGGGGCCGCGGAAGACGGAGAGCCGGGCCCAGAGGAGGCGTTCGAGCGGGGCGCTCAGCTCATGGCTCCAGCCGATGGCGGCCCGCAGGGTCTGGTGGCGGCTCGGCCAGACCCGCTCGGTGTGGGCGAGGAGCTCGAAGCGGGCGGAGGGCGGGGCGTCGAAGCGGGTGCCGAGCTGGTCCCGTACGGCTTCGGCACCCTGGAGGCGGATCTGGGCGGCGGCCAGCTCCAGGGCGAGCGGGATGCCTTCGAGGCGGACGCAGATCTCGCCGGCCGGGCCCGCGGCGGTGAACTCCTCACCCGCTGCCCGGCGGAGCAGCTCCAGGGCGTCGCCCCCGGCGGGCGGCAGCGGGTCGAGGGCGACGATCCGCTCCCCCTCGACGCCGAGGGGGCGTCGGCTGGTGGCGAGGACGGTGAGTCCCGGGGCGGCGGCGAGGAGTTCGGCGACGAGCCGTGCGCAGGGTTCGGCGAGGTGCTCGCAGGAGTCGAGGACGAGCAGCAGCCGGTCCTCGGCGAGGCGGTGGCAGAGTCCGGTGGTCGCCATGCCGGGGGTGTGGTCGGAGAGGTCGACCGAGTCGGCGACGAGGGCGACGAGGAGCCGGTCGCCGTCGAGCGGGGTGAGGTCGGTCCACCAGGCGCCGTCGGGGTACCGGTCGGCGGTCAGGTGCGCGGCGCGCAGCGCGAGCCGGGTCTTCCCGACTCCCCCGACGCCGGTCACGGTGACGAGGCGGTGCTCCGCCAACGCGGCGGATATGCGCTCCAGTTCCGTGCGGCGTCCCACGAAACCGGGGTTCTCGTCCGGCAGATGTCCACGCACGGGAGCAGTCTCCCTCATGAGAGCGACGAACGGGTGGTCGGCGCCGGTTCGTTACGCTGCCCGGACCGGACCGCGCCACCCTCCCGACCGTCACGATGCCGCACCCCGACCGTCACGGCTACCCCCTTCCACCCTCACAGCTCGTTCTTCCACGCTCACGGCTTCTTCACTTCGGGCGGGCGGACTACCCCGCCTCGACCGTCACGACGACCGAGTGCCAGCCCTGGGCCCCGTCGGGCATGGTGTCGGTGCGCTCCTCGGGCTGGGTGGCGCCGGTGCCGTCGGTGGCGCGGACGGTGAGGGTGTGGCGGCCGGGGGCGGCCGTCCACGGGTACAGCCACTGGCGCCAGGTGTCGGCGCTGTCCTCGGCGCCGAGCCGGGCCTCCTGCCAGGGGCCGTCGTCGATCCGTACCTCGACCCGGCGAATGCCCCGGTGCTGGGCCCAGGCGACCCCGGCGACCATGACGGGGCCGGCGGCGGGACGGGCGAAGGAGCGGGGCGTGTCGATGCGGGACTCGGTCTTGACGGGGGCCTGGGCCGCCCAGCCGCGCGGCACCCAGTAGGCGTCGTAGGCGGCGAAGGTGGTGAGCTCGATCGACTCGATCCACTTGCAGGCGGAGACGTAGCCGTAGAGGCCCGGGACGACCATGCGGACGGGGAAGCCGTGGGTGAAGGGCAGGGGTTCGCCGTTCATGCCGAAGGCGAGGAGGGCGTCCCGGCCGTCCATGACCTGCTCCACCGGGGTGCCGATGGTCATGCCGTCGATCGAGCGGGCCACCAGCTGGTCGGCGGGGCCGCCTTCGGAGGGCGGCCGGACGCCCGCCTCGCGCAGGAGGTCGGCGAGGGACACACCGAGCCAGCGGGCGTTGCCGACGTACGGGCCGCCGACCTCGTTCGAGACACAGGCGAGGGTGATGTCCCGCTCCACGATCCGCCGGGTCATGAGCTCCCGCAGGGTGACGGTGAGCTCCTCGCGGACGCCCGCGCCGTGGACGCCCAGCAGCCACCGGTCGGCGTCGACCCGGGGGACGACGAGCGCGGTGTCGACGCGGTAGAAGTCGCGGTTCGGGGTGACGAAGGGGCTGATGCCGGGGACCGGGAGCTGCGCTCCGGCGGGTACGGCCGGCGCGGGGGACGCGGGCCGGGGCAGGCGCAGGGCCGCCCGGGAGGCGGCCGCGTTCTCCTCGACGGGGCTGCCGACCGCCCTGGCGAGGGCCGCGGCGCCGGTCGAGACGAGGCCGGCGGAGGCGGCGGCGATCAGGAAGGTCCGGCGGTCGGCGCGGGCGGCCGCCGCCCCCGCCCCCGCTCTCCGGGTGAGGATGCCGGTCAGGGCGTACAGCAGGGCCGCGCCGGCGGCGGCGCCCACCAGTGAGGGCACGGCGTCGAGCGCGGAGTCCGAGTCGGGGCGGGTGACGGCCGCCAGGGCACCGAGCACGCCGAAGGCACCGAGCGCCACCGACCCGATCAGCCGGTGGCGCAGCGCGAGGAGGCCGATCCCGACGGCGAGGACCCCGAGGACGACCAGGATCCCGAGCTGGAGGACGGCCTTGTCGCTCTCGCCGAACTCCTGGATCGCCCACTCCTTGACGGCCGCCGGCGTCCGGTCGACGACGGCGCCGCCGACGGCGGTCACGGGGCTCGCCTCGGGCCGTACCCAGTAGGCCGCGAGGTCCGCGACGGCGAGGGAGACGTATCCGGCGATCAGGCCGCCGACGGCCGCGAGGAGCCGGTCCGTGCGGGTGGGCCCGGCCTGGGGCTCGGAGAGGGTCATGCTCCTCATTCGGCGTCGGAGGCGGTCGGGACGGGTCGATTCACCTGGAAGGTGGACGGCGGCGCGCTCCCGGCGGCCGGACACGCGTCGCCCGCGCGGCGCCACCGTACCGGGGTGCGCCCGGGGTACGCGGCAACGGCGCGGCGCGATCGCGTCGGGGGTGAACTCGGCGGGGGCGGCGCGCGGTGTCTCAGGGCGTGGGGTCACAGCACGTGAGGCCTCGGACCGCGACGCGCGGTGCCCCGGGCCGCCGGTGCCTCAGGCCGCGGGGTCGCAGCCCGCGTCGGCCGGGGCGCGGCCGGCCGGCGGCTCGGTCAGTGAGCGGCGCATCCGGTCGAGGCCGCGCCGTGCGTGGCTCTTCACGGTGCCGAGCGGCATTCCGGTGCGCTCGGCGATCTGCACCTGGGTGAGGTCCCCGTAGAAGGCCATGGCGAGGACCTCGCGCTGCGCGGCGGGCAGCTTGGCGAGCTCGCCGGTGACCACGAGCCTTTCGACGACCCTGTCGTGGTCCGGGACGGCCGCGCCGTCGGGGGACAGCCGCTCGCCCACGGCGAGCACCAGGTCCCGGCGCCGGGTACGCGCCGCGAGCGCGTCGGCGATCTTCCGCCGGGTGATGCCGACGAGCCAGCCGGGGAACGGACCGCGCTCCGGCCGGTAGCCGGCCCGGCCCCGCCAGGCCGCGAGGAAGACCTGCTGGCCGACGTCCTCCGCCTCCCTGACATCACCGAGGGTGCGGGCGGCGAGGGTGTGCACGAGGCCGTGCCAGCGGGCGTGGGCGACGGCCAGACAGCGCTCGTCGCCGCGCACGAACCCGTCGGCGACCTCGCGGTCGGACAGGGGCCGCGGCTCGAGCCGGAGCCGGGGCCGGGTGTCGACGCTCGGTGCGGTCATGGCGACTGCTCCTCAGGCCGGGACCGGCGGTGACCGGTCGGCGGGCGGGGTCCCTTACGGGGCACACCCAGGCTCCGTCCCGGCACGGTGCCCGCACCATTCGCAACGGTTGTGCGTCGTATCGTGGACCCCATGAGCGAACTCTCGCCGGGCCTCACCAGTGGCGCGGTCGCCCGCCGCCTCGGTGTCGCCCCCACCACCCTGCGCTCCTGGGACCGGCGCTACGGCATCGGCCCCGCCGCCCATGAGAGCGGCCGGCACCGCCGGTGGAGCCCCGACGACATCGCCGTCCTCCAGGAGATGTGCCGGCTGACGGCGTCCGGGGTCCCTCCGGCGGAGGCGGCCAGGGCCGCCCGGGCCGGAGCCGTAACAGCCCCGCCCGCGACCGGGGAGACGCCCGTCCCGCCCGCCGCCCCCGGGCCGACCCTCGACGAGGTCCGACGGGAGCTGCGGGGACTGGGCCGCGCGGCCGTCAGGCTGGACTCGGGGGCCATGGACGAGCTCCTGGAGTCCACGATCGTGCGGTACGGCCTGGTCACCGCGTGGGAGGAGGTCCTGGCGCCCGCCCTGCACGCCGTGGGCCGCAAGTGGGAGACCTCGGACGACCGTTACGTCGAGGTGGAGCACCTGCTGTCCTGGCACGTCTCGACGGCCTTGCGCCGGGTCGGCGCGGCGGGGCGTGCCAGGACCTCGGGCGCGCGCACTCCCCCGGTGCTGCTCGCCTGTGTGCCGCACGAGCAGCACACCCTCCCGCTGGAGGCGCTCGCCGCCGGGCTGGCCGAACTCGGTGTCCCCACCCTGATGTTCGGGGCGGCCGTGCCCCCGGAGGCGCTCGACCAGGCGGTACGGAGGACGGGTCCCGCCGCGGTCGCCCTGTGGGCCCAGGCGCGCTCGACCGCGGACCATCCCCTGGCTCACCATGTCGCGGACACCGCGTGGGGCGTCCGGGGCGCCCGGTCCCGGACGGCGGTCCTCCTCGCGGGCCCCGGCTGGGCGGGGCGGACGCTGGGGCCGGGGATGCTGCGCCCCTCGGGGCTGCGGGAGGCCCTGTCCCTGCTGCGCGGTCTGTGCGTCGCCGCACGGGACGGCGAGGGGGCCGCCGCCGGTCCGGGAGGCGACTGAGCGGCTCTCAGTCCTGTCCGCGGGCCTGCCGGAAGCGGGCGAGGCCGTCGGAGAGTTCGACGACGGGGTCCGGGTAGTCGTACCGGGCCCGTTCGAGCCCGGGCAGCTTCCACGGCTCGTGGACCGCGGGGCCTTCGAGCCCGGCGAGCTCCGGCAGCCAGCGCCTTACGTACGCGCCGTCCGGGTCGTACCGCTTGCCCTGGATCACCGGGTTGAGCACCCGGTTGGGGCGGCTGTCCGTGCCCGTGCCGGCCATCCACTGCCAGTTGAGCTGGTTGTTGGCGACATCGCCGTCGACCAGGAGTTCCAGGAAGTGCCGCGCTCCCTCGCGCCAGTCGATGTACAGGGTCTTGGTCAGGAACGAGGCGGTGAGCAGCCGCCCCCGGTTGTGCATCCAGCCCTCGTGGGCGAGCTGGCGCATCGCGGCGTCGACGACGGGGTAGCCGGTGCGGCCCTCGCGCCACGCCCGGAGGTCGGCGTCCGCCTCCTTCCCGCGCCGCCAGCGGTCGTGACGGGTGCGGTAGTCCTCGGCGGCGGCGTCGGGGCGTGCGGCGAGGACCTGGTGGTGGAAGTCGCGCCAGCAGAGCTGGCGCACGAACGCCTCGGCGCCCGCCCCGCCCCGCGACCGGGCACGGTGGACCGCCTCGGCCGCCGAGACGGCGCCGAAGTGGAGGTACGGCGAGAGGCGGGACGTCACGTCGCCCGCGAGGTCGTCGTGGCCCTCCTCGTAGGTGTCGACGCCCCGGGCCAGCCAGTCGGTCAGCCGCTTCCTGCCCTCCTGCTCGCCGCCGGTGGCGAGACCCTGCGAGACGGCCGACACGTCCGCGCGGGCCGGCAGCTTCTCGGAGCGGACGCCCCGGGGGGTCCGGATCACCCGTGGGGCGGCGAGCGGCTCGCGGAGCCGTTCACGGGACCAGCGGTTGAAGTACGGGGTGAAGACCGCGTAGTGGTCCGAACCGCCCGGAGTCACGGCACCCGTGGGCAGCGCGGTGACGACGGCGTCGTGGACGTACAGGCGCCGCCCGTCCGCCTCCAGCGCGTGCCGCAGGCGGTCCTCGCGGCGCCGCGCGAACCCGCTGCAGCCGGCCGCCATGTGGACCTCGTCGGCGTCGGCCTCCCGCACGACCGCGCGCACCTCGTCGACGGGGTCGCCCGAGCGCACCACGAGCCGGCCGCCGCGCTCGCGCAGTCCTGCGTCGAGGGAGTCGAGGCAGTCCGCGAGGAACGCGTCCCGGTTGGGCGCCGCCTGGCCCGCCCGGGCCACGGCCGGATCCCGTACGAACAGCGGGACGACCTCGTTCCCCCGGCCCAGCGCGGCGCGCAGCGGGGGATGGTCGTGGACGCGGAGGTCCGAGGTGAACAGGACGACCGAGACGTTCATGGCACCGCTCCTGGCGTGGGGTCACCGACCGGCTCGGCGAGGCGCCTGCCCGGTGGGTCGCTGTACTGACGTGCGGAGGTCATTCGCCCTTCGGGGGCGCGCCGGATGCGGGTGACGGGGCGGACGACGACCCCGGCGACGGCGACGAACCCCGCGAGGACGCGGGGTCGGACGCGGGCGCCGGTCCGGACGCGAGCGGGGCGTCGGACGCGAGCGAGGGGGCGGACGAGGGGGCGGACGCGGACGAGGGGGCGCCGTTGCCCGCCGCCTCGCTCGCCTCCGCCGTCGACGCGATGTTGCGGGCCATGCCGCCGAAGACCACGGCGTGGAACGGCGCGACGCTCCACCAGTAGGCGTGGCCGGCCAGACCGCGGGGGTGGAACAGGGCCCGCTGGCGGTAGCGCGTCGCCCCGTCGTCGTCACGTTCGGCGTACATCTCCAGCCAGGCGAGCCCGGGGAGCCTCATCTCGGCGCGCAGCCGCAGCAGCCGGCCCCGTTCGATCTCCTCCACCCGCCAGAAGTCCAGCGAGTCACCGGCCCTCAGGTGCAGGGCGTCGCGCCGGCCCCGGCGCAGCCCGACGCCTCCGACGAGCCGGTCGACCCAGCCGCGAACGGCCCAGGCGAGGGGGAAGGAGTACCAGCCGTTCTCCCCGCCGACGCCCTCGACGACCCGCCACAGCGCCTGCGGCGAGGCGTCGACGGTGAGTTCGCGCTCGTCGGTGTAGAGGCTGCCGCCCGCCCAGTCCGGGTCGGTGGGCAGGGGATCGCTCGGGGCGCCGGGGATCGAAGCGGAGGACCAGCGGGTGGTGGTCTTCGCCTCGCGGACCCGTTGGAGGGCGAGGGCGAGGGCCCGTTCGAAGCTGAGCGGGGCGCCGGGCGGGTCCGGCACCCAGTCGGCGATGTCGTGCTCGTCGCAGACGACTTCGTGCCGGAGCGACTCCGCGAGCGGGCGGGCGATGGACCGGGGCACCGGGGTGACGAGGCCGATCCAGTGGCTGGACAGCCGGGGGGTGAGGACCGGCACGGGGAAGATGAGCCGCCGGGGCAGTCCGGCGACGGCGGCGTAGCGGCGCATCATGCCGAGGTAGGTGAGGATGTCGGGGCCGCCGATGTCGAAGGCCCGGCTGACCTCAGCGGGCATGCGCGCGCTGCCGACGAGATAGCGGAGGACGTCCCGGACGGCGATCGGCTGGATCCGGGTGCGGACCCAGCTCGGGGTGACCATCACCGGCAGGCGTTCGGTGAGGTACCGGAGCATCTCGAACGAGGCCGAGCCGGATCCGATGATGACGGCGGCGCGGAGCACCGTGGTGGGGACTCCCGATTCCAGGAGGATGCGGCCCACCTCGGTGCGTGACCGCAGGTGCGGCGAGAGCTCCTGGTCGGGCACGCCGCGCGGGGTGAGGCCGCCGAGGTAGACGATGCGACCGACCCCGGCCGCGCGGGCCTGCCGGGCGAAGTTCCGGGCCGCCGCGCGGTCGGTGCGCTCGAAGCCGTGCCCGGCGCCCAGGGCGTGCACCAGGTAGTACGCGACGTCGACGTCCTGGAAGGCGGGAACGAGGGTCTCGGCGTCGGTGACGTCGCCCCGGACGACCTCCACCTCCCCGGCCCAGGGGTGGTCGCGCAGTTTCGCGGGCGTACGGGCCAGGCACCGCACCCGGAATCCGGCCTCCAGGAGTTCGGGGACGAGGCGGCCGCCGATGTAGCCGCTGGCACCGGTGACCAGGCACAGCGGTCCCGGGGACTCGTGCCCTGACGCGTCGCTCATGGATCTGCTCCGTTCCGTCGTCGGTGGAGGTCCGTCCGCCGGTGAAGACGCGTTCCGGTGGAGACGCGTCGTCGGTGGGGGCGTCGGCGGCGCGGGTGCCACGCTGCCCCACCGGCCGGGGGTTCGAGCTTCCACCTGTTCTCTTCCGGAGGTGCGGCCGCCGCGGATGCACCGGCCGGTATCTATAGGCTGATCGTGTGGCCAGTACAGAGGAACCCGAGACCGGTGGGACCGCGCCCGGGGGCGTGCCGGGTGATGCGCTGAGTTTCGCCCGCGCGCTGCGACGGACGAACGGTGAGATCAACCGACTGGTCCATGGTTTCGCGCTCGCGCAGGGACTGCATCCCACGGACGTGCAGGCGCTCTCGGTCGTCCTGGACAGCCCGGAGCCGCTGACGCCGGGCCGGCTGCGGGAGCACCTGGGGCTGACCTCGGGCGCGGTCACGGCCTGTCTCGACCGGCTCGAACGGGCCGGGCACATCCGCCGCTCCCGGGAGAGCGCCGATCGCAGGGTCGTGCACGTGCACTACGCCGAGGGGGCGAAGGCCGCCGCGCGCAGCTACTTCATGCCGCTGGCGCAGGCGGCGGAGCGGGCCCGGTTGCGGTTCGACGCGGAGGAGCTGGCCGCGGCCGTGCGCTTCCTGGACGCGCTGAACGAGGAACTCGGCGACCTGCACGTCCCCCGCCGCTGACCGAGGCCCCCGGCGCCCCGCCGAGCCCGTCGTCCGCCGGCGACCGGTCGAGTCCCGGCCCGTCACGGCCCCGACGGCCCATGCCCAGGGCCGCCGCCCACCCGTCGCCGGCCCGGTGGGCGGGCGGGCGGACCGGCGGCCGGACCAGCGGACGGCCGGCCCGTCGGCACCCCCGGCGCGCCCTTCTCCGCCCACTCGCCCGGCGAGCCCGGCACCCCCCTGCTCCCTCACGGGGCTTCCCCGTGTTTCAATCTCTCTCAATCATTGAGATTCTTTCTCCTTGAGACACTTCTTCCGTGTCGACAGACCCCTGCCCTGGAGTCCGTATGCCCCGCCCCACACGATGGGCCGCCCGACTGCTGCCCCTCGTCCTGCTCGTCCTCTGGCTCGCCGTCGGCGGCGGGCTCGGCCCGTACGCGGGCAAGCTCGGAGAGGTGGCCACCAACGACCAGGCCGCCTTTCTCCCCCAAAGCGCCGAGTCCACCCGGGTGATCGAGGCCCAGCGGGCCTTCCGCCAGGACGAGACGCTTCCCGCGCTCGTCGTCTGGACCTCACCCGGCGGCGCGCCGATCGACGCCGAGACCCGCTCCGCGGCCACGCGTGCGCTGGCCACGCTCACCGGGCGGCCCGGTGTCGTCGGCACCCCGACCCCGGCCCTCCCCTCCGAGGACGGTGAGGCGCTGCGCGGAGTCGTCCAGCTCCGCCCCGACCTCGGCGACGAGCTCGCGCCCACGCTGGCGGAGATCGACAAGGCGGCCTCCTCCGTGCCCGGGACGACCGTGTGGCTCGCCGGTCCCGCCGCCACCCAGGCCGATCTGTCGGACGCCTTCGCCGGCATCGACGGACTGCTGCTCATGGTCGCGCTGGTCACCGTGCTGCTCATCCTGCTGCTCGTGTACCGCAGCGTGCTGCTGCCCCTGATCATCATCGTCGGCGCGGTGCTCGCACTCGCACTCGCCTGCGCCGTCGTGTACGTGCTCGCCGACCACGACGTCGTCCGGGTCGACGGACAGGTGCAGGGCATCCTGTCGATCCTGGTCATCGGCGCCGCCACCGACTACGCGCTGCTCCTCGCCGCCCGCTACCGCGAGGAGCTCGCCCGACTCGACGGAGAGCGTGTCCCCGCCATGCGCGCGGCGCTGCGCCAGTCCGCCGGCCCCATCACGGCCAGTGCGGCCACCGTCGCGCTCGCCCTGCTCGCGCTGCTGTTCAGCGATCTGACCAACAACCGGGCCCTCGGCCCGGTGGGCGCCATCGGCATCGTCTGCGCCGTGCTCAGCACGCTGACCTTCCTGCCCGCCGTCCTGGTCCTGCTCGGCCGCGCCGCGTACTGGCCCTCCCGTCCCCGCCCGTCCGAGTCCGAGGGCGGCGGCCACGGGATCTGGCGCCGTGTGGCCTCGCTGGTGGACCGAGCTCCCCGCAAGGTGTGGGCGGCGACCCTCGCCGGGCTGCTCGCCTGCGCCGCGTTCGCGCCGGTCCTGGAGTCCAAGGGGGTCCCGCTCGACGAGATCTTCGTGAACGACGCCCCCTCCGTCGCCGCGCAGGAGCAGCTCGGACGGCACTTCCCCGGTGGCGCGGGCAACCCCGCGATCGTGATCGCCGACGCGGACACGGCCGCCCGGGTGACCGAGGCCGCGGAGCGGGTCGAGGGAGTGGACTCGGCCGCGGCCGTCACGACCTCCGGCCGGCCGGGGGCCGGAGCCCCGCTGGTCGTCGACGGACGGGTCCGGATCGACGTCACCCTGACCGACGCGGC
Source organism: Streptomyces sp. NBC_00691 (assembly GCF_036226665.1). Classification (NCBI taxonomy): domain Bacteria; kingdom Bacillati; phylum Actinomycetota; class Actinomycetes; order Kitasatosporales; family Streptomycetaceae; genus Streptomyces; species Streptomyces sp. NBC_00691. The sequence continues at coordinate 7,429,982 of NZ_CP109007.1, read as the reverse complement.
CGACAGCGACGCGGCCAAGGCGGCGGTGGCGCGGCTCCGTACGTCCGTGCACGCGGTGCCGGGGGCGGACGCCCTCGTCGGCGGCTACACGGCGCAGCGGTACGACACCCAGCGGACCGCCGAGCGCGACCGGATGCTCATCGTGCCGGTGGTGCTCGCCGTCATCCTGGCCATCCTCGTGGGTCTTCTCCGCTCCCTCGTGATGCCGCTGCTGCTCGTGGCCACGGTGGCCCTGAACTTCTTCGCCACCCTCGGTGTCTCGGCCCTGGTCTTCCGGTACGTCTTCGGTTTCAGCGGCACCGACTCCTCGGTCCCGCTGTACGGATTCGTGTTCCTGGTCGCGCTCGGCGTCGACTACAACATCTTCCTGATGTCCAGGGTGCGGGAGGAGTCGCTGCGGCACGGGGTCCGCGAGGGCGTCCTGCGCGGACTGACCGCGACCGGCGGCGTCATCACGTCCGCCGGGGTGGTGCTCGCCGCCACGTTCGCGGCACTGGGCGTCATTCCGCTCGCCTTCTTGGTGCAGATCGCCTTCATCGTCGCGTTCGGCGTCCTCCTGGACACCCTCGTCGTCCGCTCGCTGCTCGTGCCCGCGCTCGTACGGGACCTCGGCCCCGTCGCGTGGTGGCCGGGCGAGCTCAGCCGGGACGCGACGGGGCGGGAGAACAGCGGTACCGCTCGGGAGGGTGCCGGGCCTACTTAGGCATCAGCACGGTGTCGACGATGTAGACCGTGGCGTTGGCGGTCGGGACGTTGCCGCAGACCACCTTCGCGGAGTCGTTGACCGTGAAGGACTCGCCGGAGCCCTTGGTGGTCAGCTTGCTCTTCTGGAGGGTCTCGAAGGAGCCGTTCTCCAGCTGCTTCGGGGTCAGCTTCTGGCCCACGACGTGGTACGTGAGGATGTCCGTCAGCATCGCCTTGTCGGCGAGGACCTTGTCCAGGTCGGCCTTCGGGATCTTGGCGAAGGCGGCGTTGGTCGGCGCGAACACCGTGATGTTCTCGGCGTTGTTCAGCGTGTCGACAAGCCCTGCCTGCTTGACGGCGGTGACCAGCGTCGACAGCTCGGGGTTGTTCGAGGCAGCCGTGGCCACCGGGTCCTTGGCCATACCGGCGAAGGAACCGGCGCCGTCCTTCGGCACCGACGCGCACCCGGGGCCGAAGGGGCCGTCGGCCGTCGTGGCGGTCGCGGTCGACTGCGAGGAGGCCGCCGCGGGAGCCGCCGCTCCGTCACCGCTCGCCTCGGCCGAACAGGCGGTGAGGCCCAGCGGCAGCAGCACGGCGGCGGTCACGGCGACGGCGGCGCGACGGTAGGTCTGGGTGTTCATGATCACTCCTGGGGCTTCGGGTCCGCCGGTCGGCGGCCCACACCAGTCATTCGGTGCGCGGCCGCGTCCGGATGGCTCCCTCCACCCGAATGGGTGATGAGGATCGGCAGTCGCGCCTCGGCCGGCGGCGCTGTGCGGAAAAAACCTCCGCGCGACCCGTCCGCCGGGCCGCCGGCTCCGAATCCCTCATGGAACCGAGTAACTCCTGGAGGAACACGCCGGTGACAGAGAACGTGTGGATCGGCAGTGTCCGGCCCGCGGCCGTGGACCTGCCCGAGCTGATGGGCCGGGTGGCGCTCGGCGACCAGCAGGCCTTCACGACCGTCTTCGAGGCCGTCTCGGGGCCGGTGCTGGGCCTCGTCCGCACCGTGCTGCGGGATCCCGCCCAGTCGGAGGAGGTCGCCCAGGAGGTGCTGGTCGAAGTGTGGCGGACCGCGGCCCGCTACGAGCCCGGACGGGGGTCGGTCCTGGCCTGGGTCCTGACCCTCGCGCACCGCAGGGCCGTCGACCGGGTCCGCTCCGAGCAGTCGGCGTCGAACCGGGAGAAGCGTGTGGCCCTGCTGGAGCACACGACCGCCTACGACGAGGTCGTGGAGCAGGTGGAGGGCCGGCTGGAGCGGGAGCAGGTCCGGCGCTGTCTGCGGGGACTCACCGAGCTGCAGCACCAGTCGGTGACCCTGGCGTACTACCGGGGCCTCACCTATCGCGAGGTCGCGGAACTGCTGGCCGTGCCGCTGGGCACCGTCAAGGCGCGGATGCGCGACGGGCTCATCCGGCTCAGGGACTGTCTGGGGGTGGGCGTGTGAACGCCGTCGATCCGCACACGCTGACCGGTGCGTACGCGCTCGGCGCACTGGACTCCGAGGAGCACGAGGCCGTACGGCGTCACCTCGCGGAGTGCTCGGCGTGCGGCCAGGAGGTCCGGGAGTTCTCCGAGACCGTGGTCCGGCTCGGTCTCGCCGTCGCGGAGCCGCCGAACGCCGCGCTCCGGGCGAACGTGCTGGGTCGGATCGCGACCGTCCGCCAGGAGCCGCCGCCGTCCACGAAGACGGCGCGGGCCCCGCTCGGGCGGCGCGGTCTCCGCCGGTGGTCGCACTGGGCGCTGGCGGCCTGCCTCGCCGGGGCCGTCGGGCTCGGCGGGGTCGCGGTCTGGCAGCACGGGCAGGCCGAGGACGCCCGGCAGGAGACGGCACGCGCCCGCGAGGCGAACGACGCCGTCGCCGAGGTCCTCGCGGCCCCGGACGCCCGCGTCTCCACGAGCCGGCTCGAAGGGGGCGCCGTGGGCACGGTCGTCGTCTCGGCCTCGCTCGACCGGGCGGTGTTCGCCGCCTCCGGCATGGCGCCGCCGCCGGCCGGCAAGGTCTACCAGCTCTGGTACGACGACGGGGGCACCATGCGGGACGCGGGGCTGATGGACCCGGGCGCCACCACCCAGGCGACCCTCCTCGCCGGCCCCGTGAACCGGGCGTCCGGGGTGGGCGTCACCGTCGAACCCGCCGGTGGTTCCCCGAGCCCGACCTCCGCGCCGGTGGCGGTGCTCGCCCTCCCGCAGTCCTGAGGGGTGGCGCCGCTCGCCGGCCCGGGACCCGATTCGGCCGGGGGCACGCGCGCGTGCCCCCGGCCGGTCTCCCATTCCTCCCGTAGGTCACTTGGGCCCGCCGGCCGGGCCCGTGTGTTCGCCCGGTGTGGCGAGTTCCTCCACCGCGTCCGCCCCGACGACCGCGCCCGTGGACCTCTTGCCGCGCCGCAGCCTCGCTTCGAGCCAGGAGGCGAAGGTGGTGAGCGCGAAGTTGAGGATGACGAAGAGCACGGCGACGACGGTGAAGCAGGCGATCGTGTTCGCTCCGTAGTTGGCGCTCATCGGGCGGACGGAGGCGAGGAGTTCGGAGAATCCCAGCATCGCGCCGCCGAGCGCGGTGTCCTTGACGATGACGACGAGCTGGCTGACGAGTGCGGGCAGCATGGCCGTGACGGACTGCGGCAGGAGCACGTACGCCATGGTCTGGCCCTTGCGCATGCCGATGGCCTTCGCCGCGTCGGTCTGGCCGGCGGGGAGGGCGAGGATGCCGGCCCGGACGACCTCGGCGAGGACGGACGCGTTGTAGAGGACGAGCCCGGTGACGACGGCGTACAGCGGGCGGGTCTCCGGGCTGATGTCGGTGAACTCGGAGAAGGCCGCGTTGGCGAAGAGCATGAGGATCAGGACGGGGATCGCGCGGAAGAACTCGACGACCGTGCCCGCCGCTCCGCGCACGGCCCGGTGGTCGGAGAGCCGGGAGACGCCGAGGAGCGCGCCGAGGGGCAGGGCGATCACCATGGAGAGTCCGGCGGCGATCACGGTGTTCTTGAGGGCGGGGAGGATGTACGTCTCCCAGACCCGGGCGTCGGTGAAGAAGGGGGCCCACTTGGCCCATTCGAGCTGGTTCTTGTCCGCGAGGCTCACCACCACCCACCACACGACGGCGGCGAGCGCGAGCAGGAACAGCAGCGTCCAGAGGAGGTTGCGGCGCCGGGCGCGGGGGCCGGGGACGTCGTAGAGGACGGTGGGCTTGGTCTTCACCGTTTCACCGCCACCTTCTTGGCCACCCAGCCGAGGAACAGGCCGGTGGGCAGGGTCAGGCAGATGAAGCCGACGGCGAAGATCGCGGAGATGAGGATGAGCTGGGCCTCGTTCTCGATCATCTCCCGCATGAGCAGGGCGGCTTCCGCGACGCCGATGGCGGCGGCGACGGTGGTGTTCTTGGTGAGGGCGATGAGGACGTTGGCGAGCGGGCCGACGACGGAGCGGAAGGCCTGCGGGAGCACGATGATGCGCAGGACCTGGGGGAAGCTGAGTCCGATGGCGCGGGCGGCCTCGACCTGGCCGAGGGGAACGGTGTTGATGCCGGAGCGCAGCGCCTCGCAGACGAAGGCGCTGGTGTACGCGATGAGGCCGAGGACGGCGAGCCGGAAGTTGATCGTGGTGAACCGGTCGGCGCCCATGCTGACGCCCAGGGTCTGGAACAGCCCGAGCGAGGTGAAGACGATGATGACGGTGAGGGGGATGTTGCGGACGACGTTGACGTAGACGGTGCCGAAGCCCCGCATGAGGGGGACGGGGCTGACGCGCATCGCCGCCAGCAGCGTCCCCCAGACGAGGGAGCCGATCGCCGAGTAGACGGTGAGCTGCACCGTCACCCAGAAGGCTCCGAGCAGGTCGTACCCCTGGAGGAAGTCGAACACGACGGCTCGCTCACTTCACGATGACGCCGATCTCGGGGGCGGGTTCGTTCTGGTAGTTCGCGGGGCCGAAGTTCTTCTTCACCGCCGCGTCCCAGGAACCGTCGGCGACCATCTTCTCCAGGGCTGTGTTGATCTTGGCCTTGAGTTCGCTGCCCTTCTGGACGCCGATGCCGTAGTTCTCGTTGCTCATCTTGAAGCCGCCGAGCTTGAACTTGTCCTTGAACTCGCTCTGCGAGGCGTATCCGGCGAGGATCGAGTCGTCGGTGGTGACGGCGTCGATGACACCGTTCTCGAGACCGGTCAGACACTCCGAGTAGCCGCCGAACTCCTGGAGCTGGGCGTCGGGAGCGATCTTGTCCTTGACGTTCTGCGCGGAGGTCGAGCCGGTGACCGAGCAGAGCTTCTTGTTGTTGAGGTCGGACGGCTGCTTGATCGAGTCGTCGTCGGCCCTGATCAGGACGTCCTGGTGGGCGAGGAGGTAGGGGCCGGCGAAGTCGACCTTCTCGGCCCGCTTGTCGTTGATCGAGTACGAGGCCGCGATGAAGTCCACGTCGCCGCGCTGGAGCAGCGTCTCCCGGTCGGCGCTCTTGGCCTCCTTCCACACGATGTCGGAGGGGTCGTGGCCGAGCTCCTTGGCGATGTACGTGGCCACGTCGACGTCGAAGCCGGTGTACGTGCCGTCGGGGGTCTTCAGGCCGATGCCGGGCTGGTCGTACTTGATGCCGACGGTGATCTCGTCGCCGCCGTGGTCGCGTGGCACGGCGCCGGTGGCACCGTTCGCGAATCCTGCGGAGGTGAAGGAGAGGACGACGGCCGCGGCGACGGCCACGGTGGCCCTGCCGGTCCTGACGGTCGTCCTGCCGGTCCTGGTCGCGTTCATGAGAATCACCCCTGGGGGCTGCTGGTCGGGCGGCGACCCTGCCGTGTCGTGCGGTGGTGCGGTGGTGCCGGTGCCCAGGTCTCCGTGGTCATGGGTGTCAGTGGTGGAGGATCTTGGACAGGAAGTCCTTGGCACGGTCGCTGCGCGGATTGCTGAAGAACTCGTCCGGAGTCGTCTCCTCGACGATCCTGCCGTCGGCCATGAAGACGACGCGGTTGGCGGCGGACCGGGCGAAGCCCATCTCGTGGGTGACGACCACCATCGTCATGCCGTCCCGGGCGAGTTGCTGCATGACCTCCAGGACCTCGTTGATCATCTCGGGGTCGAGCGCGGAGGTCGGCTCGTCGAAGAGCATCACCTTCGGATCCATGGCGAGGGCGCGGGCGATCGCCACGCGCTGTTGCTGGCCGCCGGAGAGCTGGGCCGGGTACTTGTCCGCCTGGGAGGCGACCCCGACCCGGTCGAGGAGTGCGCGGGCGCGCTGCTCGGCCGCCTTCCGGTCCTTCTTGCGGACCTTGATCTGGCCCAGGGTGACGTTGTCGAGCACCGTCTTGTGCGCGAAGAGGTTGAAGGACTGGAAGACCATCCCGACGTCGGCGCGCAGGGCCGCGAGTTCGCGGCCTTCGGCCGGCAGGGGGCGTCCGTCGACGACGATCTCGCCCTCGTCGATGGTCTCCAGGCGGTTGATCGCGCGGCAGAGCGTCGACTTCCCCGAGCCCGACGGCCCGATGACGACCACGACCTCGCCGCGGTGGACCGTGAGGTCGATGGACTGGAGGACGTGCAGGGAGCCGAAGTGCTTGTCGACCCCGCGCAGCACGACGAGCTCGTCGCCACCTTCCGGGACGCCACCTTCCGGGACGGGCATGTCACCCTCCTGGCTCACGCCCCCGCTTGCCGCTCCTTCTCACGTTCATGCTCCGCCCTCCACCCGGTACCCGCACTCCGGAGGGGGTGCACGGAGAGCGAGCGGGCATGCCGAGACGTGACCCCCGGCCCACGAGCCGGGGGTCACGTGCGGTCCACACCGTCAGCCGGCCGCCGGGCGGCCGGGCGGCGGCGGTCGTGCCGTGGTCAGGAGGCGGTCTCGCGCACGGCCAGTTCGATCAGGTCGCAGACCTCGACGGGCCGGGAGGCGAGCGAGGCGTGGCTCGCGTCGAGCTCGACGGTCTTGCGCGGGTTCATCCGCGCGACCATGCGGCGCTCGTTGTCGGGGTGGATCATGCGGTCCTCGGTGGAGGACGGGCCCGTCGACCTGCCGGACCATCTTCCGTGTCCGCTCGGCATCGTCGGCGAGCGAGGTGAGCGGGTTCTCCACGGCGTGGAGCCGGTCGTGGCCGCGGCGGTGGAGTTCGGTGATGACCTTGGACCAGTGGGCGGCGCCGCCCCAGAAGCCGCGGACGAGGACGATCGCGGGCTTGTCTGCCATGGATTCCGTACCGATCTGCGCGAGGCCTTCCGGCGGCGGGGCCGGGTGCCTGAACCCGCTTACGCGCGCGTGCGGGCGGGCTGGCGGACACTGGGGGTGGGAGCCGAGTGCGCGAGGAGGGTCCGCCATGAGCAGTGCCGCACCCAAGGTCAGCACGTTGCCGCCCGATCACCGGGAACGCCTGATGGCCTTCGCCGAGGACGTGTACTTCGAGTCCGGTCACCGGCTGTTCGAGGAGCAACAGCACGCCGACCGGTTCTGGATCGTGAAGACGGGCGCGGTGACGCTCGATGCCAAGGTGCCGGGGCGCGGGGCACCGGTGATCGAGACCCTGCACCACGGTGAGCTGGTGGGACTGTCCTGGCTGTTCCCGCCGTATCTGTGCCAGTCGGGGGCGGAGGCGATGACCCCCGTCCGGGCACAGGAGTTCAACGCCCCGGCCGTGCGCTCGATGTGCCGCTCGGACGCGGAGTTCGGGGCCTCGGTCATGTTCTGGGTGGGCGCGATCCTGGCCCACCGCCTCCAGGTGACCAGGGTCCGGCTCCTCGACCTGTACGCGCCGCACGGGAGCGGCATCCTGGCCTGAGGGACGGCGCGGCGAGCGACGCGGGGGCGGGCCGGAGCCGTCGGACCGCCGGGCGCTACCGTGACGGTGCACCGGCGGGTCCGGTTCCCCGCGGCCACCGCGGGGCGGCCGGGCCCTGCCCCACACTCCGTCGACGAGCTGCGAGGTCCGGATGAGCGACCCGACGACGGCACGCGAGGCGATCGCCCTCGTCGCCGGCGACGACTTCACCGAATTCCCCTTCACGGAGGGGCCCTTGACGGGCGACGGGCCGCTCGGATGGCCCGGCTACTCCGCCGCCCACGCGCGCGCCTCCGCCCGTACCGGCGAGACCGAGTCGGTGGTCTGCGGCACGGGTGAGGTCGGCGGGGTGCGGGCCGTCCTGATCTCCTTCGAGTTCGGTTTCCTCGGCGGCTCCCTCGGGGAACGGACCGGGGCACGCGCCGCCGCGGCCCACGCTCGGGCCCGCGCCCGCCGGCTGCCCGTGGTCGTGCTGCCGGCGACGGGCGGCAGCCGGATGCACGAGGGTATGCGGGCGTTGCTCCAACTCCAGCTCCTGGCCGGCGAGTCTGCCCTCACCCGCGCCGCCGGGCTGCCGCAGATCGCCGTCCTGCGGGACCCGACGACGGGCGGCGGCTGGGCCACGCTCGGCGCCGGTTCGGACGTGGTGCTCGCGCTGCCCGGCGCGCAGGTCGGCTTCGCCGGTTCCCGGGTCCGCCCGCCGGACGCGGACCCCGCCGCGTACACCGCTGAGGCACAGCTCGCGCACGGCCACATCGACGCGGTCGTGGCGGCCGACGCGCTCCGTGACACCCTCGGGCGCTGGCTCTCCCTGCTCACGCGTCCCGCCGAAGGGCAGGCGGCGGCGCCACGGGCGCTCTGCTCCCCCGACACGCCGCCCGCCGCGAGCGGCCGTGAGGCGGTGGCCCGGGCCCGGCACCCCGACCGTCCCCGGGCGGACGCGTACCTCGACGCGCACTTCACCGTCCGTGCGGAGATCTCGGGCGACCGTGCCGGCGGTGTCGACCCGGGGATGCGGTGCGGCTTCGGGCGGCTCCCCGACGGCCGTACGGTGGCGTACGCGGCGCAGTGCGGGACCGCGACCCGCCCGGCCGGCTTCCGGACGGCCGCCCGGCTCGTACGGCTCGCCGACCGGCTGGGGATCCCGGTCCTCACCCTCGTCGACACGCCGGGCGCGGCCAACGGGCCGGAGGCGGAGCGTGCCGGCGCGGGCCCGGCGATCGCCGACCTGTTCGCCGCCGTGGCCACCGCGCGCGTGCCCGTCACCTCGCTCCTCATCGGCGAGGGCGGCTCGGGCGGCGCCCTGGCCCTCGCGGCCCCCGGCCACCTCTGGGCCACCCCCGACAGCTACTTCTCGGTGATCGCCCCGGAGGCGGCCGCGTCGATCCTCAAGCGCCCGCCGGAGGAGTCCGCCACGACGGCGGACCGACTCCGGCTGCGCCCGCAGGACCTTCTGGAGCTGGGCGTCATCCGGGGCATCGTGGAGCCCTGAAGCCCGGCCGCCGTCCCCGCCTCGGACACGGCCCCGGGGGCTCGGCGGGAGTGCCGCACGATCCCGTCCGCCCGGGCCGGCCGGGTGGTCGGGCCCGCGGCCGGGCAGGGCGAGGCAGGGCAGGGCCTGCCGGTACATCGGCCCACGCGCGCGTACGCCGGTCGGTCGCCCGCACGGCTCGCCGAACGGGCGACCGCGAGTGACCATGGAGGACCGAACCCGGCGAGGATCCGGACGGCACTGGAGGGCATCCGTGGCGCACACCGGCACCACCACCGACGTACTCATCGTGGGCGCGGGTCCGGTCGGGCTGAGCGCCGCCGCCGAGCTCCGCAGGCACGGGGTGCGCTGCCGGCTCGTCGACCGGCTGCCGGCCAGACTCCCGTACGCCAAGGCCGTCGGGATCCAGCCGCGCACCTTGGAACTGTGGGACCGGATGGGCCTGATCCGTGCTGTCCTGGAGGCCGCCGTCCCGATGCGCGGCCAACTCACCTACGTCAACGGCGCGGAGGCGGGCCGGCTCGCCCTGGAGCTGCCGCCCGACGTGCCGTACGGCTTCGCCGCCCTGCCGCAGTACGAGACCGAGCGGCTCCTGGAGGAGTACGTCGCAGGCCTGGGGACGTCCATCGAGCGCGGGACCGAACTCGTCTCGTTCGTCCAGGACCCGGACGGGGTCACCGCCCTGCTGCGCAGCGCGTCGGGGTTCACCGAGGAGCTGCGGGTCCCGTATCTGATCGGCTGCGACGGGGCCCACAGCGTCGTCCGCAAGACCCTGGGCCTGTCGTACGAGGGCGGCGCGTTCCCGGAGGCGTACATGCTCGGCGACGTCGTGGCCGAGTCCGGCTGGGACCTGCCCGAGGGATACGCGCTCCGCTGCGAGCACCGCACCGCCGACGGGTCCCTCGACGACGTCCTCGTCTGCATTCCGCTGCCCGGCGCCGGGCGCTACCGGATGTCGATGAAGGTGCCGCCCGAGCTGGCCGAACCGGCCGATGCGGCGCGCGCCGGGCGGCCGCCCCGGTCCGCCTCCCCCTCGGACGGGCTCGCCCACGGCCTCCAGGACGGCCGCGGCCCCGAGCTGTCCCATCTCCAGGCCGTGGTCGACCGGTTGGCCCCGGGCCCGGCCCGGCTCTCCGATCTGCGCTGGTCGTCGGTGTTCCGCATCAGCCACCGCATCGTCGGCCGTTACGGCGAGGGGCGGGTCTTCGTCGCGGGCGACGCCGCGCACATCCACCCGCCCACCGGCGCCCAGGGCATGAACACCGGCATCCAGGACGCCGCCAACCTGGCGTGGAAGCTCGCCCTCGTGGTGAGGGGCGAGGCCGGGCCCGCGCTGCTCGGCAGCTACGACGCCGAGCGCCGACCGGTGGGCGAGGAGGTCGTCGGCCGTACCGTGCGGCACGCCACCCGGGGCATCGAGAGCGACGCGGACGATCTGAGGACCCTGCTGCTCCGCGAGGCCCAGCTGCTCGTCGGCTATCGGGGCGGCCCGCTCGCCGGCGCCGCGTACGGGCCGGTCGAGGCGCCGCAGCCCGGCGATCTGGCTCCGGACTGCGGCGGTCTGGACACACCGGTCGCCGTGTACCCGCTGCGACTGCTCGATGTCCTGCGCGACCGCCCCGGACACATCGCCGTGCTGTGCGGGGCGGATGCCACCGGGCTCGCGCGGGCGGTGGCGGCGGCGCGGGCCGCCGCGGGCGACCGGTTGCCGCTCGCCGTCGTCGCCCTGCTCCCCCGGGAGGCCGATCCGGACGTCGTCCCCGCCCTCGGCGCCCCGGCGTACCGGGACGCCGCCGGGGAGTTCGCGCGGATCTACCTCCCCGACGGCGCCACCGGCTTCGTCGTACGCCCCGACGGTCAGCTCGCCGCGCGGTTCCCGCTCGGGGCCACCACGGCGGCCCTGACGGACTGCCTCACGGCGCTGTCCGTGCCGCTACGGGACCCAGTGGTTGCCTGAGGCCGTGATCATGACCTGGAGCTGGATGCTCGCGGAGAAGTAGCTGCTGGTGTCGATCGGGGTGGCCAGCATCTTGTTCCACAGGGCGTCCAGCCAGGCCTGGCTGCCGGAGTCGGTCATCGCCGCCACCGCGAACGGGGCGAAGAAGGCGGCCTCGCTGCCCGACGAGATCTGGGTGCCGTTGAGCTTGTAGCCGATGGCGATCTTGTTCGGGTCGCCGCCGGTCTTCGTCTTGATCCAGCTGTTGACCTTCCGCGCGGCCGCGAGCGAGGTGGCGTCGCCGCTGGTCACCGCGTCGTCCGCGATGCGCCACGGGGTGCGGCAGGCGTTCCACCAGTAGGCGCCGTCGTTCGGGTCCTCCAGGACCTCGCCCGGGGCGGGCTTGGGCGTGGTGTTGGTGTCGACGACGAAGTCCGGGAGGAGTCCGGTGCCGGAGGCGTAGGTCGACTGGAGTCGGGAGATCTGGGTCTGGTGCGCGGTGCGCACGGCGTCCCAGGTCGTGTCGCCGGAGGCCGTGCGGAAGGCGCGGAAGTGGTCGACCATCCAGTCGGAGGTGCGGGATATGTAGTAGTACTGGTCGCCGGAGCTGCTCCAGTCGCCGAGCTTCAGGAGCTTGGTCGTCGGGTTGACCTCGTCCTTCTTGATCGCGGCGATGTGCTTGAGCGCGAGGTCCTTGTAGTTGTAGGTGCCGGCGCTGCCCCACTGCTTGTCGGCGAGGAGCAGGCCGTAGGCCACGTCCATGTCGCCGTCGGTGGCGCCGTCCCCGCCGTTGACGCTGCGGCAGTTGACGTCCTGTTCGGCGGCGAGCAGGTTCGGGTTGACGGCTGACGGGTGGTCGATCTTCCACTTGACGAGGCCGTCGAAGATCTTCTTCGCGTCGGGGTCGGCGCCGGCCATGGTCGCGGCGACGACCATGCCGTAGCCCTGCGCCTCGGCGACGTACGGGTGGTCGGCGTCGGGCGAGATGATCTGGTACCAGCCGTTGCCGCAGTTCTGCCGGACGAAGGCGGACTTCCACCTGTTGTAGTAGTCGACGACCTTCTGGTCGAGGGTGGCCTGGGAGCCGGAGGGCTTGAGCATGCCGGCGGCGTACGGCCTGAGGTGGCTGCCGAAGGGCACGGCCGTGCCGCCGCCGCCGCCCGTGCCGGTGGGCGCGCCGTACACCTCGAACTCCCAGAGGGAGTAGCCGTACGCGGTGCCGCGGCCGGTCCCGTACATGCGGACGTAGCGGCCGCTGCCGGAGACCGTCAGGTCGTCGGTCGCGCCGTCACCGGCGGTGGTGGAGTAGACGTCGGACCAGGTCGAGCCGTCGGCCGAGGTCTGGATCTTGTACGTCTTCCCGTACGCGTCCTCCCAGTTGAGCTTCACGCGGGAGATCGTGTGGTTGGCTCCGAGGTCGATGCGGATCCACTGCGGATCGACGCCTTCGAGGCTCGCCCAGCGGGTGGCCGCGCTGCCGTCCACCGCGAGACCGGCCCCGAAGGCCGAGGTCTCGACGGACGAGGCCGTCACCGCCTTTCCGGTGGACACCGGACTGTCGGCTGCCTGTGCCTGCGGCAGCACCGTCAGGGGCAACGCCAGCAGGCCCGCGAGCCCGAGAAGCGAGACGCTTCGTCGACGCATGACAACTCCCTTTCCCTCCATGGCCAATGGTTAGGAAATATTCCTAACCATTGGCCCGGAGAGTAGAGAGCCCGGAAGTCCCGCGCAAGACCCCGCACCACAACCGGCGTGCGACGCCCCTGGCACGGGACGCCCGAATCGCCCCGGGTCAGGAGGAGACGGTCGTCCAGTCGCCGCTCTGCGAGGTCGGCACCCACGCGTTCGTCTCCCCGAAGTACGTGGCGAACGAGCAGGAACCGCTCTTGTAGAAGGTCACGTTGACCTCCCCCTTCCACCACCATCCCCCGACCCAGGTGTCCTTGCCCGGGGTGTTGAAGCAGCCCGACACCGCGGCGCCGTTCTGGTTGTACCCCTGGACGCGGATGGAGTAGACGAGGCCGCTGCTGTCGTGGAAGTGGATCTGCTGTCCGTTCGACGCGGCGAACGACTGCCCCGCGGAGCCCATCACTCCGGCGAAGGCCAGGGCGGCGGCCCCCGCGACGGTGGCAACCCTGGTACGTGCGTTCATGTCCGTGTCTCCGTTCACGTTCTGGTGGTGTCTCCAGCGGTGAACTTAGGCTCGTGCGGCAGGCGATGGTGTTCCTGACGTGCGGGATTCCTGTGCTATCCGTGCCGCGGGGCCGTCCGGGCCGCCGAGGCCCGGTGCTCGGTCGGCGTGATCCCGTAGGCCTCGCGGAACGCCCGGCTGAACCCGGTGGCGCTGGAGAAGCCCCAGCGCGCCGCGATGGCCTGGACCGACTGATCCCTCATGGCCCCGCACACGAGGTCGGCGTGGGCGCGTTCCAGCCGGCCCTGCCGGATGAGCGCCGAGACGGTCAGGGGCTCGTCGCCGAAGAGGGTGTAGAGCCTTCGCAGGGACATGTGGTGCCGCTCCGCGATGGTCCGGGGCGTGAGGCCGGGGTCGCCGAGGTTGTTCCCGATGAAGCGCCGGATCCGCCGCACGGCCTCCCGCTCGCGGGCCTCGGCGGGCGCCTGGCCGGCGTCACCGAGCTGCCGCGCGAGAAACACGGCGGCCAGGTCGAGGGCGACCTCTCCCATCCCGCGCAGCTCCTCGGGGCGGCAGAGCGGTCCGCGCCTGAGCAGCGTCCGCAGGAAGTCGGCGACGACGGCCCCGGACCCCACGTCCGCGGCCAGATCCCGTGCAAGGAGCCGGTCCACCCGGTCCGGACGCAGCGGCAGGGCCTGCCGGGGGATCTGCAGGACCACCGACTCGACCTGCCCGCCCAGGCACTCCCCTTCGCTCGGCCGTGAGGTGTCCGTGAGGACGAGTCCCCCCGCGACCTCCGCGTCACTGCCCCGCTGGGAGATCCTGACCGCCCCCTGGGTCACGAGGGCGAGTTGCAGGTGCTCGGGATCGCCGCGCCGGACGTGGACCGGGGTCCGTCGCGAGACCACCGGTGAGCAGGACAGCGCGGAGAGCCGTACCGCTCCGAGGTCCAGGTCCGTGACGCCGGCCCGGAAGTCGCCCGTGTGCCGGGGGCTGAGCATGACGGGCATGACCTCGGTGGACACCGTCTCGCAGAACCAGGCGAACCTGTCCTCACGTGTCCCGACAGCCTCCGACGCAACCAGCGATCCCATGCGGCCCCCACACCTCGACGCGGCAGCGGTCCGACCCCGTGCCGGGTGGCGCGCGACTGCGCACCACCCCCGCCGCCTCATGATCGATTATCCGCCACGCACGTGCGGACACCGATCCGGAACCGGGCCCCGACCGCCCGTCACGTCGCGCCGCCCTCCGTCGTCGACCCGCCGCCCTCCGGTGTCGACCCGCCCTCCGTCGTCGCCCCGGTCTCAGGCGTCGCCCCGGTCTCAGGCGTCGCCCCGGTCTCAGGCGTCGCCGCGCGGGCGTCCCGTAGCGCCGTGTACACCGACCAGACGACCGAGACCAGCGGAACGGCCACCACGGCGCCCACGATGCCCGCCGCGATCGAGCCCGCGATGACCGCGATCGCGACCACCAGCGGATGGAGCCGTACGGCCCAGCTCATGACGAGCGGATGCAGCAGGTGACCCTCGATCTGGCCGATCACCACGATGAGGCCGACCACGATCGCGGCCACCAGGGGGCCCTGCGAGGCCAGTGCCACGACAGCGGCGACCGCCAGGGCGATGGGCGAGCCGATCAGCGGCACGAACGCGGCGACGAACTCCAGGAGCGCCAGCGGCACCGCCAGAGGGACGCCGAGGAGCCACAGGGCGATCCCGACGAGCACCGCGTTCACCGCCGCCACCAGCACGATCCCATGGGTGTAGCCGGTGAAGGTCCGCCAGGCGGCGCGCCCGCCGACCGACACCCGCTCACGGACCGACCCGGGCAACTGCTGCTGGAACCAGGCCCACTGACGGTCACCGGAGTGGATGAAGAACACCGAGGAGAACACGGCGAGGGCCAGCGTCGTCAGCACGGCCACCACCTGATGGGCGCCGCTCACCGCCGTACTGACCAGGGTCGAGCGATGACTGGAGAGGAAGTCCCCGATCTTGGCCTGGAGGTCGCTCAAGGCCCCCGGATTCAGCCGGAACGGCGGCCGCTCCAGCCAGTCCTCGATCCTGTCGACCCCCACGCGGAACTCGCGTACGAGGGTCGTCCGCTCCCCCGCCACCGCCTCGCCGACCAGCGCGAGCACCCCCAGGACGAGCACGATGCCGCCGAGCAGGGTGATCGCCACGGCGAGGGGCCGGGGCAGACGCCGGGCGACCAGATCGGCGAGGGGGCGGAGCAGGGCGGTGATCACGAGCCCGAGGAAGAGGGCCACGCCGATCTCGTGGAACCGTCCGAGCACCGCGAACAGGCTGTAGACGAGCACGCCGACGACGAGAAGCCGCCACGCGTACGCGGCGGCCGTCCGCAGGAAGGGGCTGATCGTGACCGTCGGTGAGGTGCCTGGCTGCATCCCCCCGACCTACCACTCGCGACGACCTCCTGTCGTCAGGATCACAGGGCGGGCGCCGGGAACTCCGCCGATCGGCGGTGCGGTCGGCGTCCCGACGGCGACGGACCCCCGGAACGGCCCTCACACGGAGGCGATCGTGATCCCCGTCGTGGAGGCCACCGCGGCGACGGCCGCCCGGGGGCGGTCCGTCCACTCCCGCAGCCGGAGCTCGTCCGGGCCGGTCTCACCGGTCCGCCCGGCCTTCAGCCGGGCTTCCGCACGGACCCAGAGACGGAGCAGCGCCGAGCCGGGGTCGGCCTGGGCCGCGGCCTCCGCGAGGTCGGCCTCGGGGAGGAGGCGGCGGAGTACGCGCGCGGGGCCGGGGCGGCGGGTCGAGGGCTCCACGTCGATGCCGATCGCGCCCCGGCCCACGGCGGCCGCGACCAGACCGTCGGCGTGACTGAGGCTGACGCCCACCCCGGGGTGGTCGCGGAGGTACGGGCGCCCGTGGTCCTGCCCGCCGCAGCCGGGGCACAGCTGGGCGAGGGCCGGAGTGTCCGGCGGCAGTCCGGTGACACGGGCGACGCACAGCCGCGCGAGGAGGCGCGCCGCCAGTACGTCGTCCCGGCGGCCCGGCAGCCGTATCCGCGTGAGGCGACGCCGTTCCCAGGGGGCCAGCAGGCCCTCGTCCAGATCGGGGTGGGACAGCACCTCCGGGGTCGTCGCCACGACGGCCAGCGCCGTGACCCGCTCCGGTTCCGGGCCGTGCGTCATCGGGGGTCGCTCAGCCGGTGGCGGCGCTCAGGAAGCGCTCCTGGACACGGCCGAGGGTGCGGAAGTCGTCGATGGTGACCTCCTGGAGGTCGATGGTGCTCCCGGAGAGCTCCTCCAGGAGGTCGATGAACTCCAGGAAGTCCATCGAGTCGATGAGACGCGCCTCGATGAGGTCCTCGTCGTGGGCGATCGGGCCGTCGAGGCCGGGGTTCTTCTGGTGAAGCCACTCGGCGATGCGTTCCATGGGGAGGGGTCGCTCCTTGCTCACTGCTGTCGTGCGGAAAGGGGTACGGACGCGGTGTCCGGGAAGTGGGGCACGGCGGCCGTCAGGGCGGACGGCGGGCCCGCCGCGGGCCGGGGCCCCGCGGACCCGCGCGCCTCCGGCCCCGGTTCAGGCGGCGCGCGCGGCGCGGAGCCGGTCCAGGGCCTGCTCGGGGGTGCCGTGGGCGAGGATCATCGCGTGGATCCAGCGCTCGATCCCGAAGGCGACGCAGGCGCTGTACGCCGGCCCCTCCGAGCCCGCGCGGATGTCCAGCCGTTCGCCGAAGAAGTTGCGGTGCCGGTTCACGGAGGCGATGGCCGTGCCGTCGGGGGCGCAGAACTCGTGCTTGACCGGGTCGAGCGCCATCAGCCTGGCCCGGGAGCCGCCCTTGTCGTAGAAGGGGTCGTCGGCCACGGCCCTGGTGAGTTCCAGTCCGAGGAGGGCGGCCGCCTCGAGGATGAACTCCGCGCCGCGGTCGAGGTGTTCGACCGCACCCTGCTTGGTCCCGAGGTACAGGACCTCACGCATGTGGAAGCCCCACAGGCGGCGCAGGCCGTCGTAGTGGGTCTCGTTGCGGAAGCAGCGGCCCGCGGCGGAGAGACGGAGGCCTTCCTCGCCGACGTCCCGGCCCTCCAGGGAGAGCAGCAGTCCGTAGCAGGTCGCGGACGGCAGAAGGTAGCCGGTCGGCCGCAGGGGCAGCTCACCCGGCGTCTCGCCGGCCGCGAGTCCGTCGAGCGCGTCCGGGGCGAAGCGCCCGGCGGAGACGCCGAGATGGGGGAAGTTGCGGAAGAAGTCGAGGCGGGCCAGGCCTTCCACGGACAGCAGCGGCGGACCCACGACCTCCGGCGCCGAGAGCCGTGCGGCGAGTCCGGTGAGCAGCTCGTCGAGTCCGCGCAGGAGCGCGGTCCGGACGGGGTCCAGCGTGATCAGGCCCGCACCAGGGCTCTTCAGGCCGCCGTCCGGCAGGGCCGTGGCGCTGGGTGTGCTCATGGAAACCGCTCCCTCTGGGCGTGGGCGAACCGAGATACGGGTGGGCGCGCCCCTGGATGTGGTCGCCGTCGACCGCGACGCGCAGCAGCGTGAAGCCGGCCGACATCCCTGCGGGACCGGACTGCGCAGGGGGACACTAGGTCAGCATCGCCGAGGTTGTCTAGACCAAAGCCGGTAGGCTGTCACATGCAACTCTGCATATTGAGACGTCACTTGACAACAGGTATGGTCTAAACCAATCGTTCTGAACGGCGTGGCCCCGACCCCCCACGCCCGGCGCCGCCGTGCGCCCGTTCCGTCCGCCCCACGTCCGCCCTTCCGTCCGTCCATGCCACTCGCCCCCGGCTCCGCGCCGAGGGCTTCTCCGTGCTGTCCACCGGCCGGGGAACGCGTGCCCCGACTCCCGCCCTGGAGGGACCAGATGACGACGCCCGCATCCCATCGCCCCCGCCGCCGCCCCCACCTCCACCGGGCGGCCTCGGACCTGCCGTACTTCAGCGCGGACGGCGAGTCCTATCTCGCCCAGACCACGCTGCGGGAGCTCAAGAAGTCACGGCCGCTGCGGGTGCTGTCGGAGGAGGACTTCGCGCACTGGCAGACGTACGGCTACGTCATCGTCCGCGAGGCGGTCCCGGCGGAGGCCGCGAAGCGCCTCCTCGACTTCACCTGGGACTTCCAGGGCCTCGACCCGGACAGACCGGAGAGCTGGTACGAGGACCGGCCGTTCCGCTCCGAACTGGACCAGCAGCTGCACGTCTACGGCTTCGTGGAGGCCTACCACCACCAGCTCCTCTGGGACAACCGTCAGGCCCAGCGCGTCTACGACGCCTTCGTGGACGTCTGGGACTGCGAGGAGCTGTGGGTCACCCAGGACCGGCTCAACCTCAACCCGCCCAACATCGGGAACCGCGACCGCGCCCTCATCGAGCCCACGGACCGCGGCTTCGACATCGAGCTGCACTGGGACATCGACACCACCCTGGGGGTCCCCCCGCAGCGGGTGCAGGGAATCATCGCGCTCAACGACACCCGGCCCGAGTCGGGCGGCTTCCAGTGCGACCCTGAGCTGTTCCGGCGGTTCGAGGAGTGGAAGGTCGCCCAGCCGGCCGACCGCGACCCGCTGCGCCCCGCCGTGGACCGCGCGGAGTACCCCGTCGTCCGGCCCGACCTGCGCCCCGGCGACCTGCTGATCTGGAACGGCCTGCTCGCCCACGGCGTGGCGCGCAACGTCTCCGAGGACCAGGTACGGGCGGTCCAGTACCTGTCGATGATGCCGGCGCTCGAAGAGCACGAGCGGCTGAGGCGGTCCCGCGTCGACTCCTGGCGGCACCTGCGGACCCCGCGCTGGAACCGGACCCTCGTCGGCGACCCCGTGCTCCACGAGTCCGCGCGGTACCCGACGGCCACCCTGAACGACCTCGGCAGCCGACTGCTGGGACTCACCTCGTGGAAGGACGCGGGAGACACCTCGTCCGCGGACAAGGGCGACGCCTCCGCCCCCGGGCAGGGCGGGGAGCCGGCGTGCGCCGTGTCTGTCTGACCCTGCCCACCGACCGGGCCTGCGCCGCGACCCTCCGGGCGGTGGCCGAGGAGGCCGCGTACGGCGCCCGCGCGTTCGGCGTCGAGGTACGGCTCCTCGTCCTGGACTCCTCGGACGCGGCGACCGTCGCCGAGCACCGCGAGGTGATCGCCTCCCTGCCCGCGGTCCCCGGAGTGGTCGTGCACCACGTCGACGAGGACGAGCAGCGGGCCTTCCTGCGGGAGGTGATCGCGCGGTCCGGCGTCGCCGCGCCGGAACACGTGCTGGACCTGATGCTGCCGGACGGCGTCTCCTACGGCGCCTGCACCAACCGCGCCTTCCTCCTCGCCGAGGCCCTGGGCTGCGTGTCGGTCCACCGCCGCGACTCCGACAGCCGCTACCAGCACCTGGACGGCGAACCGGTCTTCCCGTTCCACCACGAGCTCACGGCACTGGGACTGCGGGCCGCCGACGTCGCCGGCCTGGTCTCCCGGAACAGGCTCGACCCCACCTGCGCGGACCGGCCGGTGGCCCTGGTCGGCGGTTCCTTCGTCGGCGAGATGTCCGTGGACGTCGAGGAGATCCGCCGCCTCGACCCGGGCGTCTACGAGGATGTCATCGGCCTCTCGATCCCCGCCGGCTACCCGGAGATCTGGCGCAGGAACCTGATAGCGGAGTCCTTCCGGGGCGCCGGGACCGCCGCGTACACCGGCGACCGGACGACACTCATGAGTGTCAGCCCGACCCGCGTGGACATGTGCAACATCGCCCTCGACCGCGAGGTGTACGGCCGGGTGCCGCTGCCGCCCGCCACCGACACCATCGGAAGCGACTACTTCCTCCTCCACCTGGTCGAGAACGCCCGCCTGCCCGGCGTCCTCCACAACCGGCACATCGTCAACTTCCATACGGGCGAGCGACGTTCGGACTCCGGATTCCTCGCCTACCAACTGCGGTTCGCCAAGTACCTGCTGTCCACCCCGCACTTCGCCTCGGTCCACACCGCGATGAAGGAGGCCGGTGACGCGCTGCTCGACGCCGAGGGCCACGTCCGGGCCTCCGTCGTCGCCGGGTTCGTCAGGGACGGCGCCCGGGTGGACCGGTCGGAGAACGCCGAGCGGCTCGACGTCCTCGACCGTTCCTACCGCGCCCTCGGCGGCCGCTACGCCACCGCCGCCGACACGCTCGCCCCCCTCCGCGAGCGACTCCTCGACGCGGCGCGGCAGGACATGGAGGAGTTCGCCCTGCTGACCGACGCCTGGGAGGCCCTGACCCGGGCCAGCCGGGCGGTCCGCCCGAGGAGCGCCCGCACCCTCACGGTCACGTACAGCGGCGGCGAGGAGCGCCGGGGCCCCGTCACCATGGGGCAGGCCAACATGATCCGCTGCATGCTGCGGGACGAGCCGGAGCACATCAACATCCACGACGTGTGGCCCGTGCCCGAGGGGACCCGGACGGAGTCCGTGATCGAGGCACTCCGGGCGCTCGCGGTACGCCACGAGGCCCTGCGGACGACGTTCCCGCACGCCGCCGGGAGCGCCCCGCGGGAGCAAGTGGTGGCGGCCGAGGGGGCGTTCACGGTCACCGTCCTCGATCACGAGGAGCTGCCCGAGGACCCCGCCGGTTACGCCGAGTCCTCGGCCCGCGGGGCCCGCGCCGCACGCTTCCACCTGGACCGGGACTTCCCCCTCCGCATCTCCCTCGTCGCCCGGTCCGGCGCCCCCGTCTACGTGACCATGGCGGCGAGCCATGCCGTGACCGACATCAGCGCCCTCGCGGTCCTCAAGGAGGAGTGGCTGAGCCTGCTCGCGGGCGAGACGCTCCCTCCACCGGCGTCCCTCACCCCGCTCGACCTCGCCGCCGAGGAGGCGACACCGGCGGGACTGCGGAAGTCCGAAGCCTCGCTGCGGTACTGGGAGCGGATCATCCGCACCGGCCCCCAGGCCATGTTCGCCGAGCCGGGCGCCGAGGGGACCGAGGTGCGGACTCCGCGGCTCACCCTCCGGTCACGTCGGGCCGCGCAGGCACTCGCGCGCGTGGCCGAGCGCACCGGGGGCATGCCGTCCACGGTGCTGCTGACCGCGTGGTGCGCGCTCGTCGCCCACCGCGCCGACCAGCCCGCGTGCGTGGCCGCCGTCCCGACGTCCAACCGCTACCACCCCCGGCTCGCCCGCTCCGTGAACACCCTGTCCCAGGACGCGCTGCTCTCCCTCGACGTCCGGGTACCGACCTTCGACGCCCTGCTCAAGAAGGCCTGGGGGGCCGCGCTCAACGCGTACCGGCACAGCCAGTTCGACGCGGTGGCGCTCTGGGAGATGATCGGACGGACGACGCGCGAACGGGGCAGCCACTTCGCACGCGATGTCGTCTTCAACGACGTCAGCACCCTTCCGACGACGGTCGCGACGGTCACGTCGGCGACGACGGAGTCCGAGGCGACCGACGCCGCAGATGCCGCCGACGCGAACGACGCGGCGGCCACGGCGCGGTTCGAGGCCACCGACTGTGCCCTCGACTTGAGCTGGGGCCCGGACCAA
Source organism: Streptomyces sp. NBC_00691 (assembly GCF_036226665.1). Classification (NCBI taxonomy): domain Bacteria; kingdom Bacillati; phylum Actinomycetota; class Actinomycetes; order Kitasatosporales; family Streptomycetaceae; genus Streptomyces; species Streptomyces sp. NBC_00691. The sequence continues at coordinate 7,408,510 of NZ_CP109007.1, read as the reverse complement.
GTGCTGCCGACCCGCGTCCTGACCTTCGTCTACGCGACGGAACCGCTGCTCCACCTGAGCACCTGGGTGGACCCCGCGCTGTTCAAGCGGGACGAGGCGGAGGACTTCCTGACCGGTCTCGTACGGCTCCTGGAGGCGGCCGCCACGGACGACGTGCCGCTCGCCTCGCTGACCGAGGTGACGGGCGTCCGGCCGGTCGAACGCGGGCCGCGGTGGTGCCGGACCGACGGGTCCTGGACCTCGCCGCCGCTGGTGGCACAGGCACTGAGCGAGGCCCTGGAGGGACTCCCCGTACAGGTGACCGCGGACGCCGTGGCCCCCGGCGACAGCACGCCGCACGCCATGGCGCCGGAAGGCGGCACGCCCGGCGCCACACCACCGGACGGATCCCTGACGGCGTTCATCGCCGCCGGCGACACCCCCCTCACACCGGCGCAGGCCCACACCGCGCTGATGGACGCGCTCCCCGGCCGCCCCGGCGTACTGGCTCCGCGCCGGTACGTGATCGTCCACCACCCGCCGGCGGAGGCGGACCGGACCAGCGCCTGGCTCCGGCAGCAGATTCTCAGGGAAGGGACCGGCCGGGACCGGGATGTGACATGACGATGGATGAGGCAACCGCCGAGCGGGACCAGAGCCCCCCTCCCAGCCCGTGGCGATCGAGCCGCTTCCGGCTGTTCTTCACCGCGCGCAGCACCTCGCTGCTCGCCGACGGCATGCTGATGGTGTCGCTCACGACCGCCGTGCTCGGCGCGGGGTACGGGGCGGGCGGTGTCGGATACGCGCTGGCCGCGTGGATGGCGCCGATCGTGCTGCTCGTGCTGTTCGGCGGCGTGCTCGCCGACCGGTTCACGCCCCAGGTGATGATGGTCGGCGCGGACGTGGTCCGCATGGTGGCCATGCTCGCGCTCGCGGTGCTGCTGATCGGCTCGGACGTACGGCTGTGGCACATCATGGCGCTCCTCGCGCTCAGCGGTGCCGCGACCGCGATGTTCCAGCCGGGTCTGGCGAGCCTGGTCCCCCAGGTCGCCGAGGACATCCAGCGGGCCAACGCGCTGCTGCGGATCTCCGAGGCCATCTGCACCCTGCTCGGGCCGGGTGTGGCGGGCCTTCTCGTGGCCTACTGGAACGTGGCGGGTTCCTTCGTGGTGATCGCGGCGGCGTACGCGCTGAGCGCGCTGGGCCTGGCGCCGCTGCGCAGACTCGGCACGGCCAAGGACGAGAGCGACGACCCGATGTGGCACCGGCTGGCCACGGGCTGGCACGAGTTCAGGTCGCGCTCGTGGCTGTGGGGGGTCATCGCCGTGTGGGCGGTGTACGGCCTCTTCGTCTTCGGCCCCGCGCTGCCGCTCGGCGCGGCGCTGCTCACCGAACAGCACGGCGCCAGCGGCTACGGCTGGATCGCCTCGGCGGACGGCGCCGGCACGATCATCGGCGGCCTCCTCGGCATGCGGGTCCGGCCGAGCCGCCCGCTGGTCGCGGGCGCCTGCGCGATGTTCTTCTTCGCCCTCAACCCCCTCGCTCCGGCCCTGGGCTGGTCCTTCACGGTGACGGCGCTCACCGGCGTCGTGGCGGGCTGCGGGTTCGCCTTCTGGGGCGTCATGTGGGCGACGAGCGTGCAGTCCCACATCCCGCTGGCCGTCCTGAGCCGCGTCTCGGCCTACGACGTGGCCGGCTCCATCATGGTCATCCCCCTGGGCCGGGCCCTGGCCGGGCCGGCGGCGGACGCGTACGGCGCGGACCGGGTCCTGCTGTTCTCCTCGGTCATGGGCATCGCCCTCATCGGGGTCATGCTCGCGGTACCGGCGATCCGCGCGCTGGGACGCGCACCGAAGGAGTCGACGGCACCGACGCCGGCACCGGTCGCGGGGACCTAGAAGGGGCGCCGGGCAGAGGGCGGTCAGGCGGCTCGCCGGGCGAGCGAAGCCGCGAGCCGGTCGCGGCCGGAGCCGGGGAGGCGGCCGGAGCCGGGCGACGGGCCCGTTTCCCGGTCCCGGGAGTGAGGTGTCGGGCCCGCCCTCGCATGCGGGGGGCCGTTCCCGGGAACAGGCCCAGGGAGGGGCTTTCGGGCTCCAAGGGTTCCGCACGCGGCTGTGAGGCGATTCCGACATGACCGCCAAGAAGATCATCACGGTGTTCGGCGCGACCGGGCAGCAGGGCGGGGGCCTCGTGCGGGCCGTTCTGGCGGATCGGGACGGACCCTTCACGGTGCGTGCCGTCACGAGGCACCCCGACGGGGAGTCCGCCGCGGAGCTGAAGGGCCTCGGCGCCGAGGTCGTCCGGGGCGACATGGACGACCCGTCGAGCCTCGGCCCCGCCTTCGAGCACGCGTACGGCGCCTTCCTGATGACGAACTTCTGGGAGCACATGTCCGCCGAGCGGGAGCAGACCCAGGCCGCGGCCCTGGCCGGAGCCGCCTCGCACGCGGGGGTGCAGCACGCGATCTGGTCGACGCTCGACGACACCCGGGCGTGCGTGCCGCTCGACGACGAGCGGATGCCGACGCTCCAGGAGAAGTACAAGGTGCCGCACTTCGACGGGAAGGCGGAGGCGGACCGGTACTTCCTCGACGCGGGGGTGCCGACGACCTTCCTCCGCACCACGTTCTTCTGGGAGAACCTGATCGGGGCCTTCGCCCCGCGGCGCGGCGCGGACGGCGCCCTGTGGCTGACCTACCCGATGGGCGACGCCAGGCTCTCGGGGATGGCCGTGGACGACGTCGGCAGGACGGCACTGGCCGTCTTCGCGCGCGGTACGGACCTCATCGCGGCGACGGTCAGCATCGCCGGCGAACACCTCAAGGTCGCCGACATGGCCTCGGCCCTGACGGAGGCGCTCGGCGAACCGGTGCGCTACCGACCTCTGACTCCTGACGAATGGCGTGCGCAGGGATTCCCGGGCGCCGACGAGTCGGGGAACATGTTCCAGTACTACACGGACTGCGAGCAGCACTTCACGGAGGCCCGGGACATCGACGCCGTCCGGAGCCTCAATCCCGCCCTCCAGGACTTCGGTACCTGGCTCGCGGCGCACCAGGACCGTCTGCGCACCGCCTGGACGTGACCGGTGACACCGTGGGGGAAGGGGCGACCCGAGCGTGGACCGTGAGACCCGCACTGTGAGTACCGACCGTGACCGGACCGCTCGACGCTCGACGGGAGTTCGTCATGCACGATCCCAATCCCAAGCTCACCCATCAGGAACGGAAGATCCTCGAGGGCATCGAAGCGGGCCTTCGGAGCGACGCGTCCCTCAACCGCAGACTGCGTTCGCTCGGACACTCCGCCCCGGGCACGGGTGGCGCGGGAGGCACCTGGGGCGGGGGCCTGCGGCATCGCCTCGGCTGGATCACCGCCGCTCTCGGCGTCGTCTGCGTGGCCCTGTTCCTCCTCGCGGCCGTGTCCTCGTCGTCCGGACCGCTCTGGGTCTTCGCCGCCGTCTGGGTGGTCACCGCCGTGTGCCTGATGCGGCTGCTGGTGCGGGCGGTGGCGCGGCGGAGGAGCGCGGCGGCGCGGCGGAGGGCGGACTGAAGGACAGTCGTCGCGGGCGTACGCGTCCGCGTCCGTACGCGCGCGCGTAGGTGACCGCTCGTCCCGGTCCCGCCGCATGAACCCCGGCATCAGGGGCAGCGGCAGGGAGAAGGAAGCGACCCGACGTGGAATGCGACGGAAGGAACCCGATCATGCGCAAGAGCACCGTGCAGAAGGGCAAGGGAACCGTCGAGGAGGCCGCGGGGAAGGCCGGCGGCGACTCGCGTCCGGAGGCGGAGGGCGAGGCCGACCGGATGGCGGCCGAGGCCCGGGCGGCGATCGAGCGGGTGCACGAGAGCGCGCGGAAGGCACACGACGACATGAAGCGGAGCGGCTCCTGAGCGACGGGCGTCCTCAGCGACTCCTCCCCCGTCGGGCAGCCGACGGCCGGTGACCGCCCGCGACCGGAGGCGTGACCGTCATCGGCCCCCGGCCCGGCGGGGCCGGCCCCTTTCGTGCCTGTCCCCACCTCCGCGGCACTGAGCGGGGATGATCGGCCGCTGACATGATGATCTGTCAGCCAGAGGGATATTTCAGGCCAGTTGCGGCTCCGGACCACGAGGGGCCGAGGGGAGTCACCCCGGGAAAACCCTTGGACGGCGCGAGTCCACACACGGAAAACTGTCCATCCTGTCCACTTTGATCCGAAAGGCAGGATTGGATGGGAACACCCGAATCGCGCAAGAGTTCGCCAGGCAGAGGCTCGGTGCTGCTCGCGCTTCGCTTCTACACACGGGAGCTGACCAGGCTCAAACGGTGGACCGTGCCCGCGATGCTCCTCCCGGCACTGGGCAACATCGGAATCTTCTACGTCGTGCCGCTGATCGTCGCCAAGCTCGTCGGCCGCATCGCGGGCGACACCGACGGCGGCGTGGACCTGGGACCGATGCTGCCCTACGTCCTCGGTTTCGCCGGGGTACTGCTGTTCGCCGAGGCCCTGTGGCGCGTCGGGCTGCACTGCCTGAACCGACTGGACGCGCTCGGCATCGAGCACCTGTACGTGATCGGGATGGACGCGCTGTTCGCCAAGGACGCCGCCTTCTTCCACGACAACTTCGCCGGCTCGCTGACCAAGCGGGTCCTGAGCTTCGCCTCGCGCTTCGAGGAGTTCGTCGACACGCTCACCTTCTCGGTGATGGGCAAGTTCGTCCCCCTCGTGTTCGCGTCGGTGGTGCTGTGGACGTACGAACCCCTGCTCGTCGTCGGCCTCCTGACGATGATCGGGGTCACGACGCTGTGCGTGCGGCCCCTGATCCGTCGCCGTCAGGCGCTCGTCGACCGGCGGGAGGAGGCGATCGCCCGGGTGTCGGGCCACGTCGCCGACAGCCTGATGAACATGGACACCGTCCGGTCCTTCGCCGCCGAGGAACGTGAGGCGGCCGAGCACCGCTCGCGCGTGGCCGAATCTCGTCGCCTGACGCTGCGCTCCTGGGACTACGGGAACCTGCGCATCGACACACTGATCGCACCGATGTCCGTGCTGACCAACGTCCTCGGTCTGGTGCTCGCGCTCTCCCTCGGCGCGGGGGAACACGGCGTCGAGGCGGTCGTCGTCGCCTTCACCTACTACTCCAACGCCACCCGGATCATGTTCGAGTTCAACCAGATCTACCGCCGTCTGGAAAGCTCGATGACCGAGGCGGCGCAGTTCACCGAACTGCTGCGGACCCCGCCGACCGTACGGGATCCGGAGCCGCCGGAGCCGCTCCTCTCCGACGGCGCCGACATCCGCTTCGAGAAGGTGACCTTCGCCCACGCGGGCGCGAAGCCCCTCTTCGAAGGGCTCGAACTGGCCGTTCCCAGCGGGGCGAAGGTGGGATTCGTCGGCCGGTCCGGCGGAGGCAAGACCACGCTCACCCGGTTGCTGCTGCGGATGACGGACATCGACGGCGGCCGGATCATGATCGGCGGACAGGACATCAGCCGCCTGCGCCAGGCCGAACTGCGGGGCCTCATCGGCTATGTGCCGCAGGACCCGGCGATGTTCCACCGCACACTGCGGGAGAACATCGCCTTCGCCCGGCCGGACGCCACCGACGCCGAGATCCGCCGTGCGGCCGAGGCGGCGCACGTCACGGAGTTCGTGGACGGGCTGCCCGAGGGCTTCGACACGATGGTGGGCGAGCGCGGGGTGAAGCTGTCCGGCGGCCAGCGCCAGCGGGTCGCCCTCGCACGGGCGATCCTGCGCGACGCGCCGATCCTGCTGCTCGACGAGGCGACCAGCGCCCTGGACTCCGAAAGCGAGATCCTCGTGCAGGACGCGCTCTGGCGCCTCATGGAGGGGCGCACGGCGCTGGTGGTGGCGCACCGGCTCAGCACGGTCGCCACCATGGACCGGCTCGTCGTCCTCGACAGCGGACGCATCGTCGAGCAGGGCACGCACCACGAGCTCCTCGCCGCGGAGGGCGCCTACGCGAATCTGTGGCAGCACCAGTCGGGCGGCTTCCTCGACGACACCGCGACCAGGGCGGAGCAGGTGTAAGGGCCCGGTGGGGGTGGCGGTCACCCGCCCTCCGCGACCGGGCGACCGAGGGGGCGCGGCTTCGACGCACGATCGACGCGCGTGGCGGGCCCCTGGGGATCGAGGGACGGTGGAAGGACCGGCGGCCGGGCGCCGCCCCGCACCACCCTGGGAGAGGCCATGACTCAGCCGCTCGTACCGCCCCAGGAGACCCCGCCTGCGGAGGGCTCCACCTCATCGGCCCACCAGGAGCGCCCCGACGGCGGCATCTGGGAGCACCCGATGTTCTGGCTCTCCCTCATCGCACTGGGTGCGGTCATGGGAGGGCTCTTCTTCATCTTCCGGACCGTCGCCTTCTGAACGCCGTTCGCCGGACTCTCGGCCGGCTCCCGGCGCCGGGCGTCGCGCTCCCCGGGAGCCGCGGCCGCGTGGGACCGCTGCCTCAGCCCGTCCGCGCGGCAGCGTCGGTGATGGGAGCGATCACGTACCGGGCCACCGCCTGCGCGGCGTCCGCGCCGCGCGGCAACCGCGGCGCTCTGCCGATGAACGCCCGGTCCGCGAATCCGCCGTCGAGGTGAGGCAGGCGTACGTCCACGACGGCGATCCCGCGATCACGCTGCTCTCGTTCCACCACACCCAGCCAGGCCGCGAGCGCCGTCTTCGCCGCCGTGTAGTCGGCCGTCGAACGCATCGGCCTGTCGACGATCATCCCCGTGACGACCACGACGGCCCCGGGAGGCTCCAGGACCGGCAGGGCGCCCCGCACGACGGCCATGGGCGCGAGCGCGTTGACCGTCATGAGGTGTTCGGCGGCGGCCTCCGTGACCTCCTCGGCTCGCCCGAAGCCGGCCACCCCGACGGCGACGACGACCGTGTCCAGTCCCCCGAGCGCTTGCGAGGCCCACGACGCCAGCCCGGCCGCTCCCTCGAGGTCGTAGGCGTCGAACGAGCGGTGCGGGCAGTTCCCCCACCGGTTCGACCGCTCCGCCAGCCCGTGTGCGTCGCGGCCGGCCACGGCGACGGCGCAGCCACGGCCGACCAGCGTCTGCGTCGCCAGACCGCCGACCATTCCCGTCGCACCTACGACGAGTACTTTTTTCCCGGCCATTTCCGAGACCTCCCGGGCACTCCGGGGCGCAGCCGCGCGGGTGCGGCCGCATGCTCCGTCCGTCCGGCCGACCGACTCGGCCATCTGTACTTCTCCCGGGGCGGCCGGTGGGGATGCGCTCCCCCGGAGTCGATCCCCGCCGCGGACCGTCGACGGGGACCCGCATCCGCGGCGCACCCGCACGACGAAGTCGGGGTGGGTGCCATCAGGCGTCCCACAGGTAGGAGCGGATCGAGACCGGTATGACCACTGCGCATTGGCTCTTCGGCGACCAGCTGGGGCCTGGTTTTCTCGATGGCGCGGACGGCGAAGGACCCGCGCGGGACGCACCCGTGCTGATGATCGAGTCCCGTGCCGTGTTCCGTCGCCGGCGCTTCCACCGGGCGAAGGCCCACCTGGTCCTCTCCGCGATGCGGCACCGGGCGGCCGAACTCGGCGACCGTGTGACGTATGTACAGGCCGACACGTACCGGGAGGGGTTGAGGCGGGCGGCGGCGGACGGCGTACGGGTGACGGTGCACCATCCGACGTCCCGGGCGGCGCTGGCGCTCGTACGGTCCCTGGACCGGGTCACCGTGCTCCCGCCGCGCGGATTCCTGCTCCGCCAGGACGACTTCCGCAGGTGGGCGGACGCGCAGCGGGGCCTTCGGATGGAGACCTTCTACCGGCACGTCCGCCGCGACCACGAGATCCTGATGGACGGCGAGGCGCCCGTGGGCGGCACGTGGAACCTCGATCACGAGAACCGGGAGCAGCCGCCACCAGGACGGCGGACGCTCGGGGCCGCGGCTCCCTACCGGCCGCGCGAGGACGAGATCGACGAGGAGGTCCGCCGCGACCTCGACCGCTGGGAGCGCGAGGGGGACGTCGCCTTCGTCGGCCGCGACGGGCCGCGGCGGTTTCCCGCGAGCCGTCGGGAGGCACGCACCGCGCTGCGCCGCTTCCTGCGCCACCGGCTGGAGGGTTTCGGCACGTACGAGGACGCGATGCTCGCCGACGACGGCGTCATGAGCCACAGCCTGCTGTCCTCCTCCCTGAATCTGGGGCTGCTCGACCCGGCCGAGTGCGTCGAGGGTGCGGAGGCCGCCTGGCGGGCGGGCGAGGCGCCGCTGAACTCCGTCGAGGGCTTCGTCCGGCAGATCGCCGGATGGCGCGAGTACGTCTGGCAGCTCTACTGGTACTTCGGTGAGGACTACCGGGCGTCGAACGCGCTCGGCCACACCGGCTCCCTGCCCGACTGGTGGAACGACCTCGACGCGGACGCCGTGTCGGCCCGGTGTCTGGCCACGGTGCTCCGCCAGGTCAGGGACACGGGATGGACCCATCACATTCCGCGGCTGATGGTGCTGGGAAGCTACGCGCTCCAGCGCGGCTGGGATCCGGCCGCCGTGACGGACTGGTTCCACCGATGCTTCGTCGACGGATACGACTGGGTGATGCTGCCCAATGTCGTGGGCATGTCGCAGTACGCGGACGGCGGGCGGATGACCACGAAACCGTACACGTCGGGCGGTGCCTACATCGATCGCATGAGTGACCTGTGCCGACCGTGCCCCTACCGCCCCGACCGGCGGGTCGGGGCCGACGCCTGCCCGTTCACGGCGGGCTACTGGAACTTCCTGCACCGTCACCGCGGCACGCTGGAGCACAACGCCCGGATCTCCCGCGCCGTCCACGGCCTCGACCGCCTCAAGGACCTGTCGGCCCTGCTGGAGCAGGAACGGGGACGGGGCGAGGATCCGCCGTGAGCCGGCCGCCGGCGCACCGGGGTCAGCGCACGCGCCCCCGGGCCTTCAGATGGGTGGCCGGGACCTCCGGGGCCGGCAGCGGGTCGCCGTCGTAGCCCTTGACGTCGCCGAAACGGCTGCCCGTCGTCCAGGCCTCGCGCGCCTCCCGGATCTCCTCGTCCGTGCGGCCCACGAAGTTCCACCACATGACGATCTCCTCCTCGAACGGCTCGCCGCCGAGGAGCATCAGACCGGCGTCGGAGGCCGCGCGGAGGGGAAGCCCGGTGCGGCCGCAGCCGAGGTAGAGCATGGAGCCGGGCAGCACGGGGACGCCGTCGACGTGGACCTCGCCGGACATGGCGAGGACCGCGTACTCGAAGTCGGGCTCCAGGGGCAGGCGGGTCTCCGTGCCGGAGGCGAGAGCGAGGTCGGCGCCGACGAGCGGGCTGTACGTCGTGCCGGGCGAGGCGGCGCCGTCGAGCTCGCCGAGGATCACCGTGGCCGTCAGGCCCGGGCTCGTGACCCGGGGCAGCTCGGCGTGGTGCTGGAAGTGCGGCTCGACGTGGCGGTGGGCGTCGGGGAGGGCCACCCAGAGCTGCGCGCCGTGGAGGAAGCGGGCGTGGGGCCGCGGGCTCTCCTCCGAGTGCGAGATCGCCCGGCCCGAGGTCATCAGGCCGAGTTCGCGCGGCCCGATGGCCTGCAGGCTGCCGGTGGAGTCGCGGTGCAGGACCTCGCCCTCGTGGAGCCAGCTGACCGTCTGGAGTCCCATGTGCGGATGCGGCGGCACCTGCATGCCGGGTTCGCCGGCGATGTCGTCGGGCCCGTAGTGGTCGACGAACGCCCAGGCCCCGACCATCCGCCGGCCCAGGTTCGGGAGCAGCCGGCGGACCTCGGTCGACTCACCGAGCTGGACGTGGCGGGGGCTGAGGAGTTCCCGTACCGGCTCGGCGACGACGAATCCGCGGCCGCCGCACACGGTCAGCGCGGCCTGGCGATCAAGATTGCTCATGCTCAACCTGTTCCTGTCCGGAGACGGCAGCCATGGTGGAATGTTCAACCATCTCGGTGTGTTGACGTGGTCGACCACCCCACAGGGTGGCAGATCCGGGCCTCGGGAAAGGGCGAGCAAGTGAGCGACACGTACTACGAGTTCGGAACGGCCGGCGAGCGCTGGGACCGTGCCCGGCTCTTCTTCGACGCGAAGGAGTACGGAACAGCCGTCCGCATCCTCACCGGGCTGGTCGCGGAGCACCCGGAGCAGACGGCCCAGCGACTCCTGCTCGCGCGGGCCTACTACCACTCCGCCCAGCTCTCCCGGGCCGAGACCGAGCTGCGGGCGATCCTGGAGCGCGACCCGGTCGAGCACTACGCCCGGCTGATGCTCGGCCGCACCCTGGAGCGCCTGGGACGCACGGACGAGGCCGCGCCGCACCTGCGGATGGCCGCCGCGATGGCGGGCGAGACACCGCCGGCCTGACGCGCCCCTGATACCCCCGTCCGGTATATTCGGCGGCCAGGAGGTCCTGTCCGTGCGTACACACCGAGCGGAACGCCGCAGACGAGCGGAAGGTGCCCTGGCGCACCTTCTGCTCGTCGTCGTGCTCGCGCTCGGCGTGTTCCTGATGCACACCGTCGGCCACCCCGAGGGGTCCGCCGGCAGCGCACAGACCGGCTCGGCGTCGCCCCACCACTCCGTCGCGCCCCACGGTGACGACGGCTCCGGTGACCACGGCTCCGGTGACCACGGTTCCGGCGCCGGCGCGGGGCACGAGCCGGGGACGGGGATGGACATGACCACCCTGTGCGTGGCCGTCCTCGCCGGCTGGCTGGTCGCGGGGCTCGTCCGGGCCGCGCTCGGCCGCCGCCCCGACTGGCTCACCCTGCTGCTCGCGCGGCTGACGCCCGCGCTGGGGCCGCACGCGCCCCCGCCCCGACCGCCCGACCTCGCCCAGCTGTCCGTCCTGCGGATCTAGGCCGTACCCGCCACCACGGGCGCGTCGCGCTGCCCGTGAACGCCTCCGGCCTTCCCCTGTCCGTCAGTACGACCAGCACACGAGGTATCCCCATGCGCTCCTTCACCCACCGCACCGTCAGGAAGTTCGCCCTCGTCGGCGCCGCCACCGCGACCGGACTGCTGCTCACCGCCTGCGGCTCGGACGACGGCAAGAGCGGAATGGACCACGGCGGTACGTCCGCCACGGCGTCCGCCTCCGCGTCGGCCGCCCCGTCCGCCTCCGCTTCCGGCGCCGCCGACGCGGCCTCCGCACCCGGCGCCTTCAACGACGCGGACGTCATGTTCGCGCAGATGATGATTCCCCACCACGAGCAGGCCTTGGAGATGGCGAAGCTCGCCCAGGGCCGGGCCGAGGACGCCGAGGTCAAGAAGCTGGTCACCGCGATCGAGCGGGCCCAGGACCCGGAGATCCGGAAGATGAGGGCCTGGCTCAAGGGCTGGGGCAGGCCCGAGTCCGCCGGTCACGGCGGCGGGGGCGGCCACGGCATGGCCGGGATGATGTCCGAGCAGGACATGAAGGACCTCGCCGCCGCTCAGGGCAAGGCGTTCGACCGCAGGTTCGCCGAGCGGATGATCGCCCACCACGACGGCGCCGTCGACATGGCGAAGGCCGAGCGGAAGGACGGCGCGAACCCCACCGCCAAGGCGCTCGCCGACGACGTCGTACGGACCCAGTCCGACGAGATCGCCGCCCTGCGGAGGATCCTCGACCGGCTCTGATCCGGTCCGGCTCCCCCTTCCCGTGGCGCGCGGACACGTCCGCGCGCCACGGGCGGCCCGCCCCTCCCGGGGGCGGGCCGCCCCGCCACGTACCCCTCTCTCGTCCCGGCCCCCGCGCGCCGTTCAGCGCTCCACGACCACCTCACCGCCCACCACGACCGTCTCGGCCACCGTGCCCGGGATCTCGTCCGGGGCGATGCGCAGGATGTCGCGGGAGAGGACGACGAAGTCGGCGAGCTTGCCGACGGTCAGCGAACCCCGCTCGTGCTCGAGGAAGTTGGCGTACGCCGAGCCCATCGTGTAGCCCTCGACCGCGGTGTCGACGTCGATCGTCTCCCCCGCCGTCCACGCCGCCCCACCGCCGGGCGGGCGGCGGGTCACGGCGGCGTGGATGCCGACCATCGGGTCCATCTCGGCGACGTTCCAGTCGCTGGAGAGCGCGAGGACGGCGCCTGCCTCGCTGAGGCTCCGCAGCGGCCAGGCCTTGTGCCAGCGGTCGGGACCGACGTTCTCGGCCCAGTCCTGGCCCGGTCCCGCGATGTCCGGGGCGGCGTGCCGGGGCTGCATGCAGGCGACGACGCCGAGCTCGGCGAAACGCGGGGTGTCGGCCGGATCCAGGCACTCGACATGGACGATCTGGTGGCGGGCGTCGCGCGGTCCGTTGGCGGCGCGGGCCCGCTCGACGGAGTCGAGCACGGTCCGGATGCCCCGGTCGCCGGTGGCGTGGACGAAGCACTGGAAGCCGCGCGCGTCGAGCCGGGTGAGCAGCTCGGCGAACTCCTCGGGCGGGTAGAAGGTGTCGCCGCGGTGGTGGGCGCAGCCCGCGTACGGTTCCAGGAGGGCGGCCGTACGGGGTTCCACCACGTCGTCGATGTACAGCTTGAGCGGTCCGACCCGCAGCCGGTCGTCGGCGAACTCCTCTGCCACGGACCGGAACTCGTCCAGGTCGGCGTCGGTCGTGCCGCGTGGGTGGAAGAGCGCGGCGACGATCCGGGAGCGCAGCCGGCCCTCGGCGCGGGCGCGCTGGAAGAGGGCGAGGTCGTCGAGGGAGTTCTGGGGTTCGACGACGGTGGTGATGCCGAAGCCGATGGCGTCGTCGAGGCTCTTGGCGAGCCGGCCGTACTGACGGTCCGGCGCGGCCCAGGGGACACCGAGATCGCGCAGGGCGCGGTGGCCGTCGCGGGAGAGTCCCTTGACGGCGAAGTCCTTGACGAATCCGGTGGGTTCACCGGTCGTCGGGTCGGTGACGGCCCGCCCGAAGGGGAGGTCGGTGTGGTCGCGGTCGACACCGAGCCGGCGGAGGGCCGCGGTGTTGAGCCACGCGGTGTGGACGTCGTAACTGAGGACGAGGGCGGGGGTGTCGCCGGTGGCCGGGTCGAGGTCGGCGGCGGTGGGCATGCGCCCGTCGGGGACGGCGGAGTAGTCGAAGGCCTCGGCCTCGATCCACTCGGCGTCGGGGTGCGCCGCGTGCCAGGCGCGGATGCGGTCGTGGATCGCGTCGAGGGTGCGGGCGCCGGCGAGCTGGACGCAGGCGTCGTCGGAGCCGAGGCGGACGTGGTTGTGGGCGTCGACGAAACCGGGCAGCACGAGCCGTCCTCCGGCGTCGAGCACCCGGGTGCCGGGCCCGGCCCAGGCGCCCGCCTCCGTGTCGGAGCCGAGCCAGACGATCCGGCCGTCACGGACGGCGAGGGCCTCGGCCTCAGGGAGCGCGGGGTCGACGGTGTGGATCCGCGCCCCGGTGAGGAGGAGGTCGGCGGGGTGCGGGCCGGGCGACACGGCGGAGGCGGGGGCCGGGGCGGAGGAAGGGGTGGTGGTGCCGTTCATGCGGGGTGACTCCGTGAGGGTACGTACGGGGGAGGGACGTGCGGCGGTGTTCGGGGTGCCCGGGAGCTCAGGGGCGTACCGGCGCGACCGTGCGGCGCGCGAGGAGCACGTACACGAGCGCCGAGACTCCCGCGCCGAGCAGCGTGAGGTCCGCGCCGCCGAGCGGGGCGACGAGCGGGCCGGTCCACAGTTCGGAGTCGCAGGTCAGCGCGGAGAAGAGCAGGCCCGCGAGGAGCGCGACGAGGCCGGGCGGGTGCCAGCCGGAGCGGTACCAGTAGGCGCCGCCGGTGCGCGCGTGCAGTCCGGCCGAGTCGTAGGTGCAGCGGCGGAGCACCATGTCGGCGAGGAAGACCCCGCCCCAGGGGGCGAAGACGATGATCAGGAGGGAGAGGAAGGAGAGGAGCGAGGTGGTGAAGTCGGTAAGGAAGAGGGCGCCGAGGGAGCCGACGGCCGTCACGGCGGCGCTGATGACGATGGCGCGGGCCCGGCTCCAGGGGATGCCGAGGACCTGGAGGTTCAGGCTCGACGAGTAGAGCGTGATGATCGAGTTGGTCACCGATCCACCGAGGACCAGGGCGAGGAAGAGCATCTGGAACCAGCCGGGGAGCAGGCTCTCGGTGCCCGCGACGGCGTCGGTCATGTCGACCTGGGTCGCGGCGGCCACCCCGGCGACCCCGAGGGCCACGGAGGAGATGAAGCCGCCGAGGGCTCCGCTCCAGGTCACAGCTTTGAGGGAGGTCGTGCGGGGGAGGTAGCGGGTGTAGTCGGCGGGCATGGGGAGGTACGAGAAGGGGCCGGCGAGCATCACGACGAAGGCGAGGCTCCACCCGGCGGCGTCGGGCGCGGCGGAGGGCGCGGCCGTGTCGGCGCCGGGCAGGACGAGGACGAGCAGGGCGGCGAAGCCGACGGCGAGCACGTAGGCCATCCAGCGTTCGGCGAACTGGACGGTGGCGTGGCCCCAGAGGGCGACGGCGAAGGTCAGCGCGAGGGTGACGCCGAGGGCGAGGGCGCGGGTGGCGGAGCCGCCGCTCCAGCCGAGGTCGGCGAAGAAGGCTTCGAGGGCGAGGGTGCCCACCACGGTGTTCACGATGGTGTAGCCGATGCTGACGATCCAGTTGAGCAGACCGGCCGGCCAGTTTCCGCGCAGCCCGAAGGCGGCCCGGGAGATGACGAGGGTGGCGGTGCCGGTGCGGACACCGCTGAGGCCGGCCGCGCCGATGGCGAGGAAGGAGAGGCCGCCGATCACGACGACCGCGGTGGCCTGCCAGAAGGAGAGCCCGAAGGCGACGGCGAGGGCGCCGTTGATGACGTAGGTGAAGGTGAGGTTCGAGCCGAACCAGAGCCAGAAGACGTCCTTGGCGCCGCCGTGCCGTTCGGCGTCGGGGATGGGGTCGATCCCGTGCTCCTCGACCTGGAACACCTCGTCCCGGGTCGCGGCCGCGGTGGCCCCCGTGATTCCGGGCGCCGTCTCGTGTCCGACCACACCGCACCTCCTGATCCTGAGCGCCGCCGAGGGCCCCGGCGTGAACGCTGCCTTGAATGACGTTCTAAGTTCTTGAATGGCATTCAAGATGTGCGATGGGTTCCGGCCACGTCAAGACCTTCGGAGGTTGCGATTAAGGTCGATCCGGCAAGGACATCGGTGGATCGGCGGAGCGGGGACAGTGGCGGTGGCAGGGTCGGCACGACGGCGGGACGGGCACGTCACCCAGGAACGGATGCTGGAGGAGGCCATGACGGCGATCGCCGAGGACGGCCTCTCCTCGCTCACGATGTCGGCGCTCGCGGAGCGGCTCGGCACGAGCGGCGGCCACATCCTGTACTACTTCGGCAGCAAGGATCTGCTGCTGCTCGCCGCCCTCCGGTGGAGCGAGGCCGCGCTCGCCGAGGAGCGCCGCGCGCTGCTGGCCCGGCGGATCACGGCCGAGCGCAAGCTCGACCGGTTCCTGCTGCTCTATCTCCCGCGGGGGCCGCGCGATCCGCGCTGGACCCTGTGGATCGAGCTGTGGGCCCGGACCCCCGGCAACAGCGCGCTCGGCGAGGCCCAGGAGGAGCTGGACCGGGGGTGGCACGAGGACCTGGAGGCGCTGCTCTCGGCGGGCGTCGCGCGGCGGCGCTTCGCCCCGCTCGACGCCGGGGCGCGCGCCTCCGAACTCCTGGCCCTGCTGGACGGGTTGAGCACCCGGGTCGTCCTGGGCCAGGCGTCGGGCCGCGATCCGCGGCCCGCCCTGGAGGTGGCGCGGTCGGCGGTGCGGGCGTTGATCACCCCGTACGGCTCCGGGCCCGCCACCGTCCCGGACGGTGACGCCACATGACGAACCGTCAGCCCCGGTAGGCCTCCAGGAGGCGCAGCCACGCCTCGCTCAGCGTCGGGTACGACGGTACGGCGTGCCAGAGGCGCGAGATCGGGACCTCGCCGACCACCGCGACCGTCGCCGAGTGGACGAGCTCGCCGATGCCCGGTCCGACGAAGGACGCGCCGAGGACCACCTCGCGGTCGAGGTCGACGACCATCCGGGCGTGCCCCCGGTAGCCCTGGGCGTAGAGCCCGGCCCCGGCGACATGGCTCATGTCGAGGTCCACGGCCCGGACCCGGTGGCCGGCCCGCTCCGCCTCGGCGAGCGACAGCCCGACGGCGGCCGCCTCGGGGTCGCTGAACACCACCTGCGGGACGGCGGCGTGATCGGCGGTGGCCGCGTGCGGGCCCCAGCTCGACCCGTCCACGACGCCGGCGTCCTGAGCACGGGCCGCGATCGCGGCGCCGGCGATCCGGGCCTGGTACTTGCCCTGGTGGGTCAGGAGCGCTCGGTGGTTGACGTCACCGACCGCGTACAGCCAGTCGGTGCCGGTGACCCGGAGGCTGTCGTCGACGTCCAGCCACGAGCCCGGCTTCAGGCCGACGCTCTCCAGGCCGATGTCCTCGGTGCGCGGGGCCCGGCCGGTCGCGAAGAGCACCTGGTCGCCCTCGACGTGGTCGCCGCCCTCCAGGACCACGGTGACCGGTCCCGTACCCCCGTCGCGGACGACCGCGGTGACCGAGACGCCGGTACGGATGTCCGCGCCGCGGGCGGTGAGGGCCGCGGCCACGTGCTCGCCGACGAAGGGTTCCATCCGGGGCAGCAGTCCCCCGCCCCGCACGAGCATCGTCACCCGCGCCCCGAAGGCGTGCCAGGCGGTCGCCATCTCGACGCCCACGACTCCTCCGCCGACCACGATCAGCCGCCCCGGGACCCGGTCGGAGCTGGTCGCCTCGCGGCTGGTCCAGGGCCGCGCCCCGGAGAGGCCGGGCAGGTCCGGGAGGACGGCGCGGCTGCCGGTGCAGACGGCGACGGCGTGGCGGGCCGTGAGGACGTGGCGTTCGCCCTCGGGGCCCGCGACCTCGACCCGGCGCGGCCCGAGCAGGCGCCCGTGGCCCCGGAAGATCCGTACGCCGATCGAGTCGAGCCAGTCCACCTGGCCGTCGTCCGTCCAGTCGCCGACGATCTCGTCGCGGTGGGCGAGGACCTCCCGGACGTCGAGCGGCCCCCGGACGGACTCGCGCAGACCCGCCACCTTCCGGGCGTCCGACCGGGCGATCACGGGGCGCAGGAGGGCCTTGCTGGGCATGCAGGCCCAGTAGGAGCACTCACCGCCGATCAGCTCGCTCTCGACGATCGCGGCGCTGAGGCCGGCGGCCCGCACCCGGTCGACGACGTTCTCCCCCACCGGGCCCGCCCCCAGGACCACCACGTCGTACTCGTGTCCCTGCTCGCTCTCCACCGTTCGTGTCATGGGTGACAGTCTGGCCCAGCGGTGCGGATCAGCACGTCCCGATACGCCGTCGCGGGGCGAATCCGGCAGGTCACGAGGTGGGTGCCTGGCCGCGCCCCCGTCGACATGGCTCGTTCCGGCCCCCCGTGGACGGTCATGATCCCGCCAACCATGAGGCGGCGGAAGCCCCGGGAAGGGGTTCCGGCGGACGTGCGGAGCTCCTCCCTGCCGGACCGCCGGAACTCTCCGTACACCTCCGCCGGTAAGGCGCCGGGGCCGGGACACGGGCCCAAGCCGACACCATCCGCAGCAAATGGACCGTCATCATCGCGCCATCTGGCTCATTTAATTCGGCCGAAACAAGGGGGAAACAAATCCCCCGCCCCGATGGAAATCAGCCGCGACTTGACGGCAATTCAAGGTCACGCTTGATTGCCCCGACCAGGGAGTCCTAGGGTCACTACCGATCAAGATCGCCAGCACAGGACGCATCACCGCCGGTACCGCCACCCATCGAATACCAGCATTGGTGCAGACCAATCATCCTGTGTCCGGCAGCGCACCGAGACCTGCGCCGCCGCAAGAAGAAGCCCGCGAATGGACGCCACAGAGGAGGTCGAGACATGGAGACAGTCCGAATTCCTGACAGTGAAAAACAGGCACTCATGGCGCTCATTCCCGCCGACGCCACACAACGCGTCGCGATCGGGACATTGGGACCGAAGGGGACCAGCAGCGAGCACATCGCCCGGCTGATGCTGCACAGCGTCGGCGACCCCGAATCCTGCCGGATCGTCCTGAAGGACACCTTCGAGCAGTGCATGGACGCCCTCGTCGACGCGCAGATCGAACTCGCCCTGGTCCCGCACGCCTATTCCCACATCAACGCCTTCTACATGCATCCGGAACTGGAGCCGATAAGCGTCTTCTACGGAAGTACGCCCGAATACGGCCTCGCCGCACGAGCCGACTTCCCCTTCCACGAGGAACTGCTCAGCACCGAGACCGTGGCCACCCACCCGGCCCCCATTCCCATGCTGCAACACCACTTCGACCATCCCGTGAAGCTGGCCACCGTCAGCTCCACGAGCCAGGCGGCAGATCATGTCGCCAGCGGCCGCTACAACATCGCTCTCACGAACGAGCAGGCGGTCGAGGAATACAACCTCAAGTTCGTCTACAGGTTTTCACGAATCCCCATGACCTGGACGGTCTTCTCACGGAGGAAGGATCTCAATGACCGCGGAAGTGCATGAGCACCCCTACTTCCCCGCTCCTGGCGTCACTCAGCACGACGACGGGATCCGGGTCGAATCCTACCGACGCGAGAACACGGAGGTACGACTCCTCTACATCGCCCCCGGAGCCACCGTGCGCGGCGCCGAATCCCGGCAGGAAGCACACGTCGGGATGGTCATCCGGGGCGAGATCTCCGCGACGGTCGGAGACGTCACCCAGCTGATGAAGCCCGAGCACGACGTGTACGTCGCGCCGCCCGGCGTCGAGCTCTCGGCCGTGAACACGAGCTCCACCGAAACCATTCTCCTGGAGATCAGGCGCTGCGAGGCGGGCGAGACCTACTCCGCGCCCAGCGGCTATTTCCTCGAACCGCTCGAATCGCGCAAGTTCGTCAAGATGGACGTCACGTTCTTCCTGGCCGACTGGATCGAGCTGATGATCGCCGACATTCCAGGCGGCGGCGAGATGCCGTACCACAAGCACTCCCACGAGCAGATCGGGACGTGCCTCGACGGCCGGTACGAGATGACGGTCGAGGGGGCGCGCCACGAGCTGCGGTTCGGCGCCACCTACTTCTGCGGAAGCCAGGAGGGGCACGGGGCCGCCAACCCGAACGAGGCTCTGGCCCGCTCCCTGAACATCTTCATCCCGCCGCGCTACCACCGGGTTCCCCAGCAGGAAGCCGAGCAGGAGAGCCGGTGACGCGGGTAGCGATCGTCCTGGGCGCCGGGCGCGGCATCGGGAGAGCGACCGCACTCCACCTGAGCGCCAAGGGGCACACGACCGTCCTGTGCGCGCGGAGTTCCGACGACCTGGAGAAGGTCGCCGCGGAGGCGGACGCGGGAACGGGTGACGGCCGGCAGACCGCGTACGTCCTTCCGGGTGACATCACCTCACGGTCCTTCCGCGAGGAATTGGTGGGCGACGTCGAGCGCCGTTTCGGCCGGATCGACGTCCTGGTCAACAACGCCCCCGGACCGCCGCCCGGACGATTCGACGACATCATGGTCGACGACGTGCGTGCCGCGATGGACCAGAAACTCGTCCCGTATCTGGACCTGATCAAGTCCGTCGCTCCCGTGATGGTCCGCAATGAATTCGGCCGGATCGTCAACATCGTCGGCAACATCGGCAGGGAACCCTCGGCCGGCATGTTTCTCTCCGGCCTGGTCAACGCCGCGGTCTCGAACGCCGTC
Source organism: Streptomyces sp. NBC_00691 (assembly GCF_036226665.1). Classification (NCBI taxonomy): domain Bacteria; kingdom Bacillati; phylum Actinomycetota; class Actinomycetes; order Kitasatosporales; family Streptomycetaceae; genus Streptomyces; species Streptomyces sp. NBC_00691. The sequence continues at coordinate 7,388,941 of NZ_CP109007.1, read as the reverse complement.
AAATACCTGGCGAACCAGTACGCCCCGCACAACGTGACCGTGAACTGTGTGCATCCCGGGGTCATCCGTACCCAGCGCTACGACAACGCCGTCGCCCATATGTCCCGGACCGGCGCCATCACGCGACAGGAAGCGGAGGAGCGCCTGCGACGGGCGATCCCGATGGGCAGGCCGGGCGAGGCCGACGAGGTCGCCGCCCTCATCGGCTTCCTCGCGTCCGAGGAATCGTCCTATGTCACCGGTCAGCAGATCTCGGTCGACGGCGGCCATATGACATGCGTGTGAAAGGAGTCCCGCTCATGTTCGAGAACAAGGTGGTCATCGTCACCGGTGCCGCGTCGGGGATCGGCCGGCAGACCGCGATCGAATTCGCCCGGCAGGGCGCGAAGGTCGTCGTCGCGGACATCGACGAGAAGGGCGGGAACGAGGTCGTCGCCACCCTCAGGAACGACGGCCACGACGCCGTCTTCGTGACGACGGACCTGACCGTCGAGGCGGACTGCAGGAACCTCATAGCCGCTGCCGTCGACGGTTACGGACAGCTCGACGTCCTGGTGAACAACGCCGGGATCGAGATAACCACCCCGTTCCACGAGATGTCGGAGAACGAGTGGGACAGGCTGGTCGACACCAATCTGAAGAGCATGTTCCTGTGCTCCAAGCACGCGCTCCGCGAAATGATCACGGCGACGAGCGGAGCCATCGTCAACGTCTGCTCCGTGAGCGGTCTCGTGGCGTGGCCCGGAATCGCCGCCTACAACTCGACCAAGGGAGGGGTGATGATGCTGACGAAGTCGCTCGCGGTCGACTACGCGAAGTACAACATCAGGGCGAACTGTGTCTGTCCCAGCATCATCGACACTCCTATGACGGACGTGTCCAACGGGCACGATTCCGATATCAAGGCTGAGAAGGCGAAGTTGAACCCGATCGGGCGCCTCGGCACACCGGAGGACGTCGCCAACGCGATCCTTTTCCTCGCGTCGGAGAAGTCGTCCTTCATCACGGGCAGCGCGCTCACCGTAGACGGCGGTTACACGGCCATCTAGCCGTCTCCTTCCCCATGCACGAAAGAAAGGTTGGCTGGAGTGTCGGACCGATCGACCGACGCGGAACACCCAGGTGGGTTTCCCGTCCTGACCGTCCTCGCGCTGATGGCGGGAATCTTCGCCGTCGGCTCCGAGGAGCTGGTGGTCTCACCGCTGCTTGTGAACATGGCCGAGTCCTTCGGCGCAACGGTGGCCCTGATGGCGCTGTCGGTCAGCGTCTACGGCATCGGTACGGCCGTCGGCGCGCTGCTCTTCGCCCCGCTCGGGGACAGGGTGTCGCGCCGGCTCAGCCTCGTGGTCGGCATGGTGATGTTCGTCCTGGGCACGATTCTGTGCGCGTCCGCCACGGGGCCGGGGACGTTCTTCACGGGCAGGGTGCTGGCCGGACTGGCGACGGGTGCCTTCGTCCCCACGGCCTATGCCTTCGTGGGTGACCAGATCCCGTACCGGCACCGCGCCAGGGCCATGGGCATCCTCGTGTCGAGCTGGTCGCTCTCCCTGGTCCTCGGCGTCCCCCTGGGGTCCTTCGTCGGGGAATGGGCGGGCTGGCGCTGGACCTTCGGACTGCTCGCGATCCTCGGCGCCCTCGTCGTCTTCGTCCTGCTCCTGGTCGGTGGCCGCAAGCCCGCCGCAGACCAGGGCGGCCCGGCCACCGCGGACGGCTCCGCGGCGCCGTCGCGGGGCGGCTGGGTGCGCTCGACCGCCCAGGCCTTCCGCGGGCCGCGGGTGTCCGTGTACGTGCTGGCGACCTTCCTGAACATGTTCGCCTTCTACGGGATGTACACGTTCCTCGGCAGTGCCCTGCAGTACCGGTTCGGTTCGGGCAGCTCCATGACCGGCCTCATGATCCTGCTCTACGGGCTCGGGTTCGCGACCAGCTTCCTCACCGGCAGGTGGGCCGACGAACTGGGCAAGGAGAAGGTGCTGGTCGCCCTTCTCGCGGGGCTGGTCCCCGCGCTCGTGGCCATCCCGCTCGTCACCCGGTGGACGGCCCTGCTCGTCGTCTGCCTCTTCCTGTGGGGCGCGATGCAGAGTCTGGTGGTCACGCTGCTCAGCACCCTGCTGAGCGAGTGCTCGCCCCAGCACCGCGGCGCCATCCTGGCCCTCTACAGTCTCGCGACGAACCTCGGCGTGGCCCTCGGGGCGGCCCTGCTCGGCCCCCTGTTCACGGCGTACGGGTTCTCGGCCGTGGGCTGGGTCTGCGCCGGGATCACGCTCATCGCGTTCGGACTGAGCGGATGGGTGTACCGGCGGCGCCACGAGGGATCCCCGGACGGTGACGGCACCGCGGGCAGGAACCAGGACACCACACACGAGGCGAGGGTCGCGGCACATGAAGACTGAGTTCGCGCGACGGCTCCTCGACCTGCCCCGGAGTTCCTTCGCGACGACCGTGGGCAGGATCGACCAGCTCGTGGCGGCGGGTGAGGACGTCGTCAACCTCTGCCAGGGCAACCCCGACCTCCCCACCCCACCGCACATCGTCGAGGCCCTGCGCCGCGAGGTGCTCGATCCCGGCACCCACCGGTATCCGTCCTTCTCCGGACTGCTCGAACTCAAGGCCGCCATCGCCCAGTGGTACGAGGCGAACCACCAGGTCCGGCTGGACCCGGAGACCGAGGTCGCGATCCTGTTCGGCGCGAAGGCCGGACTGGTGGAGATCAGCCAGTGCTTCCTCAACCCGGGCGACGTGTGCCTGATGCCCGACCCCGCCTTCCCCGACTACTGGGCGGGCGTGGTCCTCGCGCGGGCCCATATGCACCCCCTCCCGCTCCTCAGGGAGAACGGCTTCCTGCCCGACTACACCGCGCTCGACGCGGCGACGTGCGAGCGGGCCAAGCTGATGTTCCTCAACTACCCCAACAACCCCACCTCGGTGACGGCGCCGCCGGAGTTCTACGAGGACACGGTCCGCTTCGCGGCCGAGCACGACGTGATCGTCGCGTCCGACTTCGCCTACGGGGCCCTGGGCTTCGACGGACAGGTGCCGACCTCGTTCCTGGCCACGGAAGGCGCCAAGGACGTGGGCGTCGAGTTCATCTCCTTGTCGAAGATGTTCAACATGGCGGGATGGCGGATCGGTGCCGTCGTCGGCAACCGGGACGTCGTCGCCGCGATCAACCTCATACAGGAGCACTACTACGTCTCGCTCCCGCCGTTCATCCAGCGGGCCGGCGTCGCGGCCCTGTCCGGCCCCCAGGACTGCGTCCGGGAGCTGACGGGGATCTACCAGCGCCGCAGGGACGTCTTCGTGGCCGGCGTGCGGGAGGCCGGCCACCAGATCGACGAACCCCGGTCGATCTTCGCCTGGCTGCCGATACCCGGCGGCGGAAGCTCCGTCGCGTTCGCCGACGAGCTGCTGACACGGGCCAGGGTCGCGGTGGCGCCCGGCCGTTGGTTCGGCGCCCACGGCGAAGGCTACGTCCGGGTCAGCCTGCTCGCCCCGGAGGAACGCCTCCGGGAAGCCGTCGCCCGACTGTCCGCTTTCTGGAACGCCACGGAAGAAGGAACCCCCTCATGACCGAGACGAGCGAGAGCACCATCGGGATCGATCAGGACCGCGTGGCGATCGACGCCCTCGACGGACACATCATCGAACTGCTCGCCCGACGCGCCCGGATCTCCGCCCGCATCCAGCGGAGCCGTATGAGCTCCGGCGGTCCCCGCACGGAGCTGTCCCGCGAGATGGACGTCCTCGCGTGCTACCGGGACGGCCTCGGCCCCTTCGGCACCCAGGTCGCGATGAGCGTGCTCAAGCTGTGCCGCGGGGCCGCCCCGCAGGAGCTCCTCGCGCTGACAGCGGAGGCGACCGACCGGCCCGCCTGACCGCCGGCCCGCCTGGCTCCCGACCCCCCACTATCCGCAGGAGATCCACCGTGATACGTCATGTCGTGCTGTTCAAGTTCAAGCCCGGGATCGACTGGAACGACCCGCGCGCCCAGGAGGCGGAACGTTCCACCGCCAAGGTGGGCGGCGAGGTCCCCGAGCTCCGCGCGTGGCGCTACGGGCGCAACGTCTCCCCCCGGGAGATCGCCTACGACTTCCTCGCCGAGGGGGTCATGGACGACATGGAGGCTGTCGAGCGGTACATCGTGCACCCGTTCCATCAGGAATCGGTCCGTCGATGGCGTGAGATCAGCGATTGGGTCATCGTCGACGTCGAGGACTGAGACATGCCGATCGACGTGGACTTCCCCCTGCCCTTCGCCGCCGGGCGGCCCCTCCCCCAGCGCGTCGAACGCGCCAGGCGGCGGGGCGTGGACTGGTCGACGGAGCGCCGGCTGATCCGGCCCACGGAGGCCGCGATCGGCTACTTCCTCGACATGCGGCTGGCGGACGTGTCGACCGGGTTCTGTCCCGAGGCCGACGGACCCGACCTGGACGTGATGACCGACATCATCACCTGGACCGCCGTCTGCGACGACTTCTTCGACGGTCCGGCCGGCGACGACCCGGGATTCGCCGAGGCCGCGGTCCTCGCGCTCTCGTCGCTGACCGGGTCGGACGGGCCGGCCGCGGTTCCCCGGGGCGTCGAGCCCCTGGCCGGTGCCACCGCCGACCTGTGGGCCCGGATGCGGGCGCCCATGTCCCCCGCGTGGCAGGCCAGGGCCGCTCGGAACTGGCGCCGCTTCCTGCGGTCGTTCCTGGCCGAGGCCGACGCCCGGCGCGACCGGACCGTCCCTGACCTGGCCCGCTACCTGGCCCTGCGCAGGGAGACCATGGCGATGTACGTCTATCTGGACGCGGCGGAACGGACCGGCCGGTACGAGGTGCCGGAGCGGGTCCTGACCGACCCGGCGCTGCTCCGGCTGAGCACCCTGCAGATCGACATCCTCGCGCACTGCAACGACGTCCACTCCGTCGAACACGAGGAGGCCCGGGGGGACACCCACAACCTGGTGCTCGTCCTGGAGGGGGAGGGCAGCCGCTCCCGCGGCGAGGTGATCGAGGAGATCCGTGACCGCGTGGGCCGGCTGGTCGTCCGGTTCCGGCGCGAGGCGGACGGGATCCCCGCCCTCTGCGACCGCCTGTCCTGCGATCCGGCCGAGCGGGCCGCCACGTACCGCCATCTGACGGCCCTCACCCGCCAGCTGCGGGTGACCTACGACTGGTCGCTCGCCACGACCCGGTACGCCCAGCACGCCACGCCGGGCCGGCGGCCGGAGTACCTGGAGGCGGGCGACGCACGGAGCGGCGCGTCCGCCGGCCGGGCCGATCTCCCCCCGGACGGCCGGCCTGGCCTCGTACCGCAGCAGTTCGGAGAAGCCCGTTGACCACGTACGAGACCCTGTCCCCCGCCCCCGCCCTGGCCGGCGGCCTCCCTCTGCTCGGACACGCCCCGTGGCTGGCCCTGCGGCCCCTCGACTTCGTGGAGAGACTGCGGGACCACGCTCCGGTCGCCCTCTTCAAGGTCGGCACCCGGTCGGCCTACATGGTGAGTTCCGGGGAGCTGATGAAGGATCTGCTGATCACCCAGCAGAGCAGGTTCGAGAAGGGCGGCCCTCTCTTCGAACAGGCCACGAAGCTCCTCGGAAACGGACTCGCCGCCTCTAACGGGGAGTTCCACCTGCGGCAGCGGCGGCTGTCGCAGCCGGCGTTCCACCACAGCCGGATGGGCGTCTACGCCCGTGCCGCGCTCGACGCCGCCGTGCTCGTCTCCGGGACCTGGCGCGACGGCGAGGTCGTCGAACTGGGCCGCGCGCTCAACGACATGACCATGGAGATCCTCGCCAGGACGCTCTTCTCCTCCCTCACCACCGAGGCCGCCGCCGAGATACGGCGCTGCCTGCCCGCCCTCGTGGCGGGCGTGGGACGGCGGGCCTTCATCCCGGTCGAGTTCGTCCACAAGCTCCCGCTGCCGGTGAACCGGCGCGAGGCGGAGTCGCTGCGGCGGCTGTACGAGGTGGTCGACGGCATCATCTCGGACTACCGGGCGAGCGACCTGGACCAGGACGACCTGCTGTCGACGCTGATGCTCGCGCGTGACGAGCAGACCGGCGAGGGCATGACCAGCGAGCAGCTGCACGACGAGATCCGGTCGATGATGGTCGCGGGCACGGAGACCTCGGCCACCCTGCTGCTCTGGGCCTTCCAGGTGCTGGGCGCACGCCCCGACATCGAGCGCCGGGTGCACGCCGAGCTCGACGAGGTGCTGGCCGGCAGACCGGTGGAGTACGCCGACCTGCCCTCCCTCGCCTACCTCGGCCGTGTCGTCCAGGAGCTGCTGCGGATGTACCCGACCGGCTGGATCCTCACCCGGCGGGCGACCTCCCCGGCCGTCCTCGGCGGGCATCTCATCCCCGAGGGCGCGGACGTGTTCTTCAGCCCGTACGCGCTCCACCGCGACCCGGCGGTCTTCGCCGACCCCGGCAGGTTCGACCCGGACCGCTGGCTCCCCGAACGGGCGGCGGCCGTTCCGCGCCACGCCTATCTGCCGTTCGGCGCCGGGGTGCGCAAGTGCATCGGCGAGTCCCTCGCCTACGCCGAGATCACCCTGATCCTCGCCTCCCTCATGGGCCGCTGGCGGATGCGGTCCGTGACGGGGCGGCTGCCCCGTCCGGTCGCGGGCTCCACGCTGCGGCCCAAGGAGTCGGTCATGCGCGTGGAAGAGCGTCGTCGGTGACGGGCCGCGAGGCGCGTCCGCCGGAGGGCGGAACCATGACGAGGACGATCCGCGCCCGCCCGGACATATCCGCCCGGGAAGACCTGCGGGCCCTGCTCGAACAGGTCGAGAGCGGTCTGCGCGCCTTCCTGGCGCGGGAGCGGCACCGCTGGTCGCGCCCGGACGGCGCAGGAGCGGAGCCGGCTCTGGCGGTGGCCGAGCTGGTCGGTGCCGGAGGGAAGCGCCTGCGCCCGAGGTTCCTCCTCAGCGGCTACCTCGCCGCGGGGGGAAAGCCCGGGGAGGCACCGGTCCGGGCCGCGATGGCGCTGGAACTCCTGCACGTGGCGGCACTCGTCCACGACGACGTGATGGACGACGCGGACCGCCGCAGGACCCGGCCCACGGTGCACGCCCGGCACGCGGAGATCCACCGGGACGGGGCGTGGTTCGGCGAGCCGCGACGCTACGGGGAATCCATGGCGATCCTCGCCGGCGACCTGGCCTGGGCGTACGCCGACCACCTCATGGCCGGTACGTCCCGGGCCGTGGCCCAGGAGTGGTTCGACCTCAAGACCGAGCTGATCGCCGGCCAGGCGATGGACGTGACCGCGGCGGCCGAGCTGCGACCGGACGTCGGACTCGCGCGGCACATCGCGCTGGTGAAGTCCGGCCGGTACACGGTGCTCCGGCCGCTGGCCCTCGGCGCGCTCCTGGCCGGACGCCCGGACCTCGCCGCGGCGTTCCAGCCGTACGGCGAGTCGCTGGGCGAGGCCTTCCAGCTGCGGGACGACCTCATCGACGCCTTCGGCGACGGGGCGGTGAGCGGCAAGCCGGTACGCCAGGACTTCGGCCGCGGCAAGATGACGCTGCTGCTCGCCCTGGCGATGCGGTCCGACGAGCGGATCCGCGGCCTCGTCGAACGGGGCGAGGTCGAAGCCCTGCACGAGCGCCTCTCCGGCACCGCGGTCCACGCCCGGATCGAGACACGCATAGAACACCTGGTGAACCAGGCGTGCGCCTCCCTCACGACGGCCCCGCTGCCTCCCGAGTGGCGCCGAGAACTCACTGCCACGGCCGCGTCGGCGGCATACCGGGAGACCTGAGCCGGTACGGGGCGGAGCGCCCTCGGACCGTACGTGTTCCACCGTTCGTGGCATGGGAGCCGGTCGGCCCATGAGCTGCGGAATAGCGCGGCTCGATACGCCGTTGTGCCGGGCGAGTCCCCAGGGGACCGTGAGGACACCGCCAGGAGATCCCCGAAAGGTAGGAACAATGAGCACCGTAGAGCTCACCAAGGACAACTTCGACGAGGTCGTGAGCGGAAACGCTTTCGTCCTGATCGACTTCTGGGCTTCCTGGTGCGGTCCCTGCCGTCAGTTCGCCCCGGTCTACGACGCGGCCTCCGAGCGGCACGAGGACCTGGTCTTCGCCAAGGTGGACACCGAGGCGCAGCCGGAGCTGGCGGCGGCGTTCGAGATCCGCTCGATCCCGACGCTGATGATCGTGCGCGACAACGTCGCGATCTTCGCGCAGCCCGGCGCCCTGCCCGAGGCCGCGCTGGAGGACGTGATCGGCCAGGCACGGAAGCTGGACATGGACGAGGTCCGCAAGTCCGTCGAGGACGCCAAGCAGAAGTGATCCACCGCGAGGGGGGTACGGGAGTCACTCCCGTACCCCCCTCGCGTGCCGTCCGGGTGCTCAGCGCTCCAGGACCAGGGCGAGCCCCTGGCCGACGCCGATGCAGAGGGCGGCGAGGCCGGTGCCCGAGCCGGCCGCCGCCAGCTGGTGGGCGACCGATCCGGCGAGGCGGGCGCCCGAGGCACCCAGCGGGTGACCGATCGCGACGGCTCCGCCGCGAGGGTTCACGATGTCGGGGTCCAGTTCCGGCCATTCCGCGAGGCAGCCGAGCGACTGGGCCGCGAAGGCCTCGTTCAGCTCGAAGGTCCGCAGGTCGGCGAAGGAACGTCCCGACTTCTCCAGGGCCCGCCGGACCGCCTCGACCGGGCCGAGACCGAAGAGCTGGGGCTCGATGCCCGTGACGGCGGACGTGCGGATCCGGGCCAGCGGCTCCCGGCCGGTCTCGCGCAGCCCGTCCTCGTCGACGAGCAGCAGGGCGGCTGCGCCGTCGTTGAGCGGGGAGGAGTTGCCCGCCGTGACCGTGCCGCCCGAGGGGCGGAAGGACGGCTTCAGCTTGGCGAGGGCCTCCATGGACGTGGAGTCGCGGATGCACTCGTCCCGGGCGAGTTCCACCCCCGGGCAGGGGACGACCTCGTCGTCGTACAGCCCCTTCGCCCAGGCCTCGGCCGCCTTGCGGTGGCTGGCGAGCGCGAAGGCGTCCTGCTGCTCACGGGTGATGCCGTGCTTGTCGGCGATCAGCTCCGCGCCCTCGCCCAGCGGGACCGTCCACTCGGCGGGCATGCGCGGGTTGGTCATGCGCCAGCCGAGGGTCGTGGAGTGCAGCTGCTGGTGGCCCGCCGGGAAGGCCCGCTCGGGCTTCTGCAGGACCCAGGGCGCGCGGGACATCGACTCGACGCCGCCGGCGATCGCCACGGAGGCGTCGCCGAGGGCGATGGCGCGGGCCGCCTGGATCACGGCCTCGAGACCGGAGCCGCAGAGGCGGTTGACGGTGACGCCGGGCACGGAGACGGGCAGCCCGGCGAGCAGCACGGCCATCCGCGCGACGTCCCGGTTGTCCTCGCCCGCGCCGTTGGCGTCGCCGAAGTAGACGTCGTCGACACGCGCCGGGTCGAGCGCGGGAGTGCGGTCCACGAGAGCCCGGACGACGTGCCCGGCGAGGTCGTCGGGACGCACGGAGGCGAGGGCGCCACCGAACTTCCCGATCGGGGTGCGGACGGCGTCGACGATGTAGACGTCGCGGATGCTCATCGGTTCTCTCCCACGTGACCTTCGGAACGACTCTGTTCGCCTGGTGACAGGACTTTCGATCCGAAGACTTCGGTCCTGGCGCGCGCGCAGAGTCTCTGCCCGTCGGACCGCCCTGTCAACGGGCGCCTTCTGGACAGGACGCCCCAGGTCAGTCGCTTCGGGCCGGGCGGGCGAGGGCCGTGAGGCCGTAGTCGAGCTCGCGGCCGTCGACGAGGAGCGCTTCGACGGTGCGCGTCTCGGGGTCGATGTCGGCCCTGATGCCGTGGCCCTCGTAGATCGGATAGCCCGATTCGCCGTGCCGCCCGGTGGCCTCCACGACGGCGGTGCGCACGGCGCTGTCCGTCACGGCGGCCCCGCCCCGGTCCTCGACGTGCGCGGGCACCAGCAGGATCTCGAAACGCTGCGGAACTGTGCTCATGCGTCGACGCTAAGCGCTGGGCCGCCCGGCGGCCTGCCGTCGGGCGGCCTCCCACCGGGCGGCCGGGCGCTCAGCTGGACTCGCGCCGGACGATCTCCGAGGCGAGGAGCGAGCGGGTGCGGGGCGGGGCCTCCGGTTCCCGGACGGCACGGTCGACCAGCTCAGCGAGTTCCCGTCCGAGCACCATGTCGATCCGCACGGTGCTGAGCCGCGGCCGCAGCAGCCGGCCGAGCAGCAGATCGTCCGCGCCCACGACGGCGACCTCCTCCGGCACGGACAGGCCGGCGTCCTGGAGCGCCCGCATCAGGAGCATCGCGTACTCGTCGTTGTAGGCGAACACGGCGTCGAGGCCGAGCTCCCGCCAGCGCCCCGCGAGCCCGTCCGCCGACTCCTCGTCGTACCGCAGCGGCAGGGGTACGACGGTGGCGCCGGTACCGCCCGCCGCGCGCCGGGCGCCGTCGAGGCGGGGGCCGGAGAACATGTCGAGGCCCGGCTCCTCGGGGATGACGACGCCGATCCGGCGCCGTCCGCTCTCCACGAGGTGGGCGGTGGCCACCTCTCCCACCCGTCCCTGGTCCAGGACCAGGGCGTGGGTGCCCTCGACGTCCTGGGTGCCGAGGGTGATCACGGCGCGCGCGCCGGACCGCTTGAGGATCTCGACGCCCTGCCCGGTCAGCTGGACCTCGCCGAGCGAGACCACGGCCACCGGCCGGAGCTCGGCCCAGGCGCGGGCGGCCTCCTCGCCCTCCAGGCCGACGCTGCCGTACTGGACCACCGTGTAGTCGAGGCGTCGCAGGGCCCACTGGAAATCGTTGAAGAACTGGCTGTACAGCGGTCCGACCGGCACGTGGGAGGTCGGCAGCAGCACCATCCGGCTGTGGCCGGCCCGGAGGCTGCGGGCGGCCGCGTGCGGCACGTACCCCAGCTCCTCGGCCGCTTCGCGCACCCTGCGGCGGGTGGGCTCGCTGATGCGGACGGCCGAAGTGTTGTTCAGGACGTACGAGACGGTGGCCCGGGAAACGCCCGCGAGGCGGGCGACATCGGCGCTGGTCGGGACCGCGCGCCCGGTGGGGCGTTCGGGGGTGTGTTCGGTTGGCTGACTCATCGCTTCGGCATCTTTCCAGAACAATCCGGCCCGGGGTCTGGCGGATGGCCGGAAACGAGTGCTACACAGTGCTCACACGTGTCACTGACACGTGTAACTAACGTCATCGATCCGCATCTCGCCCCTCGTCGGGCGATCTCCCCAGGAGGGCACCGTGGCCCTTTCCTCCCCCGGCTCCACCACCGCCGGCACCGGCGACCCGGGACCCGGCTCCGCACCCGCCGACCGGCCCGCCCGCGGGCTGCTGCCCCTGCTCCTCGCCGGGAACACCGCGATGTACGCCCTGTACATCGGCGTCCCCGGACTGTTGCTCGCGCTCCAGATCGAGGAGATCGACCCGGTCGGCAAGGTGACGAACTTCGGCCTCGTCTCCGGCATATCGGCGATCTTCGCCACCGTCTTCAACCCGGTGGCGGGCGCCCTCTCCGACCGCTCGGGCCGCCGCAACCCGTGGATCCTCGCCGGTGGCCTGCTCGCGCTGCCCGTGATGCTGCTCCTCGGCAGCGTCCACACGATCCTGCTGGTGACCATCGCCTGGTGTCTCGGCCAGGCCGTCCTGAACGTCTACCAGGCGGCCCTGACCTCCGTGGTGCCCGACCGGGTCCCCCTGGCCGCCCGGGGCAAGGCCTCCGCGGCCGTCGGCCTCGGCCTCCCCGTCGGCTCGACGATCGGCGCCCTGGTCGGTGCGGCCTTCTCCGAGGACTACCGCACCGGCTATCTCGTCTTCGGGGCGATCGTCGCGGCCACCGCCGTGATCTTCACCGCCTGCGCCCGGGAGCGCCGGATGCCCCCGAAGGCCCCGCTGCCGGTCAGGGAGCAGCTCGCGGCCTTCGGCAGTGCCCTCGGGGACCACGACTTCCGCTGGGCCTTCATCGGCCGCGCCCTGCTGGTCCTCGGCTATTTCGCGGTGGCCGGGTTCCAGCTGTACATCCTCAAGGACCACACCGAGCTGCCCGCCGGGCTGAGCCCCGAGGAGGCCGTGGCGATCCTCATGCCGCTCAACGCGGTCGCGATGGTGGTCTCCACCGTGCTCGGCGGCTGGCTGTCGGACCGTTTCGACCGGCGCAAGCTCTTCGTGGCCGCCTCCGCCGCGCTGGCCGCCGTCGCCCTCCTCATCCCGGCCGCCTCGACGAGCTGGACCGCGATGCTGGTCTTCTCCGCGGTCAACGGCCTCGGTTTCGGCTGCTACATGGCCGTCGACACCGCCCTGGTGACCATGGTGCTGCCGAAGGCCGAGGACGCCGCCCGTGACATGGGCGTCCTCAACGTCGCCAACGCCGGACCGCAGATCGTCGCCCCCTTGGTGGCCTCTCTCATCGTCTCGCTCAGTGGCGGGTACACGGCACTGTTCTTGATCGCCGCCGTACTGTCGGTACTCGGCGCGCTCGCCGTGCGCCCCATCCGCAGCGTGCGCTGACCCCGGCCGGCGCCCGCCCAGCACCGTCAGAAAGGCAGCGCCGTGCGTCTGCACACGACCACTTGGGGTTCGGGCGACCGGATCGCCCTGCTCGTCCACGGCCTGATGGCCGACCACCGCACCTGGCGGCGGGTCGGCCCGGCGCTCGCGGAGCGCGGCTACCGGGTGATCGCGGTGGACCTGCGCGGGCACGGGCTGAGCGGGCGGGCGGCGGGGCCTGCGGAGTACCGGCCGGCGGACCACGCCGACGACCTCGTCGAAACCCTCCCCTCCGGTGCGGAGTTGGCGGTCGGACACTCGCTCGGCGGGCTGGTGCTCGCACGGGCCCTGGAGCGGCTCGGGCCGGCCCGCGCGGTCTACTCCGATCCCGCCTGGCATCTGAAGGCGGGTCCCGCCGGCTTTCGCGCCGAGCTCTTCGTCCGGGGGAAGACGATGACCCGGGAGCAGATCAGGGGCTTCAACCCGGACTGGCCCGACGAGGACGTCGAGACAGAGATGGCGTCCGTACGCCTCTGGGACGAGCGATCGGCCTACGGACTGCGCGACTTCGTGGGAGCGGACATGTGGCCCGCCCGTGCCGCGGTCCCGTCCCTGGTCACCCTCGCCGACCCGAGCACGCTGGTCCCCCCCGACTCGGCCCGGATGCTGGCGGGCCGCGGATTCACCGTCCGTACGGTGGAGAAGGCGGGTCACACGATCCACCGGGACGACTACGACGGGTTCATGTCCGCTCTGGAGGGCTGGATCTGACGTACCGTTCAGCCATGGACGACGCGTCGATGGACTCCTCGATGGTGGGACTGCTCGGCCGGGTGACCGGCACCGTCGGGCCCGGTCTCGTCGGTGAGGTGATCGTCCGGATCCGGGGCGGTGCCGAGCACTTCCTCGCCCATCCGGCCACCCCGAAGGAGCGGATCGATGTCGGAACGGTGGTGATGGTCATGGAACATCTCCCTCCACGCACCGTCTATGTCACAGCCGCGTACGACAGTTGACGCAGCCGTTGAGTGGCGCCGGTCACAGGCGCACACTCCCTTCACCGGATCCGCACCGGCTCCGGTGAAGGGGGACCATGTCCAATGGGCATCGGCATCATCGCGGGCGCCGTCGTCGGCGCCTTCGCCGTTCTCGTCATCGTCTTCAAGATGATGTGGCGCGTCGCGGAACCCAACGAGGCGCTGATCATCTCCGGCTCCAACCACAAGAACGAGGGCCTCGGCGCGGGCATGGGGTTCCGCATCGTCACCGGGCGCGGCACGCTCGTCCTGCCGGGCGTACAGGCGGTGCGCAAGCTCTCGCTCGACCTCAACGAGACCCAGCTGTCCGTCGAGTGCGTCACCCACCAGGGCATTCCGCTGAAGGTCCGGGGTGTGGTGATCTTCAAGGTCGGTGACGACTTCGTGTCGATCGCCAACGCCGCACGCCGCTTCCTCGACCAGCAGAAGCTGATGAGCGAGCGGGTGCACATCGTCTTCGCCGGTCATCTCCGCGCCATCGTGGGCGGGTTGACGGTGGAGGACATGATCCGTGACCGGGAGAAGCTGACCGGGCAGGCGCGTTCGGCCTGTGGCACGGAGATGGAGAAGCTCGGTCTGATCGTCGACTCGCTGCAGATCCACGAGATCGAAGACCCGACCGGGTACATCAAGAACCTGGCCGCCCCGCACGCGGCCGCCGTCCAGCGGGACGCGCGGATCGCGCAGGCCGAGGCCAACCGGCGGGCGACCGAGGCCGAGCAGCAGGCAGCGGCGCGCATGTCGGAGGCCACCCGCGACAGCGAGATCCTCCAGGCGGGCTACCAGGCCGAGCGGGACCAGGCGTCCGCGAAGGCCCGGCAGGCCGGTCCGCTGGCGGAGGCGGCCTCCCGCCAGGAGGTGGTCGTCCAGGAGACCCGGGTCGCGGAGCTGGAGGGACACCGCAAGGAGCAGCAGCTGCAGGCGGAGGTCCGCAAGCCGGCCGACGCGCTGGCGTACGAGACCCGGACGCTGGCCGCGGCCGAGCGTGACGCCCGGATCTCGGCGGCCGAGGCCGACGCGAAGGAGACCGAGCTGGCGAGCGCGGCCGAGGCGACGGCGACCCGGCTCACCGGTGAGGCAGAGGCGGCGGCGCAGCACGCCAAGGGGCTCGCGGTCGCCGAGGCGACCCGGGCGAAGGGTCTGGCGGAGGCCGAGTCGATCAAGGCCCGTGCGGCGGCGCTCGCGGAGAACCAGGAGGCGGTGGTCGCCCAGCAACTGGCGGAGAAGTGGCCGGAGATCGTCTCCGCGGGCGCGTCGGCGTTCGGGAACGTGGACCAGATGGTGCTGCTGAACGGCGCCGACGGCATGGCCGAGGTGTTCGCCAAGGCGCTGACCATGGGCGGGACGGGTCTCGGTCTGGCCCGGCAGCTGCTCTCCACGATGAACCCGGCGGCCCAGGAGCGGCTGGGTGCCGTCGTGCCTCCGGCGCCGCGGGCGCCGGAGGAGAGCGTCGAGATCAGGGTCGGCGACGGGGAGTAGCCGACGCGCGGCAGGAGTGACGGGCGAGGGGACACGGGCCGGGGGCCCGGAGCCGTGACGGCTCCGGGCCCCCGGCCTCGTACCCCGTCGGCTCCCCGCCTCGCTTGGTCAGTTGTGGCCGAACTTCCGTTCCTTACGGTGCGACGAGTGCTCCACCAGGGGCATCGACGTCTCGCTCTTGGGAGCCGCCGAGGCCTGTTCCCTGGTGGCTGCCTCGGTGCGGTGCTCATGGCCGCCGGTACGGGCTCCCCGGTTCGTCCGGGTCTGTTTCCTGCCCACGATCGTGCCTCCCGTGACGGGTGTCGGACTGTGGTCCGTATCCCCTCAGCCTGGCACGGGGGTGCGGGCACCGCATGTCAGGCGGCAGCCGCCCCGACGACGCGGGCGAAGGCGGCCAGCGTCGGTGCGCCCTGGGCGCGGTCCAGGACGGCGAAGACGATCTCCTCGAAGTGGCCGGCGAAGCGACCCTCCCCGGTGAGCAGTGCGGTGAAGGCGCCGGCCACCTGCTCGGGGTCGTTCTGGAAGACGCCGCAGCCCCAGGCGCCGAGCACGAGCCGCCGGTAGCCGGCCGCGGCGGCCGTCTCCAGGACCCGCTCGGCGCGGGACGCGAGGGCGCCGGGCAGACGGTCGACGAGGGCGGGGGTGCGGCGGCGGACGACGCCCGCGTTGGGTGCGGGCGAGGTGAGGAAGCCGACGGTGAAGGGCGCGGCGAGGAGCGCCCCTCGGTCGTCGCGGAAGACCGGGACGCACGGCGAGTGGATGACCCGGTCGGTGTAGAGGACGTCGCGTTCCTCGCGGTGGTGGGCGTAGTAGCCGGGGGCGCGGAGCAGGGTGGCGTGGAGGGCGGAGGAGCGGCAGAGGGCCTCCTCCTGGGCCTGGGCGCCGTTGAGGTAGCCGCCGCCCGGGTTGCGGGCGGAGGCGAAGTTCAGGACGGCCACGGGGCGGGTCGCGTCGGCGGCGGTCATCCGCCGGGCGGCGGCCAGGCTGCTCTCGCCGGTGACGTCGAGGGTGGGCGTCCGGTCGGTGTCGGGGGTGACCGTGACGGGCTCGGGGCCGTAAAGGCGTGTTCCGGCCAGGGCGGCGGCGAGATCCTCTGCGACGGAGACGGTGCGGCCGTCGGGGGCCTGGTACCGGCCCGCGGCGACGATCTCCTCGGTCTGCCGCGCGATCGCGCGCAGTCGTGCACTCATGGCCTCAGGATGATCGTTTCGTCCCGGCCGGGACAACGGGTTTTCCCGGGATCCGACCGGGTCCCGACGGGTCCTCCACCCGGCGATTTCCGGCCGGGCGGGGGCGCGCGGGGCGCGTCCGGTCGGATCGGGGCGCTCTTGCACGCCGCCCGGTGGTGGCTTTAGGTGGAAGCAGAACTTCCCGGGGCCGGTCCCGACGACCGGCCTGACGACCAGGAGGTGTACGGATGTCGTCCAGCGGCATACGGCGCGGCGAGCCCCCTCTCGCGGAGGCGGAGGCGGAGGAACTGCTGCGATGTATCTGCTTCAAGACCGGCCCACCCCGCACCGTGGGGGTGGAGCTGGAATGGCTCGTGCACGAGCTGCGTGACCCCCGGCTCCCCGTCCGTCCGCCGAGGCTCGCGACGGCGCTCGACACCGTACGGTCCCTGCCGCTGGTGTCGTCCCTGACCTTCGAACCCGGCGGGCAGCTGGAGCTCAGCTCGCGCCCGGCCGGTTCGCTCATGGAATGCCTCGACTCCCTCGCCGCGGACCTCCGGGCCGTACGCTCGGCGCTGGGACCCCTCGGCCTCACCCTCAGCGGATACGGGGTGGACCCCTGGCACTCGCCGCGCGGCCGGGTGCTGCACGAGCCGCGGTACGACGCCATGGAGGCCGCGCTCGACCGCACCGGCCCCTCCGGCCGGGCGATGATGTGCGACTCGGCGTCGGTGCAGATCTGTCTGGACGCGGGCCTGGAGGAGCCGGGGCCCCTCGGCTACCACCGGCGCTGGCAGCTCGCCCATCTACTGGGCGCGGTGCTCGTCGCGGCCTTCGCCAACTCCCCGCTGCACGGCGGCCGCCGTACCGGCTGGCGCTCCACGCGGCAGGCCCTGTGGACGGACCTCGACCCCCGGCGGACCCTCGCGCCGCTGCCGGACGGGGAGCCGCGCGCCGAGTACGCGGCACACGTCCTGGACACGCCGGTGCTGTGCGTACGGGCCGACGAGGGCCCGTGGGCCGTGCCGGAGGGGATGACCTTCCGCGACTGGCTGCGCTCGGGCCTTCCCCGGCCGGCCGACGCCGACGACCTGCGGTACCACATGACGACGCTCTTCCCGCCGGTGCGGCCGCGCGGCCATCTGGAGCTGCGGATGGTCGACGCGCAGCCGGGCCCGGACGGATGGATGGTGCCGGTGGCCGTGACGACGGCGGTGTTCGACGACCCGGCGGCGGCGGAGACGGTGTACCGGGCGGTGAAGCCGCTCGCCGAGCGGGCCGGACGCGATCCCGCCCCCCGCAATCCGCTCTGGCTGGCGGCGGCCCGGGACGGACTGGCCGACCCCGAGCTGCACGCCACCGCCCTCACCGTGTTCGCCGCCGCGCTCGACGCGCTGCCCCGGATCGGGGCGAGCGAGGAGGTGCGGCGGGCCGTCGCGGCCTTCCACGAGCGGTACGTGATCCCCGGGAGCTGCCCGGCCGACGACCTGGAGGTGCTGACGTCATGACGGAGACCCGGACCGAGCGGGACCCCGAGGCCCTGCGCCTGCACGCCCTGGACGCCCTGACCGCCGCGCGGGCCCGCACGGCCCTGCTCACCTCCTGCGTCGACGACGGTGAACTCACCGCCCAGCACTCCCCCTTGATGTCTCCGCTGGTCTGGGACCTGGCGCACATCGGCAACCAGGAGGAGCTGTGGCTGTGGCGCGCGGTCGGCGGCCGGGAGGCGCTGCGGCCCGAGATCGACTCGCTCTACGACGCCTTCGAGCACCCGCGCTCCGCCCGTCCGTCGCTGCCGCTGCTCGCGCCGGGCGAGGCCAGGACCTACGCGGCGGACGTACGGCTGCGTGTCCTCGACGTGCTGGAGCGCGCCGAGTTCGACGAGCGTCCGCTGCTCCGGGCCGCCTTCGCCTTCGGCCTGGTGGCGCAGCACGAACAGCAGCACGACGAGACGATGCTGATCACCCATCAGCTGCGGAAGGGCCCCGCCGGGCTGACCGCTCCCCCGCCGCCGCCCCTGCGGAGCGGCCCGCTCCCGGCCGAGGTCCTCGTTCCCGGCGGCCCGTTCACCATGGGGACCTCGGAGGAGCCGTGGGCGCTGGACAACGAACGCCCGGCGCACGTCCGGGTCGTGCCCGCCTTCCACATCGACACCGCGCCGGTCACCAACGGCGCCTACCGGGCCTTCATGGCCGACGGCGGCTACACGGACCGGCGCTGGTGGCGGCCCGAGGGCTGGGCGCAGATCAGGGAGCACGGCATCGCGGCCCCGTTGTTCTGGCGCCAGGAGGGCGCCCAGTGGCTGCGTCGCCGGTTCGGGGTGACCGAGCCGGTGCCGGAGGACGAGCCGGTCCTCCACGTGAGCTGGTACGAGGCGGACGCCTACGCCCGCTGGGCGGGCCGGCGGCTGCCGACCGAGGCCGAGTGGGAGAAGGCCGCCCGGTACGACCCGGAATCCGGGCGCTCGCGCCGCTATCCGTGGGGCGACGCCGATCCGGGGCCCGAGCACGCCAACCTCGGGCAGCGGCACCTGCGTCCGGCCGCCGCGGGCAGCTATCCCGAGGGCGCGTCTCCGCTCGGCGTACGGCAGTTGATCGGTGACGTGTGGGAGTGGACGGCGAGCGACTTCCTGCCGTACCCGGGCTTCACCGTCTTCCCGTACAAGGAGTACTCGGAGGTGTTCTTCGGCCCCGACCACAAGGTGCTGCGCGGCGGCTCCTTCGCCGTCGACCCGGTCGCCTGCCGGGGCACCTTCCGCAACTGGGACCTGCCGGTGCGGCGCCAGATCTTCTCCGGATTCCGCACCGCCCGCAACGCGGAGCTCGACTGATGTGCCGCCATATCGCCTATCTTGGCGCTCCGGTGCCGCTGGGCGAGCTGCTCGTCGGGCCGGAGCACGCCCTGCTGCGCCAGTCCTGGGAGCCCCGCCACCAGACCAGCGGAGTGGTCAACGCCGACGGGTTCGGGGTGGGCTGGTACGCCGAGGGCGATCCGGTACCGGCCCGGTACCGGCGCTCCGGGCCCCTCTGGGGCGACCTCTCCTTCGCCGACCTGGCCCGGGTGGTGCGCTCCCGGGCGCTGCTCGCCGCGGTCCGCGGGGCGACCCTGCCGGGCGCCGACGGTGAGGCCGCCGCGGCGCCGTTCGCCGCCGGGCCCTGGCTGTTCAGCCACAACGGCGCGGTCAGGAGCTGGCCGGGCTCGCTCGCGCCGCTCGCCGCCACCCTCCCGGCCGGCGAACTCCTCGGCCTCGAGGCCCGGACCGACTCGGCGCTGCTCTGGGCGCTCGTGCTGCACCGGCTCCGGTCCGGTGACGCCCCGGGCCCCGCCCTGGCGGACACGGTGCGGGAGGTCGCCGAGGCGGCCCCCGGCTCCGGTCTCACCCTGCTGCTCACCGACGGGTCGACGATCGCCGCGACCGCCTGGGAGAACAGCCTCTGGTACCTGACGGGTCCCGACCGGGTGGTCGTGGCCTCCGAACCGTACGACGACGATCCGCGCTGGCGGGAGGTCCCCGGGCACACGCTCGTGACCGCCACCCGCGCCGACGTCACCCTCACCCCGCTCAAGGAGCCCTCCGCGTGAGCCCGTTCCAGCTGACCCGCACCCTCGCCCCGGACGCCGCCGGCGCCGATCTGCGCGCCGACGTCCTCCAGGGACTCAACCGCTCGCCCAAGGAACTGCCTCCGAAGTGGTTCTACGACGCCCGGGGCAGTGAGCTCTTCGAGGAGATCACCCGGCTGCCCGAGTACTACCCCACCCGGGCCGAGCGGGAGATCCTCAAGGAGCGGGCGGCGGAGATCGCCGCCGCCACCGGGGCCAGGACCCTGGTGGAGCTGGGCTCCGGCTCCTCGGAGAAGACCCGCTTCCTGATCGACGCGCTGCTGCCCGCACTGGACAGCTATGTGCCGGTCGATGTGAGCGAGTCCGCGCTGACCGGGGCGGCGGAGTCGCTGCTCGCCGAACGGCCGGGGCTGCATGTGCACGCGCTGGTCGCCGACTTCACCCGCGGGCTCGCGCTGCCCGGGACGCCGGGGCCCCGTCTGGTGGCCTTCCTCGGCGGCACCATCGGCAATCTGCTGCCCGGCGAGCGCCGCACGTTCCTCCGCTCCGTACGGGCGATGCTCACGCCGGGCGACGCGCTGCTGCTCGGCACGGACCTGGTGAAGGACGAGCCGACGCTCGTGGCCGCGTACGACGACTCCTCCGGGGTGACGGCCGCCTTCAACAAGAACGTACTCGCGGTCATCGACCGGGAGCTCGACGCGGACTTCGACCCGGACGCCTTCGACCACGTGGCCGTGTGGGACCGCGAGCGGGAGTGGATCGAGATGCGGCTGCGGGCCCGCCGCGCGCTGACCGTGAAGATCCCGGAGCTGGATCTCGTGGTGCCGTTCGCGGCGGGCGAGGAGATGCGGACGGAGGTGTCCGCGAAGTTCCGTCAGGCCGGTGTCCGGGCCGAGCTCGCGGAGGCGGACCTCGACCTCGACCGCTGGTGGACCGACAGCGAGGGAAGGTTCGCGCTGTCGCTGGCCACCGCCCGCTGAGCGGCGGCCGCCAGGGCCCGGCGATCCGGGTACAGGGCTCCGGGGAGGGGCTCCCGGAGCCGGACGACGGCGGTGACCCGGCGGGTGGAGACGACCCGCCACAGCGAGGAGCCGAGCGGGTCGGTCCCGACGTACGCGGCGGCGTCCGTGGGCCGGTAGTCGATCCGTACCGGCTGCACGGCGCAACCGGCGTCCAGGGCGGCCTGGAACGCGGCCGGGCGGAACCGGCCGCGTTCCCGGCCGCACCAGGTCGAGCCCTCGGGGAAGACGACCACGCGGCCGCCGCCCGCGAGCACCCCGGCCATGGTCCCTACGGTGCCGGGCAGGGCCATGATCCCCTCCCGGTCGATGAAGAGGGTGCCGCCGAGAGCCGCGAGCGTGCCGAGGACGGGCCAGCGGCGCACCTCCGACTTGGCGACCGTGCGGCCGGGCAGGACGGCGGCGATCAGCGGGATGTCGAGCCAGGAGACGTGGTTGGCGACGACGAGGAGCGGACCGCCGGACGGGGCGGCCGCTCCCTCGTACCGGACGTGGACGCCGAAGGCGCGGACCACCGCCCGCGTCCAGAACCGCACGAGCGCGAGCCGGGTCCCGGTCGGCAGGAGACCGGCCGGCAGGGCGAGGAGCAGACCGAGGAGGACGGTGCCGAGTCCGGCGATCAGCCGGGCCGCGGCCCGGACGGCCCCGGCCCGGTCCGCCCCCGCGTGGCGCCGGTGGTGGGCGGACGCGGGGTGGGCGGCGCAGTGGCCCGGGGTGCAGGGTGCCGTGGGGAGCCACGGCGAGAGGGCCGTGGATCCGTTCACCGCGCAGGGGCGAGCGAGAGGAAGTGGTTGAGGTAGCGCGGGTTGGTCCGGCGCAGCGAGAGCAGGACGTAGAGGTCGGCGACGCCGAAGTCGGGGTCGTGCGCGGGGGCGCCGCAGACCCAGGCGCCGAGCCGGAGGTAGCCGCGGAGCAGCGGCGGCAGCTCGGTGCGGCCTTCGGGACGGGTGATGCCCTCGGGGCTCCAGAGCTTGTGCGGGGTGACCCAGTACTCCTCCGGGGCGAGGTGCTTGGCCTTGACGGTGTCCCAGGTGGCGGCGGCGAGGGTGCCGCCGTCGGCGAGCGGGAGGGAACAGCAGCCGGCGAGCCAGTTGTGGCCGGTGTTCGTCATGTAGCGGGCGAGGCCGGCCCAGATGAGCGCGATGACGGCCCCGTTGCGGTGGGCGGGGTGGACGCAGGAGCGCCCGACCTCGACCAGGTCGTGCCGGATCGGGGCGAGCCGGGTGAGGTCGAACTCGCTCTCGGAGTAGAGGCGCCCGGCGACGGCGGCCCGGTCGGGCGGAAGGATGCGGTAGGTGCCGACGATCTCGCCGGTGGTCTCCTCCCGTACGAGGAGGTGGTCGCAGTACGCGTCGAAGGCGTCGATGTCGAGGCCGGGCTCCGGGCCGTCGAGCTGGGCGCCGAGTTCACCGGCGAAGACCTGGTGGCGCAGCCGCTGGGCGGCGCGGACGTCCTCCTGGTCACGGGCGAGTCCGACGAGGTACCGGGGGGTGGGCTCCTCGGCCGGGGTCCGCGGCGCCGTCTGCGCGACGTGGGCCCGGGACGCGGGCTGCCCGACGAGGGGCTGGGCGGGTACGGCGAGCGGCTGAGCGGGGACGGCGAGCGTGGGGGTCGGTGCGGCCATGTCGGGCTCCTCCGGCGTACGGAAGGGGAAGGGGCGGCGCCGGACCGTGTGAGCGGTGGCCCGGCTCCTTACTTCTTCCGTGACCGGCTGGATTCGACATGACCGTCCGGGGGCCCGCGGGTGTGGAGGCGCTGAATGCTATTCGGCGAGGGTGTCCGTGATCTCGGCCGAGGCGAGCCTGGCGGCCTTCAGCGGGTCCTCACCCTGGAGGACGGCCGTCATGTAGGGCTTGATGGGGTTGTCGGCCTCGACATCGGCCCACTGCGGCGAGTTGGGGGTGGCGCGGCCGCGGGCGGCGCCCCTGGCCATGACGGCGGTGGCCTCCTGGCCGGCGACGACGGAGGCGAGGCCCTTCTTGTTGGGCACGTAGCCCATGGTGCGGGCGAGGTCGGTCTGCCACTTCTCGCCGGCGAGCGCCTTGACGACGTCGAGGGCGGCGCCGCGCTGGGGGGCGTTCTCCGGGATGATCAGGTCGGAGCCACCGGTGAAGACGGCGCAGGGCTGGCCCGCCTTCGCACCGGGTATGGGGAAGTAGCCGAGCTTGTCCTTGAGACCGGGGTTGGCCTTGAGGATCGCGGCGACGGCGCTGGGGGCGGCGATGAGCTGGGCCACGTCGCCCTTGGCGAAGACGTCGGCCTGCGGCGGGTTCTGCTCGTCGGCGTCCTTGGGGCCGGAGCCGAGGGACTGGAGTTCCTTGTAGTAGGCCATGCCGCGCCGGGCAGCCGCGCTCTCGAGCGCGCCGGTCCACTCGCCGCCCTTGTCGGTGGCGAGTTCGCCGCCCTCGTCCCAGATGAATCCGGCGAGGGTGTACCAGTCCTGGCCCGCGAGATAGATGCCCTGGGAGCCCTTGCTGTTGAGCTTCTCGGTGTCGGTGAGCCACTGGGCGCGCGTGGCCGGCGGCTTGTCGATGCCGGCGTCGGCGAACAGGTCCTTGTTGTAGATGACGATGCGGTTCGCCGCGTACCAGGGGATGCCGTACTGGGATCCGCCGATGCTGCCGGGCTCGGCGAGACCGGGCAGCCAGTCCTCGCTGCCGAGGTCGCGGACCGACTCCAGGGTGAGGTCGAAGAGCTTCTCGGTGTCGGCGTACTGGGCGACCTGGGTGTTGCCGACCTCGATGACGTCGGGGCCGCCGGGGCCCTGGATGGCTTCGGTGACCTTCTTTCCGATGCCGGTCCACTCCTGGATGGTGACCTTGAGTTCGACGCCGTCGTGCTCGTCCTCGTACGCCTCGGTGAAGCGGTTGAGGAAGTCCTCGCTGACGCTGTCCCGCATGAGCCAGACGTTGACGGTCTTCGTCCCGCCGCCGCCCGGGAGCATCCCGCAGCCGGCGAGGGCGAGCGCGGTGGCGGCTGCCAGGGGGCAGGCCAAATGGCGGTTCTTCACGTAGGTCACCTTCTGCGGTTCAGCACAGGGTCGTGCGGCATGGGGGGCTGACCCGACATGGGGGGACCGAACGGGGTGTTCGCGCGGGTATGTGGCCTGGATTCTGGTCTGGACCAACGGGATGGTCAAGTCCTTGACCATCCCGTTGACACCCCGAATGTGCGCTCCGTGCCGTTACCGTCGGTAGCTACCCGGCGGTCACCACCGGGCGCGCCGAACCGGCCACGCACGCCGAACGCCCCTCTCGCGGGGCCCGTTGGGGCCGGCGAGAGGGGCGCGTCACACGCGTCCGGGAGACGGTGGTGAGCTCTACGGAAAACGAACGCGGCACATGGCTAGCTGGGCTCCTCCAGGCGGAAGCCGACCTTCATGCCCACCTGGAAGTGGGCGACCTGCCCGTCCTCGACGTGACCGCGGATCTCCGTGACCTCGAACCAGTCGACCGAGCGCAGCGTGTCGCAGGCGCGGGTGATCCCGTTCCGGATGGCGGTGTCGACGCCCTCCGAGGACGACCCGACGATCTCCGTGACGCGGTAGACGTGATCTCCCATGACGGCCTCTCCTTCGCGTTCCGACTCCCATCCACACTGCACGGAACCGGAGACCCCCGCGAGTCGAGGTGGACCACGCCCCCACGGCGCGGCCGTGGTCCCGCCGCGTCACATCGGACGGGAATGCAGCCGGACCGGCCCCTCGGGCCACCGGCTCCCCCGCCGGAGCGGGTACCACATCGTCCGCAGCGGCATCGTCGCCGGGCCGTCGGGCTGTTCCACCTCCACGGCGCCGTCCACCACGCTCCAGCCGAGCCGGGCGTAGAGGCCGGAGACGTCCGGGCGGCAGAACAGCAGCGCGAACTCGGGCCCCAGCGTCCGCGCGTGGTCCAGGGCGCCGGCCACCACCCGCGCGGCGAGCCCGCGGCCCCGCCGGTCCGGGGCGACGGCGACCCCGCCGAGGCCCACGACGTCGAACCGGCTGCCGCCGACCGAGAGGGGGAGGACCAGGAGCCCCGCGTGGGCGAGGAGCCGCCCGGCCGCCCTGATCCCGAAGTGGTGCTCCTTCGGCAGCCAGACCAGACCCGACGCGTCCACCCCGAACGGGTCGACGGCGTCCCCGAAGATCTCGGACCGGTCGTACTCCTCCAGCCGGTCCACCGCGGGTGCCGCGGGGAGGCGCTCGGCGGTGCTCCCCTCCTCGGGGAGCCGCTCGGCGGTGCTCCGCTCGGTGCCCATCAGGTGCGGCCCTCCTTCTCCTGGGCGTCCCTCAGCTCCTCGGACGGGGTAGCCCACCGAGCGCGTACGACGGGGAAGCCGGCCTCCTCGGCCGCGTCGCAGACCAGCATGTCGTCGTCGACGAGCATCCTGATCGCACGGTCGGCGCCCAGCCGCCGCAGGATCTCCACCTTGGTCACCCGGGCCGGACGGAAGTCGCGGTTGCGGCGCATGTGGACCGGCCCCTCCGGGAGTCCCTGCGCGGCCAGCCAGGCCAGGGTGTCCCGGCGACAGCGCTCCGGACGCCCGGTCAGATAGACCACGTCGCACTCCTCGGCCGCCTCACGGCACAGGGCGATCCCCTCGTCCAGCGGCGGATCGTCCGGCGCCGCGGCGAAGAAGGCGTCCCAGTCCTTGGGGCGTTGCTCCAGGAAGCGCTGGCGGTGGGCGGTCGCGGCGAGCGTGTTGTCGAGGTCGAAGACGGCCAGGGGCCGCTGGTTGTCGGCTGTCACGCGCCCAGCCTAGAAGGTCGGGCGAGGACGCCCTCCGGACGTGGCGCGACACCGTGCGCCTCGCCCGGGAGGCGGAGGACCTCGGCTACCTTCTCAGCGGAGCGACAAGCTCACGACACGCCGTTCGAGGGCACCCGACGCAGAGGAGAGCCCCGTGGGCAAGGTGGTCATGTACAGCTCGGTGTCGGTGGACGGCTTCATCGCGGACGAGAACGACCAGCCGGGACCGCTGTTCGACTGGTTGTCGAGCGGTGACGTGCCGTTGGACGAGAGCGGCGTCCTGAAGGTGTCGCAGCCGTCCTACGACTACACCCGGTCGTACTGGGACCGGATCGGGGCGACGGTCGTCGGCCGCCGTGTCTTCGACATGACGGACGGCTGGGACGGGAAGCCTCCGGGCGGCGTCGACCACGTGGTCGTCGTGACCCACCGGCCGCAGCCCGAAGGATGGGACCCCGAGGCGCCGTTCCACTTCGTCGACGGCATCGAGGCAGCCGTGGCCACGGCACAGGAGCTCGCGGGTGACCGCATCGTCGAGGTCGCCGCCGGCGACGTCGGCGGCCAGGTGCTCGCGGCGGGCCTGATCGACGAGGTACGCATGGACGTCGTACCCGTCGTGTTCGGCTCGGGCAGGCGCTACTTCGGGTCGGTCCGCGCGCAGCACCTGCTGGAGGGTCCCGACACCGCGATTCAGGGCAACCGGGTGCTGCACCTGCGCTATCGGGTGCGCCGCTGACCGGAGCGAAGTCCTGGGCGCGGCCCGGAGCGGGCCCGACTCGTCCGGCGGGACGGGACCGCGCTGTCAGGCAGCGTGGTCGAGGTGGGCGAAGACCACCAGGTTCTCCGCGTAGTCGCGTGCCGAGCGGTCGTACGCGCCGGCGCAGGTGATGAGCCGGACCAAGGCGTCGGGAGTGTCGTCGTACACGCGCTGGTCCGGGAAGTCGTTCTTGTGGAAGTTCTCCACGGAGTCGATCAGGAAGACGGCGGTGGTCCCGTCGACACGATCGACCTCGAAGCGGTCACCGGGCGAGAGTTCGGACAGGCGCGCGAAGACCGCCGGGGCGGTCGCGGTGTCAAGGTGACCGGCGATGATCGCCGTACCCCGCTGACCAGGGGAGATCCCGGAACTCTGCCAGCCGACCAGATTCGTGTCGTCCGCGGGAGGCGGGTCCAGAGCGCCGGAAGGACCGATCTTGAGTCCGGTGAAGGGAGCGTCCACGGCGATCTTCGGAATCCGCAGCCGGACGGGCGCCGAGCGTGGCATGACCGGAACGCCCGGCGAGGTCACGTCCGGTTCCGACGAGGCGGAAGCGTCCGGCCGAGCGGGCTGAGGCGCGGCCGCCGGAGCCTGCTGCGTCACCGAAGGCCCTGTGGGCGTGATCGGAGCGGTCGCGTCCGGCGTGAACAGCCTCGAGCCGAAGGCGTACAGAAGCACGGCCAGAGCCACGGCCCAGAACACGCCCCGGACGGCCCATCGTGCGGCGCGTCGTGGTGTTCCCGTACTCACGGGGTCGGGTCGGGTCGTCACCTGAGGGGGACCTTTCGGAAGCGAGGGGGAAGCCAGGAGGGATCGGATGCGGGGGCCCAGCCGTGGCGGGCCCCCGCGTCGGAGGAGGGTCAGGCGGTGCCGCCGGCCTTCCTGCGGCGCATGACGGCGACCGCGGCCAGCCCTCCGGCCAGCACCAGGGCGCCCGTCACGTTCATGCTGGTGCCGGCGAGCCCGCCACCACCGGTGTGCATGCCGCCCTTCGGCTTCTCCGCCTTGTAGCCCTCCTCCTTACCCTTGTCCTTCTCCTTCTCCTGGTCGCCCTTCGACCAGTCGTCGGCGTTCACGAGGGACAGCGCACCCGAACCGGTGTGCATCCCGCCCTTCGGCTTCTCGTGGTCACCCTTCTCGTGACCACCCTTCTCCTGGTCACCCTTCTCGTGGTCACCCTTCGACCAGTCGTCACCGCCCACCAGGGACAGCGCACCCGAACCGGTGTGCATCCCGCCCTTCGGCTTCTCGTGGTCACCCTTCTCGTGACCACCCTTCTCGTGGTCACCCTTCTCCTGGTCACCCTTCGACCAGTCGTCACCGCCCACCAGGGACAGCGCACCCGAACCGGTGTGCATGCCACCCTTCGGCTTCTCGTGGTCACCCTTCTCGTGACCACCCTTCTCGTGGTCGCGCTCCTGGCTGTGGGAGGAGTCGTCCTTGTCCCAGTCGCCTGCGGTGCTGGCGTAGGCACTGGGCGCGGCGATCGTCAGGGCGCCGGCGGCGGCGGTCGCAGCGAGGAGAATGCGGGCAGAGCGCATCGAAGACTTCCTTTCGTCGCCCGCGTCGGCTGACTGTCTGTCGGCTTCTCGTACGCGGCGACATGGCCCACCGTCAGTCCGCCACGTGACGCACGCGACTTGAGGTAGTGCATTCGATGCACGGCCTGCCGCCCACCGCCATCCAGGCACGCGCCCGTGCCGGAGCCGCCGCACCACGAGGGGGGCGCCCTGACCAGGGCGCCGGCCGGCCGGTCGCAGGGAATGTCACGGAATCCCATCCGTTGCGGTGGCGGCGACGAATACAGAGTGAGGACCGCGGCGAGCGAACGGCCGGGAGGTGAGGCAGATGACCGAGGAGGAGTTCCACCAGTTGATGGAGCAGGCGCGACGAGAGGCGGCCAGAGGCGGCTTCCCCGCCTCCGACCGCGACTCCGACGACCAGTCGCCGTACGAGATCGCCGCCCGTCACGCCGAGAGCGGCGCCGCCGCCCATTGAGCCTCATGGCAGGCGGAACGGAAGGCGTATCCGTCTCCCCGCAGCGCTCATAGGACAGTTCGTCTTCCCGGCACAGCGCCTCGGCGTGCACCGCGTCCGGCCGAGGAGGCGAAGCGTACGTCAGCCCGGACCGTCTGCGGGGCCATGATGTCGTCGACCTGGGCCAGCACCCTGCCGAGGGCAGCGAGGGCACGGTCGGGGGTGGCCTCACGGTGCAGCCTGATCTTCATGCGCATGCGGAGGCGGCGGCCCTCGCTGGTGATCCGGGTCCGGCAGCCGGCCACCTCTCCCGTCTTCAGCACCTCCTCCGTGACGGCCCTCTCCAGCGCGCTGCGCAGTGTGACCGCGCCGCGCGTCGCCAGCGGGACCGTCGCGCGGGTGCCGCGCGTCGCCTGGCGTACGCACCACAGCGCAAGGAGCACGGACGCCACGGCTGCCACCGCGCACGCCGACACCGGCCACCAGTTCTGGGAGCGCCACTCGGCCAGGACGTCCGTGGCGGATCCGAAGGCGCGCCACGGCCGGCCGGAGCCCCGTGCGGCGGCCGGATCGAGCTGGAAGCGCGCCCATACGACCGCGCACCCGGCCAACACGAGGCCCGAAAGGGCGAGGAAAGCCCGATTGACCATCGTGAGCTGCCTCGATGTCACGAATCGACTCCTTCGCGGATCGTCCTCGACGGAGTGTCGTCTTGCGCTGTCCTCGGGGCACCGAACCGCGCGGACCCGTCACCCGTCCGTCGCACCGGACCGGGGTGGGGGCCGGAGCCGGACGAGGGCGCGACCGGCCCGGGCGACGCCTGCCTCCCCGGCACCGGAGGTTCTGAGGTGGTGGTGCCGATCACGACGCGCAGTCGAGGCGGGCGCGCCAGGCGACAGGCGGTGAGCGCCCGCTCGGCGGCGTCACGCGCCCCGGCGAGGGCGGCTTCGCCGTCACCGCGTGTCCGCGTCGCCCGTACGGTGACGGTCCGGCGACTCACCCGTACGGCGACCGGTCCGATGCCGTTCACGGCGCCCACGGCAGCCCGGAGGACGGCTTCGAGGACCGTGCGGTCGACGGATGCCGTCAGAGACGGTGCGGAGGAGACCGTCCATCGACGCCGGTGTCCCGGAAGGACCGCCAGAAGGATCAGGAGCACCCCTGAGGCGAGCGCCGCGCCTGCCCCGAGGACGGGCAGGAGGGTGACTGAGGTGCTCTGGGTCGACCAGGTGACGAGAGGTGTCCACCAGGCTGTCTCCGGGAGCGCGGGAAACCACCTCCCGGCGATGTCGAAGGCCAGGGTGCCGAGAGCCAGGGAGCTCGACAGGGACAGGACCGCGACAGGAACGCGCCGCTGCGACCAGACTCGCCGTGGCGGCCGCGGCGGTGGCGCGGCGGCCTCCGAGGCACCCGAGGCACCCGAGGCACCCGAGGATCGTGCAGGTGTCCTGGGGGGCGGCAGGGTCAGCTCGGTGACGCGGATGTCAGGCGGCGCGCAGGGAAGGCCCGTCAGGTCGTGTGTGCGCCGGGCCACGAACTCTCGCAGGGTCGCGACCGTGTCGGCCAGGGAGTCCGGGTGGTGCAGCCTCACGTCGATGTGCGGCTGCGTCCGGTCTCCGCGAGACGTCGTGGTCGTCCTGTGCGCCGTGCTCCCGGCGGGCAGCGCCTCGGCGGCCGCGAGGGCGGCGATCGAACGTACCGCCCTCGCCGAGACGCGGGTGGTCCCCCGGTCCCCCGCTGCCGTCATCGTCGGCCCCGCTCGAAGGACTCCCGAAGGTCCCGGACCCGGCCGCCCGAGTCGAACCAGCTTCCGATCGCCCATCCCGCTCCCCCCAGCGTGGCGACGAGCAGGAACGCGCCCGCCCCACCGAAGCAGGCCGCGAAGGCCAAGGCGATGCCCGCGGTCATTCCCGTGAACGCCTGAGTCATTACCGTTCCTTGTTCCACTCGTCGAGGGACATTCCGGAGGGCCTCGGTCGTCTCACTCCACCCGTGAGTCAGCCAGGGCCTCGTTGTCGTCCTCCGGCAGGTGGACGTCGTTGACGGTGATGTTCACCTCGACGACCTCCAGTCCTGTGATGCGCTCGACGGCCACGACGACGTTCTCCCGGACGTCCTGCGCCACGTCCGTGATGGCGACGCCGTACTCCACGACGAGTTCCAGGTCGATGGCCGCCTGCCGCTCGCCGACCTCGACCTTCACTCCGCGCCCGACGTTCGGCCGTCCGCCCGGGACCCGCTCCCGCACCACACCCAGGGTTCGGGAGAGGCCGCCTCCCATGTCGTGGACCCCCGGGATCTCCCGGGCAGCCATGCCCGCCACCTTCACGACCACGACATCGCCGATCGCCGTCCTGCCGCGCTCGCCGACCGGCAGCACGGCCGGCCGGTCGTGGTGCCCGCCCTCCCCCGGCCCGGCCGAGGACGGCTGTCCGTCCGAGCCCTTCTGCGGGGCGGACCCGTTCCTCGACACTGCTGCGGTGGTAGCGGTCATGATCTTTCCTCTCGTGGAGCATCGCTGAACCGTTCTCACCCGCTTCGACCCCGGCGACGCGGAGCTGTGACGCCCGAATCACGACAAGCTCCCCGCCTTTCCCCGCGGGCCCGGTCGGCGGTCCCCCGTCCGTGCGGGCCGCTCCGCTGCTCCGGGCGGCCTTCCCAGCGGCCTCCGCGGTCGCGGGAGACAGGTTCCGCGCATCCGCGCCCCCGTCGGCCACGAATGAGGTCGTAACGAGTGGAGCCCATCGGTGTCTCACTGGTGAAGGCGAAGGAGAGGAGCCGCCCAGTGACGGGCGTCGGCACAGGCATCACGCCAGCGGACATCGGCCACACCGAAGGTGAAGTCCTCCTTGTGGCCAGAGCGGCGGAGGGCGACGAGGAGGCGTTCGCCGTGCTCGTCGAGCGCCACACACCCATGCTGCTGCGTCTTGCGACCAGGTTGTTGAGCAGCCGTACGGAAGCGGAGGACGCCGTCCAGGAGGCACTCATCAGCGCGTGGCGGCGACTGCCCGACTTCCAGGGCCGCTCCGCCTTCGGAACCTGGCTCTACCGCATCGTCACCAACCGGTGTTTCAACATCCTGCGGGGCCGGACCACGGGGGTGCCGCTGGAAGCGGCGGGCGACGTCGCGGCGGCCGAGCACGCGGTGTCGCCCGCGAGGATCGCCGAGGGGCGGGACGCGGTCCGGGAGCTGCGCGGTGCCCTGGATCTCCTCTCCGCCGAGCAACGCGCATGCTGGGTGTTGCGGGAGGTGGACGGTCAGTCCTATGAATTCATCGCGGACGCGGTCGGCATCAGTCAGGAAGCCGTACGAGCCCGCGTCTTCCGCGCACGACGCTGTCTGACACAAGCACTGGGGGCCTGGCGATGAGCACACACGTCACTCCGCCCGCGGACGACACCGGCGACGACCATGCCCGACTGCCCTGCGGACGGCTGATCTCCGAGCTCTGGGACCGGTGGGAGAGGCAGGAGCACGACGCTCACCTGACGGTCTGTGAGCACTGCCGTCACCAGGTGGAGGACCTGGAACGGCTGGAGTCGGCCGTCCACGGGCTGCGGGAGGCCACGGAGCCCGAGGGCGCGGACGTGACCGCGCTGACGCGGCGGGTGATGGACGTCGTACGGCTCGAACTGCGTCCAGGACGGCCGATCCCCCTCGGCGATCCCTGGGAGGACCTTTCGATCATGGAGGCTGTCGCCGCCCGCAGCCTTCGCGAAGCCGCCGAAACGATTCCCGGTGTCCACGCGGGGTCCTGTCGCCTCGAACTCACGCCGCGCGCCCCGGAAGTCGCGGTCCGGATCGAGGTGCACGCGCCGGCGCACGGTGTTCTGCCCGAGATCGCCGACCGGATCCGGGCCGCGGTCCGGGCCGCGGCGACGAGCGAACTCGGCATGTCCGTCTCGGCGGTGGACATTCTCATCAGCGATCTCGTCGGTCCCGCAGATGGCCAGGAAGAACGTGAGTCGTGACCCGTCCCCAGCCCCTCACTCGTTCCGCGCTCGCGGACGACATCGCCCGCGCGGCCAGGAACGTGCCGGGGGTGGCCTTCCTGAGACCGGGGCTGTCGGGGTTGCTGCGCGACGGGCTGCGCCGCCCCTCACCGGCGGCGGCCGCTTCCTCGTCCTCGGCGGGAGTCCGGGTGCACGGCGGCGACCGCACCTCGCCCTTGCGGGTGGAGGTCCGTCTCGTCGTCCTGCGGTCCAGTCGGACCGTGGACGTCGCGCGGGCCGTCCGCTCGGTCGTCGAGGCACGCCTCGCGGCGCTGCTTCCGGGGCGGACGGCCGGAGCGGCGCGGGTGAGCGTCACCGTCACGGGCCTGGTGTGACGGATCCGCGTGCGTACGTCTCCGGGCAACCGGGCCTCCTGCCGCGGGACACCGCCGGTGTCCCGCGGCAGGCCGTGACCCGAGTTCAGAGAGGGGGTGCCGGCATCGTCAGAACGAGGTGCAGGGCGACGGTCCACAGGCCGACGGCCGCGGCCGTCAGACGAAGCCTGCGCTTCCGCTCGGGGGACACGGGATCGAAGCCGTCGCCCACGGGCAGTCCCTTGAGCTCGGCGGCACGGCGTGCGACGCGTTGCGCCGGTACGGGGCCGGGGGGCTCCGCCGCGGCGGAGTGGTGGAGTGGATCGGAACGCCGCTGTCGAGGGCGGTCCCCGGTGGCCGCGCGGGGCACCTGCGCGGGTGGCCCGTTCAGCCCGGACGCCAGGCCGGAGGCGAGGCCGCCCAGGAAGGCGGCGTAGGCGGCGCGCCGCCTTCCGGTGGGCGAGGTGCGGCCCGCTTCCCAGGACCGCACGGTCGCGGCTGTCACACCGAACGCGTCGGCGACCTGGCGCTCGGACAGGTGCCATGCCTGCCGGAGGGCGGCTCTGTCGGCAGGCGGGGGAAGAGCGGGCCTGGAGGACCGGTTGCGAGGTGGCGCGGGGTGGTGCCGGAGCGGTGAGTGGATCGTCATGCCCGTAGGACAGCGACGGTCCGACTATGTGATGAAGCGCGAAGCGGAATAGCTCGTATGCCGCAATCCCCGGGATCGGCGGCGACGCCCGGGGAGCCGAGGCCGGAGGCCGTGGCGTCGCGTAGGGCCGGGGCCGGAGGCCGTGGCCGCATCCGCGGGCCGGGTGGGGAGCGAAGAGTCGAAGGAGAGCCGCACCCACGGAGAGGAGGCGCCATGAACCTGGTGCCGACCGGTCCGAAGGAGTCCGTGTGGGACTATCCGCGGCCTCCCTCAGTGGTGGCCGACAGCCGCCGCGTGACGGTCACCGTGGGTTCCGACCCGGTGGCGGACACCTGCGCGAGCCTCCGGGTCCTGGAGACGAGCCACCCCCCGGTCTTCTACCTGCCCCGACAGGACGTGGACACCTCGCTCCTGCGCGCCGGGGCGGGCCGGACCCACTGCGAGTGGAAGGGCGCGGCATCGTACTGGGACGTGGTCACCGGCGGGGTCTCGGTCCCCCGCGCGGCCTGGAGCTACGAGCGGCCCCTCGGCCCGTACGAAGCCCTCCGGGGGTACCTGGCCTTCTATCCGTCCCTGGTCCGCTGCGCGGTCGACGGCGAGGTGGTGACCGCCCAGGAGGGCGACTTCTACGGCGGGTGGATCACGCCCGAGATCGAGGGACCGTTCAAGGGCGGCCCGGACACCTGGGGTTGGTGAGGGACAAGGCGCCGGGCCCAGGGCCGCTTCGGGAGGCCCGTGTGCCGGGCCCGGCGTCTCGGTGCCGGACGGTTACTTGGGCATCAGGACGGTGTCGATGATGTAGACGTCGGCGTTGGCCGTCTTGACGTTCCCGCAGACCACGGCTGCCGTGTTGTTCACCTTGTACGCCTCGCCGGAGCCGGCGGTGGTGACCATGCCCTTCTGCAGGGTCTCGAAGGAGCCGTTCTCCAGCTGCTCGGGGGTGAGCTTCTGACCCACCACGTGGTACGTGAGGATCTTGGTCAGAGTGGCCTTGTCGGCGAGGACCTTGTCCAGGTCGGCCTTGGGGATCTTCGCGAAGGCCGCGTCCGTCGGGGCGAAGACGGTGATGTTCTGCGCGTTGTTGAGCGTGTCGACCAGGCCGGCCTTCTGGACGGCGGCGACCAGCGTGGAGAGCGCCGGGTTGTTCGAGGCCGCGGTGGCGACGGGGTCCTTGGCCATGCCGTCGAAGGAGCCCGCACCCTCCTTGGGAACTCCGGCACAGGCCGGACCGAACGGCTGGTCGTCGGTCATCGCGTCCTCGGTCGGGGTCGCCCCGGTCGTGGCGGAGTCCTGGGTGGCCGTGGTGGGAGCCGCTGCCTTGGTGTCGTCACCGGAGCCGGAGCAGGCCGCCAGCGAGAAGGGCAGGAGGGCGGCGGCCGTGACGGCGATGGCGGTACGGCGGATCTTCGCGCTGTTCATGATCGTTTTCTCCTTGGGTGTGCTGATTCCGGGATGGATTCAGGGTGAGCGGTGCCACCGGTTCGGCCTGTGGGCCGACCAGGTGGTCCGTGGGGACGGGAAGGTCTCAGGGGAGGGGGCTCAGGGGACGGGGCCTCAGGGGACGGGAAGGTCTCAGGGGACGGTGACGAAGACGCTGTGCCACCCGCTCGCCCCGTCGGGGATCGTGCGTGCGCGCTGCTCGGTCTGCGGCCGGCCGGTTCCGTCGGTGGCGCGGACGGTGATGGTGTGTCCGCCGGGGGTGGCCCGCCACGGGTAGGTCCACTGACGCCAGGTGTCGCGGGTGGCTTCGGCGGCGAGATCGGCGTCCTGCCAGGGGCCGTCGTCGACGCGGACCTCGACGCGGGTGATGCCCCGGCGCTGGGCCCAGGCGACGCCGGCGACCATGACGGTTCCGCCCGCGGGACGGGCGAAGGGCTTGGGGGTGTCGATGCGTGCCTGGGTCTTGATCGGTGCCCGCCGCGCCCACTTCCGCTTGACCCAGTAGGCGTCGTAGGCGTCGAACGTGGTGAGCTCGATGTCCTCGATCCACTTGCAGGCGGAGACGTAGCCGTAGAGGCCCGGGACGAGCATGCGGACGGGGAAGCCGTGGTCGAAGGGAAGGGGCTCTCCGTTCATACCGACGGCGAGGAGGGCGTCACGCCCGTCCATGACGTCCTCGACAGGCGATCCGAGGGTCATGCCGTCCACCGAACGTGCGACGAGCTGATCGGCCTCGCCGCCTTCCGAGGGTGGCCTGACACCGCATTCGGCGAGCAGGTCGGCCAGACGTACGCCGAGCCAGCGCGCGGTGCCGACATAGGGCCCGCCGACCTCGTTCGACACACAGGTCAGGGTGATGTCGCGTTCCACGAGCGGTCGGGCGAGGAGGTCCTCGAGGCTGAAGGTACGGGAGCGCGGGACGCCCTTGCCGTGGATGGCGAGCCGCCAGGTGTCCGCGTCGACCTTGGGGACGACGAGGGCGGTGTCGACTCGGTAGAAGTCCTGACGGGACGTGGTGAAGGGGCTGATCCCCGCGACCTTCAGCTGTGCGCCCGCGGGAACGGGAGGTGCGGGCGAGACGGCCGCCGGCAGAACCAGACGGTTCCGGGAGGCGACTGCGCCCTGGCCGCGCCGCACGCCGATGACCCGGCCCAGGACTCCGGACGTGGTGGCCACGGCAGCGGTGGCGGTGGCCGCGGTGAGGAACCCCCGCCTGCTCCAGCCCCGGACGATGCCCTGATCACCGTCCGGGGAGCAGGCGGGGGTGGCTTTGCCCGCTAGGAGGTAGAGCACCGCGGCGCCCGCCACCGCGCCCACGAGAGACGGCAGAACGTCGGTGGCTCCCTCGCTGTCGGGCCTGCTCAGTGCGGCGACGCCGCCGAGAACGCCGAACAGCAGCGCCCCGGCGGCACCCGTCCGCCGGTGGCGCAGTGCGAGGACGCCCAGGAAGGCGGCGAACAGCCCCAGCAGGACGACGATCCCGAGCTGGAGGACGACCTTGTCGTTCTCGCCGAACGTGCGGATCGCGAAGTCCTTCACCGCAGCGGGCGTCAGGTCGATGACCGATCCCCCGACCACGGTGACCGGGCCCGCTGCCGGACGGACGAGCGCGGCTACGAGCTCGGCCACGGTCAGCGCCGTGAAGCCGGCCAGCAGGCCGGCGAGCGCCCCGAGAGAGGTTCGGGTGAGGGTGGTGCGGAAGCTGCTCACACCCGCCATTCGGCGTCACCCACCCGGCGGATGGGTCCGTCACCCGAGAAATCGAGAACGGCGTGGCCCGATGCCACGGCGGCCGGCCTCCCGACGACCTCGTCCCGGGCGGAACGCGTACGCCGCCCACGGTGCCGGTGGTGCCGGTGGTGCCGTTTCCGTGGTCCCTTCAACCGGCCGCCGATGCACCGGACTTCCTGACGCGGACCGCCCCGGCGTCTAGGCTTCGTCGAGGGGGATGCCGTGTGGACGGACGGGAACAGGGGACGACGTCTGCCGTGGACCGGCGGATCGCTCTCACCCGGCGATGGGACGAACTCGTCGAGGAGGTCCGGCGGCTCGGCCGCGCCCAGAACATCCCCCAGCTCGCGGACTTCCTCCGTCCGCCGACGGCCGCCTCGCTGACCGTCGCCGCCCGCGAGGGGGCCGTGGTGGTTCTCAACCTCAGCGACGGGCGGAGCGACGCCATCCTGCTCGTCGGCGACGAGATCCGCTCCCTGCCGCTGCCGCTGCTGGATCCGGTCGACGTCAGGGCCCGGACCACCTCCTACCTGAACTGCCTGACGGCCCTGGAGAAGGCGGGCTGGAACCTGCAGCGCGCGATGGTGCCGTTCGCCCGTGGCGACCGGAAGCGACGCGTGTTCGCGAGGATCGCGAGGGCACGGCTGTCCCTGTCCGACGCTCGCGACGCGGCCGAGCGGGAACTCGCTGGTCTCGCCGTCTGGTTGTGGGACGCGATCGCGCGGCCGGTGCTGGACGACCTGGGGCACCGCGGTCCCGCCGCTCCCGGCGACCCGCTTCCGCGCCTGTGGTGGTGCCCGACGGGGCTGCTCGCCCTGCTGCCGCTGCACGCGGCCGGCCACCACGCCGAGGAGGAGACCGAGGCGTACCCGACCGTCCTCGACCGAGTGGTGTCCTCCTATACGCCGACGGTACGGGCGCTGATCGCGGCCCGTGACGGCACCCCGCGCCCGCACCTCCGCGGCGGGTCGGACTCCGCGGACCTGCTCTTCGTCGCGCCCGAGCCGGAAGGCCTGCCGCACCTGCCCGCCCATGAGGCCGACCGGGACTCCCTCCGGCAGGCGTTCGGCGATCGTCTGACCTCGCTGCGGGGCGAGGAGGCCACCGTCGAGGCGGTACTGGAAGCCCTGAGCCGGCATCCCCGGGCACACTTCAGCAGTCACGCCGCCCAGCGGCTCGACCGGCCCGGAGAGGGAGGGATCGTCCTGCGGGACGGACTCCTGCACGTCCACGACCTCGTCGAGGAGCGCTTCACCGGAGAGTTCGCCTTCCTGTCCGCCTGCCAGACCGCCGTGGGAGGCGTCGGGCTCGCCGACGAGTCGATCACCCTGGCCGCGGCGCTGCACTTCGCCGGTTTCCGGCATGTCATCGGGACGCTCTGGTCCGTGCAGGACAGCGCCGCGTCCGTCATCACCCGGGACTTCTACGCCGCGGGTGCGCGAGAGGCCCGCGTCGCCGGGACGGGTGGCGAGGAAGTCCCCGGGCCCGGGTTCGACCCCGCGGACGCCGCACGGCGTCTCCACCATGCCGTGCGGGCCATGCGTGAACGGGACCGGGTCCGGGCACGACAGCGGCAGGAGCGCCGCGGCGGGACGCGGAGCGATCACCTCCGGCTCACGACCTGGGTGCCCTTCATCCACATCGGCCCCTGAACACACCGTCCCACCAGCAGTCCGGAAGGAAGTGGCGTGTCGACCCCGCTGAGTCACCAACCCGTTCCCTACCAGGAGATCACGGAGCCGTACTACGCCGTCGAGGTGGCGCGGACCCACAGTCTGGACCAGGCCTACGGCGACGACTACGTGCTGATCTGCACATGCCCGCGCTGCGGCGCCGCCCTCGACATCGAGCTCTTCGATCCCGTCTACAAGGCAGCCTCCACCAGCGCCCCGCCGAACCCGAACCCGACCGGCGCACGCGAGGTGCCGGTCAGCTGCGTGTGCCGGAGTGAGCATGACGGCCGCCCCGAGGGCCGGACCGGATGCGGAGCCTACTGGCCCCTGGAGTTGTCGTGAGCGCGCCGCCCCGCATCACGGCCCCGACCGGCCGGGCGAGTCCCCGCGACCTGCTGGCCGCGCAGGAACGGCACCGGCTGGCCCGGGAGGCGCTGCCCAGGATCAGGGCGGCGGCCACCGGCTGGCGCAACGCGGCCGGTGTCCTCATGGCCGGGCTCGTCGGCTTCGGCCTGGTGAAGGGCCGCACCGACGTGGGCCAGCTGGAGCCGGCCTGGGCGGCCGCCGTCGGCTTCCTGCTGCTGGCGGCCCTGGTCTGTGGGGCGTGGGGTGCCTATCTCCTCAACCGCGCGGCCCACGGCCCGCTCGCGACCGTCCCGGCGGGCAGTCGCGCCACCCGGTCGGCGATCGAGCACCGGGAGACCCGGACGGCGCTGCGCGCCATGCGCCGGGGCATCGGACTCGGCCTCGGCTGTGCCTGCCTCCTCGTCGTCGCGGTCGGCACGACCTGGTACGGACCCTCGGCCAAGGGGCCCGCCCTGGAGGTGACCTCCCCCGGCACGGGAACCGTCTGCGGAACGGTGACACGCGTCGCCGAGGGCACGATCTGGCTCAAGAGCGGCGGTACCACGACGCAGATCCCGCTCGCCGGCGTCACCCGCCTGCGCACGGTCGAGGCCTGCCCGTGAACCGTCCACGGATGTTCGACCTGGCGCTGATCAGGAAGCGCCTGGAGGTGTCGTTCCTCATCTTCCGGGTGTGGCGTCCGCTGTTGGGGAGCCTGTTCGAGGCGATCGAGGCGGGAGACCCGGAGGAAGTGCGGGAACTGGCGCAGCGCCTGACCGTCCAGCGCGCGCATCCCTCGGCACCCACGTGGATGCGTGACCTGATGCGCCGCGCGGAAGTGGAGGCACGCACGTCGCTCGCGGCCCTCGCGCGAGAGCCCGATCAGCTAGAACGGGCCGTCGCCATGGGCGAGGCGGCTCTCGCGGCACCGCCCACCTCCTGGGAGGCGGAGGCGCTGGACCGGCTGTCACTGGCCGAGACGCTGGTCGGCCGCTTCGAGCAGCACGCCGAGCCACGGGACATCGACGCGGCGATCGCACACTTCCAGGCCGCCGACGCACTGTGCGAGCGCCGGGAGAGCGCCGACCGGCCACGCCTTCCCTTCCGGGAGGGACTACGGCGCTGGCAGCGGCAGTTCCCACCGCGCAAGCTCGCCCACGACACCGTCCAGTGGCCGCCCATGGACGAGTTCATGCGGGCCCACCTCCTGATCAGGCTCGCCAACGCCTACCACACCCGCTTCCATGCGCTGTGGGCCGTCGAAGACCTCCAGCGAGCCGTGAACGCCTGTGAGCGGGCGGAGGCTCTCAGCCGCACCTGGCTCTGGGCCGTCGCACCGAATTCGTCGGGCTACGGCCGACAGCGCGGCGTCCTGCTCTCCCAACTGGCGGCGGCGCTGGTCAGCCGATACGAACTCCTGCGGGACCCCGCGGACATCGTGCGGGCCGACTGGTGTCTCAAGGACGCGGACCGGCTCATGCCGCGCCGGGACGCGGAGAGCGCGGGGCTGGCGCGCAACCGCGTACACGCCCTGATCCTCCAGGCCGAGGCGCTGTCCCGGCTCCAGGACGTCGACAAGGCGGCGGCCGTCCTCCGTCGCAGGCAACCCCGCGACCCGGGCTGGCTGCCCCAGGTCCAGATCGCCCTGGTGCGATCCGAGATATCGGGATCGGACGAGGGACTCGACGCCGCGGTACGCCTGATCGAGGCACGGCTGGCCGACGCCGAACCGGCGGCGACGCCCGAACTCCTGCGCTGGCTGGGCACGTTGCTCTGGCAGTGGGCCGAGGTCACGGAGTCCCGTCCGTCCCGCCCGGACGCGGCCCCGGACGCGGCCCCGGAGGCGGGGGCGGACCGGGTCGCGGAGACGACGTCGGCGTCCACCTCCCCGTCGGCTCTCGCCCTGTGGCGCGGCTCGGTCGACGCCTGGCGGCGGCTGGCGGCGCTGGAGTCCGTTCCCGCCTGGTACCGGCTGCACGCCGCTTCGATCTGGGCCCGGCTGGGCTGGTGCTCCGGCGCCGGTCCGGCGGAACGGGCCGACGCGGCCGCGCTGGCGGTTCGGCTGCTTCCGACGGCCGCCTGGCGTGGCCTCGGCCGTTTCAGCCAGGAGATGCTCCTGACCGTCGGCGGCGGTGGCCTCGCCACGACGGCGGCGGCGGCCCAACTCGAGTTGGGGCGCCCGGAACAGGCCCTGGAACTACTGGAACTGGGGCGCGGAGTCCTGTGGTCGCAGAAGCTGGACGCCGGTACCGATCTGCGCCTGCTGAGTGAGCACTCCGAGGAACTGGCCGATCGGCTGACGAGCACCCGGCTGCTCCTGGAGAGGACGAGGCCCCCCGCGCCACGCCCCGTCGGCGCCGCCGGGACACGGTTCCGGGGCGCCCGGGCCGCAGGCCCGGAGGATGACGAGTCGTCGGGGGACGACGCCTGGTGACCCCGTGCCCCGCGCCGGACGGGCGTTCCGGCGTCACGGGGGTGAATGGACGTACTCGGACGTTCGCCCGGTGCGGCGAGAGCGTGTGCCAGGCGTCGCGGGGCAGACCGAAGTCTGACGACAGCCCCCGGCGGTCAGGGCGTCAGCCGGGCCAGGGCGGCGACGACCGGCGCGACGCCGTCCTCCGTGGACAGGCGGTCCGCCAGGGCGCGGGCACGTGCGCGGTGGTGGTCGTCCGCCGTCGCGCGGCGCAGAGCCTCGGCCAGGGCCCCGGAGGTCAGCCGGCGCAGTGGCAGCGCCACGGGAGCGGTACCGAGCGCGGTCAGCCGGGACGCCCAGAACGCCGCGTCGAACTGGACCGGCACCGGGACGCTGGGCACCCCGGCCCGCAGGACGGCGCCGGTCGTGCCCGCTCCCGCGTGGTGGACGACCGCGGCCGTCCGGGGGAACAGCAGGGAGTGCGGCACCTCGTCGACGGTCAGGATGTCGTCGCTCCCCGCGTCCAGTCCCGCCCAGCCCCGCTGGACGATCCCGCGCACCCGCGCCGAGCGGAGCGCGGTGACGATCTCGCGGCTGACCCGCTCGGGATCGGGGACGGTGGCGCTGCCCAGCCCGACGAAGACCGGTGGGGGCCCGGCGGCGAGGAAGTCCTCCAGTTCCCGGGAGAGCCGCCCGGTCTCGTGGGGCCACCAGTAGCCGGCCACCTCCAGGCCGGCGGACCAGTCCCGGGGCCGGGGGACGACCAGCTCGCTGTAGCCGTGCAGCACCGTTCGCGCGCGGCCGCCCCGAGGCGGGCGGGCCGTCGCGAGCCCGTGGCGCCGCAGCGACCGGACGGCGTCGGAGAGCAGCAGCTCCACCGTCGTCATGATCGCCCGTCCGCTCAGGCGGTTCCCCACCCTGCCGAGGGACCGTGTCCCCAGGACGGGGGCGGGAAACTCCCCGGTCGGATGCAGCGGCTGGAGGTGCAGCCCCAGGGCGGGCACGGACAGGCCCTCGGCGATGGCGTACCCGAGCGGCCCCAGCGCCCCGCCGACCAGCAGGACCTCGCCCTCGCGCGCCGCCTCCACCAGGGCGGCCGTCATCTCGTCGGCCGCTCCCCGGGCCATGGACGCCAGCCGTACGAGTTTTCCCGCGCCGGTCCTCGCGTCGTGCAGCCGCCGGCCCCGCGGGGAGTGCAACTCGGCTCGGGGGTCCACCGGCAGCGGACGGAACCGTACGCCCGACCCTGCCACCAGCGGCTCGAACACGCCGTGCGCGGCCAACGTCACCTCGTGCCCGGCCCGTACGAGGCCGGCACCCAGACCCGTGTACGGCGCGATGTCGCCCCGCGATCCCGCCGTCATCATCACGATGCGCACGCCGCCAGTGTGCCCCACCCCGGTCCGGGACCACAGCAGACCCGCACGTGCGGCGGCACGGGTCGGCGGATGTGGCCTGAATGACCCCTGGCCGGATCGGGTCGGACTCCGGGCGGAGCCGTAGCCCCCGTGATCACCGGACGGCTGTCCGCCTGTCCTGCCGACGGACGAGGAACCGCAGGCAGCGGGCGTTCCGGAGCGCGTCAGGGGAATCCCTCCCCACCCCGAGCGTTGAACCCCCTGTGAGCACTTTTCCCGGCGACGTCCGTTTCTCCGTCCTCGACCGCTCCCGTACCCGGGAGGGCGAGGACGCGCCCCAGGCGCTGCGCGACACCGTGCGCCTCGCCCAGGAGGTGGAGGCCCTCGGCTACCACCGGTTCTGGGTGTCGGAGCACCACAGCGTGCCCGGGGTCGCCGGTTCGGCTCCGACGGTCCTCGCCGCCGCCGTGGCTGCCGCGACGACGGGCATCCGGGTCGGCACGGGCGGGGTGATGCTTCCCAATCACCAACCCCTGGTCGTGGCGGAGCAGTTCGGTGTCCTCGAGTCCCTCTTCCCCGGCCGGATCGACATGGGTGTCGGCCGCTCGGTCGGCTTCACCGACGGCATCCGCCGGGCGCTCGGGCGGGACAAGGACGACGCCGACCGCTTCGGGGAGCAGCTCGGCGAGCTGCTCGGCTGGTTCACCGGCGAGCAGACCGCCCACCCGCAGGTGCACGCCCGGCCCGCCGAGGGGCTGCGGGTGCCTCCCTTCGTCCTGGCGACCGGCGAGGGCGCGTCGATCGCCGCGGCTGTCGGACTGCCGCTGGTGATCGGCGACCTCCGCGGCCGTGAGCGGCTGCTCGGCGCCGTCGAGACGTATCGTTCGGCCTTCCGCCCCTCGTCGTGGTCCGCGGAGCCGTACGTGGTGATCGCCGGAACGGTCGCGGTGGCCGGGACCGAGGCGGAGGCCCGGCGGCTGCTGATGCCGGAGGCCTGGTCGCTCGCCCATTCCCGGACGCGGGGCGTCTTCCCGCCGCTCGTCGGGCCCGAGGCGATCGAGCGGCTCACGATGACGGAGAGGCAGCGCGGATTCTACGAGTCGGGGCTGAGCGGCCATGTGCACGGCACGGAGGAGCAGGTCGCGGGGGCGCTGGAGACGGCGGTGAAGGAGACCGGCGCGCAGGAGGTGCTCGTCACGACCAGCACGTACGACAGGGCTGCGCTGAGAGAGTCGTACCGGAGGCTCGCGAGGGCGGTCGGCCTCACCCCGGGGGCTCCCTGACCAGGCCGGAAGCAGCCGCATGGCTAAAATCACGTTATGCCCGAAAGTCACCATGATCCGTACGTCCGCGTCCGCGGGGCCCGCGAGCACAACCTCGCCGTGGTGGATGTCGACATCCCCCGCGACGCGCTCGTCGCCTTCACCGGGGTCTCCGGATCCGGGAAGTCGTCCCTGGCCTTCGGCACGATCTACGCGGAGGCCCAGCGGCGCTACTTCGAGTCGGTGGCACCGTACGCGCGGCGGCTGATCCATCAGGTGGGGGCTCCCGCGGTCGGGGAGATCACCGGGCTGCCGCCGGCGGTCTCCCTGGAGCAGCGCCGGTCCTCCCCGAACGCCCGCTCCTCCGTCGGTACGGTCACCACCCTCTCCAACTCCCTCCGCATGCTGTTCTCCCGGGCGGGCCGCTATCCGGAGGGTGCGGAGCGGCTCGACTCCGACGCCTTCTCCCCCAACACGGCGGCGGGCGCGTGCCCTTCGTGCCACGGGCTCGGCCGCGTCCACGACACGAGCGAGGAACTCCTCGTACCCGAACCGGAGCTGTCGATCCGTCAGGGAGCCATCGCCGCCTGGCCGGGTGCCTGGCAGGGGAAGAACCTGAGGGACGTCCTCGACACACTGGGGTACGACGTCGACCGGCCGTGGCGCGAGCTCGACGCGAAGGACCGGGAATGGATCCTCTTCACGGACGACCAACCGGTCGTCACGGTCCATCCCGTGCGGGACGCCGACCGCATCCAACGCCCCTACCAGGGCACCTACACGAGCGCCCGGCACTACGTC
The DNA here is from genome assembly GCF_036226665.1 of Streptomyces sp. NBC_00691. Lineage (NCBI taxonomy): Bacteria > Bacillati > Actinomycetota > Actinomycetes > Kitasatosporales > Streptomycetaceae > Streptomyces > Streptomyces sp. NBC_00691. The sequence continues at coordinate 7,344,774 of NZ_CP109007.1, read as the reverse complement.
CTGCGGACCTTCTCCGACTCGAAGAGCCCGACGCTGCGGGCGAAGGCCGAGCGCTTCCTCACCAGCGAGCCCTGCCCGGCCTGCGGCGGCGGGCGGCTGCGGCCGGAGGCTCTCGCGGTGACATTCGCGGGCCGGACGATCGCCGACGTGGCGTCGCTGCCGCTGACGGCCCTGGCCGGGCTGCTCGCGGCGACGGCGGAGGAGGACGGGGAGACCGCGCGTGTCCTGACCGAGGACCTCGTCGCGCGGATCGCGACCGTGACCGAGCTGGGTCTCGGCTATCTCAGCCTGGACCGCGCCACCCCCACCCTCTCCAACGGAGAACTCCAGCGGCTGCGGCTCGCCACCCAGCTGCGCTCGGGGCTCTTCGGCGTGGTCTACATCCTGGACGAGCCCTCCGCCGGCCTGCACCCGGCCGACACCGAGGCCCTCCTCGTGGTGCTCGACCGGCTCAAGGCCGCCGGGAACTCCGTCTTCGTCGTCGAGCACCACCTCGATGTGATCCGGCACGCCGACTGGCTCGTGGACGTCGGCCCGCTGGCCGGGGTGCACGGCGGGCGGGTCCTGCACAGCGGGCCGCCGGGCGGGCTCGCCGAGGTGGAGGCGTCCGCGACCCGGCGCTTCCTCTTCGACCGTGAGCCGGGACCCGCGCGGGAGGTGCGTGCACCGGCCGGGTGGCTGCGGACGGGGCCGGTGACCCGGCACAACCTGCGGTCGGTGGACGCGGCCTTCCCCGTCGGGGTGCTGACCGCGGTCACCGGCGTCTCGGGCTCCGGGAAGTCGACCCTGGTGGGCGCGCTCACCGAGGAGCTCTCGGGGGTGGACCGCCTGGTGACGGTGGATCAGCGGCCGATCGGGCGCACCCCTCGCTCCAACCTGGCCACGTACACGGGCCTGTTCGACGTGGTGCGGAAGCTGTTCACGGAGACCGATGAGGCGCGGGTGCGCGGCTACAAGGCGGGCCGCTTCTCCTTCAACGTGCCGGGGGGCCGGTGCGAGACCTGCCAGGGCGAGGGGTTCGTCTCCGTCGAGCTGCTCTTCCTGCCCAGTACGTACGCGCCCTGCCCCGACTGCCACGGAGCCCGCTACAACCCCGAGACGCTCCAGGTGCGGCTGCGGGGCCTCACCATCGCCGGGGTGCTCGACCTCACCGTCGAGTCCGCCGCCGTGTTCTTCGAGGACACGCCGGCCGCGGCGCGGAGCCTGCGCACCCTGCTCGACGTCGGCCTCGGCTATCTGCGGCTCGGGCAGCCCGCGACGGAGCTGTCCGGCGGTGAGGCGCAGCGCATCAAGCTCGCGTCCGAGCTCCAGCGGCCGCACCGCTCCCCCACGCTGTACGTCCTGGACGAGCCGACGACGGGCCTGCACCCGGCCGACGTCGAGGTCCTGATGCGGCAGCTCCACGGTCTCGTGGACGCCGGTCACTCGGTGATCGTCGTCGAGCACGACATGGACGTGGTCGCGACCGCGGACTGGGTGGTCGACCTCGGACCGGGGGGTGGTGACGAGGGCGGCCGGATCGTGGCCGCGGGTCCCCCGGACCGGGTGGCGCGGGCGGCGGACAGCCGCACCGCGCCGTATCTGCTCCGGGCCCTGGAACCCGCGGGACGGAACTGAGATCCGTCCCGCGGGATCAGGATCGCCGCGCCGAGCCTGTCGCGACGGTGCCGGACGCCGTGCCGACCGTTCCCTGGCGGCGTCAGGCCGCCGTGTCGAAGGTGTAGTGGCGGGTGTGGTCCAGCATGTCCGCCGGGGTCACGTCGTTCCACGGCCGCATGGTGTCGCCCAGGTCGACGACGTTGGCCGTGCCCGCGGCCGGCAGGTACGGGGACCGGGGGTGGCGGGCCTGCCAGTCGGCCCACAGCTTGTCGATGAAGGCGTGGTGCAGCCAGAACACCGGGTCGTTCGGGGAGACTCCGGTGCCCATCTGGCCGCCGACCCAGACGTGGACACGGTTGTGGAGATTCACCCCGCGCCACCCTTCGAGGTGGTTGCGGAAGCCGTCCGACGAGCTGTTCCACGGGGCCGTGTCGTAGGTCTCCATGGCGAGGACGGAGTCCACCTCGGCGCGGGTGGGGAGCTGGCGGCCGCCGGCGCCGAGGTCGCGCCGGAGGTAGTCGCGGCCGTCGACGCGGACGGTGATCGTCCAGCGGTTGCCGCTGCGGGCGAACGCGCCGTCGAGCACCTGGCCGTCGCGGGCGCGCCCGGTGCCGCCGAGGAAGTCGGGCGCCCAGAGGGAGGAGCGGGAGGTGCGGTCGGCCGTCCAGTCCCAGTAGGGGAGGTTGACCGTCGGGTCGACGGACTGCAGCGCCTGCTCGAACTCTATGAGGAAGCGCCGGTGCCAGGGCAGGAACGACGGCGAACGGTGGCCGACGCGGTCGCCGCTGTCGGTGTCGCTCATGATGAAGGCGTTGTGCGTGGTGACGAAGGTGTCGTACCGCCCGGAGCGCTTGAGCTCCAGGAGGGCGGCGACGAAGCGCCGCTTCTCGTCGGCGGTGAGGGAGGCCTGGTTCTTGCGTACGGTCATGACGGGTGCCGCTCCTGGATCGATCAGCCGAGGGTGAGGGGTACGAGCGGGGCGCCCTGGAGTTCACGGACGGCCGCGCGGGCCAGCGACTTGGGCGTGGCGACGGGCTCGTAGTGGTTGATCACGCTGATCCAGGTGCCGTCGGCGTTCTGCATGACGTGCAGTTCCTCGCCGTCGATCGTCACGGAGTAACCGCCTCCGTGGTGTCCCCCGTGGTGACCTCCGCCGTGCGCGGGCCCGCCCTTGATGCGGCGGCCCTGGTAGACCTCGTCGAAGGACGCCGGGGCCGGGCCGGCCGCGGGAGCGGTGGCCCGGGGAGCGTCGGCGGCGGCGGCCCCTGCCAGGGCGAGGCCCGCGGCGGCCCCTGCGGCCCCGGCCGCGACGCCGAGAACCCGGCGGCGGGTGATGCTGGACATGAAACCCCCAAATGGTCTGTGCGACCGGGGGTTTGGTCATATGCCCCCGGCAGTGCTCATCAGTACCCGGGGGTGGCGGCGGCGCGGAAATCGCGGCCGGAGGGTTGGCCAGGAAGTAGCCAACTTGTCACACTATGTACAGGATTGAACGGAGTTGATCTTGCCGTCCGGGCAGCCGAAAGCACCCCGGAGAGAAGATCTTACGGAGAAAGTGATCTTCTCGTGAAGGATCTTTCGCTTCGGGGTACTCGGTGTGGCGGAGCCCACGCCGGGAGACTGTCCGGATCCGGCCTCAGCCGCGACCCACCTTCCGCCGCGCCCGCAGCCACTCCTTGTTCATGGCGGAGATCGACGGCAGCGGGATCCCCTTCGGGCAGGCCGTCGCGCACTCGCCGGTCAGGGTGCAGCCGCCGAAGCCCTCCGCGTCCATCTGGGCCACCATGTCGAGGACCCGGGTCTCGCGTTCCGGGGATCCCTGGGGCAGCACGTTCAGGTGGTTGACCTTGGCGGAGGTGAAGAGCATCGCCGAGCCGTTGGGACAGGCCGCCACGCACGCGCCGCAGCCGATGCACTCGGCGTGCTCGAAGGCGGAGTCCGCGTCCGCCTTGGGGACGGGGGTCGCGTGCGCCTCGGGGGCCGCGCCCGTGGGGGCGGAGATGTAGCCGCCTGCCTGGATGACCCGGTCGAAGGCGGAGCGGTCGACGACCAGGTCCTTGACGACGGGGAAGGCGGAGGCGCGCCAGGGCTCGACGTCGATCGTGTCGCCGTCGCGGAACGACCGCATGTGGAGCTGGCAGGTCGTGGTCCGCTCCGGCCCGTGCGCCTCGCCGTCGATGACGAGGCTGCACGCGCCGCAGATCCCCTCACGGCAGTCGTGGTCGAAGGCCACGGGGTCCTCGCCGCGCAGGATGAGGTCCTCGTTGAGGGTGTCGAGCATCTCCAGGAACGACATGTCGGCGGAGATTCCGTCCACGTCGTAGGTGGACATCGCGCCGGGGGTGTCGGCGTTCCGCTGGCGCCAGACGCGCAGGGTGAGCCTCATGCGTAGCTCCGCTGGGTGGGGTGGACGTACTCGAAGGTGAGGTCCTCCTTGTGGAGGACCGGGGCCGTGCCGGTGCCGCCGAACTCCCAGGCCGCCGCGTACGCGAACTCCTCGTCGTGTCGGGCGGCTTCGCCGTCGGGCGTCTGGGACTCCTCGCGGAAGTGGCCGCCGCAGGACTCGGCACGGTGGAGCGCGTCGAGGCACATGAGCTCGGCGAGCTCCAGATAGTCGACGACGCGGTTGGCCTTCTCCAGCGACTGGTTGAACTCCTGACCCGTTCCGGGAACCTTGACGCGGCTCCAGAACTCCTCCCGGATCTCCGGGATGCGGGCCAGCGCGGTGCGCAGACCCGCTTCCGTCCGGGCCATCCCGCAGTACTCCCACATGAGTTCGCCGAGTTCGCGGTGGAAGGAGTCGGGGGTGCGGTCGCCGTCGACGGCCAGGAGGAGGTTCAGCCGGTCCTCGGTCTCGGCGAGCACCTCCTTCACGGCCGGGTGTTCGTCGGTGACCGGCTCCGTGTGGGGGTGCCGGGCGAGGTAGTCGTTGATGGTGGCCGGGAGGACGAAGTAGCCGTCGGCGAGGCCCTGCATGAGGGCGGAGGCGCCGAGCCGGTTGGCCCCGTGGTCGGAGAAGTTGGCCTCGCCGATGGCGAAGAGGCCGGGGACGGTGGTCTGGAGGTCGTAGTCGACCCAGAGCCCGCCCATCGTGTAGTGGACGGCGGGGTAGATCCGCATGGGGGCCTCGTACGGGTTCTCCGCGGTGATCCGCGCGTACATGTCGAAGAGGTTGCCGTACCTCTCCTCGACGGCGGCCCGGCCCATGCGGCGGATCGCGTCGGCGAAGTCGAGGTAGACGCCCTGTCCGCCGGGGCCGACGCCGCGGCCCTCGTCGCAGACGTTCTTCGCGGCGCGGGAGGCGATGTCACGCGGGACGAGGTTGCCGAAGGAGGGGTAGATCCGTTCCAGGTAGTAGTCGCGCTCGTCCTCGGGGATGTCCGCGGCCGCGCGGGTGTCGCCCTTGGCCTTGGGGACCCAGATGCGGCCGTCGTTGCGGAGCGACTCGCTCATCAGGGTCAGCTTGGACTGGTGGTCACCGGTGCGCGGGATGCAGGTGGGGTGGATCTGGGTGAAGCAGGGGTTGGCGAAGTACGCGCCGCGCCGGTGGGCCCGCCAGACGGCGGTGGCGTTGGAGTTCATGGCGTTCGTCGACAGGTAGAAGACGTTGCCGTAGCCGCCGCTGGCGAGGACCACCGCGTCCGCGTAGTGGGTGGAGATCTCGCCGGTGACCAGGTCGCGGGCGACGATGCCGCGGGCCCGCCCGTCGACGACGACGAGGTCGAGCATCTCGGTACGGGCGTGCATCTCGACGCCGCCGGCGGCGATCTGCCGGGACAGCGCCTGATAGGCGCCGAGGAGCAGCTGCTGGCCGGTCTGGCCGCGGGCGTAGAAGGTACGGGAGACCTGGACGCCGCCGAAGGAGCGGGTGTCGAGGAGGCCGCCGTACTCGCGGGCGAAGGGGACGCCCTGGGCGACGCACTGGTCGATGATCTCGACGGAGATCTGGGCGAGCCGGTGGACGTTGGACTCGCGGGCGCGGAAGTCGCCGCCCTTGACGGTGTCGTAGAACAGCCGGTGGATCGAGTCGCCGTCGTTGCGGTAGTTCTTGGCCGCGTTGATGCCGCCCTGGGCCGCGATGGAGTGGGCGCGGCGCGGGGAGTCCTGGAAGCAGAACTGGACGACGTGGTAGCCCTGTTCGGCGAGGGTGGCGCCGGCGGAGCCGCCGGCCAGGCCGGTGCCGACCACGATGACGCGGTGCTTGCGCCGGTTGGCGGGGTTGACCAGCTTGGCCTGGAAGCGGCGGGTGTCCCACCGCTCGGCGACGGGTCCGGCGGGGGCCTTCGTGTCGGTGATCGGCTCACCGGTGACGTAGGCCGCGAATTCGGTGGAGTTCATGGGTCAGCTCACCACTCCGGTCATGACGGCGACGGGGACGGAGACGAATCCCGCGGTCAGGACGAACGCGAGGGTGTTGGCGAGGCCGCGCAGGAGACGCTCGCGGCGGGCGCTGCCGACGCCGAGGGTCTGGGCGGCGCTCCAGAAGCCGTGCCGGACGTGGAGGCCCACGGCGAGCATGGCGACGATGTAGATGACGTTGCCGTACCAGGTGGAGAAGGTGTCGACGACGTTCTGGTAGGGCTTGCCCTCCTCGAAGCCGCCGGGGTGGACGGTGCCGGTGGTCAGGTCGAGGACGTGCCAGACGATGAAGAGCGCGAGGATGATCCCGCCCCAGCGCATGGTGCGGGTGGCGTACGAGGAGCGCTTGCGGCGGTGGACGTACGCGGTGGGGCGGGCCCTCACGTCACGGCGGCTGAGCTGGTACGCGGAGACGGCGTGGGCCACGACGGCGGCGAGGAGCACGATCCGGACGATCCAGAGGGCCCACTCGTGGTGCAGGACGGGGGCGCCCATGACCCGCAGCCAGTGGCCGTAGGCGTTGAACTCCTCGGGGCCGAAGAAGACCTTCAGGTTGCCGGCGACATGGGCGACGAGATAGCCGAGCATGAGCAGCCCGCTGACTGCCATGACCGTCTTCTTGCCGAGGGTCGACGACAGGAATCCGCGTGACGGTGTGGGGGACGGCGGGCGGCCCGTCGTCCGGTCCCTCGTGGGTGCCAGAGCCATGCGTACGACGGTAGGGCCGAAGGACCCGAGAGGTCCAAGACATGGTCCGGCTGATCTCGATAGGCCTTCCCTATGCATCTCGCCTACCCTGTGACCATGCAGTTCCAGCAGCTCCTCTACTTCGTCGCCGTGGCCGAGACCCGTCACTTCACCCGGGCCGCCGAGCGCGTCCATGTCTCACAGCCCTCGCTCTCCCAGCAGATCAAGGCCCTGGAACAGGAGTTGGGCGCCGAACTGTTCAGCCGCGCACGGGGCAACATCACGCTCACCGACGCGGGCGAGGCCCTGCTGCCGCTCGCCCGCCGGATCCTCGCCGACACGGAGACCGCCCGGATCGAGGTGCAGGAGCTGGCCCAGCTCAAGCGGGGCCGGGTGCGGCTCGGCGCGACCCCGAGCCTGTGCACGGGGCTGCTGCCGGACGTGCTGCGCGCCTTCCACGACCTGCACCCGGGGATCGAGCTCCTCATCGAGGAGGGCGGCTCGCACGATCTCGTACGGGAGCTGGCCCGCGGTGCCCTCGACCTGGCCCTGGTGGTGCTGCCGCTGCCGAGCCCGTCACCGGCCCTGACGACGGTGGAGCTGCTCCGGGAGGACCTGGTGGTCGTCTCCTCGGCCTCGGCCCCCGCGCCGCGCCGCCCGGTGCGGATCACCGACCTGCGGGACCAGCCTCTCGTGATGTTCCGGCACGGCTACGACCTGCGGGAACTGACCGTGGCGGCCTGCCGGGCGGAGGGCTTCGAGCCGTCGTTCACCGTCGAGGGCGGTGAGCTGGACGCGGTCCTCGGCTTCGTACGGGCCGGGCTCGGGCTGGCGGTCGTCCCCGCGATGGTGGCGGCGCGGGCGGGCCGGGATCTCCGCGTGACCGCCCTGGCCCGGCCGGGCCTGCGCCGGACCATCGCCCTGGCGCACCGGAGCGACGTGGCGCCGCCGAGGGCGGCGCGCGAGCTCCAGCGGATGCTGCTGGCCTCCCGGCGGGGCGCGCCCGACCGGGCGGTGGTGACCGGCTGAGGGGCCCCACCGCCCGAACCGTCCCGCCGCCCCTCCCGCACCCCGTAAATCCGCGTGCGACGGGCCGTGGGCGGCTGCGAGCATGCCCTCATGGTCCACGCTCTCGAACACCTGGTCGTCCGGCACTCCCGTCGTCTCCCCTGCCCCACCGGACCGGCCGGGAACGGGAACGCCGCCACGCGCAGGTTCGACGCGGCCCTCATGACCGCCGGGTTCAAGCTGTCGGGCGAGCTGGTCGAGCGTCTGTCGGGGCTGGCCGGTCCGACGGTCGTCGAGACCGCCGTCCGCACCCTCGCGACCGTCCGTGAACTCGTCGGCGACCACGTCCGGCACAACGTGTACTTCGTCGACTTCCCGCACAACGTGCCGGACACGCTCGACTTCTGGCAGCGGTGCGTGGCCGAGGCGCTCGCCGACGGCGACACCCGCGCCGGGACGATCGACCAGCTGCGCGCCGGGGTCCTCGACCTCCTGACGCTCCCGTCGTACGGCCGCTACCGGCACACGTACGAGGAGATGCTCGCCGTCCACGACGAGCTGATCACGGCGGCCGGCGACCGGCTGACCGTGCTGCACCTCGGCGCGGACGCGGACACCGAGGTCAGCGCGCTCTACCTCGCCCTGGCCGGCAGCACGACCCCCCTCGGCGAGGAGCATCTGCGTGATCTGGCCGTGCTCGCCGAGCACTGCGCGGACGGCCCCCAGCCCGAGACGATCACGGTCCGTGAGAACCGCGCCGTCGTCAACCGCGCCCGGCTGCGGGTCGGTGCCACGCCGCTGCTCGACACCGTGACCGACGTCCTGCGGCTGGCCTGCGCCCTCGCGGACGGCGATGTCACCCTGCGCGAGCCCACCCGTTTCCGCGCGCTGTCCCGCACGTACCGCCGTGCCCTGCTCGCGGGTCTCGACGCGGTGGTGGCCGCGTCCCCGGCGAAGCTGTCGGACGTGTCCGCGCACGGGGAGGCGTGGAAGCGCCTCGGGGAGCGGCTGCATCCCCACGAGTACCCGCACTGGCCCCATGCCGCAGAGGTGTTCGCCGTCGCCCGGGGCGAGCGGAAGGCGCCGTCGCTCGACAGCCGGGTGGAGGAGCTGCTGGTACGGGACGAGGTCGCGGGCGCGGCCGAGCTGCTGGCCGCCGCGGCCCCCGGCCGGCTGTTCCGGGCCCTGGACCGGCTGCTGCGCGGCGCGGCGGAGGGCAAGGAGCGGGAGGCGGTCCTCGCGGCCGTCGAGCGCGCCGCGCCGCAGGTGTCGGGCCGGGTCGTCCTCTCGGTGCGCGAACACCTGCAGAACCGCGTGGGCGACAGCGGCGGGGAGCGCCGGGTGTTCGTGAACCGGGAGGGCAAGGCCTGGGTCACCGGCGACACACGTGCCCCTCTCGTGGACTCCGACCGCGAGCGGCTCATCGCGGTGCTCGACGCCGAGACCCGGCGCCGACTCCCCTTCCACGGGCGCGTGTTGATCGACCCGGACATCCTGCGGGTGGCCCTGCCGTTGAGCGGCCGGGCGGCCTCGGCCGGGCTCGGCGTCCTGCCGCGCGGCTCGGTCTCGCTGGTCGAGGGGGAGCTGCTGCGCTTCTTCACGTACTGGCGGGAGGCGCGCCACACGACCGACCTCGACCTGTCGGCGGTCGTCCTGGACGAGGACTACGCGACGGTGAGCTGGCTGTCGTACACCGCCCTGACCGACGTCGAGGGCCGGCACTCCGGTGACATCACCGAAGCGCCGGACGGAGCCTCGGAGTTCATCGATCTGCGGCTCGGCGCGGTACGGGGCACGTTCGTCGTCCCGCAGGTGCACGTCTTCTCGGGTGAGGGCTTCGACCAGGTGGCGGAGGGCTTCTTCGGCTTCATGCTGCGCGAGTCCGAGCAGCGGGGCCGGCCGTTCGAGCCGCGTACGGTGCGGATGAAGTCGGATCTGCGCGGCCCCGGGCGGGTGGCGCTGCCGCTCGCCTTCCGGCGGGATGCGGACGGCCGCTGGCACGCGCACTGGCTGCACCTGTACCTGAGGGGCGCGCCGTCGGGGAACCGCGTCGAGGAGCACCGGGTGTCGATCGCGGTGCTGCTGCGCGGCCTGATGGGGCGCACGTCCCTGACGGTGGCTCATCTCGTCTCGCTGATGGAGCGGTCCGGGGCGGAGACGACGCTGTGGGACGGCGGCACGGTGCCGGACGTCCCGGTCACGTACATCGGTCTGGAGCGGCCGGACGGACTCGCCCCCGGCTCGCGGGTGTTCACCCCGGAAAATCTGCGCGACCTGCTGCCCGCCTGAGTGCTACGGTCGTTCCGGGGCGAGGCCATGGAGAGGCTTCCTTCTCATACTCCAATGAAATAGCCTCTCCGCTTTCCTCCCCCGACCTCTTCCCGGCCTCCCCGCTTCGCGCGGGGAGGCCGGTTTCGTGCGTCCGGGTCTCAGACCGCGTCCGCCAGGAGCAAGGAGTGGATCCGGTCCGGGGCGCCGGGGCGGGCGTAGTACCAGCCCTGGGCCGTGTCGCAGCCGAGGTCGCGGAGCTGGCGGGCCTGGGCACCGGTCTCCACGCCCTCGACGGTCACGGCGAGTTCCAGACTGTGCGCCAGGGAGACGATCCCCTCGACGATCTTGAGGTCCACGGGATCCACGGGGTGCTGCTGCATGCCCCGGGTGAAGGAGCGGTCGAGCTTGAGGACGCTCACCGGAAGCCGGCGCAGATTGGCCAGGTTCGAGTAGCCGGTGCCGAAGTCGTCGAGCGCGATGTCCACGCCCATCTCGGCGAGCTGCCGCAGCGGCTTGAGCAGGTCCTCGTCGGCGCCGATCAGCGCCGATTCGGTCACTTCGAGGCAGAGCGCGCCCGGTTCGAGCCCGGACCGTTCCAGGACGTCGACGGTGTCGGCGACCAGGCGCGGGTGGTGCAGCTGCGTCGGTGAGAGGTTGACGTTGATCCGCAGGGGTCCGCCGTCGGCGTGCCGGGCCTGCCAGAAACGGGCCTGGCGCACGGCCTCCTGGAGCACCCAGCGGCCGAGCGGCACGATGAGGCCGGTGTCCTCGGCGAGCGGGATGAACCGGTCGGGGCCGAGCACCCCGTGCTGCGGGTGGCACCACCGGACGAGCGCCTCTGCGCCGTGCACGCTGCCGTCGTCGAGATGGACGAGCGGCTGGTACTCGATGAAGAACTCGCCGCGTTCCAGCGCGGTCGGCAGGGCCGTGGTGAGGCCGTGCCGGGTGATGGCGCGGGCGTCGGCCTCCGGGTCGGCGAGTTCGAAGCGGTTGCCGCCGGCGGACTTCGCCCGGTACATGGTGATGTCGGCGCTGCGCAGTACCTCGGCCGGGGTGCGTTCGCCGGCCGGGCCCTCGACGACGCCGAGGCTGCCTCGGACGGTCAGTTCGCGGCCGTCGATGCGGAGCGGGGTGGCGAGGGCGGCGAGGATGCGGTCGGCGAGTTCGGTGACGTCCCGCTCGCCGCCGGCGCCGGTGGTGAGGGCGACGAACTCGTCGCCGCCGAGCCGGGCCACCATCTCCCCCGACCCGGTGACGCAGCTCTGCAGCCGGTCGGCGACCTCGACGAGGAGCCGGTCGCCGGTGGAGTGGCCGAGGCTGTCGTTGATGACCTTGAAGCCGTCGAGGTCCAGATAGCAGAGGCCGAAGCGGGCGTTGTCACCGGGCGCGAGGGCCTTCTCGAGCCGCTCGAAGAACAGGGTCCGGTTGGGAAGACCCGTGAGCGCGTCGTGGGTGGCCTCGTACCGCAGGCGCAGGTGGAGCAGGCGCCGCTCGGTGGTGTCCTCCATGAGGGCCAGCTGGTACTGCGGGTTGCCCTCGGCGTCGCGGAGGAGCGAGACGGTGAGGTTGGTCCAGAGCACCGTTCCGTCGCCGCGGTAGTACGGCTTCTCGACCCGGTAGTGCTCACGGTCGCCGCGGACCAGCTCGTCGTACAGCTTCCAGACGTGCGGGCCGTCCTCCGGGTGGACCCACTCGCTGACGTTCCGGCTGCGCAGCGGCCCCTCCATTCCGCCGAACATACGGGTGAGGGTCTCGTTGACCTCCAGGACGTTGCCGTCGAGGTCGGCGATGCCGATGCCGATCGCCGCCCCGTCGAAGACCGCCCGGAAGCGGCTCTCGGTGGCGTGCAGGGCGATCTCGGCGGCGCTGCGGGCGGAGAGCGCGGAGCGCGCGATGGCCTCCTGCTCGGCCCGGGTCCGCTCCCGCAGGGCCTGGGCGTAGCCGGTGGCCATGGCGTGCTGGAGCCGGGCGCAGCGGGCCCTGAGCTCCTCGGCCGGCAGCTCCGACTCCGTACCGCAGTAGAGCACCAGGTACGAGTCCACGACGCCGAGGCTGCGGCCGAGGGCGTCCGGGTCGGTGCAGTGGGCGGCGACGAGCTCCGCGCCGGCGCGCTGGGCCGGGGCCGTGTCGAACGGCCGGGCGTGCAGCGCGTCGTACAGGGTGCGGGCCAGCGGCAGCAGATGCCCCTCGAACTCGGGACGGGTCAGCGAGGTGGCGGTCACCGGGAAGATGGCACGGCTCCAGATGGTGACGAACCGCCTGAGTCTGTCCTCCGGGCCGTCGGCTTCGGCTACGCCGCCGGACGGCTGAGACGGGACCTTCACGCCTTGCGCCCCACCCCTGCGAAACCGGAGAAGGCGTACGGATCCTCCTCCTCGACCGGGCTCTCCGGACGCCACGCGGGCATCGGGACGAGGCCGGGCTCGATCAGTTCGGTGCCCTCGAAGAAGCGGGTGATCTCGGCGCCGGACCGCATCACCAGCGGGTTGCGGATGTTCCGGTAGACCCCGACGGTGCCGCCGGCCTGCTCCTCGGAGAGCGGGATGCCCTCGTACGAGGCGTGGGTGAGCACCAGGAGGCTGCCGGGCGCGAGGGCGTCGAGCAGTTCGGTGACGGCTTCGTAGGGCCGGTCCTCGTCCTCCAGGAAGTGCAGGACGGCGACGAGGAGCAGCGCCACCGGCCGCTCCAGGTCGAGGAGTCGGGACACCTCGGGACTGTAGAGGATGTCGGCCGGCTTGCGCAGGTCCGCCGCGACCACCGCGGCGCCCTCGTCGCCGTCCAGGACGGCGCGGCTGTGGGCCACGGCGACCGGGTCGTGGTCGACGTAGACGACGCGGGCGGCGGGGTCGGCGGTCCGGGCGACCTCGTGCACATTGCCGAAGGTGGGTATGCCGGAGCCGATGTCCAGGAACTGGGTGACGTCGTTGTCAACGGCGTGGCGGACGGCGCGCCGCATGAAGGCACGGTTCGCCTGCATGATCTTGGGCAGACCAGGCATGAACTCCATGGCCTTGCGCGCCGCTTCCCGGTCCACTTCGAAATTGTGCGAGCCGCCCAGATAGAAGTCGTACATACGGGACACGCTCGGCACCGAGATGTCGATACCAGGCGGAGCCCAGGCGGGACGCTCCATCAATGTCTCCAACAAGTCGCCATGGGGGATGCGGCCATGTGTTCGCGGCCGGTGTTCGAGGTGAGGCTACTGATCGCCCGCCGAGAGAGCGAGTAGAAACGGAAATTCGCGGTCCGTTCTTGGTCACACGCCATTGGCACGTGCTCTCGGGAACGAAGAGTTCACGCCTTCAGGCTGTGCAAATTCACGTGCATATGAGTGTGCGTCGGCTCTTCGGCCGAGTGCGGCTCCCCGCGACGGACGCCCAGGTCCCGCCCGTACCTCGGCTGTTGCCGCCGGAGGGGCCTGGTCGCCGGTGCAGGATGCCTCCTTCTTCTTCCCCTCCGACAGGGCGACAACCGGACAGTTATCGATCCGAGGCCGGAACGGGCCCGGTCCGCCGCCTTCCGGAAACCATCTGCCCGGCGATACACCGGCATTGATCTCCGCCGAACCGCCGCGGCCGGCTTCGGGCGGGGCGAAACGTCAAACCGGTACGTCCGGAGATCCGCTCCATCCGGCGAATCCCGCTCGTTTCCGCCCCGGCACGCCTCGCCTGTGATCAAGCTCGACGGCGTGTCTCTGTACGGATCACTCCTCGCGCGGCCGCTGGCGGCCCTCGGACTGGTGTGGCTGCTCGCCACCCCGGTGCCCGCCGCCGCGGACGCCTGCGCCTACGCCTCGACCGGCCCGGGCGGTTCCCACGTCGCTGTGGCCGTCGCAGGCGACGGCCACAACCACGGTCACGGCGACGGCGACGGCGACGGCGGCTCAGGGAAGGGCAAGGGCCACGGGAAGGACCACGGCAAGGGAAAGGGCAAGGGGCACGGCCATCACCATCACCCGAAGCCCTGCCCCACCGAGCCGCCCCCGCCGTGTCCGTCCCCCACGCCCGAGCCGACGCCCACGCCCACCCCTACGCCGACGCCGACGCCCGAACCGCCGTCTCCCTCCCCGTCACCGACGCCCTCGCCGTCCCCCACGCCGGAGCCGCCTCCGCCGCCCGCCCCTCCCCCGCCCCGGCCCGCGCCCAAGCCGCCGGCCACCAGGCCCGCACCTCGCCCGGAGCCGCCTCCGCCCGCGCCTCCGACCACGAGGCCACCGGAGCCCGCACCCGCGCCACCACCGCCTCCCCCGCCCCCGAGCCCGAGCCCGAGCCCGACGCCGCCGCCCACCGTGCGGCCGCGGCCCCCGGCGCCCGGTCCCGTGGCGCTGCCCCACTACCGCCGCGCCACGCACGCCAAGCCGAAGAGCGGCACCTCCGTCGTCACCGCCACTCTCATGATCACCGCGCCCGCGGTGCTCGCGACGGCGATCCTGCGCCCCCGGTCCAAGTGACCCGGCGCCCCGTCGGCCTCTTCGTCCCTCTGCATCCCACACGAGGAACCCATGTCTGAATGGCTTGTTCTCACCCTTGCGATGGCCGCCGCGTGCGCCGTCGTGCTCACGATCGTCGTCATCAACAACCGCCGGATCCCCGAGGACGACGACCCGAGCGAGACCCCCGACGTCATCGAGTACATGACGATGATGATCGGCGTGATCTACGCGATCGTCCTCGGCCTCGCCATCGCCGGCGTCTGGGAGGCCCGGGGCGCGGCCCAGGAGACCGTGCGCCAGGAGGCCCAGGCGATGCACGAGATCTCGGCCCGCGTCGAGGTCTACCCGCAGGCCGTCCGCGAGCGCATCCGCGCCGACGTCGACGCGTACGTCGGTTACGTGGTCGACGACGAGTGGACGTACATGGCGGAGCACGGCGAGCTGAGCGAGGAGGGCACGGCGCTCCTGGAGAAGGTGCGGCGCAGCGTCACCGACTACCAGCCCGCCGACGACTTCGAGGGGCAGGCGTACCAGCCGCTGGTCGACCAGGTGGCGGCGGCCGACGACGCCCGGGGGGCCCGGGGGCAGAACGCCGGGGAGACCATGCCGGGAGTGGTGTGGTTCGGTCTGATCATCGGCGCGCTGGTGACGGTGGGCCTGATCTTCACCCTGCAGATCCGCAGAACCGGGCGCGAACTGCTGCTCGCCGGACTGTTCAGCGTGCTGATCGCCTTCCTGCTGTTCCTCATCTGGGACTTCGACGCCCCGTTCGGCCGGGGCATCTCGGCCACCGCCGCGCCGTTCACCGATCTGTTCCCGCAGCTCACACCGTGAGGCGACACGGACGGATGAGCCACTCGGGGGACATGCGTGCCCCATTCGCACGTCTGGGATCGCGGCTGTGGTAGTGCGCTTCTAGCGTTTCGGACATCGAGGTGCACGCACGGTCTTTCGCGGAAACCCCCTTTCCGCGGCTGCCCCTCGGGACCCGGAGGATTCACCATGCGCGCGATACGTGCCGCGTCCACTGCCCTGCTGGGGGCGGCCGCCCTCGCCCTGGCCGCCCCCACCGCCGTCGCGGCGGACGGTGCTCCCGCACCGAACGCGCGAGCGGCACGGGCCAAGGCACCGGGCGATTTCGTCGTGTCGCCCTCGGTCGTCGCCCCGGGCGGCCGGGTGACGCTGAGTGCCCCCGGCTGCGCCAGTACGGCGACGGCCTCGGCCGGCATCTTCGACACCGTCACCATCGCACCGGGATCGGCGGCCATCGCCACCGTGGACGCGGACGCCCGGCGCGGTGCCGTGTACACGGTGTCGTTCAACTGCACCGGCGGAATCTCGGACACCACGACCCTGACGATCAGCGGTACGCCCACCGCCACCCCGACCATCAGCTCCACCATCCTCACTCCCCCGCGGGGTGTGCAGGGCGGTCTCGGCGGTTCGAGCGGCGGCATCGAGCCGCTCGAACTGGCCGCCGGAGGAGCGCTCGTGCTCGCCGCGACCGTCGGTGGCGTGTACGTGGTGCGTCGCCGTTCCGGCTCCGCCCGTCGCCACTGAGCGGCCGTCGCGGCCGGTCCGGCGTCGGTGCCCGCTCGTCCGCGGACGCCCGTCGCCCCCGGGTCCCGGAAGGGGACTCGGGGGCGACGGGCAGAGCGGGTCGACCGGGAGGTTCGACCGGTCAGATCCCCGCGCCGGTCACACGGCGACGACGGGCGATGAAGAGCCCGCCGCCGAGTGCGGCGGCGGCGACCAGGCTGCCGCCGACGGCCATCTCCGTGGAGCTGGGAGCCAGCGAGCCGCCGAGGCCGCCCTGGGCGCCGCGGCCCGGGAGGACCCGGAACGGCTCCGTGACCACGTTGGAGCCGCCGTTGCACCGGACGGCCAGGTTGTAGTTGCCGGGAGTGGCGTTGTTGTAGACGCGGGCGACGGCCGTGGAGACGCCGTTGCCGCCGGAGAGGGTGGCGTCCGGGAAGGCGTTGGACGTGACCGTGCCGCCACGGTTGCAGCCCCTGGCGGTGATGGTGAGCGTCGACCCGGGGTGGACCTCGAAGGGGCTGACGGTGACGTTGCTCGGACTGTTGTTCGAGCCACCGCTGACGACATTGCCCGGACCGTAGGTGGCGGCGGCAAGGGGGGCCGCGAGGCCGACCGCCGCGATCGCGGTGGCGGTCACCGCCAGAGTGCGTGCAGCACGCATGGTTGAACCTCCAGTGGAAGACGCCCCAAAGCGGTGCTCCGGGAGTGTCGACGAGTACGCCTTCCATGACGAACCATCACAAGTCGGAGCGGGCAGCGCATTTCGGCACTGGTCCACCCCGGTGAGACGACACGCCGGGAATCGGGTCCTCGCAGGAGGAAGATCCGCAGGTCAGAGGCGAGTGGGCTGCTTATCTGACGATTACTCGGATGGGTCAGCCCGTTGTCACCCACCTGTCGGCCGCCCGGCGTCCCGAGAGCGGTCCGCGCCGGCCCGGGCACGCGCGCGTCAGGAGGGACGCCGGCGCACCCCGTACCCCCGGCTCGCCACCCGTCCGGACGTGGCCCCCACCCGTTCGCGCCGTCCGGCGCGACGGTCCGTCAGGTCGCCTTTACCGTTCTGACGACGCCACGAAGGGAGAACCATGCCCCCGAAGGACTTCCGCGTCTTCCAGCGCAGGAGACGCCAACCCTGGGGCGTCCTGGCCCTGGCCATGCTGTCCGGGATCGCGATGATGCGCAACGGAGTGGACGTCGCGCTGGGGCCTCCGCAGCCCGCCGCGGCGGCCCGTCCCGTGGCGCGCCCCGTCACGCCGCCGGACGGCTCCGTCGAGGGGCTGGAGCCGCTGCCCTTCGCCCCCGCCTCCCGCATCAAGATCCCGGCGATCCAGGTGGCGGCCCCGATCATGGACGTGGGGCTGGACCCCGACGGCTGGGTGGCGGCCCCTCCGCCGCAGGACACCAACCTCGCCGGCTGGTACCAGAACGGCATCTCCCCCGGCCAGCGCGGCACCGCGGTGGTCGTCGGCCATGTCGACAACGCACAGGGCCCCGCGGTCTTCTACGGCCTGGGCTCCCTGGAGAAGGGCCAGCACATCGAGGTCGAGCGGTACGACGGCCGGATCGCGGTGTTCGAGATCTACGGGCTCGAGGTGTACGCGAAGGACAACTTCCCCGGCGTGCAGGTGTACGCCGACACGGGTGAGCCCGAGCTGCGGGTCATCACCTGCGGCGGCGGCTACACGCGCGCGCGCGGCTACGACGGGAACGTCGTCGTGTACGCGCGGATGGTCGGCTCGCGCTAGCGGGGCACGGCGAAGGGCCCCGGCACCTGGTGGCGCCGGGGCCCTTCGCCGTACCGGAGACCCGTACCGGAGACCCGTACCGCGGGACGTACCGGAGGCCGTACCTCGGCCGTGCGGTCCGTACCCGTGCGGTCAGCGCCGGGGGACGGTGATGTGGTAGCCCGCGTCGAGGAGTTCGGGCAGATAGCGGCGGAGCGCGGTCACACTCTGGGCCCGGTCGCCCCCGGCGTCGTGGGAGAGCACGACGGCGCCGGGGGCGGCGCCGTCGAGGACCCGGCGGACGATGGCGCCGGCGGCCGCGGGTTCCTTCCAGTCCAGGGTGTCGACGGTCCAGGCGAGCGGCTCCATGCCGAGCTCGGCCCCGATCTCGAAGGAGTGCCGGTTCCAGGCGCCGTAGGGCGCGCGGTACCAGAGCGGGGCCGTCCCCAGGGTCCGTTCGATCACCTCGCTCGTGGAGCCGAGCTCGTCCCGGATGCGGGAGGGCCGCAGCTTCGGGATGAGCGGGTGCGACCAGGAGTGGTTGCCGACGACGTGCCCGTCCTCGGCCATCTCGCGCAGCAGGTCCGGGTTCTCGACGGCCATCTCGCCGCAGACGAAGAACATGGCCCGGCAGTCGTGGCGGCGCAGGGTCTCCAGGATCCCCGGGGTGTAGCGGGGGTCCGGGCCGTCGTCGAAGGTGAGCACCATCGAGCGGCCGACCCCGGACATGCTGAGGAAGGGCCGCTGCCTGACCGGCGGCACGGCGCGGCGGAACGCCGGGGGTGCGTACGCGGTCATCGGCTGGAGGCGGTACGAGGTGGGGCTCAGCCGGGCGGCCTGCGCCTGCGGGCCGGCGGCGGGGCCCGTTCCCCGGCGGGGCGGGGCCGGGGGCGCGGCGGTCCCGTCGGCCGGTTCGGGCGCCGCGAGCCGGTCCGCCGCGATGACTCCGACGGTGGCGGTGGCCCCGAGGGCGGCGACGAGCCGCAGCAGCGCGCGGCGCCCGGGAGGCATCTGATCCTTTTTCATGACCAATGGTCCCTATGGATGAGAGCTCGCGCGGCTCATCGACACCGGCCGCCCCGCCGAAAGCACCCGATGAGCCGATAACCTCGAAAGGTGAACGAACAGCAGCCCGGTCGGTTCGAACGCGGAACCGACGGCCCGAAAGTGATCATGGCGGGAATCGACGGATCCGACTCCTCGCTGCGCGCCGCGGCGTACGCGGCCGGGCTCGCGCGGCGGCAGAACGCCCTGCTCGCACTCGTCTACGTGCAGCCGGTGATCACCGCGGGGGCCGCGATGGGCGCGCCGACGGCGGGCACCACCGAGGAGATCGCCCAGGACCTGGTCACCGAGATCCGTACGTCGGCGGAGCGGGTGAAGGACCTCTGGCGGATGCGGTGGGAGTTCCACACCTTCCGGGGCGACGCCTACGCGGGCCTGGTCCAAGCGGCCGAGGAGCTGACCGCGGACGCCGTGGTGGTGGGCGCCTCGGAGTCGGCCGGGCACCGGTTCGTGGGCTCGGTGGCCGTCCGGCTCGTGAAGGCGGGCCGCTGGCCGGTCACCGTCGTCCCGTGACCGGGCCGCGGCCACCACGATGACCGGGCGGGCCGCCCCGCACCCGGGCGCCGCGACCGGGTGCCCTGCCCCGGCGCCGCGACCGGCCCGTGCGGCCGGTGGTCCGGCTACTCGCCCATCACCAGACCGTCCTCGGCCGCGCCGCGGCTGAGCACCACCCGCCGGATGGCGTCCCGGATCTCGATGTGGCGCGGGTCGGAGCCGTCGTCGGCGCCGAGGTTGACCACCCGGCCGCGCCCCGTGTCGAACCACTGGGGGACGAACTCGGCCTTGACGACCTCCCAGCGCCCGCCGGGGCTCCTGGGCGGGCCGAAGGTGAAGCGGCCGATGCTGCCCTGGTTGCCGCGAGGGTCGTGGGCCCCCTCGTGATTGATCATGTCCCCGGCGATCTGGTCGCCCATCCCGTAGACGACCCAGGTGCCGTTGACCTTCTCGTACGCCTGCGGGACATGGGCGTGCGTGCCGAGGATCAGGTCGATGTCGGGACGGCCGCCGCTCCGCGAGGCGGTGAGCGCGCGGCCGAGCGTGAGCTGTCGCTCGTCGGGTTCGGTCTGCCACTCGCTGCCCCAGTGGACGCTGACCACGACCACGTCGGCCCCGGCCGCGCGGGCTGCGCGGGCGTCGGCGATCACCTTCCGCTCGTCGAGCTTCTGGACGGCCCACGGCTGCCCCTCGGGCATCGGGTAGCCGTTGGTGTCGTAGGTGTAGGCCAGTTGGGCCACGGTGGCACCGCCCGCCGTGAGCAGGGTGGGCGTCGCGGCCTCCTCGGCCGTGCGCGCCGATCCGGCATGGCGGACACCGGCCCGGTCCAGGGCGTCGAGGGTGCGGCCGAGGCCCGCCGCCCCGTCGTCCAGGGTGTGGTTGGAGGCGGTGGAGCAGGAGTCGTAGCCGGTGGCCTTGAGCGCCGCGGCGATCTCGGGCGGCGACGTGAAGGCGGGGTAGCCGATGTAGGGGCCGCCGTCCGGCCCGTACACGGTCTCCATGTGGCAGATGGCCAGGTCGGCCCGGGAGACGACGGCCTTCACCCCGGAGAACATCGGCGTGAAGTCGTAGCCGCTTCCGCCCGAGTCCTCGGCCGCGCGGCGGATGATCGAATCGTGCGGGAGGACGTCTCCGGAGGCGACGAGGGTGAACCCGGCGGGCGCGGACGCACCACCGGGCGCGGCGGAGGGCTCGGCGGGCGGCGCGGATCCGGGCCGCCCGCTCGTGGCCTCGGGGCTGGGGGCTCCGCCGGGCGGTCCGTTCCCCTCGGTGCAGCCGGTCGTCGCCGCGAACAGGAAGGCGGCGAGCGCCACGCCCGCCGGCCTGGTGCGTGAGGTCATGTACGGCACTCCGCCCGATTCCTGGGATGAACATCTGTTCATACGAATTGATCCCGAGCGAAAGCCGCAGTCAAGGGTCAAGGCCGCAGAGCCTCAGGAACCCCGCTGAAACGGACGCAGGCTCTTCGGACGACCGTCTCGTGACCGCTCGCCGTACCATTCGCCGCTTGGTGCGACCGTTCGTCGCAGACCGATGTCCGTTCCCTGTCCCTCGCCGTCCGAATGGGTTCCGATACGCCCCGGACGACGAGCCGCAGAGAGGCGGGGAGCATGCCAACGGCGACCACCGACGAACGGACCCTCGAGGAGCTGCAGCGGGACCACGGCCCCGCGCTCCTCTCCTTCCTGCTCGGCCTCACCTACGGGGACCGCCAGCGGGCCGAGGACCTCGCGCAGGAGACCCTGGTACGGGCCTGGCTCCACCCCGAGGCCTTCGACGGCCCCTACGCGTCGATGCGCCCCTGGCTCTTCACCGTGGCCCGTCGCCTCGCCATCGACGCCCGCCGCTCACGCCTCGCCCGGCCCGCCGAGATCGGGGACGGCGTCCTCGCCGTGACCCCCGACCCCGACGACGCCACCGCCTCGGCCGAGGCCGCGCTCGACGTACGGGCGGCCGTCCGCGAACTGAGCCCCGAGCACCGCGCCGTCCTGGTCCGGATCTACTTCCACGGCCTGACCGTCAACGAGGCCGCCGTCGACCTGGGCATCCCGGCCGGCACCGTCAAGTCCCGCTCCCACTACGCGCTGCGGCAGCTGGGCCGGTCGCTGCCCGGCTACCGGCCGCACCGCGCGGCCGTTGCCCGGCCCCGCGTCACGGCCCCACAATGACGCCGTGACGCTGACACTCGCCGCCGCCGAAAAGATCCTCGCCGACAACTTCGCACCCTGGGTGCTCGATCTCGGTCTCACCGTCGAATCCGTCGACGGCCAGGGGGCCGTGCTCCGGCTCCCGTGGTCGGAGCGGCTGGCCCGGGAGGGCGGGGGCCTGTCCGGGCAGGCCCTGATGGCCGCCGCCGACACGGCGACCGTGATCGCGGTCGCCGCGGCCCGGGGCGGCTTCGTTCCCATGACCACCGTCCAGCAGTCGATCAGCTTCCAGCGGGCGGTCGTGGGCGCCGACGTCCTGGTGCGGGCCGGACTCACCAAGGCGGGGAAGCGGATGGCCTTCGCCGACATCACCATGACGGCCGAGGGCACGGAGGAGATCGCGGCCCACGCGACCGCGGTCTACGCGCTCCTCGGCTGAACCGCCCCTCCCGTCCGGCCGCCGCGCCGACGGCCGGACGGGAACCGGTCCGGCCGACGCCGCACCTCCCGCCGCCGCTCAAGACGCCTCCCCCGCCCCGTACGCCTCCCGGAACATCAGTAATCCCACCGGCACCGATCCGGCCGGGAAACGTATCCGAAACCACACGGGCGAGTTGAGCAAAGCGGGACACGCGGGCGCCCTCCACGGAGGAAGCTCTCCCCGGGTCCCACACGTCCGGGTCCCCGATGTCCGGGAGAAGGTGGGAGCGTTGCGCCCCGAGAGCACGAACG
The DNA here is from genome assembly GCF_036226665.1 of Streptomyces sp. NBC_00691. NCBI lineage: Bacteria > Bacillati > Actinomycetota > Actinomycetes > Kitasatosporales > Streptomycetaceae > Streptomyces > Streptomyces sp. NBC_00691. Next base: position 7,322,716 of record NZ_CP109007.1, on the reverse strand, counting down.
GCGCCGGCGGCACGAGTGGCGGCGAACTCGCCGTCCCGATGGCCTGGCTGTGCGCCGAGTACCTGGCCGACGAGGTCCTGCGGGCCGCCGCCCTCGTGGCACCCGGCTCACTGGAGTACCGGGCGGGCCTCCAGGCGCTCGCCCTCACCGTCCACCTCTCGGAGGAGCCGGACGGACCGGTGGGCGGACCGCTGTGCCGCGTCGACGAATGGCTGCGGCACACGGCGTACGACCGGCCCTGGCCGCCCTGGGTCGGGGAGCGGCTCGCGGCGCGCCGCGCGACCGGCGACGACGGACCCGACCTGGCGCTCGCGGAGACCGCGTGGCGCGCCCTGCGCGACACCTGGGTGCGCGCCGCCGACCTCGACGGCCGGACGGACGGCGAGTCGGGCCGCACCGTCGACGAGGAGGAGCAGATCTGGCTGCCCGCCTGGAAGCTCGGCCTGCCGCTCGCCCACCTCTCGCTGCACCTGCGCTGAAGCGCCCCGCCGCCCGTACCCGGTCAGGGTGACGAACGGTGCACGCCCTGGTGGTACTTGGGGATGCGCACCGTCACCTTCATCCCCGCGCCGACCCCCGTCTCGATGACGAGGCCGTACTCCCCGCCGTACACCTGGCGCAGCCGTTCGTCCACGTTGGAGAGGCCGATGCCGGACCCGGCGGGGTGCTCTCCGCGCAGGACGGCGCGCAGCAGCTCCGGGTCCATGCCGATGCCGTCGTCCTCGACGGTCACCACCGCCTCGGCGCCCGCGTCACGGGCGGCGATCGTGACCCGGCAGCCTCGCTCCCGGTCCTCCAGGCCGTGCTTGACGGCGTTCTCCACGAGGGGCTGGAGGCACAGGAAGGGCAGGGTGACCGGCAGCACTTCGGGGGCGATCTGCAGCGTCACCTTCAGCCGGTCCCCGAAGCGGGCCCCCGCGAGGGCCAAGTACTGCTCGATGGAACGCAGTTCGTCGGCGAGCTGGGCGAACTCGCCGTGCCTGCGGAAGGAGTAGCGGGTGAAGTCCGCGAACTCGAGGAGGAGCTCGCGGGCCTGCTCCGGGTCGGTGCGGACGAACGAGGCGATGGCGGCGAGGGAGTTGAAGATGAAGTGCGGGGAGATCTGCGCACGCAGCGCACGGATCTCGGCCTCCACGATGCGGGTGCGCGAACGGTCGAGCTCGGCGAGCTCCAGCTGGACGGAGGCCCAGCGGGCCACCTCGGTCGCGGCCCGCACCAGGACGGCAGACTCCCGCGAGCCGTAGGCGACGAGCGCGCCGAGGACCCCGTCCTCCCCGGTGAGCGGGGCGATCACCGCCCAGCGCAGCGGGCAGGCCGGGTCGGCGCAGTCCGTGTGCGCGGACCGGCTGCGGCCGGTCTCCAGGGTCTCGGCGGCCTGCTCCGGTACGTGCGCCCGGTGATGGTCCTCACCCGGTCCGTCCCAGGCGAGGACCGCGCCCCGGTCGGTGAGACAGAGCGCCTCGGTGCCGAGCAGCGAGCGGAGGGTGCCGGCCGCCCTGCGCGCGGTGTCCTCGGTGAGTCCGGCGCGGAGCGGCGGAGCGGCGAGGGAGGCGGTGTGCAGGGTGTGGAAGGTGGCCCGTTCGACGGGCGTGCCGAGATCGGGATCGGCGGCGCGGCCGCCGCGCCGGGCGGCGAACCGGCCGAGGACGAAGCCCGCGGCGAGCAGCACGGCGCCGGCGGCGGCCGCGGCGGCGAGGGCGATGCCGCTCATCGGCCGACCTCCGGGACGGGAGCGTGCGCGGGGCCGGTGACGGGGCCGGTGATCTCCTCCGGGAGATGGAGCCGGGCGAGCAGCGCCGGGGTGCCGGGCGGGACCCGGCGGGGGGTGGCCAGCGAGACCAGGATCATGGTCAGGAAGCCGAGCGGCACCGACCAGACCGCCGGCCAGGCCATCAGGGTGTGCGGCCAGCCCTCGGGGGCGAGCCCCGCCCGGGTCGCCATCACGGCCGCGAGCGCGGAGCCGCCGCCGAGCAGCAGCCCGGCCGTCGCACCCGGCGGGGTGAGGCGCCGCCACCAGATGCCGAGGACGAGCAGCGGGCAGAAGGAGGAGGCGGAGACGGCGAACGCGAGGCCGACGGCGTCGGCCACCGGCACCTTCGAGGCGAACACCCCCACGGCCAGCGGTACGGCGGTGGCGAGCAGGGTCGCGAGGCGGAAGTGCCGTACGCCCCGGGACGGCAGGACGTCCTGGGTGAGGACGCCGGCGACGGACATGGTGAGCCCCGAGGCGGTGGAGAGGAAGGCGGCGAAGGCGCCGCCCGCGAGGAGCGCGCCCAGGAGGTCGCCGAGCAGTCCGCCCAGGATGCGGTCGGGCAGCACGAGCACGGCCGCGTCGGCGGAACCGGTGAGGGCCAGCTCGGGGGCGTAGACCCGGCCGAGGGCGCCGTACAGCGGCGGCAACAGGTAGAAGGCGCCGACGAGTCCGAGCACGACGAGGGTGGTGCGGCGGGCGGCCCGGCCGTTCGGGCTGGTGTAGAAGCGGACGGCGACGTGCGGCAGGCCCATGGTGCCGAGGAAGGTCGCGAGGATCAGTCCGTACGTGGCGTACAGCTGGTGTCCGTCGCGGCCGCCGGCCAGCGGCTGGGACCAGCCGAGAGGATCCGACCCGCTGGCGACCCGCTCCGGCAGTGCCGCTCCCGGGGCGAAGGCGAGGGTGGTGCCGCCGGAGACGTGATGGGTGCCGGGGGCGAGGGTGAGGGTCCGCTTCTCGTGGGCGACCGCGTCGACGCTGCCGGTGACCGTGAGGGTGAGCGGGGCGTCGAGCCCGATCCGCACCGTGTCGGCGACCTTGACGACGGTGTGGCCGCGCAGCACGGCGGGCGCGTCGAAGCGGGCCCTGGGCGCTCCGTCGCCGTACCAGGCGGCGAGCAGGAAGAGGACGGGGACGAGGAGGGCGGTCAGCTTCAGCCAGTACTGGAAGGCCTGCACGAAGGTGATGCTGCGCATCCCGCCCGCGGCGACCGTGCCGGTGACGACGAGGGCGACGAGCAGCCCGCCGACCCAGTCGGGCGCGCCGGTGAGGATCTCCAGGGTGAGGCCGGCGCCCTGGAGTTGGGGCAGCAGATAGAGCCAGCCGATGCCGACGACGAAGAGGCTGGCGAGGCGGCGCACCTGCGGGGATTCGAGGCGGGCCTCGGCGAAGTCGGAGAGGGTGTACGCCCCGGAGCGGCGCAGCGGGGCGGCGACGAGGACCAGCAGGACGAGGTAGCCGGCCGTGTAGCCGACCGGATACCAGAGCATCGCGGGGCCCTGGACGAGGACGAGCCCGGCGATGCCGAGGAAGGAGGCGGCGGAGAGGTACTCGCCGCTGATGGCGGCGGCGTTGAGGCCGGGCCTGACGGTGCGCGAGGCCACGTAGAAGTCGGAGGTCGTCCGGGAGATCCGCAGGCCGAGGGCGCCGACGAGGACGGTGGCGAGGACGACGGCGGTGACGGCCGCGACGGCGTAGGTCTGGTTCACGCGGCGCGGCTCAGCGTTCGACGAGGCCGGTGAAGTCGCGCTCGTTGCGTTCGGCGCGCCGTACGTACCAGTGGGCCGTCCCCCAGACGACGGGGTACACCCCGACGCCGAGGACGAGCCAGACGAAGGCCTCGGGGGCGGGCAGGGCGAGGAGCAGCGGCAGCGAGCCCACGAGCAGCGCGAGCGCGCCGAGGGCGGTGAGCGCGGCGCGCAGCTGGCTGCGCATCAGGGAGCGGACGTAGGTGTGGCCGAGGGTGGTCTGCTCGTCGATCTCGGAGCGGGCGGGCGGGTGGACGGGGTGGCGCCGGGCGGGGCGCGGCACGGCCGTCCCGGCACCGTGGGCGGAGGCGTAGGTGACGGTCTCGCGGCGGGGGCGGCGCTGCGGGTCCCCCCGGCCGGCGGCCGGGGACGGGTGCTGCTCGGACATCGGCGTCCGCTTCCGTCGGAATCAGCGGCCCTCGGGCCCGGGTCGCGTGGAGTCTACGCAGGTGGGAGCACCCGCGGTAGGGGCGGCGGCGGATGGGCTCAGCCGGCGGCGCGGCGCATCAGCAGGTCGCGGAGGGGCCGGGCGTGCCGCCGGCTGACCGCCAGGTCGGTGTCGCCGACCCGTACGGAGGTGGCGCCGCCGTCGAGGCGGAGCTCGTCGATCCGGGCGAGCGCCACGAGGTGGCTGCGGTGGATGCGGACGAAGCCCCGCGCCGCCCATCGCTCTTCGAGGGTGGAGAGCGGGATGCGGACGAGGTGGCTGCCGTGGTCGGTGTGCAGGCGGGCGTAGTCGCCGTGGGCCTCGACGTACACGATGTCGTCGACGGGGACGAACCGCGTGATGCCGCCGAGCTCGACCGGGATCTGCTCGGGCGCGGCGGGTGCGGAGGGCCCCGCGGGGGCCGGGGCGGCGGTGGCGTGCACGAGGTCGTGGACGCGGCGGACGGCCTCGGCGAGGCGCTCGCGGCGGACCGGCTTGAGCACGTAGTCGACCGCCTTCAGGTCGAAGGCCTGGAGCGCGAAGCCCTCGTGGGCGGTGACGAAGACGACGAGCGGAGGGCGGGCGAAGCCGGCGAGCAGCCGGGCCACGTCGAGGCCGGTGAGGCCGGGCATGTGGATGTCGAGGAAGACGACGTCGACGGCGTCGTCGCCGTCGGGCCCGGTCTCCAGCGCGCGCCCGATCCTGCGCAGGGCGGCGGTGGCGTCACCCGCGCCCTCGGCGGAGCGCACCCGGGGATCGGCGCGCAGCAGGTAGAGCAGCTCCCCGAGGGCGGGTTCCTCGTCGTCGACGGCCAGTACGCGCAGCATGCGGCGGAGTGTAACCGGCGGCCACGGGGGCCTCCGTGGCGTCGGCTACTTGAGGAGCCTGGACAGACGGCGGTCGGCGAGCGGTCTGCCGCCGGTCTGGCAGGTGGGGCAGTACTGGAGGGAGGAGTCGCTGAAGGAGACCTCGCGGATGGTGTCCCCGCACACGGGGCAGGGTTCGCCGGTGCGGCCGTGGACGCGCAGGCCGCTCTTCTTCTCGGCCTTGAGCTTGCCGGCGGCGAGGCCGTGGGAGCGTTCGACGGCCTCGTGGAGGGTGGTCCGCATCGCCGTGTAGAGGGCGGCGATCTCGTCCGGGGTCAGGTTCTGGGTGGGTTTGAAGGGGGACGTCTTCGCCGCGTGGAGGATCTCGTCGCTGTAGGCGTTGCCGATGCCTGCGATGAGGCTCTGGTCGCGCAGGGCTCCCTTGATCTGACGCCGTTCGCCGGCGAGCAGCGCGGCGAACTCCTCGGGGCCGAAGTCCTCGGCGAGCGGGTCGGGTCCGAGCCGCGCGACACCCGGCACCTCCCGCGGGTCGCGCACCACGTACACGGCGAGGCGTTTGGTGGTGCCCGCCTCGGTGAGGTCGAAGCCGTCGCCGCCGGTGAGCGCGGTCCGCAACGCCAGCGGGCCCTTGCCGGGCTTGGGCGGTCCCGAGGGCAGCGGGTCTTGCCAGCGGAGCCAGCCCGCGCGGGCGAGATGGAACAGGAGGCGCAGTTCGCCGGCGGGTCCCGCGGTGGTGAGGTCCAGGAACTTCCCGCGCCGTCCGACCGCGGTGACCTGGGCGCCCTCGACGGCGCTCAGGGGCGGTTCGTACGTCTTGAGGACGCTGACGGCGACGGGCAGCACGCGGGCGATCTCCTTGCCCACCAGGTGTGTGGCGAGGAACGCGCGGAGCGCTTCCACCTCGGGGAGTTCGGGCATGGTTCCACCCTGCCGCACGGGTCACGGGGCCGCTCGCCGGACGCCTCCGGCCCGAGCCCGGCCCGAAGGTCCGCCCCAGGCCCGGCACGACACCCCCTAGGGGGTGTCCGGTGGGTCCAGGAGGTCGAGTTCGGCCGTGAGGGCGTCGGCGAGGCCGTCGAGGTCGGGGACGGCCTCGCCGTCGGCGACGAGGCCGATGTGGACCTGCCCGCCGTAGGGGGACATGGCGACGGCGAGCGACTGTCCGCGGGCCAGCGGTGCCATGGGGAAGAGCGCGCGCAGCGGCGCCCCGCCGAGGGAGAGCGCGGAGCGGGGCAGCGGCACCTGGGTGACCAGGAGGTCGAAGAGCAGCCGGGCGGCGCCGGAGGCGAAGGGGGCGCCGAAGCGGTGGGCGAGCGGCGGGAGCTGGTCGGCGAGGAGGGCGACGGCCCCGGCGCCCCTGAGGGGGCCCGCGGCCTTGTTGCGGTCCATGGAGCTGCGGACCGCGGCGAGCCTGGCCGCCGGGTCGGCCTCGTTGACGGGGAGGTCGAGGAGGTAGCCGGAGAGGCTGTTGCCGGGGCCGGGCGGGGTGCCGGGACGGCGCCGGGAGACGGGGACGAGCGCCCGGGGGTCGGCTCCGGTGAGGGGCAGTCCGCGCCCGTCGAACCAGCGGCGGAGGGCCCCGGCGACGAGGGCGAGGAGGACGTCGTTGGCCGTGCCGCCGGTGGTGCGGCGGATCCGGTGGACTCGTTCCAGGGGCAGCGAGACGGTGGCGATCCGGCGGGTGCCGCTGGACTCGGCGGCGAGGGCGGCGGTGGGCCGTCCGTCGAGGCGGCTGGCGCGGACGACGGAGGCGCCGACCTCGACGGCCCGGCCGAGGTCGCCGAGCCGGTCGCGGGCCATGCCGAGGAGTCGTCCGGGCCCGGGGAGCCAGGAGCGTGGGGGCACCGGCCGGGCGCGGCCGGCGGTGCGGCGGCCCGCGGCGATCTCGTCGAAGATCCCGGCGCCGATGGCGACGGCACGCATGCCGTCGGCCAGGGCGTGGTGGAGCTTCACGAGGACGGCGAAGGAACCGTCGGGCGCGCCGCTGAGGAGGTACATCTCCCAAGGCGGCAGTCCGCGGGCGACGGGCCGTTCCATCAGTTCTGCGGCGAGCCGGGCGGCCTCGGCGGGGAAGTCGGCGCCGGGGAGGGCGACCTCGTGGACGTGCCGGTGTACGTCGAAGTCCGGGTCGGTGCTCCACGCGGCGCCGCCCACGGGGAGCAGGACGTCACGGACCCGCATCCGGAGCCGGGGGACGGCGGCGGCGCGGCGGGCGAGCAGGCCGAGGACGTCCGGCGGCTCCTGGCCGCTGCCGGTGGGGGCGGGGCCGAAATGCGCGAGCGCCCCGAGGTGCAGGGGGTGCGCGGTCGATTCCAGGTGCCAGAAGGCCAGGTCCAGCGGTGCCAGTAGCTCGCTGCTCACAAGTGTCCTCACGTACGTGCTGCGCGGAGCGCCGGAAGCACGAAGTCAATCGCGCACCGACAGTTACGGTCAAGTACGATCAATGCACGCTCTGTCAACAGTCGCCCTCGTCTGTCAACCGTCGCACCTCTCTGTGACGGGCTCAGTTCCGCACGGTGAATTCGCACCACACGCACTTGCCGCTCCCCCGCGACTCCACGCCCCAGACGTCGGAGATCTGGTCGACGAGCAGCAGTCCGCGCCCGGAGACGCCCGCCTCCCCCGCCTCGCGGCGCCGGGGCAGTGCGCTGGAGCGGTCCTCGACCTCCACCCGGAGCCGCCGTTCGGCCCCGCCGAGCGTCCTCAGGGTCACGATGGCCCCTCCGTCGGTGTGCATCAGCGCGTTGGTCATCAGCTCGTCGGCGACCAGTTCGATCTCGTCGGCCCGCTCCTCGGCGCCCCAGGCCCGGACGGCGGCCCTGATCATGTGCCGGGCCGAACTCAGCGCCTCGGGGTCGTTCTGTGCCACGTGCTGCTGGAACCGGCCCGCCCCGTGGCCGGCGGTCGCGGCGTGGCGGCGCAGGAGCAGAATCGCGACGTCGTCCTCACCACCCCGGTCGGCGACCACATCGCACAGGTGGTCGGCGAGCTCCTGGAGGTCGGCGGGCCCGCGCCGGACGAGGGCGGAGAGCCACTGGAGGCCTTCGTCGAGGTCGGAGCCGGGCTTCTCCACCAGACCGTCGGTGTAGAGCATCAGGGTCTGTCCGGGGTCCAGTTCCAGCGTGGTCACCGGATAGTCGAGCCGGCCGAACTCGGCGGAGAGCCCGAGCGGCAGTCCGCCTTCCACGGGGATCCTGCGGCAGCTCCCGTCGGTCTCCCGGATCAGCGGATCGACGTGGCCGGCCCGCACCACCTGGACGACGCCCGTGCCGAGGTCGGCCTCCGCGTAGGTGCAGGTGGCGAAGCGTTCGGTGTCGAGTTCGTGCAGGAAGACGGAGGCGCGGGCCATCACCGTGGCCGGGGTGTGCCCCTCCGCGGCGTAGGCGCGCAGGACGATCCGCAGCTGGCCCATGACGGCCGCCGCGTGGGTGTCATGGCCCTGTACGTCCCCGATGACGGCGCCGACCCGCCCGCCGGGGAGCGGGATGATGTCGTACCAGTCGCCGCCGATGTCCCGGCCGAGGCGGGCCGAGCGGTAGCGGACGGCCGTCTGGGCACCCGGCACGTCGGGGATCCGGCGGGGCAGCATCGCCTGCTGGAGCCCCTCGGCGAGGTCGTGCTCCTGCTCGTACAGCATGGCCCGCTGGAGGCTCTGGGCGATGCTGCTGCCGAGGGCGACGAGCAGCGTCCGCTCGTCCTCGCTGAAGCCCGTCTTGTCGCTGTAGAGGAGCCCGAGCGCACCGATGGGCCGGGCCTGGGCGATGAGCGGCAGATAGACGGCGGCGGTGATGCCGAGTCCGCTGATGTGCGGCCAGAGCACCGGGAAGGATGCGGCGAAGTCCCGGGGCGACTCGATGAACCGAGGCCGCAGGGTGCGGATCACCTCGCTCATCGGGTACGGCTCGTCCACCCGGGTGAACCGGGTGCCCGGCACGAAGGCGCCGGCGGGTCCCTCGGCGACCAGATGGATGCGGCCGGCGTCGAGGAGGCCCATCACGAGGCTCGCGGCGCCGAAGTGTTCCAGCGCGTGGGAGTCGTTGAGCAGGTCGATGACGTCCTGCACGGTCCGCGCGTAGGCGAGGGCGGCCGTGGTGCCCTCGACGACCCCGGCGCGCCGCCGCCGGCCCTCGTCGAGGCCGAGCCGGGCGGCGGACTCGGTGAGTTCATGGGTGGCGTCCCGGATGACGCCGACGATACGGACCGGGCGGCCGGTTCCGTCGCGGTGGACGATTCCCTGGGTGTGGGTCCACTGCTGACGGCCGTCGCGGCGACGGATGCGGAAGTACGCGCCGTACTCGGCGCTGCCGTCCTTGAGGGCCTGCGCGACCAGGGTGTCGAGACGGCGGGCCTCGTCGGGCAGGACCCGCGAGCCGAGCGACTCGGGGCGGTCGTCGTACTCCCCGCGGTCGAAGTCGAAGACGTCGAGAGCGGCGTCGTCCATGATCATCGTGCCGGCGGCGAGATCCCAGTCGAAACCGCCCATCCGGAACGCCGTACCGAACGCGGCCAGGATCCGTGCCGTCCCGGCGCCGTCCCCCTCCAGGACGCGGCTGAGCCGCTCGACCGCATCCCCGCCCCCGTTGCCCGCGTTCATGGGGCCACGCTAGGCGCAGCCCCGCCCGTGCGCACCATGAAGATCCGTTTCATCCCTCGAAGGTCTCGGGCTGGTCCGGGACCGGTTCGACGGGAAAGAGCTCCTCCGGCGGCAGTTCGCCGTCCGGGACGGGCTGCTCGCCCGGGGGCTCCGCGTACGGGTCGGCGGGGTCCGGCTGCGTGCGGGGGTCGAGGCGCGGGTCCTGGTAGGGGTCGACCGGGCCCGGGTCGGTGCCGGTGCCGCCGGTCCCGGAGGCGTCGGGCAGCGGGTTCTCCGGGGCCGGGGGGACGGGCGCGGGCGGGGAGGCCGGGTCGGGGGACGTACGGCGGTCGGGGGCGCTCGGGTCGGGGGTGGCGCCGTCGGGCCCGGTCGGGTCGGGCGCCCCGTCGGCGAGGGCACAGGCGTCCGGGTCGCAGGCGGGTTCCACGGCGGGCCTGCGGTCCTCGGCGCCGTCGCTGCCGGTGGCCCGTTCGATCCAGCTGCGGTCGGCGTTGTTGACGATGACCAGGCTGGTGACGACGGTGGTGGTCGGCCGGACGACGATGACGCGGTCGGGGTCGAAGCCGTCCCAGGGCTCGCCCTGGTGGATGCCGTCGCGGACCGCGGACGGGGTGCGGAGCGGGTTGCCGCAGGCACAGCGGACGCGCGGGGATCCGTACTGGTCGACCAGGACCGCCGTACCGGTCTGGAGGACGGACTGGAAGGCGTTGGCCTTGCCCTCGCGGTAGCCGTGGCTGGTGACCCGGGTGTCCGAGCGCAGGACGACGGGGGTCAGCTCGCGGAGCCAGTCGGGAACGTTGGCCTCGGGGATTCCGGCGGCATCGGCGAAGGCCCGGGTCCTGTCCGCGTCGGCGGTGACGAACGAGACCTGCCGTTCGACGTCGCAGCTGCCCTCCGCGCGGGTGCCGCCGTAGAGGCCGGGGGTGGAGCCGGTGACCTCCCGGACCTGCTCGGCGCCGGTGTCCGGGCCGCGGACCGGGGAGGACAGCCGCCCGGTGGCCCGGGCCGACGACTCGGTGAAGGGATCGGGGCCCTGGGCGGCGAGCGGCTGGAGCAGGATGTCCTGGGTCGGGCCGGCCGCGGCGGGCTGGGCGCCGCCCCGGGATCCCTCCCAGACGGAGGTGCACCCCGCGAGGAGGAGCGAGGCCGTGAGCGCCGCGAGCGCGGAACGGACCAGGGCGGCGCGGGGGGTCGCGCGGGGAGGTCCGGGGTGCGGCGCCCGGGGTTCCGCCGCCGGGGTCGCGCGGGAAGCCGTCGGGCCGGGAGCGGTCGGGCCGGGAGCGGTCGGGTGGGTCGCGCCGGGAGCGGCGGGGGTTCGCCGCGTCCGGCAGAGGGGTGAGCGCACCTGATTCTCCCGCTTTCTCTCCACGGGCCACGGCGCCCGGTTCCGGCCAGTCCTTCATGTCTGTCGCAGTGCGCGGGGCCCCGCAAGCGGAGGGCCGCCGACCGTGTCCGCCCACGCACTTGAACGCGTTCAAGAAAGGCCCTACGCTCGGACTTGCCAGTTGAACACGTTCAAGTCGAGGGGATGCGCGATGACCGCACTGTCGGTCCTGGTGGGCACGGTCGTCACGATCGGCATGTTCTGGGTGATCCCGACGGGGCTCGCGCTCCTCGACGGCCCCCGGCCGCCGGGCTGGGATCTCCTCCGGCGCGCCTGGCCGCTGTTCGCCGCTCCCGGCGCGCTCGCGCTGTGGCTGCCCCGCTCCGGGCTCTCGACCGCGCTCGCCGCCGTCTACGCCCTCACCACACTGGCCCTCGCGCTCCAGGCCCCGGCCCGGCTGTTTCTGACCCGCTCCCTGGAGCCGGTCGAGGTCGCCGTCGCCACCGCCCTGGTCGCGCCCTCCGTCGCCGGCCTCGCGCTGGTCGCGGAACGGGCCTCGTACCCGCTCTTCGGCTTCGACCTGGACATCCTGGCGCTGACCGTCCCGCACTTCCACTTCGCGGGCTTCGCCGCCGCCCTCGTCGCCGGTCTCCTCTGCCGCGCCTGCGACGGCCCCGCCGCCCGGTTCGCCGCGCTCAGCGTCCCCGCGGGCACCCTCCTCGTCCTGCTCGGCTACTTCGTCGACGACTGGGCCGAGCTGCTCGGCGCCGCCGTCCTGACGGCCGGCATGACGGCGGTCGCGGTCCTGACCCTGCGCGAGCGCCGCGCACTGACGGCCGACCGCCTCACCCGGGGACTCCTCGCCGTCTCGGCCCTGGTCCTCTTCGTCACCATGCTGCTCGCGCTGAGCTGGGCGCTGGGCGAGGCGACCGGCCTTCCGCACCTCGATCTCACCTGGACGGCCGCGACCCACGGCCTCGGCAACGCCCTGGGCTTCGCGGTCTGCGCCCTGCTCGCCCACCGCCGCCTCCGCGCGGACCGCCCGACACCGGTACCCGCCACGACGCCCACGCACCCCACGGCTCCCGTCGCCACCAGCGATCCCGCCTCCGCCACCACCGATCCCGTCGACACCCCCGAACCCACGGCTCGCCCGCGAACGGAGCTTCCGGCATGACCCGCCTCCTGAACAGCCTGTCCCGGTCCGACCGCCCCCACCCGGCCCTCAGCTACCGCGAGATCGGCGCCACCCGCACCCCGGCCGCGCTCCCCGAGGACTACCACCACCTGCGGCACAGCGAGGTCGTCGGCCACGGCCGGGCCGCCTTCGAGGCCGCCGGAGCCGCCGTGACCACCTGGCGCATGCACCGCGCCACCGGGGCGCGCGTCGTCGCCGACGCCGACCGCGCCGCGCCCGGCGTGCGCGTCGGGATCTCGGTGGGCGTGGGCCCGCTCCGGCTCGGCGCTCCCTGCTCGGTGGTCTGGACGGCGTACGAGGAGAAGCGCGTCGGCTTCGCCTACGGGACCCTCACCGGGCATCCGGAGTCCGGCGAGGAGTCCTTCATGGTCCATCTGGAGCCGGACGGCAGGGTCCTGTTCGCGGTCACCGCGTTCAGCCGCCCCGCCGCCTGGTACACCCGGCTCGGCGGCCCCGTGGTCCCCCTCTTGCAGCGGGCGTACGCGCGTCACCTGGGGCGGACCCTGCGGCGCCTCGTCAGGACGTGATCCCGGGCCGATACTGGAACCGATGGAGTGGTTCACCGCGCCCGACCACTGGCTGAGCCGGATCGTCTTCCAGCGGGGCCTCGCCGGGCTGTACTGCGTGGCGTTCCTGTCGGCTGCCCTGCAGTTCCGGGCGCTGATCGGGGAGCGCGGCATGCTCCCCGTACCGGAGTACGTGCGCGGGACCCGGCCGCGGCACACGCCGTCGCTCTTCCACTGGCGCTACTCCGACCGCCTCTTCGCGGCCGTCGCCTGGTCCGGCGCCGCGCTCGCCCTCGCGCTGCTCGCGGGCGCCGGGGACGCGGTGCCGCTGCCGGTGTCGATGCTGCTGTGGCTGGTCCTCTGGGCGCTGTACCTGTCGATCGTGAACGTGGGCCAGACCTGGTACGCCTTCGGCTGGGAGTCGTTGCTCCTGGAGACCGGGTTCCTGGCGGTCTTCCTCGGCAACGACGACACCGGGCCGCCCGTCCTCGTGCTCCTCCTGTTGCGCTGGCTGCTCTTCCGGGTCGAGTTCGGCGCCGGGCTGATCAAGATCCGCGGCGACCCGTGCTGGCGCGACCTGACCTGCCTGTACCACCACCACGAGACCCAGCCCATGCCCGGCCCGCTGAGCTGGTTCTTCCACCATCTGCCGCGCCCGCTGCACCGGGTGGAGGCGGCGGCCAACCATGTCGTCCAGCTCTTCGTACCGTTCCTGCTGTTCACCCCGCAGCCGGTGGCCACGGTCGCGGCCGGGCTGATGATCGCGACCCAGCTGTGGCTGGTGCTCTCCGGCAACTTCGCCTGGCTGAACTGGATCACCATCGTTCTCGCGCTGTCCGTCGTGGACGCCTCCCCCGTCGCCGGCGAGCACCCGCAGCCGGATCCGCCGCTCTGGTACGTGGTCCTGGTCGTCGCGGTGACCGCGTTCGTCCTGGCGCGGAGCTACCGTCCGGTGCGCAACCTGCTCTCCCGGAACCAGTCGATGAACCGCTCGTACGATCCGTACCACCTGGTCAACACGTACGGGGCGTTCGGCACGGTCGGCCGGACCAGGGACGAGATCGTGGTCGAGGGCACCACCGACCCGGTGCCGCACGCGGGCACGGTGTGGCGGGAGTACGGCTTCAAGGGCAAGCCCGGCGACCCGCGCCGGCTGCCCCGCCAGTTCGCGCCGTACCATCTGCGGCTCGACTGGCTGATGTGGTTCGCGGCGCTCAGCCCGGGATACGCGCGCGACTGGTTCGGGCCGTTCGTCGAGCGGCTGCTCGACGGCGACCGGGACACGCTGCGCCTGCTCGCCCACAACCCGTTCCCCGACGCGCCCCCGGCCTTCGTCCGCGCCCGGCTCTACCGGTACCGGTACACGAGCCGGCGGGAACTCCGGGCGACCGGGGCCTGGTGGCACCGGACGCTCGTCCGCGAGTACCTGCCGCCCACCCGGCTCCGGGAAGGCGCGCGGGGGCCGGACTGACCCCCCGACGTGGCGCCGGCCCGGACATACCGCTGCCCCCGGCCGCGTGCACGACGGCCGGGGGCAGCGGGTGGAGCGAGGGATCAGTCGATACCGGGCAGGATATGGGGCTCGGCGAGGTCGTCCTCGTAGCCCGCGAGCCGGATCGGGGCCGCATGGGCCCACACGTCGAGGCTCCCCAGCTCGCCCTTCCTGCGCGGCCGGTCCTTGGGTTCGGCCGGTCGCGGTTCCTGCTTCGTCAGTTCTGGTGTCACCGCGCACTCCTTCGTGTCACGTACCTGTAGGACAAGTGCCGGTCGGTCGCGGTGGCGCCGTTCGTCGGGCGGGACCGCGGCCTTGGTGGAAGGCCTGTCCCTGGTAGGCCGTGAGGATGGTGTGTCTCCTCGGTGGCCGACCGTGAGCATCAGAGTAACCAGATGAGCGCGTCCGCGCTCTACCGGGCTCGGAAGTGTGACGCGATCGGGTGAACCAAGCCGAAAGAGCGCCCCACCTGGCCGGTGGGACGCTCTTGTCAGGGCGACGGAAACCGCTGGCGCGGCCGATCGCGGACGGTCTCTACCAGTTCGCGGGGGCGTAGTCCTTCAGGAAGCAGCCGTAGAGGTCCACGCCGTCCTCGCCGCGCACGATCGGGTCGTAGACGCGGGCCGCGCCGTCGACCAGGTCGAGGGGGGCGTGGAAGCCGGCCTCGGCGAGGCGCAGCTTGTCGAAGTGCGGACGCTCGTCGGTGATCCAGCCGGTGTCGACCGAGGTCATGAGGATGCCGTCGGTCTTGAACATCTCCTCGCCGCTGGTCCGCGTCACCATGTTCATCGCGGCCTTGGCGGCGTTGGTGTTCGGGTGCCCCGCGCCCTTGTAGCCACGGCTGAAGACGCCCTCCATGGCGGAGACGTTCACGACGTACGAACGTCCGCTGGCGGCCTTCCTCGCCGCATCGGCCATCACCGGACGCAGCTTGCTGATCAGGATGAACGGCGCCGTGTAGTTGCACAGCTGGGTCTCGAGGAGCTCCACCGGGGAGATCTGCTCGATGCTCTGCACCCAGGTGTTGGAGTCGACGACGTCCGGCACCAGACCACCCGCGTCGATGGCGGTGCCGTCGAGGTGCTTGGCGATGGTGGCGTTGCCCGCGACGAGCGCGAGGTCGGCGACCTGCTGCGCCTCCAGGTCGCGCACGCCGGCGGGAAGCTCGGACGATCCGACGAGCTCGCCGACCGCGCCGGAGTTGAAGGCTCCGATCACATGGTGGGCGGGCAGTTCGCCGGCCGGCAGCGCGGCGCTCTCGCCCTCGACCAGGGCGGCGTAGGCGGACGGCAGCCGGCGCACGGTCTGCGTGGCGTTGTTGATGAGGATGTCCAGCGGCCCGGCCTCGGTCATCTGGTCGGCGAGCGCCACGGCCTGGGCCGGGTCGCGCAGGTCGATGCCGACGACCTCGAGGCGGTGCATCCAGTCCGCCGAGTCCTCCATCGCCTTGAAACGGCGGATGGCGTCCTTGGGGAAGCGGGTGGTGATGGTGGTGTGGGCACCGTCGCGCAGCAGCCGCAGCGCGATGTACATGCCGATCTTCGCGCGGCCGCCGGTGAGCAGGGCACGCTTGCCGGTGAGGTCGGCACGGGCCTCGCGCTTGGCCCGGTTCTCGGCGGCGCAGTTCTGGCAGAGCTGGTGGTAGAAGTAGTCGACCTCGACGAACCGGCTCTTGCAGACGTAGCAGGAGCGCGGACGCTGGAGTATCCCGGCGATCCGGCCTTCCTCGGTGACGGAGGAGGGCAGGATCCCCTCGGTCTCGTCGTCGATGCGCTGCGCGGAGCCGGTGGCCGTGGCCTCGGTGACCGCCTTGTCGTTGGCGGTCTTGGACGCCCGGCGCTCCTGGCGGCGGCGCTGCTTCACGGTCCGGTAGATCCCGGCGGTGGCGCGCCGGACGCGGATGGCGTCCGGGTGGTCGACGTCCAGCTTGTCGAGCTCGTCGAGGACGCCGAGGCAGACGGCCAGGCGATCGGGGTCGATACCCGGCCCGTAGTCCTGGTTTTCTTCGGTCACCGTCATGGCCTTCGGGTTCCTCGTTCGCTCGTACGTCACCGTTCGTGGGCTGTCACCGTCCGTACGCTCGCGGGACGGCAACCTTCGCAACTTTACGGAGCGGGGGGCCGCGCCTCCAAACCCGTTCGGGGGGCGTGGTCGAAGACACAGTCCCCGCACAGTCCCGCGCCGGGGCAGCGGTAGTAGAGGCAGCAGCTGGCGCGACGCAGCCGGGGGCCGCGGACCGTACCGGCGAGGTCGGGATGGTCGAGGAGTCCGGAGACCAGGGCTGCGGCCCGTGCGGCGGCCTCCGGGCGGCCGCGGGCGTGCGCCCAGCGGGTCAGCTCGCGCAGCGCGCCGGCCAGGGCGGAGCCCGCGTTGCCCCAGAGCAGGCGTGGCGAGATGTTCCCGTCACGGCGGAGTGCGGCGTGCAGCGGCACGAGGTGGGCCTCCTGGACGGCCGCGCGGATCGCGTCGACGGTCGCGGGGCGGGTCTCGGAGCCGGCCCACCAGAGGTCGTCGGGGGAGGTGAGGGCCCCGTCCCAGTGCAGCTCCGCGGGGTCGAGGGCGGGGAAACGGCCGTGCAGGGCGGCGGGCCCGAGGGCGGTCGACCAGAGCCGGGCGGCGAGCCCGAGGTGGGCGACGGACGCCCCCACGCGCCGCTCGGGGGCGCCGAGCCGGGCGGCGACCCGGTCCACGCGCGCGTGGAGGGGGCCGTCGTCGCCCGCGTACAGGCGCGCGAGCGGGCGGTGTGCTCCACCGGTCTCCGGCGCGCTGATGCGCAGGGCGAAGAACCCGCCGACCGAAGCGCTCTCCACCAGATCCACCCGTGTTCCCCCTCGTTCCGGTCCCGGTCGCGTGCCGAGGTCCCCCGGGCACGGATTCCGACCACCGTAACCGCTGTGCGCGGCGCTGCGGCACGGCTCGAAAAGGTCGCTTTGCACCCGTTCTGACCTGCGCGGGTGTACATCCACAGGCGTACGTGGGGGCTACGTACTGCGGAGGGTGTATCCGGGAAGACGTCCCCTGGTACGACGACGCGATCGGCCGGGAAGAGAGATCGTGGAAGGTATGAGTCACCTCCTGCTGTCCGTTCTCCTGGCCCTGGTCTCGGCGGTCGCCTACGCGGCCGCGGCGATCGTGCAGGAGCGGGTCGCGGCCTCCGCCGCAGGTCCGCGCTACGCGCCGCTGCGCAGCCCGGCCTGGTGGGGGTCCGTCCTGCTCAACGGCGTCGGCGCGACCCTGCACGTCGCGGCGCTCGCGTACGGACCGCTCAGCCTGGTCCAGCCGCTGGGTGCGCTGACGATCGTGTTCGCGCTGCCCATGGCGGCGCTGTTCGTCGGCCGCAGGGCCGGATCGCGGGCCTGGCGGGGCGCCGTGATGGCCACCGTGGGTCTGGCCGGGCTGCTCAGCCTCACGAGCGGTGCCGAGGCGCGGTCCCTGACGGACGGCGACCGGTGGCTGCTCGCGGGCTGCACCTTCGGGGTGGTCGGCGTGCTGTTCGCGGCCGCGCACCTGGTCGGAAGGTCGGTGCTGCGCAGCGTCGTCCTCGCCGCCGCCGCGGGTGTCTCCTTCGGCATCGCCTCGGTGTTCACGAAGTCGGTGGCGGAGGAGTGGACCGCCGACGCCCCGCTCGCCGAGTGGACCGCGCTTCTCGTGCTCTCGGCGCTCGCCGTGACCGGGCTGCTCCTGTCCCAGGCCTCGTACCGGGGCGCGGGACTCGCGGCCCCGCTGGCCACCGTCACGGTGGTGAACCCGGTGGTCGCCGCGGCCGTGGGCCTGACCCTGTTCGGCGAGAGCTTCCGTTACGGCACGGCGGGCACTGTCGCCGCGCTGATCAGCGGCGCGGTGGCCGCGGGCGGCCTGGTCCAGCTCACGCTGGACCGGATGACGGGGCCGTCCGCGTCACCGCCGGCGCCGGGTCAGGGGCGTGCGCCGGACTCCGGACCACAAGCGGGGTCAGAGGGAGACCCCGCGAGCCCTGAGATAGGCCAGGGGGTCGATGTCGGAGCCGTACCCGGGACCCGTCCGTACCTCGAAGTGCAGGTGAGGTCCCGAGCTGTTGCCGGTCGATCCTGAGCGGCCGATGCGCTGGCCGGCGGTGACCCGCTGGCCCTCGCGGACGGCCAGCGCGGAGAGATGGGCGTACTGGCTGTAGCGGCCGTCGTCGTGGCGGAGCACGATCTGGTAGCCGTACGCGCCGCCCCACCCGGCGGAGACGATCCGCCCCCCGGCCACGGCCTTGACGGAGGTGCCGGTGGGCACGGGGAAGTCGACGCCGGTGTGGTAGCCGCTGGACCAGGAGGATCCGGGCTTGCCGTAGCGGGTGCCGATGCCGGCGGCCACGGGCGCGGAGTACCGGTCCTCCGTGGTGGCGGGCGGGCGCGGCTTGGTGGCGGGCCGGGGAGCGGGCTTCGTCCTGGGCGCGGGTTTGGCGGCGGGCTTGGACGTCTGCTTCGCCACGGGCTTGGCGGCGGGCTTCGCGGCGGGCCGGGACACCTGCTTCACGGCCGGCCTGGACGCGGGCTTGGTCACCGGCTTCGCCGCGGGCTGCCGGGCGACCGGCTTCGTGGTCGGTCCGGCGGCCGGCTTCGTGGTGGGCGGTACGGCGGGCGCGGTCCGGGGCGCGGTGCCGGGTCCCGTGAGCTTCGGCGGCGTCGCGGCCGATCCCGCCTTCGCCGGGGGCTTCTTCGGGGAGGCGATGCGCAGGGTCAGGCGCTGGCCGGGAAGGATGAGGTCCGGGTCGTCGCCGACGACGGGCCGGTTCGCGTCGTACAGGCGCTTCCAGCCGCCCTGGACCCGTTCGTCGCGGGCGATCTTCGACAGGGAGTCGCCGGGCGTCACCGTGTACATCTCGCGCACGGTGGGGACGGAGGTCGGGCCGACGTTCCTGGCCGGCCGCTCGGATAACGCCCGCTGCCCGGGCAGGGACGCGGTGCTGGGCGCGTTCCCGGCGCGGGAGGCCTTCGTGGTCGCCGTTCCGGGGGTGACGGCCGGGCCGTCCCCGCCCCGGGCGAGGCCCGCGCCGGGGCCGCAGGACGGCCAGGCACCGGGTCCCTGGCCCTTCAGGACCCGCTCGGCGACGGCGATCTGCTGGTCCTTGGAGGCCAGGTCGGCACGCGGCGCGTAGTGCGTGCCTCCGTAGGCCTCCCAGGTGGACTGGCTGAACTGCAGACCGCCGAAGTAGCCGTTGCCCGTGTTGATGTGCCAGTGGGAGGTCGACTCGCAGGCGGCGACCTTCTCCCAGACGTCGAGCGAGGCGGCCTGGACGGTGCCCGCGCCGATGAAGGGCAGCGCCATTCCGGCGCCGCCAGCGGTGACGGTCAGCGAGGCACGGTTGATCCGGCTCGGCTGGTGGCGGCGGTGACGTCCGCGTACGGCCATGGGCCCCCCTTGAACACAGCGACAGCCGTCCAAGTTAGGGGTGGCGCACGCTCCGTGACAAGGGAAACGCCGAAGCCCAAGGCCCTTATGTCACCTTCCCGTTGACGCCGGGCGGTGGCCGGCGGGGCCCGGCTGGGGCTGAGGCTCGGGTTCCGGTACGGGTCCGCCGGGCTGCGGCGCCGGGCTCGGCCCCGGGTCCGGGGGGACCGGGACCGGGTTGGGCGGGGGGACCGGCGGCGGCGTCGGCACCGGCGGCGGAATGGGCGAAGGGGGCACGGGATCGGGGTACGGGTGGGTCATCACGGACCTCTCGGTCGACGGGTTCCTCCCTTCCCAGGGTGGCCCGGCGGGCGCCGCGGCGCCCGCCGGATCCCGTCCTTCGGGTCAGTCGCGGGACGCGCCGCGGGGACCGGCGACCGCGGCGGCCGCGGCGGCGAGCCCGAGGCGCGGACTCGCCAGGACCCGGAGTGCGGTGGTCGTCCGGCCGACGGCGTCGGCCATGGACGCCTGCGCGAGGACGACGACGCAGTCCTCCACCGGGGGCGCGCCGTCCACGGCCGCCGCCACGGCGTCGAGGTAGCCGTCCCGGTCCCCCGCCTCGAATCGCTCCCAGGCCCCCTCCACCACGACGGTGCTGATGAGCGAGGCCTCCGGTCCCGACTCCTCGGCGATGAGGGCGACCGTGGGTTCGAGGGTGGAGCGCAGCGCGGCCACCACGACGATCCGGCGGTACCGGGCGGCCTCGGCGGCCATCGGCCGGTCCACCCGGAGCACGGGCACGCCGAAGACGCCGGCCTGCCGCTCGGCGATCCCCCCGATCGTCGAACAGGTGCAGAGCACGGCGGCGGCGCCGTCCGCGACGGCCGCCGCGAGCGCGTCGGCCACCGCCCCGGCGACCGCCTCGGGCCCCTCCTCCCGGGCGCGCACCAGCAGCTCCTCGTCGACGAGGTGGCGCAGGACGAGCCCGGGGTGGTGCCGGTCGCGGAGCCCGTCGAAGACGGGGACGTGGACCGGTGAGGTGTGCAGCAGGGCCAGGGTGCCGGCGGTGGTCACCACAGGCTCGGGGTGGCCGTCAGCTGGTCCTTCGCCGCTCGGACCACGGCGGACGGGGCTGCGGGCGCCTCGTCGGGGTGACGCTCGGCCCAGACGGCGGCGTACGGGCAGAGCGGCACGACGGGCACGCCCGCGCGTGCGGCGATCGCGTAGAACTCGCGCACGAGTGCTCCGGCGACGCCCTTGCCCTCGTGGCCGTCCTCGACGACGGTGTGCACGGCGACGAGGGCGTGGGGCTCGGCGGTGAGCACGAAGTAGACGACGACACCGACGTAGGTGCCGCCCTCGAAGGCTTCGAGGCGTCCGTTCGCCCGGTCGTCACGCATCCGCAGCTCGGCCATGGGACGACGCTACACAGTCACGGAGGCGGCCGCGGGTCCGGGCACGGCGTGCGGGCCGCGCACGGTGTCGCTGCCGGGGACGGGCGCGGAGGCGTCGGTCCCCAGCTCCACGATGCGGTTGTCGCCGTCGACGTGCACGACGCGCGGCACGAACGTCCGGGCCTCGGCGTTCTCGATCTGCGCGTAACTGATGAGGATCACGAGGTCGCCGGGGTGGACGAGGTGGGCGGCGGCGCCGTTGATCCCGATGACGCCGGAACCACGCTCACCCTCGATGACATAGGTCTCGAGCCGGGCGCCGTTGTCGATGTCGACGATGTGCACGAGTTCACCGGGCAGGAGGTCGGCCGCCTCCATGAGATCGGCGTCGACGGTGACCGAACCGACGTAGTGCAGATCGGCCTGGGTCACGGTGGCCCGGTGGATCTTGGACTTGAACAGAGTACGCAGCACTTGGGACTCCTCTGAGACAGCTCCCTGCCTGCTTTGTGCAGGTCAAGGGCGGTGCCGACTGTACACCGGCGTGCGCCGAACGATGTTTGTGAAGAACATCGCTCCACCGAGGCGATACGGCTCCCACCTGCGCTTTTGCGTCATCAGCAACGTCTTTTCAGGCAATTCTCCGGCAACGCCCGGCGACTCATGCTGACCGAATGCTGACTTTCCTGATGAATCGTCACGCATGCGGGAGACCACTCCGCGCACCCGGATGACGTGCGTCCACGCACTACCGGCCCTGTGGGAAACCGACCTCGCTCTAGGACGAGTATCCGGTCGCGCTCAAAGGGGGGCTCGGTGAGCCAAAGCGCGAAGGTTCCGCTGGCTCGGCAACCGTGATCGCTGACGCCGGTTACCGCGGCACCGGCCTGGTCATCCCGTACCGCCGGAAAGGTGATCGGGCCGAACTGTCCTCCTGGAAAGAGGAGTACCAGGCCTCCACCGCAAGGTCCGAGAGGGTACCCGTGGCCAGCCTTGGCGGCCGAGTGGTTCGCCTTGCCCCCGCCCATGCGTGAGGGTGGCACGGTCTGTGCGACATGCGAGACTGGAGAAGAGGTTGGGCGCCCCAGCACCCGGGGCCCTGCCCACCGAGGCTGGTGATGGAGGCGTGGGGATTCCCTTTGCCCGTGAGGCGCTCCTTCTGCTGAAAGGCGACGAGGTCCTCGGGCTGAGCCAAGAAGCCACACAGCTCCTTGGCATATCCGCAGAACGGGTTCCAGCGGCCGGGTTGCAAGATCTTCTGGATCCGTGGCCGGGCATGCCGGGGGCAGGAAGCGCCGAGCATCTGTGGCGGGCCCGCATCAGGGGTACGGCGGAGTGGGTGAGATGTCGCCTGGTGGTGCTCCGCGGTTCTGAACCCACTACGGCGATCCTCCGGCTGATTCCCGAGAAGGACGTCGAGCGCCTGGAACAGGACGGTTCCTTGTTGCAAGCACTGTTCTCCCAGGCAAAAGTCGGGCTTGCGGTGCATGATGCCGATCTGCACGTCACGAGGGTCAGCCTCAACCACCACTTCCAGGCACCGGGCGACGGGGCGATGATCGAGCCATCCGGTGGGCAGCCGCTCACGGAGACGCTGGTGGCTGAGGACGCCCACGCGATCAGAGAGCTGCTACGGCAGGTCATGGAGGCAGGGGAAGAACTGGTCGAGCAGCCGCAACGGGCCCGCAGACGGGATCAGCCGCTGGTCGATCGCATCGTCTCTCTGTCGGCCATCCCCCTAGCGGGCCCGGATGGCGGGACCTGCGGAGTCGTCGCGGCCTTCACCGACATCACAGTGGAATACCGGGAGAGGGAAGGACGGCTGCTCGCGGGGGAAGCAGCCCGTCGAATCGGCTCCGACCTGGATCCGGTCACGTGCGCCCAGGAACTGGTCGAGGTCTTGGTGCCGGCTTTCGCTAATGCTGCGGCCGTGGACCTTGCCGAGGCCGTGCTTCTGGGAGAAGAACCTGGGGTCGATCCTGAGAAGCCGAAGGGCCGGCGAATCGCTCGGCGTGGGAGCGCTGACCATCTTGCCGCTACACCCGTGGCCGGTGGCCGGGCGACGATGGAGTGGGAGTTGCGAGCCCGCGGACAGTTGCTGGGCAGACTCGTGGTGGGCCGGTCTACGGAGCGAGGCGTCTTCGATTCCCTCGACGAGACCGTGGCGCGCGAGATCGTCTCCCGCACGGCTCTCAGCATCGACAACGCCCGCCGCTATGTTGCCGAGCGTCGAGCCGCCGAGGTGCTCCGGCGAAGTCTTCTGCCGTCGAGCACGAAGAGAATCAGCGCGGCGGACACGGCCGTCCTTCGGTCGGATGCAAGGGCTGCAGATGCCGACGCGGGCGCGTGGGTGGACACCATCCCGCTTTCCTCGGCAAGAGTGGCCTTCGCCGCAGGACGGACTTCCGGCCGCGGTGTCCACGCGGCCGCTGCCGCGGGACGGCTACGGACTGCCATCCAGACGCTGTCCGACCTCGATATCGCCCCCGATGAACTGCTGACGCATGTGGACGACCTGGTGCGGCGTCTGCCGAGTCCCACAGAAGCCGGTGAAGTGGACCCTCAGATGTTGGAGGGGCCGGGTGAAGTGGGGGCCACGTGTCTCTACGTGACCTATGACCCGGTCACGGGCCACTGCTCAATGGCGAGTGCCGGCCACCGTCCCCCTGCTCTGATCTCCCCTTCCGGCGAGCTCGTTCCCGTGCCCCTGGAGCCAGGACCTCCTCTCGGGCGGGAGAGCGCACCGTTCGAGACGGTCGACTTCCTCGTAGAGCCGGGCAGCCTCTTGATTCTCTCTGCCGGCGGATCGGGCGCCCCCTCCGCACCGCTCCCATCTGACGAGCGGATCACCGGCGATCCCGAGACGGCCGGTGCTCTGCGCAAGGTGCTCGACGGCCGGCCCGTAACAAGCGTGGCGGCGGACGGTGTGGCTCTGGCCGCCCGGCTGCGAGTGCTGCCTGAGGGCAGCACGGTGCACTGGCAGTTCCCGGCAGATCCCTCAGTCGTCGCGAAGGTCAGACGCGCCGTGACGAGCAGCCTTGAGACCTGGGGACTGCAGGATCTGACCTTCGTGACCGAGCTCGTCGCCAGTGAGCTGGTGACCAACTCCATCCGCTATGCGGGCGGGCCGGTGGGCCTACGCCTGATCAACGACTCGGCGTTGATCTGCGAGGTGTCCGACCCAAGCCAAACCAAGCCCCGCCTGAAGCACGCCCGTCTCACGGACGAGGGAGGACGCGGGTTGTATCTCGTGCACCAGCTCACCGAACAGTGGGGCAGCCGGTACACAGCCTCAGGCAAGACGATCTGGACGGTTCAGGTCACGGGCGATGGAACCGACTGACGGCCGTTTCCATCCGATGATCATCGCCAGAAGATCGGGTAGAGAGCCGGTCAGGGCAGGAGCCCGGGTCGAAAGCCTGTACGTGGCCGCCGGTCCCGAACGCGCGATGGACCCCAAACCGCGAGCGCGGGGTCCGAGAGCCTGATCGCAAGCGACCAGGCTCTCGGCCTGCATGCGGCGGGCCAACCCAACTTTTAGCCACACGAGGCAGCGGGGGCCGCTGGGCTCAGTCAGATGACGGTGACCGTCCTCTGCGCGGTCATGGTGCGGGAGTTGCGGGCGGTGGCGAGGGTGTAGAGGCCGGGGACGAGCGTCCAGGCACCGGCGCTCCAGATGGCGAGGTCGTCGGCGGGGATGGTGAAGGTGATGCGCTGGCTGGTCCCGGGGGCGAGGGTGACCTTCCGGAAGGCGACGAGGCGGCGCGGTTCGGCGTTCGCCGCGGCCGGGAGGGTGGCGTAGACCTGGACGACGTCGGTGCCCTGGCGGCTGCCGCTGTTGGTGACCGTGACGGAGAGGGTGGCCGTCTTGGCGACGGCGTCGTATGCGGCTTCGAGGGAGCCGTGGGCGAACGTGGTGTAGGAGAGACCGTGCCCGAAGGGGAACAGGGGCTGCTGTCCCTTGGTGTCGTAGTAGCGGTAGCCGATGGCGGTGCCCTCGTCGTACGAGACGGTGGCGTTCCTGCCGGGGTAGGTCGCGGGGGTGGTGCCGGGGCCCTGGGTGGTACTGGCGGGGAAGGTGACCGGGAGTCGGCCGGAGGGGTCGCTGTCGCCGAAGAGGACGGCGGCGAGCGCGGTGCCCATGCCGCGGCCTCCGCACCAGGTCTGGATGACGGCTTCGACGTCGTCGAGCCAGGGCATCGCGACCGGCCCGTCGGTGTTCAGGACGACGATGGTGCGGGGGTTGGCGGCGGCGACGGCGGTGATGAGCTGGTTCTGGTCGGCGGGGAGGCCGAGCTGCTCGTGGTCCATGGCCTCGCCCGCCATGCGGTTGACGAAGACGACGGCGGCGTCGGCGGTGCGGGCGGTTTGGACGGCGGCCGGGATGAGGGAGGCGGGCTGCCAGCCGAGGGTGAGTCCGCAGGTGCTCTGGCCCATGGTGTCGGGGTCCGCGATGGCGTTGTTGTAGGTGAGTTCAACAGTCGCCGTCTGGCCGGCGGTGAGCTCGACGGTGCCCTGGAGGGGGTAGTCGTAGGTGCCGAGGAAGAAGCGGCGGGTGCCCCGGGAGCCGGAGACGACGGTGACGCCGTTGATCTTCAGGGTGGCGGTGCCGGCGGGCAGGAGCGAGAAGCGGTGTAGACCGGTATGGGTCGGGGTCAGGGTGCCGGACCAGGTGGCGGACCAGGTCGTGGGGAGGTTGTCGACCGGCGCGCTGGTGAAGTCGATGGTGCTGTCGGTGCGGGTGGCGACCGGGGTGCCGGTGGGCTGGGCGGAGGCGTAGTAGCGGCCGGTGAGGCCGGCGGTGCCCCCGCTGGTGCGCAGGACGGTGGAGGGGACGGTGGCCAGGGGGATGTCACCGGTGGTGCCCTGGGAGTGGGCGACGGTGAGGGTGCCGCCGGCTCGGGTCTTGATGGCCTGGAGCGGGGTGGTCCAGGTGCCGGGATCGACATAGGTGGAGCCGGCAACGCCGGTGAGGGCGTCGGCTCCCGCGGGACCGATGACGGCGAGGGTCTTGAGGGTGGCGGGCAGGGGGAGGGCGGAGGAGCGGTTGGCGAGCAGGACGGTGGAGGCCAGGGCGGCTTCGTGGGCGAGGCTCTTGTGCTCGGGGGTGCTGACGTCCTGAGCCGGGGCGGGGAGGGGGTTGTCGACGAGGCCGTTGGCGAACATGGTGATGAGGACCCGGCGGGCGGCGTCGTGGAGGCGGGCGGCCGGGACGGAGCCGTTGGTGAGTGCGCCTGGCGCCAGCTTGACTCCACCGGGGCCGAGTCCGGCGAGGTCCATCCCCGCCTTGGCGGCGGCGACCTGGTCGGCACCGGCCCAGAAGTCCGGGACGGTGTAGCCCTGCAGACCCAGACGGTTCTTGACGTCGTCGAAGAGAGCGGGGCTCTCGGTGGCGAAGGTGCCGTTGATCTTCGGGTAGGCCATCATCACCGAGGTGGTGGGCGCGGCGGCGATCACGCGGCGGAAGGGCGCCTGGTAGGTCTCGTGCAGGGCGCGGTCGGACACCAGGGTGTCCGTGAAGAAGCGGTTGACCTCCTGGGTGTAGGCGGCGAAGTGCTTCACGGTGGCGGTGACCTGCCGGCTCTGCATGCCCGCGGTGAGCGCCGCGCCGAGGCGGCCGGCGAGCAGAGGGTCCTCGCCGAGGCTCTCGGCCTGGCGGCCGAAGTGCCAGGTGCGGGTGAGGTCGATCGTGGGTCCGAGAAGGGTGTTGTACCCCTTGGCGCGCCCTTCGGTGCCGATGGCGACGCCGATGCGGCGGGCCAGGTCCTCGTCGAAGGCGGCGGCCTGCGCGAGCGGCACGGGGAAGGCGGTGACGTTCTTCTCGTCCCTCAGCCCGGCGGAGGCGTCGACCATGGTGAGGGCCGGGATGCCGAGGTGGGTGAGAGCGCCGAAGTCGCAGCGGACGAGCGCCTCCTTCTCCGCGGGCGTCATCCGTGCGAGAACGGCGTCCACGCGGTCGAAGACGTGGGGATCGGTGGCGGCGATGGCCTGAATGGTGGCTCCTGGGGTCATGGTGGCGACTGCTGCGGTAACGATGGCGGCGGACAGGAAGGCGCGTCGGTTCACGGCGACTCTCCGGACGGTGGGGGTGGCGGGCGGGGCCCGCGGAATCGGATGCTGCATATCCGGCAGCAGGGGAATTGGCCGGATTGCTCAACGTCCCCTTCGGGAGCTTCCCGCGTCCCGCGAGAGCCATCAGGGGATTTTCAGGTGCTTCGGTAACGGCACCTCACGCAAGCCGAAAAGCTACGACTCCCCATGCTCGGGGTCAACCCATCGGAATCGAATAATTCAGCACCACACCCTGAGCTGCACCAATGCATTTTTCCTCAGCCCTTGGGACGAATTCGGCCGGTCATCTCGCATGAAGACCGCAAGCACCTCCATACATAAATTCGATGCCCGCCATCTGTCCCATGAATTCAGGCAGTCCGATTTCATCGATATACGAGTGCCCGGCATGAAGGGAGATCCATGCCGGGCACTCGGTGATCTTCTCTTGTGTCACCTGCGTCTTTCAGATGACGTCGGCAGAGTGGAGTATGTGCGTGCCTGACGTGAGTCTGCTGGGTTGGCGCCCGGGAAGTTCGACGACAGCTGTGCAGTTCGGAGGCACCGTGATCTCGGCCTTCATGCCGTCTGCGCCGGTCTCCCAGAACAGCGCGGCGGTGCCGTGGGGCGTCTCGTAGCGGGTGCGGGCCCAGGTGATGCCGCCCCCCGGACGCGGCCGGAAGGCGAGGGACGTGGCGCCGGGCGCCGTGACCGCGATGCCGCCGACGACCCTGTGGAGCCAGTCAGCGACGGCGCCGAGGGCGTAGTGGTTGAACGAGGTCATTCCGCCGGGGTTGAGGGTGCCGTCGGGCCGGAGGCTGTCCCACCGCTCCCAGATCGTCGTGGCGCCCATGGAGACGGTGTAGAGCCAGGAAGGGCAGTCGGTTTGCAGGAGCAGGCGGTAGGCGGTGTCGAGGTGCCCGGTGTCGGTCAGCGCGTCGCAGATGAGGGGGGTGCCCACGAAGCCCGTAGCGATGCGGGCCCCGTTCTGCTCGACGAGTTCGGCCAGGCGGTCGCCGGCGGCCTGGCGGCGTCCCGTGTCCAGGAGGTCGAAGGCGATCGCGAGGGCGTACGCGGTGGGGCTGTCGCTCTCCATGCGGCCGTCGGGGCGGACGTACCGGCGGCGGAAGGCGGCGGTGATCTCATCGGCGAGCGTGCCGTAGCCGGTGGCGTCATCGGTGTGGCCCAGTGCGTGGGCGGTGCGGGCGAGGTGACGGGCGGAGTGGGCGAAGTAGCCGGTGGCGACGAGGTAGCGGTCGGTGCGTCCGGCGGCGGGGTCATCCGGCGGGGCGGCGGGGTCGAGCCAGTCGCCGAGCTGGAAGCCGGTGTCCCAGAGGCGGGACGGGCCGGCGAGCTTCTCGACGAGGTCGACCCACGCCTTGCCCATGGGGTAGTGGCGGCGGAGGAGTTCGAGGTCTCCGAAGCGCTGGTAGAGAGCCCAGGGGGTGAGCGTCGCGACGTCGCCCCAGGCGGCCCCGGGCTGGATGGGGGTCCACATCGGCTCACCGGGGATGACGGGCACGTACCAAGGGATCGTGCCGTCCGGGAGCTGTTCCAGTGCGACGTCGGCGAGCCAGGAGTCGAGCATGCCGGCGCAGTCGTAGAGGAAGCTCGCGGTGGGGGCGAAGACCTGGATGTCCCCGGTCCAGCCAAGGCGTTCGTCGCGCTGGGGGCAGTCGGTGGGTATGTCGACGAAGTTGCCGCGCATGCTCCACAGGACGTTCTCGTGGAGGCGGTTGACCAGGGGGTCGCTGCATTCGAACCAGCCGGTGCGGCGCATGTCCGTGTGGTGGACGCGCGCGGTGACGGACTGCGGGTCGAGGTCACCGGGGTAGCCGGTGACCTCCGCGTAACGGAAGCCGTGGAGGGTGAAACGGGGCTCCCAGGTGTACGGTCCGGTGCCGGGCAGGATGAGCGTGTCGGTGGAGTGCGCTTCGCGTAGGGGGCGGGTGGCGAGCTCCCCGTCCTCCAGGACCTCCGCGTGTCGGAGGGTGAGGACGGTGCCCTCGGGCCCGTCGGCCGTGATCCGGAGGCGGCCCACGAGGTTCTGCCCGAAGTCGAGCAGGTGGCGGCCGTCCTCGGTGCGGGTGATCGAGACCGGTCGGATCTCCTCGGTGCAGCGGACCGGGGGGCCTTCGGGTGCGACGAGCGTCCGGGGATCCCTGGTGCCGGTTCGTACGGGGGTCCAGCCGTCGGACGATGCCGCCGGGGTGGCCCAGTCGGCCTCGTCGAGGCGGGCGTCGAAGGTCTCCCCTTCGTACAGACCGCTGGTGAGGACGGGGCCGATGGCGGCGTGCCAGGTGTGGTCGGTGGCGATCACGGTGGTGGTGCCGTCGGTGTAGGTGATCTCCAGCTGGGCGAGGAGGGCCTGGTCGGTGCCGTAGATGTTGCGGGTGCCGCCGTCGAAGCCGTACTTGCCGCGGTACCAGCCGTCTCCCAGCCATGCGCCGATGGTGTTGGCACCGGGGGCGAGGAGGGCCGTGACGTCGTGGGTGCGGTAGCGCAGCCGCTTGGGGTAGACGGTCCAGCCGGGGGCGAGTGCCTCGTCGCCGACGCGGGTGCCGTTGATCTCGGCCTCGTACAGGCCATGGGCGGTGATGTAGAGCCGGGCTCGCTCGACCGGCCGCTCCCCCACCTGGAAGTGCTTGCGGACGCGGGCCGGGCGGCGTTCCGCGGCGGGGTCCTCGTCCCAGTCCGCGCCGACCGGGACGGCGGACCAGTCCCCCGGTGCGAGGAGCCCGGCCTCGACGGGGCTGGGCTCGCTCCACGCGGACGGCTCGCTGTCGCTCGCCGGCCAGGTCCGGACGCGGACGACAGCCGGTTCGCGGGAGGCCAGCGGTGCGTCGGGCCAGGCGACGAGGAGGTGGTCGGTGCCGGCGACGCGGCCGGTCCGGTAGGTGCGGCCGTGGCGTTCGACTTCGACTTCGTAGGCGTGCTGGTTGCCGGCTTCGGCGGCGGGGCTCCACGACAGTCGGGGGGTGGCGGTGCCGATGCCGAGACCGTCCGGCAGGTGCTCGAAGCGCACCGGGGAGGGCTGGAGGGGCTGCAAGGGAAGGGGCCTTTCGTGTGCTCGGGAGGGTGGGTCGAAGGCTGGTCAGCCCTTGACCGCTCCCGAGGTGAGGCCCTTCATGACCTTCTGGTTGAGGAAGAGGTAGATCACGAGGGTGCCGAAGACGTTGATGCAGATGGCCGCGAAGAGCGGGCCGTACTGGGTGGCGCCGAAGTCGCCGGTGAAGTTCAGCAGGCCGACCTGGACCGTGCGCAGGTCCTGGCTGTTGGTGAAGGTCAGGGCGATCAGCAGGTCGTTCCAGATGAAGAAGAACTGCACCAGGCCGACGGTGAGGAGGGCGTTGCGGACCACGGGGAGGCTGATGGTCCAGAAGGCGCGCAGGATGCCGGCGCCGTCGAGGGTTGCCGCCTCGAAGAGTTCGCGGGGGACGGTCCGGTAGTAGGTGGCCATCATGAAGACGGTCAGGGGCAGGCCGGTGCCCGTGTAGGTGAGGATCAGCGGCCACAGGGTGCCGGAGAGGCCGGTCTGGAAGTAGATGGTAAACAGCGGCAGCAGGATCATCTGCGGGGGGATCATCATGCCGGCGAGGAAGACGAGGAGGGTGAGGTTGCGTCCCTTCCAGACCATGATCTGGAGGGCGAAGCCGGCCGCGGTGCCGAGCAGGAGGATGAGGGCGAGTGCGGGGACGACGGCCAGGAGGCTGTTCTTGACGTAGAGGCCGATGTTGCCGGTGGTCCATGCCTCGGCGTAGTTGCCCCATTCCCAGGTGGTGGGAAGGCTCCAGGTGGAGTTGTTGAGGTAGTCGCTGTTGGACT
The DNA here is from genome assembly GCF_036226665.1 of Streptomyces sp. NBC_00691. Classification (NCBI taxonomy): domain Bacteria; kingdom Bacillati; phylum Actinomycetota; class Actinomycetes; order Kitasatosporales; family Streptomycetaceae; genus Streptomyces; species Streptomyces sp. NBC_00691. Next base: position 7,292,225 of record NZ_CP109007.1, on the reverse strand, counting down.
TGACCGAGGTCAGGAACATCCAGATCAGTGGGTAGATCTCGATGACCAGGAGGACGGCGACGGCGAGCCGGATCCACAGGCGGCCGCCGGTCTTGCGCGCGGCGCGGAGCGGGGGCTGCTTGGGACGCTTGTGGCCGGTGCTGGTGGTCTTCTGGAGGGTGTCGATGGCCATGACGTTCAGCTCTCCGTGTTGTCGCGCCGCGAGACGCGGTAGACCGCCAGGCTCACCAGCAGGCAGACCACGGTCAGGAGCAGCGCGATCGCGCTGCCGTAGCCGTACTCGCTGTAGGTGAACGACGACTGGAACATGTACAGGGTCAGCGGGGTGGTTCCGTTGCCGGGGCCGCCGTTGGTGAGGGCGACGACGGAGTCGAAGACCTTGAGGGTGCCGTTGACGCTGAAAATCAGCGACGACATGAGAACGGGAAGCGAGAGCGGCAGGACGATGTGGCGGATCAGGCGCAGGCCGGAGGCGCCGTCGAGGCGGGCGGACTCCAGGACCTCGTCGGGAATGTCGACGAGGCCGGCGAAGAGCAGGACGGCGTAGAAGCCCATGGAACGCCAGATGTCCATGATGATCAGGACCCAGAAGGCGCTGCTCGCGCTGCCGAAGAAGTCGATGGACTCCAGGCCGAAGGCGTTGAGCAGGGAGTTGACGGGGCCGGGCTGGGGGGCGACCTGGAAGAGCTTCTGGAAGAGCAGGCCGACCGCGACGGTGGGCAGGATGACGGGGAAGAAGGCCAGCGTGCGGATGAGCGCGGAGGCCTTCTTGAGGAAGAAGACGTAGAGCAGGGCCAGGAGGTAGCCGGCGATGACCTGGCCGGCGGTGACGATGACCGCGTACTTGAGGGTGAACCACAAGGCGTCGTGGACGGCCGGGTCGTCGAGGAGCCGGGTGAAGTTGGCCAGGCCGTTGCCCTTGAAGCCCTCGATGGAGTTGCCCTTGGTGAAGGAGTACCCGAGCGACCACACCATGGGGACGAGCATGATCAGGGTGTAGAGGAGGAGTGCGGGACCGAGCAGGATCATGATCGCCCTGCGGTCACCGAGTACGCGGTGCATGAGTGGTGTCCACTTCGTTTCTGTGAAGGGCTGGCCAGGCGGTGGCGGGCGGCGCGCCATGGACAGGCGGGCCGCCCGCCTCACGGGGTGTTACTGGCTGCCGAGCGCGGCCTGGACGGTCTCCATGAACTTCTGGGGGCTGACGCTGCCGTTGACGAGTCCGGGGGCGCTGGTGTTGCTGATCGTGGTGGCCTTGGTGCTGAAGAGCGCCTCGAACCACAGGACGTTCTGCTGGGAGCTGCTGATCGTCTTGCGGACGGTGCCGGCCACCTCGCTGGAGTCCTTGACCGGGGTGTTGACCTTGAAGCCGGTGATGGTGCCGTGGTCCTTCAGGGCGGTGCTGCCGAAGTTCTTGGCGATGCAGCTGACCCAGGCTCCGGTCTTCTTGTCGAAGGCCTTCGAGCCGAGGGTGACGGCGAGGCCGATGTTGGAGGGGTACTGGTCGATGGAGCCCTTGCCGCCCTTGACGGCGGGGAAGGGCATGAAGCCGACGTTCTCGGCGCCGACCTTGTTCTGCTTGGGGTCGGCGATGTTCGCCAGGGCCCAGCTGCCCATGTAGAACATGCCTGACTTGCCGGTGAGGAACTGGTTCATCGCGGTGTCGTAGTCGATGGAGCCGACGCCCTTGCCGAAGTAGCCCTTCTTGCCGAGGGCCGCGATCTCTTCGGCTGCCTTGACGTAGGCCGGGTCGGTCAGCTTGGCGGTTCCGGCGTCGACCTTGTCGAGGGCGTCGGGCCCGAGGCTGCGGTAGAGGTAGCCGCTGATCAGGCGGGTGAGCGGCCAGCCCTGCGCGCCGGAGGCGGAGAACGGCTGGATGCCCTTGGCATTCAGCTTGTCCGCGGCCACGAGCAACTCGTCCCACGTTCCGGGGACGGCGATGCCGTTCTCCTGGAAGAGCTTCTTGTTGTAGAAGATCCCTTCGATGTTGTACTCGTACGGCAGGGCCATCAGCTTGCCGCCGTACAGGGCCTTGATCGTGGAGACCGCAGCCGGCTCGAGCTGGTCGAGCACCCCGAGCCGCTCCAGCTCCATCGCGAGGTCCGCCACCTTGCCGCCCTTGGCAAGCTGCTTGGTCAGCGCCGGGGCGTTGCCTGCGGCGAACATCGAGGGCAGCGCGTCCTGGCCGGCGAGCAGCTGGAGCTTCTGGTCCAGCTGAGCCTGGGGAATGGTCTCGACCTTGAGCGGCAGAGCGTCGTTCTCGGCCTTGCAGGTGCTCGTGGAGAGCGTGGTCAGTGCCGTGCGCGTCGTCGTGTTCTCGGTGACGCTGAGGTACTTGAAGTCCTTGGGCGCCGCGGAGGTGCCACCGCCGCCGCCACCGCATGCGGTGACGAGAGCGGCCAGGGACAGGACGCCGGCCGAGGCGATGGTGAGACGGCGGGCGCGGATCGTGCGGTGGGGCACTGGAGACTCCCAGGGATCGTGAGAGAAGAAGGGGCGCTCAGCGGGCGCAAGGGGCGGCGGGGTGGACCGGCCGCGCAGAGACGGAGCGTGTAGAACGTTCTCCATCGGAACTGGCAACACCATGACGCCATCCCTCTGGCGTCGTCAAGACACAGACGCGTAACATCGTCTTCGCTTGGTCGAATGCGGGAAGACCTTGAGGACCGAGTGCGTAGAACGTTGCACTATTTGTAAGGAGGCGGAGGCTTTCATGACTCCGGACAGCTCGGCCAGGAGCACCAAGCGGGTGACGATCACCGACGTCGCACGCCATGCCGGCGTGTCCACCGCCGCCGTCTCCAAGGTCATGCGCAACGCCTACGGCGTCAGTGCCGCGATGCAGGAACGGGTCCGTGCTGCCATGGACGAGCTCGGCTACCGCCCGCATACGGCCGCCCGTGGCATGCGCGGGCGCACGTACACGATCGGTGTCCTGCTCGACAACGTCCGCAACCCGTTCTTCGCCGACATCCTCGACGGCATCCGGGAGGAACTGCAGGAGAGCGAGTACACGGTGCTGATCGGAGCGGCGGGCTTCGGCGCCGAGGAACAGGCGCGCACCATCCGGTCGATGGTGGACCGTCAGATGGACGGCCTGATCCTCATCGCGCCCGCGACCCCGCGGCCTGAGGTCCAGGCCACGGCGGAGGTGACGCCCACCGTGGTCATCGGCCATCACGACAGCTCTGATGCTCACGACTCCGTCGTGGACGCGGACGATCTCGGCGCAGGGCTGGTGGTGGACCACCTGGTATCGCTCGGTCACCAGGACATCGCCCTGGTCTCGGCGGCCGGGAACAAGGCCGGCCGGTGGCAGCGGACCCCGGAGATCGCGCTCACCGACGGCTATCTCCAGGCAATGGAGCGCCATGGGCTCGCCGGCCACGCGCGCGTGCACCACGCTGCTTACTCCGACGACGGGGGCCATGCGGCCGGCATGGCGCTTCTGGCGGGTGCCGACCGGCCGACCGCCGTCATGACCGGCGCCGACGTCGTGGCGCTGGGCATCTACCGAGCAGCCCACGAGCTGGGGTTGGACATCCCCGGCGATGTCTCTCTGGTCGGCTACAACAACACCGCGATCGCCTCGCTCGCCCCGGTCCAGCTTTCCAGCGTCGACCAGGCGGGCCACACGATGGGCTTGGCCGCCGCCAGGATGTTGATCGAACGGGTCGAAGGGCGGCGGGAACGGGCCATGCTGACCACGATGACTCCGCGGCTGGTGATCCGTCGAAGCACCGCCGCCCCTCAGCCGCGGTAGCCGCCGGGCTGCATGCCTTCCTGGGCGGCGCCGAGGCGCGTGGACATCGGTAAGGTCGCCCGGGCCGCAGGAGTTGAGAGGCTCGTGCGGGAGGTGGGCATGCGTGCGGGCCGTGTGCCCATGGAGCACACGACCCAGAGGATGGCTCATGTCCACGCTCATGTGGTGCTGACGCCCGAAGTCGTCGTGCGACGGTCTGCGTTGCGGTCGCGCGTGCGCGGAGTCATCGCGTTTCACCTGGGGGCAGTTGAGCGGAAACGGTCATCCGGCGAGTGGCGGGCAGCAGTGCGGCGGCCAAAGCGACGGTGGCCACTCCGAGGAGAGCGACGGCGGTCGCGAGGGCGCCTGCTGCGGCCTTGCCGGCCAGGAGCACGAGGGGGCAGAGGAACTCGCCGATAAGAATGCGGCGGTCCACAGGCCCATGCCACGCCCTCGGTCGGCGAACTCGAGCCGGTCCATGGCCCGTGTCACCAAGGACGGCAGCAGCATCCCGGTGCCGATGCAGTTGACGACCGCCCCTGCGACCAGCAGCGGGAGGCCGTCGGCGAAGCCCATGAGCAGGAAGCCGGCTGCGCACAGCGCGAACACGGCGGGCAGATGGTGGCGCAGCCGCGGGGAGAGGCGGGTGAAGATGACGGAGCCGAGGACGGTTGCGGCACTGGCGACGGCAGTGACTCCGGCGATGGCGCCGGTGGAGGTGATGCCGAGGTCGTCCAGGAGGAATGCCATCTCGACAGGGACCGCGTAGAAGACGACTGCGCCGAAGAGGGTGAGGAGGCAGATCCCGGCCATCCTGCGTACGGGGAACGGTCTGCGGACGGCCTGGGTGTCGCTCTGCTGCCCCCGGTCCGCCGGGAGGGGGGTCGACAGGGACCGCGCCATGACCGGGGCGAGGAGCAGGCCGATGGCGTAGAGCCAGAAGGGTGCGCTCCAGTTCGCCGCTCCGAGTGCGCCGCCGAGGACGAAGAAGAGCGTGGCCGAGGCCGAGGCGCACATGGTCTGCAGGGCGAGGTAGCGGTCGCGGAGTTTGCCGCTGTAGTAGTCGCCGATGAGGGTGGTGCAGGCGGTCATGATGGCGGCTTCGGCGATGCCGACGAGGATGCGGCTGATGAGGATGTGGTGCAGGGAGTCGAGCCACAGGGGGGCCGTTCCGAACACCGCGTAGAGGGCGGTGGCTGCGATGAGCAGTCGTTTGCGGCCCAGGCGGTCGACGATGACGCCGGCGAAGGGGGCGAGCAGGGCGAGGGCGAGCGCGGGGATCGTCAGGACGATGGGCACGAGCGCGGCGCTGCCGGGGACGGATGCGAAGTGGTCCTGCATCCGGGGCAGGACGGGAGCGAGGAGGACGGCGCCGAGGACGGGCAGGCAGCTGCCGGCCATCAGGAGGGCGGCGGGCAGTCGTCCGGCGGGTGCGGTGGCGTGGTCGGTGGAGGGCTGAGCGAGGGGTGCGGGCACGGCGGCACTCCAGAGCGCGAGGACGGCGGGGAGGTGGCGCCCGGTGGGGCCTGCCCATGAGGGTGGCGCCGCGGTCCGGGGGCGGAGATGTCCTCGACTATGGGTGCCGGTGGGCGCGGTGCCCACCCCTTTCGTCATCGGGGTTCGCGATGGCTTTGATCCATGGGATGGATGGCTGCCGTTGGGGATCTTTGGTGCGTCCGTGACGAGTCGGGCGGTTCAGTTGTCCGCGTCGGTGATGCGTCGTCCGACGCGGGCCGCGGTCTCGCGGAGCCAGATGTGGGCGGCGTCGTGGGTGTGGACGGGGTGCCACCAGAAGGCTTCACGCAGGGGTACGGCCTCGTAGGGGGGTTCCATGACGCGTACGGCGGCCAGGGGGGCGAGGAGCCGGGCGAGGCGGGCCTGGACCAGGGCGATACGCCGGGTGCCGGCGACGAGGGCAGGCAGGGCGTGGAAGCTGTCGACGGAGACCTCGACGTGGGGTTCGATGCCGAGCATGCCGAGCTGGCGCACGGCCGGGGCGTCGTAGGTGCGCTGGTAGGTGACCCAGGGGAGCCTGGCCAGGTCCTGGCGGGTCAGCCGGTCTTCGACACTGGGGTGGTCCTCGGCAACGACGAAGACCCAGCGGTCGTCGTAGAGGTCGGTGGCAGGGAAGTCGCTGATGACGCCGTGGGGCATCAACAGCCCGTCGGTGGCACTCAGGAGACTGGTGGTGTCATCGACGACGGTGATGGGGGTGCGAGTGAAGCGCAGCCTGATTCCTGGTGCTTCCTCGTGGACGACGCGGGCGAACTCCACCCCGAAGACATCGACCGCGTAGTCGGAGGCGACGATGCGGAATTCGCGTGTCTCGGTGGCCGGGTCGAAGGCAGCCTGACTGGCGAAGAGCCGTTCGAGGACGTCGTAGGCGGTGGCGGTGCGGTCCAGGAGCACTTGCCCCAGAGCCGTGAGTTCGTACTGGCTGCCGACGCGTGAGAGGAGTTCGTCGCCGAAGTGGCGGCGCAGCCGGGCCAGTGCGGCACTCATGGCGGGCTGGCTCAGACCGACGCGCTGGCCGGCTCTGGTGACGTTGCGTTCTTCGAGAAGGGCACGGAGTGCGACGACGAGGTTGAGGTCGAGGCGGGCCAGATTCATGGGTCGGTTCCTCTTCGGGTGCGGCACAACCAGTGAGTATTGATGTGACGGATGCAGTTGATCCAAGGAATCGATTTCCCTGATTGCTTGTGGCGGGTTCACATTAGTCGCATCGCAATCAGGAGGACATGTCGGTGAAACCTGAATCCGTTTCTGATCTCTTCGCCGGGCCTTTCGCCCTCGGCACTCTGTCCCTGGGTGAGGGCCCGCCTTTCCCCGCTCTCGTCGACCCCGAGGGGCAGGTCCTGGACCTGCGGGCAGCCCTGGCCGACCCGGAGCTGACCATGCGGGGTCTGCTGGAGCGGTGGCAGGAGCTCCTGCCACGGCTCCATGAGCTCGCCGTCGAGCCGGGACTCTCCCGTCGCCCGCTGTCGGATTTCCGGGTTCTCGCCCCGGTGGATCCGCGACAGGTTTTCCAGTCCGGCGCCAATTACCGCCAGCACGTCATCGACCTTCACGTCGCCCACCGCGACCCGTCGGACGGGCGCTCCGAGGAGGAGGCGCGGGCCGAGGCGGCCGAGATCATGGACAGGCGTGCCGCCGAGGATCTGCCGTACGTGTTCATCGGCCTGCCCAGCTCGGTCACCGGCCCCTTCGATGACGTCACGCTCCCCTCGTGGGCAGCTAAGCCGGACTGGGAGCTGGAGCTGGCCGTGGTCATCGGCAGGCCCGCCTACCAGGTCTCCCCCGAGGAGGCAATGGAGTACGTCGCCGGCTACACGATCGCCAACGATCTGACCGACCGGGCGACGGTGTTCCGCCGTGACATGCCGCAGATCGGAACGGACTGGCTGCGCAGCAAGAACGCGCCGGGGTTCACCCCGCTGGGACCGTGGATCGTGCCGGCCGAGTCGCTCGGCGACACCGGCGACCTCCGCCTGACGCTCAAGCTGAACGGCGAGGTCATGCAGGACGAGTCCACCAAGGACATGATCTTCGACGTGGCGCGCATGGTGTCCTACGCCTCCCAGAGCGCGCGCCTGCTGCCCGGCGACCTCGTGCTGACCGGCTCCCCCGCCGGCAACGGCATGCACTGGGGCCGGCTGCTGCGCGACGGCGACATCATGGATGCCTCGATCACCGGCCTCGGCGCGCAGCGCACCCGCTGTCTGGCGGAGGAAGCATGAACCGCACCGATCCCGCGGGCGCGATAGCCGACGCCGCCGAGAAGTACTCCAACTGGGGTCGCTGGGGCGAGGACGACCGCCTGGGCACCGTGAACTTCCTCGACGAGGCCAAGCGCCGTCAGGGGGCCGCGCTGATACGCCGCGGCGTCAGCTTCTCGCTGTCGCAGCGCTTCGACATCAACGGCCCGCAGAAGGGCTGGCGGCGGCGGACCAACCCCGTCCACACCATGCTCGACACCGGCACGGACGCGGCCCTGGGCAATCAGGGGCTCCCTCATGGAATCGGCGGCGCCGACGACGTGATCGCGATGCCGCTGCAATGCTCCACGCAGTGGGACGGCCTCGGTCACATCTTCGACCACGGCAAGGCATGGAACGGCCGGCCTGCCGAGCAGGTCGTCACCTCCGACGGCGACCAGGTCACGGGCATCGAGCACATGGCCTCCCAGATCGCCGGGCGCGCCGTGCTCCTCGACGTCGGCCGCACCGTCGGCGAGGACGGCGAGCTGCCGGACGGGTTCGCGATCACCGAGGAGCACCTGACGGCCGCCGCAGAGGCCCAGGGCGTGACTCTGGGGCGGGGTGACATCGTGCTCGTTCGCACCGGCCAGCTCGCCCGTGTGCGGAGGGAGGGGTGGGGCGACTACGCGGGTGGTGCCGCCCCGGGGCTGTCGTTCACCACCGCGTCCTGGCTGCACTGCAGCGAGATCGCCGCGATCGCTACCGACACGTGGGGCTTCGAGGTGCGGCCCAACGAGTTCGACCACGCCTTCCAGCCCCTGCACCAGGTCGTCATCCCGCACATCGGACTGCTGATCGGCGAGATGTGGGACCTGGAAGCACTCGCCGAGGACTGTGCGGACGACGGCGTATACGAGTTCTGGCTGACCGCGGCCCCCCTGCCCATCACCGGCGCCGTCGGGTCCCCCGTCAACCCCGTCGCCGTCAAGTAGTCCCGGGGCCCACAGCCCGAGGAACAAGGGAGTTCCCCATGAGCACACCCCGCAAGGTCCTGGTCATCGGCGGCGGAGCGGCCGGCAACGCCGCGACGATCCTGCTGCGCCGCGCCGGGATCGACGTCGACCTCGTCGAGGCGAAGGACGACTGGAACGCCACCGCCGGCTCCGGCATCACCCTCCAGGGCAACGCGCTGCGCGTCCTGCGCGAGCTCGGTGTCTGGGAGGAGGTGAAGGCGTCCGGTTTCCCCTTCGGATCGGTCGGCATCACCGCGCCTGACGGCACCGTCCTGCACGTACAGCGCGACCTGCGCACCGGCGGCGACGACCTGCCCGCCACTGTCGGTATGCAGCGGCCGCGGCTCCAGCAGATCCTGATCGACGCCGTCCGTGCCAGCGGCGCCACTGTCCACCTGGGCACGACCGCCACGATCCAGGACCAGGACGACACCGGTGTCTCGGTCAGGTTCAGTGACGGAACCGAGCACCGCTATGACCTGGTGATCGCCGCCGACGGTCTGGGCTCCGCCACCCGGGCCCAGGTCGGGATCACCGACAAGCCCGAACCGACCGGCATGGCCATCTGGCGCGTCGCCGCCCCGCGACCCGTCGGGGTCGAGCACACCGATCTCGCCTACGGCGGACCGGCGTTCATCGCCGGCTACTGCCCCACCAGCGACACCACGCTGTACGCATACGTGGTCGAGAAGAACCGCGACCGCTCCTCCATCCCACCCGAGTCCTACGCCCAGGAGATGACCCGTCTCGCCTCGGCATACGGCGGCGCGTGGCCGGAGATCACCTCGACAATCACCGACTCGTCGAAGGTCAACTACACGTGGTTCGACCGGCTGCTCGTCGAAGGAGCCTGGCACCGCGGCCGGGTCGTGCTCGTCGGGGACGCCGCACACTGCTGCCCGCCCACGATGGCGCAGGGCGCGGCGCTGTCCCTGGAGGACTCCTGGGTTCTGGCACAGATGCTGATCGCCGCTGGCACCTGGGACGACGAGCTGCTCCAGACCTACTACGAGCGGCGGATCGCGCGCGTCCGCCCGGTCGTGGAGGGCTCGGTCCAGATCGGCCAGTGGCAGCTCGACGGCGTCCGGGACGCCGATGTGCCCGGGCTGATGGCCCGCACCATGACCATGCTCAGGGAGCTCCCGTGACCACGCCGACCGTGGACGTCCACGCCCACGTCCTGCTGCCTCAGATCGAGGCCCTCGTCGCAGGCCTCCCGGGGCACGCTGAGGCCAAGGCGCTCGACGCCCGCCGCAACGGTCCCGATGCCCTAGCCGTCAGCGGCCCCATGGTCCGCGACCGCGTTCCGGCCCTGACCGACCCCGCCGTCCGGCTCGCCCGGATGGACGCGCAGGGCGTCGACGTGCAGCTCGTCAGTCCCTCGCCGTCGCATTACCACTACTGGGCGGACGCGGATATGGCGGAGAAGGTCTACCGGCTGGCCAACGAGGCGACCGCCGCGCATTGCGCGGTCGCGCCCGGCCGACTGAGGGGCCTGGGACTGGTTCCGCTGCAGCATCCCGATCAGCTCGCGCCCGCCTTGGACCATGCGCTGGAGCACGGGCTCTCCGGAGTGGAGATCTCCAGCCACGCCCCTGACCGTGAGTTGTCCGATCCGGCCTACGAGCCACTCTGGACTCGCGCGGAGGAGACCGGGGCGGTCGTGTTCCTGCACCCGTTCGGCTGCACCCTCGACGAGCGCCTGGACCGGTGGTACCTGTCCAACACCGTGGGCCAGCCCACCGAGAACGCCGTCGCCCTCTCTCATCTGATCTTCTCCGGCGTCCTCGACCGGCACCCCGGGCTGAAGATCGTCGCGGCCCACGGGGGCGGTTACCTGCCCACCCACATCGGGCGCAGCGACCACGCCTGGCGGGCTCGGACCGATGCGTCGGCCGGATGCGCCCAGCCCCCCAGCAGCTACCTGCGGCGTCTGTACTTCGACTCGCTCGTGCACGACCCGAGAGTGCTGCGGGCGTTGGTGGAGGCGGCCGGTGCGGACCGAGTGCTGCTCGGCTCGGACTTCCCCTTCGACATGGGATCCGCCGACCCCGTCGGCGCGCTGCGCGCGGCGGACCTGCCCGAAGCCGACTTCCGCGCCATCCGCGGCGCCAACGCCGCAGCCCTGCTCAACCTCTCCACCGCCTGAGGAGGCACCCCATGACGAACAACCGCCTGCTCACCCACCTGCGGCACGTCGACCTCGCCGTGCCCGACTACGACAAGCAGCTCGACTTCTACGCCGGCGTCTGGGGCCTGACCAAGGTATCGGAGGACTCCGGCATCTCCTTCCTCGCCGCCGAGGGCAGCCCCGAGCAGTACGTGGTCCGGCTGCGCAAGGCCGACGAGAAGCGCCTCGACCTGGTCTCCTACGGCGCCGCGACCCCGACCGACGTGGACACCCTCGCCGAGCAGCTCCTGGCCGGCGGCGTGCAGCTGATCTCGCAGCCCGGCGCCGTCGACACCCCCGGCGGCGGCTACGGTTTCCGGTTCTTCGACGTCGACGGCCGCACCATCGAGGTCTCCGCCGATGTCGAGGTCCGTCGGCACCGCAAGATCGAGGAGAAGGAGGCGATCCCGGTCAAGCTGTCGCACGTCGTGCTCAACTCCCCCGACCTGGAGCGCACCCGCGCCTGGTACGAGCAGCACCTCGGCTTCCGGCTGTCCGACTCGCTCAGCTCGCCCCACATGGGCGACGTCATGCACTTCATGCGGATCAGCTCGCAGCACCACTCCATGGCGCTGGCGAAGGGCCCGCACACCTCCCTGCACCACATCTCCTTCGAGATGCGCGGCATCGACGAGTACATGCGTGGCTCGGGCCGTGTCCTGCGGGCCGGTCACACGAAGATCTGGGGGCCGGGCCGGCACATGGCCGGGGACAACACCTTCACCTACTTCCTCGACCCGCACGGCAACACCGTCGAGTACACCACCGAGCTGGAGAACCTCGACGAGGACACCTGGCACCCCCACGTCTACGACTTCTCGCAGCCCGAGGTCACCGACCAGTGGGGCACCGCCAACGCGATGAACGAGCTCGTCGCGAAGGAGTCGTTCAACGACCCCGACCGCGGCTGCTTCCTCGCCCCGCCGGTCTAGCTCCGGTCACCCGATCCCCGGGGACGCGGCGGCGGTTCCTGTCCCGCCCTGACTGCCACCGCCGCGTCCCCGGCTCCGGTCCACGGGACCGGAACCGTCCGTAGAAGGCCGGCAACGGGCCCTCTCTCCGTCCCGGACGGCCCGGTCCCGTGTCCCCCGTTTCTCCACCAGGAGCCGCACCATGCGTTTCGCCGCTTTCGAATACCGGCACCGGAACCGTGTCGCCGTCGTCGAGGACGACGGCACGCTGTTCCCCCTGCCCGGCATCACCTCGCTCACCGACCTGATCCGCGACACCGACGGTCTGCCGGGCCTTCTGGCTGCCGGAGCAGCGGCCCTGGACGTGCCGCCGGGACCCCATGTCTCCGAGGTCCGGCTGCTTTCGCCGCTCCAGCCCTCTTCGGTCAGGGACTTCGTCACCTTCGAGGAGCACGTCGAGGGCGTGCGCCGCTCCGTCAGCGGCGAATCCGGAGTGCCCGCCCAGTGGTACGAGGCACCCACCTACTACTTCACCAACCCCCACGCGATCTTCGGACCGCATGACGACGTGCCCATGCCCCCCGGGTCGTCCGTGCTCGACTTCGAGCTGGAGGTGGCGGCCGTCATCGGCCGGGAAGGCCGTGACCTGACCCCGGAGCAGGCGCGGGAGCACATCGTCGGCTACACCGTGTTCAACGACTGGTCCGCACGGGACCTGCAGTCCGCCGAGATGCGGATCGGTCTCGGCCCGTGCAAGGGCAAGGACACCGCCACAACGCTGGGCCCCTACCTGGTGACCGCCGACGAACTGGAGCCTCACCGCGACGCCGACGGCTTCCTGCGACTTGCTCTGACGGCCGAGGTCAACGGCGAGAAGATCGGCAGCGACCTGCTGTCCAACATGAGCTGGACGTTCGAGGAGATGACCGCCTACGCCTCGCGCGGCACCCGGATCGTCGCCGGTGACGTGCTGGGCTCCGGAACGTGCGGCAACGGTGGCTGTCTCGCAGAGCTCTGGGGCCGCTCAGGTCAGCAACTCCCGCCGCCGCTCAAGCCCGGTGACACCGTCACCCTGACCGTACAGGCCCTCGGGTCCCTCACCACTCGCGTGGTCCCCGGTACCGATCCCGTCGCCCTGCCCAAGGGCCGACGCCGTAACCGGGAGCGGCCGTGAACGGCGGGCGCCTCACGGGAAAGGTCATCGTCGTCACCGGTGCGGCCCGCGGCCAGGGCGCCGCAGAGGCCGCCGCCCTGACGCGCGAAGGCGCCACGGTCATCGCCACGGACGTGAACGGCAGGGAGGGCGTCCGAAGGCTCGACGTCACCCTGGCCGACGACTGGGCCGACCTGGCCGATCACCTCCGCGGGACGTACGGGGCGGTGCACGGCCTGGTCAACAACGCCGGCATCACCTGGCGGGCCCGGCTGAACGAGGTCACCGCCAAGGACATGAGCTGCGTGCACGCCGTCAACGTGAACGGCCCGCTCCTGGGAATCCAGCACTTGGCCCCGCTGATGCCTCCGGGTTCCTCGGTCGTGAACGTCGGCTCCTCCGCCGCGCTGACCGCCCACTACCCGGTGGCCTACACGACGAGCAAGTGGGCGCTTCGCGGCCTGTCGAAGACCGCCGCCATGGAGCTCGGCCCCCGGGGGATCCGGGTGAACACCATCCATCCCGGCTTCATCGAGACGGAGATGACCGCCTCGGCCGCCCCCGCCTTCCGGGCGACGAACATTCGCGAGACGCCCCTGGGCCGTGTGGGCACCGTCGAGGAGGTGACACCGCTGGTGGTGTTCCTGCTCTCCGACGAGTCGTCGTTCATCTCCGGCGCGGAGATCCCGGTCGACGGTGGCCTCACCTCGCACGGCGGGGTGAAGTCCGTGTCCGACGCGCTGCTCGACGGGAACGCGCGATGAGGCGGCTGGAAGGGAGAGTGGCCCTGGTCTCGGGCACGGCCCGCGGACTGGGAAGGGCGGCGGCCCTGCGGTTCGCCGCCGAAGGCGCCTTGGTCGTCGGCGGCGACCTCCTGCACGACGAAGCCCTGGAGACGCAGCGGGAGATCGGCCGGGAAGGCGGCACGGCTCTCACGCCCGGCCCCCTGGACGTCACCTGTCCCGAATCCGTCGGAGCGTGGGTGGAGGAAGCGGTCGAGGCGTTCGGAGGCGTCGACATCGTCCTCACCAATGCCGGCTCCGTACGGTTCGGCCCCCTCGCCGAACAGTCCTACGACGACTACGCGTCCACCGTGCGCTCCGAGCTGGACTCGGTCTGGCTCACCACCCGAGCCGCGTGGCCGCACCTGGCACGCAGCCGCGGCTGCGTCGTCACCATCGGCTCCACCGCCGGGATCACCGGCTCCCTGACCAACCACCGCACCGCCCACTCCGCCGCGAAGGGAGGGGTGATCGCGCTGACCCGCCAGCTCGCCGCCGAAGGCGCCGAGCACGGCATCCGCGCCAACTGCGTCAGCCCGGGGCTGGTCGATACCGAGGGCTCCCGGGGCAACCTGCTCGCCGACTCCCACCCCCTGCGCGACGCCGCCCGGCACATCCCTCTCGGCCGTCTGGGAACCCCCCAGGACGTCGCCGGCGTGGCGGCCTTCCTCGCCTCCGAGGACGCCTCCTACGTCTCCGGCGCCCATCTCGTCGTCGACGGCGGCTGGTCCGCCGTACTGCCGGGCCCCCTCACCTGAAAGGACACCAGGAACCGTGGACAAGGTCATCCGGAATCCTGCCGATGCCGTCGCCGACATCCCCGACGGCGCCTCGCTCGCCGTCGGCGGCTTCGGGCTCAACGGCATCCCCGAGACCCTGATCCGTGCCCTGCACGCCCAGGGCGCCACAGACCTCCAGGTCGTCTCCAACAACTGCGGCATCGACGACCGGGGCCTGGGGATCCTGCTGGCAGCCGGGCGCATCAGCCGGGTCACCGGCTCCTACGTCGGCGAGAACAAGGAATTCGCCCGCCAGTACCTCAGCGGAGAGCTGGAGGTCGAACTCGTCCCTCAGGGCACCCTCGCCGAGCGCCTCCGCGCCGGCGGCTGCGGCATCCCCGCCTTCTACACCCCGGCAGGCGTCGGAACACAGGTCGCCGACGGCGGCCTGCCCTGGCGCTATGCCCCCGACGGCACGATCGCCCTCCCCTCCCCCGCCAAGGAGACCCGGCTCTACGACGGCCGCCCCCACGTCCTGGAGCACGGCATCACCACCGACTTCGCCCTCGTCCGGGCATGGCGCGGCGACCGACACGGCAACCTCGTCTTCCGCCGGGCCGCCGCCAACTTCAATCCCCTCGCCGCGATGGCCGGCCGGATCACCATCGCCGAGGTCGAGGAGCTCGTCGAACCCGGCGTCCTTCACCCCGACCGGGTCCACCTGCCCGGCGTCTTCGTCCAGCACGTCCTGCCCCTCACCCCCGCCCAGGCGGCCGACAAGCAGATCGAGAAGAGGACGGTGCGCGCCTGATGGCCTGGAACCGCAATCAGATGGCCGCCCGGGCCGCCGCCGAACTGACGGACGGCTCATACGTCAACCTCGGCATCGGCCTTCCCACTCTCATCCCCGCCTACGTGCCGGCCGGCGTGCACGTGGTGCTTCACTCCGAGAACGGCATCCTCGGGACCGGCCCCTACCCGTCCGACGACGAGGTCGACCCCGACCTCGTCAACGCCGGCAAGGAGACCGTCACCGTTCTGCCCGGGGCGTCGTTCTTCGACTCCGCCCTGTCGTTCGGGATGATCCGCGGCGGCCACATCGACACCGCCGTCCTCGGAGCCATGCAGGTCTCGGCGGCCGGAGACCTGGCGAACTGGATGATCCCCGGCAAGATGGTCAAGGGGATGGGCGGCGCCATGGACCTAGTCCACGGCGCGCGCCGGGTCATCGTGCTGATGGAGCACACCGCCAAGGACGGCAGCCCGAAGATCGTCCAGGACTGCACCCTCCCCCTCACCGGCCGCACCTGCGTCGACCGCGTCATCACCGACCTCGGCGTCCTCGACGTCACAGCCGGTGGCCTCGCCCTGGTCGAGACCGCGCCCGGCGTCACCGTCGAGGACGTCCGCGCCCGCACGGGCACCTTCGTCCATGTCGACAGCACCGCCGCCGCCTGCTGACCGCTCTCCCACCCGTGCCGGTCCCTGCGTGGACCCGCACCGAGAGTTCCTGCTCCTGCCCCGATGGTCCGTACACCAATGATCCCGACGCGGAAGATCCACCAGGTCGGGAGGCGGATCGACCCCCGTCCTTCAAGGAGGCACCTGCCCGTGACGACCTCGCCCCTGCACATCGCCGTCGTCGGCGGCGGCATCGGCGGCTTGGCCGCCGCCCTCGCCGTCGCCCGCTCAGGCCACCGCGTGACCGTGGTGGAGCGCGCCGCCCGGTTCGGCGAGATCGGAGCCGGCCTCCAGCTGGCTCCGAACGCCTCGCTGGCACTGGAGGAACTCGGCGTCCTCGACGCCGTGCAGCGCTCCGCCGTCGCCCCGCCCCAGCTCGTCATGATGGACGCGCTCACCGGCAAGCAGGTCACCGCTCTCGACCTGCGCGGCGACGCCTACCGCAGCCGTTTCAAGCACCCCTACCTCGTCACCCACCGCACCGACCTCCACGGCGTTCTCCTGACCGCCTGCGAGGAGCACCCGTCGATCACCCTGCGCACCGGGCGAACCGTCACCGACGCGGTCCAGACGCAGGCCGCGGTACGCCTGCACTTCGCCGAGACGCCCGAACGGCTCGCGGCGGACGCGGTGGTGGCCGCCGACGGCCTGCACTCACGGCTCCGGCAGATCCTCGTGAACGACGGCGCCCCCGTCTGCTCGAAGTACGTCGCGTACCGCGGCGCGCTGCCCGTCACCAGCATGACGGGATCGATGGCGCAGCACGCGACTACGGAGTCAGTCATCGTCTGGGCCGGACCGCGCATGCATCTCGTGCAGTACCCCGTGCGACGCGGCGAGCTCTACAACCAGGTCGCCGTCTTCGAGAGCGACCACTACGACCCCGGCTCCGACGACTGGGGCACCGAGGCGGAGCTGGAGGAGCGGTTCGCCGGTGCCTGCGACGCTGTGCGCGACGCCTTGCCTCTGATCGCCCGGGACCGGCGCTGGCCACTGTTCGACCGCCTTCCGATCACCGACTGGGTCCACGGCCGCATCGTGCTGCTCGGCGACGCCGCGCACCCGATGCTGCAGTACCTGGCCCAGGGCGCCTGCCAGGCACTGGAGGACGCAGTGACCCTCGGCCACGCTCTGCGCGAGCACGGCCGCCCGGAGGACGCGTTCACGTCCTACGCCGCCCTGCGGACCGAGCGGGCCGCGTCGATCCAGACGAACGCGCGGCGATTCGGCGAGATCTGCCACATGGACGGGATGGGCGCCTTCCTGCGCAACCAACTCCTGTCCGACCGCACCCCCGAGGACTTCGACGACGTCGCCTGGGTGTGGACCCCCGCCGGCGACCTCCAGCCCGCGCCCGCCCCGTGAGCAACCACCGCGAGGAGACAACATGACCGACGACCCCGCCTACAAGGCCCTCGACGCCCTCGGCGCAGCACCGCTCTGGCGGTTCTACGGCAACCTGTTCCCCGCCCAGCCCCGCAGCAGGGCCGTCCCCCACCGGTGGAGCTGGAAGGAGCTGCGGCCACACCTGCTGCACTTCTCCCAGACGCTGTCCCTGGACGAGGCCGAACGCCGGGTCCTCATGCTCGTCAACCCCGGGCTCACCGACCCGCCCGCCACGGTCAACACCCTGTACGCCGGCCTGCAGATCATCCTGCCCGGCGAGACCGCCCAGGCCCACCGGCACACCTCCAACGCCTTCCGCTTCATCCTGGAAGGCGACGGCGCCTGGACCACCGTCAACGGCGAACGCGTCTTCATGTCCCCCGGCGACCTGCTGCTCACACCCGGCTGGCACTGGCACGACCACACCCACGAGGGCGACGCGCCGATGATCTGGCTCGACGCCCTGGACTACCCCCTGGTCAACGCGCTGGAAGCAGGCTTCTACGAGAAGTACCCCCAGCGGCTCCAGCCAGTGACCCGCCCCGACGACGCCGGCAGCCGCCAGTTCCTCCACGGCCGCCTGACCCCCGCCTGGATCACACCGGACGGGCCGAACTCGCCCGTCACCCGCTACACCTGGGCCGAGACCAGCCGGGCCTTGGACGCCGTCGCCGACACCGCCGAGGGCAGCGACGTCGACGGCATCGTCCTGGAGTACACCAACCCGTGGACCGGTGGCCCGGTCATGCCCACCATCGGCTGCCGGATCCAGCGGCTGCGACCGGGCTTCGAGGGGGCGGGCCGTCGCCACACCGCCTCCACCATCTTCAGCGTCGTCCGCGGCGAAGGCTCCACCATCGTGGACGGCAAGCGGCTGGACTGGACGGAGAACGACACCTTCGCCGTCCCGGGCTGGGCCTCCTACCGGCACCTGAACACCTCGAAGTCCGCCGACGCGGTCCTGTTCTCGTACAGCGACGAGCCCGTGATGCGGTCCCTGGGCCTCTACCGCAGCGAGAGCGCCGACCCCGGCGCCTGATCACTCCCCCGATTCTTCCCCACCACCAAGGAGGCCACGATGCGCCTGGCCCTGTTCGACAAGGGACGCCTCGGCGTCGTCGACGGCGACACCCTCACCGATGTGACCGACCAGGTCGCTCTCTCTTCCGCCGGTCCGGCCGGCGCGCTCCAGCAGTACATCGAGACGGTGTCCGACGCCGCCGGTCCGGTGCTCGACCTGGCCGACGGGCGCCGCGTGGCACTCGCCGACGTGTCGCTGGAGGCCCCGCTGCCCCGTCCCGGCAAGATCATCGGTGCGCCTGTCAACTACCTCGACCACAAGGCCGAGATGGACTACCCCACGTCCATCGCCGACCTGGGCGTCTTCCTGAAGGCCAACTCGTCCGTGATCGGCCCGGACCAGGACATCGTCCTGCCCTACTCCGACGTCCGAACGGACCAGGAAGGCGAACTGGCCGTCGTCATCGGCCGGACCGCGTCGCAGGTCAGCGCCGACGAAGCTCTGGACTACGTCTTCGGCTACACCTGCCTGCTGGACGTCACCGTCCGCTCCGGCGAGGACCGCTCCACCCGCAAGTCCTTCGACACCTTCACCCCCATCGGCCCCTGGATCGTCACCGCCGACGAGATCGAGGACCCCGACCGGCTGGACCTGCGCTGCGACGTGGCCGGAGAGACCCGGCAGAGCACCAACACCGCGTACCTCATCTTCGGCGTGCGGGAGCTGGTCGCCTACGCCTCCTCGGTGATGACCCTGTACCCCGGCGACGTGATCGCGACGGGCACCCCGGCCGGCGTCGGGCCGCTCAGCGACGGAGACCGCGTCGTCGTCGAGATCGAGAAGATCGGCCGGCTCGAAGTCGGCGTGGACGGCTCCCGGGCCACTCCGTACGAGTCCCGGCCCGGTCACCGCCGAGGCTGATCCCCTCCGTGCAGGCCGGAACCGGCGCGACCGGGGCCGGCCCCGCACGGCTTCACGAGCAGGAGATCACCGTGACCGGAGCCCTCGACCTGGACCGCTACGCCGGCCATCTGATCCGGCGTGCCGAGCAGGTCCACACGTCGCTCTGGAGCACGTTCGTCTCCGAGACCGTGACCTCTCAGCAGTTCGCCGTGCTCAACGCCTTGAGGCGGAGCCCGGGCATCGACCAGAGCACGGTCGCGCGGTTGACCTCGCTGGACAGGTCGACGGCGCATCACATCGTGCGGCGGCTGACCGCCCAGCACTACGTCAGTCGCGCGCGCGATCTCGCAGACAGGCGGCGGACCCTGCTGGCGCTGACCGCGGAGGGCAGAGAGCTGCACACCTCGCTCGCGCCCGCCGCCGAGAAGATCAACGACGAATTGCTCGCCGTCTTTCCCGACGGGCTGAGGGGCGAGGCGCTGCGGGTCCTCGCACAGATCTCTCAGCGGTAGTCCATCGGGCGTCCGTGGCACGCTCTGCGGCGCCTTCGTCCCTCCGCGCTCAGCGGCGGGACAGGCTGGAGCGACGGACGACGAGCTCCGGCTGCAGCACGATGCCGGTGTGCCGGTGCAGTTGCTCCGGCTGCGCGGGGTCGATCTCCTCCAGGAGCAGCTCGGCTGCGAGGCGGCCGATCTCGCCGGCCGGGTGTCGGACCGAAGTCAGCGGAATCAGGCTCGCCTCCGCGAACTCGATGTCGTCGTAACCGACGACGGCGAGATCGTCGGGCACGCGAACCCCCGCGTCGAAGGCCGTCTGCATCACTCCCAGCGCCAGCAGGTCGTTCGCGCAGAAGGCGGCCGTCGGCCCCGCCGGAAGACCGAGCAGTCGTGCTCCCGCGTCCCTGCCGGCCCTGACATCGAGCCTCTCCGCCGGGATGTCGGTGATCATGTCGGCGCCCAACCCCGCTTCTCCTACCGCGCGCAGGAGTCCTTCACGCCGGTCTCGGACCTGCTGGAGATGGTCCGGTCCGTGGACGTAGGCGATCCGGCGGTGCCCGGCGGCGAGCAGGTGGCGACCGGCGAGCGTGCCGCCCAGGACGTCGTCAGCGGCCACGGAACAGGCTTCCTCCGGGGCCACCGCGCGGTCGACGATGACGAAGGGAATCTCAGGTCGCAGCAGCGCCTCCCACGGTCTGCCCTGCGAGGCGACCGGCGCCAGCATGACTCCTCGGAGCCGCTGCTCGGCGAAGAGTGCCAGGTACGCTTGCTCGGCCTCGACGCTCTCAGCGCTGTTGCACACCATCACGCCCAGCCCCGCCCCGGCGGCCGTCGTCTCGGTGCCGCGGGCCATGGCCGCGAAGAAGGGGTTCCCGGTGTCCATGACCAGCAGCCCGAGCATGCGGCTCCGGCCTGCGCGCAGCTGGCGCGCCGACTCGCTGCGGACGTAGCCCAGCAGGTCGATGGCGGCCTGCACGCGCGCCCGGACATCGCCGGAGACACGCTCTGGTCTGTTCAGCACGTTGGAGACCGTGCCGACGGAGACGCCCGCCTGGCGCGCCACCTCCTTGATGCCCACCACTGCCGACCGTCCGTTCGCCTGAGTTCCGTGTGGTCGCCATCGTAAGGCGCTTCGCCTCACACGTAAATGAATCGTTTCAGTTTCATAGCCTTCGATCTCTTGACCAGGACTTCAAAGTCATGCTTCCTTACTGATGAAACGATTCAAAGCGCCGTCGCGACCAGCGCGGCTGAAGTTCTGAGGTTGCCCAATGACTGTCGTACGGGACGCTGCGAAGGCCGCGCTCAAGGCCCAGCGCATCGAGACGCCCTCCTGGGGCTACGGGAACTCCGGCACGCGCTTCAAGGTGTTCGCCCAACCCGGCGTTCCCAGGAACCCGTGGGAGAAGCTCGACGACGCCGCCAAGGTCCACGAGTTCACCGGCGCGGCGCCGAAGGTCTCCCTGCACATCCCGTGGGACCGCACAGACGACTACGCGGCCCTCGCCGCCTACGCCAAGGAGCGCGGCCTGGAACTGGGCGCGATCAACTCCAACACGTTCCAGGACGACGACTACCGTCTCGGCAGCGTCTGCCACCCCGACGCGAAGACCCGCCGCAAGGCCGTCGACCACCTTCTGGAGTGCGTCGACATCATGGACGCCACCGGGTCGACCGACCTGAAACTGTGGTTCGCCGACGGCACCAACTACCCCGGCCAGGACGACATCGTCGGGCGGCAGGACCGTCTCGCCGAGTCCCTCGCGGAGGTCTACGAGCGGCTCGGCGAGAACCAGCGGATCCTGCTCGAGTACAAGTTCTTCGAGCCGGCCTTCTACACCACCGACGTCCCGGACTGGGGCACCTCGTACGCCCACTGTCTCAAGCTCGGTCCGAAGGCGCAGGTCGTCGTGGACACCGGCCACCACGCCCCCGGCACCAACATCGAGTTCATCGTCGCCTTCCTCCTGCGCGAGGGGAAGCTCGGCGGCTTCGACTTCAACTCCCGCTTCTACGCGGACGACGACTTGATGGTCGGATCGGCCGACCCCTTCCAGCTCTTCCGGATCATGCACGAGGTCGTCAAGAACGGCGGCCTGGACGCCTCCGCGAACGTGGCCTTCATGCTCGACCAGTGCCACAACATCGAGGCGAAGATCCCCGCCGTCATCCGGTCCGTCATGAACGTCCAGGAGGCCACCGCGAAGGCCCTCCTCGTCGACCGCGACGCGCTCACCGCCGCCCAGCGCGCAGGTGACGTCCTCGCCGCCAACGCCGTCCTGATGGACGCGTACAGCACCGATGTCCGTCCCCTGCTGCGCGAGGTGCGCGAGGAGCAGGGCCTGAACCCCGATCCCGTCGCGGCCTACGCCGCCTCCGGGTGGCAGGAGCAGATCGCCGCCGAGCGCGTCGGTGGCGAGCAGGCCGGCTGGGGCGCCTGAGCCCGGTGACGCCCCCTGGGCCTCCTCGCTACCCCTCCTCCCCGCAGCCTCGAACCAGAAGGACCGATCGCACATGTCCACCCACCCCGAAGTCGCCGCCCTCCTCGACCGCGCGCGCCGCCTGGGCTCAGACCCCCGCAACACCAACTACGCCGGCGGCAACGCCTCCGCCAAGGGCACCGTCACCGATCCCGTCACCGGCGCGGACACCGAGCTGATGTGGGTGAAGGGCTCCGGCGGCGACCTCGGCACCCTCACCGAGGACGGCCTCGCCGTCCTCCGGCTCGACCGGCTGCGGGCCCTGAAGGGCGTGTACCCGGGCGTGGACCGCGAGGACGAGATGGTCGGCGCCTTCGACTACTGCCTGCACGGCAAGGGCGGCGCCGCTCCGTCCATCGACACCGCCATGCACGGCCTGGTGGAAGCCGCACACGTCGACCACCTCCACCCGGATTCCGGCATCGCGCTGGCCTGCGCCGCCGACGGCGAGAAGCTGACGGCGGACTGCTACGGCGGCAAGGTGGCGTGGGTGCCGTGGCGCCGGCCCGGCTTCCAGCTCGGCCTCGACATCGCGGCGATCAAGGAAGCCCACCCCGAGGCCGTCGGCGTGGTCCTCGGCGGCCACGGCATCACCGCCTGGGGCGCGAGCGCGGAGGAGTGCGAGACCAACGCGCTGTGGATGATCCGCACCGCGGAGACCTTCCTCGCGGAGCACGGCAAGAAGCAGCCGTTCGGCGTACCACTGGACGGTTACACGGCGCTGGACGACAGGGAGCGTCGGGAGCGGGCCGCAGCACTCGCGCCCGTCATCCGTTCGCTGGCCTCTCAGGACCGCCCCCAGATCGGCCATTTCACGGACTCCGACGTCGTACTCGACTTCCTCGCCCACGACCAGCATCCGCGCCTTGCCGCCCTGGGCACGTCGTGCCCGGACCACTTCCTGCGCACCAAGGTCCGACCGCTCGTTCTGGACCTGCCGCCCGCGGCTCCGCTGGACGAGGCCGTCGCCCGACTGAAGGAGCTGCACGAGGAGTACCGGGAGGAGTACGCCGCCTACTACGCGCGGCACGCCACCGCCGACTCGCCGGCCATGCGCGGCGCGGACCCCGCGATCGTTCTGGTCCCGGGCGTCGGGATGTTCTCGTTCGGCAAGGACAAGCAGACCGCGCGGGTGGCGGGCGAGTTCTACGTCAACGCGATCAACGTGATGCGTGGCGCCGAGGCGGTGTCGACGTACTCCCCCATCGAGGAAGCAGAGAAGTTCCGCATCGAGTACTGGGAGCTGGAGGAGGCCAAGCTGCGGCGCATGCCGAAGCCGAAGGCGCTCGCCACGCGGGTGGCACTGGTGACGGGCGCGGGCTCCGGTATCGGCAAGGCCATCGCCCACCGGCTGGTGGCCGAGGGCGCCTGCGTCGTCGTCGCCGACCTGAACGGGCAGAACGCCCAGGCGGTCGCCGAGGAGCTCGGCGGTCCCGACAAGGCGGTCGCGATCGCCGTGGACGTCACCTCCGAGGAGCAGATCAGTGCGGCGTTCCGCGAGGCCGTCCTCGCGTTCGGCGGGGTCGACCTCGTGGTCAACAACGCCGGCATCTCCATCTCGAAGCCGCTGCTGGAGACGACCGCGCAGGACTGGGACCTCCAGCACGACATCATGGCCCGCGGGTCCTTCCTGGTCTCCCGCGAGGCCGCGGGAATCATGATCGAACAAGGTCTGGGCGGCGACATCGTCTACATCGCCTCCAAGAACGCCGTCTTCGCCGGGCCGAACAACATCGCCTATTCCGCCACCAAGGCCGACCAGGCTCACCAGGTGCGTCTCCTCGCCGCCGAACTCGGCGAGCACGGGATCCGCGTCAACGGGGTCAACCCCGACGGGGTGGTGCGCGGTTCGGGCATCTTCGCCGCAGGGTGGGGAGCGCAGCGTGCCGCGACCTACGGCATCGAGGAGGAGAACCTTGGCGAGTTCTACGCCCAGCGCACCCTCCTGAAGCGCGAGGTCCTGCCCGAACACGTCGCGAACGCGGTCTTCGCCCTCACCGGCGGCGACCTGACCCACACGACCGGCCTGCACGTCCCCGTCGACGCCGGTGTCGCTGCGGCCTTCCTGCGCTGAGGCCCCATTGATCGCCCCGGGACAGGTGACTGACGCATCTGCTCCCGGGGGCACCGCGGACCGGCGGCGCACACCGCCCCGCACCCCGGCCCTGACACCGGGCCCCGACGGGACGCCGCCGGTCCGCCTTCCTTTCCGTCTTCCCCTCCTGAACCACCCGCACCGCAGAGGTATCCCGTGACCACCACTCCACCGTCCTCCGCCTTCACGTCCGCGTTCGCCGCGGTCGATCTCGGCGCCACCAGCGGACGGGTGATCGTCGGCCGGGTAGGTCCGGACAACCTCGACCTCACCGAGGTCCACCGCTTCCCCAACACCCCCGTGCGCCTCCCCGACGGGCTGCGCTGGGACGTCCTCGCCCTGTTCCAGGGCGTCCTCGACGGACTACGCGAAGCCGCGCGCCGCGGTGGTGTCGCTTCCATCGGTGTCGACACCTGGGCCGTGGACTACGGACTCCTCGACACGGACGGCGCTCTGCTCGGCCACCCCTACCACTACCGCGACGACCGCACCGACGCCGCGGCCGCCTCCGTCTGGGCCAGGGTCGGTCCCGAGGAGCTGTACGGCATCACGGGCCTCCAGCACCTCCCGTTCAACACGGTCTTCCAGCTCGCCTCCTCCCGGGGAACCGCCCAGCAGGACGCGGCCCGCACCCTGCTGCTCATCCCCGACCTGCTGATCCACTGGCTGACCGGGTCCGTCGGAGCCGAGGAGACCAACGCCTCCACCACCGGTCTCTTCGACGCCCGCACCGGAACCTGGTCGAAGGACCTCATGAAGCGGCTCTCCCTCGACCCCGTTCTCTTCCCGGCGCTACGCACCCCCGGCGAACCGGCCGGCACCCTGCTCTCCCACGTCGCCGCGTACACCGGACTCGACCCTCGGACGCCGGTGACGACGGTCGCCTCGCACGACACCGCCTCCGCGGTTGCCGCCGTACCCGCGACCGAACCCGGCTTCGCCTACATCTCGTGCGGCACCTGGTCGCTGGCCGGACTCGAACTCGACGCCCCGGTCCTGAGCGAGGCCTCCCGGGCGGCGAACTTCACGAACGAGCGCGGCATCGACGGCACCATCCGGTACCTGCGCAACATCATGGGCATGTGGCTCCTGGAGGAGTGCCGGCGCACGTGGGAGAAGGAGAACCTGCCCACCCACATCCCCACGCTCCTCGCCGACGCCGCCCGGGCCGAGGCGTTCGCTTCTCTCGTCGACCCGGACGCCCCGGAATTCCTCGCCCCCGGCGACATGCCGACCCGCATCCGGGGCTACTGCGCCCGCACCGGGCAGCACGTCCCGGGCAGTCAGGGGGCGATCGTGCGCTGCATCCTGGAGAGCCTGGCGCTCGCTCACCGCCGCACCCTGCGCCAGGCCGCAGCGCTCGCCGGCCGCGACATCCGCCGGATCCACCTCGTGGGCGGCGGCTCCCGCAACGACCTGTTGTGTCAGCTCACCGCCGACGCCACCGGCCTGCCGGTTGTCGCCGGCCCCACAGAAGCCACCGCACTGGGCAACATCCTCGTCCAGGCCCGCGCCGCAGGCTTGGTCGGAGACCTCACCGACATGCGCCGGCTGATCGCCTCCACCCAACACCTGCGGCACTACACCCCCCGGGGCGACACCAGTTCCTGGGACGATGCCGCCACCCGACTCGACTCCGCCCCGAGGAACCTCTGATGCGCGTCGCCCTCTTCGCCACCTGCGTCAACGACGCGGTCTATCCCGCGACGGCCGTCGCCACCGTCAAGCTCCTCGAACGCCTCGGCGTGACGGTCGACTTCCCTGCCGGGCAAACCTGCTGCGGTCAGCCGCAGTACAACACCGGCTACCGGCGGGAGACCGAACCGCTGGTCCGCCGCATGGCCCGCGTCTTCAAGGGCTACGACCACGTCGTCACCCCGTCCGGTTCCTGCGTCGCCATGGTCCGCGACAACTACCCGAGGATCGGCCGCAAAGCCGGCCTGGAAGGACGCGGCGACACTCTGGCGAATGCCTCCGATTCCCTCGTCCCCAAGACGCTCGAACTGACGGAGTTCCTCGTGGACGTGCTGGGGGTGACGGACGTGGGCGCGTACTTCCCGCACAAGGTCACGTACCACCCGTCCTGTCACGGTCTGCGGATGCTCGGCCTCGGCGCACGCCCCCGCCGCCTCCTCGAAGCGGTGAAGGGCCTGAATCTGGTGGAGCTGCCGGGCGCGGAGGAGTGCTGCGGCTTCGGCGGCACCTTCGCGGTGAAGAACCCCGACGTGTCGGCGGCGATGGGCGCCGACAAGATCGCTAACGCGCTGTCCACCGGCGCCGAGATTCTGTGCGGTGCCGACAACTCCTGCCTCATGCATCTCGGCGGGATGCTGCGCCGCCAGGACGCCCCGCAGCGAGCGCTGCACATCGCCGAGATCCTCGCGAGCACGGAAGAGGAGCCGCTGACATGAGCGGAACGTTCATCGGCATGCCGGCCTTCCCGAAGGCCGCGCACGAAGCCGTACGCGACGACACCCTGCGGGCCAACCTGCGCCACGCCACCCACACCATCCGCGACAAGCGGGCGGTGGCCGTATCGGAGCTGGCGGACTGGGCCGAGCTGCGCGAGGCCGGGAAGCAGATCAAGGACCTCACCCTCGGCAACCTGGACCGCTACCTGGTCCAGCTGGAGGAGGCGGTGACGGCGGCCGGCGGCACCGTCCACTGGGCGGCGGACGCGGCCGAGGCCAACCAGATCGTCGCCGACCTGGTGAAGGCAACCGGCGAGACCGAGGTCGTCAAGGTCAAGTCGATGGCCACCCAGGAGATCGGTCTCAACGAGCACCTGGAGGCCGAGGGCATCCGCGCCTACGAGACCGACCTCGCCGAACTCATCGTCCAGCTCGGCGAGGACCGGCCCTCCCACATCCTCGTCCCTGCCATCCACCGCAACCGCGGCGAGATCCGCGACATCTTCCGCACCCAGATGGGCCGTTGGGGACGTCCGGCACCGGAAGGCCTGTCCGACTCCCCCGCCGAGCTCGCGGAGGCGGCCCGACTGCACCTGCGGGAGAAGTTCCTGCGGGCCAAGGTCGGGATCTCCGGCGCGAACTTCATGGTCGCCGAGACCGGCACCCTCGTCGTCGTCGAGTCCGAGGGCAACGGCCGCATGTGCCTCACCCTCCCCGAGACCCTCATCTCCGTCGTCGGCATCGAGAAGGTCGTGCCTACCTGGCAGGACCTGGAGGTCTTCCTCCAGACGCTCCCCCGCTCCTCCACCGCCGAGCGGATGAACCCGTACACGAGCACGTGGACCGGAACCACGGACGCGGACGGCCCGAAGAACTTCCACCTGGTCCTCCTCGACAACGGCCGCACCGACGCCCTCGCCGACGAGGTGGGACGGCAGGCGCTGCGCTGCATCCGCTGCTCCGCCTGCCTTAACGTCTGCCCGGTGTACGAACGGGCGGGCGGGCACGCGTACGGCTCTGTCTACCCGGGCCCGATCGGCGCCATTCTCACCCCCCAGCTGCGCGGCACCACCAGCGAGGTCGACGCCTCCCTCCCGTACGCCTCCTCCCTGTGCGGCGCCTGCTACGACGTCTGCCCGGTCGCCATCGACATCCCCGAAGTCCTCGTCCACCTCCGCGAGAAGGTCGCCGAACAGGGCGGGAAGGGGCACCGCCTGGAGAAGGCCGCGATGAAGGCCGTCGGGTGGGTCCTGGACCACCCCGGTGTGCTCGGTGCCGGGGAGCGTCTCGCGTCCGCCACCCGCAAGCTCCACCCGAAGAAGCTGGCCGGGCCGGGCGCTCGCCAGTGGACCGAGAGCCGCGACCTGCCCGAACTGCCCGCCGAACCGTTCCGCGACTGGTGGAAGAAGAACCGCACGTGAAGCAGAACTCCCGCGCACGCGTCCTGGGGCGCATCCGCCAGGCACTCCTCGACGCCCCGCCCTCCCCTGAAGCGGCACGCGACTACCTCACCGCCCACACCCCCGACGCTGAGGCCGCGATCCTGGACCTCCTTCACGAGAACCTCGCCGACTACCGCGCGAACGTGCACCGCACTACGGAAACCGACCTTCCCGCTCTAGTGGCAGAACTCCTCGACCGGCACGGTGCCAACACCATCGCCGTGCCCCCCGGCCTGCCCGCCGCGTGGCTGTCCGACACAACGGCCCAGCAGCACCACGACGCGAATTCCCTCCTCACCCCACACGAGCTGGACACCACGCACGCCGTGGTCACCACCTGCGCTCTCGCCATCGCCGAAACCGGCACGATCGTCCTGGACGGCGGCCTCGGCCAAGGCCGCCGCGCCCTCACACTCGTCCCCGACCTGCACATCTGCGTCGTGCGCGCCAAGGACCAGGTCGTCGGCTCCGTTCCCCAGGCCCTGCCGCGCCTCGACCCGGCCCGCCCTCAGACTTGGATCTCCGGTCCCTCCGCCACCAGCGACATCGAACTCGACCGCGTCGAAGGCGTGCACGGGCCAAGGCGGCTTGATGTTGTGATCGTCACCCTCTGACGAGACGACGGAACCTCAGCGTGGGGCGTCCGCGGCCTGCTCCCAGCGGCCCGCCAGGCTGAGGTGCGGACGGTCAGGCGTAGGGGTTGCAGACGAGGAAGCCCTCGACTCGGCTGATGCAGTCCGAAGCGAGATCGCAGGAGAGTGCGAGGCCGAGCTTGTCGGCACGGACCTCGCTGATCCACTGGTCATGCTGGTACTCGTGGTTGATGAGCGCGAGAAGCAGGTGGTTGGCGACGACGGTGAGCTGGGCGGGAGCGCCGACCCCGACCGCAGCGATGTTGCCGATGTGGGTATGGACGCGTTCGGCGATGGTGTCGCGGAAGGCGGTGAGCCGTTCGACGGTCGGCAGGCCTCGACCTCTTCGACGCCGCTCCGTTCGGCGCGCAGGCGTGACCACCTAATACGCTGTCCGCAAGGCAGGTGTCAGTCCGGGCGGACGCATTGCCGTCCTCGGGATCGGCGGCTTGGGTCACCTCGCCCTCCAGTTCGCGGCCAAACTCGGGTACGAGACCATCTCCATCGCAAGCAGCGAAGGCTGCGAGCAGATCGCACGCGAGCTCGGCGCCCACCGAGCACGCTCTCCTCTTCGGAGCCACCACGCGCTCGACCCCATGACCGGAGACTTCAGCAAGGCGGTGCGCGGGGCCGGGCATCAACTTCGCCGGCATCGCAGCGGCCCGCGCAACAGCTCGTCGGACTGGCGGCCGCCAGACGCATCGACTTCGGCCCCTCCGTCACCACTCACGTCGCCTGCCCGAAGCCGCGGACGCCGTCACCCTGCTGCAAAAGAAGATCGGAGACCCAATCCGTCTCGTGCTCACCCTCTGAGCACGAGGGGTGGTGGCCGGATCACCACGCCCCGCGCGGCTGATCCGATCACCGCCCCCGCCGTCCGGAGATCAACGGCACCCGTCAGGCATCCTCCCCGCTGTCCAGTGCCGCGATCATGCCGGCCATGATCACCGTGTTGAAGACGAACGTGATGGCCACATTGGCCGCCACCGTCCGGCGCATCTCCCACGACCTCACCGTGACGTCCGTCGTACCGAACGTGATCATGACCGACAGGCGCAGTACACGTAGCCGGCCCAAGGCCACCGTCGCACCACCTGGAAAGTCCAACGCCGCCTCGTCCTCCACGAGGTTGTCGGCGTGGAAACCCACCGCGAAGGCGAACAGGGCACAGATCCAGGCGACAACCACAAGACCGAGGGCCATCAGGACCCGCACCGTCGCCGGGAAGGCAGAACCCAGATGCCTGGGACGCCAGACTGTCGAAATGACCGCGTCAGCGGATTCCGGCAGCACTCTTGAACGCCCTCATTCGCTCCTTCCCTTCAGAGGTCTTTCCTTGGCCGGTCAGCTGGCGGCCCAGCCGCCGGGCCAAGTCCGGAAGAGGCCGGACAGCCTGGCCCAGCGCGGAGGCGTTCGCGGGTGCCGCCGTCTGCAGCGCTGCTCCCATGTGCTCGATGAAAGCGGCAGGAACACAGTCCGGGTTTGCTGCGATCAGTGCCCCTATGAGGCTAGTGGCATGGCCGAGCGTCGTCTGGTCGCTGCCCGCTTCCTCGAGTAGCACGCCCCAAACGGATGGGGAGTCGGCACCGGCGGTGACAACGTCGGCCATACGTGCCGCGTCCCAATCCCGGTCTGCTAGGTGCTGCTGCACGTGACCACAGACCGCTTCGGTGAACTGACCGCTGCCTGCGATGAGTCCAAGGAGCGCCGGCAGCTGTTCGGTGTCGGCGAAATCGAGGGCGTCGTTGAGGATCGTGTGTGCGGCTTCATTGGCTCGCTCAGCAAGGTCGGGGCACCGGCCGTTTGCTGCGGCAAGAAGCGACGCCTGCTGGTTGGGGGCGACCTTGTCCCACACAGAGGCGGCGTGTGCCCAGGCCGTGGTGTCGTTGCCATCCAGGATCTGCTGGACGAGCAGGCTGGGCAGTGCAGTCTCCCGCAGATCGCTCCGATCAGCAGCGGCCACCGCCAGTGTGCGGACATGCGGCTGGAGCTGCTGCCAGAACTGCGCGATCCAGGAGAGCCATGTGACAGTGACCGCGGCGTCCTGGGCATGATGCGCGGCGAACGCGACGGCCGGAACCGGGGCGCTCCCGATCCAGTTCTGCAGATGCTGCAGCGCCACAGCGAGCTTTGCTGCGCGCAGGTCGGGGTCCCGGAAGAGTACCTGCAGACCCTCCAGTACCTCGGCGATGTGGGGCTGGTTGTAGTTGCCGAGCACCATCATGAGCTGGTCAGCAAGCCGGGAACCTTCTGCGCGACCCTGCTGTGTGGTCATTAGTGCGGGCAGCCAGCGTCGAGCATGGGCTCCGCGTTCGTCAGGCTGGTTCAGGGATGCTGTCAGGGCGGTCACGCACGTCCCGGCTGCTTCTCGCACCTCGGGCTCTTCACTGTGCTGCGTGTGACGTAGGTAGGTGACCACTGCTTCCACGAGTGCGTCACGTACAGCCTCGGTGACGATGGGGTCGTGAAGGTTGCCGACGATGGCCACCGCGCAGACCGCCGCATCCTGTTCCGGCAGGTCGGCCATGATCGATGCGGCGTCGGCGGCCAAGTCCAGGCAGGTGTGCGCGGCATTTCCCACTGCACGGGCTGTCACGGTGCTCACCAGCGCGCCCGGGGTGATGGCTGCGTGGTGGCCGATCGTGGGAAGCCAGGTGTGCAACAGCTTCGCCGTGGCCTGGGAGCTGCCCGCATCGTCATCGTCTTCCAGGAATCCGGCTGCCCGCTCGGCAATTTGTGCTGCCAGGGTGGAGTCGGCGGGCGCAGCAGGTGTCGCAGCCGGGTGGCCCCATCCGTCTTCAGACACAGTGGCGTGGCCCAGGAGCTCGACGGCCTTGGCTCGCAGGTTGTTGTCATCGGTGGCGAGCCAGGCCAGCAGACCCTCGGCAAAGGGCCGCTGCCACTGGTGGACGTCCGCAGATTCGACGGTGATCTGGTGCACGCGTTGGGTTGCTTTGTCATCGCCGACGCGTGCTGCCATCGCGAGCAGTGCCTGGTGTGCTTGCGGCGGCCATGCCGCTCGCTGTATTGCGGGGGCGTCCTCGTAGGCGGTGATCCAGGTCGTGAGGTCGCCGGTGCTGCCGTTGTCGGCGAGAGTGGTGAGGTAGTCGCTCAGCGGCGCATGCAGCTGGTCGGCGTGTCGGCCGGCGGGCAAAGCGATCAGGGCCTGGGCCCACAGAAACGCGGGCTGTTCGGCACCAGGGGTTCCCTCGAGCACTGGCGCTGGTCGTGCTCAGCGCTTGGTGCAGGGCGGGAAGGTACGCGTCGGGGAAGACCTCCAGGGCGGCGATGAGGTCATGGGCCGGTATGGCAGTGGCGGCATCGGCGCGCCTGCGGGCGATTTCCTCGGTCAACGCTTGCAGTGCTCTGGCGCTCTGCGGGTCCGCTGCCGCGTGGTCGGCAAGGCCTGGGATCCGGCCGAGTGCCTGGACAGCAGCGGTCAGAGCGTTTTCCACATCGAGTCCCTGGCGCGCTTGGGCGATGGTGTGGGCTGCGGCGCTCAGTATGCGGTGACGGCCCTCTGTGCCGATAAGTCGAGTGGTGAAGGCTTCGGTGTCGCGCTGGACGAGTTCTCGGTGAATCGCCGCTGCCTGCTCACTACCGAGAAGCCTGCTTGCGGGGGTGGAGCCGAGGGTGAGCAGCGGCATCAGATGCGCAGGTCGGCCAGTGCGTGTCCGGCCAGCTGTGGCGAGAAGGTAGGTGAGGCCGGGCTGGGCCATTGTGTTCAGGCGGCGAATGGTCTGTTGGCCATCGGCTATGTCCTGCGCCGGAACGGTCTGGGTGAACGCTCGCAGGAGCGGATCGTTTACCGCCGTGGTGGAGCCGAGAAGAGCGTCGTCGAGGACGGCGAGAAGGTCGTGCTCCGTACGAATCGCGTGATACAGGCCGGGAAAGTCGTGACGCAGGACCGTCAGGCGCGCCAGAGTCAGTGGATGGCCCGTGACTTCACCGGGCGCAATACGAGCAGTGCCGGTTTCATCCGGTCGCTCACGGCGCATCGCCAGGGCGTAGTCGGCAAGGAACGCGTTGAGCAGACGGATGACGTGCCGGGGGTCCTTGACGTCCTGGTGCACGAGGAGGTCGAGAACGTCATGTACTCGCTGCATGCCTCCCAGTACCGCAACAGCACCATGCTCCGTGGGATGTGTCAGAAGACGCTCGGCGTAGTCCCTGAGGTCTCCCCCATGGTGCGCGGGCAGGACCATGCGCACGGTGAACAGCTTGTTCAGGTACTCCTGGGCGGCTTCTTCAGTGGCCTTCCTCTCCGGCCCCGCGGTCGGAGACGGGCTGCTGTCGTGCTCGGCTGTGTGGGCAGAGCGATGCGCGAGACCGGGCCGGACTCCGACGATGGCCTCACGGACGATGTCCTCGTCGCAAGAGAGCAGGAACACAGGCGGATGCGTGTGGTGGGTGCCGGTCAGCAGCAGGCCCCGCACGGTCGTGAGTGCTTCGAGTACTTCCGTGGCAGACAGACGGTCGATGTCGTCGATGGCGATGACCAGGCGCCGTCTGATGCCACCGATGAGGCGGGCGAAGACCTGTTCCAGGTCGTCGGTCGACTCCGGCCGCGGGGTGGTCAAGGTGATGTCGTACCGTTTTAGTGCGGCCAGGGCTCCTTCCTTCACGGTTCCCAGGACGTTGGCTGCGACTGCGGCGCTGAACGCGACAGCCACCAGCGGGCTGGCCCCGGGCGAGGCGAACCACGCCCAGGGCGAAACGCCGGCACCCACGCCGACCACCCGGCCTACGAGGACCAGGACGGCGCCAATGAGCCAGATGAACCCGAGCGTGGCCGCCATCCAGCCCAGCGCTTCCAGCGCGGCCATCACGTACTTCCGTCGGGACGTGCCCGGCCGACCGGACGTCGCGCTGCGCCTCGAGTCGACCCGCTGCCGGCCGCTCTCCAGACATACCCGCTCGCTGTGCCAGGTCTTGTCGTTGATCAGACCCTGTCGCTTCAGATCGTCCAGCAGCCCATACAGCAGTCCCCGGGCGCGGGCGGTACCGCTGTGCCGCTCCGCACTGAGATGAACGACCGCCCAGTCCTTGTTACCCTTCAGTTCCGCGTCGAGCAGACGGACAACGGACGATTTGCCGCTGCCGAACGGTCCGAGCAGGCCGATTGCAAGGGACTGACGAGAGCCCCGCAGAATCATGGACAACTCCTGTGCCACCGACAGGTGGTCGAAGCGGTCCTGCTCCTGTGAATCGATCGCGGAATCCTCAAGGACCCACGGCCGGGGTTGTGCCATGTGCATCGCTCCGATCCTGAACCCCCAACGGGTGAACGGATCCTACGAGCCACCACTGACAAACCTGCACCGACATTGAGCTCTTTCCAACCTCACGCTGACGCGTGAGGTTGGAAAGAGCTCAGTGCGGCGAGCCCGACGACGTCGCCGCGCTGGAGCAGAACCCTCGGCTCGCTGGCTCCAGCCTGCCCGACCCGGGCTCGGGGAACGCCTTACGTCGAGCCGAGCCGGCTGGACTGCCGGAACAGACGTACTACCACGTCCCGCTAGATCATGGGCCGCGCAGGCCACGGTGCCGAGACCAGCATGCCGCCACTCCCTGTGCGACACTGCCAAATCGCCTGATGAACCGTCAGCAGAGTCAGCATTCAGCTGACCAGACCTGCTCGCATCGAGCACACTCTGGAAGTACACCCACCGACTGCGCGACTGCGGAAGGGGCTGCGATACGCGCCCTCCCGCAGTCGCGACGACATCCACGGCGGAGCCAAGCATCCCTCGACCTTGAGCTGACGCAGAAGTGAAAAAGCCAGGTCAGCGCACCCGTCTCCGCGCCTTCAGCTGAGTCGCCGGCACCCCGGTCGCGTCCAGCCGGTCACCTTCGTACCCCTTGACCTCGCCGAAGCGGTCGCTCGCCATCCAGCCCTTGCGGGCCTTGCGGATCTCGTCGTCCGTGCGGCCCACGAAGTTCCATCACAACTCGCGCACTTACCATCAGAGGTTGAGGGCCAAGACATGGAGGCCCAGGTCTCCGGTCGGCAAGACCGACAGCGCAGCTGCGCCTCGCCCACCACCAAGATGCGGACCACTCACAGACACCTCCCGACGCCGGCGGCACTCCTCCGTTGTAGCGGCAAAACCGGTCGCCCCGCGATTTCCAGCCACGCGGAGGCCGGTAGTCGGCCACGATTCGCCATCGTGCCGTCGCCGCTGAGGGTTCGGAGCGAGACTCCCCACCATGCTGGAAGGAATCGTCGGTGGTCTCGTAGGTGCCCTGGTGGCGCTCCTCGGAACCTGGATCACCATCCGGGAGACCAGGAGGGGCAGGGTGACCGCCTCCGAGGAGAAGGCATCCGAGCAACTCTTCGAGCTGCTCAAGCGCCTCCGCCAAGACCCAGAGTCCCTGCGGGACGTTCGCGCGCTCGAAGACTTCGAGGAGACCTACCGGGCCGCGGTCTTCGCCTTCCGGGACCCGAAGGTGCGGAACCGGCTCACCCAGTCCCTCACCGCCATTCTGCAGGGTCGTCATCTGGCCTTCACTCCGGAGATGCGGTACCACCTCGCGGACCTTGATCGCGTCATGGCCCGGGACATTCGGCAGACGCTCACCGTGCGTCTCGATGGCAAGCGCCTGCCGAAGCCGGAAGAGGACTGGGTAAGGGCCACCACGGACGTGGTCGACTACCTGGAAAAGTGGGCCGCCGCGATGGAAGCGGCTGAGCTCCAAGCGGAAGAGGAAAGGGAGCGCCTGGACCGGGCGCCCGGCGAGTTCTGGTGATCAGCGCCCTTGCCGCAGGGTCCTGCCGAGGAAGTTGTTGGCCCGGGTACCGGGATGGCGGACGTACGCCGCGCGGGGGCAAGGGGGTCAACGTCGCCCGCGTCCTCTCCGCCCTTGGCCGGCCAGCGCTGGGCACCGGCCTCGCCGGCGGCCCGAGGGGCGAACTCATCCGGAAGGACCTGCGCGCCGCCGGGCTCCTCGACGAGCTGATGGACACGGGCCCACGACGCGCGGCGCACCCTCACCGTCGTCAGCCACGAAGACGGCGACGCGACGGTGTTCAACGAGTCCGGACCACAGATGGGCCCCACCACGTGGGCCGCGTTCACCACCCGGTTCACCCGGCTCGTCCGACCGGACGTGATCAAGCCCAACGCGGCGGAAACGGCCGAGGCGACCGGCCGTGATGACGTCATCGGCGCGGCGGACGCGCTGCGGGCGCTCGGGGCCGGATCCGTCGTGGTGTCCGCCGGGCCCGACGGGCTGTTCGCCGTCACCCCCCAAGGAGCCTGGCGTGCCGCGCCCCCGCAGGCCCTCTCCGGCAATCCCACCGGGGCCGGGGACGCCTGCGTGGCCGCGCTCGCCGCCGGTCTCGCCGACGGCGCCGCCCGGCCGGAGCTGGTCCGCGAGGCCGTCGCGCTTTCGGCCGCTGCCGTGCCCTGCCCCGTGGTCGGCGAGGTCGACACGGACCTGTACCGGAACATCCGTACCTCAACAGCAGTGGAGAAGATCCATGCTCCTCACGGCAACTGACGGCATCATCTGCCCCGCGCGCGCCGCAGGAACGGGTGACGGCGCGTTCAACGTCGTCCAGATCGAGCACGCCGAGGCCATCGTCGCCGACGCGGAGGCCGTCGGACTGCCCGTCGTCCTCCAGATCAGCGGAACACCGCCCGGTACCACGGCTCCCTCGCCGTCATCGGCAGCACGGCACTCGCGGCCGCCCGCGCGGCACGGGTGCCCGTCGCCGTCCACCTGGACCACGCCGAGTCCGAACCCCTGGTCCGCCAGGCCGTCGAACTCGGCTTCACCTCCGTGATGTTCGACGCCTCCACGTCCCCGTACGGGGAGAACCTCGTCACCACCCGCGCTGTCACGGCCTCCTGCCGCCGAGAGGGCGTCTGGGTGGAGGCCGAGCTGGGCGGGGTGGGAGGCAAGGACGGGGCCCACGCCCCGGGCGTCCGCACCGACCCGGACGAGGTACGGGCGTTCGTCGAGGCCACGGGCGTCGACGCCCTGGCCGTGGCCGTGGGCAGCTCGCACGCCATGCGCACCCGTGACGCGTCCCTGGACTTCGCGCTCATCAGCCGCCTGCGCGACGCCGTCGACGTGCCCCTCGTCCTGCACTGCTCCTCCGGGGTCGGGGAGGCGGATCTCGCGAAGGCGGTCGAGGCTGGCATGACCAAGATGAACGTCTCCACCCACCTCAACGCGCTCTTCACCCGCTCCGTCCGGGACCACCTGGACACGCACCCCGAGACCGTGGACCCCCGCGCCTACCTCGGCCGCGCGCGGGACGCGGTCGGCACGGAGGTGCCCGCCTCTTGTCACTCCTCGCGGGGGCCGCCACGACCGCCTGAGTCACGGACCATTCCCGGCCCGGCCCTCGGCCGGGCCCGCCACTCGTGGACGTTTTGGCTGGTCCGTTCTCGGGTGACCGCCACACCACCGGCAGAGGAAGAACCTGCTGTTCCCTCAAATCGGGGGATCAGGCGGCTTCCCAGAGGCCGGCGTCCAGGATCCGGGCGGCCTTGGTGATACTGCCCGGCATCAGGTGCCGGTACGTGCGGTACGTCTCCTCGATGGACCTGTGGCCCATCCACTCCGCGACGTCGGTGATGGGGATGCCGTTGCCAAGGGCGTTCGAGGCGAAGTAGTGCCGGAAGCCGTACATCCCCACTCCCGCCTCCGGCGGAAGGTCCGCGAAGAGCTTCCTCACCCGGCGTCGCTCCATGCCCTCGGTGAAGTAGCCACCCGGGCCGCGCAGCAGATAGCCGTCCCTCGTGGTGCCGTGCTTGGCCGCGTACCGCTCGATCGCCTCCCGCACCGACCGGGGCAGGGGAACCTCCCGGAACTCCCCCGCCTTGCGGTGCTTCAGCTTCGCCGGCCTCAGCGTGTTGGAGTAGATCTGCTCGCGCACCCGGTACACATCCTGGGCCACGACGTTGTTTACGTTCACCGCCCGCGCCTCGCCGTTGCGCAGGCCGCATCCCGTCATCATGACGATCTCCAGCGCCAAGTCCTCATCGGCAACAGCCAGCGCCTGCTTCACGTAAGCGAGCGACGGGATGGCGACAGTGCCCCGCACATATTCGGGTTCCTGGACCCCCTGCACCGGATCGTCCGCCATCGCCCCCTTGGCATACGCATCCCGAAGAATCGTCTTCAAGACGCGGAAGATGTTCACCTGGTTGCCCCGGCCGACCCCGTCGTTCTCCATCTCCTCCAGGAAGCGCTCGACCACCATCGGGGTGACCGAGTTCAGCTTCCGCGCTCCCAAACGCGGGACGATGTGCACGTTGATCGAACTGTCGACGTGCTCGCCCGTGGAGTAGTCCGTCATCCTGCGCTGCCTCGGCCGCCACTGCTTGGCGTACTCCTCGACCGTCAGCTGCCCCAGCTCCCGGCGAGCCGCCGCCACCGACGGCGCCGTGGTCTTCTTCTCCGCATACAGCTGCGTGAGCCGCTCGATCGCATCGTCCTGCGTGTCGTACCCGGACTCCTCACGCTGCTTGCCCAGCGCGTCTCGGAAACGGATCGAGTACGGGTGAGGGCAGCGGGTGGACTTGGCGCAGCCGCAGTCCTTGAAGAAGGAACCCATGCCGCGGGCGAGCTGTCGGGCCATGTCGCGAACCATCCGTTCCAGCCCAAGGATCATGCTCAGGCGCCGCACTGTAGGTCGAAGGCCGGCAAGCGGGGACAGCATGCGGACGCATGCTGACCGTTTGCTGACCTGAGGGGGGCACATGATGCCCCTGACCTGCGGCAACGCCAAATAGTCAGATCTTGGACTTGAACATGGTGCGCAGCACGATGGACTCCTCTAAGACGGCTCCCTGCCTGCTTCGTGCAGGTCAAGGGCGCTCGCGACTCTACACCGGCACATGCCGGACGATGTCTGTGAGGAACATCGCTCCCGTCGGGCCAGACGGCTTTCTGCCTGGGTGTCCCTTGGTGTCCACGCCTGTTGGGACGATCGCCACGGAACTCGCGGGGACTCATGCTGACCGAATGCCGACATGCCTGATGAGCCATCAGGCATGCGGAAGGTCCCTCCGTGCCCACGGACGTCGTGCGGCCATGCACAGCCGACCTGTCGGGGACTGTCCTCGACCCGGTGTACGGAACACAGCCCCTTTGACCATCGGCCAGGCGACGGTCGACCGCTCCAGGAGTCGGCTCGCTGCCTGCCGCGCCCGAGAGCCTCGGCAGCGTCGAACTCGCGAGCAAGGCGGGGCAGAGACGCCGGCACTGTGCCGAGATCGTCGGCCTCGACGCTCGGAATCATTCCCTTCCTCGTACGGATGTCGCCGTGGCCACGATTACGGACGCCGCCGCGAGGCCGGCGAGCACTCCGAACAACTCCGGGTAGCCGCCCAGGATTGAGGCGAGCGTGGCTGCAGCGAAGGGCGCGAGAGCGGAGGCTGTCATGGCGGGGGCGCTGAGGAGGGCGGAGAGCCGGCCGTAGTGCCGTGTGCCCCAGCGGTCGGTGATGGCGGTGGCCTGGAGGAGGGTGAGGTTGCCGCGGACCATGCCGGCCGCGATCGACGCCGCGACCACCAGGCTGTAGGGGCCAGGGGTGACGGCGAGGGCCGCCGTGGTCAGGGCGCCGAGTGCGATGAGGGTCGCGGTGCGGGCTGTCGTGCCGGTGCGGCGGGCCAGCGGCGCGTAGAGGGTACGGCCGAGGGTCTGGCCTGCGCCGCCGAGACCGAGAGCCCAGGCCGCTTGGGCTGTGGTGTAGCCGCGTTCGAGCAGGAGCGGGACGAGAGTGACGACGACGGCGTACATCGCGAAGGCCGAGAGCGTGAACGCGATCGTGAGCAGGAGGAACGGTCGGCTTCGGGCTACGGCGCTCGGGCTCTCGGCGGTATCGACGGGTGAGGGTGCTGCCTGGGGCCAGGGAGCTTTGAGGGCGATCGCGTGGGCCGGGATCGTGACGGTGGCGAGGATCGCCGCCAGCACGAGATAGGTCTCGCGCCACGACAGGTGGTCGGCGAGCGCAGCGGTGAGCGGGGCGAAGACGGTGGAGGCGAGGCCGCCGGCGAGGGTGACGACCGTGAGCGCTCGGACGTGATCCGGGGCCCACCAGCGAGTGAGTGCGGCGAACGCGGGCTGGTAGAAGGTGGCCGCCATGGCGAACCCGCCCAGCAGCCAGCCGGCGAAGAAGACCGGCAGGTTCGGCGCCATGGCCACGATCACCAGACTCAGGACCCCGGCCGTGGAGCCTGCCGTCATGACTGTGCGTGGGCCGCGGCGGTCGATGATCCGGCCGACTCGGATTCCCGTGAGCCCGGAGACGACGAGGGCAAGTGAGAACGCGGCCATGGTGGCGCCGGTGGACCAGCCGCTGTCGGCGGTGATCTGCGGGTTCAGGACCGGGAAGGCGTAGTAGAGGATGCCCCAGCTGGTGATCTGGGTGGCGCAGAGCGCGGGCAGGACGGCGCGGGGCCGCGACCGGTCCCCTGCTCCGGTCGCGGCCCCGCGGGTATGAAGGTCGGCCATTGAGGGATCAGCAGCATCCGCCGGCGGCGACGGGTTCACTCGCGTCGTTGTCGGTGGTGGCGGCCGTGCCGGCGCAGCACGTGCTGCCCTGCTGCCTGGTCAGGGTGTCGGCGTCGGCCTTGACGACGTACACCTCCCACGGTTCACGGCCGGGGCCGTGGACCCACACCTTGTCCTGGACGGCGTAGCAACAGGTGGTGTCGTTCTCCTCCGTCGTTGCCAGACCCTCCTCGCCCAGCCGGGCGGTGGCCGTGTGAACCGCCTCGGTGGTGCCGACTTCCACGCCGAGGTGGTCCAGACGGGTGTCCTCGTTCTCTTCCCCTTCGATGAGGACGAGCTTGAGCGGCGGTTCCGCGATGGCGAAGTTGGCGTAGCCCTCACGGAGCTTGGCCGGTTCGGTGCCGAAGAGCTTCGTGTAGAAGGCGACGGATGCCGCCAGGTCGGGAACGCGCAGGGCGAGCTGTACGCGGGACATCGTGGTCCTCCAGTTGTGGGCGGGCGGATGGGTCGGACGGACAGCGTCAGCAGCCGCCGGAGGCGGCCGGGGATCCGACGCCGATCTGGAGCGCCGCCGGGGTCGCGCAGCAGCCACCGCCGGCGGTCGAGGTGTCGGTGGGCTGGTCGAAGAGGCCGGCGCCACCGCAGACACCGGTCTCGGGAAGTACGAGTTCGACGCGCTCGGCGGATTCGCGGTCGCCGGCGATGGCGGCGACGACCGAGCGGACCTGCTCGTAGCCGGTGAGCGCCAGGAAGGACGGAGCACGGCCGTAGGACTTCATCCCCACGAGGTACACACCCTCCTCGGGGTGGGCCAGCTCCTTCACGCCGTGCGGGTAGACGGTGCCGCAGGAGTGCTGGTTCGGGTCGATGAGCGGGGCGAGCTCGACGGGGGCCTGGAGCCGCTCGTCGAGTCCCAGACGCAGTTCGCCGAGGAACGTCAGGTCGGGGCGGAAGCCGGTCAGGACGATGACCTCGTCCACGGGGTCAGGTCGACGGCCGTCCTCGGCTACCAGAACCAGGCGCTCGCCGTCGCGCTCGAT
Source organism: Streptomyces sp. NBC_00691 (assembly GCF_036226665.1). NCBI lineage: Bacteria > Bacillati > Actinomycetota > Actinomycetes > Kitasatosporales > Streptomycetaceae > Streptomyces > Streptomyces sp. NBC_00691. The sequence goes on along the minus strand of NZ_CP109007.1, from coordinate 7,251,197 downwards.
CGCGTCCGTGCGGAAGGCCGTGACGGCGTCCGCGTACCCCTCGTCGACCGCGGCCTTGGCCGCGAGGCCGAGGGCGCCACGGGCCGGGAGCTGGTCGGCGCTCCCTCCGCCGAAAGTGCTGCCCGAGATACTGCGCCGCAGGATCCAGGTCGCACGGGTGTCCGCGCCGTCCCGGGACTTCGCGAGGGCGGCGAGCGAGGCGAGCGCCGTGAAGGCCGAGGCTCCGGAGCCGATGACGGCGGTGCGCCTGCCCGCGTAACGGGTGCGCACCGCGGGGTCCTTGAGGTCGGGAACCCGGTAGGAGATCCGCTCCGCCGCTGCACGTTCACCGAGGGCCGGGAGTCCGTCGCCGCCTGCCGGGCTCGGAGTGGACCACGTGCCGGAGGCGTCGATCACGGCCCGGGCGAGGACGCGCTCTTCGCGGCCGTCACCGTATCGGATGTGCACGGTGAAGGGCTGCTTGTCACGGTCGACGTCGACCACACGGTCGCGTCCGGTGCGGGAGACGCCGGTGACCCGGGCATCGAGCCAGACCCTGTCGCCCAGGACGTCCGCGAGCGGCTGGAGATAGGTGGCGGCCCAGTCTCCGCCGGTCGGATAGGTGTCCGCGTCGGGCTTCGCCCAGCCGGTCGGGGCCAGGAGCTTCTCGGCGATCGGGTCGATGACCTCGCCCCATGCGGAGAAGAGCCGCACGTGGGACCACTCCCGAACCGCCGCTCCCGCCTGGGCGCCGGCCTCGAGCACCAAGGCTTCCAGCCCCCGGTCGACGAGGTGCGCGGCAGCGGCCAGGCCGACGGGTCCGGCTCCGATGACCACGACGGGCAGCTGGTCGGTGGCGGTGACGTTCACGGCTCTTCCCCTTTGATTCGACATTCGTCGATCTCTTGCACTTGCAGCATGGCACTTGATTCGACAAGCGTCAACATAGACATTCATCGAATTCACTGCCCCGGACCCCCGTCGGCCGAGTAAGACCTGAGGACCACGCAGGGCGGGCGCCGGGCGGCACAGCCGCGCGAGCTCCGGCCGAAGCCGCGTCGACCACGGCCCCAACCAGGCAGGCGAACAGTCACAGGTATGGGCGTACGACGGAATCGCCGACGGCTCCGCCATCGGGGCGTACATCCGGTGGAAGAGCAGCCTGACCTACCCCGACCAGGTCGACGACAACGGATCCGGCAACTCGGCAAGGCCGTGACGCACGCCGAGGACGTACTGCGGGTCACGTTCTGCTTCTGCAGGAACGGTGTTCGCGTCGACTGCGATGACGGTCCGTGGCGCTACGCGCGATAGCGCCCCCGAGCCGTCCCGCCCCCCGGAACCTCAGGCCGCTGGTTCGACGTGTGTCAACATAGATATATGTCGAACGTGAAGATACTGCCGGTACTGGAGCCCGATATAGAGCCCTGCTGCCCGCCTCTGCATGAGCGACCACTGACCGCCGAAGAGGCCGAGCGAACCGCTGTCATGTTCAAGGCGCTGGGCGACCCGGTCCGGCTGCGACTCTTCTCCTCCGTCGCCTCGCACGAAGGCGGCGAGGCCTGCGTCTGCGACATCTCCGATGTCGGCGTCTCACAGCCCACGGTCTCCCACCACCTGAAGAAGCTGAAGGAAGCCGGTCTCCTCACCTCGGAGCGGCGGGGCACCTGGGTGTACTACCGCGTCGAGCCCACCGTCCTCGCGGCCATGGGAGCCCTCCTCACCAAGGCCGCCTCGGCCTGAGGGGCTCCCGAGCGCGGAGCGAAGCGCGCCGGCGCACAGACAGTCGCGCCACGGCAGAAACGGCGCCCCTCCCCAGGTTCAGGGACAGCGACGCCGGATGTCAGGAGATCCGGACGGCCGGAGCGATCTCTTCCTTGCCGACCTTCTCGGTGTCGGCGAGAAACTCGCCGAGCGCAGCCAGGACGCCCGGTGCAGGGCGGTAGTACACCCAGGTGCCGCGCCGTTCAGAGGTGAGCAGTCCCGCTTCCCGGAGCTTCTTCAAGTGGTGGCTGACTGTGGGCTGGGAGACGCCCACGTCGGCTATGTCGCATACGCACGCCTCACCGTTGGGGTGCGATGCCACTCTGGACAGGAGGCGGAGCCGGACGGGGTCGGACAGCGCCTTGAACATCGCCGCCATGATCTCGGCGTCCCCTTCGGACAGCGCGGCGGTCACGATGGGCGGGCAGCAGGCAGTGGCGGCCGCACCGGCTGCGTGCGGGGTCGGCATGGCCAATGGGCCGGCCCTCACGCCGAGGCCGCGGGGCGGCCCATGACGGCGTCGGCGGCGCTGGGGAAGCAGGCGACGCAGGCGACGTTGATGGAGTAGAGCATGGAGGTCCCCTGGCGCTCGCGCAGGACGAACCGCACGTCGGCGAGCAGCTTCAGGTGGTGGGACACCGTCGACTGTCCGACGCCCATCCGGTCCACGATCTCTCCGACGCTCATCGGCCCGGTCGCCAGGGCGAGGAGATTGAGGATCTGCACGCGGGTGGGATCGGAGAGGGCCTTGAACCAGGTCGCGTAGGACTCGGCCGTGGTCCGGTCGATCAGCTGGGCATTCATCGTACCGCTCATGATCCATCGATGTTATTCGATGACCACCCGCGACGGCAAGGCTCGCTCCGTGCGGACGGAGCCCACGGAGAGCCCACGGAGGCCCGCCGGCAACCGAAACCGCTGACGTGCGGGACTGTGCAGGCACCACATGAAAGGCGCCCACATCGGTTCGACCTGGGAACAACACCCACTCCCTGGCAGCCGCCACCGAAAGCGCAGGACACCCCTTCGACGCGACGAGGGGCACGGGATCCCCATTGCCGGAGCTCTCTTTAATCGTCTATCATCGATATTCGATAAAGGGGATGCCGATCGAGCCTCCCCACATGCGGCTCGGCACGTCCCCCGTACGTACCTTCACGGCGCCGCTCCCCTCATGTGTCACCGTCTCAGAGAGGTTCACCTGTGGACGAATTGCTGGCCCTTGGCCGGTTCATCCTGTTCGAGGTGCTGCACTATCTCCCGTGGTTCCTGGTAGCCATCGTCCTGGGGATCGCCGTACAGCGTCTGTCGATCGACGTGGTCGCGCGCCGCAGTTTCGCCCACGGGCGCAGGGGCGTCCTCGGCATCGCCATCGTCACGGCCATCGGAGCGTTCAGTCCCTTCTGCTCCTTCACCGTGATCCCGCTGATCCGCCGCTTCCTGATAGCCGGCGTCCCCCTCTCGGCGGTCATGTCGTTCTGGATCGCCTCCCCCTCCATGGACCCGGAGATCTACGCGCTCTCCGCCGCCCAGCTCGGGCTCCCCATCGCCACCGCCCGCCTCATCGGTGCCCTGGTACTGAGCTTCGGCGCGGGTCTCATCGTCCTGGCGCTCGAACGGCGTGGGCGGTTCGCCGACCCGCTGCTCGACTCCACCGAGGAGAAGGCCCCCGCGAAGACCTGTTCGCAGGAGACGGTGACCGTTCCCGAAACCGCGTGCTCGACGGCGAAGGCGACCGTCCCCGAGCCCGTGGCCGTCGGCGGCGGCGCCGGCGGCGGGGTGTCCGAGGGCGGCTGCGGAAGCGCCGCGCAGGAGGCCGAGCCCGCGGCCGGCAGCTGCTCCACCGCTGCACGGAACGACGCGGAAGACGACGGCACCCCGTGGCGCGTACTCGTGCGGCGCGACATCAAGAACCTCCGCGCCGGCGAGATCCTCAAGGAGATCGTCAGCGACTCGCTGATCCTGGGCAAGTGGCTGCTCCTGGCCATCGTCCTGGAGGCTCTGATCGTCCGCTACGTCCCCACCGATGTCGTCTCGGGCATCCTCGGCACGGACGGCGTCCTCTCCGTCCTGGTCGCCGGGCTCATCAGCGTCCCGCTCTACCTCAACGGCGTCGGCGCCATCCCGGTCGTCGAGGGCCTCCTGGACCAGGGCATGGTCGCGGCGGCGGGCGTCACCTTCCTCCTCGGCGGTGCCATCACGACGATCCCGGCCATGGTGGCCGTCAAGAGCGTCGTCAAGACGAAGGTCTTCGTCTTCTACCTCGGCGTGGGCCTCCTCGGCAGCGTGGGCATCGGTATCGTCACCCTGCCCCTGCTCTGACCCCGTACTCCTCCTCACCCCCCACCCACGCTCCTGCGGCGACCCCCGACGCCGCGGGAGCGTCGCCGTACCCGCTGACGAACACGTGCGACCCCCGTCTGCGGGAGCGCACCGAGGCAAGGAAGACGTATGACCGCATCGCCGCGCCCGGACATCACTCTGGTCCCGATGACCGACGACCACGCGTCGGCCGTCATGGCGATCTACCAGCAGGGCATCGACGAGGGCAACGCCACGTTCGAGACCACCGCCCCGCCGTGGAGCGCGTTCGACACCGCCAAGCTGGCGGCGCACCGGTTCGTGGCGCTGGGGCCGCGGGGGCGGGTGGTCGGCTGGACGGCGGTGTCACAGGTCTCGGCGCGACCCGCGTACGCGGGGGTCGTCGAGCATTCCGTGTACGTCTGTCCCACGGCGCGCGGAACCGGCGTCGGACGCACGCTTCTGGAGGCACTGATCGTCTCCACGGAGAAGGCGGGCTTCTGGACGATCCAGGCGGGCATCTTCCCCGAGAACGTGGCGAGCCTGGCTCTGCACGAGTCCGTGGGGTTCCGCGTACTGGGCCGGCGGGAGCGCGTGGCCCGCCACCACGGCACCTGGCGCGACGTCCTGCTCGTGGAGCGCCGCAGCCTGGTGGTCGAATGACCGATGCCGGTCACCGCGGTGACCGGCATCAGCCTGGGTGTTCCCGATCCGTACGGCTCCGGCCCGCACCGACCGTCGTATCAGGGGAGCTCGAACGGCAGGTCCATCCCGTCCAACGCCGTCGCGCACGTGCAGTCCCGCTCGCGGTCCAGGACGTGGACGGTGTTCAGGACCAGGCTCTTCAGGCGTTCCACGTTCGCCGCGAACACCCGGAACACCTCGTCCTGTGACACGCCTTCTCCGCGCTCCACACCGGCGTCGTAGTCCGTGACCAGGGCTATGGAGGTGTAGCAGAGGGCGAGTTCACGGGCGAGCACGGCTTCGGGGTGCCCGGTCATGTTGATCAGGGACCAGCCTGCCGCGGCGTACCACTGGGACTCGGCCCGGGTGGAGAACCGTGGCCCTTCGACGACCACCATCACTCCCCCGTCGTGGACGTCGGCGCCTGCCTCTCCCGCGGCCTTGAGCACGGCCGCCCGTCCCGACGCGCAGTACGGGTCGGCGAACGACACGTGGGTGGCGCCGTGCTCGTAGTACGTCTGGACGCGGCCTGCGGTCCGGTCGACGAGCTGGTCGGGGAGGACGACGCTGCCGGGGCCGAGAGACCCGCGCAGCGAACCTACGGCACAGGGTGCGAGGACCTGCCTCACTCCCAGCGAGCGCAGCGCCCACATGTTGGCGCGGTAGTTGATGCGGTGCGGCGGGAGTTCGTGGTGGCTGCCGTGCCGGGGCAGGAAGGCCACCCTGCGGTCGCCCACGGTGCCGATGGACACCGCGTCGGAGGGTGAGCCGTAGGGGGTGGTGACCTCAAGGCGCTGTACCGACTCCAGGAGTTCGTAGAAGCCGCTGCCGCCGATGACCGCGATGTCGGCCGTCGGCGCCGTGTCGGACGGATCACTCATGGCTTGGGGCCTCCTGCGTGTGCGTGTCGACCGGCGGCGTCGACGTACCCGGGCCGGGTCGGGAAACGAGTGGGGTGAGCGAGGCGACGGTCTCGTGGCCGGTCACTGCCGCGCGTTGGTCGTCGGGGCGGCGCACGGCGACCGTCTGCCAGCCGGCCTCGGCAGCGGCGTCGAGCTCGGCACCGACGTCGCTGACGAACAGCAGGTCGCCGGGTGCGTGCCCCAGGTCCGCCGCGATCGCGCGGTAGGAGTCGGTGGCCGCCTTGGGGCCGGCTGTCGTCAGGTCGAAGTAGCCGTCGAGCAAAGGGCGCAGATCGCCGTGGGCCGTGTGGCCGAACCAGTCCCGCTGGGCGGCCACGGAGCCGGAGGAGTAGACGAAGCGGCCTGTGTCCTGCGTCCTCCAGTGCTGCAGCGCGGGCGGCACGTCCGGGTACACGTGACCGTGCAGCTCACCTGCCGCGTAGCCATCGGCCCAGATCAGGCCCTGCAGCGTCTTCAGCGGCGCCGCCTTCACATCGGCGTCGGCCCACTGCTCCAGGAGCGCCAGGGCACTCGCCTCGTCGTGGGCGGACCCGGTACGGGCGGTGACCGCGTCGAGGATCTGTCGCCAGGGTTCGGTACCGCGGTGCGCGGCGAGCCAGGGAGCGATCCGCCGGCGCGCGTAGGGGAAGAGGACGTCACGGACGTGGCTGAGGGAGCCGGTGGTCCCCTCGATGTCGAGGACGACGGCCCGCGGCCTCTTGTCGGGGACTCGGCCCTGACGGCTGCCCGTCATCAGCCTTCCCGCAGCAGCGCGTCGAGGCGGGGGAAGCCATCGGCGACGGGCTCCTGGGTGAAGTCGCCCACCCAGCCGTCCTCCTTCTCGAAGAACCGGATGGCGCAGAAGTCCGGTACCGGTCCCATGTCGAACCAGTGCCGAGTGCCGGCCGGGACCGACAACAGGTCTCCGGCCTCGCAGACCACGGCGTACACGCGGTCCTCCAGGTGCAGGTAGAAGCAGCCGGTGCCGTGGGCGAAGAACCGGACCTCGTCCTCGGCGTGCCGGTGCTCGTCGAGGAACGTCGAGCGGGCCTTGGCCGCGCGCTCCTGCCACTCCGCCCCCTCCTCGGGGTGGAGGCGGGCGACATCGACGAGACGCAGTTCCTGGCGGGCGCACAGTTCGTCGATCTCCGCCCGGTAGGCGTCGAGCAGCTCCTCGGACGCCGTCTGCGGCGTGACCTGTGCGCGCAGCGGCCAGCGGGTGAAGGAGACCGACCTCTCGCGCAGGGCTTGTGCGATGGTGTCCTCGTCCTGCGTGCGGAGCAGCACGGTGTCCGGTGCGTCGTCCGGCATGATCTGCAGCAAGGTCATGGTGTGGTCCTGTCGTCGAGTTCTTCAGGCACGGGAGACGTGCAGCTCCGTCTGGGAGATCACGAGCAGCTGGCAGAGCGACTCGAGGCATTCGAGCCGGTTCTTCGCCTGGTCCAGCGAGTCGCCCCAGGTGGTGATGCCGTGATCGGCCAGAAGCAGCCCGGGCGGACCTTCCCGGTCGGCCGTGAGTCGGGCGGCGACGTCGTCGGCGATCCGGTCGACCTCGGGCCAGTTGGGGAAGACCGGCAGGTCGGTGAAGGCCGGGTTCTTCAGCCCCAGTCCCTTGAGCAGCTCGAAGCGTTCCACGCGTACCGAGGCAACGGCGTCCAAGGCGACGGCACGGTGGGCGACGACCGTGGCATAGGGGGAGTGGACGTGGATGACGGCGCGGGCTCCGGTGACGCGGTAGACCGCCGCGTGGATGGAGGTCTCCGCCGAGGGGCGGTCCTGGACGGGAGGAGTCGCCCGGCCGGTGAGGGCGTCGACCTCCACCACGTCCCGGGCGGTCAGTTCGCCTTTGTCCCGGCCGCTCGCCGTGATCAGCGCCCGGTCGGGATCGTCGGGCAACCGCATGGAGATGTTGCCGGACGTGCCCGGCATCCATCCGCGCGCGTACAGGGTGCGGGAGATGTCGGCCAGCTGCTGTGCGGTCTGCTTGTCGGCGGCGGTGGACGGCGCGTAGCTCATGCCCTTACCTCGGATGCGTGGTGGACACCGTGCTCGGAGACGATCGCGGTGATCAGGGAAGCCGGGGTGATGTCGAAGGCGGGGTTGTACGCGCGCGTACCGCGTGGCGTGGTGCGGATCCCTCCGTAGCTGGTCACCTCGTACGCGTCACGTTCCTCGATGACGATGTCCCGGCCGTCGGCGAGGGACCTGTCCCACGACGACTCGGGGGCGACGACGATGAAGGGAATGCCGTGGTGGGCGGCGGCGATCGCCAGTCCGTAGGTGCCGATCTTGTTGGCCACGTCCCCGCGCGCGGTGATCCGGTCGGCTCCGACGAGGACGCAGTCCACGAGCCCCTGGCTCATGGCCGCGGCTGCCGCGCTGTCGACGCAGACGCGGTGTGGCACACCGGCCTCCTCCAGTTCCCAGGCCGTCAGTCGTGCGCCCTGCAGGAGTGGACGGGTCTCGTCGACGAGGACCTCGGTGACCTTTCCGGCGTCGGCGAGGGCGAGGATCGTGCCGAGGGCGGTGCCCACGGCCGCGGTCGCGAGCCGGCCGGTGTTGCAGTGGGTCAGGAGTCGCAGGGGGCGCTGCGGACAGCGGTCCTCCACGGCCTGGATCGCGTGGGCGACCATCCGCCGGTTGACCGCCCGGTCCTCGTCGATCATGGCAGTGGCCTCGGCCAGGACCGCGTCCGGGCCGTCGGCGAGCCTCCCGAGGGCTCGGTCGACCGCCCAGGCCAGGTTGACTGCCGTCGGGCGGGTGGCGACGAGCCGCTGGGCGTCGGCGTGCACGGCCTGCTGCCCGTCGGCGGTGGCGTCCGGCGAGCAGTGGGCGTACGCGGAGAGCGCGACGCCCAGGGCGCCCGCGAGACCGATGGAGGGGGCACCCCGTACCGCGAGCGTCGTGATGGCGGTGATGACGTCGTCCACGGTGTCCAGGCGCAGAAGCCGTCTCTCGTGGGGCAGCGCGCGCTGGTCGAGGGTGACGATCGCATGGTCGTCCCAGCGCATCGACGGCTGGTCGGAGGGCTTGCTCACGGGCGGCGGCTCCTCGGAGGCCTGAGAGGTGGAACCGGTCAGTAGGTCAGGGGACGCGACCGCAGTTCGACCAGGGTGGGCCCGGCCTCCACGTCGGCGGTCACCTGCTCGGGGTCGTCGCCGACGGCGATGACGTAGCCGTAGCGGTTCATGTACGCCCGGGGCGGAAGTGCCAGCCGGGTGCCGGGGCCGGCAGTCGCGACCGCGCTGTGCACCGTGGACCCGAAGAGGTCGGTGCGGACGACCACTTCGACCGCCTCGCAGTCGCGCTCCGGGTAGAGGAACCTGATGGCTGCGTTCTTCTGCACCCTCGGCGCGGTGTCGGGGGTGAGCCCCGCCGCCACGTGGGCGGCCGCCACCGCCGGGTCGGTGCCGGTGGCGAGCATCCCGATGAGGGGGATGAAGTCACCGCCGAGGCGTGCGTTGATCTCGACGAGACGCGGCCCCTTGGGAGTGAGCTTGAACTCGGTGTGCGTCGCACCGCGTTCGAAGCCGAGCGCCTCGTGGATGCGGTGCAGTTGGTCCAGGAGTTCGGTGTCCTGCAGGAGGGGATCGGCGGCGTCGACGGTGTGACCGGTCTCCTCGAAGTACGGGTCCATGCCGGTCTGCTTGCGTGCCACGATCATGGGGGTGCACACGCCGTCGACGACGACCGCGTCGATGCTGATCTCGGGTCCGGTGAGGTACTCCTCGACCAGGACGTCGGCCTCGTAACGGGGTACTCCGGGCCAGTTGGCGGAGCTGGCTGCCTCGAACGCAGCTTCGACGGCGTCGCCGTGGTCGGCTCGGACGACACCGAGACTGCCGGCAAGTCCGCGGGCCTTGACCACCACCGGGTAGCCGGTCGCATCGGCGGCACGGCGCGCCTCGGCCGCCGTGGAGACCGGGGTACAGGCCGGCTGCGGCACGTCGGCCGCCGTGAGCCGTGACCGAGTGGCCGCCTTGTCGCGGCAGGAGAGCACCGCGTCGGGCGCGCTTCCGGGCAGGCCGAGGGCTTCGGCGAGGCGCGCGGCGGCGTGCACGAGGGACTCGTCGTAGGTGAAGACCCCCGCGACAGGCAGCTGCTGCATGACCTTCCTCGCCTCGACGAGGAGGGCGTCGAGGTCCTTGGTGTCGAGGAGTGAGGTCCCCTCCACGTACGGCAGTTGCCAGCTCGGCTCGTACGCGTCGAGAAGCCACAGACGGAAGTGGCGCGAGACGGCCGCCACGATGTACTCCCGATAGCGGCGGTCACCGCTGCCCATGAGGAGCAGGACCGGCGCCTCGGTGGTGGGCGAGTGCGGGTGGGGCGTGGCGGCCATGGTGGGAACCTTTGCGTCGACGTGTGGTCGGGGCCGGGGCGGGCCGACGGAGCGGAGTGGAGCCCAGATCGGCAACGGCGCTGTTCGGCCGACGGCCGGAACCCTGCCAGCGTCAAGCGATGTATGTCAATAGATCGATGAACGGCTGAGGTGGGCACCTTCCCCGGCGTCACCGCCGCACGGCGCACCTGCCCCGATTCGCTCACGTCTGAGGTGCTTGCGAAAGTCGGCCAGGTCACCCGGTGTGGACATTCGCGCAGATGAAACCCGTCGAAAGCGAGAGCGCTCAGGCCCGTCTTGCGACTCCAGCGGATTCCGTCTCCAGGGTCGCGGGAGGCACTGGGCCGTGTTGACGCGCGGCGAATTTCAATCGGTGACCATCGATGACGCAGAGGCGACAGATGACTCCTGAGCCCCCTTCCCCCACTCGGTCGCCGCCACGGTCAAGTCACCCGTACCGGGGTCGCGAGAACCGCTCGGAGGGGGTAGCGTTCGCGCACGGATCGAGATCCGCAGCCCTTGGCGTCAGGGGCGAGTGGACGCCGAGACGGCGAGAACGCCCCGAAGGAGAAGCGGCCGGACTTTCAACCGCAAGCCCGCCGGGCGACAGAGGCTTCGCACCCTCCTTCGGCCAGACCGCCCAAGAATGCGGCCAGATCGGCCAGCACCTCGGGCCGCAGCCGGTAGTAGGTGAAGCGCCCGCAGGGCTCGGTCTCCACGACGCCCGATTCCCGGAGAACCCGGAGATGGTTGGACAGGTTCGTCTGCCGCGCGCCCGTCTCCTCGACGAGATGAGTCGTGCACAGCGACTCACGGGCGAGCAGGCACACGATGCGAAGGCGCAGAGGGTCCGCCAGGGCCCTCAGCGGTTCCGCGTTCACCGACGTCAGCATGCCCCGATCGTGACACACCGAGCACGACGGGTGTCAACCGACCGATGTGCAACGCCGTTGCACAACAACCCATTTGAGGAGAACCAGGTGTCCCCGACGCCCTCCGTCCTGTTCGTATGCGTTCACAACGCAGGCCGGTCCCAGATGGCCGCCGCGTGGCTTCGCCACTTGGCCGGCGACCGGATCGAGGTCCGTTCGGCGGGCTCCGCGCCGGCCTCGGCGGTGAACCTGGCGGCGGTCGAGGCGATGCGTGAAGTCGGCATCGACATGTCCGCGGAGGTCCCCAAGATCCTCACCACGGAAGCCGTCAGCGAGTCGGACGTGTGCGTCACGATGGGCTGCGGGGACACCTGCGAAGTGTTCCCCGGCAAGCGCTACCTCGACTGGAAGCTGGACGACCCCGCCGGGCAGGGCGTGGACGCGGTGCGCCCCATCCGTGACGCCATCAGGCGCCTCGTTGAGGATCTCGTTGCCGAGATCGACGCGACGCCGGCGCGATGAACCGGGGAGTCAGCAGGGCGAGCCGTCGATACTCCGGGGGAACGCCTGCCCCCTCAGCTCCCGCAAGGCATCCCAGCGGATCGAGAACCAGGCCCACGTTCCTCGCTGCTCACGGCGCAGCAGCCCCGCGGTGGTGAGGATCTTCAGGTGACGGCTCACCGTGGGCTGCGCCAGGTCGAGCGACTCGGTCAGGTCGCAGACACAGAGCTCTCCGGCCGGCGCCTGATCGATGAGGTGAACGATCTGGAGACGGGTCGGATCGGCCATCGCCTTCAACTGGACGGACAGCGTCTCGACTTCGTCGTGGTCGATGAGAAGTCCCGGGGAGCAGGGCACACAGCGCTCCTCGCTCACGCCCTCGATCGGTATGCCTGCCAACGGAGTTGCCATCCGGACACCATACGAGCCGACAAGATCGCATGGCGAATCCGAGGAGTGATATCCGTCAGGCGTTCACCGTTCGTTCACCCTCGCCACGTCAGCGCAGGAGGGCTGCGATGGACCGCGCGGCCTCGCGTGCGGGACGGCCGACGCCGACAAGGGTCGCTGAGGCCGGCCCGGTCCAGTCGCCGTACCCGAGCAGATGAAGGCGGGGCTCTTCGAGAGCCTCTGTCCCCCGGGTGGGGATGTGCCCGCGCCGACCGCGTAGCCCGAGTGGGGCGAGGTGGGCGAGAGCGGGACGGAAGCCGGTGCACCAGATGATCGCGTCGGCCTCGGCCCGCGTTCCGTCATCCCACTCGACGCCGGTCTCCGTCACGCGCGTGAACATCGGGTGCGCCTTGAGGAGGCCCGCGTCGCGGGCTACGCGTACGGGCGGAACGGCGACGACGTCACCGAGCGAGGCGACTCCCCCGCCGTCGGTGCGGCCTTCGTCGAGGGCACGGCGGCGGGCCGTGGCGTGGTCGAAGAGGGCGCGGCCGTCGATGGCGTCGGCCAGGAACCGTGCGGGCCGCCGTGTGACCCAGGTGAGGTCGGTGTCGTACGCGAGATCGGCGGCGATCTGTGCTCCGGAGTTCCCTCCGCCGACGACGATGACCCGCATTCCGGCGAACTCACCGGGGGTGCGGTATTCGACGGTGTGAAGCTGCCGCCCCTGAAAGGAACCGCGGCCCGGGACGGAAGGGAGGAAGGGCCTGGACCACGAGCCGGTGGCACTGACGGCGGCGCGGGCGCGCCGGACACCGGAGTCGGTCTCGACGCGGAGGTACTCTCCGTCGCGGCGGACCGCCTCCACGCGAACGGGCCGCTGCACGGGGAGCTCGTATCGATGCTCGTAGTCGGTCAGGTAGTCGACGACGTGGGCGGCCTCGGGGTACGCCTCCCCCTGTTGTGGCGGCATGAGACGACCGGGCAGGGAGGAGTACGCGGCCGGCGAGAAGAGGTGCAACGAGTCCCATGCGTGTCGCCAGGCCCCACCCGGCGCGGGCTGCGCGTCCAGGACGGCGAAGTCGAGGCCGCCGAGGCGGCGCAGGTGGTATGCGGCGGCGAGTCCCGACTGGCCACCGCCGATCACGACGACGTCGAGTGACTTGCTCATCTCCTCGGCTTTCCCTTCGTGCGGCTGCGCCTCGCCGCGACGGAGAGGCGAGGCGCAGGGTAGCGATTCGGCGGGGCCACTACTGGGCGGGGGCGAACTTCCTGCGCCAGGCCAGCGACACGTACACGAGCGCGACCAGGACCGGGACCTCGATGAGGGGGCCGACGACTCCGGAGAGAGCCTGGCCGGAGGTGACACCGAACGTGGCGATGGCGACGGCGATGGCGAGTTCGAAGTTGTTGCCGGCGGCGGTGAAGGCGAGCGTTGCGGTGCGGCCGTAGTTCAGACCGATGGCCTTGCCGAGCGCGAAGGTGCCGAACCACATCACCGTGAAGTAGACGAGGAGCGGCAGCGCGATCCTCGCGACGTCCAGCGGTTGCGAGGTGATGGTCTTCCCCTGGAGGGCGAAAAGGATGACGATCGTGAAGAGCAGCCCGTAGAGCGCCCACGGTCCGATCTTCGGCAGGAACCTCGTCTCGTACCGCTCCCGGCCCATCCGCTTCTCACCGATCCGGCGGGTGAGGAATCCGGCCACCAGCGGAACGCCGAGGAAGATGACGACGTTCAGGGCGATCTTCCCCATCGAGATGTCGAGCGTCTCGCCCTCGCCGAGGCCGAGCCGGCCGGGCAGCAGGTCGAGATAGAACCAGCCCAGGACGCCGAAGGCGATGACCTGGAAGACCGAGTTCAGGGCGACGAGGACCGCGGCGGCCTCGCGGTCGCCACAAGCCAGGTCGTTCCAGATGATCACCATGGCGATGCAGCGCGCCAGGCCGACGATGATCAGACCGGTGCGGTACTCCGGCAGGTCGGGAAGGAACATCCAGGCGAGGGCGAACATGAGCGCCGGACCGAGGACCCAGTTGATGAGGAGCGACGAGACCATGAGCTTCTTGTCGCCGGTGACGGCGTCGAGCCTGTCGTAACGGACCTTGGCGAGAACCGGGTACATCATGATCAGCAGGCCGACGGCGATGGGCAGCGAGATGCCGCCGATCTCGACCCTGGCCAAAGCGTCGTTCAGACCGGGGATCAGACGCCCGAGCCCGAGGCCGAGGCCCATCGCGAGGAGGATCCAGACGGCGAGGAAGCGGTCGAGCGTCGACAGCTTCGCGACGACCGAGGAATCCTCCGCCGGAGCGGGCGCATGAGTGGGGGTCACGGACAGGCCCTCTTGTTCTCGGCCGCGGTACGGGCGGACTCGGCCAGGTCGGCGAACTGGCCGGCGAGCTGGGCGATGACGTCCGGCTTCAGGCGGTAGTACGTGAAGCGACCGCACGGCTCTGTCTCCACCACACCGGCCTCGCGCAGCACGCGCAGGTGGTTGGAGAGGTTGGTCTGCTTGGCGCCCGTCTCCTCGACGAGGTGGGTGGTGCAGAGGGTCTCGCGGGCGAGCAGGTTCACGATCTGGAGCCTGAGGGGATCGGCCAGAACCCGGATCAGATCAGTATCGACTGACGTCATCATGGACTGATACTGTCACATCACTCGCTGCTGATACCAGCCGGGACTGACCTCTTGCCGGCAAGGAAGACCCGATGACCACCGCTCCGCTCGCCTCCGTGCTCTTCGTCTGCGTCCACAACGCGGGCCGCTCCCAGATGGCCGCCGGATTCCTGCGCCACCTGGCCGCCGACCGCGTCGAGGTCCGCTCCGCCGGTTCGATTCCCGGCGACCAGGTCAACCCGGCCGCCGTCGAGGCCATGGCCGAGGTCGGCGTCGACATCTCCGCACAGCGGCCGAAGGTGCTGACCACCGAGGCTGTCCAGGCGTCCGACTACGTCATCACCATGGGCTGCGGCGACGCCTGCCCGGTCTTCCCCGGCAAGAAGTACCTCGACTGGGCCCTGGAGGACCCGGCCGGCCAGGGTGTCGAGGCCGTCCGCCCGATCCGTGACGAGATCAAGGTCCTGATCGAGGGCCTCATCGCCGAGATCGACGCGAAGCAGGAGGCGTGACTCCCCTGACCGGCTCGAACACAGCGACCGTGGGCGACGTCCGTGAGGTCATCGTCATAGGCTCCGGACCCGCCGGATACACCGCAGCCCTCTACACGGCCCGCGCCCAACTCAGGCCCCTGCTCTTCGGCAGCTCGATCTTCGTCGGAGGGTCCCTGACCACGACGACCGAGGTCGAGAACTTCCCCGGCTTCCCCACCGGCATCGACGGACCCGACCTCATGGACGACATGAGGACCCAGGCCGAGCGCTTCGGCGCGGAGATGATCGACGACGAGGGCTACATCAAGGTGGAGGCGCCCTCCACCCGCACGAACCTGCCGGGGGTCTTCGCCGCCGGCGACGTCGTCGACCACACCTACCGCCAGGCCATCACGGCCGCGGGCTCCGGCTGCCAGGCCGCACTCGACGCGGAGCGGTACCTCTCCGCCCTTGCCGACACGCACAAGGCCGTCGCGAGCGTCGCCGTCACAGCCTGAGGCCCCAGCGAAGCCCACGCTGTCGGCCCTCCCCATGAACACCAGCTCCTGCCCGTCGCGTTGGCGGACCTGCCGGGCAGGAGCTGGCACTCTCCACCGGCCGGCACGACGAGTCCTACCCCAGCCGGTCTTCGGTCTTCGTGCTGCGGCACGGCTACGGCCGAAGGGCCTTCAGCTGGATTCCGGCTCCCCGCACGAGTGGACCCGTGCGCCGATGAGGATGTCGGCGGCGCTGGGGAACTCGGTGACGCACCGGGGGTTGATGGCGTACCGGATGCTGGCACCGGCCCGGCGCCTGGTCAGGAAGCGGGCGGTGTGGAGGATCTTCAGGTGGTGCGAAACGGTCGACTGGTTGAGTCGAAGGTGGTCGACGATCTCGCCCACCGGCACGGGCTCCGGTCGACCGCTCAGGAACCGCATGATGCGGAGACGTGTCGGGTCGGCCAGGGCCCGGAACCAGCGGGCGTACTCCTCGACGGTCTCCCGGTCGAGCGACGTTTCGGACATGGGAATCCTTAGCGGCTACGGGGATCGCCTCCGCGCCGTCGGCCGCAGCGGAGTGGGGACCGGTCGTGCCATCGGGAGCTTGTTCGTCCGCCCGCAAGAGCGAGGGGACGCGGGCGAGTACAACGGTGAGAACCGTGGCCGGAGCTCTGAGCTCCGGCCACGGTTCTCGTGCGATGACGTGGTCAGCAGCAGGCGCCGCCGGGTGCGCACTCCTCCGCGCCGGAGGTGCTGTCGAGCGGCTTGTGGGCCCGGATGATCGCGGCGTGGAGGCCGTCGGCCGCCTCCTGGGTGAACACGACCTCCGCGTCCTTCAGGCCGACCGCTTCGAGGAGTTCCTTGTACTCGGCGACCGACAGGGCACCGGCGATGCACTGGCTGTGCCCGCCGCGTTCCGCTCGCTCCTCGGGGCTGAGCCGGTCCTCGGCGACGACGTCGCTGATGCCGAGGCGGCCGCCGGGGGTGAGGACGCGCGCCATCTCGGCGAAGACGGCGGGCTTGTTCAGCGACAGGTTGATCACGCAGTTGGAGATGATCACATCGACGGTGTCGGCGGGCAGCGGGATGGACTCGATCGTTCCCTTGAGGAGGACGATGTTGTCGATCTCGGCGTCGGCGACGTTGCGGGCGGCGAGGGCGAGCATCTCCTCCAGGAAGTCCAGGCCGAAGACGCGGCCGTCGGGGCCGACCCGCCGGGCGCTGAGGATGACGTCCAGTCCGCCGCCGGAGCCGAGGTCCAGGACCGTCTCGCCCTCGCGGAGTTCGGCGACGGCGCTCGGGTTGCCGCAGCCGAGGCTGGCGAGGAGGGCGGCGTCCGGGGCGGTGCCGGGGCCGATCTCGTCGTACGCGGCGGGACCGAAGGTCTGCGGGTCCGGCGAGCAGCAGGCGCCGCTCGTCTCGGCTTCGGCGGCCTTGGCCCGGTAGTACTCCCGGACCTCTTGCTGCAGGCTGCCGGCAGTGGTGGTGTCGCTCATGACGGGTGGTCCTTCTCGGTCAGGCGCCGGCGGGGGCGAGGCGGTGCACGGGGCGCGGGTAGGAGGGCTTGAACGACACCGGGGTGGTCGCCGAGGAGGTGACGGCGGTGGCCAGGTCGGCGGCCTTGACGGCCTCGGTGACGGCCGCGTCCAGGGCGTCGGGCTCGCAGGCGACCCGGGCGTTGACGACGGCCCGGCCGGTCGGCGCGTGCGCCTCGGCAGCACGGTCGAGGGTGGGCTGCGCGCCGGACTCGGTGAGACTGAGCTTGGCGAAGTCACCGTCGGCGATCTCGACGGTGATCTTGGCATGGCCGATCACGGCGTCGTGCTCCGCGGCCCAGCCGGACAGCTCCTGAAGGACGGTGCGGGCCCACGCGGTCGCGTCGAAACCGTCCCCCGCGGCCGTGAGGTCCAGCTCCTGGTTCATCCAGGCGAGCTGGGCCTCGGCCGCCGCGTAGCGGTCGTAGTCGATGTCGAGGACGACGTCCTCGTTCGTCGCCGGCGCCTGCCACGCGTCGAGCAGCGTGTCCAGGTGGGCGCCCGAGGTCGCGGAGTAGCCGACGACGGTCGCTTTCGGGTTGCCTGCACGGAGCGAGGCGAGCAGCTCCTCGGCGCGGTCCGGCTTGATGGTGTCCAGCTTGTTCACCGCGATGACGTCGGCCTCGGTGACCTGCTGACGGAAGAGGTACGACAGGTCCGACTCCGGCTCGCCCCGCTCGGCGGCCCGGGCGAACGCCAGGTGCCGCAGCGGGTCGACCACGGTGGTCAGCGGGGCGACGACCATGTCGTCGCCGTAGTACTGGCGCAGCGGTCGTACGACGGTGGCCTGGAGGTCCGTGCAGCTGCCGACGGCCTCGGCGATCACGGTGTCGACGCTGTCGGAGGCGACCAGCGCGACGATGGCCTCGACGAGATCCTCGAACTTGCAGCAGAAACAGCCGCCGGTGACCTCGGCGACGCTGTCCAGCTTGCTGCGCACCAGCTTGGTGTCGACCAGTTCGACGCCCTGGTCGTTGGTGATGACGGCGACCTTGCGGCCCTGCTCCTGGAGTGCGAGCGCGGCGGCGGTCATGGTGGTGGTCTTGCCCGCCCCGAGGAATCCGGTCAGGGGGATGAAGGTGATCATGTGGTCCTTCTCGTCCTTGTCGTGGAGTCGGGCGGGGTCAGCCGCAGCAGCTGTCGCCGGAGCCGCCCAGGAGGGGCAGGGCCGCGGGCTGGGCCGGGGCGGGGGACGCGGCGCCGAACGCGACGCGCCTGCTGTTTCCGAAGGCGTCGAGCCAGGCCTTCGCCTGCGGCCGCAGCGCCGGGTCGGAGAGCAGCATCGAGGTGGTGACTTCGCGCGGGGTGCAGCCGCGCAGGGCCTTCGCCTGGTGGGCGCCGGCGCCGAACTCGACGGTGCGCAGCCCCTCGGCGTAGGCGTCACGGACCGGCGCGTCGAGGACGAGGGCGAAGTAGATGCCGCTGCGCTCGCCGATCGCGGCGTAGTCGAAGCCGGCCCACTTCGGGAAGAGGCGGTGGTTCTTGCGGATGGTGACGCAGGTGGCGACCAGCGCGCCGTCCTTGTAACCGAGGTAGGCGCGGACGTCCGCGCCCTCGTCGATGAGCGCGGAGAGGATGCCCACGATGTGCTCGGGCTCCTCGCCGGCGCCGTTCTTCTCCCGGTTGAGACAGGTGAGTTCGGCGATGCGGGCGGCGTAGGGCCGGATGTCGGTGCCGTCGACGCGCTCGATCGTCACACCGGCCGCTTCAGCACGGCGGACGTCGCCCTTGATGCGCTGGCGCTTCTTCAGCGGCAGGGCGGCGAGGTGTCCTTCCCAGTTCGGCGCGTCGAGGCTCATGAAGTCCTCGTAGCCCCAGAAGGTGCTGGACGCACCAGCGGCGTTGAGCGCGTCGACGAGGGCGTCGTTGCCGCGCCGGCTGGGGATCCAGGGGGCGACGATGCAGCGGATGCCGGCCTCGAAGGCGGCGGGCACGAGCTTGTCGACGATGGCCCCCATCAGCGTGGGGGTCCAGAAGTTGTAGGCGACCTCGGTGCGGTAGCCCAGCGGGGAGCCGAGGAGGAGGGTCGGGAAGAAGGGCTCGGTCCCCAGGGCGTCGACCTCGGCGCTGCGCGCGGCGTCGGTCTCGGCGCCGCAGCACACCTCCTCGCCGGAGGGCGCCTGCCACCCCAGGTAGGTGCGCGGCTCGTGGTCGACGACCGGCGGGGTGGTGAGGACGTAGCCGGGGAGGAGGGCCAACTCGCCACGGGCGCGGTGGGCGAGGGTGTGCCAGGGCTGGACGTCGGGCAGCACCTTCTCCGTGGCCCGCAGCCAGCTGGGGCCGAGGTACGGCCACGAGTCGGTGAGGCCGGCGAGCTCGCCGGTCCAGTCCATGTCCGGGAGGGCCTGGCCGGTGGAGATGACGACGCGGGGTGATCCACCCATGTCAGTGTCCTATTCGTGTGAGCGGGTGGGTCAGCACTTCACGCAGCAGCGGATCTTTCCCGCATCCTCGGCGTCGGTGCGACGCTCCTGCCAGAGCTCCTCGACGCGCTTGTCGGGATGGGTCCACTCGACCCAGAAACCGCGGTCGACGGTGGCGATGTCCTCCATCCACGGCGAGGAGAGCAGCGGGGAGCCCTTGAACAGCAGCAGTCGGGTCTGCAGCGCGGTGGGGTCGGTGACGCGGGCGAGGCCCGTCTCGACCAGCCAGTCCTCGAAACCGAGGAGCTCCTCGTACTCGATCCACGGGGTGAAGGGAATGAAGGTCGGGTACAGCTCGAAGCCGATCCGCTCGGCCTCGTCGACCGCCTTGCGCATGTGGTCGACGTCGATGTGCTTGTCGAAGATGCGGAGGATGCGGTTGGAGGGGAACTCGAGGGCGCAGGTGACGCGGCGCAGCCCGAGCGAGACGAGCTTCTCCAGTTCCTTGGTGTAGTCGAGGACGTGGTCGACGCGGGTGGTGAACTCGAACGTGATCGGGCCGATGGCCTCGACGAGCCGCTCGACGACACCGATGCCGATGGTGCGGGAGTTGAAGAACTCGGCGTCGATGAAGCAGAAGTGCCGAACGCCCTCCTCCGCCAGCTGCAGTGCGTCGGCCAGGACGCTGTCGGCGTCGTAGGCGGCGACGCCACCGTCGTACGCGCCGTACACGGAGCAGTAGGTGCACTTGTGGTGGCAGCCGCGGGAGGCCTCGATGTTGCCCATCAGGCCGAACGGCGAGTGGTGCGCCGGGTAGTGCACGAGGGAGGGGAACAGATCCCGGGCGGGCTTGGTGACCGAGATGCGCCGGCGCGGGGGCTTGGGCCGCATTCCCGCGCGGGTCATCAGGGCGGGCACCTCGTCGAGCGCGAGGGTGCCGGCGGCGAGCTGGGCCAGCTCCGCGCTGATGAGCTCGGGCTCCTCCATGATGATGCCGTCGGCGACCTCCAGGAACTCCCGGTGGTTCATCTGCGCGTACTGGCCGAAGGTCACGACCGTGGTGCCGTACGCCTCCGAGACCCTGCGCGCCAGGGCGATGCCGCGCTCAAGGCCCTCGAACTGCTGGACCGAGACGAGCGTGAGGTCGAAGGGGCCTTCCGGAATGGCATCGGGAAGCAGGTGCGCGTCCCAGCCGACGACGTCGGCGCCGTGGTGCTGCAGAGCGGCAGCCGCACACGCGGACGTCAGGGGCTGGAGCTCCGCTTCGAACGCGGAGGCAACCAGAACACGGGCACTACTCACACTTCCCCCCAGGGAGTGATCAAGGAGCGTGACGGATCGGGAGGGGGCCGGGTCAGGGCCCAAGTCGGTAACGACGCTGTCGACCGACGGCCGGAACCCTGCCAGCGTTGAGCGATGTATGTCAATAGATCGATGAATGACTGAAAGACCATCCCTGCGGACCGCCGTCGCCCCGGGGCATCAGTGCCCCGATTCGCCCTCCTCTGTGACTGGATGCGAAGAGAGATCACCGATCTGAATCCCCTTGTTCACACAGCTGGCAGCCGTCCAGAGCGAAGGTGCGAGTGGTGGTCACCGGGGCTTCGAAATCCGTTGCCGACCCGCAGGCGACCCATCTGTCATCTCGGCGCACGACTCAAATTCAATCGCCGATCATCGATGATTTCGCACCATCAGATCTCGCCAGGGCGAGTCCGAGACGGTAGCGTTCGGCCACGGCATCACGGTCCGCACCCGGGGTCAGCGGGTGAACGGTTACCCACGCCTTGATCGTTCAGGCCCTTCAACGGGGAGCGGGCCGAGCTTCAATCACAGAGCCGCGTGTGGACTCGACGGCAACTCCGCACGGTCCGGCGCGAGTTCCTCATGCAAGCGAGAGAGACCCCAGGGAGTTCGGTTCCAGGCGCCGAACAGCCGTCAACCGCAAGCCCGGTGCTCACACACAGTCCTCCCGGCGCCCCCCGCACTCTCGTCCGGCGTCTCTCCTCGTCCACGCGACAGGGGCGCGACCGGCGCTCACGGCCACACCTCTTCCACGTCCCGACCTCAGATCCGTATGCCCTACGGGTGGCGATCCGCCACCGGCGTTCCCCGATCACCGTCCCTCCATCACCGCAAAGGCACCGCCATGTCTTTCATGTCCACCGAATCCCGCAGCAGAGCAGCGCGCCTCACCGGCCGCCGCGTCCGCCAGGGCGCTACCGTCGCCTCCGCCTCCCTCCTCCTCTCCGCCGCCCTGACCGGCTGCGCCGGCTCCGGGAAGGCCGGCACGGACGCCATCCAGGCCAGCGGCTCCACCACCGTCGCCCCCGTGGCATCCGATGCGGCCGAGGCGCTGAAGGCCAAGGGCCTGAACATCACCGTCGCCACCCAGGGCGGCTCCGCCGGCGGAATCTCCCAGCTCGGCACCGGCCAGATCAACATCGCGCTGAGCTCCAAGCCCCTGTCGGAGAAGGACCAGAAGGCCTACCCCGACACGGACTTCGTGACCACGCAGATCGGCGCGGACGCCGTCGGCGTGATCATCACGAAGGAAGTGGCAGACGGCGGTGTCAAGGGCCTGACCAAGGCGCAGGTCGCGGGCCTGTTCGAGGGGAAGATCACGAACTGGAAGGAGGTCGGCGGCCCCGACCTCCAGGTCTTCGTGTACGACAAGGAGCCCGGCCGTGGCACCCGTGAGGTGCTGGACAAGTTCATCTACGGCAAGGGCGAGCCGCCGGCCCCGCCCAAGTCCGCGAACTACGCCATCGTCGGCGGCAACCTGGAGACCCGCAACAAGCTGAAGTCCACCCGCGGTTCCATCGCCCCGCTGTCGACCGGCTTCATCGACGGCCACCCCGAACTGGTCGCCGTGCCCCTGGAGGGTGTCGCCCCCACCCTGGCGAACGTGGCGTCCGGCAAGTACCCGATGACCCGCCCCCTGTTCATGATCACCAACGGAAAGCCGAAGGGCACCGTCAAGCAGTACATCGACTACATCCTCTCGCCCGAGGGCCAGAAGCTGCTGCCCCAGCACGGCTACCTCACGCGTGAGCAGATGGGCCTCTGATCATGGGTCTCACTCTGGAGCGCCCCACCCAGGCGCCCGGACCCGCCGTGCCGCGGCCCTCCCCCGGGAGCGGCCGCGGCAGCCGGGCGAGATGGGTCTGGGGCTGGGCCTACAGCGGCATCCTGTCCGTGATGCTCACCCTCACGGTCCTGCTCGGCTACCTGGTCACGGGCATCGCGAGCGGAACCGTCGACTGGACGGCACTGCTCACCTCGTCCACCTGGAGTCCGGGGAATCTCGCCTTCGGCGGCCTGGCCATGATCTACGGATCGGCGGTCGTGTGCGTCCTGGCACTGGTTCTCGCCGTCCCCGTGGGCTGGGCGGCGGCCGTCGCCCTGTCCGAGTACCTTCCGCCTCGCCTCGCCAGGCCACTGCGTCTGAGCATCGAACTCCTGGCAGCGGTCCCCTCCATCGTCTACGGCCTGATCGGCATCATGGTGATCCGGCCCTTCGTGGCGGATCTCGGTGACGTTCCGGGCGGAGACAGCCTGCTCGCCGCCGGCATCGTGCTCGCCGTGATGATCATGCCGACGATCGTGGCGGTCAGCGTGGATGCGCTGGCTGCCGTACCCGGCCGGTACCGGGAGGCCGCGTACTCCCTCGGCCTGACCCGCCGTGAGGTCGTGCGGTCGGCCGTCCTGCCCCAGGCTCGTCCCGGCATGCGGGCCGGCGTCCTGCTCGGCCTGGCGCGGGCGCTGGGTGAGGCCATCGCGGTCTTCATGGTCATCGGCCGCGCCGACGACCGGCTCCCCGAGTCACTCGGAGACGTCTTCTCCTTCCTCGTACGACCCGGCCAGACGCTCACCACCAAGCTGGCCGGCCCCGAGCCGATGCTCGCGGGCACTTCCGGCCCGTACTTCGCGGCCCTGTGCGGGCTGGGCATCATCCTGCTGACCCTGGTCGCCGTCGCCACCGTCTGGGGCACCCGCGGCTCCACGGGAAGAGCCGTGCGCGCTCCACGTGCTCGGCGGTCCTCCGCATGGCTGCGCACCCCGAAGGACCGGCTCACCACCGCCGTCCGGCTCGGGGCCCTGCTGCTGCCGGGAGCACTCCTCGTCGGCATGCTCGGCATCCTGCTGGCCCGCGGCGGCGCGGCGCTCAATCCGGTCTTCTGGTTCACGCCTTCCGAAGGCGCGTCAGGGGGCGGCATCCGGGACCAGATCGTCGGCACGCTCCTGCTCCTTGCCACCACGGCCCTGATCGCACTGCCGCTCGGCTATGGAGCAGGCATCGTGATCGGAACGCGCGCCTCGGCGAAGACCGCCCGCGTGCTGGAGACGTTGACCGTCGCGGTCGGCGGAACGCCCACGATCCTGCTGGGCCTCGCCGGGTACGTCCTCTTCTGCACGACCATGGGCTGGGGCCGCTCCTGGCTGGCCGGCGCCGTGGTCCTGGTGCCCGTGGTGATCCCGGTGGTCGCCCTCACCACGGCAGGCCGGATTCGGAGCATGCCGGCGGAAATCACCGAGGCGGCGCTCGCGCTGGGTCTGACGAGCTCCCAGTACGTCCGCTCGGTGGTCATCCCGTACACCTGGCCGGCCACGCTCACAGGTCTGCTGCTCGGCCTGGCCCGCGCGGCGGGAGAGACGGCCCCCCTGATCTTCACCGCCACGGTGTTCTTCGGGGCGCCCGCCCTCCCGACCGGCATCGTCAACGCTCCGGTCCAGGCCCTGCCCACGCACATCTTCACCCTGTCGCAGGACTCGGGCGCCCCCGAGGCGATCGCCCAGGCATGGGGCAGCGCCCTCGTCCTGGTCCTGATCACCGCGGGCCTGCTCAGCCTCGCGGTCTTCCTGCGCAACCGCTTCGAAGGAGCACGACGATGGACGACGTGACAACCGGTCCCGCGCGGCTGGACGACACGGTCGACAAGACCGTCATCGCGGTCCGCGACCTGCAGATCTTCGACGGCACGAAGCGCCTGGTCGGTCCGGTCGCCTTCGAGCTGGCCGCCGGATCCACCACCGGCCTGTGCGGCCCGTCGGGCGCGGGCAAGTCCACGGTGCTGCGCGCCCTGGTCGACCTGCTGCCCCACGGACTCCGTCGCGAGGGCGAGGTGCAGGTCCTCGGCCGTCCCGTCCGGTACGGCAAGGGCGACGCCGGCCTGCGCAGCACCGTCGTCCTGGTACCGCAGACCCCCGTGGTCTTCGGCGGCAGCATCCTCGACAACGCCTTGTTCGGCCTCCGTCACCTGGTGCGGGCGTCCCGGACGGAGCTGCACGACCGCGTCGAGCAGGCACTGCGCGAGGCGGGCCTGTGGAACGAGGTCGCCGACCGGTTGGACACGCCGGCCCAGACCCTGTCCAACGGCCAGCGCCAACGACTGTGCCTGGCGCGCGCCTTGGCCCTCGAACCGGCGGCCCTCCTCCTCGACGAGCCGACCAGCGCCCTGGACGAGCGGAGCCGCGACACCGTCGAGGAGTCCGTGGCAGCCCTGCGGGGCAACCGGACGGTCCTGCTCGTCTCGCACGACCCCGCGCAGGTGGAGCGACTCTGCGACCGGACGGTCCGCATCGACCTGCCGACCACCTGCGAGCCTTCCGCAGCGGCGGTCTGAACGCTCGTCCGCCCCACACAACCCGATGGATCTGGGCCCGCCGTTCCGCCGAAGGCGCGACGGCGGGCCCAGCAGCATGATGGGGATCTCGGCGACTCCCCCGGGCAGCATCGCGCAGGTCGATCTCTATCTCTGGGCCTTCGGCCACCAGCGATATCGAACTCAACCGAGTGGAGGGCGTCCACGGCCCCCGGACTGCCGCTGCCCGGTGTACAGAGGGAGATCCGCAACGAGGACAGCAACCCCGTGCCGTGGAATGACGAGTCGATGGGCGACCTGCTGATGCTCGGCCCCTGCTCGTGGGGCGCGGACCCGCCGCCACGGTGTGGCCCGTACGTCAGAGCGCGTCGGGGCCGCGCTGTCCCGTGCGTACGCGCACCACCGTTTCCACGGGTACCGCCCACACCTTGCCGTCGCCGATCTTGCCCGTGTGGGCGGCGCGGACGATGGCGTCGATGGCGGGCTCTGCGTCGGCGTCCTCGACGACGACCTCGATACGGGCCTTGGGAACCAGGTCCACCCGGTACTCGGCGCCCCGGTACACCTCGGTGTGCCCGCGCTGACGCCCGTACCCGCTGGCCTCGGTGACCGTGAGCCCGTTGACGCCGAGCTCCTGGAGTGCGTTCTTCACCTCGTCGAGGCGGAACGGCTTGACGATCGCGGTGATCAGCTTCATGCGGTGGGCTTCCTGTCCTTGACCAGCGAGGTGACCGGGGACCCGGCGTGCAGCGGAGCGCCGCCGTGGCCGAGCACGCCGTGATCGTAGGCGGTCTCCGCGTGCACCGTCTGGTCGAGTCCCGTCAGCTCCTCCTCGGCGGAGGCCCGCAGCCCCATCACCCGGTCGACAACCTTCCCGATCCCGTAGGTGACGAGGAAGGTGTACGCCGCCACAGCCGCCACGGCGAGGGCCTGCCGGCCGAGCTGGCCGAGCCCACCACCGTAGAACAGCCCTTCCTTGCCGCCGGTCATCACCGACGTCGCGAACAGGCCGATCAGCAGCGTCCCGACGACACCACCGGCGAAGTGCACGCCCACGACGTCGAGGGAGTCGTCGTACCCGAAGCGGAACTTCCAGGCGACCGCGTACGAGCAGACGACGCCCGCGGCGAGACCGACCGCCGCCGCCCCGGGCATCGCGACGACCCCGCACGCCGGAGTGATCGCCACGAGCCCCGCGACCGCGCCGGACGCCGCACCGAAGGTGGTCGGGTGACCGTCGCGCCGCTGTTCGACGAAGAGCCAGCCGAGCAGGCCGGTGCACCCGGCGACGAGGGTGTTGAGGAGGGACGCGGCGGCCAGGCCGTTCGCGCCGAGCGCCGAGCCGCCGTTGAAGCCGAGCCAGCCGAACCAGAGGAGCCCCGCGCCGAGCAGCACCATCGGCAGGTTGTGCGGCCGCATCGCGTCCTTCTTGAAGCCGATGCGCGGGCCGATCACCAGGCACAGGGCGAGGCCGGACGCGCCTGACGCGATCTCGACGACGAGTCCGCCCGCGAAGTCGAGGGCGCCCAGCGAGTGCGTGATCCAGCCGCCGGGGCCCCACACCCAGTGCGCCACGGGGACGTATACGAGGAGCGTCCACACCGGCACGAAGACGAGCCAGCCCGCGAACCTGGTGCGGTCCGCGACCGCGCCGCTGATCAGCGCCGCCGTGATGATCGCGAACGTCAGCTGGAAGGTGCTGAAGAGAAACGTGGGAACCGTGCCGGTGAGGGTGTCCGGACCGATGCCCGCCAGGCCGAGGTGGCCCAGGCCGCCGACCAGTCCGGCAAAGGCGTCGTCGTCGAACGCGAGCGAGTAGCCCGCGACCAGCCAGACCACTGTGACCAGGGCGATCGACACGAAGCTCATCATCAGCATGTTGAGGACGCTCTTCGTGCGGACCATGCCCCCGTAGAACAGGGCCAGGCCGGGGGTCATCAGCAGAACGAGCGCGGTGGCGGCGAGCAGCCAGGCGGTGTCGCCGGTGTCGAGCCGGGGTGCGACGGCGAGGGGCATCAGCGGTCTCCTCCTACGGGTTCGAGGGAGAGCCTCACGGGGATGCGTTTCGCGATGCGTACACGGGAGTTTCCGCCGTGTTTCGTGTTGCGTGGGGATTACCGGACCCTCACGGTGCGACAGGCCTGGGCGAGGCCCCTCTGCGCGGTCTGGCGGACAACGCTCGGACAAGCGGTTCCGGAGGCGTACCCCGGTTCCGGCCACCGCGTTGTGCGGCCCGCCGCGTGTGGCCGCGCGAGCGTTGAGTGGCCCGCGCGGCACGCACCTCATGACCTCGCGCCGGGAAGGCGAGCGATGGTCGGCCGTCTTCGAAGGATGCGCAGGAGCGTGCCCGGCTGGACGCCGAGCTGCGGCGCGTCCGTGTCACCCCGGCCTTTGGCCACGCACCGGTCCGAGGGACGCTTTCGAAGTGCCGGCAGGAGCGACGGCGGGCCGTTTGCCATCGGCCGGGATCCGGAGCAGCGTGGACCACACCGGCTGCCACCCGTACGCGACGCGGGTCCGGACACCGGAGGCAGGAACCGGAGCGAGAGGAGAGACCGATGACCGCACCGAATGCCGGCCCGGAAGCCGTGCCCGTCGTACGCCGCCGGGACGAGTCCGACAGCGTCTTCTGGGAGCCGGCGGAGCGCTGGGTGCGTGCGACGGCCGGGGAGTTCACGATCGTGGACAGCCGTAGACCGGTCCTCGTGTGGGAGCCCGGTCGCCCCGTACCCCTCTACGCGTTCCCGGCCGAGGACGTCCGGACGGACCTGCTGCGGAGGACGGAGCGGCCCGCCGGCCGGCGGCGTCACGCGGGAGCGACGGTCTTCTACGACCTCGTGCTCCCCGACCGGACCGTCGGGGCGGCGGCCTGGACCTACCCCGGAGAGGAGCTGGCCGATCACATCAGCTTCGAATGGTTCGGGCGCGACGTTCTCGACCACTGGTACGAGGAGGACGAAGAGATCTTCGTGCACCCGCGCGACCCGCACAAGCGGGTGGACGCCCTGCCCAGCAGTCGACACGTCCAGGTCGAGATCGCGGGCACGGTCGTCGCGGACACGCACACGCCGGTTCTGCTCTTCGAGACGGGCCTGCCGGTGCGCTTCTACTTCCCGCGGGAGGACGTCCGCCTCGACCTCTTCACCCGTACCGACGGGCGTACCCGCTGTCCGTACAAAGGTGTGGCGAGCGAGTACTGGTCCTGGGCCGGCGACGCCGACGTGCGGCCCGACATCGCCTGGAGCTACCCCGACCCCCTGCCCTCCGTAGGGATCATCAAAGACCGGGTGGCCTTCTACGACGAGTCCGTCGACGTCGTCGTCGACGGAGTACGGCGGGAACGACCGGTCACGTTCTTCAGTCGCCCGTCACGATAGATCCCCACAGGGCCTCGCCGCAGGCCTTCCTCGTCGTCATACGCTGCTCTCCGCAGGTGGGGGAGGTGCTGCGAGTGTGTCGGTGACCTCGCACGTGCCGTCGGTACGGCCGAAGGGACCGAACCAGCACCGGGAGTCAGGCCGCGACGAGCTCCTGCTCGCGGTCCGGCGTCTTGACCTTGGGCTTCCTGTTCGGCAGCGAGAGCCGGAAGACCTTGCGCCACGCGGAGAAGACCTGCTTGGGCAGCGGCCCGGTGACGTACTCCAGCTCGTACTTTTCGAACAGCGCGCGCACCTTCACCGCGACTTCGGCGTACCGGTTGCTCGGCAGGTCCGGGAACAGGTGGTGCTCGATCTGGTGCGACAGGTTGCCGGTCATGAAGTGCATGGCCCTGCTGCCGCTGATGTTCGCCGAGCCCATCATCTGGCGCAGGTACCACTGGCCGCGCGTCTCGCCCTTGATCGACCGGCGCTCGAAGACCTGCACTCCCTCGGGGAAGTGCCCGCACATGATCACCGAATGGGACCAGATGTTGCGGACCAGGTTCGCGGTGAACGTGGCGGCGAGCGTGGGGAGGAACGACGGGCCCGAAAGCAGCGGGTGGATCACGTAGTCCTTGAGCACCTGCTTGCGGATCTTGCGGCCCACGGCCTTGGCACGCGCGCGGAACTCCGGGTTGTTGCGGCGGCGCTTGTGCAGGTTCTTGCCGAGTTCCAGGTCGTAGGCGGCGATGCCGTACTCGAAGAAGCAGGCGTTGATGAAGTTCCACAGCGGCTGGCCGAGGTGGAACGGGTGCCACCGCTGGTCCTCGTCGACGCGCATGATGCCGTAGCCGAGGTCGTTGTCCTTGCCGATCACGTTGGTGTACGTGTGGTGCAGCTCGTTGTGCGAGTGCTTCCACTGCTCGGACGGCGAGACGTGGTCCCACTCCCAGGTGGTGGAGTGAATCTTCGGGTCCCGCATCCAGTCCCACTGGCCGTGCAGGATGTTGTGGCCGATCTCCATGTTGTCCATGATCTTCGCCACGGACAGCCCGGCGGTGCCGATCAGCCACGCGGGCGGGAAGATCGAGAACAGCAGCACGCCCCTGCTGACCAGCTCGAGCTTGCGCTGCGCCGAGATGACCTTACGGATGTAGGCGGCGTCCTTCTCGCCGCGGCCGGCGATCACCTCGTCGCGGATCGCGTCCAGCTCGCGGCCGAGCTCCTCGATCTGCTCCGCGGTGAGGTGGGCGGTGGGGTCGATGGCGGTCAAGGTGCTCCTACCGTTCGATGTCGCAGGGGCCCGCCGCGGCGGACACACAGGTCTGGATGAGGACGCCCGGCTCGGCCTCGGTGATCTCGCCGGTGCGCAGGTCGCGGACGGCGCCCGCCTTGAGCGGCGTGACGCAGCCGAAGCAGATGCCCATGCGGCACCCGGACGGCATGAGCACGCCGGCCTCCTCGCCGACGTCCAGCAACGGCGTGGCACCGTCCGCGTCGACGGTCCTGCCAGTGGCGCTGAACGTGACCTCGCCGCCTTCACCGGCGACGACGATGCCGGGGCGGAAGCGTTCGGTGTGCAGGCGCTCTCGTACGCCGTGCTCGGTCCAGTGCTCTTCGGCGGCGTCGAGCAGGCCCGCGGGCCCGCAGGCCCAGGTCTCGCGCTCGGCCCAGTCGGGCACGAGTTCGTCGAGACGGCCGATGTCGAGCATGCCGTCCGTGTCGGTGTGCACCTCGGTGAGCCGCAGCTTCTTGTCCGCGACCAGGTCGTGCAGTTCGTTGCGGAAGATCACGTCGTACGGCTGTGGCGCGCAGTGGACCATGACGGCGTCGTCGAGCTCGATGTCGCGCAGCATGCCCATCACAGGCGTGATGCCGCTGCCGGCGGTCAGGTAGAGCACCTTGGCGGGCTTGGCCTGCGGCAGAACGAAGTCACCGGTCGGCTGGTCGAGCTGGATCAGCGTGCCCGGTCGCGCCCTGCGGACCAGGTGGTTGCTGACCTTGCCGTCCGGGATCGCCTTCACGGTGATCGTGACACGGCCGTCCTGGCGGTGTGTCGGCGAGGTGATGGAGTAGGCACGCCACAGGCGCACCCCGTCGACGTCGACCCCGATCCGCACGTACTGACCCGCCGTGTGGCCGCGCCAGCCCCGTCCCGGTCTGATCACGACGGTCGCGGCGTCATCCGTCTCGGGGAGCACGGCTTCGATGCGCCCCCTCAGGTCGGCGCCCGCACGCAGCGGGCTGACCAGGTCGAGGTAGTCCGACGGCAGCAGCGGCGTCGTGACCATCTCCAGCAGTTTCCACGCCCTGCTGCGGAGGGCTGCACTCGTCATGCCTCCAGCTTGCTGCGCCTCAAGGCGTAAAGTCCTGACCGCAGGACGTAAATCTGATCGGCTAGATTGTTCGCAGGGAACAAAAAGTGAGCCATGCCATGCGGAGGGCCAGCGAACTGGCCCTCAATGAGACGACGGTCACCGCACTTCGTGCCGCGCTGAAGACCACCGCCGACGAGGTCGTCCAGGCGATCATCGACGAGGTCCCTCCCTACGCCAACGCCCTTTCGGGCCGCATGGGCGGCACCATCCGCAGAGCCGTCCGCACCGCCCTGGGGCACTACCTGGACCTCGCGAGCGGGAACGCCACCGGCGGCGACGCCGGCGACGCGGCCTACGAGCTGGGCCGCGGCGAGGTGCGCTCCGGCCGTTCGATGGACGCGCTGCTCGGCGCATACCGCGTCGGCGCCCGCGTGGCCTGGCGATGCCTGGCAGCGGGTGCCGTACCCGCAGGTCTGCCCGCCGCCGAGGTCGCCAAGTTCGCCGAGCTGACCTTCGCCTACATCGACGAGCTCTCCGCCGCGAGCGCCGCGGGCCACGCCGACGAACTGGCCGCCCGGGGCAGGGCTCACGAGCGCCACCTGGAACACCTGGCCCGCGACCTGCTCGCCGGCGCGAGCCCGGACGTGCTGCTGGCCTCTGTCCAACGGGCCGGGTGGCAGCCTCCGGTTTCGCTGACCGCGGTCCTGCTGCCCGCCGCCCAGGCCCGGCCCGCCTACCGCGCGCTCGACCCGAGCACCCTCGTCCTCGACGATCTGCCGGACGCCACCGGTGTGCTGCTCGTCCCCGACGCCGACCGATCACGTCTCTTGCGGCAGCTCACCGACCGCACCGCCGTGATCGGTCCCGCCCGGCCATGGATTCGCGCGTCCGCCTCGTACACACGAGCCGTACGCGCGCGCTCCCTCTCCTCCGACATTCGCGACACCGAGGACCACTTGCCCGAGCTGGTGCTGAGCGCCGACGTGGACGCGTTCGCAGACCTGCGTGCCCGAGCCCTCGCACCGTTGCGGACCTTGCCTGTCGCGACCGCACGGCGGCTGGAGGAGACGTTGCGGGAGTGGCTGCTGCACCAGGGCAGGCGGGAGGAGGTGGCGGCGGCGTTGTTCGTCCACCCCCAGACAGTCCGGTACCGGATGTCGCAGCTGCGGGAGCTGTTTCCTGATCTCGCAGCGCCACACCGGGTTCTCGAACTGACGCTGGCGGTCGGTCTCCGGGTGGGCTGACGTGTTCCTCGACCGTCCACGACCGCGTCCTCGAACGATCCGGGGATCGCGCCTCGCCCTCGGTGCGATCAGCGGGCTCATGCGGAGGGTTGCCTGGAGCCCAGCTCCCTGCCTGCTTTCCGCAGGTCAAGGGCGGCTCCGTGCTGCGTGCGTTCAGCTCGGGGTGATCGTCACGATGTCAGGCGCGATGTCCAGCACCAGGAGCGCCGCCGC
The DNA here is from genome assembly GCF_036226665.1 of Streptomyces sp. NBC_00691. Classification (NCBI taxonomy): domain Bacteria; kingdom Bacillati; phylum Actinomycetota; class Actinomycetes; order Kitasatosporales; family Streptomycetaceae; genus Streptomyces; species Streptomyces sp. NBC_00691. Next base: position 7,219,240 of record NZ_CP109007.1, on the reverse strand, counting down.
CACGTGGGTCGGGTTGTCCTCCACCTTGACGGTCGAGAGCTCGTTGGCGCGTGAGACGCGCCGTTCGACGGTGTTGCGGTGCGCGTAGAGGTCGGCGGCCGCCCGGGTCGTGCTGAAGCCGCACTGCACGTAGGTGAGCAGTGCCTGCCGCAGGGCCGTGTCGGCTTCGGCCAATGGCCCGAGGGTGTTGATGACGAACCGACGCGCGCCGGGCCGGTCCTTCGTGAGCGCGTCGATCAGCTCGACGTCGGCGTAGGCGGTGAATCGTCGGTCGGAACCCAGCCGGCTCACCAGCGCCTGCGCCGCAAGGGCGTCCTGGTGGCTGGAGCGGAACCCTTCGAGTCCGCGTCCCGGCCTTCCCACCGCCGCGCGGACCTCGTCGGTCGCCGCGAGGTCCTTCTCCACGTGGTGCAGGTCCGGGACGGCTTCCCCCGAGAGCCAGATCCACCGCGACGTGGCGCTGGCGCGCGCCACCAGGGCACTCCGGCCTCCGGCGGAGGAGCGCACGGCGGCGATCGCTCCGTCCAGGGCACCGGCCTGCTGGGGATCGTCGATCCAGAGGACGAGGCCCACGTGCCACCGCGCCATCCGGTAGCGCAGGTGTCCTTCGGCGAGGTCCTCCGCCATCGGTGCCCCACTGGCGATCAGCTGGATCAGTGCGATCCCCTCGGCGTCCGTATGGCCCATCGCCGCGGCGAGGCCCGCTTGCCGCAGGGCCGCGACGGAGTCGAGGGCGTACTGGACCAGCGACTGCGCCGTCACGTCCAGGACCCCCACGAGGAGGCCGGGGTCCGCGCAGTCCGCCACGCATTCCTCCAGACATCGCCGCCAGCCGATCCCCAGGGCCACACGCCAGGCACCGGCGAAGTCGGGCGCGATGCCCCGGGACACGAGATCGTTGATGTACGCCGTGGTCCTCGGACTGACGTAGGGCTCCACCCTCCGCCCCGGCTGCTGAACGTTCGCGGTCAACCACTGGACCACCTCGGAGCGGTTGAGCGCGCGATCCTCCTCGACCAGCGATGCGTCCGCGAGGAGAGCCGGATCGTTCTGGGCGACGAGAGACGGCCTTGCGAAGGCCTCGATCAGAGCGTCCGTTTCCGTCAGCAGGCGCTGACACAGTGATCTGATCGCATCGGCGACCTCACGCGAGGGCGGGGGCCACAGCTCTTCCATGTTCTCAGTGTCCCTCTGCTCTCGGGGAGGTGAGGCTCCCGACATGCCGTGTCCCGGACAGACGAAGGGCCCGTCGGCGGCCCGGCCGACGGTGACGACGCAGGCCCAGGATCGCTGTTTACTACCACTAAACGACGGCAGATTTACCACGCCCTTGCCGGCGCCACAAGGGGTTCGATGCCGTCGCCCCCTCCGTAGGGGCGCACCGACGGCCCCTGGCGCGCATGCCTTAGCCTCGTGCCACGGAGAGGACTCGTCCGGGTCGGCCCGTCACCTGACAGGCACACGACCTCGGCCTCGGGACGGGCGGTGAGCACACCATGTCCATCGGTGACGGCGGGACAGCAGATGGATCGGAAAGGGGCGCCGCCCTCGAAACCTCCACAGGCCCGCAGCTGCGGAAGATCAGGCTCGACCGCGGGTTGTCGCTGACGGAGGTCGCGCATCGGGCAGAGGTCACCAAGGGCTTCCTGAGTCAGTTGGAGCGCGGGCTCACCAACGTGTCCGTCCCGACGTTGCTGCGCATCTGCGAGGTGCTGCGGATCGGGGTCGGGGAGCTCTTCGCCTACCCCGACGAGCAGGTCGTGGACGGTGGAAGCCGGATCGACATGGGCGGTGAGGGCGTGGCCGAATACCTGCTCACGCCCGCCGGCACCACGGCGTTCCAGGTCTTCCGTTCCGTGATCGAGCCAGGCGGGGGCACCGGCGGCCCCTATCGGCTCGACACCGCCACGATCTTCGCGATGGGGCTGAGCGGCTCGACCCGTCTGATCGTCGGAGGCGAGACCCGGATGCTGTCGGCAGGGGCCTCCACCTCGTTCTCCGGGAAGACGCTGCACCAGTTCGACAATCCGGGTACGACGGTGAGCGAGGTCCTGTGGGTCCTGTCGCCTCCCCTGCTGCGCACCGCGCGAGGGCCCGGCTAGGTTCTGTCGCAGCGGGGGGTCAGCTCAGTCCAGGCCGTCACGGAGGAGCCGCCACCCCAACCCTCAGGAACCCCCGCGCCTGCCACGACGGAGCGCCCGCCGGGCCCGTGTCCTGCTGCCGTTGAAGAAGTCGTTGAACCGGTCCAGTCCCCAGACGGCCCGGAGGACGAACGGCTGCATCAGCAGTGACATCGACGGCGAATACTTCGAGGCGTCCGACCAGATGCCGGCGAGGTCCTCCGGCATCTCGCCGTCGACGATGTAGTCGGCGAGCTGATGAGTCACGTACGGCACCTGGCAGAGGCCGTGGCCGTTGCAGGCCATCGCGTAGAAGACGTTGTCGCCCACCTGCCCGGCGACCGCCAGCCAGTCCGGGCTGATGCCGATCCAACCGCCCCAGGCCCGTTCGATGGCCACGTCGGACAGCGACGGGAACCGGTTGGCCAGATCCTTCCCCATGTCCCGCACGACAGCGGGGTCCGGGACCCGCTCCGGGAGCGGGTACGTCTGGCCGCGCTGTGCTGTGCGGACCCCGCAGACGATGGTGTTGCGCTCGGTGAGCCGGTAGTGGGTCATCACCTGGTGCTGGGTGATGATGCCGGACCGGCTGGTCCAGTCCAGCGCGGCGAGCCGCTCCGGCGCGATGGGTTCCGACTCGATCTCGATGACGTACAGCGGCGTCGCGAGGTCCTTGGGCGTGATGTCCCACTCGCCGCCGTAGGCGCTGGTGGCGAGCAGGACCTTGGCGGCCCGCACGGTGCCGTGCGGTGTCGTGATCTCGACGATGCCGCCTGTGCGCCGGACATCGCTCACCCTCGTCCGCTCGAAGACCTTCGCCGAGGAGCCGAGCAGTGCACGACGCACACCACGGGCGAGCTTGCCCGGGTTCAGCATCCCGCCGATGGATTCCCGCATCCCGCCCACGAAGCCGGCGGGGAGGCCGAGTTCCTCTCTGTTGCCGACGGTCCCGCCCCCACCGAAGGCGCGCAGGATCGCCGCCTGGGAACGCACCCTGAGCATCATGAGGGGTGAGACAGCACCCCACACCAGGCCGTTCGCCACGTAGTCGCAGTCGATGTCGTGCGTCTTGATGAGGTCTTCCACATAGCGGCCCGCGTGCTCCGCCAGTCTGGCCATGACCGGCATCTTCTTCGGGGACTGGAGGCTGAGCATCCGCAGGTCGCCACCCGGCGCCCCGGCGATCTGACCGCCGTTGCGCGAGGCCGAGCCGTAGCCGCAGAACTCGGCCTCCAGCAGGACGACGTCCTGGTCGCGCTCCGCGAGGCGCAGCGCGGCCGCCATGCCACCCATGCCGCCGCCGATGACGGCGATGTCACAGGTGAGATCGCCGTCCAGCGCGGGCTGCACGTCGTCCGGCGGGTCGATCCAGCCGGTGAAGCTGGTGTACTTCGTGCTGTCGGTCCTCATGCTGTCCCGATCTCCTTCCAGGTGGGGTCGTCCGCCCCACTTCGTACTCCGCGTCGAGGCGTGCTCGGCAGCGCGCCCGAGCCCCCGTTCCCGTCCTGCGGATCAACCGTGACGGGCGGCTCTTCGGCGAGACGCGCGAAGACGGCGGACAGGAGTTCTCCGTCCTCTGCGTCTCCGTCTTCGGCGTCTCCGTCTCAGTCCTGAGAAGTCGTGGCCCCGAGGGAGGCCCGGCCCGCTCGCCGCTCTCCCTTGGCCGCGACCGAACGGGCAGGCAGGTCCCCCATCGACAGGAGACCGGGAGGCGCCTCGACGACCGCGGTGGAGGCGTTGACCGCCGCCGCGATGGTGCTGAGGAAGGAATCGAAGCCCACGGAGGAGCGGAGGTCGACGACCTGCTCCTCTCCGACGATCCGGTAGTCGTCGCCCGCGACCACCTCGTCGGCCGGCTCGAAGAACCCGAACGTGATCTCCAGATCGATCACCACGTCGCCCTTGAGGACGCCCCGGGCGGCGTGAGTGACCGCCGCGATCTGCCCTGGTTCGATGCGCAGGTGGTCCCCGACGCGCGGCGAGGTCGTCACGACGGCGGGTTCGACCTCTCCGACGTCCACCGAGTCGAGATCCCATCCGAGCCCCGCCGCGAGCGCCCCGATGGCCTGCTCGAAGCCGTGGTGCCCGACGACCTCACCGCGGCTGCGCGCCGTCGCGAACTCGCGCGTGGTCAGGCCGAGGCCGAACTTCGACAGGATCGCGCCGTAGCGTGACATGTTCGTCCGCCGGCGGATCCGCACGCTCTCCACACGCTGGGTCAGGGCGGTCAGGAGGAGGGGAAGGGTGTCCATCAGGATGCCCGGGTTCGCCCCGCTGCCCAGGACGGTCACGCCATGCGTCTTCGCCGTGTCGTCGAGCCGTCGAGCCAGATCGGGGTGGCTCCGCCATGGATGGGCCAGCTCTTCGCAGATGCTCAGGACGTTGTACGAACGCTCCAGCAGCGGCAGCAGGACGTCGGCCGCCCTGTGCAGATCCGAGACGGTCGCCACGATCGCGAGGTCGGCGGGGGGCAGATCGGCCGGGTCGCCCACGACGACGACACCGTTCGCGACGCCACGGATCAGCGCTCCGAGGTCTTGTCCGACCACGCGGGGATCCCGGTCCGCCGCTCCGACGATCTCCACGTCCGCGCGTCGCAGCAGGGAGGAGGCGATGGCCCGGCCAGTGGCGCCGAGCCCCACGATGACAGTCTGAATACTCAACGCACTCCTCTGGGCGCCCTGTTCGGCACGCCCTCGACACGGTGTTCAGCGAAACCGAACCTCACCTGTGGCGGTTGCCTCGTACCTCACTGTCGTCGGCCACGACCACGGTGAGAACGACACCGGGCACCTCCTTCCCCTGGGGCTGGTGCACGGTGCACAGACCGGCCGCGCCCTTGCGCTCATGAGCTGACCGGCACGTCGCTCAGAGTCGCTCGTAGACAGCCGGTCGGCGCGCTCGCAGGACGAGGGCCTGCGCCGCGCCGGCCACGGCCGAGAGGGCGACGAGTCCGCCGATCACCCAGGCACCCGTGGTGGTGCCGACGAGGAGCGGGAAGTTAGCGACCATCATGCAGACCACGCATGCCAGGCCGAGGAAGGCGACGGCCGGGGCCACGACCGTCCGCCACACCGACTGCCGCCCGTCGGCGCGCCGGAAGAAGCCGATGACGGCAAGGCTGGTGGCCGCCATCAGCAGGACGACGCCGAGGGTGGCGGCACCGGAGAACCAGGCGTAGAGGTCCCCGATCGGGTCGAGGCCGAGCGTGGCGACGACGAGCGTGGTGACGAACGCGACCGACGAGGCGACGGCCGAGGACGCCGACGGCGCGCGGTGCCGGGGGTGGACGACGCCCAGCGACGCCGGAAGCACACCGGCCCCGGACAGCGCGAACTGGTAGCGCGTCACGACGTTGTGGAAGGCCAGTACGCAGGCGAACTGGCTGGTGATCAGCAGTAGTTGCATGGCGTCGGCCCAGACGGACCCGATGTAGCTCCGCGTCAGCGTGAGGACCAGGCCCTCGGGGTCGGCCTGCGCGGCTCCGACCACCGAGTCGACGCCGGCACCCACCACGATCGCCCACACGGTGAACGAGTAGAAGACCCCGATCACCAGGATCGCGACGTACGTCGCCCGCGGGACCGTGGCGTCGGGATCCTTCGCCTCGTTGCGGAACACGGCCGTCGCCTCGAAGCCGATGAACCCGAAGAGGGCGAACATGACGCCGAGGCCCAGGGAACCGGTGCCCACGATCGAGGGCGACACCGGCTCGGCCGTCAGGCCGCGGGCGCCGCCGTGGCCCACGATGCCGAGGTCCATGACCAGGAGCAGCAGGAATTCCAGCACCAGCACGGCACCGAGCACCTTGGCGCTCAGCTCGATGTCGCGATAGCCGAGGAGGGCGATGGCGCCGAGTGAGACGAGCGCCCACGCCCACCACGGGGAGCCGACGTCGGCGTACCGCTCGATGACGTTGCTCGTCGCGACCCCGACATAGGCGTTCACCCCGACGAGAAGCAGCGTGTAGGAGAAGAGCGCGAGGGTCGCGGCCGAGAGACCGGGGATCCGGCCCAGCCCCGCCTGGACGTAGGCGTAGAAGGCGCCCGCGTCGCGTACCCGTCCGGCCATCAGCGTGAAGCCGACCGCGAAGACCAGCAGCAGCACGGTGGACAGCGCGAAGTACAGGGGCATCCCCGGGCTGCCGCTCACCGCGAGCGCGAGCGGCACCCCGCCGGCCACAAGCCCGAGCGGTGCCGCCGCGGCGACGACCATGAGAACGATCTGCGACACGCCGAGCCCACGGTGGAGCGGATTGCCCGATCCCGCTTCACCGCCGGGTGCTTCGGCGTGCCCTGTGTCGGAGAGGTCGGTCATCGCGACCACCTTTCGGCTCGCGGGCCGGTACCGGCCCGTCATGGGTGGATGAAGGAGTGCGTGAAGCGGTACGCCTGCGCGGACGAACGGGTGCTGCTCCCCCCGCAGCGTGCTGAGCAGGAGCGGCAGGAGGCGGATCTCTCCGCCCGAGAGGACGTGGCCCCGTGCGGGTTCCGGGTCGTCCGCCGCTTCCGCTCGGCCGCGATCGCGGGAGCGACGGCGGCGATCGTGTGAGCGACGGCGGCGATCCCCCCGCGGCTCGGTACACCTGTGGGTCCTGGCACATGGCGAGGCCGTGACGACAGCGGGTTCGCACTCTGCGCACGACCGCGACCCCGGTGTTTAGTACGACTAAACACCGGGGCAAATCTCTACCACCCCGGTCTTGCTGCCGCAATGGCCCCGGCCGCAGGACGCCACTGGACGGTCGTCTCCGACCGCCCTCCCGGAAGGGCCGGGCCCCGGGCTCGACCGGCACCTCGGCCCGAACGTCGGACACCGAACGGGCGCACCAGCCCGGCCCGCCTGTGCATCGTGCACCGAGCCCTGGCGAAGGAGGTGCCCGCTGTCGTTCTCGCAGGCGGTCCTGGCTGGCGACAGTGAGGCAACCGCCACAGGAACAGCGAGGAAACGCCATGACAGCCGAGGTGTTGGACGCCGTCGAGGAGTTCGACGTGGTGATCATCGGAGCAGGGATCTCCGGGATCGGCGCGGCCACCTATTTCAGCCGGGAGCTGCCCGACAAGTCGCTCGCCGTGCTGGAAGCGCGCGACGACATCGGAGGCACGTGGGACCTGTTCCGCTATCCCGGCATCCGCTCGGACTCCGACCTCCACACGTTCGGATACGCGTTCAAGCCCTGGCGCCACGAAGCCGCGATCGCCGACGCTCCCCTCATCAAGGGGTACCTCCACGAGACCGTCGAGGAGAACGGCCTGGAGCGCGTCCTCCGGCTCGGCCACCGGGTCGTCCGCTCGGAGTGGTCCACGGCGGACGCACGGTGGACTCTCACCGTCCAGACGTCGGACCCCGCCACGGGAGCGACCCGGACCAGGACGATCCACGCGGGATGGGTCTTCGCCGCCACCGGCTACTACCGGTACGACGAGGGGTTCTCCCCGGAGTTCCAGGGTCGGGACGAGTTCGAAGGCCGGATCGTCCACCCGCAGCACTGGCCCGAGGGACTCGACTACAGCGACAAGAAGGTCGTCGTCATCGGCAGCGGCGCGACCGCGATCACGCTGGTGCCGGCCATGACCAGAGGGGCGGGCGCCGCCCGGCACGTGACGATGCTGCAGCGCACCCCCACCTACGTCATGGCACTCCCCCGTGTCGACAAGGTCGCCCTGGCGCTCACGAAGCTGCTCGGGGAAGAGCGCGGGTACGCCGTGACACGGTTCAAGAACATCTGGACCGAACACGCCGTCGTGAAGGGGCTGCGGAGGTTCCCCAAGGCAGGACGGGCCTACATCCGGCGCGAGAACGTCAAGCGCCTTCCCAGGGGATTCGATGTCGACAAGCACTTCAACCCGCCGTACGCCCCGTGGGACCAGCGGGTGTGCGTGGCACCGAACGGCGACTTCTTCGACGCGATCAAGGACGGAAGGGCCTCCGTCGTCACCGACGCCGTGGCCCGGTTCAGCAAGCGCGGAGTCGTCCTGGCGTCGGGCGAGGAACTGGAAGCCGACATCATCGTCACCGCGACGGGACTGAACCTGCGGCTCTTCGACGGCATGCCCCTCGTGGTCGACGGACGCCAGGTCGACCTCGCGGACGCGCTCTGTTATCGCGGCATGCTGCTGAGCGGCATCCCGAACTGGGCGATGGCGATCGGCTACACCACCTCGTCCTGGACGCTCAAGGTGAGCCTGATGTGCCGCTACTTCATCGACCTGGTCCGGCACATGGACGCCCGCGGATTCGACACGGTGGTCCCGGTCGCGCCGTCGGGAACGGACCGCAGGCCCGTCATGGACCTCCAGGCAGGGTACGCCAAGCGCGGCGAGAAGCTCATGCCCAAGCAGGGCTCCGAGAAGCCCTGGCGGATGGCGATGTCCTATCCCGAGGACGCCAAGGCGCTGCGCGGCCCGGTGGCCGACGAGAACCTCCGGTTCGGCGTCCGCCGGGCGGCCGCGCCGGCGCCCGGTGAAAGGCGGGCCACCCGTGCCTGAGACGAGCGGCGCCGAGAGCGCCGACCAGTACGCGACCCTGCCGTCCGGGATGACGATCTGCTTCCGGGACCACGGCGACCAGGACGACCCCGCGATGCTGCTCATCGCGGGACTGGGCGAAGACCTCACCTTCTGGACCGACTCGTTCGTCGGCTCCCTCGTCACCCAGGGTTTCCGGGTCGTCGCGATCGACAACCGCGACGTGGGCCAGTCGACGTTCGTCGCCGCGCCCCCTCCCGGGATCTGGCGTCAGATCGCCGCGCGTCCGCGCGGCGACGCGTACGCGCTGGCCGACATGGCCCGGGACGCCGTCGGCGTCCTCGACCATCTCGGGATCGCACGGGTCCACCTGGTCGGGCGGTCGATGGGCGGGATGATCGCGCAGACGATCGCGGCCACAGCACCCGAGCGGGCCCGGTCGCTGGTCTCCCTCTATTCCACCACCGGGGCGCGCAAGGTCGGTCAGCCCGCTCTGTCGACGATCCGGCTCCTCGCCGCCCCGCCCGCGAGGAGCAGAACCGCGGCGGTCCGTGCCCACCTGAGGCTCACCCGTCACGTCGCGGGAACGGGGCACCCCATCGACGACGCGGCCGAGGCGGCCATCGCGGCGCGCGGCTGGGACCGCAGCGCCGGCGACCCGGCAGCCGGCACGGCGCGCCAGATCCAGGCCATCCAGCGTTCCGGAGACCGGACGGCCCAGCTGGGCGGCATCACCGCTCCGACTCTGGTCATCAACGGCGACCGGGACCCGCTGGTGAGCCCGAGCGGCGGCGCCGCGACCGTCAGAGCGATCCGCTCGGCCCAGCACGTGGTCATCCCCGGCATGGGCCATCACCTCCCCGAGTCCCTCGTCGGCCCCGTCACGACCTACATCGCGCAGCACGCGAACCGCGTGGGCGAAGGAGGAAACCATGTCCGGATCTCGTAAGTCCCACTCCAGCGAGAGCACGGTCGACGTCGTCATCGTCGGCGCCGGCTTCGCCGGCTTGAGCGCCGCCGAACGGCTGGTGAGCATGGGGCGGTCCGTCCTGGTCGTGGAAGGCCGCGACCGGGTCGGAGGCCGCTCGCGCTCCGGCGAGGTGGCCGGCGTGCAGGTCGACCTCGGAGCGACGTGGGTGGCACCACGCCACACCGCCATCCGGGACCTCGCGAGCCGGGTGGGATGTACCACCACCGGCCAGTTCGCCCAGGGCCGCAACGTCCTGTGGCTGGCCGGCCGGCGCCGCACCTACAGCGGCACCATTCCCAAGGTCTCCCCCGCCACCCTGCTGGACATGGCCCGCATGCAGACGGCGGTGAACAGGCTGGTCGCGACCATCGACGTGAACGCCCCGTGGGAGACGCCCGGGGCCGGCAGGCTCGACGCCCTCTCGTTCGGCGAATGGCTCGACCGCAAGAACGCTCTGCCCAGCACCCGTGCGCTGATGACCATCGTCAGCAAGGTGCAGTGGGGCTGCACTCCGGGAGACGTCTCCCTGCTGCACGTACTGCGCTACATCCGTGCGGCGGGCGGGCTCGACCACATGCTGGACGTCGAGGGCGGAGCGAACCAGGACCGGTTCGTCGAGACCACCCAGGAGATCGCCAAGCGGGTGGCGGAGCGGCTCGGCGACCGCGTGCGCCTGGACACGCCGGTGCGCCGCGTCACGCAGGACGACGACGGCGTCACCGTCAGCACCGACTCCGGCGAGATCCGCGCGGGGTACGCGATCGTCACGGCCGCGCCGGAGCACCGCGCCGCCATCGCCTTCGAGCCCGCTCTGCCCGAGCAGGCCGAAGGGCTCGCGCGAACCTGGCCCATGGGCGCGCTGAGCAAGGCCTTCGTGGCCTACGAGAAGCCGTTCTGGCGGGTCGAGGGGCTCTCCGGCGAGGCGGTGACCGACACCGGAACCGTGTTCATCACCTTCGACGTGTCCCCCGCCCACAGCGGACCGGGCGTCCTGATGACCTTCTGCGACCCCCGCGTCTTCGACGGCTTCGACCCCGGGACCCGACGCGACATGGTGGTCCGGCAGCTCGTCGACCTCTACGGTCCGCAGGCCCGCACCCCGATCGACTACCTGGACCACTGCTGGGGATCGGAACCGTTCGCCCCGGGCGGCCCCCACCCTGCCGCCGGCCCCCACGCGACCACGAGCTACGGCAAGGCGCTGGCCGAGCCCCACGGGCGCGTCCACTGGGCCGGCACCGAGACCGCCGGCGAATGGGCCGGCACCATGAACGGCGCGGTCCTGGCCGGCCAGCGCACCGCCGAGCGCGTCCTCACCCTCCTGCCCCGTGACGTCCGAGAGGGGGCGTCTCGATGAGAGAGGCGCTGTTCCTGCTGGCCGACCTGTGGATGATCTTCGTCGGCTACTTCTACGGCTGGAAGCTCATCCGCCGGTACGGCAACTACCTCCTCGGTCTCGAACTGATGGTCGTCGCGACGTCGGGCAGCAACTTCCTGCTCTGGTCGCTGCTCGGCGCCGAGAGCGACAGCGTCCTGTACGACGTGGCGTACTTCTTCGACGCCTTCTCCCGGTCGGTCGGCATCACGCTCATCCTGATCATGGGCCTGATGAAGGTCACCCACCGCTACAAGCCGAGCCGCCGCGTCGACGTCGCCGTGTTCGGAGTCGCGATCGTGGCCGGTCTGCTCCTCCGGCCGTTCCACGGCGCGGATCTCCAGACCGGCGGCATCGCGTACTGGGTCGCCGTGTTCTACGTCGTCGTCAACCTCCTCACGGCCGTCTTCCTCGGGTACTTCGTCAAGCGGCTCTGGGGCGCGGGCGCGAAGCGGCTCGCGATCTGGACGGGCCTGGCCACCGCCGCCGGGACCACCATCGCGTTGGTCTACGACTTCTTCCCGCTGCCGTTCGACGACGCGAACCGCACGATCTTCTACACCGCCGCACTGGCGACCTGGGGCACCCAGGGATTCGTCCTCTTCCACGCCTACCGAGCGCTGCACGACCACAACGCGGCCTCGGACGCGAACCCGGCCCGCGCCACCAGCGCCCTCGCATGAACCCGGAACACCGACAAGGAGTCAGCATGGCGAAGAAGCACGTGTACGCGGTGGTGGACCCCGCCACCGGCAAGCTGGTCAAGGAGTACCCCACCGCGACGGACGAGGCGGTCGAGGGGGCGGTCGACGCCGCGGCCGACGCCTACGCGCGGTGGTCGAGGCAGACCTCCGTGGCACAGCGCGCCCAGCTGCTGAACACCGTCGCCGCCCTTCACGACGAGCGCAGCGCGCACCTCGCCGAGGTCATCCACCGCGAGATGGGCAAGCCGCTGGAGGAGGCCGTCGGGGAGGTCGAGTTCAGCGCCTCCATCTACCGGTACTACGCCGAGAACGCGGAGAGGTTCCTCGCCGACGAGCCGATCGAGCTCCTCGAAGGGGAGGGCACCGCGTTCGTCCGCCGCCAGCCGGTCGGCGTGCTGCTGGGGATCATGCCTTGGAACTACCCGTACTACCAGGTGGCCCGGTTCGCCGCGCCCAACCTCGCGCTGGGCAACACCATCGTGCTCAAGCACGCGTCGCAGTGCCCGGAGTCGTCCGCGGCTCTCCAGCAGCTGTTCACGGACGCGGGCTTCCCCCAGGGCTGTTACGTCAACGTCCACGCCACCGGCGAGCAGATCGGTCGCGCCATCGCGGACCCCCGCGTGCAGGGCGTCTCCTTCACCGGTTCGGAGCGGGCCGGCGCACAGGTCGCCGAGCAGGCCGGGCGCAGCCTCAAGAAGGTGGTGCTCGAACTGGGCGGCTCGGACCCCTTCATCGTGCTGTCGACCGACGACCTCGACGCCACGGTCCAGGCGGCGGTCGAGACGCGGTTCGAGAACGCCGGCCAGGCGTGCAACGCCGGGAAGCGCTTCATCGTCGCCGAGGACCTCTACGACGCCTTCCTCGACAGGTTCACCGGGAAGGTGCTCGCCCTGACCGACGGCCTGGCGCCGCTCTCCTCGGTCGCCGCCGCCGAGTACGTCGAGGAGCAGGTCGAGCGAGCCGTGGGCGAGGGGGCGACCTTCGTCTCCGCACGGCAGCGCGAGGGCGCGTACTTCCCGCCCGGCGTGCTGACGGGCGTCTCCCCGGCGTCGCCGTCGGCCGCCGAGGAGCTCTTCGGCCCGGTCGCGACCGTCTACCGGGTCGGCTCCGAGGAGGAGGCCGTCGACCTGGCGAACGGGACGCCGTACGGCCTGGGCTCCTACGTGTTCACGACGGACCCGGAGCAGGCGCTGCGCGTCGCCGACAGGATCGACGCCGGCATGGTCTTCGTCAACGGCGTCGGCCTCGAAGGCGCGGAACTGCCCTTCGGCGGGGTCAAGTTGTCCGGTTTCGGCCGCGAGCTGGGCCGGGCGGGAATCGACGAGTTCGCCAACAAGAAGCTCATCCGCTCCGCCCGGCCGTGATCGCCCAGCACGCAGAAGGAAAGCCGCTATGACCATCGAATTCGACGCCGCCGTCTTCAGGACGCCGAACGAACCGCTGACCATCGAGCGAGTGAGGATTCCCTCGACGCCTCCGCCCGGCGAGGTACTCGTGCGGCTCAAAGCGAGCGGGGTGTGCCACAGCGACCTCCACGTCCTCCTGGGCGAATGGGAGGTTCCTTCGCCGATGATCCTCGGCCATGAGGGGTCCGGGATCGTGGAGAGCGTCGGAGACGGCGTCACGACGTTGAAGAAGGGCGACCACGTCGTGTTGTCCTGGACGCCTTCCTGTCGCCGCTGCCGCTACTGCATCAGCGGCAGGCCGGTCCTCTGCGACATGGTGAGCGAGCACTCGGCGAACCACCTGTCGTTCGACGGCCGGTCCCGGATCACGTCCGCCGACGGGGGCGACGCCTACAGCTTCGCGGGCCTCGGAACGTTCGGCGAGTACACCCTCGTGCCCGAATCGGGTGCGATCGCCATCCGGGACGACGCCCCGTTCCCGCAGTCCGCCCTGGTCGGATGTGCCGTCACGACCGGTGTCGGCGCGGCCGTCAACACCGCCGAGGTGCGGCCGAGCGACACCGTGCTGGTCCTCGGCTGCGGCGGCGTCGGCCTGAACGCGATCCAGGGCGCCCGGCTCGCCGGCGCGCGGAAGATCATCGCTGCGGACATCTCCGACGAGAAGCTGGAGCAGGCGCGCGTCTTCGGCGCGACCGACCTGATCAACAACGGCCGCGAGGACTTCGCCGACCGGGTGCGACAACTCACCGACGGACGCGGTGTGGAGATCGCCATCGAGGCCATCGGGCTGCCCCGCACCATCGAGTCGGCCTACGAGGTCCTGGCCCGGGGCGGTACGGCGGTGGTCGCCGGGCAGGTGGCGGACGGCATGAGGATCTCCATCGATCCCTTCGTCATGTCCGATCAGGAGCTCTCGCTCATCGGCTCGAACTACGGCTCCAGCAAGCCGGATTCCGACTTTCCCATGCTGATCGACCACTACATGAACCACCGCCTCGATCTCGACTCCCTGGTGACGAGCGTGATCCAACTGAAGGACGTCAACGAGGCGTTCGACCAGATGAAGCGCGGCATCGGCATCCGCTCGGTGATCACGTACTGAAAGGCAGGGGCGATCCCATGGCCCTGGAATCATCACGCTCGGCCTTCGAGCGAGCCCGCCGCAGCGTCGGCGGGGGTGTGGGCTCGGGCCTGCGCGCCGCGATGCCTCCCCATCCGCTCTTCGTACGCGAGGCGCGGGGCGCGTACGTCTGGGACCTGGACGGCGACCGATACGTCGACTATGTAATGGCCTGGGGGCCGCTCGTCCTCGGTCACGGTGACCCGCGCGTGCTGTCAGCCGTGTCCGAGGTCACGACGAAGATGCAGGTGGTCGGGACCGGTCATCCGCTGGAGTACCTCGCGGCGGAAGCGGTCCTCGAAGCGGTGCCGCACGGCGAGCGACTGCTGTGGAGCAACACGGGGACCGAGGCGGTGCAGGTGGCGCTGCGCCTCGCGCGCGCCGCCACCGGCAGGCGCCGCGTCCTCAAGTTCGCCAGGAGCTACCACGGCTGGCACGACACCGTGTACGCCGGGATGTCCGAGGACGACTGCGATCGCCCGGCCACCCCCGGCGGACCGGGACAGTCGGCCAGCGTCCTGGACGACCTGGTCGTGGCGCGCTTCAACGACGTGCGGCTGGCCGAGCGCCTGCTGAGCGAGTCCGCCGAGCGCGACATCGCGGCCGTGCTCGTCGACCCGGTGATGAGCAACGCCGGCGTCGAAGCACCCACACCGCAGTTCCTGTCGACGCTGCGGACCCTCTGCGACCGGTACGGCGTCGTCCTGGTCTTCGACGAGGTGATCGCCGGTTTCCGGGTCGCACGGGGCGGGGCGGCCGAGAAGTACGGCGTGCTGCCCGACCTGTCCGTCTTCGGGAAGGCGATGGCCGGAGGCTTCACCCAGAGCGCCGTCGTCGGACGGGCCGAACTGGTCGATCAAGTGACGGTCGGCGTCGTGCACGCCGGAACCTTCAACGCCAACCCGATCGCGCTGGCGGCCGTCGCGGCGACGATGCGCGTCCTGGCCGATCCGTCGGTCTACGAGCAACTCGAAGTGATCTCATCCGAGTTCGAAGCCCGCGTCGGCGCCGTTCTCGGTTCGTCGCCCGCCTTCGGCAGCTTCAACCGGGTCGGCTCGCTCCTCCAGTACGTCCCCGCCGGTGGCGCCACAGGGCTCCACGGAACAAGCGGCCTCTGGACGGTGATCCTCGAAGGGATGCTGCGTCAGGGCTTCCTGTTCATGCCGTCCGGCAAGGTCTTCCTCAGCACGGCGCACACCACCGCCGACGTCGAGGCGACGGCCGAGGCCCTCGACCGGCTCCTGCGGAAGTTGTGACGCCCGCATCGAGTCACGCGTTACCCCCACCCGCTCCGAGCCAGGCCGCGTGTTCTGTTCCTCCGCGGCCTGGCCCGGTCCACCCTTCCGGAAATGGCACCATGCTGAACCTCTCGGTCCTGCTCGAGGACTCCGCCCGCACCCACCCGGACCGGGACGCAGTCGTCCTCGGCACGGCGCGTCTCACCTATGCCCAGATCGACGCCGCCGCCAATCAGGTCGCCAACCTCCTGGTCGACCGAGGCATCTGGCCCGGCGACAAGGTCGCGCTCAGTTGTCCGAACGTGCCCTGGTTCCCCATCGTCTACTACGGGATCCTCAAGGCCGGCGCCGTCGTCGTACCGCTCAACGTCCTGCTCAAGGGCCGGGAGGTCGCCTACCACCTCGCCGACTCGGAGGCGAAGGCGTACTTCTGCTTCGAGGGCGGCGAGGGCCTGCCGATGGGTGCGGAGGGACACGCCGGGTTCACCGGGACCCCGGGCTGCGAGCACTTCTTCCTCATCACCGCCGATCCGGCGGCGGAGAGCCCGCTCGAGGGCGTCGAGACCATGGGCGCCGCGCTGCGGGGCACGGCGACGACGTTCGACAGCATCGGGACCTCGGGGGACGACCCGGCTGTGCTGCTCTACACGAGCGGTACGACGGGACAGGCGAAGGGTGCCGAACTCAGCCACGCCAACCTGGTGCTCAACGCCCTGGCGTGCAACCGGCTGTTGGAGAACCAGCCGGCCCAGGACACCCATCTGGTCGTGCTGCCGCTGTTCCACTCCTTCGGCGCGACCGTGCAGATGAACGCCGGCTTCTCGACGGCGAGCACACTCGTGCTGCTGCCACGGTTCGACGCCCGGCAGACGGTGTCCCTGATGCAGCGGGAGGACATCACCGTCTTCGCGGGCGTCCCCACCATGTGGTGGGGCCTCTTGCAGGCCCTCACCGACGACGTCGACGTCGAGCGCATCGCGAGGAACCTGCGCGTCGGCGTCTCCGGCGGCGCCTCGCTCCCCGCGGAGATCGCCAAGCAGGTCAGGGAGCGGCTGGGCGTCCAGGTCCTGGAGGGCTACGGCCTCTCCGAGACCTCGCCGGTGGTGACCTTCAGCGATCCGGCGCGGGAGGCCCGGCCCGGGTCGATCGGCGTGCCGATCTGGGGCGTCGAGGTCAAGCTCGTCGACGCGGACTGGTCGGAGGTCGAGGACGACGGCACGGGCAGCGCCGTCGGGGAGATCGCGGTCAAGGGCCCCAACGTGATGAAGGGGTACCACGGCCGCCCCGAGGCCACCGCGGAAGCGATCCGGGACGGCTGGTTCCGCACCGGCGACCTGGCCCGCAGGGACAAGGACGGCTTCTACTACATCGTCGACCGGGCGAAGGACCTGATCATCCGCGGCGGCTTCAACGTCTACCCGCGCGAGATCGAGGAGGTCCTGATGACGCACCCGGCGGTGAGCCTGGCCGCGGTCGTCGGCGTGCCGCACGAGAGCCACGGAGAGGAGATCAAGGCGTTCGTCATCCTCGACCGCGGCGCCGGGGCCCGTCCCGACGAGCTGATCGCCTGGGGCAGGGAGCAGATGGCCGGCTACAAGTACCCGCGCATCGTGGAGATCGTGCAGACCCTGCCGATGACGTCCACCGGAAAGATCCTCAAGCGCGAACTCGCATGACCGGCGCGCCAGGCGTACGGACATGGGTGGGAAGGACGGCAGATGACAGTGGATGAAGGTCGGGGGCGGGGCACGTTCCCCGACGGGTCCGGTACGGGGACGGACGCGGCACCGGGCTCGCTCGTGGCCGCCTGGAAGGCACGCGTGGCGAAGAACCCGGAGGGCACCGCGCTCCGCTTCTTCGACGGCGCTCTGACCGCGAGGGAGGTGGACGCGGCGTCGGACGCGCTCGCCGCCGCGTTCGAGGCCCGCGGCACCGGCCGGGGCGACCGCGTCGGGGTGTACCTGCAGAACGTTCCGCAGTACGCACTGGTGCTGCTGGCCCTGTGGAAACTGGGGGCCACGGCATTGGGACTCAACCCGATGTACCGGCGCCGGGAACTCCGCCGGATCATCGAGGACTCCGGGGCGGTCGGCGTCGTCTGCGCGGACGAGGACGTCCACGAGACGCTCGGCACGCTGGCGGGGAGCACGGTGCGCTGGCTGATCAGCACATCGGCGCTGGACTACCAGTCGAGGAACGATCCGCGGGTCTTCGCGACGTCGGCACGCCACGCCCCGGCGCCGGACGGCGACCTGGTGGCGCTGATAGGCGAGTTCGAGGGCCGGAGCCCCTCGCCCCTGGAGCCGGCCCGTGACGACGTCGCGTTCCTGACGTACACCTCGGGGACGACGGGGCCGCCGAAGGGTGCCATGAACACCCACGGCAACGTCCTGAGCGTGGTGGGGACCTGCGCGTCGTGGATGGGTGTGGGCGACGGGGACGTCGTGTTCGCCATGGCCCCGCTGTTCCACATCACCGGGGCGGTGGTCAACGCGACGATCTCCCTGCTCACCGACACCACGCTCGTCCTGGCCGGCCGGTTCCACCCCGAGGTCGCCCTGGAGACCTTCGCCGAGTGCGGGGTGACCTACACGATCGGCTCCATCACCGCGTACAACGCGATCTACGAGCTGCCGCAGGCCGGACCGGAGCACTTCGCGTCGGCGAAGGCCCTGTACTCGGGTGGCGCGCCGATCCCGCCCGCCACCGTGGAGCGGTTCCAGGAGCGGTTCGGCGTCTACCTCCACAACGGCTACGGCATGACAGAGACGACGTCCGCCGTCATCGCGGTGCCGCCGGGTGAGCGGGCGCCGGTGCATCTGCCGAGCGGGACGCTGTCCATCGGCAGGCCTCTGCCCCGTCTCACCGCGCGCGTCGTCGACCTGCACGGCGATCCAGTGCCCCGCGGTCAGCAGGGTGAGCTGGAGTTGAGCGGGCCGCAGGTCGTCCCCGGGTACTGGGGCAAGCCCGAGGCCACCCGCCGGACCATGCCGGAGGGCCGGCTGCGTACCGGCGACGTCGCCGTCATCGACGAGGAGGGCTGGGTCTACCTGGTGGACCGGCTCAAGGACCAGATCAACGTGTCCGGGTACAAGGTCTGGCCGCGCGAGGTCGAGGACGCCCTGTACGAGCACCCCTCGGTTCTTGAGGCCGCGGTCGTCGGGCAGCCGGACGCCTACCGCGGCGAGACCGTCGTCGCCTACGTCTCCCTCAAGGCCGGCCTGAACGCCACGGCGGAGGAACTGATCGCCTTCTCCCGCGACCGCCTCGCCGCCTACAAGTGCCCCCGCACGATCCGTTTCATCGCCGACCTGCCCAAGACCCAGAGCGGCAAGATCCGGCGGGCCGAGCTCCGCGGCCTCGACGGCACCGAGCCGGATTCCCCCTCGAAGGACTGATCAATGAGCGAGAACCCCACCCATCAAGGCCGTTTCTCGGGCCGGGTCGCCGTCGTGACCGGCGCCAGCCGGGGCATCGGTCTCGCCGTCGCGGAACGACTCGTCGCGGAGGGCGCGCGCGTGTGCCTCACGGCCCGCAAGGCCGGACCGCTCGAAGAGGCCGCCGCCACGCTTCCCCCGGGCAGCGTCGTCACCGTCGCCGGCAAGGCCGACGACCCCGAGCACCGCCGCGAGGTCTTCGACACCGTCGCACGCGAGTTCGGCGGGCTGGACGTCCTCGTGAACAACGCGGGCATCAACCCGGCGTACGGTCCCGTCGTCGGCCTGGACCTCGACGTCGCCCGCAAGGTGCTTGAGGTCAACGTCCTCGCCACCCTCGCCTGGGTGCAGGACGCCGCGGCCCACCCGGAGCTCGGCTTCACCGAACGCGGCGGTGCCGTCGTGAACCTCTCCTCCGTCACCGGCGACATCCCGTCCCCCGGCATCGGCCTCTACGGAGTGAGCAAGGCGGCGGTGTCCCACCTGACCAGGACCCTGGCCGTCGAACTGGGCCCGGAGATCCGTGTCAACGCCGTGGCCCCCGCCGTGGTGAAGACGCGGTTCGCCGAGGCCCTGTACGAGGGCAGGGAGACCGAGGTCGCCGCCGACTACCCCCTGCGGCGTCTGGGCGTGCCCTACGACATCGCCGCCGCCGTGGCGTTCCTGGCCTCGGAGGACTCCTCCTGGGTCACCGGCCACGTCCTCACCGTCGACGGCGGCCTCACGGTCGCCGGCGGCACCGCGTAACGACCGAGCCCACCCGACAAAGGACAGCCATGACTTACCCTCATCTTCCGCCGGAGACCGCGGAACTGCGGGAGCGCACCCGCCGGTTCATCCGCGAGGTCGTCGTCGACGCGGAGCCCGTACCGGGCGGACGTCTCGACCGGACCACTCGCGACCGGTTGCAGGCCGCGGCGAAGGAGGCCGGTGTCTTCGCGCCGCTCGTGCCGAAGGAGTACGGCGGGCAGGGTCTGCCCCTCGAACACTGGTCACCGGTCCTGCAGGAGGCCGGGTACTCGCCGATCGGCCCCAGCGTGCTCAACTGCATGGCCCCCGACGAGGGCAACATGCACATGCTCAACCTCATCGCCACCGAGGAGCAGAAGGAGCACTACCTCGCGCCCCTGGCGGCGGGGGACGTCCGGTCCTGCTTCGGCATGACCGAGCCCCACCCCGGAGCGGGATCCGACCCGGCGGCGCTGCGGACCACCGCCGTACGCACCGACGGCGGCTGGATCATCGACGGCCACAAGCGGTTCACCAGCGGAGCCGTCGGTGCCGCGTTCTGCATCGTGATGGCGCGGACCCCGGCCGTGGGCGGCGCCCCCGAGGGGGCCACCATGTTCCTGGTCGACATGGACAACCCCGGGATCCGGGTCGGCGAGGCGATCCACACCGTCGACCGCGCCATCGACGGCGGCCACCCGCACCTGTACCTGGAGAACTGCTTCGTCCCCGAGGACGCGGTCCTCGGGGAGGTCGGCCTCGGCTTCCGGTACGCGCAGGTACGGCTCGGCCCCGCGCGGCTCACGCACTGCATGCGGTGGCTGGGGCTGGCGCGCCGGGCGCACGACATCGCGCTGGACCGGGCCGGGAAGAGGGAGCTGTTCGGCGGTCCGATCGACTCGCTCGGCCTGGCGCAGCACCTGATCGCCGAGTCCGTCATCGACATCGAGACCTCCGACGCGATCATCACCAAGACCGCGGCCCTGCTGCACAGCGACCCGAAGGCGGGCTCGGCGATGTCCTCGGTCGCGAAGGTCCACTGCTCGGAGGCGATCTACCGGGTGATCGACCGTGCCGTCCAGATCTGCGGCGGCGACGGCGTCTCCGACGGACTCCCGCTGGCCCAGTACCTGAACGAGGTCCGCCCGTTCCGCATCTACGACGGCTCGAACGAGACCCACCGGTGGGCCGTCGCCCGCCGTGCCTCGGCCGGCCGGCGCGCTGCCGTCCGGGCTGGCGAGCGCTTCCTGGGCGACGCCGTCGTCGGCCGGGACGGGGGCGCGTGATGCACACCGTCCCCGACGGCGTGGAGGTCGTCGCGAGCCGCGAGCGGGCCCGTCGTCTCGACAGCCCTCCCCTCCTGGTCCTCGACGCGGTCACCGGCTTCCTCGACGCACACGGCATCGGCAGCGGGCCGATCGCGTGGCAACGCATCGGCGACGGCCACTCCAACGTCACCTACCTGATCGAACGCGGCGGCCAGTCCGTCGTCCTGCGCCGCGGCCCGCGCCCGCCGCTGCCGAAGTCGACGCACGACATGGTGCGCGAGGCACGCATCCAGAAGCTCCTCCACGGGCACGGGGTGCCGGTGCCGGAGATCCTCGCCGTCTGCGAGGACGAGGACGTTCTGGGCGTGCCGTTCTACCTCATGTCCCGGCTCGACGGCACGATCGTCACCGACACGATCCCGCCCCACCTCTCCCCCGCCGAACAGCGCCGGCTGACCAGCGAGGCGGTCGTCGACACCCTTGTCGCGCTGCACGGCATCGACGTCGCCCAGGGGGAGCTCGCCTCCCTGGGCCGACCCGAGGGGTATCTGCGGCGGCAGGTCGAGCGGTTCCGCGGCCTCTGGGAGGTCAACACCACCCGCAGCCTGCCCGCGGTGGAGCGCATCGCGGACTGGCTCGCCCAGAACCTGCCGACGAGCCAGTCGGCCTCGGTGGTGCACGGCGACTACCGCATGGGCAACCTCATGTTCGCCCCGCGGGCCCCGGCAGAGGTCCTCGCGATCCTCGACTGGGAGATGGCCACGCTCGGCGACCCGCTCGCGGACCTGGGGTACCTCACCGCCACCTGGTCCGAGGACGGCAGCCCTGCCACCCCGCTCGAACTCACCAAGGTGACCCGTTCACCCGGCTACCTCACCCGGCGCCGACTGGCAGAGCGCTACCAGCGCCGCACAGGCCTCGATCTCACCCCGCTGCCCTGGTACCAGGCCCTCGCCCTCTGGAAGGCGGCGATCTTCTGCGAGGCCATCCACACCCGCTGGCAGCGGGGCGAGCGTCCTCACGACACGGTCTTCGGACCGTCGCTCGAAACGGGTGTCCCCCGGCTCCTGGAGCGGGCCGGGCACTACGCCGGCCTGAAGGCGACCAGCCACCACTGACGTCCGACGCGACCCGCTCCACGGACACCACGCCGGCGACGAGCCCCCGCGCGCCGCGTTCACCTTCCCTGTCTTCCAGAGAGAGTTCCCGTGCCCTCCGATTCCTCCCGGCATTCCCCCCGTGACACACGGATGCTGGTCACCGTCAACGCGCTGCCGCTCGCCGTCGGCGTCCTGCTCTCCTGCTCCACGACTCTCGGAGAGATCTCCGTGTACGGACGTCTCACGCTCGGCATCGCGTGGGCACTCACCCAGCTGGTCGTCCTCGTCGCCGGGACCTGGTGGTACGAGAACCGGGCCGCGTCCTCCTTCGCACCGGCCGCGGCGACGACTGCCGCCTCCCGTTCGGTCGGGGGCGCGTGGTGACGACGTACCTCTTGAGCGTCGGTTCGCCCGATCTCATCGGCACGGCCGCGAGGGGCGCGATCATCAGCACGTTCCTCGTCTTCATCGGCCTCTGCCTCCTGTGGGTCTTCACGCTCGCCACGCAGGACGACGACCCGGAACGCCTCTACGTCGCCGGTCGGTCCCTCCCGCCCGTCCTCAACGGCGTCGCGATGGCGGGGGAACAGATCACGGTCGTCATCCTGGTCTCGCTGCCGGGAGCGATCGCCCTCTTCGGCTACGACGGAGTCTCGACCGCCGTCGACAGCGCCCTCGCACTCGGCGTCTTCCTGCTCCTCGCCTCCAGGATCCGCGCGACCCGCCGCTACACCCTGGGCGAGCTGTTCTCCCTGCGTGCCGAGGGGCCGGGAGTACGGATCGCGGGTGCCGTCGTGACACTGTGCATCGCCGTGCCCCTGCTCATGGTGCAACTGCGTGCCGGCGGCATCACCGCCGCCCTTCTGATCGGCATGCCGAGCGAGCGGGCCCAGGTGGTGTGCACGGTGCTGATGGGGTTCCTGATCACGTGTTTCGCAGGAGTGGCCGATCTGCGCGGCACCAGTTTCGTGCAGGCCGCCAAAGTGCCCGTAGCACTGGCGACGCTCGCCGCGGTGACCCTGCTGGCGCTCCGTCTCTTCGACTGGAGTCCCGGATCCCTGCTGTCGGCGGCCATGGACAAGAGCGTGTCGCCGGACGAGTACCTCAGCCCCGGACTGTGGGAGCACTCCGCCGGAGGCGGAACGCTCGGCACGCTCAGTGACCACATCGTCGTCATCCTCGGAACCGCGATGATGCCCCACCTGCTCCTGCGCGTCAGTGCCAGCCGGGACGTGCCCGCCGCCCGGCGCTCACTGAGCGTCGCCGTCGGGCTGACCGGCCTCTTCTACCTGTTGCTGATCACGACCGGCTTCGCCGCGGCCGCGGTGGTGGGCGGCGGACGGATCGGGGCGGTCGACGTGAAGGGGCAGGGAGCCCCGATCCTGCTGGCGTCGGAGGTCCTCCCCCACCACTCCACCGGCCGGGTCGTGCTCATCACCCTCGTGGCCTGTGTCGCCTTCCTCGCCGCGCTCACGGCCGTGGCGAGCGTGACCTTCGCCGCCGCCGTCTCCGTCACCCGCGACCTGCTCGGGCGGAAGGGCCGCACCCGGATCGGGATCGGAGAGCCGGCAGTCCTGCGGCTGTCCGTTGTCGCGCTCTGTGCCGTGAGCCTTCTCCTCACCACCGCCGTACACCGCTATCCCATCGAGTTCCTCCTCGCCTTCTCGCTGAGTCTCGCGGCCTCATGCGTGTTCCCCGCGCTCGTCTACTCCTTCCTCTGGAGCGGCTTCGACCGCCGTGGGCTGCTGTGGCTCGTCTACGGAGGGCTGGCCCTGTGCACCCTCCTGACCCTCGCCTCCCCCGCCGTGTCCGGGACGAGATACGCGCTGCTGCCGGAGCAGGACTTCAACCTGTTCCCGCTGCACACCCCCGGCCTGGTCTCCGTACCGGCGGCCTTCCTCCTCGGATGGCTCGGCAGCGCGCGTCCCTGGGAGCGGACCACACACCACCGGCACACGGCGCCGGGTCCGACGCCTGACCGTGGCGCCGCTGGAGGGCGCGTCGACTCCGGCGGGAACGTCAGGAGGGGATAGCTCCGCCGTGCCCACGCACCTCCTGTGCATCGCGCACCGGACCCGGGCGAAGCAGGTGCCCGCTGTCGTTCTCGCCCACGGCCCCGGCTGGCAACAGTGAGACCGACACCACAGGAACAGCGGAGAAACGCGCGGTCGATCAACCGCGACGCGCATCGAGGGAGAGCACGCCCATGACGACCCAGAAGAAGACCCGGGCACTGACGTCCGTGCCGACCGACACGCCGACGGAGGAGATCCTCGAGATCGTGACCCGTGACGGCGGCGTCATCATCAAGGGCTTCCTGACGCAGGAGCAGATCGCCCGCTTCAACGCCGAGATCGAGCAGCCGCTGCGGGCGCTCGCCCCGGGGTCCGCCCACGAGGACGAGATCGTGGCCGCGTTCCACGGCAGCAACACCAAGCGCCTCACGAACCTGGTGACGCACAGCGCCACGTTCCGCAGCGAGGTCATCGATCACCCCCTGGTCCACGAGATCAGCGACCTGGTCTTCCTCCAGGAGTCGGGCACGTACTGGATGACCACCGCCCAGGTGATCGAGATCGGCCCCGGCAACAAGGCGCAGATGCTCCACCGCGACCTGGAGAACTGGTTCCCGTTCATCGGCATGGGGCCCGGCGGCCCGGAGGTCACCATCAACTTCCTGGTCGCCCTGACCGACTTCACGGAGGAGAACGGCGCCACCCGCGTCATCCCCGGAAGCAACCACTGGAGCGACTTCGAGGACCGCGGGACCCCCGAGCAGACGATCCCGGTCGTCATGAACGCCGGGGACGTCCTTCTCTTCAGCGGCAAGACCGCGCACGGCGGCGGGGCGAACCGGACCGGCGACGAGTACCGGCGTGGCCTCGCCTTCGCGTTCAACGCGGGTTTCCTCACCGGTGAGGAGGCGTACCCCTTCCTGGTCGACAGGGAGCTCGCCAAGACGCTCTCGCCGCGTGTCCAGCGCATGCTCGGCTTCCGCTCCCAGTACCCCACGGGCTCTCCCGGCCTGTGGCAGGTCGACTACGCCGACCTGGGCGACCACCTCGGTCTCTGAGGTCCGGGCCGACCAGAGGCTGCCGCAACTGTCCGAGGAGCACACGTCATGGCTTTCCCGTACATTCGCACTATGGGAACCGATGTCGATGCGTTCCTTGGTCAGCTGGCCCGTCACCTGAGACCCGAGGTGAAGGAGCTGGCCGGCCTGCTGCTCCAGCGCCTGAACGGCGAGTTTCCCGAGCTGTGGGAGAACGCGGACATCGAGGCCCTGACCCTGGACGAGACCGCCCAGCACGTCACCGCCCTGCTGGACCTCCTGGAGACCCGCCCCGGGGCGGGCGCGCCGGAAGCTCCTCCGGCCGCCTTGGACATCGCCCGCCTCTACGCCCGGCGGGGAATCCCGGTGAGCCGGCTGCTCCGTGCCTACCGGCTCGGCCATCTCAGCCTGCTCGAACAGCTGCAGGCCGAAGCGCCCCGTCTCACCGACGACTGGCACATGATCAACCTGGCCACGGTGAGGCTGGTCGCGATCGGTTTCGACTACGTGGACCGTTCCTCGGAAGAGGTCGTCGCCGCCTACCAGGAGGAACGCGACCGTCTGCTGCAGCGTCGACTCGCCCTCACCGACAGGGCGAGCAAGCGGATCGGGACCACGCTCGACATCTCCCGCACCGCGGAGGAGCTGACGGAGGTCTGCACCGAGGACTTCGCCGACCTCGTCACCGTCGACCTCTTCGACTCCGCACTCGACGAGACCGGCACCGGCCCGCCGGAGGCCCTGACGCAGCGCCGCGTCGCCCAGCGCTCCGTCCTCGACGGCTGTCCGGAGTCCCCGCTCCACGTCGGTGAGACCCACGCCTACCCCGAAGGTTCTGAACCGGTTCGCGCGCTGACCAGCGGACGATCCGGCCTGCACCACATCACGGGGACCGAGATGCCCACGTGGGTGGCGCCGTCGGAGTCCCACGGCCGGGTGCTGCGCGGCCTCGGTCTCCACTCCGTACTCCTCGTGCCTCTGCACGCCCGCGGGGAGATCCTCGGCCTGGTGCAGTTCGTACGCCATCGCACCTCGGCCCCCTTCGACGACGACGACCTCCTGCTGGCGCAGGAGATCGCCTCCAGGGCGGCGGTGTCCATCGACAACGCCCGCCGGTACACCCATGAGCGTTCCACCGCGCTCGCCCTCCAGCGGACCCTGCTTCCGCGCACCACGGTGAAGCACTCGGCCGTCGAAACCGCCTCGCGTTACCTGCCCGCCGGGTCCCGCGCCGGCGTGGGCGGCGACTGGTACGACGTCATTCCCTTGTCCGGAGCCCGCGTGGCACTGGTCGTCGGCGACGTGGTCGGTCACGGCCTGCACGCCGCCGCCACCATGGGCCGGCTCCGCACGGCCGTCCGCGCCTTCGCCGACATCGACCTCATGCCCGACGAACTTCTCACCCATCTGGACGACGTGGTCATCCGCATGCAGCGCGAGGAGTCCGCGGACGAGGGCGAGACCAGCGCCACCTGCCTGTACGCGATCTACGACCCCGTCTCCCGCCGGTGCTCCCTGGCCAGTGCCGGACATGTCCCGCCGACCGTGGTGACCTCCCCGGCGCGGGGCGGGACCGCCCGGGCCGCCAGGGTGGTCGAGTCGCCCGAGGTACCGATCGGACCGCCCCTCGGCCTGGGTGGACTCCCCTTCGAGACGGCGGAGTTCGAGCTGCCGGAGGACAGCCTGCTGGTCCTGTACACCGACGGGCTGATCGCCGGCCGCACGCGTGACGTGGACCAGGGACTCGCCACGCTGCACGACGTCCTCACCTCGGCGCCGGACACACTCGAGGGGATCTGCGACCGGCTCTTGGCCGCGCTGCTGCCCGGCCGCCCCGCCGACGACGTCGCCCTGCTCGTCGCCCGGACCCGTGCCCTCGACCCGGACCACGTGGCCACGATGGACCTCCCGCCCGATCCGGCGGCCGTGTCCGGGGCCCGACGCTTCGCCTCCGACGTCCTGACGACCTGGGGGGTGGAGGAACTCTCCTTCACCACGGAGCTGGTCGTCAGCGAACTGGTCACGAACGCGATCCGCTACGGCAAGAGCCCCATCCAGCTGCGACTGATCCTCCAGTCGACTCTCACCTGCGAGGTCTCCGACGCCAGCAGCACCGCCCCGCATCTGCGCCGTGCCCGGAGCTACGACGAAGGCGGCCGCGGCCTGCTCCTCGTCGCCCAGTGCGCTGAGCGCTGGGGGACGCGGCACGGTCGCGAGGGAAAGGTCATCTGGGCCGAGCAGGCTCTTCCCGCGGACAGCGCGTCGGCTGCCGAAGGGACGTAAGGCCTGCTCGTGGCCGACTTGATCGATCGACTAAGTCGATATAGTGAACGCATGGCTCATGTTTCCGCGGCGGAGCGCCGCCCCCAGTTGATCAAGGCGGCCATCGACCTCATGACCCGGGAGGGCGTCGCCGCGGGGAGCACCCGCGCCATCGCCGCGGAGCTCGGCGTCGCGCAGGCCACCGTCCACTACACCTTCGGCACGAAGGAGGACCTGTACCGGGCTGTCATGGACCAGATCACCGACGAGCTGGTCGCGCAGGTGCAGCGGGCGGCACCGGAGGACGCGGGCTTCGAGGAGACCTTCAGCGCCCTGGCGGGCGCCCTGTGGAGCACCGTGCGCGAGCCGACGTCGCACCACCAGCTGCTCAGCGAGCTGACCCTGTTCGCCCTGCGCGTGCCCGGTCTCGACGAGGCACGGCAGAGCCACTACCGGCGGGTCATAGAGGTGACCGCACAGGTCATCACGGAGACGGCCGGGAGGACGGGGCAGGAACTGGCCGAGTCCCCCGCGACCGTGGCCCGGTTCTTCCTCTCCGGCTTCGACGGACTCACCATGCAGGTCCTCCAGACCCTGCCGGACGACGCCACCGAGCGGACGGGGCTCAGGGCGCTCGTGGCCGCGACCGTGGCGCTGGCCAAGGGGGACCTCGACCTTCCGGACGTACCGACGGCCTGACTCGACGCGAGAACGGTTGTGGGCACACCCTTCCAGGTGCGCCCACAACCGTTCCCTCCCCCTTGCGAGAATCAGCCGGCCCAGACGTCCTCGACGTAGCGTCCGGACGCGACGAGCTCCGCCAGCCACGCCACGGCCTGCTCGTCGCTCGCGCCGGTCCGCTCGCGGTGGATCGCCATGAACGCCTCCCGTACGGCGGGTGCCATGCGGCGGCCGTCGCCGCAGATGTAGACGCGTCCGCCCGCCTCCAGGACCGACCACACCTCCTCGCTCTCGCGGGCGATGCGCTCCTGGACGAACCGAGCGCCGTTCTCGGGCGCGTGCATGAAGGTGGGGCGCATGCTGACGGCGCCGGCCGCCTCGGCCGCCTCGAACTCCTCCCGGTGCAGGAAGTCCACGTCGGGGTGGTCGCAGCCGAAGTAGCAGAGCAGGGTGCCGGTCGAGCCCGCGTGGTGGCGGTCCAGGACGGCGCCGCGGAACGGCGCGAGGCCGGTGCCCGCGCTGACCAGGATCACCGGCACGGAGGTGTCCCCGGGAAGCCGGAAGGACTCGTTGCAGGGCAGGACCCGGGCCTGGATCACGTCGCCCGCGTCCACGGTCTGCAGGAAGTGCGAGGCGATGCCCCGGAAAGTACCCTCGCCCGACCGGTGGGGTGCGGCGAGCAGTGACACCATCAGGTCGGCCTCGCCGGGCCGCGCCGCGGGGGACGACGAGATCGAGTAGTGCCGGGGACGCAGCACCGGCAGCAGCTCCAGGAAGCTCTCGAAGGGCAGCTCGCACGCGCGGTAGCGCTCCAGGAGGTCCAGGACGCCGAGCCCGGCGCCGGTCACCTGCTCCCGGAAGGTCTCGGGATCTGCGGTGGCGAGGGCGGTGAGCGGCTGCTTCTCGGGCGGGCAGGCGGTGTGCTCGGCGAGCACGGCGACCTGCTCCTGGGTGGCCGCGTCCTGGAGCTCGACGAAGTCGGTGAGCAGGCGGCGCAGGGTCAGCGGCCGGTCGACGGGCAGGGCGCCCCGGCTGCGGCGGCGGGCGCGCAGTCGGACGGTGCGGTCCAGGTCGAGGCCGAAGCGGTCGGCGACGCGCTGGACGAGGGCCTCGGGGTTGCCGGGCAGGACGGCCAGGTGGTCGGCGGTGCGATAGGTGACGCCCTCGGGCAGCCGGAGCCGCAGGAACCGCTTGGAGCGGCCCAGTTCGTGGTCGGTGTCGACGAGTTCGTACGCTTCGAGGACCTCCATCGGCTGGACGCCGTGCCGTTCGGCCAGACCGCCGAGGACCGACTCCGAGGTGTCCTCCAGCTCGTACAGTCCTTCCCCTTCCGCCTCAGGCGCGGGGCCGGCCGCTTCACCGGCGGTCGCCTCGCCGTACTCCTCCAGGAGCGCCTTCCACAGGTCTTCCGTCCACCGGTCGACCACTCCGCCGAAGTCGCCGGAGGCGTCGGCACTGCCGCGTTCCAGGAGCGGGACGGCGCCGGCGGCGGTCAGACGCTCGTCGATCAGGGTGGGGATCCGCTGGTAGGTGGCTGCCCAGTTGCGGTCGCCGACACCGAGGACGGCGTACCGCAGCCCCGTGAGCGAGCCGGGGGCGAGGTTCTCCAGGGCGGCGACGAACCCGGCGGCGTCGTCGGTCGGGCGACCGTTGTAGGAGGCGGCGACGATGACGACGGGGCCCTTGGAGTCGGCCAGCCTCTCCGTGTACTGGTCGAGGGAGGCGACGGCCGGGGCGAAGCCGTGCTCCTCGCCGTCCGTGCCGAGGTCGCGGGCGATGCCGGCGCAGGTGCCGAGGTTCGAACCGTGGAGCAGCGTCAGCGCGGTGCCGCTCGCCCGGCGCGTCACAACCGCGGTCCGGCCCGCGGCGGGGTCCGCCGCCGCGGCGGCGGGCAGGCGCCGTTCGTCGCTGGTGCGGCGGGCGAGCCTCAGGCTGAACCCGTCGGGCTTGATGGTCAGCGTCGACTTGATCTTCATCTGGTAGTCGGTGTGGTCGATCAGGCGGTAGCGGTGCACCAGCAGGCCGAGCAGCAGGGTGGCCTCGTGCAGCGCGAACTGGCGCCCGATGCAGGCCCGTTCGCCGCTGCCGAACGGCTTGAAGGCGTGCACGGAACGGGCCGCCTCCCGCTCGGGAGTGAAGCGCTCGGGATCGAACAGCTCGACGTTCTCCCCCCAGGCCGCGTCGCGGTGCACGGCCGAGGCGATGACCATCAGCGACTCGCCCTTGCGTACGGGGTACTTGCCGCCGATGACGGTGTCCTCGATCGGCTCGACGGCGTACGCGGGCGCCGTCGGCCACAGCCGCAGGCTCTCGTTGAGCACCTGGCGGATGTAGGTGAGCTTGCCGATGTCGCCGTACTGGGGGTCCGGGGATTCGGTGTCGCCCCAGAGGGCGTCCACCTCGGCCTGGGCCCGGGCGAGCACCT
Organism: Streptomyces sp. NBC_00691; assembly: GCF_036226665.1. Lineage (NCBI taxonomy): Bacteria > Bacillati > Actinomycetota > Actinomycetes > Kitasatosporales > Streptomycetaceae > Streptomyces > Streptomyces sp. NBC_00691. The sequence goes on along the minus strand of NZ_CP109007.1, from coordinate 7,188,886 downwards.
CCGGATGCTTGGTCAGGTAGTACAGGGCGAAGGAGAGCGCACTGCTGGTGGTCTCGTGGCCGGCGATCAGGAAGGTGATCACCTGGTGCCGGATGTTGACGTCGTCCAGGAGTTCGCCGGTGACGGGGTCCTTCGTGTGCAGCATCAGCCCCATCAGATCGTCCGTGCCGGTGTCGCCGGAGGCACGGCGCTCCCTGATCACGTCGTCGACGAGGTCCGTCATCAGGTCGACGTCCGCGCGGAACCGCTCGACCTTCTTCCTCTTGAACAGCTCGGAGCCCGGGATGGACTCGCCCTTCTCCTGAGCGAAGACGAGAGCCCGGGACATCGCATCGACGAAGGGGTGCAGGTCGTCGCGGCGGAAGGACTCGAAGTCGTAGCCGAAGCCGCACAGGCCGATCGTGTCGAAGGTCAGCCGGGTCATCTCGTCGGGCACGTCCACCGTCTGCACCCCGGCCAGCCGGTCCCACTTGCCGATCAGCGAGCGGGCGACCTGGAGCATGGGGGCGTGGTAGCTGCGCATCGAGCCGAGCGAGAACGCGGGCATCAGGATGTCGTGGGCCTTGCGCCAGTTCGGCTCGTGATTGTAGGCGGTGAACAGACCGTCCCCGGCCAGAGCCCGGACCTCGACCAGGTCGGTGTGAACATGCTTGCGGAACCGGCTCTCGTCCGACAGTTCGGTCACGAGGTCCAGGCCGCCGACCATGACGGTGTCCCTCCCGAAGAGCCGCAGCCGGTACACCGGGCCGAATTCCCTGAACTCCTTCTGCAGGTAGGCCAGGAAGTCCGCGCCCGCCGGAACGTTGAACGCGTGGCCTACGAGGGGCAGCGGGGGGCGCTCGGGGATCGCCCGCGCCGCGCCTACGGACACCTGAGTCATGAGCGTGCCTTTCGTTGCACTCCAGCAGTCACCAGCCAATCTACATGCGACTTTGTCGAGTGAACATGTCGATCGACTGTATTGAATGACACAGTCGCAGCAGGGAACTCGGAACATGCCGCGAACGTCCGGCAGGAGCGGCTTGACAGGTGACACCGTCAGTAGACACGGTTGAGCGACATGGTCAGTCGACCATGTCGAGCGCCTGCACTAGGTGCGCGCTTCTTCCACCGAGCACATCGAGGTTTCCGCATGAACACCATGCTGGCCGGGCGGCTGCGCCTGGACACCCGCACCTTCGCCGTCGAAGAGGTCCCGGTCCCGGTTCCGGGCCCGGGTGAGGTCCTCGTGGAGGTGCGGGCGGCCGGCGTCTGCCTGTCCGACATCCATCTGATCGACGGCAGTCTGAGCCCCTTCTTCCCCACCGACGCCGTCACGAAGGCGGGCGCCGTCACCCTCGGCCACGAGGTCGCCGGAGTCGTCCACACCCTCGGCCCGGACGTGAAGGGCGACTGGACGCCCGGACAGCGCGTGGTCCTCCAGGCCGGCGAGGCCTGCGGTGACTGCCCCGGCTGCCTGCGACGGATGATGTGCCACCGGCCGATCACCCGCGGCCTCGACTACGACGGCGGCTGGGCGCAGTACGCGATCGCCCGCGAGCACACGCTGCTGCCCATCCCGGACGGTCTGCCCTTCGACCAGGCCGCGATCATCCCCGACGCGGTCTCCACCCCGTACGCCGCGATCGTGGGCACCGGCGCGGTCCGCCCCGCCCAGTCGGTCGGCATCTGGGGCGCGGGCGGCCTCGGCGCCCACGCCGTACGGCTTGCCCGGATGGTCGGCGCGGCCCCGATCCTCGCGATCGACCCGCTGCCCTCGGCCCGCGAGCGGGCCCTCCTCTTCGGCGCGGACGTCGCCCTCGACCCGCTCGCCCCGGACTTCGCGGAAGCGGTGCGGGAGGCGACGGCCGGGCGCGGCCTCGACGTCGCGTTCGACTTCGCCGGCGTGGGCGCCGCCCGCGCCCAGGCCGCGTCGGTCCTCGGTCCCTTCGGCTCGCTCGTCCTCGCCGGACTCACCCCGGAGCCGGTCACGATCGCCGACAGCATCGGCTTCTGCTTCAACGTCAACCAGGTCCGCGGACACTACGGCTCCGAGCCGGAGCACGTGGAACAGCTCGTCGGACTGGCCGCCGCCGGACGGATCGACCTCGGCCCCTCCGTCAGCGCCCACGTCCCGCTGGCCGAAGCCGCCGACGCCGTCGCCCGCCTGGAGAAGAAGATCGGAGACCCGATCCGCCTGGTGCTCACCCCCTGAGCAGGAGGGGCGGTGGCCGGCTCACCGCGCACGGCGCGGACGATCCGGCCACCGCCCCCACCGTCCGGGGATCGACAGCACCCGTCAGCCGCCCTTCCCGCCGTCCAGCGCCGCGACCATGCCGGCCACGATCACCGTGTTGAAGACGAACGCGATCATCGCGTTGGCCGCCACCGTCCGGCGCATCTCCCGCGACATCACCGTGACGTCCGTCGTACCGAACGTCGTCATGACCGACAGGGCGAAGTACACGTAGTCGGCCCAGGCCGCCGTCTCCCCACCCGGGAAGTCCAGCGCCGCCTCGTCCTCCACGAGGTTGTCGGCGTAGAACGCCACCGTGAAGGCGACCAGAACGCAGATCCACGCCACGGCGACGAGACCGAGCGCCATGAGAACCCGCACGGTCGCCGGGAAGGCGGAACCCAGATGACCTGGACGCCACACCGCCGACACCACGAGCGCCGCCGACGCGATGAGGACCGACACCCCGGGCCCCGGCGCGGTGCCGAGCAGATAGCGCTGCAGCACGGTGCCCCGCGCCTCCCGTCGGGCCCACACCTGGATCTGTTCCGGCGGCGCGGCCGAGAACGCCCTCAGCGTGACGACCAGGTAGCAGAGCAGGTAGGCGAACAGTGCCACCACGCCCAGGTCGGCACTCGACGCGGACACCGACCCCGGCGCGAGAACCCCCAGCAGGCCGAGGAACACGACGACGCATAGCCCGACGACCGTACTCACCGCGGACCGGCGGCGCTCGGAGAGCCATGAATGCACCGGCCGTGCCTCCTCTCGAACTTCCTCGCGCACGCGACGACAACCGCCCGGCCCCGCATGGGGAGGTGCAACCGACCGTGATCGTACGAAAGAGCGGACATCCAAGGCCGCCGTCCAGCGAACGACGCGCTGGTGGTACGCAGTCGCTTTCCCCCCCGTGACGGGGAACGGCGAGATCGAGGCGGAGATCCGCCGTTCCGTCCTCGCCGAGTGGGCCACTCCGGCGGGGCTCGGCGTGTCCGTGCCGGAGGGCGTGGCCACCTTGCGTGGTCCGCTGGCCGACCGGTCCCTCGTTCCGCTGCTCGCCAGCGCCGTACGGGCGGTCGAGGGTGTCGTCGACGTGCGGCTGGAGCTCAGCGCCCACGAGGACGCGGCATGACGGACAATCCTTGTGGGAGGGGTACGGACCCACCGACCGCAGGGATCACCATGTCCGATCTGCAGGCAGCCCCCGCACCCACGCGGATCTTCCTCGTCGACGACCACGAGGTCGTCCGCCGGGGCCTTCGTGACCTGATCGACGACGAGCCCGACATGGAAGTGGTCGGCGAGGCGGCCACGGCGGAGCAGGCGCTGGCCAGGGGCCCCGCCCTCCGTCCGGACGTCGCGGTCCTCGATGTCCGCCTGCCCGACGGGGACGGCATCTCGGTGTGCCGGGAGCTGCGGTCCCGGATGCCTGAGCTGGCGTGCCTGATGCTCACGTCCTTCGACGACGAGGACGCGCTGCTGGACGCGATCATGGCGGGGGCTTCCGGATACGTCCTGAAGCAGATCAAGGGGTCCGACCTCGTGTCGGCGGTGCGGACCGTGGCCATCGGGCAGTCGATGCTCGACCCGGCCACCACCGCCCGGCTGATGCACTCGCTGCGCGAACCCGAGGCGGCGAAGCCGCCCGAGGACGAGCGGCTCGCGTCGCTGTCCGAGCGAGAACGGTCGGTGCTCGACCTCATCGGCGAGGGCCTCACCAACCGGCAGATCGCCAAGCGGCTCTACCTGTCGGAGAAGACGGTCAAGAACCACATCTCGCGGTTGCTCGGCAAACTCGGCGTGGAACGCCGCGTCCAGGCCGCCGTCATCGCCGCGCAGGCACACGAGCACGGATCCGAGGAGAGGTAGAGGTCTTCATTCCGGCTCGGCCGGGAGCGGAATACGCCACTCGAGGACCGTGCCGGTGCCCCGCTCCGCTCGCGCGCTGACCGACAGAGTGCCGCCCAGCCGCTCGGCCCGTTCTGAGAGGTTCCGCAGTCCGCTGCGGCTGCCGCCGTGCGGGATGCCGACACCGTCGTCCCCCACCGTCACCGACAGCACTCCGCCGTCGGCCACGACCGACACCTCCGCCCTTCGGGCCCGGGCGTGGCGTGCCACGTTGGAGAGGGCCTCCCCCAGGACGGCGAGCACCTCCTCGGCCGCCTCCGGTGGTACGTCGGTGTCGATCAGGCCCTCCATACGCAGCGCCGGAGCGAATCCGAGCGTCGACGCGGCGGAGTCGACCGCCTTGACGACACGACTGCGCAGTTTCAGCGGTTCTCCGGGGGCGGCGTGTTCCCGGAGGCCGAAGATGGCCGATCGGATGATCTTGATGGTGGAGTCGAGGTCGTCGATCGCCCGGGTCAGCCGGTCCACGGCTTCCGGGTGCTCGACGAAGCGCCGGGCGCTCTGCAGCGTCAGCCCCGTGGCGAAGAGGCGTTGGACCGCCAGGTCGTGGAGATCCCGGGCGATCCGGTCGCGGTCCTCCAGGAGGCTCACCTGCTCGGCGTCCCGCCGGCGGTCGGCCAGTTCGAGCGCCAGGGCCGCCTGCCCCGTGAATCCGGGAAGAGCGGCGACCTCGGCAGCCGTGAAGAGGTGTCGCCCGTGACGCCGCGCAAGGATCAGCACCCCGGCGAGCCGCTCCTTGGTGCCCACGGTGACGGCCACGGCCGGCCCGAACCCCTTCCACCGTTCGGGCTGCACCGTGATACGCGGCTCGTTCTCCACATCGACCACCGTGACCAGGCCCTTCTGCGCCAGGGCGGCCTCGACGAGAGTTCCCTCAGTGCTGGGCAGGACGACGCCCCTGTGCGCCTCGGCCCCTTCACCGCAGGCCAGCGAGCCCCGCAGCTCACCGCCCATGCCCACCAGGTAGAAGACCCCCACGTCGGAGCCGGCGATGTCCACGGCCCGCTCCAGCATCCCGTCGAGGACCTGGGTCTCCTCCGCGCCGGACAGGAGTGCGCTGGTCAGGTCGGAGTTCGCGGCCAGCCACCGCTGCTTGAGCCTGCCCTCCTCGTAGAGGCGGGCATTCTCGATGGCGATGCCGGCCGCGACGGCCAGGGTCGTCACGACGGCCTCGTCCTCGGCGTCGAACTCCGCCGGTCCGCGCTTCTCGGTGAGGTAGAGGTTGCCGAACACCTCGTCGCGTACCCGGATGGGCACGCCGAGGAAGGAGTGCATCGGCGGATGGTGGGGCGGGAATCCGTACGAGGCCGGATGCCCGGACAACTCGGCGAGGCGCAGCGGCTTCGGGTTGCGGATCAGTTCACCGAGGATGCCGTGCCCGGACGGCAGCGCGCCGATCCGCTCACGGAGCTCGTCGTCGATGCCGATGGGGAGGAACTCGGAGAGCCTGCTGTCCTCGCCGATGACGCCCAGGGCACCGTACTCGGCGTCCACGAGGGTCACCGCCGCCTCGACGATGCCGCGCAGCACCTGGGGCAGGTCGAGTTCGCGTCCCACGGACATGACCGCTTCGAGCAACCCGTTGAGCCGGTCCCTCGTACCCCGCACCTCTTCGATGCGCGCCTGGACCTCGTCGAGCAGTTCGTCGAGTCTGAGCCGCGGAAGTCTGTTCTCGGCGCGCTCAGAACCCTCGCTCCCCATCCGAACCTCCGACCGCATCGAGCGCCCGGACCGGTCCCGAAACGCGCGCTTTCACCGTAGTCCAGATGAACTGCCCGTTCCTGGCGGCTTCGCCGTGTGGAAGACGGTCCGTACGGGACGGGCCGCCACGACCGTCGACAGCTCGTCGTCGGTGTGACGACGGAGGGGAGGGATTCGGGGACCGCCGCCACGGCCAGGCTGATGGCGGTGCCGGCCATGGTGCCCGGCGGGAGGCCCCGTAGCAGGCCGAGGGCGAAGACCAGGACGCGCAGGGCGAGCGTCACGGCCGCGATGACGCGCCCGAGGGAGGCGAGCCGACGCTGCGACGGCGTCGGCTCGCGTGTCCCGCACCGAGGCGAGTGACCGGTCCGCTGCCGACGCGGTCATGGCCCGCTCACCCCGCGGGGACGGTGACCACCGGGCAGTGGGCGCGGTGGAGCAGCCCGTGGACGACGGAGCCGACGCGCATCCCGGAGTACCCGCCCCGGCCCCGGCGGCCGACGACGACGGCCAGTGCGTGTTCGCCGGCGCCCGCGAGCGTCTCGACGGGCGAACCGATGCGCACCTCGTGCGTGAGGCGTACGTCGGGGTACTTCTCCGCCCAGCCGGCGGTGGTCTCCGAGAGCAGGCGACGTTCGGCGGAGAACAGCGTGTCACCGCTGTGCAGGCTGAAGACGGGGGGCTGCCAGACGGCGATGGCGCGCAGTGCGCAGCGCCGCAGGTCCGCCTCCTCGAACGCCCAGGCGAGGGCGGCCCGTGAGGACTCGCTTCCGTCCACTCCGACCACGAGGTACGGCGTCTCCTGCGTGACGTGCTCCGCGTCGCCCACGACGACCACCGGGCAGTGTGCCTTCGCGGTGACGGGCACGACCATTGAACCGGCGCTCAGGAACTCCTCGGGGCGGCTGAGGTGGCGTGATCCGAGCACGATCAGTCCGGCCTCGTTCGACAGGGCGCCCAGAGACGGCGCCGGGAATCCGTCGAGAAGGGCGGAGGTGGCGTCGATGCCGGGCCGCCGGGCGCGCGCCCAGGCGAGCGCCGTGCGCAGCGCCTCCGCACCGGCCTGCGACTGTGCCACGTGGCGGGGCGTGTCGTCGACGTGCTGGGTGTCGTGCCGCGGGGGTACGGCGACCACCAGGCGCAGTCCCGTGCCCCGCAGGTGAGCCTCGTCCGCGGCCCAGGCGAGGGCCAGGTGCCAGTTCTTGACGGGGTCGATGCCGACGACGATGCCGCGGCGATCCGTGGTGCTGGTCATGACGCGCTCCCGTGTCCGGGCCCTTGCCGGGGGATGAGCTCCACGGGGCAGTGGGCGTGCTGCAGCAGACTGAGCGTGGTCCGGCCGAGGGTGGGTCCGAGGTGGCCGGGCGAGCGCCGGCCACCGACGACCAGAAGGTCCGCGTGGTGCGACGCGTCCACGAGAGCCCCGGGCACGTTGCGGCCCAGCTGTCCGTCGGCGTGCACGGTGAGCCCCGGGAACTCCTCCCTGACCCGGTCCGAGAGCGAGGACGGTACGCGTAGGTGACCGCGCGCGTCCTCGTCGCCGCCGTGGGGCAGAGCGGCTCGTGGGCGGGCGGACAGCCCGGCGCTCCAGATGTGCAGGAGCCGCAGGGGGACCTTGCGCAGCAGGGCTTCGCGCGCCCCCGCACGGGCGCATCCCACGTCGGCCTCGTCCCGCACCGCCGCGAGAACCACGCCCGCCTCGACGGGCTCGGCGGTACCGCGCACCACGACCACGGGTGTGGTGGCGCCCGCCGCGACCTGCAGGCCGACGGATCCGAGCAGCAACGAGGGGAACCCGCCGAGGCCCCGGTGTCCGACGACGATCGTGCCGGTCAGGGCGGCTGCGCCGCGCAGCCCGTCGGCGGCCCCGCCGTCGGTGAGCTCCGTGACGACCGCCAGCTCGGGGTCGCGCGCCGTGATCGCCTCGGCGGTCCGGTCGAGGAGTTCCCTTCCGGCCCGCCGGCTCCTGACGATCTCCGCCCGGGACAGGAAGGGGGTCTGGACGTCCGTGTCGGCCGCGTGGACGAGGAAGAGCGTGCTGCCCCGCAGGGCCGCCTCCGATGCCGCCCACATCACCGCCGTTCGGGCGGACGGCGATCCGTCGACGCCGACGACGACCCTGCCGGGGGCAGAACCGGCTGTGGTTCCGTCCATCGTTCCTCCTCACGCGGTCCAGGGCTCCTTCTCTACCCTGGCAGCCGGTCCCGCGCGGCCGGAGGGCCGCTGGGGCCAATGCCGGGACCGAAGGTCCCACCCGGGCGGGACCTCGCGCGGACGGAGAGGGACCAGCCCGTTCGGGCCCGGGGGATGGACCGTTCGGCCCTGGCCGCCCCCGAGCGCGCGGTGGAGGGTGGTGACACGGGGCAGCACACCGGTCGAGCCCTCGAACAGGAGGCACGCTGATGAAGCACATGAAGGTCGGCGGCCTGATGACCGATGACGTGGTCTCCGCCGTCCCCGCGGCGTCGTTCAGGGAGGTGGCGAAAACGCTCGCCGAGCACGGGATCAGCGGGATCCCCGTCCTGGACGAGGACGACCACGTCGTCGGAGTCGTCTCCGAGAGCGACCTTCTGGCCCGCCGCGAACTCACCGCGAGGGAGCTGATGACCACGCCGGCCGTCACGGTCCACGCCGAGGAGACGGTGGCCGACGCGGCACGGCTGATGGTGCGCCGCGGGGTGGAGCGCCTGCCCGTGGTCGACGAGGAGGAACGACTGGTCGGCATCGTGACCCGCCGCGATCTCCTCTGCGTCTACCTCCGCCCGGACGCGGAGATACGCCGCCGCATCCGCGAGGACGTCCTCACCGATGCCATGGAACTGCCCGGGGACGCGGTGGACGTGCACGTCCTGGACGGCGTGGTGACGCTGGGGGGCGGCGTCCGGCGCCGGAGTCAGGCCCTGACGCTCGTGGAGCTCGCCGAGAGGGTCGACGGCGTCGTGGCCGTCGTGGACCGTCTGTCCTTCCACGAGGACGACGCCGGCCTCGCCTCCGCCCCCCGGACTCCGCACGACGTCTCCTGGTGACCCCTCGCAGACAGGACGAACCGTGACTACCACCGCCCTGACCCGACCGCTCGTGACCTCACTGATCGAGGACGCCGTCACGGCACCCTCCATGCACAACGCACAGCCGTGGAAGTTCGTCGCCAGAACGGGCGCGGGCGTCATCGAGCTGCACGGCGATCCGCTGCGCGCCATGCCGGTGGAGGATCCGGACCACCGTGCCCTCCGTCTCGGCTGCGGCGCCGCCCTGTTCGGTCTGCGGGTCGGCGCCGCGCACCGGGGCCTGCGGGCCTCGCTCCGGCTTCTGCCCGACCCCGAGGACCGCTGGCACTTCGCCGACGTGGAACTGCACGGTCCGGACGACGTCGACCGCGGTCTCGCCGCGCTCCACGCGGCCCTGTCACGGCGCCACACGAGCCGGTTCCCCTTCACCGAGGAGCGGATCCCCTCCGAGGTGATCGACGGTCTGCGGGCCTCGGCCCTCCTGGAGGGCTGTCGGCTGGTCGTGCCGGGCGACTGGCACACCGACGCCGTGCTCGAGATCGTCCACGACGCCGAGAGGTTCGAGGCCGCGGACGCGGCGGTTCGCGCGGAGATCGCCGCCTGGACGCGCACGGGCGCGTCCGGTGAGGGCTCCGGGACCGAGGGCATCCCTTCGTACGCCTTCGGCCCTCGGCAGTACGACGTCACGTCTCCGGTCCGGGACTTCGACTCTCCGCGACAGGTCCCCGGCCGCGCTTCGGCCGCGTTCGAGAGGCGGCCGCAGATCGCTCTCCTCGGCACGGTCGAGGACGGCCCCCGGGAGTGGTTGCAGGCAGGTCAGGCGCTGCACCGGGTGCTCCTCCAGGCGACCCTCGACGGCCTGTCGACCTCGCTCATGTCGCAGCCGCTGGAGTGGTCCGAACTCCGCTCCGTCATAAGCGATCCGGCTTCGACGACGGCCTTCGTCCACATGGTGCTCCGCCTGGGCTACGGCCCTCAGGGGCGGGCCACTCCGCGTCGTCCTGTCTCCGAAGTGCTCACCTTCGGCTGAACCGTCCCTCACAGACGGAACCAGCGTTCCCGTCCGGGTGCGACGGTCACCCGCCGTCCGCCGGGGAGCGCGACGGCGAGCGGGCCATCGAGCGAGGACGGAACCCGAACTGCCAGCCGTCCGGGAAGTATCCGCAGGCGTACCCCTCGATGACGGCCGCAGCACAGCGTGAAGGTGAACCGTGGGATCTCCGCGAGCGCCACCGGAGCCACCCGAAGCCCTTCCGGTCCCGTTTCCAGGCCGGTGATCCCGCGTTCGACGAGGTCGATCGTGCCCGCCATCGCACCGAGATGAATCCCCTCGCCCGTCGTTCCGCCCTGGACGTCGGCCACGTCGGCGAGGAGGGCCTCCTCGCAGTACCGCCAGGCGTCGGCGCCCTTCTGCCGGGCGAGTACCCACCCGTGGACGAGACTGCTCAGCGTCGATCCGTGGCTGGTGCGCCGCAGGTGGTACGAGACGGTCGCACGCCACGTCGCGTCGTCCAGCCGGTAGCCGAGCCGAGCGAACAGTCCGTACAGCTCGTCGGGCCGGAAGAGGTACCCGAGCATGAGGGTGTCGGCCTGCTTCGACGCCTGGTAGCGGTTGACCGTGTCGTCCTCGGCCTCCAGGATCCGGTCGAGCCTGCGGATGTCGCCGTAACGGGCCCGGTACGCCTCCCAGTCGAGTTCCGCCAGGTCTCCGTACCCCTCGAACTGGCTCACCACGCCGTGATGGAACGGCACGTACAGACGGCGGGAGACGTCCTCCCAGCGGGCGAGTTCACCGTCGTCCACCGACAGTTGCTCCGTCAGTTCGGAGCGTCGGGCGGCGGGTAGCTCGCCGAGCAGGGCGAGGCCGCGGGTGAGTACCCACGCGGCCGTCACGTTGGTGTACGCGTTGTCGTCGATCCCCGGCGTCGTGGCACCGGGATAGGCGTCGTGGTACTCGTCCGGCCCCACGACCCCGCGGATCCGGTAGCGTCCGAGCGCCGGATCGAACGTGGCGGCCGCGGACCAGAAGCGGGCCACCTCGAGGAGGATCTCCGCGCCGGCGGAGTGGAGGAATCCTCGGTCACCGGTGGCCTGCGCGTACCGCCAGACGTTGAGAGCCACGGCGGAGCCCACATGCCGCTGCAGTCGGGAATGGTCGGCCGACCACCGTCCTGAGCGCGGATTGAGGTGCAGCTCCTGAGTCTCCTCCTGCCCCGAACTCGCGCTCTGCCAGGGAAACATGGCCCCTCCTCGACCGGCGAGACGTGCCGCCTCGCGGGCGGCAGGCAGCCGTCTGTGCCGGTACATGAGCAGCGCCCGGGCCACTTCGGGGAAGTGGAGGTTCAGGTAGGGCAGGACGAAGAGCTCGTCCCAGAAGACATGTCCGCGGTACGCCTCGCCGTGCAGTCCGCGCGCGGGCACGCCCACGTCGAGTTCCGCCGTGTGCGGGGACAGTGTCTGCAGCAGGTGGAACACGTGCAGCCGCAGGATGCGGCCCGACTCACCGGGCACATGGAGCTCCCCCTCCTCCCAGACACGGTGCCAGGCGGCCTTGTGGGCGGAGAGCAGTCGGGGGAAGGCGGAAGCGCGGGCGATCAGGTCGGTGACCGCTCGGAGCGGTTCGGCGGCGGGCCAGTCCATCGATGTGCGCAGCGCCAGGGTCTTCACGACCGTCACCGAGCGGTGCGGAGCGAGGGGCAGGTGGTACGTCTGCTCGGTGCCGGTCGGAGTGGCCGCTTCCCGCGCGTGCCGAGCGGGCCGGGTGACCGTGCGCACGGCCATGGCGATCCGGACGCCCGGGTCGACCGTACGGCAGGAGATCCAGGCGACGCCGTCGGCCTCGAATCCGGTCCTGTGGCCGGTGAGATGGCGCCCGTCCAGATGCCGGTAGCGCTCGACTCCGGCGTTGGTGACGCCGCCGTCGAGCCGGGACCGCACCTCGACGGCGCCGCTCCACCCGTAGGCACGGAAGTGGGTGCACTGGGCCGCCAGCCCGGGTTCTCCCATGTGGACGAGACGGGTGTGGCTGACGCGCAGGCCCCGCCCGCGAGCATCCTCGAAGAAGAGACGTCGGGTGAGGACCCCCGCACGCAGGTCCAGGTGCACGTCGTAGTGGCGCAGGTCGCCGGCGTCGGGCGTGAGCCACTCGCCCGGCGGCCCGTCGTCCGGGAGGCAGCGGTAGCGCAGCAGCGTCCAGTTCGGAAGGTTGACGAGGTCCTCGTTGTCGACCCGCTCGCCCACGACGACCGAGGTGCGCCGGTCGTAACAGCCGGCCAGATAGGTGCCCGGGTAGTGCGCACCCCCGGCAGTGCACTCGGGGGCGGAACCCCGGGTCGCGAAACGCCCGTTGCCGAGCGTGCAGAGGGCTTCGACCAGTGGCTCGCGTGCCGGGACGTAGCGGTCGTACCTCCACTTCCAGTCGGTGGTCATACGGTCCCGCCCCACACGCTCCGGAACAGCGTCGTGAGATCCGGAACCACGAGGTCGGCCCCCTGCTCCCGCAGGGCGGCGGTGGTGCTTCGCAGTGGGGTGCGGTCCACGCCGGCCACCAGTCCGAAGCCGCCGCGGCGTGCCGCCACGACCCCGGCGAGCGCGTCCTCGATGACCGCCGTCTCCTGCGGGCGGCTGCTCAGAAGGGCGGCCGCTCTCAGGAAGAGGGCGGGATCCGGCTTGCCGGGGAGGCCGAGCCTGGCGGCGTCCTCGCCGTCCACGATGACGCAGAGGAGCCGGGCGATACCCGCGGCACGGATCAGTGGCCGGGCGTGCCGCGAGGCGGAGACCGCAGCGCACGGCACCCCCGCCCCGCGCAGAGCCGTGAGGGCGGGCCGTACGTCGGCGAAGGCCGTGACGCCGTCCGTGCGCAGGAGTTCGGCGAACGCCCGCTCCTTGTGGGCCGCGACCGACCAGATGGTCGCGTTGCCGGGCGGGTCACGGGGCGTTCCGGCCGGGAGTCCGAGGCCCCGGGCGGCGAGGAAGGCCGCCGCCCCGTCGTATCGGGGTCTTCCGTCGACGAACCGGCGGTACTCGTCGTCGGCGTCGAAGGGCGGTTGCTCGCCGCCGGCCTCCAGGCAGGCGTCCAGCGCCGTCTTCCAGGCCGCCGCGTGAAGGCCGGCCGAGTCGAGGAGCACCCCGTCCGTGTCCAGGACGAGTGCACGCGGCGGGCTGTGCCGGGAACCGGTCATCGGGGCCTCACGCGCCCCCGAGGACGACTTTGAGGGCACCCGTGTCCGCCGCGCGGCCGAACACGTCGTACGCCTCCTCCATCTCCCCCAGTGCGAACCGGTGGGTGAGCAGTGCCGCGGACGGCAGGCGCCCCGCGGCCATCATGCTCAGCAGCATGGGTGTGGACGAGGTGTCCACGAGGCCGGTGGTGATCGTGACGTCCTTGATCCACAGGTCTTCGAGGTGGAGAGCGGCGGGCTTGCCGTGGACTCCGATGTTGGCGACCCTGCCCCCTGGTCGGACCATCCGCGTGCACGTCTCGAAGGCCTCCGGGGCACCGACGGCCTCCATGACGACGTCGGCGCCGAGCCCGTCCGTCAGATCGGCGACGAGCTGCTCGGGGCCTTCCTTCGCGTTCACGGTGGCATCGGCGCCGAGGGCACGCGCGGCGGCCAGCCGCGACTCGGCCAGGTCGACGGCGACCACCCGTCCGGGGCTGTAGAACCCGGCGGTGACGATGGCGGCGAGACCGATGGGGCCCGCGCCGACCACGACCACCGTGTCGGCGGGGCTCACCGCTCCGTTCAGCACGCCGACCTCGTAGGAGGTGGGGAAGATGTCGGCGAGGAGGACGGCGTCGGAGCTGTCGATCGAGTCGGGCAGCGGGTGGACGGAGAGGTCGGCGAAGGGGACACGGACGTACTCGGCCTGTGTTCCGTCGACGGTGTGGCCGAGGATCCAGCCGCCTCCGCCGCGGCACTGTCCGTAGCGGCCCTCACGGCAGAAACGGCACCTTCCGCACGCCGTGATGCAGGAGACCAGGACGCGATCGCCCGGCCGGACCGTGCGCACGTCGCCCCCGGTCTCCACCACCGTGCCGACGGCCTCGTGTCCGAGGACCCGGCCGGGCGTCACCTCAGGGACGTCGCCCCTCAGAATGTGAAGATCCGTGCCGCAGATGGTGACGGCGTCGACCCGCACGATCGCGTCGGCCGGATCCCGAACGACCGGGTCGCGCACGTCCTGCCAGGCGATCTGGCCCGGGCCCTGGAAGACGAGTGCCTTCATGGCGCCCACCCACTTCCTTGTCGTACTTCACCGCGGTCTCGTCCTTCAGGTTCCGTCCGGGAGACAGGGCGAGGCATGGGCCGGTCGGCCCACCGATGTGCCCGTGAGGACTCTCGGGGCTGCCCGGGTCCCGATGCGAGGCTGGAAGCAGGTACACGTTCCGAAGGAGGGACGGCCATGTCCGAGGCAGCCCCGAATCCCGCTCCCGCAGCCCCGCGTCCGGCGCTGCTCAGTTTCCTGGGTGGCGTGGGGACGGTCACCGGCAGCAAGTTCCTGGTCGAGAGCGACCATGCTCGGATCCTCCTCGACTGCGGTCTCTTCCAGGGTTTCGCGAAGCTGCGGCACCGCAACTGGGAGCGGTTCGCCCGCGACGCCGCGGACGTCGACGCCGTGGTCGTCACCCATGCGCACCTGGACCACTGCGGCTATCTGCCCCGCCTGGTGCGGCAGGGATTCCGGGGCCCGATCCTGACCACCGCCCACACCGCGCGGCTCGCCGGGATCGTGCTGCGCGACAGCGCCCGGCTCCAGATGGAGGCCGCCCGACACGCCAACGCACACGGCTGGTCCAAGCACCGCCCGGCCAAGCCGCTCTACGACGATTCGGACGTCGAGAGGACCCTGGCGTTCTTCGACCCCGTGGCCGTCGGCGAGACCGTGGAGATCATGGCCGGCACCCGGCTCACACTCCACCACGGCGGACACATCCTCGGCTCGGCATGGGCCCACCTGACCCTTGAGAACGGCCGCACTCTGGCCGCCTCCGGTGACCTGGGCCGCCCGGGTCATCCGCTGCTGCTGCCGCCGGAGCCGTTCTCGGGCGCGGACGTGCTCCTCATGGAGTCCACCTACGGCGACCGCCACCACGACCAGGAGTCCGCCCGGTCGGAGTTCGCCTCCGTCATCGCCCGCACCCTCGCACGGAACGGCACCGTCGTCATCCCGGCCTTCGCGATCGACCGGACCGAGGTCGTCCTGCACGAACTGGGCCGCCTGCGCGACACAGGCGTCCTGGGCCGGTCGGTACCCGTGTACGTGGACAGCCCCATGGCCCTCGCCGCCCTGGACGTCTACCGGGACGCCGTGCGCGAGCGCTCCGCCGAGCTGCGGCCGGAGATCCTTGCACGGGGCGAGAGGGCACTGAGCCCGGAGCCGTTCCTCGCGGCACGCACGGTGCAGGAGTCCATCGACATCAACAGCACGCACGGGCCCGCCGTGATCGTCTCCGCGGCCGGCATGGCCACCGGCGGCCGGGTCCTGCACCACCTGCACCGCCTTCTTCCCGATCCGCGCAACGCCGTGGTCGTGGTCGGCTTCGCCGCGGCGGGGACCCGGGCCCGGGACCTCGTGGACGGGGTCCGGACGCTGAAGATGTTCGGCGAGTACGTGCCCGTACGCGCCGAGGTCGCCGACGTGCCCCACTTCTCGGCCCACGCCGACGCGGGACAGATCGTGGACTGGCTGCGCGCCGCTCCTCCCCCGCACACCACCTACCTCGTCCACGGCGAACCGACAGCCTCCGAGGCGCTGCGCGATCGCATCGACCGCGAACTGGGCTGGACGGCCGTCGTGCCCCGCTCCGGCGAGGCCGTCCTGGTCCGCTGAACCGGTCCCCTCGGTCCCTCAGACAAGGAGAGAGCGATGACACCGCACCCGTTCACCGTCGCCGACGTGATGACCAGGAAGGTCGTCGCCGTCCAGCCCGGAGCCGATTTCAAGGAGATCGTCGCCGCCATGGAGCAGTGGAAGGTGACGGCCGTTCCGGTCATCGAGGGCGAGGGCCGCGTCGTCGGGGTGGTCTCCGAGGCCGATCTGCTCCTCAAGGAGGAGTTCCACGACCACCGCCTCGGCCTCGTCGAGCAGATGCGACGGCTCGACGCCACGGCCAAGGCGGGCTCTCGCCGGGCCCAGGACCTGATGACGTCGCCCGCGGTCACCGTCGCTCCCGAGGCGTCCCTGCCCAGGGCCGCCCGCCTCATGGCCGCCCGTCGCGTGAAGCGGCTGCCGGTCGTCGACGCGAGCGGCGCCGTCCAGGGCATCGTGAGCCGGTCCGACCTCCTCAAGGTGTTCCTCCGCCCGGACGAGGATCTCGCCGCCGAAGTGCGCCGCGACGTCGTCGAGCACCTGTTCCCGCTGCCTCGGCACCGGGTCGACGTCCGCGTCGACGCCGGAGTCGTGACGCTGTCCGGCGAGGTCCGCGACAGCGCGCTCATCCCGCTCGCGGCCCGCCTCGCGCGCGCTGTCGAGGGAGTGGTGGACGTACGGTGCGAGCTCACCGCCCACGGCCGGACGTAGCCGTGTCCGCCCGGTCCGGGGCATGACATCCGGGGCATGACACGGGTCAACCGCGCCTTCGAAGCTGGTCCCAGGTGACCGGCACCGAAACGGCCGCGAGGGGGCGTGGTGCGGGCCGGCACGGTCAGCCATCGCCGTCTCCCGTACCGCTGTCCCGGCGGAGCCGGCCTGACCAGACGGGCTCCGCCTGCTCCGACTCGCGTTCCCAGGCCGCCAGCCACTGACCTTCGGTCCGCGCGGCCGGCGGCGCTGCCGGGAGGCCGGGCGGGTGACCCCGCGTCGTCCACCCAGAGCGTCACGGCGCGTCCCTCCGGTGTCCGGGGCGGGACGTGGATGGTCCCGGACCGGCGGACGTTCTCGGGCTGTTCCCACATCGCCGGTGCGACGGCCTGCGGCTTCGTGCCGTACCGGCTGGTGGCGGAGGGGACCTGCGCGGGCCCGGTGGTGGTCTCGCCGACCTTCCAGAGGCCAGGTTCAGGGGCTGGCCTCGAGTTCCGTTCCGATGTGGTGGGCCCATGTCCGGATGCGTTCCGGATTGCGGAAGTCGCCGCCCTTTCCCCGGGCCACCATGTGCCGGGCGACCGGGTCCGACGTCTCGGCCGTCACGGCGCCACCGAAGGTCATGTGCTCACGGGCACCGAGCTTCTTCATCCGCCGGGCGACTCCCCGTACGGGCGGGATGTCGTGCCGGTCCGCGGAACTGTCGAGAGGGCCGCTGCTGAAGAGCCACAGAGGCCGACGCCTGAGCTGTTCGGCGTTGCGCCGGGCACACCTTCGGGCCTTGCCGGTCCAGTGCCCGGCGTAGAGGGCTCCGCCGAGGACGACTCCGTCGTAGCCGCTGACGTCGGTGACGGTGTCGGCGGGCAGGACGACGGCGTCGAAGCCTTCGTCACGGAGCGTCCGGCCGATCTCTTCCGCGATTCCGGCGGTCGCGCCTGATTTGCTGCCGTAGGCGACCAGGACACGCTTGCCGTTCATGCTTCCGCGCCCCCGGCCGATTCTCCGGCCCGCTTCACCGGAATGGTCCGGACCGACGTCGTGTCCTCCTCGTCGGGCATCGGGATGCGGACCGTGAGGACCCCGTCCGCGTACGACGCGTCGACATCGTCGGCGGGGATGGGGGCCGGGAGGCGCACGGTCCTTCGGAAGGAGCCGTAGCGGAACTCCGAGTGCTCCTTGTCCTCCTTGCCCTCGCTGTGCTCCGCGCCCACCGTGAGGAGGTTGTCGTCGACGGTGATGGCGATGTCGTCGGGGTCCATGCCCGGCAGCTCGGCTCGCAGCACGTAGGCGCCGGCGCCGCTGGTCATCTCGACAGGGATGGAGTGGGCGGCCGTCGCGGGGCGCCAGCCGGGCAGTCCGGGGAACTCGCGGTCGAACCAGTCGTTGAAGTCGGGAAAGAGGCTGTGCCTGCGTTCCACCTTGCCTCCGGCCATTGCTCTGCTCCTCGTTGCGGGGCCCAAGGCGGTCGCCGTGGACCCGGGTACGTACGGTCAGGCGGCGGATCGGGGCGCGGAGCCCGGTCCGGCTCCGTCACCCACTCTTCCACCCACCAGGTCGCGTGGCGCAGTGTCCAAGGGGTCTCTCCGCCGGGCCGAACGGGGCGGGTCGGGAGGGGACCGACCGGCCCATGGCGCCGCAGCCCGGGTGCTGTCAGCGGCGGTCTCCTCGAAGAAACGGCCCGCGCCCTCCTCCGGCAGGTGGCGCGCGAGGCCCGCGCCGTGAGGGGGAAGGCCACGGAGCTCTCGCTGATCATCTCGGCCGCTCTGCCGAGACCGCGTGATCCCACGACGACGAGCGCGGCGTGCGCCGCCATGTCGCGCTCGCCGGCACACCGTTCACGCGTTCCGTCGCGGTGCGCGGACCGCCGTGCAGGTACCGGACGAGGTCCTCCGCGTCGGCGATCGCCGATTCCGCGCGCAGGCGTTGGCGGCTGGCGGTCCGCATCGCCTCGGCCAGGCGGGGAGCCGGTGCGCCCAGGGCCTCTATCGCCTCGCGGACGTAGCGCCAGACCGTCGCGATCCCGATGCCGAACCCCGTGGCGAGCCGGGCATAGGTGTCGCCGCACCGCCGATGGGCCAGGACCAGCGGAGCCTGACGGCCCGGCGTGACGCGGCGCCACCGGGTGCCGATCTCTTGACGGTGGGGACGGCCCGGTCGCGCGGGTGCCCCGGTCCGAGGCGGCCTCCTCCCTCACGGCAGGGCGATGTCGCCCCTCGACGCGGCGTGCTGCTTCCGCATGATGCGGGCCACGTGGTGCTCCACGGTGCGGGTGGACAGCACCAGGCTCTCGGCGATGTCCCGGTTGGCGCGGCCCTGGACGACGAGTCGGGCCACCTCCTCCTCGCGCGGGGACAGCCGGTCGCCGTAGCCGAGGCGGCCCCGGCGGTGGGTGGTGACGATGGCGTGGCGGCGCAGCAGCCGTTGGCAACGCGCCACGTCCCAGCGGGCGCCCAGGTGCCGGTAGACCTCGACGACGTCCTGGACCCCCTGGGCCGCGGCCTCTCCGTGCAGGTCGAGCAGACACCGCCCGCGGGCCTCCGCGGCGCGGGCGGCGTCGAGCGGGCGGTCGAGCAGGCGCCACCGCTCCTCCGCGTCCGTCAGCAGGGCGACGGCGTCGTCGGGGCGGCCGGCGGCCTCCGCGAGCAGGGCGCGGCACACGGTGAGCGCCGCGCGGGCGGCGGGCGCGTCGGCGTCCGCGGAGCCCGCGGCGAAGTCGGCGACGAGCCGCCGGGCCCGCGCCGTGCGGCCGTCGCCGTGGAGGGCCTCCACCGCGACGGGCAGGACTTCGCTCCCCCACATCCAGCCCCGGGTCCGTTCGATCCGGCGCAGCACGTCCTCCACGGCCTCGCACGCCTGCCCGGGGCGGCCCGCCTCCAGGTGGACGCGGGCGGTGGCGGCGGCCGAGGACGTGAGGATGAAGCCGGTGTCGTAGCAGGCGGTGCGGGCGGCCTCGGCGAGGTCGTGGCGGGCCCGGGGGACGTCGCCGAGCGCGTGGAGCGAGGTCAGTCCGCGCACCAGCATCGCCTCGGCGGTCAGGTCGGGTATCTCCTGGTAGAGCCGGGTGGTGCGGTCGGCGGCGCCGTGCAGACCGTCCCAGCGGCCGCCGTGCCAGGCGAGGACCAGTCGGGCGGTGCCGACGAGTCCTTCCAGGTACGGGCTGCTGCTGTCGGCGAGACCGGCGACGGCCCGGTCGAGGAAGTCCCGCGCCCGCGTGCCGTGTCCGAGCGCGCTGGCCGCGTGCGCCAGGTTGGTCCAGCCCCGGGCGTGGTGCGCGGCCTCCATGGCGGATCCGGCAGGCCCGCGCAGCGCCTCCGCGGCGTGCCAGGCGCGCGGATCGCCGACGAGCATCAGAGCGGTGGCCCGGTTGGCGGCGATGGCGGCCCGGGCGACCGGGTCGGTGACCTGCCCCGTGAGCGTCTCGCCGCGGTCCAGCCAGTGCCGGTGCCGGTCGACGGGCCAGCCCTGGATGGAGGGGATGGCGGCGACCGCCATGGCCCGTGCGGCGGTCTGCGGATCGGACGCCTCCAGGTCGGGGATGGCGCGGGCGACCTCTTCGAGGCTGTCCAGCGCTCCGCCGGTCTGGTTGCGCAGGACCACGCTGAGGTGCAGGCGGATCTCGCCGCGCAGCCGGGGCGGCGGGTCGTCCTCGTCGAGGACGGTGCGCACGGCGGCGACCACCTGCTCGCCCGCTCTTGCCAGTTGGGCGGTGCGGGCCAGTTTCGCGGCGGCGCGCACCCGGCCCTCGGCCCGGGGGTCCTCGACCACGGCCCGGGTGTACAGGCGGGTGGCGGTGGCGTAGTCGCCGGTGGCCGCCGCCCGGTCGGCGGCCACCACCAGGCAGCGCAGGCCCTCGCGGACGTGTCCGGCGGCCGTGTACAGCCGGGCGAGGTCGACCAGCGGCACCGGCCCGTCACCCGCGCGGTGGAGGACGCGGGCCGCGCGCAGACCGAGCCGCGCCGCCCGCGGCCCCGGGACCCGCGCCAGCGCGGCCCGGCGGTCCAGCGGATGCCGGAAGGACAGCGATGCCCCCTCGGCGCGCAGCACGGATCGCCGTACGCACGCGTCGACGGCCGTTTCGGCCGCCCCGGGCGGACACTCCGCCACCTCGGCGAGGACGCCGACGGGGGCCGGCCGGCCGAGGACCGCGGCCGCCTCGACGATCCGCCGGGCCTCCTCCCCCAGCGGCGCGCACCGCCGGGCGAACTCCCGGGCCACCCGCCCCGGCACGTCGGCCTCCCGTACGGCGGCAAGCGCTGCGGGCCCCGCCGTGCCGTCCTCCGCGCCGGCCGGGAGCAGCTCCCCGGCGTCGTCGAGGAGGGCGCCGGCGGCGCCGGGCAGTCCGCCGGACAGTTCGTGCACGAGTGTCGCGAGCTCCGGCAGCTCCTCCGGCAGGACCTGCGGGCACCCCGCCGCCCACCGGCGGACGTACTGCTCCGTCTCCTCCGGTGTCCAGGGCCGTACGCGGATCTCCTCGCATCGCCCCGCTGCCGGGGTACGGACGCCGAGGACCGGCAACCCGGGGGCGGCGTCCTCGGTCACGACCAGCCGCAGCCCGGCGGGCAGGTCGTCCGTCAGCCGGTCGAGCAGCCGGAGCGTCGCGGGGTCGGCGCGGTGGACCTCCTCCAGGACCAGCACGGTGTCGCCGAGCGAGGCGAGCAGCGTCGTCACCGCGCGGGGCAGTAGTCCCCGACGTACCTCCGGGTCGGAGGCCGACGGGGGCGGGTCCGGCAGGCGGTCGGCCAGCTCGGGCACGACGAGTCCCACGACTCCGGTGAGCGGTGTCATCCGGTCGGCCGGGCCGGGACGGTACGGGAGTTGGGCCAAGGCCGAGGCGACCGCCTCGAGGGGCGGCGGTTCCGCGCCGTCCGGGCACCTCCCGCGCAGGTGCGTCCACTCCGCGAACTCCGCCCCGCCGAGCACCTCGTCCACGAGCCGTGACGTCCCGGACCCGGCCTCCCCGCGCACGACGACGACACCGCGCCCCGCGAGCAGGGCCGCCCGGAGTCGCCGCGCCTCCTCGTGCCGGCCGACGAACCCGGCCCCCTCGGCCCGTACTTCGCCGTGGGGCGCATCGAAGGGGCGTCTCTCCACGGCTCCGCCTTTCACCGGCCACCCACCCGGTGGCTCCGTCAAACGTCGTGGAGGTCCCGGGGAACCGGACTCCACGCGTCGCGCCGCGGCCGTGGCCGCGGTGTCCGCCGGGCAGGTGGGTCCACCCACGGGTGGTCTACCGGCAGCGGGGCCGCCGTCGCAATAGGGGGCGACTACCCACGGAATTCCGTCGTCCCGGCGCGGTCTCCGCCAGGCGACGGGCGGCGACGTCCCGTCCCCACTCTTTGGGTAGCGCTACGCATTGCCGGCCTCCTCCCCGGTGACCGAAGCTCTGGGCGGTCCGGTCGCGCCGTCCCCGTCCACCACGGTCCCCAACCGCTGGAGGCACGGGGCGGCAGCACCCCACGCAGCCGTACGGCGCGACCGGATCCGTGCGCCGCGGAGCCCGCTCCGTACGCCACGTCACCCCGTCCCGCCGTCCCGGCGCCGCCACCAGTGGCGCCCGTACGACCGCCTTCGGCCGACGGATCGTCACGGTCCGCACCCGGACCACCGTCTCGGCCGGCCGGCGGCCATCCTCCGGGCGCGCCCTCCCACCCCTGATGGAGCGCGCCCGGAGTCACCGGCGGGACGGATGCCGCCCTCCGGACATCGACCCCGGTCCGGACACCTCCCACGAAGGAAGCAGTCATGGAGTTCGACGCTCGCGCCCTCCGGCGCCTGCTCGCCATCAGTACCAGTGCCGCCCTGCTCGCCCTGGCCTCCGCGACCGCCGCGGCCACGGCCGCGCCCACACCGCCCGGCGGCGGGGAGAACCGCATCGTCGGCGCGGACCGGCCCGGCGCGGTCGAAGGCTCCTACATCGTCACCTTCAAGGGCTCCGTCACCTCGGCCGACGTGCCCGACTCCGCCCGCGCCCTGGCCGAGCGCCACGCGGGCAGCCTGCGCTACACCTACACCAGCGCCCTGCGCGGCTTCGCCGTCCGCATGACGGAGAGCCAGGCCCAGGAACTGGCCGCCGAGCCCAGCGTGGCCCGCGTGGAGGCCGACGGCGTGGCGTACGCGGTCGACACCCAGCCCTCGCCGCCCTCCTGGGGCCTGGACCGCGTGGACCAGCGCAGCCTTCCCGTGGACTCGAGCTACACCTACGCGACCACCGCCTCCAACGTGAACGCGTACATCGTGGACACCGGCATCCGGATGACCCACCGCGATTTCGGCAACCGCGCGGTCAGCGGCTACGACTTCGTCGACAACGACTCCAACGCCTCCGACTGCCAGGGGCACGGCACCCACGTCGCGGGCACCGTCGGCGGCGGCTCCTACGGCGTCGCCAAGGGCGTCAAGCTCATCGGCGTCCGCGTGCTGAACTGCCAGGGCACCTCGGGCGACACCTGGGCCCCGGTCCTCGCGGGCATCGACTGGGTCACCAAGAACGCGGTCAAGCCCGCCGTGGCCAACATGAGCATCGGCGGCGGAAAGACCCAGTCGGTGAACGACGCGGTCGCGGCCTCCATAGCCTCCGGTGTCACCTGGGTCGTCGCTGCCGGCAACAACAACGCCGACTCGTGCTCTTACTCCCCGTCCTCCACGCCGTCGGCGATCACGGTCGGCGCCACCAACAGCCGCGACGCCCGGGCCTCCGGCTGGTCCAACGGGCAGGGCTCCAACTACGGCACCTGCCTGGACATCTTCGCCCCCGGCGACAGCATCGTCTCCACGTCCAACTCCGGTGACACCGCCTCCCAGACGATGAGCGGCACCTCCATGGCCTCCCCCCACGTCGCGGGCGCGGCCGCCCTGCTGCTCGCCGCGAACCCGACCTGGACCCCGGCCCAGGTCCGCGACAGGCTGGTCGCGGACGCCACGCCCGACAAGGTCACCGACGCCCGCGCCGGCTCGCCCAACAAGCTCCTCTACACCGGCACCGGCGGCACCACCCCGCCGCCCACCGGCCAGAAGTTCGAGAACACCGACGACTACCAGATCCGTGACAACGCCACCGTCGACTCCCCCCTCGCGGTCACCGGAGTCACCGGCAACGCCCCCTCGAACCTCGCCGTCACCGTCGACGTCCGCCACACCTACCGCGGCGACGTGAGGCTGGAGCTCGTCGCCCCCGACGGCACCGCCTTCCTCCTCAAGGACTACAACTCCGACGACAGCGCCGACAACATCCAGGGCACCTTCACCGTCAACGCCTCCGGCGAGTCGGCCAACGGCACCTGGAAGCTCCGCGCCACCGACAACTGGACCAACGACACCGGCTACGTCAACGCCTGGTCGCTCCAGTTCTGACCCGGCGGCCTCCCGCGTGACGCGGGTCCCCGGCCCAGGGGACGGCCCCGTTCCCGGCGCACTCCGCCGGGAACGGGGCCGTCGCGCCGCGTCCCTGGGGCATCACCGGGCGATGCCGACCATCCCGGTCTCCGCGCCCTGGCGGGCGACCACGCCGTCGGCCGGCGGAGTCGCCCCTGGCGGCTGAGCACCGTGGCCGCGCCGGTGCGGGACGGCGACGAGGGGGGCGGCGGTGTCGGTCGTGGCACCCGGTAGCGGTTTCCCGGATGCGGGCTACGGCCCGGTCGGCCGCGCGGCGGGCCGGACCGCGCCCCCTCCACCGACCCGGGTGCCCGGGTCACACCGAGGCGTGCGCCTGCGGAGAGGCGCCGGCTGATCCCCGATGGATGAGAGCGGTGACACCGGGCAGGAAGGCACCGTGACATCGACCATGCGCCGCACGCACCACAGAACTCCGGGAGACCGGCTCGTCGAACCGCTGAGGCGGGGACGCTCCCACCTACGGACCACCGCCGTACGCCTCTGGGACGACAACGTCGCGGACTCCGCCGCGGCACTCACCTACTACGCGGTGCTGGCCCTCGTGCCCGCCCTGCTCGTGTCGGTCTCCCTGGTGGGACTGGCCGGGACCAACACCCGCGAGCATCTGATCCGCGACCTCACGTCCTACGTCCCTCCGCAGTCGGCCCAGGTGCTCCGGGAGGCCCTGGAGGGCGTCACCTCGGCGCCCTCCTCCCTGTGGGCCCTGCTCGTCAGCGGGGTCCTGAGCGCGCTGTGGTCGGCCTCCAGCTACCTGGCGGTCTTCCGTCGCGCCCTGCACGCGATGCACAGGCTGCCCGACACGCGGCCGCCGCTGCGCGCCGCGCACGTCCTCGTGCTCACCGCCGGCGCGCTGCTGGGCCTGCTCGTCGCGGGCGCCGCCGGGCTCGTCGCGACCGGTCCCGTGGCCCGTCAGCTCGCCGCGGCCGTCGGCCACTCGAGCACGGCCGCCATCGCCGTACTTCGCTGGCCCGTGCTCCTGGTGATCGTCACGGCGCTGATCCTCATCCTCTACCGGACCGGACCCGCCCAGGCCCGCGGCACACGCCGGGGGTTCCCGGGCGGTGCGCTGGCGGCCTTCCTGTGGCTCAGCGCTTCGGCGCTCTTCACCGTCTACACGCAGTTCGGGACCTACAGCCGCCTCTACGGTTCCCTGGCGGGAGCCGTCGTGTTCCTCGTGTGGCTGTGGTTCAGCAATCTGGCCCTGCTCGCCGGCGCGCAGTTCAACGCGGTCCTCGCCCAGGACGGGGAACGGACCGGTGAGGCGCCGGCGAACGCCGGGACCGCCTCCGCCTACAAGTAGCGGCGGATGGGAAGTACCGCGCTCTCCCGAGCACGCTGCAGCAGCGAGCGCCGCTTCCAGCGGTCCGGGCGGATCACCTCGCTGACCTTGAGGTCCTCGTCATAGTGCGCGTCGAGGGAGGCGGTGAACTCGGTGTCCATGACGGCGAGCATGACCTCCTCGTCGTGGTCGAGGGAGCGGCGGTTGAAGTTCGTGGAGCCGATGAGGGACACCACGCCGTCCATGGTGATGATCTTCGCGTGCATCATGGTCGGCTGGTACTGGTGGATGCGCACGCCGCAGGCGGTCAGCGCCTCGTAGCGGTGCTGTCCCGCCAGCTGGCACACCCGCTTGTCCGTGTGAGGGCCGGGCAGCAGGATCTCGACGTCCACGCCGCGGCGGGCCGTGGCGCAGAGCAGCTCGATGAAGTAGTCGTCGGGGGCGAAGTAGGCGGTCGCCAGCCGGATGCGTTCCTCGGCGGATTCGAGGATCACGCGCATCAGGGTCTGCATGTCCTGCCAGCCGAAACTGGCCGAGCCGCGGACCACCTGCACGATGGCGTTCCCGCTCGGGCGGTGGCCGACGAACCGGTCCCGCTCGTCGAAGAGTTCCGTATGGCATTCGGCCCAGTTCTGGGCGAAGGCGGCGGCGATCCCGTCCACGGCGGGGCCTTGGACCTCGACGTGCGTGTCCCGCCACTCGCGGGAGTTGCGCGCGTCTCCGGTCCATTCCTCGGCGATCCCGACGCCTCCGGTGAAGGCGGTCTGCTCGTCGATCACGAGCACCTTGCGGTGGCAGCGGTGGTTCTGCTTGAGCGGCGAGAGGTAGAGGGGCTTGCGGAACCAGGCGACCTCGACTCCCGCTTCGCTCATCCGGTCCAGCAGGTCCCGCTCTATCAGGCGGCTGCCGAAACCGTCGAGCAGCAGCCTCACCCGTACACCCGCACGCGCCCGGTCGGACAGGGCCTCGGCGAAGCGCCGCGCGATGTCGCCCCGCCAGTAGACGAAGGTCATCATGTCGACGGTGTGACGGGCGCCGGCCACCGCGTCCAGCATCGCGGCGAAGATCTCGTCCCCGTTGCGCAGCGGGCGTACGGCGTTGCCCTCGGTCGCCGCGACGCCGATGAGTCTCTCCAGGCGTCGGCGTATGCGGTGAATCCGTTCGTCCGGCGAGGCGCGTACGCCGTGCGTCCGTTCGTCCTGTGGGCCGCTGTCGGCGGTCACGGTCGTCGCACCGCCGAGCGGCGACTCTCTGTCGGGCATACCGGTACTCCTCAGTCGGGTCGTTGGCGCCCAGGACCGGATCCGACGGCATCCGGCATCCACGGCCGGATCCGTCGGAGCTGGTCGGGGCTCGCGATCGTCCGTACGTATGCCCAGCCCGGGCACGGCAAACGCGCAGGATCCTCCCCGCTCACCGCTCAGCGCTCAGGCGGGCATCGGGCCGGTCCGTGTTCCTCGCGGGCCGGTCCTCCCTGCCGCCGGCGGGCGAGGTGCCGGCACGTGAGCACCTCATGGCCCTCGCAGGCCTCGCGATCACCCCGCCACCTGACCGTCGACGGGGACGACGGGGATCTCCAGCCGGCCGGCCACGGTGGTGAGGGCCGTCCCCAGAGGCAGGGTCACCCGCGTGACCGCGTGCCGGTCGCCCCGGGTCGGGTCCCGGTTGACGATCAGCACCGGCTTTCCGGCCTGGGCCGCCTGGCGGACGAACCGGAGCCCGCTCATCACGGTGAGGGACGACCCCAGAACCAGCAGCGAGGCCGCCTCACGTACCAGCTCACGGCAGCGCTCGACCCGCTGCGGCGGAACGGCTTCGCCGAAGAACACCACGTCGGGCTTGAGGGTGCCCCCGCAGTCGGCGCAGGGCACCACCTGGAAGTCGCCGACCTGTTCGTCGGTGAGGTCCGCGTCACCGTCCGGGTTGGTTCCGGCCGCCACCGGCTCGAAACCCGGGTTGGCCCGCTCCAGCCGCCGGGCGAGCTCGCGGCGCGGACTGAAGGCCCCGCAGGAGAGACAGACCACCCGCTCCAGGCTTCCGTGCAGTTCCACGACGCTCTCGCTGCCGGCCGACTGGTGCAGGCCGTCGACGTTCTGGGTGATCACTCCCGCGAGCAGGCCGTGCCGTCCGAAGGCGGCAACGGCCCGGTGCCCGGCGTTGGGCCGTGCGCGGCCGAAGGTACGCCAGCCGAGGTGGCTGCGCGCCCAGTACCGGCGCCGTGCCAGGGCTTCTGCGGTGAATTCCTGGTAGGTCATCGGGGTGTGCCGGCTCAGGCTTCCGCCCTCGCCCCGGTAGTCGGGAATGCCTGACTCCGTGGAGATGCCCGCCCCGCTGAGCACCAGGACGCCTCCGGCGCTCAGTGCGTCGGCGACCGGCGCCAGACTGGTGGTGCCCGGCAGCAGGTCCTCGGTGGGGGTCCAGCTCAGAGTGGGGCGCATACGCATGCCACCAGGGTACGGAGCCGACGCCGCCACCCGCCCGCGGTGGGGCGGGGGCGTCAGAGCGGTCCAGCGTCGTGGCGCCGTCCGGCCCGAACGTGCGGGGAGGGCGGCCCCGGTCCTGGGGCCGCCCTCTTCGTCTCCGATACCGTTACGGCTTGCGTCCGCACCACGCGACGAGGCGGTCGATGGCCGGCGCGTCCGGGTGGACGTCCACCGCGGCTGCGAACGGCGCGCCGTCGCGCGGCCCGGCGGGCAGCCCGCGCTGCATGGCGGCGTACGAGACGGCGATGAGTTCGGGGTCCCAGTCCGGGTGCTGGCCGCTGGCGGTGGCGATGTCCCAGGTGTGGACGGTGAACTCGGAGGTCCAGACGGCCGCGGCGGCGGCGCCTGGAATGTTGCCGAACGGCAGGGTCAGGGTCCGGCCCAGGATCGCGGGGTCCGCCCACGCCGCTTCGACCTCACGCACCGCGGCGTCCCACGCTTCCTGCCATGCACTGTCCGCGAGGTCGTCGACGAGCGTGGGGAGACTCGACACGTCGCCGCCGCGCCCGGCGAGGGCGATCCGGCGCAGGACGGCGACGAGGTGCCCGGCCAGCCGCCGGACGGTGAACTCGGTACAGGGCGTGGGCCCGTCCCACTGCTCGGGCCGGACGGCGGCGACGGTACGTCCGGCCAGCGCGATCGCTTTCAGCAGGCCCTGGCGGGGGTCACCGGTGGTGTCGGGGGTGAGGGTGGTCAGGGGGGTGTTCTCGGTGTGCGTCATGACCTCATCCTGGAAGCGGAACAGGTCATCTCCTGGCCACTTTCCGGAAGAGAATGATCGACGATGTGGTGGGCCCGTGCGCGTGTTCGACGGCCATGGGGACCGCTCTCGGGTTCACGCCCGCTGCCGGGCGCGAACGGTTTCACGGTCCGGGCCGGCCGCCGACGGTGTGACGCGGGGCCAGGTCCAGGCGTACCGCAGGATGAGGGCGAGAACGATCACTTCCAGTGCGACGCCGAGGCCGTAGAAGTACGTCCAGGACTCACCCACCGCGTTGAACGCCGCGAAGGGGACCTGTACCGAGGCCACGATGAGGTTCGTGACGCGGTTCGCCCGGGCGGGCAGCGTCATCGACAGCACGACCATGAGGATCGGGATCGCCATGGTCACGAGGAAGCCGGTCAGCAGAGCCTGGCTGATGTGGAACTCCCAGACGATGCCGCCCTCGATGTCATCGATGACCCCAGGCTTGAAGAAGGCGAGAATGTCCACGTAGACGTACAGGAACATGAAGCTCGTCCACGCCGCCGCGAGCTTTGCTCTCACCGGGATCCGCTGGTCGTCCAGTGCGGTCGTGGGGGGTCGACGCGTTCTCATCGTGGCCTCCGTCGTCGTGGTGGGACTGGTACCGGTAGACCCACGATCGCCGAGCCCCGTGGCGGGCACATCGACGTCGAGGCCGGACCCGCCTCGGCAGTTCGGAGGAGCGGCGTCTCGTTCTTTCGGTCGGTCCCCGACGCCCCGGCGGTCCGTAAGCTGGGTGTGTGACCGCCAACGCCCTGAGTTCACTGTGGGCCGAGCCCCGCGCCACGGACGCTCCCCGACGGGTGTCGCGCGACCGGGTGCTGGTCGGGGTGCTGATGGTGACGGCGCTGCTCGAAGGAGCCCTCCGGGACGACGTCGCCTGGCGGCCGCTCGCCACGATCGTGGCGGTCGGACTTGCGCCGGTGCTGCTGTGGCGGCGTACCCACCCGTTGGCCTGTGTCGTGGTGGCCTTCGGCGCCGCGATGGCGTGGGGACTGGCGAGCCTGCTGGTGGGGGCCCCGAGCACGGGCCTCGACACGATGATCTTCATCCTGGTGCTCGTCTACGCGCTGGTCCGCTGGGGCTCGGGGCGCGAGATCGTGATCGGGCTGGCGGTGGTGGCGGTCGCCGCGGCGATCGGTACGGTCGCCGACCACACCCGGCCGGCGGAGGCCGTCGGCGGGTTCGCCGTCCTGGCGGCGGCGGCGGCCGGCGGAGCGGCGTTCCGCTACCGCGCCGAGAGCTGGCGCCGGGCGTTGGACCAGAGCCGCAGCCAGGAGCGGGTCGGCCTCGCTCGCGAACTGCATGACATCGTCGCCCACCACGTCTCGGCGATCGCCGTCCAGGCGCAGGCGGGCCGGGCGATGGCCGGGCAGCGACCTGAAGCGGCGCTCGACGCGCTGGTGGTCATCGAGGGGGAAGCCTCGCGGACGCTCGCGGAGATGCGGGCGATGGTCCGGGTGCTGCGCGACGGAGCGCCGGCGCGGTACGCCCCCCAGCCCGGCGTTGCCGACCTGGTGTCCCTCGCCCGACGCGCCCCGGTCCCGGTCGTCGACGTAGAGTTGCCCGAGGACATGCGTGAACTGCCACCCCAGGTCGACGCGGCGGTCTACCGGCTGGCGCAAGAGGCGCTGACCAACGCCCTGAGGCACGCCCGCAACGCCTCACGTGTGGAGATCCGGCTCGTGGAGGACGCGGGAATGCTGCGACTACGCGTCACCGACGACGGACAGACCGACCCGGCACGGTCGGGGAACCACGGCTTCGGGCTGCTGGGAATGACCGAGCGCGTGCAGCTGCTCGGCGGCACGCTGCGTGCCGGGCCCGCGCCCGAGGGCGGGTGGACGGTCGACGCCGAGATGCCGACGAAGGTACGCCGATGACGGTGCGCGTGCTGGTGGCCGACGACCAAGATCTGGTGCGCACCGGCCTGTCGATGATCCTTGACGCGCAGCCCGACATCGAGGTCGTCGGCCAGGCCGCCGACGGTCACGCCGCCGTCGAGCTGGCGCATCGGCTCCGCCCCGACGTGTGCCTGGTCGACATCCAGATGCCCGGGATCGACGGCGTCGAGGTGACCAGGCTCCTCGCGGGGCGGGGCGTCCCGGACCCGATCGCGGTCGTGGTGATCACGACATTCGACCTCGACGAGTACGTCCAGGGCGCGCTCCGGGCCGGCGCCCGGGGCTTTCTTCTCAAGGACGCCGGGCCGGCGCTGCTCGTCCAGGCCGTCCACGCCGCCGCCGTCGGCGATGCCCTGATCGCGCCGAACATCACCCGGCGGCTGCTGGCCACGCTCGCCGCCAGGGAACCGTCGAGCCGGCGCACCCAGCCGGTCGAGCCGCTCACCGAACGCGAGGAGGAGGTGCTGACGCTGGTCGCCCGTGGCCGCACGAACGCCGAGATCGCCGCCGAGCTGTTCATCGGCTTGACGACCGCCAAGACCCACGTCGCCAGCCTGCTGACCAAGATCGGCGCCCGGAACAGGGTCGAGATCGCGATGTGGGCGTACGACACCGGCCGGGTGGAGCCTGAACCTGGATCCACCGCGCCGTAATGAGGGGGCGACCGTCCCGGAGCGCGCAGGAATGGGGCTCAGGCCGAGACCGGCGTACGGGACAGAGCCGTACGCAGCGCGAAGACGCCGAGCAAGCCGCCTGACGTGAGCCGCTGCGCGGTCATCACGCGCGGCCGGGCAGCCAGGAACCCCGACACCCGCGCCGCGCCCAGCATGATCAGAGCGTTCACGGAGATCCCCACGATGATCTGCACACCACCGAGCTGCAGTAGTTGGGCCCATTCCGGGCCCGCGTGCGGGTCCAGGAACTGAGGCAGAAGAGCCGCGTACAGGAGCGCGATCTTGGGGTTGAGCAGGTTGGTCAGGAGACCCATGGAGAACAGGCGGGCGTGGGAGACGGGCGGCAGGTCCCGGGCCGGAGCGAAGGGTGAGCGGCCACCGGGCCGGAGCATGTCCCAGGCCAGGTAGGCCAGGTAGGCGGCTCCGGCAAGCTTGACCACCGTGAACGCCAGTGGCACGGCGGCGAACAACGCGGACAGGCCGGCGGCCGCGGCCAGCAGGTAGCACAGGAATCCCACCGCGGTCCCGCTCAGGCTGACCAGGCCCGCCCTGCGGCCCTGCGTGATCGCGCGGGAGGCGAGGTGGATCATGTTCGGCCCCGGAGTCAGGGCCATGCCCAGTTCGACCAGGGCGACTCCCCCGACTGCGGCCAGACTGATCACCGGTCAACTCCCGTTCATTCGCCGGGTACCTGGCACCCGGAGTGAGGCGGCACCCGGCTGCGGCGGGTGGCTGCGACGCATCGGCAGTGCCCGCATCGCCCTCCTCAGGATACGGAGCTGCCGTTCAGCGCCTCCGTGCGCCCCTCGCTCCCGTCGGCCGACGGGAGCGAAGCCTGGGAGGGCCCCTGCGCGCAGAACACCGCGAACAGCGCACAGGGCCCTTCCGGCCGACCGGCCGGGGACGGCGAGAGCCACTCCTCCGCCTCGGCGTCGACGCGAGTCAGTCAAGCGGCCTCCGCTCGCCGACTTCCCTGACTCCCGCTCACGGGCCGTCGGCGGCGTTGCGCGTGGCCGACGACTGGCGGAACACCTAGTCTCGGCCTGTGGGACAGCATGATCAACGCGCCGAGGGCGCGGGACCCTTCACGACCCGTCTCACCTGGCGGCCGCCCGGTGGCGGCACGGCCGTCTGGGAGTCCCGGTCCGCCCGGCGCCGAGGCCTCATCGCCGTTCGTCCGCCCGGCGCGGTCGCCGCCCGTCATGCCCGGGCCGACGACGCCTCGCTGGCCCGGCTGCGCAGGCTCAACGCCGTGGCCGCCACCGCGTTCGTCATCGGCGGGGCGCTCTTCGCGGCCGGTGCCGCCGTCGCCCAGTTCGGTTCCGGCGATGCCACCACCTGCGCCTCGATCTATTTCGCCGGCGGCCTGTTCTTCAACACCGGCGGATATGTGTCCCTGCTCCAGGTCGTCAACGCCCCGCGCCATGTGCCGGGAGGGGAAGGCGCCCTGATCGCACGGAAGTGGCGGTGGTGGAGCTACGAACCGATGCGGGTCGACTGGCTGAGCGCGTTCGTCCTGTTCGCCGGCACCCTGGTGTTCGCGGTCGACCTGCTGGATTCCTTCCTGCGAGGCCTGACCGTCCAGCAGATCAACCGGTTCGTCTGGGCGCCGGACATGATCGGCTGCGTGCTGTTCCTGATCTCCGGCCACCTCGCGTTCGTCGAGATCTGCCACGGCCGGCGGTGCGTCCGGGCGCGTGACCTCGGCTGGTGGATCGTCGCCGTGAACCAGCTGGGCTCCGCCCTCTTCATGGTCTCGGCACTCGCCGCGTTCACACGCCCCTCCGACGGCAGCCTGGTCAACGCCGGCATCGCCGACTGGGGCACCCTCACCGGTGCCCTCTGCTTCTCCGCGGCCGGCGTCCTCCAGCACTACGAACGCCCCTGACCCGACCGACCGCGCCGAACGCCGGGGCGGGCTGCCGAGGGTGAGGGCGGTGACCGTGCCGGACGTACCGCCCGGCACGGTCATCGCGGCCCGGTGGCGTGCCCGCTACTCGGCCGTCACGTCCAGGAGTCTTCTGGTGCGGGCGCTCGCGCCGCTCAGGGTGAGCGGGATACCCAGGCTCGCGCACATGCGGTGGGCGCGGGCGAGGGCGCTGAGGGTGGCCGGGGTGGGGTCGACGGTCGGGACCGCGACGGCCACCCGGGTCGGGCGGATCGACTGGACCAGGGCCTGGATCTGGAGGGCGGCGGCGGCCCGGTTGGTGACGTCCAGGTCGCGGTGGAGCGTCACGTGCAGGACATGGTGACGTACGGCGTGGCTGATGAGCATGGTGTCCCTCCGCGCAGGACGACGAAGGCCCACAACTGGACACGCTGTGGGCGGTTCGTCCGAGGATGCCACGGCGACCGGCCCGGAGCGCTTCTCGTGGCGTCGTCGGCGCGGAGTGTCCGGCCGGACCGCCGCCGTTCACGTCCATGAATCCGCGGATCTCGCGACCAGGGCGAGCCGGGCCTGGCCCGGGCGCGTCTCAGGCAGTGGCATGATCACTGCGGTGGAGATCGTCCGTGTGTGGAGTGAGGGCCCCCTGGGCGACGGGGCGGCCGCGAACGCCGCCCTGCTGCGGCTGCTCGGCGGCGCCGGGGATTCCGGGGGCTCCGCTCGCAGCGAAGCCGATGCCGGAGGGGCCGAGCCCGGAACGGCCGCCTCCGGCGGGGCCGAGCGGCGGGGCGTGACCGGTGCTCTCGTCTGCCGGTACTGCGGCGGGGACAGTTTCGAGGTGGCCGCGGACGAGTGCTTCTGCGAGGGCTGCTGTCTGCCCCTCGACGTACAGGACGATCAGGGGTGCGGCGGCGCGGACCCGGTGGTCCTGGAGCTCCGGTCGCCCGCCGCTCCGGCCCCGGGGGCGGGCGGGAGCATGGTGACGTGTCCCTCCGGCCACGACCTGTTCCAGGTGGCCGCCGCGTACACGCTCGGTCCGGACGGTCATGTCCGGCGTCTGTCGGTCGGTCTGCGGTGTCCCGTCGACGGTGCGCTGACCCTGCTCGTCGACGACGCCCGCGCCGCCCCGGCGGTCGCCCGGCGAACCGGCGCCTGACCCGGCCCGTCGTCGTCTCGTCGGGCGTGGCACAAGGGCCGGAGCCCGAGCCGTGCAGCGGGCTCGGGCTCCGGCGGGGTGCACGGTGTCGTGCACGGGCGTGGTGCCCGCCTCCCGGACGGGCCGCACGCTCACTGGTTTCAGTGCCAGTACTTCATGGTCGTACCTCCTCCCCCGTGTCTGGACGCAGGGTGACCTCGAAGCAGTCGAGACCGCGGAGGGTCAGATTGCGCCGGTGTTCTGGTTCCGCGACTGCCCGTGCCTGCGGATAGTCCCTGGCCAGGGCGCCGATGACCGATCCGGTGAGACGGATCGCCATGGACGCGCCCAGACAGGCGTGGGCCCCGCGGCCGAACCCGAGGTGCGGGTTCGGGGCGCGGTCGAGTCGCAGCTCTGTGGGGTGGGCGAAGCGGAGCGGGTCGTGGTTGGCCGCGCCCAGGAAGAGCGTGACCGGATCACCCGCCTTCATCGTGACGCCACCCAGTTCGGTGTCGGTGACGCAGACCCGGGCGTCCGCCTGGACCGGTGCGTCGTACCGGACGAGTTCGTCCACGGCCGTGGCCGGGGTCGCCCGGAACGCTTCGAGCGCGCCGGGGGTGGTGAGGAGGGCTGCCGCGGCGTTGCCGAGGAGCCGGGAGGCCGATTCGTAGCCGGCGTGGAGGACCGCGCGCAGACTGTTGCGCAGAACCGTTTCTGCCACGCCGCTGTCCGCCGCGTGCTCGGCGACGTACGCGGTGAGGCCGCCCTCGGGCGGATCCGCGAGCCATCCGCCCGCGTACTCCGCGAGCCGGGCGCGGGCCGCGACGGCCGGTTCGTGCTTCTCGGGCCAGAGGCCGGCGTCCATGCCGTCGACGACGGTACGGGACATGGGCACGAACCAGTCGAGCCCGGGGGCCTCGACGCCGAGGAAGGCGGTCACGAAGCGCAGCGCCACCGGTTCGGCGAGCTCCCCGACGAGATCGAAGGAGGGTCGCCGGGCCAGCTCCGCGAGCAGATCGGCGATCTGCCCCTCCAGGCCGTCGTGCAGCGCCTGCCGGTCCTGTGCCCGGAATCCGTCGAGCAGCAGGTGCCTGATGGCGGTGTGCTCCGGCGGGTCGAGGGTCTGCACACTGAGCAGCGGGGCGGGGATCTCCTCCCCGGCGCGCCGCCAGTCGGAGGCGAACCGGTTGCTGTCGGTGAGCACGGCGAGGCAGTCGGCGTGCCGGGTCAGGACCCAGGAACCGAGCAGTTCGTGCCACAGCACGGGGGAGGTCGCGCGCATCCGGTCGTACGACGGGTACGGGTTCCGCAGGATCGACGGACGGGCCAGATCCAGAATCGGGTCCACGGCTGCCGCTTGCTCCACGAAACGTCTCCCCCTGCGCATAGGGCCTGGTTGAGGCCTTGGCTGCTACCGAGTCGAGCGGTACGAGGCGCCGGTCACCGGTGGGTGGAACGCCTCGCTGATTCAGGAACCGGCGGTTGGCCGGTCGTTCTCCGAACATCAATCCGAGCCGAGCGCCGGTGACGCTACCACGCAACTGGGGTGGCTGGTATGACTACTTGCCAGAGATCTTTCACAAATAGGCGGGGAGTTACGGAAGATGACCGGTCAAGAACAGACAATCGTTCATGATGTCCCGGTGAACGTCGCCCAGCAGCCCAACCCCTACCCGCTCTTCGAGCGCATCCGCGAGCACGGCGTCGTTCAGCGGGTACGGCTGAATCCCACCCTTGAAGTCTGGATGGTCACCGGATACGACGAGGCCGTCGCCGCGCTCACCGACCCGCGACTCAGCAGCAGTCCCGTCGGGGTCGACGGACTGGAGGAGGAGATGGCCCACCAGGAGCGCACCAACGTCCTGATGGCCAGCATGCTCGTCGCCGACGGCGAGGACCACACCCGGCTGCGCAACCTCGTCTCGAAGGCCTTCACCGCGCGCCGGGTCGAGCAGCTCGCGCCCCGCGTCCAGGCACACACCGACACCTTCCTCGACGCCTTCGCGGCACGCGGGACCGCCGATCTGGTCTCCGAGTTCGCGCTGCCGCTGCCCATGGCCGTCCTCAGCGAACTCATCGGCATCCCGGCCGAGGGGCAGCCCGACTTC
Organism: Streptomyces sp. NBC_00691; assembly: GCF_036226665.1. Lineage (NCBI taxonomy): Bacteria > Bacillati > Actinomycetota > Actinomycetes > Kitasatosporales > Streptomycetaceae > Streptomyces > Streptomyces sp. NBC_00691. The sequence continues at coordinate 7,152,925 of NZ_CP109007.1, read as the reverse complement.
GCCCGTCTCGCGGTCGGCCTGATCATGCCGCCCAACACCCCGGAGCGACTCGCCAAGGGGGCCCAGGCGCGCGCCGAACTCACGGAGTTCTTCGAGCCGTTGATCGCGCGGCGGAAGCAGGATCCGAAGGACGACCTGCTGAGCGCGCTGTGCGCCGCACAGGCGGAGGAGCGGATCAGCGACCGCGAGCTGACGGCCATGACGATTCTGCTCACCCTCGCCGGACACGAGACGACGGCGAGCCTCATCGCCAACGGCGTCCACGCCCTGCTGCGCCACCCGGACCAGTTCGCCGCGCTCCGCGACGACCCCTCGCTGCTGCCGGGCGCGATCGAGGAACTCCTGCGCTACGAGGGTCCGGTGAGCCGTGGGGTCGCGCGCTTCACCACCGACGCGTACGAGATCGGCGGGGTCACCGTCCCGCCGGGCGAGATGATCATCATCGGGCTCGCCGCGGCCAACCGCGACCCGGCACGCCACGACCGTGCCGACATCCTCGACGTGGCACGCCGCGAGGTGCCGCAACAGCTCGCTTTCGGCCATGGTGTGCATTTCTGCCTGGGAGCGCCGCTGGCCCGCGCGGAGGCGCGCATCGCCATCGGCACGCTGCTCCGCCGCTTCCCCGACCTGCGGCTCGCCGACCCGGACACGGATCTGAGCCGGCGCGAGGGCATCCTGCGCGGCATGGCGACCCTGCCCGTGGCCTTCACCCCCGAGGCCTGACCCCCGAGGACGGTAGAGACGAACGGAGACAGACGGATGACTTCGGCCTCCGGCACGGCGGAGTTCGACGCGATCGCCCCCGGCTACGACGCCTCGCGCGGTGGTACGGCCCGGGCCGCCGGCTTCGCCGAGCAGCTCGCGCCGCTGCTCGACCCCGGCCTCCCGGTGCTCGACATCGGCGTGGGCACGGGGATAGTGGCGGCCGAACTGACCGCGCGCGGCCATGTGGTGTACGGCCTCGACCTGTCGACCGGGATGCTCGCCCGGGCCCTGGAGCGGCTCGGGCCGCGGGTGGCGGTGGCGGACGCCTGCCGCCTTCCGGTACGGACCGGCTCGGTGAGCCAGGCGGTGTCCACCTGGCTGCTGCACACCGGCCCCGACCACGGCATGGTCTTCGACGAGGTCGCCCGGGTCCTCCGCCCGGGCGGCCGCTATCTGGTGATCCCCGCCGGGGGCACCCGTCCCGCGGACGACATCGGGGTCGTGGTGGGCGAGCTGGAGGACCGGCTCGACCCGCTCCGGACCCGTCAGGACGGGCCGCGGACCCTCGCGCCGATCGCCGAGGCGCGGGGACTCGTCTACCGGGGCGCGGCCTCCGAACGCCCCACGGCCTTCCGGGTGTCGCCCCGCGCGATGGCCCGCTCCCTGTCGGGCGGCCTGTTCACCGGCGCCTGGTCGGTCACGGGCGACGGCGCCACCCGTCTGGTGGCGGAGACCCGGGAGCGCCTCCTCGCGCTCCCGGACCCCGACGTGCCCCGCGTACGGGAGATGGCCGACTTCGTCATGGTGTTCGAGAAACCCTGAGGTCAGGGGCGGGCGCGAGGGCCGGAAGCGAGGCCCGGGCAGGGACCGGAGCCGGGCGTCGGCTCAGGTGGGGCGCCTCCCCCGTGGGACCGGGCGCGCGTCCCTGTCAGGCGCGGGCCCGGGACCCGTCCTTCGGCCTCGCAGCCGCGCCGTGGCCGCGCAGGGCCATCGCGTACGCCTCGTCCGGGTCGAGGCGGCGCAGTTCCTCGGCGATCAGTTCGGCCGTCGTCCGGACCTTGAGGGCGAGGACGCGGCTGGGCTGACCGGGGATGGAGAGCCGCGCCACCGGCCCCTCGGGCCGGTCGATGCGGATCTCGCCGTCCGCGGTGCCCATGCGGACGGCTGTGACGACAGGTCCGTCGGTGACGACCCGGTCGACGGGAACGCCGAGCCGTACCTCGAACCAGCGGGCCAGGAGTTCGGCGCTCGGGTTCTCCGCCTCGCTCTCGACGGCGGCCGAGGTCACGGTCAGCGGGGCCTGGTCGAGCGCGGCGGCCAGCATAGAGCGCCACGGCGTGAGCCGGGTCCAGGCGAGGTCGGTGTCGCCGGGGGCGTACGAGGCGGCCCGCTTCTCCAGGGCGGCGAGGGGGTCCTCGACCGCGTACATGTCCGTGATGCGCCGCTGGGCGAGCGAGCCCAGGGGGTCGAGGGACGGCACCTCGGGGGCGTCGACGGGCCACCAGACGACGACGGGCGCGTCCGGCAGGAGCAGCGGCAGGACCACCGAGTCGGCGCGGTCGCCGAGTTCGCCGTGGAGCCGGAGCAGCACCGTCTCGCCCGAACCCGCGTCGGTGCCGAGCCGGACCTCGGCGTCGAGCCGGGTCTCGTGGCGCCCTCGGGGCGAGCGGGCATGGCGCTTGATGACCACCAGGATGCGGGAGGGGTGTTCCCGGGAGGCGTCGTTGGCGGCCTTGACCGCGTCGTAGGCGTTCTCCTCGTCGGTGACGACGACAAGGGTGAGCACGACGCCGGCGGCAGGAGTGCCGACGGCCCTGCGGCCTTCCAGGATCGCCTTGTTGATCTTGCTGGAGTTGGTGTCCGTCAGATCGATCTTCATGCGCGGCGACCGTCCCTTCCTCTGCGGCGAGCCTAACCCTCCCGCGCGGCGGGCGCGTGGGGACCCCCGTCCTCGGCCGGGGTCACGCGGATTCCGCCTCCGCCTCCGCCTCCGCGGCCTCGGCTGCGGCCTGATCACCGGCCCGTCGGTTGACCACGGCCGCGGCGGCGATCGCGGTGCCGAGGAAGGCGGTGATCACCACCCAGGGACGGTCGAGGACATGGCCCGTGGCGTGGTCGAGGGAGTACCGGCCGGCGCCGGTGACCCCGATCGCGGCGGCGACGAAGCCGAGGAAGGCCGGGTACTCGTAGCCGCCGCTCTGGGCGAAGAAGCCGGCCGGGGCGTGGACGGCGACGGCGCCGGTCATGGCTCCGGCGGCCGCGGCGCCGGCGGCCGGGGTGGCGAGGCCGAGGGCGAGCAGGGCGCCGCCGCCCGCCTCGCCGAGACCGGCGGCGATGGCGCTCTCCCGGCCCGGGTGGAAGCCCATGGCCTCCATGCCCTTGGTGGTGCCCTCGATACCGCCGCCGCCGAACCAGCCGAAGAGCTTCTGGGTGCCGTGTGCGGCGAGGACGGCTCCGGTGCCGACCCGCAGCACGAGGAGCCCGAGGTCGCGTCGGTTGGGGTGGCCCATGGGGTTCTCCAGGTGCGGGAGGAGGGAAGGGGCGGACTCTTGTCCCGTTCCACTGTCGTCGCCCTGCCCGGCCTCCGCCGCCCGGGGCCGGGGGTCAATGCTCCGTAAGAGTCATGTTTTGCGACGTTTGTTCACGAATGCTTGGGTGAGAGGGCCGTCGCCGTCCCGGGCCCGCGAGCCGCGCCCCGCCACGGCCCGAGGGAAGTGGGTACGCATGACCGCCGAGTCCACCGGGACCGCAGCCCTTCGGCAGAAGGTCCGGGCGCTGATGCCCCGGGCGAAGGAGGACCTGACCGAGCTCGTGGCGATGCGCTCGGTCGCCGACCCCCGCCAGTTCCCGCCGGAGGAGTGCGCGAGGACCGCCGACTTCCTCGTACGGGCCTTCACCGAGGCGGGGCTCAAGGACATGCGGCGGGTGACGACCCCCGACGGCACGGACGCGGTCGTGGGGCACGCGCCGGGCCCCGAGGGGGCGCCCACCGTGCTCCTGTACTGCCACTACGACGTACAGCCGCCACTGGACGACGCGGCCTGGGAGACACCGCCGTTCGAGCTCACCGAGCGCGACGGGCGCTGGTACGGCCGCGGTTCGGCCGACTGCAAGGGCAACATCGCCATGCACCTCACGGCCCTCCGTGCGCTCGGCGGGCCGGACGGACGGGGCTTCCCCGTGAACATCAAGTTCGTGGCGGAGGGTTCGGAGGAGCAGGGCACCGGAGGCCTGGAGCAGCTCGTCCCCCTGCGGCCCGACCTCTTCGCCGCCGACACCCTGTTGATCTGCGACACCGGCAACTTCGCCCTGGGCCTGCCCACCACGACCACCTCGCTGCGCGGGCTCGCCAACGTCGTCGTGACCGTCTCCACCCTCAAGGGCGCGATGCACTCCGGCATGTTCGGTGGACCCGCCCCCGACGCGCTGGCGGCGCTGATCCGGATCCTCGACAGCCTCCGCGACGAACACGGCAACACCGTGGTCGAGGGGCTGCCCGCCGACGGCGCCTGGGACGGGGTGGACTACCCGGCCGAACAGTTCCGCGCCGACGTCGGCGTCCTCGACGGCGTCTCCCTCGTCGGTACGGGGTCGGTCGCCGACGAACTCTGGGCGCGGCCCGCCGTCACCGTGCTCGGCATCGACTGCCCGCCGGTGGTCGGTTCCTCGGCGGCCGTACAGGCGAAGGTCAGCGCCCGGGTGAGCCTGCGGATCCCGCCGGGGGTCGACGCCGACGACGCCCAGCGTGCCCTCGCCGCCCATCTGACCTCGGCCGCCCCCTGGGGCGCCCGGGTGGAGGTGGAGCCGGAGAGCGGCGGTCAGCCGTTCCGGGCGAGGACCGACGGCCCCGCGTACCGCGCCCTGGCGACGGCGCTCCGCGAGGCGTACGGGAAGGAGATGGTGCAGTCGGGGCAGGGCGGGTCGATCCCGCTCTGCAACGTGCTCGCCGCCCACTTCCCCGCCGCCGAGATCGCCCTGATCGGTGTCGAGGAACCCGGCTGTCTCATCCACGCGCCCAACGAGAGCGTGGACCCCTCGGAGATCGAGCACATGGCGCTGGCCGAGGCGCTCTTCCTCAGCACCTACGCCACTCCGCTCTGACCCGCGGGCTCCGCCCACCCCCTCCAAGGAAGGACGGGAACCGTCCATGACACACACTCAAGACGGCCCGAGGCACCAGGACATACCGCCCGGCCCGCTGAGCGCGCTCGCGGGCGCCGCCTGGCAGGCGCTGCTCTTCGCCGGCATCGCGTCCCTGATCCTCGGCGTCATCGTGCTGGCCTGGCCGGACGCCTCGCTGTTCGTGGCCGGCCTGCTCTTCGGTCTCTTCCTGCTGTTCAGCGGTGTGATGCAGCTGATCGCCGCCTTCGGCACGCACACCACGACCGCGCACCGTGTCATGGCGTTCATCAGCGGCGCCCTCTCGATCCTGCTCGGCCTGCTGTGCTTCCGGGGCGCGACGCAGTCGATCCTGCTGCTCGCGCTCTGGATCGGGATCGGCTGGCTCTTCCGCGGCATCACCGAGACGATCGCGGCGGCCTCCGACGCCGCGATGCCGGCGCGCGGCTGGCACATCTTCCTCGGCGTCGTCAACGCGCTCGCCGGCGTGGTCCTCATCGTCTCCCCGCTGGAATCGGCCGCGGTGCTGATGGTCCTGGGCGGCATCTGGCTGCTCGCCGTCGGCGCGGTCGAGATCGTCACGGCGTTCCAGGTGCGTTCCCGCGCCAAGGACCTGCCGCCGGGGGTCTGACGGCGCATCCGTCTCCCCCGCCCGATCGCCCGCCCGCCCCGCGCCGTCCGCCCGATTCCCGGGCGGGCGGCGCGTGCTGTTGACGCGTGCGCTACATTTTGCCGGTCCTTGACCACCGATCCCCCGTGATCGCGATTTCCCGGAGACCGGCACCCCATGAGCGACATCGTCAACGGCCTCGGCCGGGCCGGCGCCTACGGCGCCCTCGGCGTGGTCCTGCTGATCCTCGGCATCGTCCTCGTGGATCTGCTGACGCCCGGGAAGCTCCGCCGGCAGATCTGGGAGGACCGCAACCGCAACGCCTCGGTGCTGCTGAGCTCGGCGCTCCTGGGCATCGGCGGCATCGTCTTCACCTCGATCTGGACGACGTACGACAACTTCGGCAAGGGCCTCGTGTCCACGGCCGCGTTCGGCCTGCTCGGCCTGGTCATGATGGCCGTGGCGTTCCTGGTCGTGGACCTGGTCACGCCGGGCAGGCTCGGTGCCACCCTGGTCGACCCCGAGCCGCACCCGGCGGTCTGGGTGACCGCCTCCTGCAACATCGCGGTCTCGGCGATCGTCTCGGCCTCGATCGCCTGAGCCCTCCACCGGAGCCGGCCGCTCCGTGCCGGGTTCAGCCCGCCATCGGCTCCACCTCCAGGAAGCGGCGCCCGCGCGGCCCCTTGTACAGCAGGGCCTCCCAGCCGAGCCGGGTCAGGGCGGACAGACACGCGCCGAGGGTCCCGACCTCCTCCTGAGCGGCTCCCGAGCCCGTCGGGCCCAGCCACTCGACCACGGCCGTGCCCGGCCGGTCCCCCGGCCGGACGCGGTAGCCCGTGGTGATCCTCGCCCCGGAGGCGTCCAGGGACGAGGGCGCGAGACCCCCCGACTCCAGGGCGAGGGCCACCGCGCGGACCGGCTGCCGGCGCTCCCAGTCCGCCGGGACGGACTTCGGGTCACCGCCGTCCCGGCGGTGGGTCAGCCGTCTGATCTGGAGCAGCCCGTCGAGGGCGGCCCGGACCTCCCTCGACCGCTGCTCGGCGTCCGCCGGAGGCAGCGGCGGCCCGTCCCCCGTGGCCGCCTCGAACGTGCCGCCGCCCCCGTGGCCCGCCGTCATTGCAGCCGCCGGATGTCACCGCGGACCCGGTAGAAGCCTCCGGCGGCGGCGTGCAGGGCATCGACCACGTACCGGGCGCCGGGCTCCCGGATCGCGCGCGGGAACTGCACGTTCCACGCGGAGTCGTAGCCGTCGGTGAGGACCCGGACCCGTGTCCTGCCCGACTCGTTCACACACTCCACGACCACCGAGCCGGCCGGGGCGACGCTGACGGTGGTGACGGCGGTGACGGTCGTCGCCGGCTCGTACACCGGCATGGCCGCGGCGAGCTTGACGTCCCGCGCGACCGGCACCGTACCGCCCTGGGCGGCCTGGATCGCCGCCTCGCTCGCGTCCACGCACACCAGCGAACCGTCGGTGGTCACCAGGTAGAGGCGCTCGTCGCGGTACTGCATGGAGAGCGCGGATCCCCCTCCCGTACCGAGCTTCCACAGCCGGGTGCCGTCCTCCGCGAAGCAGTACACGGAGGAGGACGAGTCGGCCGCGAAGACGAACCGGCCGCCGGGCGAGGTGGCACAGGAGTACACCGGGCTGTCACAGCTGTAGACCGCCTCGACGCGCCCGTCCTTCTTCGCGAGCCGCTGGACCTTCTTGCGGGCCGTGCCCGCGTAGACCGCGGTGTCCTCCTGCCAGCCGAAGAGCACCCCGCCCTCGGTGGCGGTGTGCCACAGCTCGCCGCCACCGTCCGGTGCGTGGGCGGCGACGCCCCGCGTGTCCCCGTAGTAGACGGCGTCCCCGTCGGCGCGGACCATCCAGGCGTGCTCGCCCTGGCCGCCGCGCGCCCACTGGTGCTCGTCCTCGTGGTCGATGACGGTGAGCCGGCCCGAGCGGTCGGCGACGTGCAGGACGCCCTCGTGGATGTCGAGCCAGAAGATGTCGACGTCGGTGGCGATGTCGTACGCCGCGAAGGGCAGCTTCGACGACAGGTCGTACACCTTGCCGTCGTCACAGCCGGCGTAGATCCAGAAGTCGTCGGCGACCAGGCACTTCACGCCGTCGGGCAGGCTGAACCGGGCCTGCACCTCGCCGGAGCGGTCGAGCGTGAAGACGTCCCCCGCCTGGTTGCCGACCCAGCAGCGCTCCTCGTCGACGTGGATGCCGAAGGCGGCCGACCCGGTCCGGAAGCGCCACAGGACGGGGGCGACGGCGCGCGCGGTGGAGGGCGCGGAGGTCACCGCGCGACGCGTCACGGCGCGGGCCGCCCGCTGTCCCCGGACCGCCGGGGCGTACCCCTTGCGGACCTTCTCCCCTATCTTCTTCGCCGCGGCCGCCTGCGCCTTCGCCGCCGTGGGGAAGGTGGAGCTCTGCGTCTGGCCCGCCGTCCCGATCCGGCCGTAACGGACCGACACCGCGAGGTCCTCGACGGTCACTTCGTAGAACTTGTGGGCGGCGCCGTCGTCCTGCGACAGCTCCAGATAGGTCGTCGTCGTCATGGTGAGAACGGTAGGGGCACCCACTGACAACGGCTTCGGCGGCGTCCCCGTGCGGCGGCCCCCGATCCGTTCCTGTCGGGGGCCGCCGCGCGGGCGGTCGGTCACGCCTGGACCGGGTCCGAGGCCGGGTCCCGCGGCGAGGCCGCGTCCGAGGCCGGCTCCACGCCGGACTCCGGGGAAGAGGTTTGCGGCACGGGGTTCGCCGTCGTCGCCCGCGGGTTCTCCTTGATCGTGATCCGGCCCTTGCGGATCGTGGCGAGGCGGGGTGCCCGGCGGGCGATCGCGCTGTCGTGGGTGACCATGACGAAGGTCAGCCCGTGCTCCTTCCACAGTCCTTCGAGCAGGTCGACGATCTCGTCGCGCATCGACTCGTCGAGGTTTCCGGTGGGTTCGTCGGCGAGCAGCACCTTGGGGCGCTTCACGAGCGCGCGGGCGATCGCCACCCGCTGCTGCTGGCCGCCGGAGAGCTCGGACGGCAGGTGTCCGCTGCGTTCGCCGAGCCCGACCGACTCCAGGGCCTCGGCGGATCGGCTCCGCCGCTCGGCGGGCTTGACGCCGAGCGGGACGAGCGCGGTCTCCACGTTCTCCTGGGCGGTGAGCGTGGGGATGAGGTTGAAGCTCTGGAAGACGAACCCGATGTTCTGGCCGCGCACCGCGGTCAGCTTGCGCTCGGGAAGCGCGGCCAGGTCCGTGCCGTCGAGCAGGACGCGGCCCGAGGTGGGGCGGTCGAGGCCGCCGAGCATCTGGAGCAGCGTCGACTTGCCGCCGCCCGTGGGCCCTTGGATGACCAACCGGTCGCCCTGGGCGAGCGTGAGGTCGACCCCGGCGAGCGCGTCGACTCTCTCCTGCCCCCGCCGGTACTGCTTGGTGACGCCGATGAGTTCGTACATGGTCCAACTCCTGTATCGCGTGAGGGGGTTCGGGCGGGGCGCTACTCGACGCGGCGCAGCGCGTCGGCGGGGCGCAGCCGCGAGGCGCGCCAGGCGCCGAAGGCTCCGGCGACGAGGCCGCCGCCGAGGGCGAGGAGGACGGCGAGACCCACCGTGGTGACGCTGACCGGGGCGGTGAGGGCGATGTCGACGGTCTTTCCGGCGCCCGTGCTCGCGGGGCCGCCGCCGAAGGCCATGCCGCCTCGGCCGCCACCGCCTCGGCCGCCGAACAGAACTCCGGTCGCACCGAGTTCCGCGGTGAGGGTCGGGCTGACGGCGGTCACCGCGTACGCGCCGGCCAGGCCGATCGCGATGCCGAGGGCGCCGCCGATGAAGCCGTTGACGAGGGCCTCGCCGACCACCTGCCGGGTGACGCGGCCGCTCTTCCAGCCGAGTGCCTTGAGCGTGCCGAACTCGCGGACCCGGCGGGTGACCGCGGAGGAGGTGAGGAGACCCGCGACGAGGACGGCGGCGAGGAGCACGGCGTACGAGAGCCACTTGCCCACGTTCGAGGCGAGGTCGGCGGCCGTGTCGAGGGAACCGGAGACCGTCTGGGCCAGGTCGGCCGAGGTGGTGACGGTGGTCCCCGCGACGTTCTTCTGGATGGCGGTCTTGACCGCGTCGATCCGCGTCGAGTCGGTCGCCTTCACATAGATGGTGGTGACCTTGGCCGCGGAGGCGGAGAGCGTCTGCGCCTGCTTCAGGGGCAGATAGACCTGGGCGGCGGCCTGGCCCCGGTCGGCGGTCGCGATGCCGATGATCTCGAACGTGACCTTCTTCACGCTCAGTTCGCCGCCGACGGCGAGGTCCTTCTCCTGGGCGTACGCGCTGTCGACGACGGCCACCCGGGCATCCGTCTCGGTCGTCTCGAAGGTACGGCCCTGGGAGACGGTGGAGGTGGTGAGGGGGCCGAGGTCGGGGGCGGTGACGTCGGTTCCGTAGAGCGTGAAGGAGTCGACGTCGAAGGCCGCGCCGCCGCCGGTGACGGTGTCGCCGGGGCCGGAGCCGCCCCCACCGGCACCGCTGTCGCCGCCCGCCCCTTCGCCCGGCGGGCTCTGCCGGGTCTGGCCGCGCTGGATCCGGCCCCGCGCGAACTCTCCGTCGATCTTCAGGTTGACGAGGCTGAGTCCGCCCACCGCACGGTCGACGCCGGGCTGGCCGGCGACCGTGGCGACGGTGGAGTCCGCGAGGGTCTGGAAGCCCTGGACCATCAGCCGGTCGCTGCTCTGCTCCTCGCCCTCCTCCTTGCCCTGGAACTCGAACCGCGGGCGCTGCGGCTGCGCACCCTCCGCGGGACGCTCCTGAGCCTTGGTCACCGTCAGGTCCGTGCCGAGGCCGTAGAGGGATTCGAGGACCTTGCCCTGGGCCTGGTTCATGCCGGAGGACACGGAGTTGACGACGATGACCAGCGCGATCCCGAGCGCGAGCCCGGAGGCGACGACGAGCGCCGCCTTTCTGCGGCGGCGCAGTTCGCGCCGGAGGTAGGTGAAGAACATGGGCGTGAAGCTAGGGGCGGCATGTGATGACGGGATAAGGCCGGCGTGAGAGCGGGATGAGAGTGATCGATCCCCAGCTACGCGCGGGTCTCCGCGACGGCAGGGTCGGAGTCATGCGGAGCAGCGGCGAAGTGACGCGTACGGGCGCGGTGACGGCGCTTCTGGACGCCACCGGGTTGTTCTTCACGTCGGCGGGGGACGTCTTCCCCGGGGCGGTCGCGGCGGACTGGGCGGCGGGGCGGTCCTCGCGACGGCCCTCCTGACCGGCCGTTCGTCGACGTGCCGGGGAGTCGCGCGGGGTCGCGACCCCGCGGGCGGTTCCCCGTCAGGCCCCCGTCACCCCGCGTACGCCAGGGGGTCGGCCAGGACGTCGTGGAGGACGAGGGCCGCCGCGCCCCGGGAGGCGTCGGTGGCGGCGGAGGCCGGACGGAGGCGTCCCGCCTCGGAGGTCCAGAGGCCGGAGACGACGCGGTCGGCGAGCTCGTCGGCCAGGGCGGGGACGAGCCAGGGCATCAGTTGCGGATAGATGCCGCCGAGGACGACCGCCTCGGGATCGAGGAGGTTCACGGCCCCGGACAGGGCGCGCCCGAGCATCGTGCCCGCCTCGGCGAGCGCGGCGAGGGCCCGCGGGTCTCCGGCCGCGGCGCGGTCCGTGAGTGCGGCGACGTCGGCGACGCGCGCCGCCGCGAGGAGCGCGGCCTGGCCGGCGTACTGCTCCAGGCAGCCGCGTGAGCCGCAACGGCAGCGCGGGCCCTCCGCGTCGACGACCAGGTGGCCGATCTCGCCGGCGAAGCCGTGCGCGCCGCGCAGGAGTTCGCCGTGGACGACGATCGCGCCGCCCACGCCGATCTCGCCCGTCAGGTGGAGGAAGGTCCGGAGGTCGCCGAGGGTGCCGAACCACAGCTCGGCGAGGGCCGCCATGTTGGCCTCGTTGTCGGAGTTCAGCGCGAGGCCCGCCGTGCCGGGGCGCAGCGTGGTGAGGGCGTCGCCGAAGAGGCGCTCGGCGTCGACCTCGTACCAGCCGAGGTTGGGGGCCTGCCGGACGGCTCCGCCGGAGACGAGGCCCGGCAGGGCGAGTCCGGCGCCCGCCGGGGCGAGTCCGTGCCCGGCGGCCGTGTCGAGGACGTCGGCGGCGATCCGGGCGGCGCGGGCCAGCACCTCGGGGGCGCCTGCGGCACGGTTGTCGAGGCGCTCGGTGCGGCGGACGCGGTCGGTGCCGGTGAGGTCGACGACGCAGACCGTCACGTAGTCGACGTTGATCTCGACGCCGAGTCCGGCGGGACCGGTGTCGGCGGGCTTCAGAACGGTGCCCGGCCGTCCCGCCTGCCCGCTGAACGTCTTGCCCGACTCGACGAGGAAACCCAGGTCGAGGAGCTGCTCGACGAGGGAGGAGACGGCGGGCCGGGTGAGTCCGACGCGGGCGGCGACGGCCGCCCGGGTGGTCTCGCCCGCGTCGTGGACGGTCCGCAGGACGAGGCTCAGGTTGTGCCGGCGCACGCCCGACTTGTCGGCCTTGGGTTCCGTGGGCTGGTTCATGGTGAGCGCGAGCCTAGCCGCCCGGTTCGCCCACCCGAAAACGGCTCCGCCACCCGAAACGCCTCCGCCGCCGGGAAGGGGCGCGGCCCGCCCTGAACAGTTCGGTCACCGAACTGTCCTGCGCTAGGGTCACGGCCATGACGCTTCCGCGCGACTACCGCGGTCAGAGTTGCGCCCTCGCCCGCTCCATGGAGATCGTCGGGGAGCGCTGGACACTGTTGATCCTGCGCGACGCCTTCTACGGGGTCCGCAGGTTCGGGGAGTTCGCCGCGCACCTGGGCGTCCCCCGGGCCGTGCTCACCGACCGGCTCACCACCCTCACCGAGGCGGGCGTCCTGGAACGCCGCCCAGGGACGGGCACGGGCCGCCGAGAGGTGTACGGACTCACGCCCAAGGGCATCGCCCTCTGGCCGGCGGTCCGCGCGCTCACCGCCTGGGGCGAGGAGTTCCACGCGGCGGACGGCGGCCCGCGCCGCGTCTTCCTGCACGCCGTGGACGGGGCCCCGCTCGACGCCGACGGACGCTGCACGGGGTGCGGCACCGCCGTACCCGTCGAGGACGTCGTGGTCGCCCCGGGCCCCGGGCTCGGCCCTTCCGGCCCGGACGACGACCCCGTGACGGCCGCCCTCGCCCGGCCCCACCGGCTGCTCGGGCCCCTGATCCGCCCCCCGCTCACCACCGCGCCCCCCGGGCGCCCCACGAGAGGTCCACAACGATGAAGATCCTGGTCGTCGGCGCCGGTGCCACCGGAGGCTACTTCGGCGCGCTGCTCGCCCGCGCCGGACGGGACGTCACCTTCCTCGTCCGCCCGGCCCGGGCGGCGGCGCTGCGTGAGCGCGGGCTGCGGGTGGTGGGCCGGGACGAGGAGTGGGTCCTGACACCCCGGCTCGTGACGGCGGACGCGCTCGACACCCCGTACGACCTCGTGCTGCTCTCGGTGAAGTCCACCGGCCTCGACCGGGCGATCGAGGACATCGCTCCGGCCGTCGGGCCGGACACGGCCGTCGTGCCGCTGCTCAACGGGCTCGCCCATGTCGAGGCCCTCAGCGCCCGCTTCGGAACGTCGGCGGTCCTCGGCGGCGTGGCCAAGGTGGTGACCACGCTCGACGAGAACGGTGACATCCGGCGCCTCGCCCCCCTGGCCCATCTGACGCTCGGCGAGCAGGACGGCACGCGCTCCGCGCGCGTGGCGGGATTCCGGGCGGTGCTCGAAGAGGCGGGCATCGCCTCGCCTGAGCCGGAGCACGTGATCACGGCGATGTGGCACAAGTGGGTGTTCATCACGACCTTCGGCGCTGTGACCAGCCTGATGCGGGGCACCGTCGGCGACGTCCACGACACCCCCGGCGGTCCCTCCCTGGCCCCGGCGCTGCTCGACGAGGCGTCCGCGGTCGCCGCCGCGGCCGGACACCCCGTACCTCAGGCGGAGCGGGCGACGACGCTCGCGGTGGTGGCCGCGGCGGGGTCGCCGATGGTGCCGTCCCTCTACCGCGATCTGACGGCGGGCCGCCCGACCGAGGTCGAGCATCTCTTCGGCGACCTGACCACGCGCGCGCGTGCCCTGGGGGTGGCGACCCCGCTCCTGGATCTGGCGACGCTGCACCTGCGGGTGCACCAGCGGCGCGTCACGGCGGAGGCGGGCGGCGGGGCCTGAGGGAGGAGCGGGCGGCAACAGACCACGGGCGTGGGCCGGGTGGCGGAGCCACTGCCGGGGAAGCGCCGGGTTGGACTCTCGTGCAGGTTCTTGGATCCTCGGGGCAGACCGTGGCGCGCGCCCGGCCCGTTCACGATCATGGCGGCATGAACGTCGACTCCCCGCTCCCCCTCGGCCTCGCATGGCTGACCGCCCCCGCCGCCTGCTCGTTCGCCGGAGGCGTCCTCACCGTCACGGCCGCCCCGCACACCGACGCCTTCACGGATCCGGTCGGCGGGGCGGTCCGGCAGGACGCCGCCGTGGCCCTGACCACGCCTCCGGACGGCGACTGGCAGCTCTCGGCCCGCCTCCGCGTCGGCTTCCGGTCGGCGTGGGACGCGGGAGCGCTCTTCGTCCGCTCCGACGACGACCACTGGGCGAAGCTCAACTTCGAGCAGGCGCCCGACGGAACTCCCAGCGTCTACTCCGTCGTGACCCGGGGCCGGTCCGACGACGCCCTCGCGGGCCCGGTCGCGGGTGACGCGCTGTGGCTGCGCGTCAGCCGGATCGGCGAGGGCTTCGCCTTCCACGTCTCGGACGACGGCGCGTTCTGGCGCCTGGTACGGCAGTTCGCCCTGGGCGGCGCCGGTCCCGTACGGGCCGGCATCGAGGTCCAGTCACCCGTCGGCGAGGGCTGCCGCGTCGACTTCGACGACATCCGTCTCACCCCGACGACCCTGGCCCATCTCTTCGACGGCAGGTGACAGCAGCGGCGTCGCGGCCGTCAGGACCCCCGCGATGCGGTTCCAGGTCTCCTCGTCGCGCTCGACCGCGGGCAGGATCTCGCCCGTCCCCGTGCCCCAGGCCGTCGCCAGGGCCACCGGGTCCGCGCCCGTCACCGCGGCCGCCGCGAGGGCGGCGGCTCCGAGGGCCACGAGTTCCTCGGCGGCCGGGACGACCAGGGGGCGCCCGGAGAGTCTGCGGACGGTCCCGGTCCAGGCCCGGCCGCGCGCCCCGCCGCCGATGAGGCGCAGCGGCCGGTCCCGTACGTCGGGGGCGGCAGGGTCGAGGCCGCAGGCGGCGAGGAGGTGATCGAGGGCGCGCAGCACCGTGAAGGCCGCGCCCTCGTAGGCGGCGCCGAGGACCGCCCGCGGGTCCGTGCCGTGCCGCAGGCCGGTGACCAGGCCGGCGGCGTGGGGCAGATCGGGGGTGCGCTCGCCGTCGAGGTACGGCAGGACGACGACTCCGCCGCCGTCGGCTCCCCCCGGTGCCGCGTCCTCGCGGTCCAGGCCCAGGAGCGCGGCGAACCGGTCCACGGCGAGCGTGCAGTTGAGGGTGCAGCCGAGCGGCAGGTACGTCCCGTCGGTGGCGGCGAACCCGGCGAGGCCGGGGTCCACCGGGCGGGCGCGGGTCGCGGCGAAGACCGTGCCGGACGTGCCGAGGCTGACGACCGGGTGGTCGAGGAGGCCGGAGCCGCCGAGGCCGAGGCCGACCGCGGCGGCCATGTTGTCGCCGGTCCCGGCGGCGACGACGACGGTACGGGGCAGTCCGAGGGCCTCGGCGGCGGCCGCGGTCAGGGTGCCCACGCGGGTGGCGCCGCCGGGCGCGACGGCGGGCAGCAGGGCGGGGTCGAGACCGATGAGGTCCAGGATCTCGGGGTCGTACGCACCGGGTCCGTACGCACCAGGGCGGTCCTTACCCGCGCCGTCCGCACTCGGGCCGCCCGTACCCCGGCCGTACGCATCGGAGCCGTGCGCACCAGGGCCGTCCGTACCCGGGCCGTACGCATCGGAGCCGTCCGTTCCTAGGGCCCGGGCACCCGCGCCGTCGCCCCCGCCCTCGCCGTCACGGGCGCCCCTCCCGTACCAGCACGTCCCCGAGGCGTCCCCGGGGTCGGTCACCGCGATTCCGGTGAGGCGCTCCGTGAGGTGGTCGTGGGGCAGGCGTACCCCCGCGACGGCGTCCGCACGGCGGGGTTCGTGCTCGCGCAGCCACTGCCACTTGGCGGCGGTCATGGAGGCGACGGGCACCGAACCCGTCCGTTCCAGCCAGGCGGCGGGGCCTCCCAGGCGGGTGGCGAGGGCGGCGGCCTGCGGGGCGGAGCGGGTGTCGTTCCAGAGCAGAGCCGGGCGGAGCGGGCGGCCGTCGGCGCCGAGGGTGACGAGACCGTGCTGCTGCCCGGCGACGGCGATGCCGGTGACGGCTCCGGCCGGGACGTCCGCGTCCCTCACGGCCGCGCGGACGGCCGTGACGAGGGCGGTCCACCACTCCTCGGGGTCGCTCTCGCGCGCGCCCGCGGCGCCGGCGACGGTGTGCGGGGCGCGGCCGACGGCGAGGAGTTCGCCGGTGTCGGCGTCGACGGCCGCGGCCTTGGTGGACTGCGTGGAGCTGTCCACGCCGATCACGACGGAGCGCCTCGTGGGCACGTCCTCACCTCTTCCCTGTCGTGCGTCACGGTAGGTCGTCACGGAGCCGATTCGTGGCGGGGGCTGGCGCCCGGTGTGCCCGTCCCGTATTAGTTATCTCAGAAAACAAATCCCGAGAGCAAGAGAGGGACACACCATGCCGGAGCTCTTCTCCCCCACCCCCGAGGACCGCTTCACCTTCGGCCTGTGGACCGTCGGCTGGCAGGGCCGCGACCCGTTCGGCGAGGCCACCCGCCCGGCCCTCGACCCCGTCGAGGCGGTCGAGCGGCTCGCCGCCCTCGGCGCGTACGGCGTCACCTTCCACGACGACGACCTGATCCCCTTCGGCGCCGCGGAGGCCGAGCGCGACGCGATCGTCAAGCGCTTCCGGGGCGCGCTCGACCGCACGGGGCTCGCGGTGCCGATGGCCACCACGAACCTCTTCACCCACCCCGTCTTCAAGGACGGCGGGTTCACGGCCAACGACCGGGACGTACGCCGCTTCGCGCTCCGCAAGACCCTCCGCAACATCGACCTGGCCGTCGAGCTCGGCGCCACCGTGTACGTGGCCTGGGGCGGCCGGGAGGGCGCCGAGTCCGGCGCGGCGAAGGACGTCCGGGTCGCGCTCGACCGCATGAAGGAGGCCTTCGACCTGCTCGGCCAGTACGTCACCGAGCAGGGCTACGACCTGCGCTTCGCCATCGAGCCCAAGCCGAACGAGCCGCGCGGCGACATCCTGCTGCCCACCATCGGCCACGCCCTGGCCTTCATCGAGCGCCTGGAGCGCCCCGAACTCGTCGGGGTGAACCCGGAGACGGGCCATGAGCAGATGGCCGGGCTCAACTTCCCGCACGGCATCGCGCAGGCGCTCTGGGCGGGCAAGCTCTTCCACATCGACCTGAACGGCCAGTCCGGCATCAAGTACGACCAGGACTTCCGCTTCGGGGCGGGCGATCTGCGTCAGGCGTTCTGGCTGGTGGACCTGCTGGAGACGGCCGGGTACGAGGGCCCGCGCCACTTCGACTTCAAGCCGGTGCGGACGGACGGCTTCGACGGCGTGTGGGAGTCCGCGAAGAACTGCATGCGCAACTACCTGATCCTCAAGGAGCGCGCGGCGGCCTTCCGCGCCGACCCGGACGTCCAGCAGGCCCTGGCCGCCTCGCGTCTGCCCGAACTCGCCGTCCCCACGGCCGCCGACGGCCTCGCGGGGCTGCTCGCCGACCCCACGGCGTACGAGACCTTCGACCCGGACGCGGCGGCCGGCCGTTCGATGGCCTTCGAGCACCTCGACCAGCTGGCCCTGGAGCACCTGCTCGGCGTCCGCTGACGCCCGCGCCGCGGGAGGGCCGCAGCTCTGGGGAACGGTCCTCGTCCGGGCGCGGGCCGCCGGGCCCGTCGGCGGCCTCGGCGCGATGCGTCGGCTCGTCGCGGGCACACGGCCCCTGCGACACTACGAACCGCGCGAGGACCGCGCCGGCCGGGCCGCCCGGGACAGGGCGGCCGACCGACTCGCACCGGCTCCGAGGACCATGTGAACCCCGAGGAGCCCGTGAAGGCAGAGGAGCCCGAGGATCCCGTGATGCGTGTCGCCCTCTTCGTCACCTGCGTCAACGACGCCGTCTTCCCCGCGACGGGCGTGGCCACCGTCCGCGTCCTCGAACGCCTCGGCGTGGAGGTCGACTTCCCGGCCGCGCAGACCTGTTGCGGACAGCCTCAGTTCAACACCGGGTACCGCGCCGAGACCGCCCCGCTGGTACGCCGCACGGTCCGGGCCTTCGAGGGGTACGCGTACGTGGTCACCCCCTCGGGCTCGTGCGCGGCGATGGTGCGGCACCACTACGCGGCGTTCGGCGCGGAGGCGGCGGGCCTGGCTCCCCGCGTGTACGAGTTGACGGAGTTCCTGGTGGACGTGCTCGGAGTGACCGACGTGGGCGCCTGGTTCCCCCACCGGGTGACGTATCACCCGTCCTGTCACGGGCTGCGTCTCCTCGGCCTCGGGGAGCGGCCGCGAAGGCTCCTGGAGGCGGTGAAGGGCCTGGAGCTGGTGGAGCTGCCCGCCGCGGAGGAGTGCTGCGGCTTCGGCGGGACGTTCGCGGTGAAGAACCCGGACGTGTCGGCGGCGATGGGCGCCGACAAGATCGCCAACGCGCTGTCCACGGGCGCCGAGGTCCTGTGCGGCGCGGACAACTCCTGCCTGCTGCACGTGGGCGGCATGCTGAGCCGGCAGGGGGCTCCGCTGCGCGCGGTGCACCTGGCGGACATCCTGGCGAGCACGGAAGAGGAGCCCTGGCGGTGAGCGGAACGACGGGCGGGACCCGAGGCGGAACGACGGGCGGGACCGGAGGCGGGCCGACCGGCGGGATCTTCGTCGGCATGCCGGCCTTCCCGGAGGCGGCGCGCGTGGCGGTCGGAGACGCGACGCTGCGCGCCAATCTGCGGCACGCGACCCACACCATCCGCGACAAGCGGGCGCGGGCCGTGGCGGAGCTCGACGACTGGGCGCAGCTCCGACAGGCCGGGAAGGAGATCAAGGACCGGACGCTCCGTCACCTCGACGAGCATCTGATCCGGCTGGAGGAGGCGGTGACGGCGGCGGGCGGCACCGTCCACTGGGCCGCCGACGCCGCCGAGGCCAACCGGATCGTCACCGGTCTCGTCAGGGCGACGGGCGAGACGGAGGTGGTCAAGGTCAAGTCGATGGCCACGCAGGAGATCGGGCTCAACGAGCATCTGGAGGCCGAGGGGATCGCCGCCTACGAGACGGATCTCGCGGAGCTGATCGTGCAGCTCGGCGAGGACCGACCCTCGCACATCCTGGTCCCGGCCATCCACCGCAACCGGGGCGAGATCCGCGACATCTTCCGCGAGAAGATGGCGAGTTGGGGACGCCCGGCACCGGAGGGGCTGTCCGACTCCCCCGCCGAGCTGGCGGAGGCGGCCCGGCTGCACCTGCGGGAGAAGTTCCTGCGGGCGAAGGTCGGGGTCTCCGGGGCGAACTTCATGGTCGCCGAGACCGGCACCCTGGTCGTCGTCGAGTCCGAGGGCAACGGCCGGATGTGCCTGACGCTCCCCGAGACGCTGATCTCCGTGGTGGGCATCGAGAAGGTCGTCCCCACCTGGCGGGACCTGGAGGTCTTCCTCCAGACGCTGCCCCGCTCGTCGACCGCCGAGCGCATGAACCCGTACACGAGCATGTGGACCGGCACGAGCGACGAGGACGGGCCGTCCGCCTTCCATCTGGTGCTCCTCGACAACGGCCGCACCGACGCGCTCGCCGACGAGGTGGGGCGGCAGGCACTGCGCTGCATCCGCTGCTCGGCCTGCCTCAACGTCTGCCCGGTGTACGAGCGGGCCGGCGGTCACGCCTACGGCTCCGTCTATCCCGGGCCGATCGGTGCGATCCTCACCCCGCAGCTCCGGGGCACGGTGAGCGAGGTCGACGCCTCCCTGCCGTACGCCTCCTCGCTCTGCGGGGCCTGTTACGAGGTCTGCCCCGTGGCCATCGACATCCCCGAGGTCCTGGTCCATCTGCGCGAGCGGGTCGCCGCCGAGGGCGGCAAGGGCCACCGGCTGGAACGGGCGGCGGTCAAGGCCTCCTCCTGGGTGCTCGACCGTCCGACCGCCCTCGCGGCGGGCCAGCGGATCGCCTCCGCCACGCGCGCGCTGCACCCGAAACGGCTGCCGGGGCCGGGCGCCCGCCAGTGGTCCGAGCACCGGAACCTGCCCGAACTGCCCGCCGAACCGTTCCGTGACTGGTGGAAGAAGAACCGCCGATGACCACCGACTCACGCGCGCGCGTGCTCGCGCGCATCCGCGCCGCCGTCGCCGACGCACCCGAGGCCCCGGACGTCAGCCGTGACTACCGCACGAGCCACGGCGCCGAGGACCCCGACGCCCTCCTCGACCTGCTCCACGAGAACCTCGCGGAGTACCGCGCCCACGTCCACCGTTCCACGCCGGACGGGCTGCCGGACCTCATCGCCCGGCTCCTCGCGGAGCGCGGCGCCCGCAGTGTCGCCGTACCGCCAGGACTGCCCGAGGAGTGGCTCGCGGCGACCGACGCCGAACCGCGGCCCGACGCGCCCCGGCTCACCCCGTACGCGCTCGACGGCATCGACGCGGTGGTGACCGGATGCGCCCTCGCCATCGCCGAGACCGGCACGATCGTCCTCGACGGCGGCCCGGGGCAGGGCCGTCGCGCCCTCACCCTGGTGCCCGATCTGCATGTGTGCGTGGTCGGGGCCCCCGAGCAGGTCGTGGCCTCCGTGCCACAGGCGCTCCCCCGGCTGGACCCGGCCCGTCCGCTGACCTGGATCTCGGGGCCGTCCGCGACGAGCGACATCGAACTCGACCGCGTCGAGGGCGTCCACGGCCCCCGGACCCTCGAAGTGATCCTGGTGTCCTCCCGTCCCCCGTCCGGCTGACGGCTGGCACGACGGGGGAGCGTCCGCACGGGGACGAACGGCCGCGGTCTCGGCGTCTTCCACCGCCGGGACCCGACCGCGCACCCGGAGGGGCGGGCCCTCAGTGGTCGGCGTACGGAACGCTCGGCAGTCCCCTCCCGCCCGGACGGCAGACGAACAGCCTCCCCGCGTCCGGCTCCGCTAGGCGGCGGTCCGCGGGCAGGCCCTCCGTGGCCGTCGTGATGACGAGGACGTCGAGGTCCGGTCCGGCGAAGGCGCAGCTCGTCACGTGGGAGGCGGGCACCGCCACGCGCGCGTGCGGGGTGCCTTCCGGTGTGAAGGCGAGGACTTCGCCGCCGCCCCACACCGCCACCCACACTCGGCCCTCGGCGTCCACCGTGAGCCCGTCCGGCACCCCGCGGTCCAGGACCGCGAACGGCCTGCGGTCGCTCAGGGTGCCCGTGGCGATGTCGTACGCGAAGACGTCGACGCGGCCGGTCGGGCTGTCCGCGTAGTAGAGGAGCGTCCCGTCGGGGCTCCAGCCGAGGCCGTTGGAGATGGTGACCGACTCCAGGAGCGTGGTCAGTCCGTCGCCGTCGAGGCGGTAGAGCGCGCCCGCGCCGGGGCTTTCGTCGTACGCCATCGTTCCGGCGAGGAGCCGGCCCGCGGGGTCGACGGCGGCGTCGTTCATACGGCGGGGCACGCCGTCCTCGGGCAGGACCGGCGCGGCCAGTTCGACGGCCTCCGTGACCGGGCGGTCCTCGCGCAGCCGGAGGACGGAGGTGCCCGCCGCCGCGAGCAGGGCTCCCGAGGCGCAGGGCTGGACGGCGCCGACGGGGCGGTCGAGGCGGAGCGCCGAGAAAACGGCCAGGTCCGGCTTCGCGTCCCCGTGCGTGAGGGCGGCCCGGTGGACGAGGCCGTCGGGTATGTCCACCCAGAGCAGTTCCTGGCGCCGGGTGTCCCAGACGGGCCCTTCCGTCAGGCGTCCGGGCAGAGGGGAGCAGGGCTGGGCCCTGAGGTGCTGCATCTGGCCTCCTCGGTGGCGTGCCGGTGGTGCGACACGCAGAAACTACGGCTTCGCGTCAGCGCGCCGTCCGGTACCCCAGGCGCTCCGCCAGCCGGCCCGCGCCCTGCACGGCCAGCGCCGTGAGTTCGTTCTCCCGGTCCTCGCTCCAGCGGTGCACGGGTACGGAGACGGACAGCGCCGCGACGACCCGGCCGGAGCGGTCCCTCACCGGCGCGGCCACGCAGCTCACGTCGGGGTTGGACTCCTGCTGTTCGCCCGCGACACCGAGGATCCGGATCTCGGCGAGGGCGGCGCGCAGCGCGTCCGGGTCGGTGATGCTGCGGGGGGTCATGCCCGCCAGGTCGTACCCGTCGAGGCGCTCCTCCAGTTCGGCCTCCGGGAGGGTGGCGAGCAGCATCTTGCCGACGGCCGTGCAGTGGGCGGGCAGTCGGCGTCCGGCCGCGGAGACCATCCGTACCGCGTGGGTCGAGTCGACCTTCGCGATGTAGATGACGTCCATGTCCTCCAGGACGGCCACGTGCACCGTCTCGCCACAGGTGTCGGCGACCTCGCGCGCGACCTGGTGGCCTTCGGCCGCGAGGTCGAGCTGCTCGGCGTACCGGCTGCCGAGCTGGTACGTGCGGACGCCGAGCCGGTAGCGGCCGGGCTGTCCCGGCACCGGCACGAGGTAGTTGCGGGCGGTCAGGGTGGTGACCAGCTCGTGCGTGGTGGTGCGCGGCAGCTGGAGCCTGCGGGTGATCTCGGGGGCGGACAGGATGCCGTCGCCCTCCAGGAAGAGCTCCAGCACGTCGAATGCCCTGGTCACCGCCGGAACGAGTCGTCCCATGGGTCCCCCACCTCGCCTCTGCCCGTTCGGTATCCCGTACTACGACCGAAATCGCGAACAGAGACTAGCGGCGCGCCCCACGACGGGCAACGGGCGGTCGCGCCCCGCTCCGTCGGGGATTCCGCCGGGGCGGGGCGGCCGGACACCCTCCCATTGACACTCCGGCGGGCCGCTGCCTACCGTCACGCCGATCCACCGAACGGCATTCGACATCTCGAACGAGCAGGTTCTCCGGACACCCTCCCGCACCACGTCCACGCCCACGTCCACGTCCGCACTCCTGGGGAGCAACCACCGTGCGCATCACGGGAATCACCACACACGTCGTCGGCACGCCCTGGCGCAACCTCACCTATGTGCTCGTCCACACCGACGAGGGACTGACCGGCGTCGGCGAGACCCGGATGCTCGGGCACACCGACGCGCTCGTCGGCTACCTCCGCGAGGCCGAGCACCACCACATCGCCGGATCCGACCCGTTCGCGGTCGAGGATCTCGTACGGCGCATGAAGTACGGGGACTTCGGGCGGGCCGGCGAGATCGTCATGTCCGGCATCGCGGTCGTCGAGATGGCCTGCTGGGACATCAAGGGCAAAGCCCTCGGCGTACCCGTCTGGCAGCTGCTCGGCGGGCAGGTCACGGACCGGGTGAAGGCCTACGCGAACGGCTGGTACACCACCGAGCGCACCCCGGAGGCGTACCACGGGGCGGCGCGCGATGTCGTGGCACGCGGCTACCGGGCCCTGAAGATCGACCCGTTCGGGACCGGTCACTACGAGCTGGACGCCGAGCGGTCACGGGAGGCCGTCGCGCTGATCGAGGCGGTACGGGACGCCATCGGCCCGGACACCGAGCTGATGGTGGAGATGCACGGCCGCTTCTCCCCGTCCACCGCTGTCCGGCTCGCGCGCGAACTCGCCCCGTTCCGGCCCGCGTGGCTGGAGGAACCGGTGCCGCCGGAGAACCTCAAGGCCCTGTCGAAAGTCGCGGAGAAGGTGGACCTGCCGATCGCGACCGGTGAACGGATCCACGACCGGATCGAGTTCCGGGAGCTCTTCGAGTCCCAGGCCGCCGACATCGTGCAGCCCGACGTCGGTCACATCGGCGGCATCCTGGAGGCCAGGAAGCTCGCCGCCACCGCCGAGACCCACTACGTCCTCGTCGCCCCGCACAACGTGGGCGGCTCGGTCCTCACCGCGGCCTCCCTCCAACTCGCCGCCTGCACACCCAACTTCAAGGTCCTGGAACACTTCAACGACTTCGCGGACGCCGAGATCAAGAAGGTCGTGCGCGGCGCGCCCGAGGTCGACCCGGAGACCGGCTGCTTCACCGTCTCCCACGAGCCGGGGCTCGGGGTGGAGTTCGACGCGGACGCCGCCGCCGAGTTCCCGCAGCAGCGCGCCCGCTTCGACCTGTGGGCCGAGGGCTGGGAGAAGAGGCAGCCCGAGTGAGCACCGGTTCCGCCGCCCTGAGCCGCGCCGTCCTCGTCGATCGGCCCGGCGCGCACCGGCTGGTCGAGCGGGACGTCCCCACCCCCGGTCCCGGCGAGGTCCGGGTGCGGGTCGCCGCCGCCGGGATCTGCATGAGCGACCGCGAGCTGTACGAGGGCCACCGCGCCCCGGGGTACGTCCGCTACCCGATCGTCCCCGGTCACGAGTGGGCGGGGACCGTGGAGGCCGTCGGGCCGGGGGTCGATCCCCTGCTGCCGGGCCGGCCGTGCGTGGCCGAGGGCTTCCGGGCCTGCGGCCGTTGCGAGCGCTGCCGGAACGGGGAGACCAGCCTGTGCACCGCGGGGTACGCCGAGACCGGCTTCACCGAGCCGGGCGCCTTCGCCGACCACGTCCTCGTCCCCGCCCGGCTCCTGCACCCGCTGCCGGACGGGGTGGACCTCCGGGCCGCCGCGCTGCTCGAACCGGCGGCCGTCGTCGCCGCCGCGGTACGGGCCGGCCGGCCGCGCCCCGGTGAGCGCGTCGCCGTCGTCGGCGCCGGGACGCTCGGGCTGCTCGCCGTCCAGTGGCTCGCCGCCTCCTCCCCGGCCGAGCTGGCCGTCGTGGACCCGCGGGAGGACCGGGCGGCCCGGGGCCCGGCCTTCGGTGCGAGCCGCGTGCTCACCCCGGCCGAGGCGGACGGCCTGTCGGGTCGTTTCGATCTCGTCATGGAGACGGCGGGCGCGCCCACCACCGCCGCCTCCTCCTGTCTGCTCGCCCGCCGGGGCGGCCGGGTCGTCCTGACCGGCATGTTCCCGGCGGGGGCCGCCGGCATCGACCCGGTTCATCTGTCGGTCAGCCAGCTGGAGATCCGCAGCGTCTTCGGCGCCTCCTCCGCGGCCTGGTCCGATGCCGTCCGCGCGTTCTCCCTCGGGCTCCTCGACCCGGCCCCGCTCATCACCCACGAGTTCCCCCTCGACCGGTTCGGCGAGGCTCTCGCGCTGGTGGGCGGCGGCGCTCCTGACACGGGCAAGGTCCTCCTCCGCCCCTGAACCCGGCCCGGCGGCGGCCGTTCCGCGCCCGCACCCGTTCGGCGTCGGCTCCCGTTCCGTGTCCGCGCCGGGTTCCCGGCTTCCGGGCGAACTCCGGCGCCTCGACACCGACATGCCGCCCGTCGAAGCGCTTCGATCTTCTTGGCCCGCTTCTCTGGACACGTCCACACACCCGGGTTACGGTCTCGCTGAGCCGTCGAAGCGATTGATTCGAGTGGCATCGTCGAAGCGATTCGCTTCGCCTCACCTCAGTCACGGCCGCGGGGAGAACGGATGGTCACGCTTGCCGAGGTCGCCCGGCACGCCGGGGTGTCGGCCAGCACGGTGAGCTACGTCCTCAGCGGCAAGCGTCCCATCTCGGATCCCACCCGGCGGCGGGTGCGGGCCAGCATCGAG
This sequence comes from Streptomyces sp. NBC_00691, assembly GCF_036226665.1. Lineage (NCBI taxonomy): Bacteria > Bacillati > Actinomycetota > Actinomycetes > Kitasatosporales > Streptomycetaceae > Streptomyces > Streptomyces sp. NBC_00691. The sequence goes on along the minus strand of NZ_CP109007.1, from coordinate 7,127,811 downwards.
CGGCTCGGCTACCAGCCCCACGCGGGCGCCCGCGCGCTGGCCAGCAGCCGTTCGCGGATCATCGCCCTGATGGTCCCGCTGCGCACCGACATGTACGTGCCGGTGATGCTGGAGATCGCGGTCGCCGTCGCCACCACCGCCCGCGCGCACGGCTACGACGTGCTGCTCCTCACCGGCGAGGAAGGCCCTTCGGCACTCCGCCGGGTGACCGGCAGCGGGCTCGCCGAGGCGGTGATCCTGATGGACGTCCAGCTCGACGACGAGCGGCTGCCGGTGCTGCGCGTGGCGGGCCCGCCGGCCGTCCTGGTCGGACTGCCGGCCGACCCCACGGGGCTGGACTGCGTGGATCTGGACTTCGCGGCTGCCGGGGCGCTGTGCGTGGACCATCTGGCGGACCTCGGACACCGGGAGATCGCGGTCATCGGCGAGTCCCCCGGCGTCTACGCGCGCCGTACGGGCTTCGCCGAGCGCACCCTGCGCGGCCTGCGCGACCGGGCCGCCGGGCGCGGGGTCCGGTTGCTGCACCGGCCGTGCGAGGGCGGTCATGACGCCGTGGCGGGGGTGCTCGCCCGGATCCTCGACGAGCGGCCCGGGGTCAGCGCGTTCGTCGTGCAGAACGAGACGGCGGTCGAGCCGCTGCTCGCGCTGCTGCGGCGGACCGGCCGGGCGGTGCCCGAGGACGTGTCGGTGGTCGCGGTCTGCGCCGATCAGATCGCCGCTCAGGCCTCGGTGCCGCTCAGCTCGGTGGCGATCCCCGCGCACGAGCTGGGCCGCCGGGCGGTGGAACGCCTCGTCGCGGGCCCGGGGCGACCGGAGGGGGCGGACACGGCGGGGGTCGAACTGCTCACGCCGGCGCTGACCGTGCGGGACAGTTCCGGTCCGCCTCCTCCGCCGGCCGGGGTCAGGAGCTGACGATCCGCTCCTCGCCCGCGCGCAGGACGAGCCGGGTCGCGCCGGCCGGGGTCCGCAGGTCGATCCCGGCGTCCCGGTCCGGGCGGAGGACGGCCCGGTACGCCCCCGGTGACCACGTCAGGTCGACGCGGGCGCCGAACCGGGTCCGCACGCCGGCGAGCCGGCCGCGCGCGCAGTGGGCCGGCGGTGCGGGCAGCAGCACGAGCCGCCCGGGTGTCGACTGCACGAGGGTCTCCACGAGGAGCGCGGGCAGGGCGTGGGCGGCGTCGGCGTTGTAGACGTCGCGGCCCGGGTAGTGCGCGCTCATGAGGGAGTCGTGGAAGTAGTCGCCGGTGAGCACCCGCTCCAGGGCGTCCTCGGTGCGGGGCGCGTCACCCAACCGGGCCGCCACCAGGCCGCGGTGGAGGTGTCCGTGGGCCGAGTCGTTCTCGCTGCCCCGGAGTTCGAGGGCGCGCCCGGCCGCCGCGGCGAGCTCGGGGGTGTCGTACGGGTTGATCTCGTCGAGCGGCCAGACGGGGTAGAGGTGGCTGAGGTGCCGGTGGCCGTAGCGGTCGCCGAGTCCGGGCCGGGCCCACTCGGCGAGCGCCCCCTCGTCGTTGATCCGGTAGGGCGGGAGGCGGTCGGCGAGCGCGCGGAGCCGTGTGGCCTCGGCGAGGGGCGCGCGGTCGGCCGCCGCGCGGAGGGCGTGCCGGGCGGCGGCGATGTCCATGGTGGCGTCGACCGCGCCCCAGCTCCCGCCGCGCGGCCGGTTCTCCGGGGAGTACGAGGGGACGACGGCGATGCGGCCGCCGGGTTCGGTCCGGGTGAGGAAGTCCTCGTAGAAGAGGGCGAGTTCGGCGAGGAGGGCCGAGGTCCTGGGATCGGTCCTTCCGCTCGTCTCCTCGTGGTCGAGGAGCGGCTTGAGGAGCCAGTCGGCGCCCGCCGTCCACAGATGGAGGGGGTACTCACGGCTGAAGTGGTACGTGTGCCCCGAGACGCCGTCGGTGTGGGAGGGGGCGACGACGCCCCGGGCGCCGAAGATCTCGCGGGCGTTGTCCCGCCAGTCGGGGACCTGGCCGTGGACGAGGTCGGCCTGGGCCCTGGTCACCTCGGGCAGGTCGGCCGCGGCGGCGGAGGCGGTCTGGAGGTTGAGGTTGGCGTTGGTGGTGAAGGCTCCCGACCAGGCCGTGTTCCAGTCCCCGGTCCAGAGCCCGGTGAGCCGGGGCGGGAGCGCGCCGGACGAGGAGAGCAGGTGGTAGCGGCCTGCCGCGAAGAGGCGTTCCAGGAGGGCGGGGCTGTCGGTGCGGCGGAGGAGGGCGGAGCCGGGGAGTGCGCGCTCGGTGGCGTCCGCGCCGAGGTCCAGGGAGACACGGCGGTAGGCGGCGCCGTGCAGGGCGGTGTGGCGGGAGAGCAGCCGGGCGTGGAGGACGGCGGGGTCGTCGCCGCCGGTCAGGGACCGCAGTCCCGCCGTCTCCCGGGCCGGGTCGAAGTCCTCCGCGTGGCGGCGCACCCGGGTGAGGAGGAGCAGCCGCCCCGCTCCCTCGACGCGGACGCCGCCGGCGGTGACGGTGGTACGTCCGGTGTCGGTGAGAAGGAGGGTGATGCCGGTGTAGCCGAGCGGGCTGTCCGGGTAGCGGGCGCGCAGGGTGAGGACGGTCTCGCGGCGTGCGGTGGCGACGCCACGGCCCACGCCGAGTTCGGCGGGGACGCCGGGCAACCGTTGGTCGAGGTCGATGTCCACCGCGGGTCCGGGCGCGGTCACGTACTGGACGATGACGTCGTCGGCACGTGACACGAAGACCTCGCTGCGGCGCTCGCCGCACGTCCCTGTGACCACCCCGGTGGTGAAGTCCACGGCCCGGTGGACGGGGAGGGCGGGGGCGGCTCCCGCCCTCGCCCGCACCCGGGTCAGGAAGCCGGGATGGAAGGGCTGGACCCAGCGCAGCGGGCGCCCGTCGGTGAACCGCTCGGCGGCTGTCGCGTCCCCGGCGAGCAGGGCGTCCTGGAGGGCGGGGAGAGCTGCGGCGAGCCGGGGCGGCATCATGTGGGCGGGCGGGTTGTTCGGCCGTACGAGGGTGTGGTGGGTGACGATCACCCGGTCGTCCTCCGGGTCGCCGAGGACCAGAGCGCCGTGCCTGCCGTTCCCGGCGAGAAAGGCGTCCTCCCAGCGGGCGGCGGGCGCGGGCTCCCAGGTGCCGTGGATCACGGACGCTCCCCCGGCCGCGGAACCGGCGCTCCGGACACCTCCAGGACCGCCACCCCGTACCGCTCCAGTGTCAGCTCCCCCTCGGTCTCCGTCCCGGTGAGCAGGTCGCGGTGGCGGCCGGGCAGCGTCACCGTGACCGGGTCGCGGCCGTGGTGGAGGAGGAAGAGGAGGTCGCCGCGCCGGACGGCCTCGACGTCCTCGGGGAGGCCGCCGACGACGGGGCGCACCCCGGCCTCCTCGGCCGCGGCGGCCAGGAGACCGCTCAGGCCGGCCGGTTCGGGGAGGGTGGAGAGGTAGCGGGCGCGCCCGTTGCGGAGCACGGCGGGCAGACCGTCGAGCTCCCCGCCCCGGTAGGCCGCTACCGTCTCGGCGCCGGGGGCGGCGATGAGTTCCTCGGACCAGAGAGTGCCCCGGAAGGCGCCGCAGTCGACGTGTTCGCCCTCGTCGAGCGGCCACCACTCCTGGAGCACGTCGATGCCGAGGAGTTCCCTGAGACGGGCGTCCATGCCGCCGGTCCTGACCCGGTCGTCCTGGTCGGCGATGCCCGTGAGGAAGCCGCAGACGAGGGTGCCGCCGCCGCGCACGTACGCGACGAGGTTGTCGATCGCGGTGTCGTCGAGGAGGTAGAGGTGCGGGACGAGGACGAGCCGGTGGCCGCCGAGGTCGTGATGGGGGTGGGCGAAGGAGGCGGGGAGGTGGGCGTCCCAGAGGGCCCGGTGCCAGGCGCGGACGATCTCGGCGTGGTCGACGCGCCGGGAGAGCGCCCCGTCCTGGCCGCCGGCCCACCAGGAGTTCCAGTCGTGGAGGACGGCGATGCCGGTGGTGACCCGGCTGCCCGCGACCCGGGGGCCGAGCCGGGCGAGGTCCTCCCCGATGCGGACGGTCTCCTGGAAGACACGTCCACGCTCGCCCGCGTGGCCGAGCATTCCGGAGTGGAACTTCTCCGCTCCCTGGCGGGACTGGCGCCACTGGAAGTAGCAGACGGCGTCCGCCCCGTGGGCGACGGTCTGCAGGGCCCAGAGGCGGTTGAGTCCGTCCGGCTTGGGGTGGTTGACGCCCCGCCAGTTGACGGCGCCCGCGGCCTGCTCCATGACCATCCACGGTCCGCCGCCCGCCTGGGAGCGGGTCAGGTCGCCGATCATCGCGTTGTACGCGCCGGAGCCGGGGTCGCGCGGATCGGGGTAGACGTCGACCGAGACGAGGTCCTCCTCCGCCGCCCACGCCCAGCCGTCCTGGCCCGACCAGAACGGCATGAAGTTGGTGGTCACGGGGAGGTGCGGGGTGTGGCGGCGGACGATGTCGCGTTCGGCGCGGTAGCAGGCGAGGAGCTGGTCGGAGGTGTAGCGCCGGAAGTCGAGGACGTGCGCCGGGTTCTTGAGGTAGTGCGCGCGCCGGGGTGGCAGGACCTCGGCCCAGTCGCCGTACCGCTGGCCCCAGAAGTCGGTGCCCCAGGCGGTGTTGAGCGCGTCGAGGGTGCCGTACCGGCCCTGGAGCCAGTGGCGGAAGGTGCGGGCCGCCTCGTCGCCCCAGTCGTAGGTGCAGTACTCGTTGTTGATGTGCCACATCGTGAGCGCCGGGTGGCGGGCGTAGCGGGCGGCGAGGCTCTCGGTGACCGCGGCCGCGTACCGCCGGTAGACCTCGCTGCTGTGGGAGAAGTGCTGGCGCGATCCCCATCCTTCGGTCCGGCCGTCCGCGTCGCGGGGCAGCGTCTCGGGGTGGAGCCGTCCCATCCAGGGCGGTGGCGAGGAGGTGGGCGTGGCCAGGACGACGCCGATGCCGTGGGCGTGCGTCAGGTCCATGATGCGGTCGAGCCATCCGAACTCCCTTGCTCCCGGCGTGGGTTCGATGCGCGACCAGGAGAAGACCCCGAGGGTGACGGAGGTGACCCCGGCGCGGCGCATGAGCCGGACGTCCTCGGTCCAGGTCTCCTCGGGCCACTGCTCGGGGTTCCAGTCGCCGCCGTAGAGGAGGCGGGGCGGCCGTCCGGGCGGCCGGGTCACGTCGTCGAGGCTCGGCATCCAACGCTCCGTAAGAGAGAGGGGGTTGTGGGGGGGGCGGGTGCGTGGTCAGCCCTTGACGGCGCCGGTGAGCATGCCCTTCCTGAAGTGCTTCTGGACGAAGGGCGAGAGGACGGCGACGGGCAGCAGGGCCAGGACCATGACCGCCATCTGCACGGCGAGACCGGAGAGGTTGCCCGCCTTGACCGCCTGGCCGAGGCCGACGGGGATCTCCTGCTTCTGCGCGAGCTGGATGAGGACGTTCTGCAGCGGCATCATGTTCTGGTCGCTGAGGTAGATGGAGGCGTTGAACCAGGCGCTCCAGTAGCCGACCGCGTAGAAGAGGGTGATGACGGCGATGACGGCCCTCGACAGCGGCATCACGATCTGCCAGAGGATGCGCAGGTCCCCGGCTCCGTCGATCCGGGCGCTGTCGACGAGTTCGGGTGAGACGCCCATGAAGAAGCCCCGCAGCACGAGGATGTTGAAGACGCTGACGGCGCTGGGGAGGATCAGCGCGAGATAGGTGTCGGTGAGGCCGAGGGTCTGCACGAGGAGGTACGTGGGGATCAGCCCGGCGCCGAAGAACATGGTGGCCAGGAGGGTGAGCAGGATGAAGCGGTGGCCGAGCGAGCCGGGCCGGGAGAGTCCGTAGGCGCAGAGGATCGACACGGCCATCGAGAAGACCGTGCCGGTCAGCGTCACCAGGACGCTGACGACGGCCGCGCGGGTGACCTGGCCGCCGCTGAGGAGCTCCTGGTAGGCGATGAAGGTGATGTCCCGGGGGACGACGACCAGGCCGCCGGTCTCCGTGATCGTCTTCTTGGAGGAGAGGCTGGTGACCACGACGATCCACAGCGGGACGAGGACCGCGAGGCAGGCGAGGACCAGGACCGCGCCCTTGGCGGCGAGGCCGGCCCGGCCGGGCGGCTCCTCCCAGACGGGCCTGGCGGGCGCCGCCCATCGGGTCGGGGTGCGACGCCGGGACGGCTGCGGTCTCCGGGGCGCTTCCACGTTCCGGGTCACTTGCGGTACACCCCCTGCTCGCCCATGAGGTGGGCGGTCTTGTTGGCCGAGAGGACCAGCACGAGGCCGACGACTCCCTTGACCAGTCCGGCGGCCGCCGCGTAACTGAAGTCCTGGCTGCGCAGACCGGTCCACCACACGAAGGTGTCGAGGACCTCGGCCGCGCCCGGGCCGACGGCGTCGCGCTGGAGCAGCAGCTGTTCGAATCCGACGGTCAGCGCGTCGCCGACGCGGAGGACGAGCAGCAGCGCGATGACCGGGCGGAGCGCGGGCAGGGTGACGTGCCACATGCGGCGCCCTCGCCCGGCCCCGTCCATCGCGGCGGCCTCGTACAGGTCCTGGTTGACGGCGGCGAGCGCGGCGAGGAAGACGATGACGCCCCAGCCGGCGTCCTTCCAGATGCCCTCGGCGGTGACGAGGAACGCGAAGATCGCCGGGTCGGTCATGAGGTCGAAGCCCTCGTGGCCGTGCTGCCGGAGGGTCTGCGCGATGATGCCGGCGCCGCCGAGGATCTGCTGGAAGACGGTGATGACGAGGACCCAGGAGAAGAAGTGCGGCAGATAGAGGATCGCCTGGACGAGCGCCCTCACCCGGGGTCGCAGGACGCTGTTGACGAGCAGGGCGAGCGCGATGGGCACCGGGAAGAACAGCACCAGCTGGAGGAGGAAGAGGACGAGGGTGTTCTCGACGGCGTGCCAGAATCCCGGGTCGGAGAAGACGCGTTCGAACTGGTCGAGGCCGACCCACGGGCTCTCCAGCATGGCGGTGACGCCGTTGGTCGAGACGTACGGGTCGTAGTCCTGGAAGGCGACCAGGTTCCCCAGGATCGGGATGTAGTGGAAGACGACGACGAGGACGAGCGCCGGGACGGTCATCAGGAGCAGGGTCCGGTCGCGGCGGAGCCGGCGGCCGAGCGGGATGTGCCCGGCCGTACGGCTCCGCCGCGGGTCCCGGCGGCGGCCCCGTGGGGTCCGGCCGGTGACGGCCGGCGCGGCCGGCTCCGCCGTCCTGGTGTCGAGCGTGCTCACGGTCGGCTCGCCGCGGATCCGTTGGTGTCGAGGAGCTTCCTGTACCAGTCGCGGAGCTGGTCGCCGCCCCTGGTCCGCCACTCGGAGACGGCCTGCTGCATGTCGGAGACCTTCCTGCGGCCGCGGACGACGTCCTTCTCCAGCTGCTCGAAGTCGTTCATGAGGCCGGTCCACCGGGACGGCTCGGTGACGGTCATGCCGTAGAAGGAGGACTTGGAGGTGACCGCGCCCATGCGCTGCTGCCACTCGATCATGGCCCGGGTGACCTCGGGTGTGTCGGGGTGGGCGATGTACGGGGCGGGGCTGGCGACGAACATCCAGGAGCTGCTGACCTCCTGGTTCCCCTTGTCGGTCTTGACCGGGAGGCCGTTCTCGACCGTGTGGTGGACCCCTTCGACGCCGTAGTCGGTGAGCATCCGTTCCTTGGTGCCGTAGGGGGCGGCGGTGAAGTCGGCGACGGCGAGGGCGTCCTCGATCACCGCCTTGGAGCTGCCCTTCCGGATGAAGGCCCAGATGTTGGCGGGGTTGGTGGCCCACAGCTTCGGGAGTCCGCCGGCGTGGCCGGGGATGTCCATGGCCGCCATCGCGAACGACGGGTTCAGCGAGGCCTGTTCGGAGGTCTTGGCGTACCAGTGGGAGAGGTCGTTGTTGTAGATCAGGCACTGGCCGGCGGTGAAGCGGTTGCCGGTGTCGCCCTGGTTCTGGGTCTTCTCGTCGGGGTGGACGACTCCGGCGTCGAAGAGCTTGCGGGTCCATGCCAGCGCTTCGAGGTACTCGGGGGTCTCGATGCGGTTGATCAGTTTGCCGTCGACGAGGTTCCAGCCGAGCGCCTTGTCGCTGCCGGACAGGACGCCGAACATGTTGTACGCGGTCCAGGTCATGTCGCCGCAGGCCCACACCTTCGTCCTGGCGCTGGTGATCTCCTTGGCGAGGGCGAGGAACTCGTCCGCGCTCTCGGGGAGTTGCCAACCCTTCGCGTCGAAGAGGTCCTTGCGGTAGAAGGGCGCGAGGTTGGTGACGTAGGAGGCGGGCATGGGCAGGCCGCGGAGCCTGCCGCCGAAGAGGGAGCGCTGCCAGGCGTCGGTGGGGATCGCCGCGAGGTTGGGGTACGCCTTGACCTTGTCGCCCGAGAGGTACGGGCCGAGGTCCTCGAACTTGGCGTCGACGGCGCTGGGTATCTTGCCGCCGAGGTTCCAGCCGGGGACGACGACCACGTCGGGGATCTCGCTGGAGGCGAGGACGGCGCCGAGCTTCTGGTCGTAGACGTTGCCGTCCTGGTTCTGCCAGGTGGCCCGGACGCCGATGGCCTCGTTCATGGCTCGGTAGTACGGGTTGTCGGGGGCGGGCGGCGGTCCCCAGAACGGGGCCATGATCGTGAGGGCGCCGCCCCTGCCCCGCTTCCCGGTGACGGAGGCCCTGAGTTCGGCCCCGGGGATGGCGCGGGTGAAGCCGGCCGCCGAGCCGTTCCTCGGCGCGATGTCGGGGGCGACGACGGTGCTCGCGACGAAGGCGGGGAGGAGCTTGGCCGCGTCCTTGCCGGTGGTGGTGCCGTCCTTCTTCCCCTTGTCCGCGTCACCGCCGCCGCAGGCCGTGAGCAGCGGCGCGCCGCCGGCGACCACGGCCGCGGCGACGGCGGTGGAGGCGAGGAAGCCCCTGCGGCTCTGCCCGGAGTCGCTCCGGCTCGGGGGAGTTCTCCGGGAGCCCGTGGAGACGGCGTTCGGCGTCATTGCGTCAACCCTTCGTGGCACGCGCCAGGACATGCGGCGACCGCGGGGGCGCCGGCCGGCTGCGGTGGAGGTGGTGGTGCGGACGGGGCGGAACCCCGGGGCGCTCTCGACGACCGAGAGTCGAAGCGCTTCGATATTGCTGCGAGGTTAAGTGAACGTCACAGGCGCGGCAAGAGTCGTCGTCGAGAATCTCGGGGATTCCACGTCGGCACCGGACTCCGCAAGTGGTCTTGCGCGTCCCGGGGATGACCGTGGACTCCGGCTTGACACCCACTCTTCGCGCACGGAGCATCGAAGCGCTTCGAAAGCCCAGTCCTCCCGGCCTCCACGCCCCTCTGCAAGGGACTCGTACGTGACCGCACACCGGCTGCCCTTCCGTGACCCGGCCCTCCCCGTCGCCCGCCGGGTCGACGACCTGCTCGACCGGCTCACCGCCGAGGAACGTCTGCACCTGCTGCACCAGTTCACGCCGGGCGCCGCCGGCGTCGGCCTCGGAGCCTTCCGCACCGGCCAGGAGGCCCTGCACGGCGTCGCCTGGATGGGACCGGCCACCGTCTTCCCGCAGTCCGTGGGCCTCGGGGCCACCTGGCACCCGGAGTTGGTGCGCCGGGTCGGCGAGGCGGTCTCCCGCGAGGCGCGCGCGATGCGCGCCGAGGACGACCGCGTCGGGCTCAACGTCTGGGCCCCGACCGTGAATCTGCTGCGCAACCCGCTCTGGGGACGCGGCGAGGAAGGCTACGCGGAGGACCCGGCGCTGACCGCCGCGATCGCCACCGCGTACACGAGGGGTCTGCGCGGGGACCATCCCGTGTACTGGCGCACGGCGCCCGTCCTCAAGCACTGGCTGGCGCACAACAACGAGACGGCCAGGGACACCTCCTCCGCCTCCGTACGCCCCCGGGTGCTGCGCGAGTACGACCTGCGCGCCTTCCGCGGGCCCGTCGAGGCGGGCGCGGTGGCCGGGGTGATGCCCGCGTACAACCTGGTCAACGGCCGGCCCAACCACCTCTCCCCGTACATGGAGGAGGAGCTGCGCACCTGGACCGGGCAGGAACTGCTGGTCTGCTCAGACGCGGGCGCCCCCTCCAACCTCGCTGACTCCCAGGGGTACTTCGCGACCCACGAGAAGGCCGTGGCGGCGTCGCTGCGCGCCGGAGTGGACTCGTTCACCGACCACGGCACGGACAGCTCGGTGATCCTCGGAAGGCTGCGGCGGGCCCTGGAGGCGGGCCTGATCGACCAGAAGGACGTGGACCGGGCGGCCGGACGGCAGCTGACCGTGAGGTTCCTGCTCGGCGAGTTCGACCCGGAACTCGATCCGTACGCGGACGAGGCCCGCTTCGACACGCCCGAGCACCGCGAACTGGCCCGCGAGGTGGCCGAGGCGGCCGTCGTCCTGCTGCGCAACGAACCCCTGGAGACAGGCGGTCCGCTGCTCCCCCTCGCGGACGACGGGCGCCGGATCGCCGTGGTCGGACTGCTCGGCGACGCCTGCCGACTGGACTGGTACAGCGGCTCCCTGATCCGCCGCTCCTCCCCGCTGGACGGACTGCGGGAGCGGTTCGGCGCGGACCGGGTGAGCTTCGCCGAGGGCGTCGACCGGATACGGCTGCGGACCGCGTCCGGCGCCGCGCTGCGGGTGCCCGCGGGCGACGGCGCGGGTCACGGCGCGGCACGGGGCACGGAGGGCGCGCTCGATCCGGCGCTGCTCGCCGGCCGTACCGACCTGCCGCCGCTCACCGCCGACGCGGCGGGCTCGGAACTCGCCCTGGTCGACTGGGGCGACGGGGTGCTGACCCTGCGCGCCCCCGACGGCCGGTACCTGTCGGTCGCCGAGGACGGCTTCGTCCGCGCCTCGGCGGACGAGCCGGGCGGCTGGGTCGTCCACGAGACCTTCCGGCTCGAAACCCATGAGGGGCATGCGCACGGGCACCTCCTTCTGCACCTCGGTACGGGTGGCTACGTCTCTGTCGCCGCCGACGGCGTGAAGGTTGCCGCCGACCGGGAATCCGCCGAACTCTTCACGGTGGAGATGGTCGAACGGGGCGAGGAGGCGGTCGCGCGGGCCGCGGCTGGGGCGGACACGGTGATCGTCGTCGCGGGGAACGACCCGCACATCAACGGCCGCGAGACCGAGGACCGCACGACGCTCGCCCTCCCGGCGCACCAGGAGCGGCTCTGGCGGGCCGCGCACACGGCCAACCCGCGGACCGCGCTCGTCCTGGTCTCCTCCTACCCGTACGCGGTCACGGAGGCCGCCGCCGCGCTCCCGTCCCTGCTGTGGACCGCGCACGGCGGGCAGGCGGCGGGCACGGCGCTCGCCCGGGTGCTCGCCGGTGACGTCTCCCCCGCGGGGCGGCTCCCCCAGACCTGGTACGCGGCCGACGCGGACCTGCCGGACCTCTTCGACTACGACATCATCGGCGGCCGGCAGACCTATCTGTACTTCGACGGCACGCCGCTGTTCCCGTTCGGACACGGCCTGTCGTACACGACGTTCGCGTACCGGGAGCTGACGGCGGCCGTGGACGGGGAGACCCTGCGGATCTCCTGCACGGTCACCAACAGCGGCGCCGTCGCCGCCGACGAGGTCGTCCAGGTGTACGGGCGGGCGGTCGCGCCCTCGGTGCCGCGACCGCACCGCGAGCTGCTCGCCCACGAACGCGTCCACCTCGCCCCCGGCGCGACCGCCGCGCTCTCGTTCGCGGTGCCCCGCTCGGCGCTCGGCCACTGGGACGTGGCCCACGGCCGGTGGACGGTGGAGCCCGGCCCGTACGAGATCCACGCGGGCGCGTCCAGTGCGGACGTCCGCCGCACGGTCCGCGTCGACGTGACGGGCGAGACGCCGGGGCCGCGCCCGGTCCTGGTGGCCGGTCTCGCCGCGGCCGACTACGACGAGCAGTCCGGGACGGTGATCGTGGACCGTACGAAGGCCACGGGGGACGCGGTGACGTCGGCGGACCCGGACGTCCCCGGCGCCCTGCTCTACCGCGCGTGCGACTTCGGCGACGGCGTCACGGAGATCACCGTGACGGCCTCGGGGACGGGCGAGGTGACGGTCTTCCGGGCCGACGGGACGACCGCCCTGGCCGCCGTCACCGTGGGACCGACGGACGGTCCCTACGCCTACGCCGCCGTGACGGTGGCCTGCCACGTGCGGGACGTGACGGACCTCCGCGTCGAGCTGCGCGGACCGGTGCGGCTGGCGCACCTCGCCTTCTCCGGCTGAGGTCCGCCTCGGGCGCCGGGGCCTGGATCATGCGCGGTCTCAGACGCCGGCCCGCCGCCCCTTGACCGAGTCGACGAAGGCGGTGAAGGCGGCGGCGGAGACGGCGAGGGCCGGCCCGGCGGGAACCTTCGAGTCACGGACGGGGACGACTCCGAGGGCGGGCACGAGGTTGTGGGCGACCTCCACGCACTGGCCACCGTCAGCGCTGTAGGAGGACTTGAACCAGCGGGGGGACTCGGTCGTCACAGCATGCCCTTTCGCACTTCTCTGATCATGGCCGCGGTGTCCGCCTGGGAGAGCGATTCCGCCACAAGTTGATGGTAGAGCGTGAGCGTGGACGCCACGGGGCCGCTCTCCCGCTCCAGGTTGCCCTGAGCCTGCGACTCGGCGTAGGAGAGCACGGACCGGTCTGGCAGACTCGCCAGTGTCACCGGTCGGTTGAGCGAACGCCTCTCCCCCAGGACGAACGGTGCGACCTGGATGACCGTGTACGGGCGCGCCGCGAGCACCACGAGCCGGTCGAGCTGCGCTGCCATGACGTCGGGGCCACCTACCAGATGGCGGATGCAGCTCTCGTCCATCACGACGAAGAGCATCGGCGGTCGCTGCTGCTCCAGAATCTGTTGCCGCTCGACCAGGAACGCCAACCGCTGCGCAGCCTGGTCCTCCGTGATGCTTCCTCGCGCGACGGAGCTTGCCGCGAGAGCCTGAGCGTACTCGGGCGTCTGGAGGAGTCCCGGGATGATCCCGATCTCGAACAATCGGAGTTCCACGGCCCGACGCTCCTGATGGACGTACTCCGGAAATCCCTCCAGGAGCACACCGTGCCGAACCTGCCGACACTCGCGATCGAACGACCGATCCGTTCCCGTCAGCCCGAAGGCCGCGTCGACGACCCCCGAGAATTTGAGGGTTGCGGGTCTGCTGCCGGTTTCAACGCCGGAAATGTGCTTGCTGGAGTACCCCGTGCGATCGGCCAGCTCCTCCTGCGTCCATCCCTGCTCCTCGCGCAGCCTGCGCATACGCGCCCCGTACGCAGCCATGGGCCCGCTGTCCGGGTCCAGCTCCTTGCGATTGACCACAACTCTCCCTCAGCAAAACGTACGTTGAGGCTTCTTCGACTGTAGGTCACGCTGATGCCTCCTGGTAGTGGATTCGCTACAGAGAGGAACACCCATGCCCGCAAGCGACCACCCGGGCCCCGTCCCCGGTCTCGGGGCGTTCATGGCGGCAGACACACCCGAGGGAAGGCTCCGCCTCGGGAAGGTGACCGCCTGGGACGGCGAGGTCGTCCATCTGCAACGGCCCGGTGGGGGGACCGCGTGGACGGCGGCGCCCTCCGAGCTGCGTCGGCCGACCGAGGACGAACGCGCGCTGATCCGGGTGCTCACCACCCCGGTCACGGCGGTGCCCCGTGTGCGGCAGACCTGTCCGGAGCCTCCGGTGGTCCTGTCGGTGGATCCCGTGCCGCCCGCCGTGCCGGCTCCGGGCTGCGCGACGTGCGCGCTCGCGGCCGAGCGGGAGTGGCACTGCCGCCGGACGCACGACCATTCGGCTGCGGCGGACTTCCGGGTCGAGATCCGCCGTCACCCGCACGACGAACCGCCGACGGCGCTCCCCCGGGAGCGGCCGTGACCGGCGCGGCGGTGTCCGTCGCGACGGTCTACCGGATGGGCGGGCACCCTGGACCGGAGTCCGAGGTCACGATGACCGCGCGCTGTATGGACGGCGGATGCGCGTGGGAGTCGGAGCCGACACCGCGGCCCTGGAGCGGCGCGGCCGGTTGCGCGTCGCACACCGCGACCACGGGGCACACCACGTTCGCCGTCCGCCTGGAGTACATCGCGCTGGTGACCGCCGGTGCGGCGAGCGGGGAAGGCGGTGGCTGACCAGGCTGTCGACACCTCCTCGACGGTGCGGCGAGCAGCCGTCGACGGCGTCCGCCCGGCCGGGGCCGATCCCGCGGGCGGGCTCAGACCGCCCAGACGCCGTCCCGCATCAGATGGCGGCCGGCCAGCTCGGGCTCCTCCAGCCAGGCCTCCACGGCGGTGGGGCGGACCCGGAACCAGCCGTACGCGGGTCCCGAGTTCCGCGGGTCCCAGCCGCACTTCGCGGCGAAGCCCTCGATCGCCGCCGTCGGTACGTCACCGACGGCGAGGGTCGTCACGTCCCCGTCGATGAGGACGACGTCCCGGGTGTGCCCGAGCGCCAGTCGCGTCCGCCCGCCCGCGGCGAGGTTGCGGCCGGTCGGGTTCGTCAGCCGGGTGCACAGCCAGATGTCCGCGCCGTCCCAGTGGAAGGCCAGCGGCACGAGGTACGGCCGGGCGTCGGCGCTCGCCGAGGCCACCCAGATGTCCACCTCCTCCGCCAGCCGGGCGAGGACGTCCTTCTTGCGCTGTTCGGGGTCCCGGATCGCGGGATGCGTCGTCATGGCCCCGACCCTACGCCGTGGCGATCACACCCCGCCCGCCCCCAGGACCCGGACCGTGTACGGGAGTTCCGTTCCGCGCACGGTCGCCCGCGGGCCCTCCGGCGTACGGGTCACCTCGTAGACCGCGGCCGGCGCTCCGCGGTGGTCCGGGACGGTGACCCGTACCGGGCCCGCCGCGCCTCCCGGGGCCGCCAGCAGTGTCAGTCCGTCCAGCCAGTCGCCGTCCGGGCGGGAGTCGTCGGCGCCGAGGGGGAGGACCGCGCCGGGGCGTACGTACAGCGGGAGGCTGTCCGGGCCGTGGGTCTCGCGGCGCCAGCCGGGGCCGGTGACGGTCTCGCCGGTCAGGAGGTGGGTCCAGTCGCCCGCCGGGAGGTAGACCTCGACCTCGCCCCCGGAGGTCAGGACCGGAGCGACCAGGAGGTCGGGGCCGAGCATGTACTGCCGGTCGAGGGTCCGGCAGGCCGGGTCCCCGGGGAACTCCAGGAGCATCGGCCGCATCACCGGTACGCCGGTCGCCCGGGCCTCGGCGGCGGCCCCGTACAGGTACGGCATCAGCCGGTGCTTGAGCCGGGTGAAGCGCCGGGCGACCTCCACGGCCCGCTCGCCGAACTCCCACGGCACCCGGTACGAGTCGCTGCCGTGCAGCCTGCTGTGCGAGGAGAGCAGGCCGAAGGCGAGCCAGCGGGTGAAGACCTCCGGCTCGGGCGTTCCCTCGAAGCCGCCGATGTCGTGGCTCCAGAAGCCGAACCCGCTCAGGGAGAGCGAGAGCCCGCCGCGCAGGGACTCGGCCATGGCCTCGAAGGAGGCCCAGCAGTCGCCGCCCCAGTGGACCGGGAACTGCTGCCCGCCGACGGTCGCCGAGCGGGCGAAGAGGACGGCCTCGCCGGTGCCGCGCTCCTTCTCCAGGAGGTCGAAGACGGTCCGGTTGTACAGCTGGGCGTAGTAGTTGTGCATGCGCTCGGGGTCCGAGCCGTCGTGCCAGACGACGTCCGTGGGCACGCGCTCGCCGAAGTCGGTCTTGAAGCAGTCGACGCCCTGTGCGAGCAGCGGGCGCAGCTTGTCCTGGAACCAGGTCCTCGCCTCGGGGTTCGTGAAGTCGACGAGAGCCATGCCGGGCTGCCAGAGGTCCCACTGCCAGACGTCGTCGTTCGCCCGCCGGAGGAGGAACCCGCGCTCTCTGCCCTCCTCGAAGAGGGGGGACTTCTGGGCGATGTACGGGTTGATCCACATGCCGACGCGCAGCCCCCGGGCCTTGAGCCGGGCGAGCATGCCCTCCGGGTCCGGGAAGGTCTCGGGGTCCCAGCGGAAGTCGGACCACTGGTACTCGCGCATCCAGAAGCAGTCGAAGTGGAAGACGGAGAGCGGGATGCCGCGGGCGGCCATGCCGTCGACGAAGGAGGTGACGGTGGCCTCGTCGTAGCGGGTGGTGAAGGACGTGGTCAGCCAGAGGCCGAAGGACCAGGGCGGGGGCAGGGCGGGACGGCCGGTGAGGGCCGTGTAGCGGGCGAGGACGTCCTTGGGGGTGGGGCCCGCGACGACGAAGTACTCCAGGGTCTGGTCCTCGACGCTGAACTGGACCTGGCCGACCGCCTCCGAGCCGATCTCGAAGGAGACGCGTCCGGGGTGGTTGACGAAGACGCCGTAGCCGCGCGAGGAGAGGTAGAACGGGATGTTCTTGTAGGCCTGTTCGCTGCTGGTGCCGCCGTCGGCCTGCCAGATGTCGACGCTCTGCCCGTTCTTCACGAAGGGGGTGAAGCGCTCGCCGAGACCGTAGATCTGCTCGCCGACGCCGAGCGCGAGCTGGACGGCCATGTGGTGGGCTCCGTCGGGGGTGGTGACGAACGCGGTGCCCTTGCGGCCGGCCCCGGTGAGCGTACGGCCGTCGGCGTCGTGGAACTCCAGGGCCCAGGGGGCCGAGCGGTCCAGGCGCAGCCGGAGGGGGCCGGAGGCCAGCTCGACGAGGGGGCCGTCGAGGTGGACCGTGCCGGGGCCCGGGCGTCCCGTGTCCGCATCCGGGCCGGACCCTTCGAGCGCGAAGTCCGGTCCTCGGCGGGTCTTTCCGGCGTGGTGGGTGACGCGCACGCCGATCACGCCCTCGGCGGGGGCGTGGCACTCCACGGTCAGGAGCGCCGAGTTCAGGGTGTCGCCGCGGGTCTCGACCCGCTTGACGGAGGCGTGGGCCGTGAAGCGGTCCGCTTCCGGGCGCAGATCGCGGACTTCGGTGGCGTACGAGGCGTGGACGCCCTCGCGCATCAGCCAGAAGCCGTCGGTGAACTTCATGCTGGTCCTTGGGGGTGGGGTGGGGCGGGCGGACGACTCGGCCCGGCGGGGCCGGCACGGGGCCCTCAATAGTTATCCCAGAAAACAAAACGCCGAACCAGCCCCAGGGGTGAGGGGCCGGGGCGGGGTTCGCACCGTAGAAAGCGTTTGCGCGAAGCATTGACGAAACACGAACGCCCCCTTAGCTTCATGCCCGTTGCACTTCGTACGTCATATATGAGACGCGATACACGAGATCTGAGAGTGCTCCAATGGCCTTCGCCCCCAGCCCCATCCCCTCCCGCACCCAGTACGTGCTCGAAGCGATCAAGCACGACATCCTCACCGGAGGACTCAGACCCGGCCAGGCCCTGGTAGAGGCCGAACTCGCCACGCGTTTCGGGGTGTCGAAGACTCCGGTCCGTGAGGCGCTCAAGACCCTCGCGGGCAGCGGGCTCGTGGTGATGAACCAGTACAAGGGCGTCACGGTCCGGATGGTCGACGCCGACATGGCCCGCGCCGTCTACGACGTACGCCTCCTCCTGGAGCCCGAGGCGGTCCGCCGCGCGGTGGCGTCCGGCGCCCCGCTCGACGAGGCGCGGGAGGCCCTGCGCCGGGCGGCCGGCGCCGAGGACCCGGCCGAACGGTCCCTGGCCAACCGCGCGTTCCACCGGGCGCTCTACCTGCCCTGCGGCAACCCGCTGCTCGGCCGGATGCTCGACGAGGTCCGCGACCAGGCCGCCCTGGTCTCCACCGTCGCCTGGGCGGCCATCCCCTCCTGGGAGCGGGAGGCCGCCGAGCACGAGGAGATCCTGCGCCTCGCGGCCGGCGGCGACATCGACGGGGTGGGCCGCGCCGTCCACGACCACATCGCCTCCTTCGTCGAGCGCGCCTTCCCCCAGTCCCCCCTGAACGGCGAGTGAGCATGGAATTCGAGACGATGAGGGCCGCCCTCGCCGACGTGGTGGCCATCCCGGTCACCCCGTTCGCCGAGGACGGCTCGGTGGACCCCGTCACCCACCGCGCGCTGCTGCGCCGGCTCCTCGACGGCGGGGTCCGCACCCTCACCCCCAACGGCAACACCGGCGAGTTCTACGCCCTCACCCCCGAGGAACGCCGCTCCCTCACCGAGATCACCGTCGACGAGGCCGGGGACCGTGCCGCGATCCTCGTCGGCGTCGGCCACGACGTGCCGACGGCGGTCGGGGCCGCCCGGCACGCCCGCGCCACCGGCGCCCACATGGTGATGGTCCACCAGCCGGTCCACCCGTACGTCTCCGAGAGCGGCTGGGTCGACTACCACCGGGCCATCGCCGAGGCCGTCCCCGAGCTCGGGGTCGTCCCCTACATCCGCAACCCGCTGATCGGCGGGGCCCGGCTCGCCGAGCTCGGCGCCGCGTGCCCCAACGTCGTGGGGGTGAAGTACGCGGTCCCCGACGCGGCCCGGTTCGCCGGCTTCGCCCGGGACGCGGGCCTGGACCGCTTCGTCTGGGTGGCGGGCCTGGCCGAGCCGTATGCCCCCGCCTACTTCGCGAGCGGCGCGACCGGGTTCACCTCCGGCCTGGTCAACGTCTCCCCCGCGCTCTCACTGGAGATGCTGGAGGCGCTGCGGTCCGGCGACTACCCGACCGCGATGAAGGTCTGGGAGCGGATCCGCCGCTTCGAGGAGCTGCGCGCGGCCAACGGCAGCGCGGACAACGTGACCGTGGTCAAGGAGGCCCTCGCCTCCCTCGGCCTCTGCCGCCGGTCGGTCCGCCCGCCGAGCCGTGAACTTCCCGAGAGCGAGCGGTCCGAGGTGGCGACGATCGCGGCCGGGTGGCCGATATGAGCGGCGAGGGGCGCCGACGTCCCGAGGACCTGCGCAGTCATCAGTGGTACGGCACCGACGGCCTCCGCTCCTTCAGCCACCGGGCCCGCACCCGGCAGCTCGGCTACCTCCCCGAGGAGCACCTCGGGAAGCCGGTGATCGCGATCCTCAACACCTGGTCCGACATCAACCCCTGCCACGTCCACCTCCGCGACCGCGCGCAGGCCGTGAAGCGCGGGGTGTGGCAGGCCGGGGGCTTCCCGCTGGAGTTCCCCGTCTCCACCCTCTCGGAGACGTTCCAGAAGCCGACCCCGATGCTCTACCGCAACCTCCTCGCCCTGGAGACGGAGGAGCTGCTGCGCTCGTACCCGGTGGACGGGGCGGTGCTGATGGGCGGCTGCGACAAGACCACCCCGGCGCTCCTCATGGGAGCGGCCTCGGTCGACCTGCCGACGGTGTTCGTCCCCGCGGGGCCGATGCTGCCGGGTCACTGGCGGGGCGAGACGCTCGGTTCCGGTACGGACATGTGGAAGTACTGGGACGAGAAGCGGGCGGGCCGGATCGGCGACTGCGAGATGGCGGAGCTGGAGAGCGGTCTCGCCCGCTCCCCCGGGCACTGCATGACGATGGGGACGGCGTCCACGCTGACCGCCGCCGCGGAGACGCTCGGTGTGACCGTGCCGGGTGCCTCCTCGGTGCCGGCGGTCGACTCGGGGCACGACCGGATGGCGGCCGCCTCGGGGCTGCGGATCGTGGAACTCGTACGGCAGGACCTGCGGCTGTCGCGGATCCTGACGCGCGAGGCGTACGAGGACGCGGTCGCCGCCGTCCTGGCGCTCGGCGGCTCGACCAACGCGGTGATCCATCTGATCGCGATGGCGGGGCGCTCGGGGGTGGAGCTGACGCTCGACGACTTCGACCGGATCGCACGGACGGTGCCGGTGCTCGCGAACCTGCGGCCGGGCGGCCGGTACCTGATGGAGGACTTCCACTTCGCGGGCGGGATGCCCGGCTTCCTCTCCCGGATCACCGACGTCCTGCACCTGGAACGCCCGACGGTCGCGCACGCCACGCTGCGGGAGCAGCTCGACGGTGCGCTCGTGCACGACGAGGAGGTGATCCGGGACCGTTCGAGGCCGCTGGCCGCCGAGGGAGGGGTCGCGGTGCTGCGGGGCAACCTCTGCCCCGACGGCGCCGTCATCAAGCACATCGCTGCGGAGCCGCGACTGCTCAAGCACACCGGTCCGGCGGTCGTGTTCGACGACTACCGCACCATGCAGCGGACCATCGACGACCCGGCGCTCGGCATCACGCCCGAGCATGTGCTGGTGCTGCGCGGGGCGGGCCCCAAGGGCGGTCCGGGGATGCCGGAGTACGGCATGCTGCCCATCCCCCGGTACCTGCTCGAACAGGGGGTACGGGACATGGTGCGGATCTCCGACGCCCGGATGAGCGGCACGAGTTACGGGGCCTGTGTGCTGCACGTGGCACCCGAGTCCCATGTCGGCGGACCCCTCGCCCTCGTCCGTACGGGCGACACGATCACTCTCGACGTCGCCGCACGCTCCCTCCACCTGCACGTCACGGACGAGGAACTGGACGTCCGCCGAGCAGCGTGGACACCGCCGCCGGCCCGGTACGAGCGCGGCTACGGCGCGCTCTACATGGAGCAGATCTCCCAGGCCGACACCGGCTGCGACTTCGCCTTCCTGGCGCGTCCGGGCACCACTCCTGATCCGTACGCGGGTTGAGAACCCGCCCCACCGCAACCGCGCCGCCGGTCCGCACCGCCCCACCCGCTCCTTCCGCGCCATCAGCTCCACCCGCCCGCCCCTGCCCGACATCTCGAACGTCGTTCGCGAAGCGCTTCACCGAGAACGGAGCCGCCGTCATGGCCTCAGCTGTGACCCCAACGCCCCAAGCCGTCACGGCACAGCGCCGCCGTCGCACGGGAGCGACCCCCCGCCGACTGCCGTACCTGCTGATCGCGCCCGCCGGTCTGCTGATGCTGGGCTTCATCGCCTACCCGGTGCTCAGCGTCTTCTACTACAGCCTCCAGCACTACAACCCCACGAAGCCCTGGCGTAACGGCTTCGCGGGATTCGACAACTTCACCAGGATCTTCACGGACGACCCCCGGTTCTGGGGGACCCTGACCTTCAGCCTCAAGTGGGTCGTCGTCGAGGTCACGCTCCAGCTCCTCTTCGGTCTCGCGCTCGCGCTCATCGTGAACCAGACCTTCGCCGGCCGCGCCCTGGGCCGGGCCCTGGTCTTCTCCCCGTGGGCCGTCTCCGGCGTGCTCACCTCCGCGATCTGGGTACTGCTCTACAACTCCCAGACCGGGATCAGCCGTTACCTCGCGGACATGGGCCTCGGCACGTACGGCACGTCCTGGCTCTCCGACACCTCGACCGTGTTCCCCGCGGCGATCGTCGCCGATCTCTGGCGCGGAGTGCCCTTCTTCGCCATCCTCATCCTGGCCGACCTCCAGTCCGTACCGAAGGACCTGTACGAGGCGGCCGAGGTCGACGGGGCGGGCCGGGTCCGGCAGTTCGTCCACATCACCCTGCCGCACATCCGGGACGCGATCGTCCTGTCCACGCTGCTGCGCGCGGTCTGGGAGTTCAACAACGTCGACCTGCTGTACACGCTGACCGGCGGCGGACCCGCGGGCGAGACGACCACGCTGCCGCTGTACATCGCCCACACCAGCGTCGACGCCCACAACTTCGGATACGCCTCCGCCCTCACCACGGTGGCGTTCGTGATCCTTCTCTTCTGCTCGATGGTCTATCTGCGCCTGAGCAAGTTCGGAGGCGACGGCAAGTGACAGCCGAGTCCACCCTGAGCGGGTCCACCACCACGAAGGCGCCGGCCGACGTGCCGCCGCCGGCCGTGCGGCCACCCGACCGGACGCCGCCCGTGCCCGCCCGCGCCAAGCACCGGGCCTGGGACGAGGTGCCCCGGTGGCAGATCTATCTGCCCCTCGGGATCTACCTCCTCTTCACCCTCGTCCCCTTCTACTGGATCCTGCTCTTCGCCGTACGCCCGGCCGGCTCCACCTCGCTGCTGCCCTGGCCCATGACGACCGCGCACTTCGAGAAGGTCTGGAACGAGCGCAGCTTCGGCGTCTTCTTCCAGAACAGCCTCCTCATCGGAATCGCGGTGCTCATCAGCACCACGGTCGTCGCCCTCGCCGGCGGATACGCCCTGGCGCGCTTCGACTTCCGGATCAAGAAGGGCTTCATGCTGGCCCTGCTCTGCTCCCAGTTCGTGCCGGGCGCCCTGCTCCTCGTGCCGCTGTTCCAGATCTTCGCCGAGCTCAAGATGATCAACTCCCTGGGGAGCGTGATCATCGCCGAGACCGTCTTCCAGCTCCCGCTGTCGATGATCCTCATCAGCGGCTTCATCAGGAACGTGCCGTACTCCCTGGAGGAGGCCGCCTGGGTCGACGGCTGCAACCGCTTCTCCGCCTTCCGGATCGTCGTCCTCCCGCTCCTCAGGCCCGGTCTGGTCGCCGTCGGCTCCTTCGCCTTCGTCCACGCCTGGAACCACTTCCTCTTCGCCCTGATGTTCCTCAGCAGCCAGGACAAGCAGACGATCCCGGTCGGCCTCAACACCCTCATGGGCGCCGACAGCGTCGACCTCGGGGCACTCGCCGCGGGCGGCGTCATCGCCGCCGTCCCCGTCGTCATCGTCTTCGGCTTCATCCAGAAGTGGCTGGTCACCGGATTCAGCGCCGGGGCGGTGAAGGGATGAGCCGCACCGCGAGCACAGCACGCACGAACAGGGAAGACATGAACACCGCGCCCACCCCCCTGCCCGTCGTCCTCGCCGGTGCCCGCGGCCACGGCCGCAGCCACCTCCTCAACATCCGCCGGCTCGAAGAGCGCGGACTCGTCCGCCTCGCCGGCGTCTGCGAGCTGCGCCCCCTGGGCACCGACGAGCTCGACGGCATCGGGGACCCTGAGCAGTCCGCCGACCTCGAGGCGCTCCTCGCCTCCACCGGCGCCCGGATCGCCGTGCTCAGCACCCCCATCCAGACCCACACCGACATGGCCCTCGCCGCCGCCCGGCACGGGGCCCACATCCTCCTGGAGAAGCCGCCCGCCCCGTCGTACGCGGAGTTCCGCCGGATGGCCGACGGCGTCGAGGCGGCCGGCGCGGCCTGCCAGATCGGCTTCCAGTCGCTGGGATCGCACGCGGTGCCCGCGATCCGCCGGATGGTCACGGAGGGCGCCATCGGCGAACTCCTCGGCGTCGGCGCGGCCGGGGCCTGGGTGCGCGACGAGGCCTACTTCCGGCGCGTCCCCTGGGCGGGCCACCGCCGGCTCGGCGGGGTCGACGTCGTCGACGGGGCGCTCACCAATCCCCTCGCGCACGCCGTCGCCACGGCGCTCGCGCTGTCCGGCTCCACCCGCGCGGAGGACGTCGAGCACATCGAGACCGAGCTGCTGCACGCCCACGCCATCGAGGCCGACGACACCTCGGCCGTACGGATCGTCACCTCGGCCGGCACCCAGGTCACCGTCGCGGTGACGCTCTGCGCCGAGCGGTCCTCGGAGCCGTACGTCATCGTCCACGGCACCCGGGGCCGGATCACCTTCTGGTACCGGCAGGACCGGGTGCTCGTCCAGCGTGCCGGGCACGGGCCGGTGGAGACCGAGTACGGCCGTACCGACCTCCTGGAGAACCTCGTCGCGCATGTCACCGACGGCGAGCCGCTGTGGGTGCCGCCGGCCGCGACCGGCGCGTTCATGCGGGTCGTCGAGGCGGTACGGACGGCCCCTGACCCGCTGGCCATACCCGCGGCGCACTGGCGCACCGAGCCCGGCGAGAGCGCGCCGCGCCGGGTCGTCGACGGCGTCGACGCCCTGGTGGACGCCAGTGCCGACGGGCTCAGGCTGTTCTCCGAGCTCGGCGCCTCCTGGGCCCCGTCGACCCGGGCGGTGGCCCTGTGAACCCCGACGCCCCGACGGTCCTGCGCTGCGCGGGCCGCGCCGTCGCCCGGTACACGACCCGGACCGACCTGGCCCCCGGCCACTCCCCCCGGCCGTACCTCCACCCGGTCACGACCCTCGGCGGGCGGCCGGTGACCGAGACCGAGCCCGGGGACCATCCGCACCACCTCGGCGTGGGCGTCGCCGTGCCCGACGTCGCCGGCCACAACTTCTGGGGCGGGCGCACCTTCGTCCGCGACCGCGGGCCGGTCGCGCTCGACAACCACGGGGCGCAGCGGCACGACGGGTTCAAGCTGTGCGACCCGGACGGCTTCGTGGAGGAGCTGACCTGGACGGCCGGGGGCGAGCGGCTGCTCCGCGAGCACCGGACGGTGGCGGCCACCGCCCTCAGCGGCACCGCCTGGGCGCTCGACCTCACCTTCTCCCTCACCAATGTGTCCGGGCAGGACCTGTCGGTCGGCAGCCCCGCGACGAACGGCCGGCCGGGCGCCGCGTACGGCGGCTTCTTCTGGCGGGCACCGAAGGAGGCCACGGCTCCGGTGGTGTTCGGGGCGGGGACCGGCGGTGCGGACGCGGACGGCGAGGAGGCCGTGCACGGGGGCCGCGCGGACTGGGTGGCGCTCGCGGGCGAGGGCTGGACGCTGGTCTTCGCCGGGGCGACGGCCCGGACCCGGGAGGACCCGTGGTTCGTCCGGGCGGCCGAGTACCCGGGCGTCGGTTCCTCGCTCGCCCACGACGCACGGCTCCCGGTGGCCGCCGGGGAGACCTTCGTACGGCGGGTGGTGACCGTCGTCGCCGACGGGCGCCTCGACCGGGCCGCGGCCGCGGCCCTGGTCCGCAAGGCGGTGACGTCATGACGGGCGCCGGTGCCGGCCTCGCGACCGGCGACCTCGGTGACGGCAGGTACCGCAATCCCGTGCTCGCGGCGGACTGGTCCGACCCCGACGTGGTCCGGGTCGGCGAGGACTACCACCTGACGGCGTCCAGCTTCGGCCGCGCCCCCGGGCTGCCGCTGCTGCACTCCCGGGACCTGGTCAACTGGACGCTCGTCGGCCACGCCCTCGAGCGGCTCGAACCTGCCGCCGCGTTCACCGCGCCCCGGCACGACCGCGGCGTCTGGGCACCCTCGTTCCGGCACCACGACGGCCGGTTCTGGATCTTCTGGGGCGACCCCGACCACGGGGTCTTCCAGGTCAACGCGCCCTCCGTACGCGGGCCGTGGACGGCACCGCACCTGGTGAAGGCGGGCCGGGGGCTGATCGACGCCTGCCCGCTGTGGGACGAGGAGTCCGGCGAGGCCCATCTCGTGCACGGCTGGGCCAAGTCACGCGCCGGCTTCAACAACCGGCTCACCGGGCACCGGATGAGCCCCGACGGGACGAAGGTCCTGGACGAGGGCCGGGTGCTCGTGGACGCCGACCGGCTCCCCGGCTGGTTCACCCTGGAGGGCCCCAAGCTCTACCGGCACGACGGCTGGTACTGGATCTTCGCCCCGGCCGGGGGCGTGGCCACCGGCTGGCAGGGCGCGTTCCGGTCCCGGTCGTTCTTCGGCCCGTACGAGGAGCGGATCGTCCTCGCGCAGGGCGACACCGACGTCAACGGCCCCCACCAGGGCGGCTGGGTACGCACCCAGCGGGGCGAGGACTGGTTCCTGCACTTCCAGCAGTCGGGCGCGCACGGCCGGCTCGTCCATCTCCAGCCGATGCGCTGGGACGCGGACGGCTGGCCCGTGCTCGGCGACGCGGGCGCCCCGGTCCGGGTGCACCGCAAGCCGGACCTGCCGGAGCAGCCGGCCGCGCGGCCGGCCGTGGACGACACGTTTCCCGGCGGCCGGTTCGGCAGGCAGTGGCAGTGGACCGCCAATCCGCTGGCGGGCTGGGCCAGTCAGCACACGGGCGACGGGCTGCGGCTCGACTGTGTGCGGTCGGACCGGCTCGACGATCTCCGCGGCGCGCCGCACGTCCTCACCCAGCGGCTGCCCGCCGGTGCCGTGGTCGTCGAGGTCGGGCTGCGGCTCGGCTCGGCGGCTCCCGGTGCCCGGGCGGGTCTCGTCGTCCTGGGGGACGCGTACGCGTGGATCGGTCTGGAGCGGGCGCCGGACGGCACGGCCCGGCTCGTCCACCGTTTCGCCCCGGCGAACGCGGACCGCGAGCGGGACGCGGCCCGCTCCAGGCCCCTGACCGGGGACCGGGTCCTGCTCCGGATCGAGGTCACGGCGGACGCACGCTGCCGCTTCTCGTACGAGGCGTCCGGTGCCGCATCCGGGCCCGGCCACGGCCACGACGGCGGGCCGTTCCCACTCGGGCCGGAGTTCGCCGCCACGCCCTGGCGCTGGGTCGGCGCGCTGCTCGGCCTGTTCGCCGGGGCGCCCGAAGGCGCGGGACACGCCGGGACGGCCGTGTTCTCCGACTTCCGCGTCACCGCCGCCTGAGCTGCATCACCCGGGGCGCCGCACCGGCGCCCCGCCCCGTACTCCCCCACACCCCTCCCCGCAGTTCCCGCAACATCCCGAGAGAAGAGAGCCGACGATGACCATCTTCCCCGGCGGACGGCGCAGAGCCGCCCTCGCCCTCACCCTCACCGGCGTCCTCGCCCTGACCGCCACCGCCTGCGGTGACGACGGCAGCGGCGGGGCCGGCGGCAAGGGCACCGAGGGATCGGGCAAGGGAAAGATCACCTTCTGGGACAACAACGGCGGTGTCCGCACCGACGTCTGGAAGGAGATCATCGCGGACTTCGAGAAGGCGAACCCCGACATCGACGTCGAGTACGTCGGGATCGCCTCCAAGGAGGTCCAGTCGAAGTACGACACCGCGATCCAGGGCGGCGGACTGCCGGACGTCGGTGGCGTCGGCGCGGCGATGCTCGCCGGGATCGCCGCACAGGGCGCCCTTGAGCCGCTGGACGCCCGGATCGAGGACAGCGCCCTCAAAGGCAGGCTGAACGCCGGCATGCTCGCGAGCGTGAAGTCGGCCGGCGGCCAGGACAAGCTGTTCACCGTCCCCACCTCCGCGAGCAACGGTGTGCTGTACTACCGCACCGATCTGTTCAAGACGGCCGGTCTGCCGGAGCCCACCACCTGGTCGAGGTTCTACGCGGCGGCCGAGAAGCTGACGGCCACCGACAAGAACCGCTTCGGCTACACGATCCGCGGCGGCGCGGGCTCGATCGCCCAGGCCCTGGACGCCATGTACGGCCAGAGCGGCATCACGAGCTTCTGGAACGGCGACAGGACCACCGTCAACGACCCCGAGAACGTGGCCGCGCTGGAGAAGTACGCCGGCCTCTTCAAGAAGACCACCCCGGCCGCCGACGTCAACAACGACTTCACCAAGATGGTCGCGCAGTGGGACAGCGGCCAGATCGGCATGCTGAACCACAACCTCGGCTCCTACCAGGACCATGTGAAGGCCCTCGGTACGGAGAAGTTCCGGGGCATCCCCAACCCGACCCTCGACGACGGCACCCGGGTGCAGGTCTCCAACCCCGTCGACGGCCTCGGGCTCTTCTCCTCCGGCAAGAACAAGGCCGCGGCCTGGAAGTTCATCGAGTTCGCGGCCTCGCACGCCTCCAACAGCAAGTGGAACAGGTCGGCCGGCGCCATCCCCGCCAACACGGAGGCCGCCCAGGACCCCTGGCTGCAGGAGGCGGAGCCCACGAAGCTCGGCGCCGAGGTCCTCTTCAGCGGCAAGGCCACGATCGTGGAGCTGCCGTACTACCTGCCGGACTGGAACACGATCTCCAAGGCCGAGAACGAGCCGGGCTTCCAGAAGGTCCTGCTCGGCACGTCCACCGCGAAGGAGTTCCTCGACCACCTGGCCGAGCAGCTGAACACGGCGCAGGCCGAGTGGAAGCAGCAGAAGTCGTGAGCGTCGGCCGCCGCGCGGTGGTCACGGCCGGGGCGGGCCTCGCGCTCGCCCTGGCCGGGGCTCCCCCGGCCCGTTCCCAAGGACACCCCCGTATGCGCACCCTCTTCATCGCGGGCGACTCCACCGCCGCCCAGAAGTACGCCGACGCCGCGCCCGAGACCGGCTGGGGCATGGCCCTCCCCTTCTTCCTGCACCGGGGCGTGCGCGTCGCCAACCACGCCGTCAACGGGCGCAGCACCAAGAGCTTCCTCGACGAGGGCCGGCTGGAGGCGATCCTCACCGCGCTGTGCCCCGGCGACCTGCTCCTGATCCAGTTCGGTCACAACGACCAGAAGGTCGCCGACCCCACCCGCTACACCGAGCCGTGGACCACCTACCAGGACAACCTGCGGGTCTTCTCCGAGGGCGCACGGTCCCGGGGCGCCCTCCCGGTGTTCGCCACCTCCGTCGAGCGGCGCAAGTTCGACGTGGACGGAACGGCCCTGCGGACGCTCGGCGCCTACCCGGCGGCGATGCGGGAGACCGCCCGTGAGTCGGACGTCCCCCTCCTCGACGTCGAGGCGCTGTCGCTCGCCCTGTGGCAGCGGCTCGGCCCCGAGGCCACCAAGACGTACTTCAACTGGACCGCGACCGAGCAGGACAACACCCACTTCAACCCGCCGGGGGCGATCGAGGTGGCCCGGCTGGTCGCCGTCGAGCTGCTCCGCACCCACGTCCTCGCCCCGCGCGAGACGCGCCGGGTGGACGACGCCCTGCCCGCCGGGCTCATCACCTGGCCCGAGACCGCCCCCGACACCGCCGAGTTCGAGGAGAGCCGATCATGAACCGCCGTACGAGACTGGGCCTGGTGGCCGCGACCGCCCTCACCCTGACGGTGACCGCCCCCGCCGCCGGGGCCCACGCCGCCCCGCGCCCCGGCGCCGACCCCGCGCGCGCCACGCTGCCGGCCGGTGACGGCTGGGCGTCCGAGGGGACCGGCACCACCGGCGGGGCGGCCGCCGCCCCCTCCCGGGTCTTCACCGTCACCACCTGGGAGGAGTTCCGGACCGCGCTCGCCGTGCCCGGCACCGAGCCCCGGATCGTCAAGGTCGTGGGCACGCTGAACGCCACCGCCGCCGGCTGCGCCGCCTTCGAGGCACCCGGCTACGACTTCGCCCGCTATCTCGCCGACTACGACCCCGCGGTCTGGGGGTACGAGAACGCGGTCAGCGGCCCCCAGGAGGACCTGCGGGCGGCGTCCGCGACCGCCCAGGGCCAGGCCATCAAGGTCAAGGTGCCCGCGAACACCACGATCGTCGGAGTCGGCAGGCACGCCGGGATCACCGGCGGCAGCCTCCAGGTCCAGGGCGTCGACAACGTCGTGATCCGCGACCTGACGCTGGAGAGCCCGCTGGACTGCTTCCCGCAGTGGGACCCGACCGACGGCGCGACCGGGGCGTGGAACTCCGAGTACGACAGCCTCGTCGTGTACGGCTCCACCCATGTCTGGATCGACCACAACACCTTCACCGACGGGGTCCACCCGGACAGTTCGCTGCCTTCGTACTACGGCGAGGTCTACCAGCAGCACGACGGCGAGCTGGACGTCGTGCGGGGCGCGGACCTCGTCACGATCTCGTGGAACGTCTTCACCGACCACGACAAGACCCTGATGATCGGCAACAGCGACAGCGCGGGCGCCACCGACCGGGGGAAGCTGCGGGTCACCCTGCACCACAACCTCTTCGAGAACGTGATCGAGCGGGCGCCGCGGGTCAGGTTCGGCCAGGTCGACGTGTACAACAACCACTTCGTCGTGCCGAGTTCGTCCTACGTGTACAGCCTCGGAGTCGGGCAGGAGTCGCAGCTCTTCGCGGAGAGGAACGCGTTCACGCTCGCCGCGGACGTACCCGCCGGCAAGATCCTCAAGAAGTGGAAGGACGCGCCCGTCACCACCGTCGGCAACTACGTGAACGGCAGGCCGGTCGACCTCCTCGCCGCCCACAACACGCAGTTCCCCGAGGAGCTGCTGCGGGCCGACGCGGGCTGGACCCCCGTCCTGCGCACCCGGGTCGACCACCCGAGGGCCGTACCCGCCCTCGTCGGCCACCGCGCGGGTGCCGGCCGCTCCTGCTGAGCCCCCACCCGCTTCCAGGAGGAGCCCGCATGCCCTCGCACGTCGCCACGGCCGGGACCGTCCCGGCACGTCGCTCCCTGCTCCTGGGCGCCGCCGGAACGGCACTCGCCCTCGTGCTGCCGGCGGCCCCCGCCTCGGCCGTCTCCCCCACGCCCGCCCGCCCCTTCGGCCGGTTCGGTTCGCCCGCGCGCCGCTTCACCGAGCGGACCCTGTACGTCCACCCGGGCGGGCTGGGCGACCACGCCACCGTCCAGGCGGCGGTCACCGCCGCGAGCGGCGCCGGCTGGACCCTGGTGCTCGCCGCCGGGACATACCGGGAGACGGTCACCGTGAGTCCCGCCCGTACGGACATGACCTGGATCGGGGCGAGCGGCGACCCCCGGGACGTCGTCGTCGTGTACGCCAACGCCGCCGGTACACCGCGACCCGAGGGCGGCACCCTCGGCACCACCGGGTCGGCGACCACCACCGTCCAGGCGGCCGGATTCACCGCTGTCGGCATCACCTTCGCCAACGACTTCCTCCGCACCGACCTGCCGGGGAACCCCGGCACGCAGGCCGTCGCCCTCAAGGCGCAGGGCGACCGGTCGGCGTTCTTCCACTGCCGCTTCCTCGGCCACCAGGACACCCTGTACGCCGACTCCATGGCCCTGACCGCCTTCGCGCGCCAGTACTACGCGCACTGTCACGTGGAGGGAGACGTCGACTTCGTCTTCGGCCGGGCCACCGCCGTGTTCGAGCACTGCCACTTCCGTACGCTGCTCCGCCCCGATCTGGCCGCGGCCCCGTTCGGCTTCGTCTTCGCCCCGTCCACGGCCCGGGAGAACCCGCACGGGTTCCTCGCCGCCCACTGCCGGGTCACCAGCGAGGCCCCGGACGGCTTCTACAAGCTGGCCCGGCCCTGGGTACCCGGCTCGGACCTCACCGCCCGGCCGTCCCTCGTGGTCAGGGAGAGCACGCTCGGGCCGGGGATCGACACGGCCGCCCCGTACGCGAACATGCGGGACGCCTACCCGTGGCAGGCGCAGCGCTTCGCCGAGTACCGCAACAACGGCCCCGGAGCCCGCGTCACCGTCCCGGAGAACCGCCCCCGACTCGACTCCACCGAGGCGGGGTCCGCGACCCGGCCGGCGTACCTGGGCGACTGGGATCCACGCCCGCCCCGATGGCGCTGACGGAGCGAGAGAAAGAAGCGACCCCCTGAGGGCGGAGGCGCCGACCGAGAGGCCCGACGCCTCCGCATCCCCTCCCGAGCGGACGTGCCCCTAGGCGTGCAGTGCGGGGAACACGACCACCGAGCCGTCCTTGTCGCGGGCGATCTCGATCGCCACGTCGGGCGTGCGGCCGTTCACCGCCACTCCGTCGCCCAGCCTGCGGACGCGGTGTGCCGCGCTCATCAGGCGATCGACCTCACCGGTCGTGAAGACGGGCCGGAGACCGTTCGGGCGCGCCAGCTCCAGTGCCGACAGGCGTACCAGGACGTCGGCGATGCCCGACTGCAGCTCGTCGAGGCGCTGCTGGTCGCGTCGGAGGGCGCGGGTGAAGTGCTCGAACGGGTTGCCGGGCTCGCTCTGGGCGTGCTCGACCGCCTGGAGGACGACGACCCGCCGCATCAGCGCGATGGTCAGGGCGGCGAGTTCGAGGTGGGTGCGGAACGTACCGCCCTGGTCGTCGACGCCGGGGAACGCCTTGGTCAGCGTGCCGAGTTCCACGGCCTCGGTCTCGGGCAGTCCGCCGAGCGCACTCCGCCAACGGCCGAGGCGGCGCTCGGCCTTGCTCAGCGCCGTGTTGATGGCGTGCACCGCCGAGTCGAGTCCCAGCGAGACACCGAGTCTGCCCTGGTCGAGCAGGATGGCGGTGGCCTTGTCGATGGTGCCTCGGCAGGCGTCGAGTTCGCTGAGCTCGTCGTCGAGTTTGTCCTCCTGCAGTTGCTCCAGCAGCTCCGTGATGTGTTCGATTGCCTGTCGGCGCTTGTGGTCGGCGTGCGCGCTGACCCCCACCGCCACGGCCATGAGCACGAGCGGGGCCGCCACGGTGAGCGCGGTGCCGCCGGCGGCCGCGACACCGGCGGTCGCACCGGCCCCGCCGACCGTGCCCGCTGCCGCCGCTCCTCCGACCGGCACG